>NZ_CP120364.1:0-1543136 GCF_030064585.1 Ensifer meliloti
GTGGCCGTCAGCTTCGGCTTGCCTGCCTCCCTGGGATATTACCGTCTCAAGCGTCTTCTAGACTGCCTGTTCGCCGGAACCGTTTTCGTCTTGTGCCTGCCGCTGATGGCGGGAACTGCGGCCGTCGTTTGGGCCGCTCTCGGCCTGCCGCTGTTCTTCACCCAGGCGCGCGCCGGTGCCGGGATGCGTGTCTTTACCGTGGCCAAGTTCCGCACGATGACGGATGCGCGGGCGCCCGACGGTACGCTTCAGCCGGATGCATTGCGGCAGACCGCCGCGACCGCTCTGTTGCGGCGGCTGCGCTTCGATGAGCTGCCGCAGCTCATTGCGGTGCTTTCCGGCGACATGTCGATGGTAGGTCCGCGCCCGCTCCCCTTGGCGACCGTCGCCGGCTTCGGCGAACTCGGCCGCATGCGCTGCCGCGTCGCCCCGGGGATGACCGGCTGGGCACAGGTAAACGGCAATACGCGGCTTTCGGACGAGGAGAAGATCGCTCTCGACCTCTGGTATGTCGCACATGCCAGCCTCTGGCTCGATGCGCGGATCCTCCTGTTGACCCTGAAGACGCTGGTCACCGGCGAGCGGGTTCATGCACGGCGTCTGCAAGAGGCCAGGGAGTTTCTTTCGCGTCGTCTTGGCGCAGAGACGCCGAAGGCGTGATCGGGTGGATGAGCACGCGCCAAGGCGGCGATATTTTTGATCAGGAGGTTTCATGGGTGGCGGGCAGATATCTTTCGGGCGAACTCTGGTCGTGGCGCCGCATCCCGATGACGAGGTGCTCGGCGCAGGCGGGACGATCGCGAGGCTCGCGGCCGAAGGTGAAGAGGTCTTCGTCGCGGTCGTGACGGAGGGAAAGCCTCCCGCCTTCGATCCGGAGGGAACTGCCCGGATACAGGCCGAAGCGGGGCAAGCGCATCGCGCCCTCGGCGTGACGGAAACCATATGGCTCCGGCTGCCGGCGGCACAGCTTGCGGAAACGGCGCATGCCACTGTCAATGCCGCTTTGCTCGAGCTTGTTCGCCGGCTGTCGCCGCAAACCGTATTGTTGCCCTTCGTGGGCGACATGCACATGGACCATCAGTTGACCTTCATGTCGGCGCTGGTCGCCTGCCGGCCGCACCAGGCGGAATTCCCGAGGCTCATTCTCGCCTATGAGACCCTGTCGGAGACCAATTGGAATGCGCCCTATCTGTCTCCGGCATTCGTGCCGAACGTCTTCGTCGACATCAGCGAGCATATCGAGGCAAAGCTCCATGCGATGGAGATGTTTGCCTCGCAGGTGCGCCAGCCGCCGCATGAGCGCTCGATCGCAACCCTCAAGGCGCTGGCGACCTTGCGCGGCGCGACCGTGATGCGGCAGGCGGCGGAAGCCTTCGTTCTAATCCGTCACGTCGTTTAGCTGACACGGCGTCACACGCAATCATTCAGCCATTGCCACAAGAACCAGTTCAAATCGGAGGGATAGATGGGACGCTGGCCGGTTTACGACGAGGAGCAGATCGAGGATATCGTGTCGGTCCTCAGATCGGGCGAGGTGAATGCCTGGACGGGACCGCACGTACGCAACTTCGAGGCTGCCTATGAGCGCTTTCTCGGCGTAAAGCACGCGGTGGCTCTCGCCAACGGAACGGTGGCGCTGGACCTCGCGCTCTTCGCGCTCGGACTTGAGCCGGGCGACGAGGTCATCGTGACGCCGCGCAGTTTCATTGCCTCGGCCTCCACGGTGCCGATGGCGGGTGGCGTTGCCGTTTTCGCCGACGTCAATCGCGACAGCCAGAACATCACCGCGGAAACCATAAAGGCGAAGCTGACGCCGAGGACGAAGGGCGTCATCGTCGTGCATCTGGCCGGCTGGCCCTGCGACATGCCCGCAATCATGGCGCTTGCCCGCGAAAAGGGGCTGTGGGTGATAGAGGATTGCGCTCAGGCGCACGGCGCCGAAATCGACGGCCGGCCGGTCGGCAGTTTCGGTGACATCGCGGCTTTTTCCTTCTGTCAGGATAAGATCATCACCACTGGAGGCGAGGGCGGGCTCGTGGCGATGAACGACGACGAGCTCTGGAAGAAGGCCTGGAGCCGCAAGGACCATGGCAAGTCGTATGAAGCCGTCTATCACAAGGAGCACCCTCCGGGTTTCCGCTGGCTGCATGAGTCCATCGGCACCAACTGGCGCATGATGTCGATCCAGGCGGTCATGGGATCGCGTCAGTTGCAGCGCCTGACGGAATGGCGCAGCATAAGAGCGCACAATGCGGCTATTATCGCCAGAGCGGCCGAGGAGATCGAGGCTTTGCGCACGCCCCTGCCGCCGCGTGGGATTCAGCACGCATGGTACAGGTTCTATACGTTTCTTCGGCCGGAGCGCCTGCGGCCCGACTGGAGCCGGGACCGGATCATCACCGAAATCAACGGCGCCGGCGTCGCATGCTTCAGCGGCAGTTGCTCGGAAATCTACCTGGAAAAGGCCTTTACGGACATCGGCATGGCCCCGGCGCAGCGATTGCCCGACGCGCGCGAGCTCGGCGAGACGAGTCTTGCCTTCCTGGTCGACCCCGCGCTCGATACCGCGGCAATGGAGAAGGCGGCGCATGTCCTGCGGGAGGTGTTTGCAAGGGCCAGCATCGGCAGGCCAGCCGTCGATGCCGCGCGGCGTTAGAGCAGTTCCATCCGGGCGCGTAGGTGCGGGTTCAGACGTTCAATCCCGTGTGGCCGACGAGACGTTTGGCGGCGACCGTCAGGTCGGCAGCGCACAAACGCTCGACCTCTGCGACCTGCGCATCGTCCAGATAATCCCTGAAACCACCTGCCTTGCCACGGCGCATGCGCAGGCTTTCCACATCGTTCCGATCGTAGTCATGAGCCGGAATGCCTTCTACCCGTTCCCTGTCCTGCATGGCCTCAAACCGGCCGGCCTCGACCGCTGCCCGGAGCGCCGTCCGATCGACCGGACAGCGGAGAAATTCCAGCACCGCTTCGGTTCGCCCATCCGTGTCGGCGGAGAGACCCTCATAGCTCAGAACGAAGTGCGCGCGGTTGGACAGGCCGGCTGCCCAGCCATTGAGATAATCGATCATCTTGGGCATACCCTGGTCACGGTCCTTTATGAACTCCGTAAGGGTGCCGGCGAAACGGTGTTTGTGCCGGGTCGCATGGAAATAGGCCGACACGATCACGTCGCGCGGGTCTCTTACCATCATGATGACCGGGCGCCTGAGGAACAGGCTGGCGCGATAGTCCAGGTGGCTGACGAGGATCGTCGGAATTGCGTCTTTCGCCTCGCGGAAGCGGTAACCCGGCATTCCGCGCACCGGGTCGAGATCGAAATTCGGTACGATCGAGAACATGTTATGAAGGTCTATCGTTTCCGGCACGCGCGCGATCGTCGCGAGATAGTGGGAAAGAACATACCGAAACCATGTGCGGCCAGATTTTGGATAAGAGATCAGGAAACTGTCGGCCTGAGCGGCATTGGCGGTAAGCCGTACGCGCTTCTCCACTCGACGCCATGCCCGTCTGAGAATGCTTGCCATCGTCTGTCCCTCAAATTGAGATCACCGGCGCGCGGTGCACGCATGGATAAATGTAATTTTGGTGCGCTGATCGCGCAGAATAGAACAATATTTCGTTTCAGGAATAATTCTACATTCCATTTCATGATGGAATTTGGAATGAAAAAATCAAATTCTTTCCGTGTGCAGTGGTCCCGCGTATTGTGTGGTATTGATTCTTTGAAGCAATTAATTAAGCTTACGGTTCCGGGTCGGCCCGCGGCTGGCAATTTCAGGCATTCGTTTTAGCAATTTGAATATGAAATGAAAAACAAGCATTCTGTCAATAACGTGCTTGCATACGGCGTGAGGCGCGCCCGGTAACATTCCAATCGGCATTGGTGAAGATCGTGGTGTTTTGCATCGCGAAGACGGAATGGAGGCACCAGATGATGTCCCTTGGGCGAAGAGAAACCGTTGCTGCGGCGGCAGCCACGACTCCTGTCCGTGACGCTCGCCGGCCTTCAGGGGAGGGGTATCTCGAAATGAACGACAGTTCGAAATCCCCGGCGTATGAGGCGTCGAATATATCCGGTGCGCGTGTGACGATCGTCCTGCCGAGCCTTGGCGCCGGCGGCACCGAGCACGTGGTGAACCTGGTTGCCAACCATTGGGTTCGGCGCGGCTGCAAAGTGACGATCATCACCCTCGAACCGCCGGATGCGAAGCCCTATTACGCGTTGGATCCAAAGATCTCGATCGAGCGCCTCGGTTTGCCGCCGCAAAGGGCTGGGAAGATCGAGGCGGGCCTGCTCGTGCTCAAGAGAATCTATCGCTTGCGCTCCGCCATTCGCCGCTCGCAGCCCGATTTCGTGTTGAGCTTTCTGACCCGAACGAACGTGCTGACGCTGCTGGCGACGATCGGGCTGCAGGCTCCGGTGATCGTGTCCGAGCGCAACAATCCGGCGCTGCAGCCTTTCGGCCCAGTCTGGAAATGGGTTCAGCGCCGCCTATATCCGCGCGCGTTCGGTCTCGTGACGATGACCAAGGGCGCGCTCGACTATTTTCCAGAGAAGATGCGCAGTAGGGCGTGGGTGATCGCCAACGCCGTCGACCTGCCCGGCGAATGGCAGAAAAGACGCGGCAACAATATCTTGGCCGCGGTTGGCCGGCTCACGCGTCAGAAGGGCTTCGATCTCCTGATCGAGGCCTTTGCGCGGATTGCCACGAGGCACCCCGAATGGAAGCTCGTCATCTGGGGCGAGGGCGATGACAGGAAATCGCTCGAGGCACTGCGGGACGCGCTGGATCTGAGGGACAGGGTTGAGTTGCCGGGCGTGACCCAAAGGCCGGGGCTGTGGGTGGAGACGGCCGACGTCTTCGTATTGTCGTCCCGTTACGAGGGATGGGGCATCGTCTTGCTCGAGGCCATGGCTGCAGGGCTCCCCGTGGTTTCCTTTGCATGCGAGTGGGGCCCCTCGGACATGGTGAAGCATGGCGAGGATGGGATCCTCGTTCCCAGCAACGATGTGGATGCGCTTGCCGAGGCACTGTCCAGGATGCTCGGCGACGGTGAGCTCAGGAGCCGTCTTGCTGCAAATGCCGAGGCGAGCGCCAAGAGATACTTGCCGGAGCGCATACTTTCGCAATGGGACGCAGTCGCGTCGTCGGCCCTGAAACACTCGGCCCGCGAACATGCCACGGCGGTGTCGGCCGCCGAACCCGGTTCGGCTGGAGCCGGACCATAATCCGGAGAGCTTTGCGCCGGCCTTCAGCGCCGCGCGTCTTATCGCACGCGCAAAGGTCGCTGTAGCTGGCGCTTCGGCGCGAGGCGCCGATCCATGCATCCTTCGGAGCGCACGGCCTTGCGGGGTGACGCGTATGTGTTGATATGCCACTATCATCGCCGAGTGGTCTGGCGATCAGGGGGCTATTGCATGGGTGCAGGTGTAGGGCGCGTCGCAGCAGTCGTTGTCTTTTTTCTCCAACTGATCTTTGCTTCTGCGGCGCTCTCGGCGGCTCAAGAGCCGGGGACAGCGCCTCCGGCCAAGGTGCAGCAGCTCATTCAGTTGTTGGATGATCCCGAGGTCCGTCTATGGATCGAGACCAGGCCGGGGATCGAGACCAGGCAGGCGGCCTCCGGGCCTGCTGCCATCACACCGCCCCAGAGCTTCGCTTCACGCTGGATGGCCGAGGCCAGGAGGCACCTTACCGCGCTTCTGCACGCCGCGCCGCGTGCATTGCCCGAATGGCAGGCGGCGAGAGACCGCGTGTCCGGCGACATGCAGAGCCAGGGAAGATTGCCGATCATCTGGGCTTTTGCCCTGGTCCTGCTGATCGGCTACGGCGCCGAGTTCCTTCTGCGCTATCTCCTGCGACGCAGTGCCAGCCGCAACAACGCGCAATCAGGAAGCGGGCTGGCGGCCTTCGTACGCATCGCGCCGCTTGTCGCCTTCGCCATCGCTGCCGTTGCTGCTTTCGTGATCGCCGATTGGCCGCGCAACCTCGGGGCAGCGGTCGCGCCGCTCCTGATCGCCTGGATCGTGGCTCGTCTTTTGATCGCGATCGCATCGGCCGTATTGACACCGGCCATCTCGGGTCGCGCGGCCACGGATCAGGCGAGGTCGTATGTATCGCTTACTCCGCATAGTGCCCGTTACTGGCTCAGGCGGGCCGTGCTCTTCATCTGCACAGTCGCTTTCGTATGGGCCATCGGCGATATGATGCGGGCGCTTGCGTTTCCCGAAGACGTGCGCAACCTCACGGGCGCGGTCCTGGGGCTCGTCGTTCTCGGACTGGCGATCGACACGACGTTACGCCGGCCGGTTGCCGAGATGGCGCCCGCGCGCCGCATCCTGCGCAATGCCTTGATCGTTTCCTTCCTGGTCTTGCTCTGGTTCTTCTGGGTTGCAGGCATGGAAGTGCTGTTCTGGCTCGGCGTCTATGCCCTCGGTCTGCCGCCTCTGCTACGCTTCACCAGCGCCGCGACCAGAACGATGCTGGATGCTGCCGCGGCGGAGGACTTCCGCGTCCTGCGCAATGTTCTGATCGAGCGAGGGGCGAGGCTCGTGATCATCGCGCTCGCGGCCGTATGGCTTGCCATGGTCTTCCGCATCAACGGCGCGCAGATGATGCAGGACGACGCCTTCAACCGCATCTTCCGCGGCGTACTGGCCGGCATCGTCATACTGCTTGCGGCCGATCTCGTCTGGCAGCTTGCCAAGGAATCCATCAATGTGCGCATGGCGCGCGCCAGCCTGACCGTGCTGGATTCCTCCGAGCTCGCGCGCAATACACGCCTGCGCACGCTGCTGCCGATCCTGCGCAATTTTCTCGCGGCCTTCATCGCGGTCGTCGCCGGCATGATGGTGCTTTCGGGCCTCGGCGTCGAAGTCGGCCCGCTGATCGCCGGCGCCGGCGTCTTCGGCGTTGCCATCGGCTTCGGCTCCCAGACGCTCGTCAAGGACATCATCAGCGGCATCTTCTACATGATGGACGATGCCTTCCGGGTCGGCGAATATATACAGAGCGGCAGCTACAAGGGCACAGTGGAATCCTTCAGTATCCGTTCGGTGAAGCTTCGGCATCACCGCGGCCCGGTGTTCACCGTTCCTTTCGGCTCGCTCGGCGCTGTCCAGAACATGAGCCGCGATTGGGTCATCGACAAGTTCATGATCAACGTCTCCTACGATGCCGACGTTGCCAAGGTGAAGAAGGTCGTCAAGGGCATAGGCGCGGCGCTCCTCGACGATCCCGAACTCGGGCCGCTGATCATAGAAACGGTGAAGATGAAGGGCGTCGAGCAGTTCGGCGACTATGGCATCACCTTAAGTTTCGCCATGACGACGAAGCCCGGACACCAGACCCAGATCAGGCGCCGGGCCCAGGCCATGATCAAGGATGCCTTCGCGGCCAACAGCATCCACTTTGCCTCGCCGACCGTTCAGGTCGCCGGTGATGAAGCGCAAGCGACAGCGGCAGCTGCCGCGACACGCGACGCGATCGCCAAGAAGAACGCGGCGCTCGCCCAGGGCGGCGGGGAGGCAGCGGCGGAATAGTCGGGGCACTGCAGCCGCACGTCGTCGGGCTGCGGGCCTGTTGACATCGGGACGGGAGGCGGGATAGCTCGCGCCGAATGAAGATCGCCTTTCATGCGCCGCTGAAATCGCCTGACCACCCTGTCCCGTCCGGCGACAGGCAGATGGCACGCATGCTGATCGAAGCGCTACGGCTGGCAGGTCACGACGTCGGCATCGCCTCGGAACTGCGCACCTTCTCGCGTGAAGCCTCGGATGCGGCATTTTCGGCGTTCCGCAAGGAGGCCGAAGCGGAGATCGCCCGGGTTCGGCGGCTCTGGCAGTCGAAAGGCCCGCCCGACCTATGGTTTTGCTACCACCCCTACTACAAGGCTCCGGATCTCATCGGTCCTGCGCTCTCGGCGGAATTCTCCATTCCCTACGTTACCGCCGAGAGTTCGTACTCCTTTCGGCGCAATCTGGGTGCATGGAAACTTGCGCAAGATGAGGTTGCCGCCGGTGCAAGGCAGGCTGCGGTCAACATCTGTTTCACC
This sequence comes from Ensifer meliloti, assembly GCF_030064585.1. NCBI lineage: Bacteria > Pseudomonadati > Pseudomonadota > Alphaproteobacteria > Hyphomicrobiales > Rhizobiaceae > Ensifer > Ensifer meliloti. The sequence goes on from NZ_CP120364.1 coordinate 8,059, forward strand.
CATCGTGACCGCGAGGGTCTCGAAGAGGCGATACCGGAAGTGCGCTCTGCGCTGCTCGCCCCTTTCATCGATGTGTCGCCGTTTCGTGACCTGCGAAGATCAGAGGCCGGCGGGAACCGGCTGTTCGCCGTCGCGATGATGCGTACGGGCGACAAGATGGATAGCTATCGCATGCTTGCCCGCGCGCTCGCCCTCGTCGCCGATGTGCCCTGGACGCTGACGGTGGTGGGCGACGGCCCTGCACGGGCTGGCGTATCGGAAGCCTTCTCGGCCTTTCCCGCAGGACGGCTGGATTGGCTTGGCGAGAAGCCGCCTCAGGCGATTCCGGAGATTCTCGCCGGCGGCGACCTCTATGTCTGGCCGGGCTGCGGGGAGGCCTACGGACTATCCTATCTGGAGGCGCAGGCTGTCGGCCTCCCTGTCGTCGCGCAGCACACGGCAGGTGTCCCAGAAGTCGTACGAAACGGCGAAACGGGATATCTGACGACGGCCGGGGACATCGACGCGCTGGCGGCAGCGCTGCGACACTTCCTCGTGGACGGGGCCTTACGCAGGCAATTTGGCGAGCGCGCGCGGCGTTTCGTTTTCGAGCAGCGCTCGCTTCCCGCCGCCGCCGCACGTCTCTCCGGAATCTTCGCCGAGTTCGTTGGGAGTGCGAAATGACGATGGCATCGATCTGGCAAACGCTTGCCAACAGGCTCGATCGCCTGCAGGAGACAGGCGGATCGATCGACTTCTGGCTGCGGGACGACGATGCCGTCGAGCCGACGGCGGCCCTTCACCGACTGCTCGACCTTACCGACCGCTTTTCGGTGCCGGTGAGCTTGGCCGTCATACCGGCACATACCGACGAGCGCCTCTCGCGCTGCCTCGCCGGCCGTCCGCATGTCGATGTTGCTGTCCACGGGTGGTCCCATCAAAACCATGCCCCTGTGACTGAAAAACGCCAGGAACTGGGAGGACACAGGTCGCGCGAGATGGTTGCGGCCGACTTGCGCGCCGGTTGGGCACGCCTGCGCGCGCTTTATCCCACCGCTATGGTGCCGCTCCTCGTTCCGCCATGGAACCGGATCGATCCGGGGCTGGTCGCCGGATTGCACGAGATCGGGTTTAGGGCCCTTTCGGTTTTCGGACCGGAGGAGGGGGCAAAATCCGCCGCATTACGCGTTCCCGGGCTGCAGCTCATAAATGCCCATGTGGATGTGATGGACTGGCACGGCACCCGCGGCTGTCGCCCTTATGGCGATATCCTTCGCGACATCGATAGCCGACTGGATGAAATCGAGAAGGGCGGCGGGACGGTGGGAATTCTCACCCACCACCTCGTTCACGACGAGAGCGTATGGGAATTCCTCTCCGGACTTTTCGACGTCACCGCCTCGCACGCGGCCTGCCGCTGGCGCAGCGTCGCCGATCTTATAGGTCGATAAATATTCCTAACCGGTGCCAATTACTTCCTTTCTTAGCTGAATGGGCACTCGCTCAGGTCGCCATGGTCGGAACCCTTGGGGCTAAACCTCTAGTCCCCCCAAGTGGCGATCAAGAATGAGAGGAATCATCCCGCCAGCGACAAGCGTTTCCACCTCTTGCTCCGTTTCCACCGCAGCACGCGCCGTCAATGTCTTGGCTGCGCCAGAGGCGCTCAGCCAGACCAGCCTGATATCGCAGCGAGGTTCTATGTGTCTGGCATCAACTTCGATGAGGTCCAGTGCCGAAGGTGAAGGGATTAGGTTCTCGATGACGATGGGTAGGATTCCCATGCCGATCAGGTTCGTGCGGTGGATGCGCTCGAAACTCCTGGCGATGACGGCGCGCACACCAAGCAGTGCGACGCCTTTGGCTGCCCAGTCGCGCGACGAACCGGCTCCGTACCGCTCACCGGCTACGATGACGACGGCGCGTCCTTCCTGCCGGTAGCGTTCGGCCACCTCCCATAGCGGACCTTCATCCATCGTAGGGGCATATACGGTCCTCGAGGCCGCTCGCCCGTCAAGCAGGAGGTTGGCCGCCGTCCGATTGTCGAAGAGACCGCGGACCATGGCCGCCCAGTTCCCTCGTCTGGCCGCATAGACGTTGAGGTCGTTTGGCGGATCGCCGGCCGCAACGAGATGACGTCCGGCATAGCTCTCGGCATCGATCTGGCCGGCCGGCGAGATGTGATCCGTGGTCATGTCGTCGCCCAGTACGAGTAGCGGATGGGCTGTATAGGTTCCGAGCCGATTGGTGTTGCTCGCGACGGCAAAGGGTGGTCGCCGGATATAGGTCGAATTTTCATCCCAGGGAAATGTTGGAGAGGATGGCGCCTCGAGGGCAAGCCATGCATCGTTCTTCGTCGCGTCGCGGAATGCCTGTCCAAAATCCTCGCACGTCGAGAAGTCTCGCACAATGGCATTGATCTCGTCATCCGACGGGAGGAGATCGCGAAGGCAGACGGCGGATCCGTCCGCGGAGTCCGCGACTTTGACACTCATCGGATACCGACAGAATTTTCCGATCATCGAGAGGGCGACGACATGCGGCGGCGAGGCGAGGAAGCCAAGCTGCAGGCTCGGATGCACCCGGCCCGGGAAGTTGCGATTGCCCGAGAGAAGGGCGGCGGCAACTGTGCCATTGGCGATGGCATCGGCCATGTCCGGGTGGAGCGGCCCCGAATTGCCGATGCAGGTGGTGCATCCATGACCCACGATGTTGAAGCCGGTCGCCTCCAGATCCGCCAGCAGTCCGCTTCGTCTCAGGAAGAGTTCGGCAGACGGCGAGCCCGGCGCCAATGATGTCTTGACCCAGTGAGGCGGGCGCAGACCGAGCCTGTTTGCCTTGCGGGCCACAAGACCAGCGGCAGCCAGAAGACGCTGGTCGGAGGTGTTGGTGCAACTCGTGATCGCCGCGATAGCAATCGCACCGTCCGGAATCCCGTTGGATGTCTCCTCAAGCGGCCTGCCGGCTGCCGTTTCCAAGGCAGATGCAGCCTCAGTCAGCGCCAATTTGTCTTGCGGCCGCCGTGGCCCGGCAAGGAGGGGACGCACATTGGCGAGATCAAGCTCGACGATCCGGCTGTAGCGCGGCTCGGCGTCCGGATCGAACCAAAGCCCCATCGCACGCGCGACATCTTCAACCATTGAGCCGTGCTCCGCCCTTCGACCGGTTCGCCGCAGGTACTCGATAGTCTGCCCATCGATTGGGAAATAACCGGTCGACGCACCATATTCGGGCGCCATGTTGGCGATGACGGCGCGGTCGCCGCCGGTGAGCGCCGACACCCCTGGCCCGAAGAATTCGACAAACTCTCCCGAGACCTTGTGGCGGCGCAGGAGGTGCGTGACCTCCAGGGCAAGATCTGTCGAGAGCACGCCGGGGCAGAGTCGTCCGGTCAGGCGTACGCCGACGACGTCCGGCAGCCGTATCGTGACCGGGAAACCGAAGAAGACGCTTTCCGCCTCCAGCCCGCCAACGCCCCAAGCGAGAACTCCGATGCCGTTGATCATCGGCGTATGACTGTCGGTGCCAATGAGTGTGTCCGGCGCTGCCCAGGTTTCGTCGTTCCGCTCCTCAAGACGGATGACGGTCGCCAGCTGTTCGAGATTGAGCGTGTGCATGATCCCGGTGCCGGGCGGATGCACCGTAACACCTGGAAGGGCCCGGGTTGCCCATTTCATCAGGCGGTAGCGCTCGCTGTTGCGCTCCATCTCGCGCTGCATGTTAAAGGCGCGGGACTGAGGCCGTCCATACATGTCGACGCCGACACTATGATCGACGGACACGTCGACCGGCAGGACCGGTGTGAGGCTCGCCGGATCGCCGCCGGCCTCGGTGATGGTGTCGCGCATGGCAGCGATATCGACGAGGGCGGGTACGCAGGTCGTGTCGTGCATCAGGACACGCGACGGATGAAAGGCGACCTCAGCCTCACTCGCGCCGCTGACAAGCCAGCGCCGCAGGGCTGCGATCATGTGCGGCAGGCGGATTGTGTCTTTCTTGGCGACGTTTTCCAGCAGGATTCGATGGACAAACGGCAGCCTGGCGAAGTCCTGGCCGAAGGTGGAGGGGAGATCAATCGCTTTAATGACCCCATGCGACGTAGGCACCTCTCGAAAGCGCATGTCTCCTCCAGTGTTGATTTTTAATATTCAAAAAGCCAAAAAACCGGCTGTGTCAATGTCAGTTCGGCCGATTATTGGTTTTTCTGGGGGCCGGGTATGCAAATTGTTGGCTCGAATCGTTCCCTTTGCCGCTGTCATGGATTAACGTGCGGCGACGTCAACGTTTCATAGGATTGACCGAGATGCGCTCCAGCCAGCTGGCACAAACCATTGCAAATGAAATCGCCCTGCTGGTCACCTCTGGAGAGCTGGCGGTGGGGGATCACCTCAAGACGCAGCAGTTGGCAGATCGCTTTGGCGTCTCCCGCTCACCGGTCCGCGAGGCGATGGACATGCTGGCCACGCAAGGTCTCCTCGAGCAGAAGGAAAACAGGGGGTTCTTCGTCAAGGAGGTCACGGACAGTATTGCCGAACGCGTTCGCGAGGATGCGGAGCCGTTCGAAGTTGCCAACGACTACCAGCGTCTTGCAGAAGACTGGCTCACCGACCGGATACCGGCCGAAGTCACCGAGCAGATGCTGAGAGAGCGGTACGATCTGACGAAATCGCAGGTCAACGATGTCTTGATGCGCGCGTCACGTGAAGGATGGGCGGAGCGCAAGCAGGGCTACGGCTGGCGCTTCCTGCCGGTTGCCAAAACGCCCGAGGCCTTCGAACAAATCTATCGGTTCCGCATGCTGATTGAGCCGGCGGCGATGCTGGAACCTGAGTTTCGACTCGATCGCAAGATCATCGAGGAGCAACGGCGCATTCAATTGCGAATGCTGGAATCGGATATCGAGCGACTGCCGGCCGAACGGCTTCTACACAACGGTGCGCTTTTCCATGAAGAGTTGATCAAGATGTCGAACAATCCATTTTTCCACCTCTCGCTCGTGCGCGTGAACAGAATGCGCCGGCTGCTCGAATATCGTTCGCGGGTCGATCGCAGCCGCACCGTGCGTCAGTGCAGGGAACACCTCGAAATCCTTGATCTTCTTGAGCGCGGCGAGGTCGTCGAGGCTTCCTATGCGATGCGACGGCACCTGGGGGGCGCGCTTTCGAAGAAGTCGCCTGTGACTTGGTCCTGGTCGCACCAGGCGCATGAAAAAGAACTTCTTGAAAAATAGTTATTGCATTTTCAGATTTAAAAAGCCAATAATCTGCCCGTGACGTTGCGCGGCCGGTCGGCCGTTGCCTCATGGGAGATTGTCAGATGAAAATATTCGTGACGCCGTGTGATGGGATTGGTCCCGAGATCACCGCGGCAACAATGGAGGTCATGAAGGCCACGGACGCGGCGTTCGGTCTCGGCCTCGAATACCACTTTGAGGACACCGGCTTCGCCAGCCTGGAAAAACATGGTTCGACGCTCCGGGACGAGACGATCGAGCTTGCCCGCACCTTCGATGGAATCATCCTCGGCCCCCAGTCGCACATGGATTATCCGCCCCGCGACAAGGGCGGCGTGAACGTCTCGGCCGGCTTTCGTGTCAAGCTCGACCTTTACGCCAATGTGCGCCCAGCACGCTCCCGCCCCTTTCTGAACGACGCCAAGAAGATGGACCTCGTCATCATGCGCGAGGCGACCGAAGGCTTCTATCCGGACCGCAACATGTATGCCGGTACCGGCGAATTCATGCCGACCCCGGACGTCGCGCTTTCCGTGCGTAAGATCACGGCTTCCGCCTGCGAGCGCATCGCACGCCAGGCCTTTCTGCTTGCGATGAAGCGCGGCAAGAAGGTCACTGCGGTCCACAAGGCCAATAATTTCATTCTGACGGACGGCCTCTTCCTGCAGCAGGTGCGCAAGGTTGCTGAGGAGTTTCCCGAGGTCACGCTGAACGATGTCATCATCGACGCGATGGCGGCGCACCTCGTGCGTGACCCGTCCCGTTTCGACGTGATCGTGGCGACCAACTTCTATTCGGACATTCTTTCGGACCTCGCCAGTGAGCTTTCCGGAAGCCTCGGTCTTGCCGGCTCGATCAATGCCAATGCCGAAACCGGTCTTGTTTGCGCCCAGGCGCAGCATGGCTCGGCGCCGGATATCCAGAACCAGAACATCGCAAATCCGACGTCGCTCATTCTATCTGCTGCGATGATGCTGAGTTGGCTCGGCGAGCAGCGCGGTCTGCCGCAATTCGAGGCCGCAGGCGCAGAAATCGAGCGAGCCGTCGACGAGGTTCTCGCCAATCCGGCAACGCGCACGCGCGATCTCGGCGGCAACACCAACACAGACACCTTTGGCTCGCTCGTGGCCCGGGCTGTCCAAAACCGCGGCGGCGACCGCAAGGCCGTCAACGCCTAAGCGTTTGCACTTTGGGTTTTGGAAATCCAAAGTGCAAAGTCGGAGGTCGCGAGGGCAGGCAATGGCCCTCGCGCAAATGCCCGGAGGAGCTTTGGAGCACGGGCGCTATTGGGAGATCAGACTATGAATAGGCAACACACCGTCCGCTCGACAGCTTTCGCAGTCACCGCGGCACTCATGACCGCGTTTGCAGCCACTGCATCCGCGCAGGAAGTACCAGCCGGCTATCCGGCGGACTATGCCGACCTCATCGCCAAGGCGAAGGAGGAGGGCACCGTCTCCGTTTACACCTCTACGGACGCCGCCCAGTCGCAAAAACTGCAGGATGGCTTCACCAAAAGATACGGCATCAAGATCGCGTATAACGACCTCGGCACGAACGGCACCTATAACCAGGTGATATCCGAGGCCGCGGCCGGCCAGACGACCGCCGATGTGGTCTGGAGCTCCGCTATGGACCTGCAGATGACCCTGGTCCAGGACGGTTACGCAAGCGAGTACGCTTCCCCGGAAGCCGGCAAGTTGCCGAGCTGGGCCAATTTCAAGAACATGCTTTACGCGACGACCGTCGAGCCGATCGGCATGATCTACAATACCAAGGCCCTTTCGGAAGACAAACTGCCGAAGACCTATGCCGATATGATCACCTTCCTGAAAGACAACAAGTCGATGCTGCAGGGCAAGGTTGCCACTTTCGACCCTGAAAAGAGCGGTTCCGGCTTCCTTCATCATTCCAATGATGCGCGCAACCGGAAGGACTTCTGGGATTTGGCCAAAGCCATGGGCGAGGACGGCGCCAAGATCTATTCGAGCTCGGGCGGCATGAAGGAAACGGTCGTTTCCGGCGAAAACATCATCGCGATCAACATCATCGGCTCCTATGCGCTCGACTGGGTCAAGGAAAGCCCGAATCTTGGCGTCCATTTCGCGTCTGATTATACGCCGGCATTCTCTCGGCTGGCGCTGATCACCAAGGATGCGCCGCATCCCAACGCCGCCAAGCTCTTCGTGGACTACATGCTGTCGGGCGAGGGACAGTCGCTTCTCGCCGAAGGCGGCCTGCCTTCCGTCCGTGAAGACGTGAGCGCCGGCCTTAACATCAAGACGCTCAATGAGCGTGTCGGCGGCGGCCTGAAGCCAATTGCCGTCGATGAAGGCGTGCTCGAATACATGGACCAGATGAAGCGCGTCCAGTTCCTCAACGACTGGAAGGAAGCGCTCGGTCGCTGATGCTTCGCTGCCCGCGGCGCCTTCGGCGCCGCGGCTTCGCTCCTGTTTGCGAGAGGCTCGTAATGTCTACCCACGCTCAAGCACCGGCTGCAGTCGAGCTTTCGAAAGCCGCAGCCGAAAAGAAATACCCTGCCAGAATGCCGCGCCACGGCAATGCGAACGCCTACCGGCATATTGTCATCGGTCTGCTGGCAATCGCGGTTCTGGCGCCGGTCGGACTCATCATCTACCAGAGCTTTCTGACGGCTGCCTTCTTCAGCCCGCGCGCCGAGTTCGGCTTCGACGCCTATCGCTACGTCTTCTCCGACAGAAATTTCTACAAGGCCCTCGGCACGACGGCGATCTTCTCGTTCGGCATGGTCGCGATCGCGGTACCACTCGGCGGCCTGTTGGCCTTTCTGATTACGAGAACCGACGTACGGGGCAAGTGCATCCTCGAGGTCCTCGTTCTCGTTCCGATGTTCATCTCGTCCATCGTGCTCGCCTTCGGCTACACCGTCTCCGTCGGCCCGACGGGCTTCGTCTCCCTCTTCGTCCGTGACATCATCGGTATTGTTCCCTGGAACATTTACAGCCTGCCGGGCATGATCCTGATCGCCGGCCTCAGCCACGTGCCGCACGTCTATCTTTACGTGTCCTCGGCCATGCGCAATCTGCCGTCCGATCTGGAGGAGGCTGCACGCACGACCGGCGCATCGATATGGCAGGTCTCGCGTGACGTGACCCTGCCCATGGTTCTGCCGGCTCTGATCTTTGCTGCCGCGCTCAACATCCTGCTGGGCTTCGAGACCTTCGGCATTCCGCTTGTGCTCGGGGATCCCAATGGCATCATGGTGCTCACCACGTATATCTACAAGCTGACGACGCTGTTCGGTACGCCAACCTACCAGCTCATGGCAGTGGTCGCGGTCGTCCTGGTCCTGATCACGCTTCCGCTCGTATGGATGCAGCGCAAGCTTTTGCGCAATGCTCGTAAATATGCGGCGATGGGCGGAAAGGGTGCGCGTGTCTCCACCCTCAAGCTGGGCAACAGCGGCCAGATCATCGCTCTCTCGATCATCGGCCTGTGGCTCTTCGTGTCGGTTGTCCTGCCGATCGGTGGAATTACCGTGCGCGCCTTTGTCGACGCCTGGGGAGAGGGGGTCAACCTGTGGTCCCAGCTCACCTTCTCGAACTTCAGCCGCATGCTGGAAGTACCGAGCCTCTATAACGGTATCATCAACACGATCGTACTTTCGGTGATTGGCGGTGCTGTGGCAGTCGCAATCTACCTGGCCGTCGGCCTCGCCGGTCACCGCAACTGGGGCATGTCGAACACGGTCCTGGACTACATCGTGCTGCTGCCCCGCGCCCTTCCGGGCCTGGTGGTCGGTCTCGCCTTCTTCTGGGTCTTTCTGTTCGTGCCGTTCCTGACGCCGTTGCGACCGACCCTCGTCAGCCTCTTTGTCGCCTATCTCGTCGTCGGCCTCTCCTACGGTCTGCGCCTGCTGCAGGGCACGCTGATCCAGGTGGCTCCGGAACTCGAGGAATCCGCCCGCACGACCGGCGCGACAATCGGCCGGACATGGAAGGACGTGGTTATCCCGATCGTCCGTCCGGGCCTCGCCGGCGCCTGGGCGCTGATCATGATCATCTTCCTTCGCGAATATGCGACGGGCGTCTACCTCATGGGCGCAGGCACTGAAGTGATCGGCTCGCTGATGGTCTCGCTTCTGCAGACCGGCGCGATGAACACGATCGCCGCGCTCGCCCTCATCAGCATCATATTGACGGGCGCAGGCCTCGCACTCGCCCTCCGTTTGGGAGCAAAAATCCATGACTGAACTCGTTGTCAGCAATGTCCAGAAATGGCTCGGTGGCCTGCAGATACTCAAAGGCGCCTCGTTTACCGCCCAGCGGGGGTCGATTGTCGCGCTTCTCGGCGCCTCGGGCAGCGGCAAGACAACGCTTCTGCGCTGCGTTGCCGGGCTCGAACAGCCGGAAGTCGGCCAGATCGTGATCGGGGGGAAGACCGTTCTCGACGGCGAGAAGAAGCTGGCGCTTCCGCCCGAGCAGCGCAATATCGGCCTTGTTTTTCAGTCCTACGCGCTCTGGCCGCATCGGACCGTCAAGGAGAACGTCGGCTACGGCCTTAAACTCCGGGGCGTGGCGCAGGCCGAACTCGAAAGGCGCGTTCACGCAATCCTGGAGCGCATGGGCCTCGGGCATCTCGGCGATCGCTTTCCCTCACAGCTTTCCGGCGGCCAGCAGCAGCGTGTCGCGATCTGCCGCGCTCTCGTCTACGAACCGCGCGTTCTGCTGCTCGACGAGCCGCTGTCCAACCTCGACGCGAAGCTGCGCGAGGAGGCGCGTTACTGGATCCGCAAGCTCATCCTCGATCTCGAAATCTGCGCCATCCTCGTCACCCACGACCAGAGCGAGGCGCTGGCTGCCGCCGACAATATTCTCCTGCTGCAGGACGGGCGCATCGTTCAGCAAGGCGGACCGCAGGAGATCTATTCCAACCCGAACAGCTTCTATTCGGCCGATTTCCTTGGCGCCAACAATATCGTCAAGGCAAAGGTGAAGACGGTTGAAGGCAGGACGGCGGTCATCGGCGGCGACAATTGGAGCCTCGACGGAACGGTGCGCGAGGCGTCGGGCTTGTCGGCATCGCAAGACGCGCGGGCGGTGATACGGGTCGAACAGATCAGCGTCAGCGATCAGCCGGATGGCAATGCGCTCGAGATGAACCTCGACGACAGCATCTATCTTGGAGACAGGTGGGAGTACCGTCTGCGCCGCGGCGATTTTGTTGCCAAGGCGCATGGCGCCAAGCAACTGTCTTCCGGGACGGTCTGGGCACGCATTCCACCCGAAAGTGTCTGGGTGTTTTCGGCGGGCCAGCAGTAGCAAGGCCCGAAGCGGCGGTCGCCGCTCCTTCCCGGCGGCCGCCACCTATTTTCCAGGAACAACAAATGACGACACAGCCGAAGATCGCGCTCATTCACGCGACATCAATTGCCATGGATCCGATCAAGGCGGCCTTCGACAAGGCGTGGCCGGACGCCAAGCGGGTGAACATCCTCGAGGATAGCCTTTCCCCTGACAGGGCGAGGGACGGGACCATAACCGAAGAGATGACGGATCGCATCGTGGCATTGGCCAGATATGCGCGCATGATCGGCAGCGATGCGGTCCTTTTCACCTGCTCGTCCTTCGGCTCCGCCATCGAACGGGCTGCATCAACGCTTGATATCCCCGTCCTCAAGCCGAACGAGGCGATGTTCGAGACCGCCATCCGCAAGGGCGGGCGAACGGCAATGCTCTACACATTTCCGCCCGCGAGGGAGGGAATGGAAGCCGAATTCCGCGAGGAGGCCGCCCGTGTGGACCCGTCCGCCGAGATCGAGAGCTTCCTCGTCGAGGGTGCCATCGGAGCCGTAAGGGCCGGCGACGAGGCGACGCACAACCGGCTAGTGGCGGAAGCAGCTGCCAGGCTTGAGGGCTTTGACGCGATCACGCTTGCGCATTTCTCGACGGCGCGGGCGTTTCCCGCGGTGCAGGCGGTCACGACTATTCCGGTGCTGACCAGCCCCGACGCCGCCGTCGCCAAGCTTCGCCGTCTGCTCGGCTAGATCGCGAGCGAGTGTCATCGAAGGAGCGGCTGGGCTTCGAGCGCAGCGTCGTTGTTCAGACGTCCACCTGATGGACCTTTGTGCCGAGTGGGCAAAAGACGATGCGGTCCGACAGAAGATTTTTGAGCGCGGGCCGAAGAACCGAAAGAGAGTAGAAAAATGCTTCTCGGGGTCATTGCCGACGATTTTACCGGGGCGAGCGACATCGCCAACACGATCGCGAAGGGCCTGCCGGGGCAGGGCGGCCTTCGCACCGTGCAATATCTAGGCCTTCCGAGCGCTGCCGCCGACGCGGAGGTCGAGGCTGGCGTGATCGCGCTGAAGAGCCGCTCCATCGATGCGGCGGTAGCCGTCGAGCAATCGCTCGACGCGCTGAAATGGCTGCTCGATCAAGGCTGCGAGCAGATCGTCTTCAAATATTGCTCGACGTTCGATTCCACGCCAGCCGGAAACATTGGTCCGGTCGCGGAGGCGCTCGCCAACGCGCTTGCAGTGAAGGGTGTGATCGCCTGCCCTGCATTCCCAGGGGCCGGACGCACCGTATATCAAGGGCATCTCTTCGTGAAGGACCGTCTCCTTGACGAATCCGGTCTGGAGAACCACCCGCTGAATCCGATGATCGATGCGGATATCCGCCGGTGGTTGCGGCTGCAGACGGTCTCGGATGTCGGCCATGTCGACATCGCCACCGTCCACGATGGAGCCCCGGCGATAGTGGCGGCTTTGCGCAGACATGGCGAGGCAAACCGTGCTCTCGTCATCGTCGACGCGATCACGGATGACGACCTCGTCGCCATCGGCCGTGCGGCAGCTCCGGACCGCCTTATCACGGGCGGGTCCGGGATCGCGGTCGGGCTTGCCGCAAACTTCATCGAACGCGGTCTGGCGCGTGGCACCGTCGCCGGTGCGCTACCCGTTGACGGGCTGGAGGCTATTCTGGCCGGAAGCTGCTCCGGCGCCACACGCGAGCAGGTGGAGATTCACAGCCGCAATCATCCGACCCTTGCAATCGATGTCACCGGTGTGATGGAGGGCAAGGTCACCGCGTCGGAGCTCACCTCCTTCCTGCTCGCCAATAGGGGGAGGGCCCCTCTGGTCTATTCATCCGGCACGCCTGACGAGGTTCGCGCGATTCAATCGCGCTTCGGGAGAGAGAATGTCGCGGCGACGCTCGACGGCCTCTTCGCGGAAACCGCCCGGCACCTGGTCAGCGCCGGCATTAAGCGCCTCGTCGTCGCCGGCGGCGAAACATCGGGCGCTGTCGTCTCGGCACTCGATCTTGGGGCGCTGGCGATCGGGCCTGAGATCGATCCGGGTGTCCCGGTGCTTCTGTCGAAGGGAGATCAGCCGGTCGCTCTGGTGCTGAAATCCGGAAATTTCGGCGCCCCGAATTTCTTCACAAAGGCTTTGGAGAGGCTTGCGGGGCGATGAGCGCAGTCTGTCGAAGTCGCTGTTCGACCGCGGTGCATAGTTTGGCGGCGTGGCCTTTGCTCCCGGTGTCTACGCCTGTGTTGATGAGGACGGCGTGCTTGCGGGCAGCCGCGACCTGCGTCGACGCCGTGAATGGCCAAGCAAGGCTTTACTCAATCAACAAGAATGAAGGAGAGATGGCGATGATCGTCACGACCAATCCGGCCACCGGCGAGGAACTTGCCCGCTACGAGCTCCATGACGATGCCTTTGTCGATGCAGCGCTTTCGGCCGCCGCGAAGACGCAAAAGGCGTGGCGCAAGAAGCCTGTCGAAGAGCGGGTTCGACTGCTTGGCGCCATGGCCAAGGTGCTGCGTGCCGGCAAGTCGCGCTATGCCGAGATGATCACGCGCGAGATGGGCAAGCCGATCGTCGAGTCCGAGGCCGAAATCGAAAAATGCGCCTACAACTGCGACTTCTATGCCGAGCACGCGGCGCAATACCTCGCCGACGAAGCGGTCGCCTCGAACGCGTCCGAAAGCGCCGTCGTCTTCGATCCGCTCGGTGTCGTCCTCGCCATCATGCCCTGGAACTATCCGTTCTGGCAGTTTTTCCGTTTTGCAGCGCCGGCTTTCGCCGCGGGGAACGGCGCCGTACTGAAGCACGCGAACAATGTGCCGGAATGTGCACTCGCCATCGAAGAGATCATGCGCGAGGCAGGTTGCCCTGAGGGCCTCTTTGCCACCCTGCTGATCGAGCCGGCCAAAGTTGCCGGCATCATTGCAGACGACAGGATCGCAGCCGTGACGCTGACGGGCTCCACCGAAGTGGGCGCCATCGTTGCGTCGCAGGCCGGCAAGGCGCTGAAAAAGCAGGTGCTGGAACTCGGTGGCTCCGACCCCTTCATCGTGCTTGCCGACGCCGATCTCGAAGAGGCGACAAACGTCGCGGTCAAGGCGCGCTACATCAATGTCGGGCAGTCCTGTGTCAACGCCAAGCGCTTCATCGTCGAAGAAGGGATCGCCGACCGTTTCGTCGAGCTCTTCTGCGAGAAGGTCGCGAAGCTGAAGGTAGGCGATCCCATGGAGCGCGATACCAATATCGGTCCGATGGCACGGGAAAACCTGATGGGCGGCCTGCATGCGCAGGTCGAAAAGACGATCTCCGCGGGAGCAGAGCTCAAGCTCGGCGGCGCGCCGCTGAACCGGCCAGGCTATTTCTATCCGCCGACCGTGCTCGACCACGTGCGCCCGGAGATGGCCGCCTTCTGCGAGGAGACCTTTGGACCGGTCGCGGCCATCATCCGCGTCAGGGATGCCGAAGAAGCGGTTCGGCTGGCCAACCAAACCGAATACGGTCTCGGCTCCGCGATCTGGACCGGGGATGTGGAGCGTGCACGCCGGCTCGCGCGCGACATCGACGCCGGCGCCGTCTTCATCAACGGCATGGTCGCGTCCGACCCCCGATACCCCTTCGGCGGGATCAAGCGCTCAGGTTACGGCCGCGAGCTCGGTGTCTACGGCATCCGCGAGTTCGTCAACATCAAGACCGTCTGGATCGGCCCGGCCAACGCAGCCCAGCCTGTCGCCAAAGCGCCGGAATAAGGAGAACTCAGTTGACTCAGCCAGCAATCCTTCGCCCAAAGGAACTCAAGAGCAATGATCGTGGCAATGGCGCCCGCACGACGCCGCTCGTGACGCGCAAATGCGGCTCGACCAGCATGATCAACGGTATCACCGCTTTCGATCCTGGCGCCGCGATCGGTCTTCACAAACATAATTGCGAAGAGAGCGTGATGGTCCTCGACGGGCAGGCCATTGCCGAAATCGACGGGCTCCAATACCCGCTCGGCCCCAACGACACGACCTGGATCCCGGCAAACGTTCCCCATCGCTTCATCAATGCGTCCGAGACCGAGCCAATGCGCATTTTCTGGATCTATGCCTCCATCGATGCGACTCGGACCATGATCGCTACCGGAGAGGAGCGCCCGATCGATGCGGAACACCATCAGCAGGGAGCGAAATCATGATCGTTGAAGTCGCGGAGATTTCCGCCAAAACCGGCAGCGAGGCGCAATTTGAAGCGGGCGTGTCACGAGCGGCGCCCCTGTTTCTGAGGGCGAAAGGCTGCCACGGCGTGGCTCTGCATCGGGTCGTCGAGACACCGCATGTTTATCGTCTGCTGGTCGGGAGACCGTCGACGACCACATGGTCGGCTTCCGCAATTCTGAAGATTTCCAGGAGTGGCGGCGTCTCGTCAGCCCATATTTCGACGGCGCGCCAAAGGTGACCCATTCCGAAGGGGTGGCTTTATCCAGTACCGAACCGAGCCTGGCGCAAGAATAGCCGTTGACCGCTGTTGTGCAGCCCACCCGAACCGCGGATCGGAGTGCACGGCACCCGATGCGATTTGGCCGCACTCAATCTGCGAGTTTGGCGGTGGCTTTGCTTTGACAGACTCGGAGAGCGCGGGCAGGCGTGCTGACAACTGGGTTATGACCGGCGCGAATTAGCCAAGCATTTCAGCAGAAACCGTGTCGCCGATCTTATAGATCGATGACCTGACGGTCGCACGCGGCGAAGGCGCCCGAGAAGAAAGCCTGGACTTCCTGTTCCATTGCGGCGAGTGCGGCGTCGGTGCGCGACGGATCGTGGTGGAACATGGCGAGGCGCGTGACGCCTGCGGCTCTGGCGAGCTGCGATCCATGCATCCCGGTCGAGTGTCCGTAGCCGCGAAAGGTCGGCATTTCGCTTTCCAGGTAGGTGCAGTCATAGATCATGAGATCGGCTCCGGCGATGAAATCGAGGAGCACGGGGTCGAGAATGCCGGGTTCGTGTTCCGTGTCGTAGACGAGCGCGACCGCCCTCCCGCCCCATTCGATACGGTAGCCGACGCATCCCCCGGGATGCACGAGGCTCATGGTGCGAATGGAAACGTCCTTTCGCGGCGACAGTGTTTCACCCGGACGGAAATCGACTGTGTCGAGGCTCGCCTGACAGATGCCCGTTCCGACCGGGAACCATGGCGGCCTCATGAACTCGTTGATCATTTCGGCCGTGGACATCGTGCCGTGGAGATGGCCGGACCAGAAACGGACGGCGGAGCTGCAGCGGTAGATCGGCTTGAAATAGGGCAGGCCGATGATGTGATCGTAATGGGTGTGGGTGAAAAAAACGTCGAACTCGGCGATGCCTTCGGACATCAGCGACAGCCCGGCTTCGCGCAGGCCCGATCCCGCGTCGAAGATCAGCACCTCCTTGCCGCAGCGAATTTCGATGCAGGGCGTATTTCCTCCGTAGTGCAGGAACTGCTCGCCGGATACCGGCAAGCTGCCTCTTACGCCCCAAAACTTCACTCGAAATGTATCGTCCTGCATTCCGTTCCGGCTTTATCCTGCCTGCCGTAGCACTTTGCCCGGGCGTAGTGATTAGACAAGCACAAATCATGAGGGTCCTGCAATGCCATTGGCGCCATCGCGCACGGATTGCATGGCGAGAAGAGAAATCTATTCATCGAAGCGAAGGTGCTTTATCCATCATAATCGGGTGAAAATCGCTCCAGCCTGGAAATCAGCAACAGAAGTCACTTCTAGGAGTTTGGCCACGATGGTGCAGCCGGCCGACAGGGAATTTTACGCGGGCCTTCCTCTTTTCGAGGCATTCGAAGGTGTCGCCGACGAGGCCAACTACCGGCCCTTGCCCGACGGCTGGTGGCTCGCCGTTGCCGATATCGTCAATTCGACGGGAGCGATCGCCGAAGGGCGATACAAGAGCGTGAACATGGCGGGCGCGAGCGTCATCTCGGCGCTCATGAACGGCCTCGACGAGAGAAACCTCGCCTTCGTCTTCGGCGGCGACGGAGCGCTCGCCGCCGTGCCCGCAACGCTGGCGGCAAAAGCAAGGGACGTGCTCGCAGCGGCGAAGACATGGGTGGCGGAGGAGCTGGGCCTCGAGCTTCGCGCCGCGATCGTCCCGGTTTCCGACGTGCGCGCCAGCGGGTTCGACATGCGTGTCGCGCGCTTCAAGGCGAGCGAGGAAGTCTCTTACGCCATGTTTTCCGGCGGCGGTGCCAGTTGGGCGGAAGCGGAAATGAAGGCGGGCCGCTACCAGATCGAGGCCGCGCCGCCGGGCACGAGACCCGACCTGACCGGATTGTCATGCCGCTGGAACCCGATCGTCTCGCATCACGGAGCGATCGTCTCCATCATCGCGGTTCCGGGAGAGCGCGGCATCGGTCCGGAATACCAGGCGCTGATCGGCGACATCGTGGCCTTGGCCGAGGGGGAGGAGCGAGGCGGGCACCCGGTACCGGAAAAAGGTCCCGAGCCGCACCTTTCCGTGCGTGGCATTACGGCGGAATCGCGCGCCGTCGCGCCAAGGGGCCGCCGCTTCCTGACCTGGTCCTTCGTCGCCGCGCAGAGCCTTGCACTGTTTCTCTGTTTCAGGCTCGGCATCAATTTCGGACCGTTCGACGTCAAGCGATATGCGAGAGACCTCGCCAGCAATTCGGACTTCCGCAAGTTCGACGACGCGCTGAAGATGACGATCGACATCAGTCTCGATCGGCTGGGCCGTATCGAGGAGCGGCTGAAGCAGGGCGCGGCGGCGGGCATATGCCGCTACGGGCTGCACCGGCAGGATTCGGCGCTGATGACGTGCATCGTTCCGACCCCGATGAGCAGAGACCATATGCACTTCATCGACGGTGCCGCCGGCGGCTACGCGGTGGCCGCCCGGAACCTGAAGGCTGCTCTTTCCGGAGAGGACCTTTTGCGGACCGGGGAAATTTCCCCTGCGGTCAAGCCTTGACGATGTGCTCGGCAGCAAGCCCGTGGCGCGCGAAGACGTTACGCGTGTCGACGATCAGCGGCGACCAGTCGGCAAGCGCGGCATAGTCGACGGCGTCGTGGTCGGTCGCGATAAGAACGGCATCGAAGCCGCGAACCGTCGCTTCGTCGAAGACGACCGACCGCCGGCCCTTCAAGGCCATGTGTTCGCGGGTCGAGGGGATTTCTTCCACATAGGGGTCGTAGAAGGCGGCCTTGCCGCCGCGCTCCTCGATGAGTTCTATCAGCTTCAAGGAGGGGCTTTCGCGAATGTCCGGAACATTCTTCTTGTAGGCGAGGCCGATGACGAGGACCGCCGAGCGGCTGAGCGCCTTGCCCTCCCGCCGGTCGAGCGCCTCGGCGAGCCTTGCCACGACGTGACGGGGCATTGCCGAATTGATTTCGCCGGCGAGCTCGATGAAGCGCGTCGGTAGCTCGTACTCCCGGGATTTCCATGTCAGATAAAAGGGATCGATGGGAATGCAGTGACCACCGAGCCCGGGCCCCGGATAGAAGGGCATGTAGCCGAAGGGCTTCGTCTTGGCGGCATCGATCACCTCCCAGACGTCGATGCCCATCGCCTCGTAGACGACCTTGAGTTCGTTGACGAGGGCGATGTTGACGGCGCGGAAGATATTCTCGGTCAGTTTTACCGCCTCTGCGGTCGCGTTGGACGAGACCGGAACCACCGTCGTGACCACGGCGGCATAGAACCGCTCCATCAGCCCTGCGGCCATTGGGCCGTCTCCGGCCACGACCTTGGGAATGCTCGTGGTCTCGTAGGCGCGATTGCCCGGGTCTTCGCGTTCCGGCGAGAATCCGATGAAGAAGTCGGTGCCGGATTTGAGCCCCGTTTCCTCCAGGATGGAGCGCACGATACCGTCGGTGGTGCCGGGATAGGTGGTCGACTCCAGAACGACGAGCTGGCCCGGCCGCAAGCAGTCGGCGATCGCGCGCGACGTATTCTCCACGAAAGAGAGGTCGGGATCGCGGTGCCTGGTGAGCGGCGTCGGCACGCAGATGATGATGACGTCGCAAAATCCAAGGTCCGAAAAGTCGGTCGTGGAGCGGAACCGCCCGGCGGCGGCTTCGCTCGCAAGCGCCTCGTCCGAAACCGCTTCGATATAGGAGCTCCCGGCGTCGAGCGCGACGATCTTGCCCGGGTCGATGTCGAAACCGGTGACATGGAAGCCGGAGCGCGCGACTGCAACGGCAAGCGGCAGGCCGACATAGCCGAGGCCGATGACGCCGACGCGAGCGGTGCGGCTGGAGATCGATTCGAGCAGCCTGTCGTGATGCGGAGAGGTCAAGATTGGCGTCCAGTTCTGTTGCCGGGACGGCCGCTTCAGCGATCCGGCTGCGGAGCCCGGTGTCGTTTTGTTGGCGGGAAAGCCACCGCAAGTCAAGCGCGGCGCGCCGTCAGCGGCGCCGCACGCCTCACGGCCTGCGTCGTTTTGTCTGGCCGGGCAGGCATGCGGCCGTGAGGGACCCCGGCAATTTCAGGGTGCAATGCGCAGGGCTGTTGCGTGTACGATCCGGCAACGATCAAAAATCGCTCGTGGTCTCTGGAAAATGTCCTCCGCGGTGAATATCTGCAGGGGCGCAGCGGTGACCCGATCGCTGCACGAACGGCCGCGGGAGGCGGCGGGAGCCTTCTTTCACCGACGGGTACCCACTTCAGTGCTGCCGCGAGCGAGCGATCGCTGCTCCGCGGTCGGCGCTGGTGGCGACCGTTGCCGCGACGATGAGGATATGGCATGAGCCCGATCAACGACAATGTTTCCGAAATCCTCCTGGACAAGGTCGCTGACTGGCTCATGCGAACCTCGCTCAGCGACGAAACGCTTGAAACCATCGTGCGCGGTTTCTGCGAACGGTTGGCGGCGGCGGGCCTGCCGCTCATGCGCGTTCATCTGTCTTTCTCGATGCTTCATCCGCTTTACGACGCCCTCGGCTTTACCTGGTTGCGAGGTCAGGGTGTCGAGGTGAGCGGTCTGCGCCACGAGGAACTGGCGCTCAATCCCGAGCGATTCCTGCACAGTCCGTATTATTACCTGCTCAGCAACAATCTCGACCATGTCAGGCGTCGGATCGATCCCGCTTTGCCCTCGGAGTTTCCGATTTTCGACGAGCTGAAGGAGCAGGGAGCGACCGACTACATCGCCTTCATGCAACCTCTCGGAGCCGAATCCGAACACGGCATGGTCGGCTCGTGGACGACGGACCGTCAGGGCGGCTTCAGCGACGACGTCATTGCGGCGCTTCTCAGACTTCAGAACCACCTGGCGATCGCCGCCAAAGTGGCCGTGCTCGGCAAGCTCGCCGACAATATGTTGACCACCTATCTTGGCGCCAATGCCGGGCGCCGCGTAATGAGCGGTCAGGTCCGGCGCGGCGACGGCGAGACGGTTCGCGCGGTTCTCGTCATGGCGGATAT
The DNA here is from genome assembly GCF_030064585.1 of Ensifer meliloti. Taxonomy (NCBI): domain Bacteria; kingdom Pseudomonadati; phylum Pseudomonadota; class Alphaproteobacteria; order Hyphomicrobiales; family Rhizobiaceae; genus Ensifer; species Ensifer meliloti. The sequence continues at coordinate 27,968 of NZ_CP120364.1, forward strand.
GCGCCAGTCGACGATGCTTGCCGAAAAGGAAGGCCGGCAGGCCTATATCGAGTCGTTGAACGGATTCTTCGACGCGATCGCCACGCCCTTCAACCGAAACGGCGGACAGATCCTGAGCTTCATCGGCGACGGCTTCATCGGCGTCTACCCCTGCGGCCGACACAAGGAGCCGTCGGAGATGGCCAGCCGCGAGGCGTTCGCCGCCGTGGGCGCGGCGACGGCGCGCATGGCCGCCCTCAACGCGGAACGCAAGAGGCAGGGCCGCGACCCTATCGGCTACGGCATCGCCCTGCATGTCGGAAACGTCATGTTCGGCAATGTCGGCCTGCGCGACCGGCTGACCTTCTCGGTGTTCGGCTCCGCGGTGAACGAGGTTCAGCGGCTGCAGAACCTGACGAAGAAATATGCCCACAGCGTCGTCGCGAGCGAGGCCTTCGTGAACTATTGCGGCGGGGAATGGCAAACGCTCGGGCAGGAGAAACTGCGCGGGGTTCGCCAGAAGTTCACGGTCCTCTACCCGCGGGATACCGCCCTTGCTGCAATTGCGCAGGAGCGGGCATATGATGCAACCGAGGATGGACTTTCCGAGGCGGAGCATGTCATGTTGCTCTACCGCAACAAGAAGCGGCCGCCTGGCCCGCGCGGTCTGATCGACAAGATGCTTCAATGAGGGGACCGATGTTTCGTATAGCTCTGCTGGCGGCGGCGATTGCCTTGCCGAGTCTCACCTATGCCCAGTCGGCGGACGAGCCGCCAATTTACGAACGGAGATTGTTCGACGGTTTCGAGGGTACGGATTTTTCGCCCGAAGGGGGGCTCTACTACCGCGAGAATTTCGAGCAGAGCGCCGGCACATACGAGTTCCAGAGCGCCGTCAAACGCACCGGCAACGGTGGGCTGAAGCTCAGCATCGTGCCGAATTGCCCTGCGGATCACGACGGCTGCAGCGAACGCGCGGAGATCTGGGAAAAGACCGAACTGCGGGTGCCCTACGACAAAGGGGTCTGGTACGGCTTCTCGGTAAAGTTCGCCGATCCGGTGCCGAGCGACGACCACCGCTATCTCATCGCGCAGTGGAAGCGAGAGATCGATCCCGGTGCCGAGGGCGACTTCAGCCCCTTCCTGGCGCTGCGCATGAATTCTGGAAAGCTCTTCGCGACGGTCGAAACCAACCATCTGCCTCCGGTCTCCGCCGGCCTTGATGGCGTACCGGCGCGTTGCGCCCCAGGCCACGCGCCGGTCTGGCTCCGTCCGGAAGTCAACCAGATGCGCATGCTGGTGGCGACCGACGGCAATTGGAAGCCGGAAGACGGCAGCCTCTTCAATTCATGCACGGACGGGATCACAATCACCAACCATGGCAATCCCCTGCCGGATCCGAGGTCCGGCTGGATCGATTTCGTCGTCTTCACGAAGCCCGGTCCCGACGGCTCGGGTCACATAGAGCTCTTTGCCAACGGCCAGCCGATCATCACCGTCAAGGGCCATGTAGGCCATGCGGACAAGGGTCTCGGTGAGAACCAGTACTTCAAGTTCGGACCTTATCGGGCCGCCGACACGACCGATTGGACGCTCTATTACGACGATTTCCGGCGTTCCCCGCGCTGCGAGGACGTCCTGACCAACGGCAGCTGCCCGTTCTCGTAAGGCCGCTTCGACGCGTTCACACCTTTCCGGTGGCATGCTGGACAGCCCGTTTAACCTAGGCTACTGTTTTTGAGTGGCAAAAAGTTACAGTGCGTCCGGCGGGGCGGGCAAACTTCGCTGTAAAGCTATTGCATGTTCCCGTTGATCCTAGCCGATTAAAGGGCAAAACATGCGGCGCTAAAAGGGGTGGAGCGAGCTTTGCGCGCCTGATCAGACGCGCGGCGCTGCAGGAAGTGGCTGCATGATTTTATTTTGGGGGCGGCCTCGAGTTGGGATTGTGCAGGAGGGGTATTGAGGGAAGCGTGCTGCGATGACGTCAGGAGCGGACCTGCTGCGAGTTGAGGGTCTGCGGATCACATTCTCGGTGCTGGGCGGCGAGGTTGAAGCCGTTCGAGGCGCGAATTTCAGAATTCTGCCCGGAAGGGTGACCGCGCTCGTCGGGGAGTCCGGGTCCGGCAAGTCGGCGATCAGCCAGGCGATCATGGGCATCCTGCCGAGCGTGGCAAGCGTCGGCGGCCGGGTGTTGTTCAACGATCCCGAAGCCGAGGCAAACCCCGTCGACCTGCTTTCGCTCGACAGGGACGGGCGCGACATCCAGGAGATCCGCGGCGCACGCATCAGCAAGATCTTCCAGGAACCGATGACATCGCTGTCGCCGCTTCACACGATCGGCAACCAGATCTCCGAAGTGCTGAAGATCCATACGGATGCCGACAAGGCGGGGCGCCGCGAGAGGACGGAGGAACTGCTCGGCTATGTCGGGTTTTCCGATCCGAAGCGGGCATACGACATGTATCCCTTCGAACTTTCCGGCGGCATGCGACAGCGCGCGATGATCGCGATGGCGCTGATCTGCCGTCCGGCCCTGCTCATCGCGGACGAACCGACGACGGCACTCGACGTGACGGTTCAGGCGCAGATATTGCAGCTCCTGCGCGAGCTTCAAAGCAAGCTCAACATGGCCATGCTTCTGATCACCCACGATCTCGGGGTGGTTGCCAACATGGCCGACGAGGTGGTCGTCATCTACCATGGCGAGATCGTCGAGGCCGGACCTGTGGATGCGATCTTCCGCAATCCTCGGCATCCCTATCTCAAGGGTTTGATGGCTGCCGTGCCGCACTTCGACATGAAGCCGGGCGAGCGGCTGAAGGCGCTGCGTGAGGTGCCGGTCAAGGCCGGCGCGATCGTCGGCGACCGGGAAGTCAAGAAAGCGGCGGGTCCCAATGTCCTCGTGTCCGTCCGCAACCTTTCAAAGACGTTCTCCACGCGTAGCTCCGGCTGGTTCGGCAGCGGCACGGCATATCGGCATCGCGCTGTCGACAATGTCAGCTTCGACATCCGCCGCGGTGAATGCCTCGGGCTCGTCGGTGAAAGCGGCTGCGGCAAGACGACCGTAAGCAAGATCCTGATGCGGGCGGTGACGCCTGACAAGGGGACGATCACATTCGACGACGGGGAGGGTGCGCTCGACGTCCTGAAGCTCGACGGCGGGGAACTCAAGACGTTGCGGGCCAAGATCCAGATGGTCTTCCAGGATCCCGTCTCGTCTCTTTCGCCGCGCATGACCGTGAAGAACATCCTCAGCGAGCCGCTGGAGATTCACGGACGAGGGACGCCGAAATCGCGTGAGGAACACGTTCGCTCCCTTTTGCAGGCGGTCGGTCTCGACCAGCGCTTCATCAATCGCTATCCCCACAGCTTCTCCGGCGGCCAAAGGCAGCGCATCGGGATTGCCCGGGCGCTCGCGCTCGTGCCGCAGCTTCTCATCTGCGATGAACCCGTTTCTGCGCTCGATGTTTCGGTGCAGGCACAGATCCTGAATCTTCTCAAGGACTTGCAGAAAGAGCTCGGCCTGACGATGCTGTTCATCTCGCACAACCTCGCGGTCGTCGACTACATGGCCGACCGGATCGCGGTCATGTGCGCAGGCCGGATCGTGGAGTTGGCGCCGCGTGAGGTGCTGATGCGCAATCCGGTCCACCCGTACACGAGGTCGCTCCTCGCCGCCGTTCCCTATCCCGATCTCGACCGTAAGCTCGACTTCGATTCCCTTCAGGCGAGCGGCGGATCGGACCAGCAGCGCTGGGGTGCGCAATTCTCCGACGGCGGCGAGAACGGTGCTCTTATTCCCGCCGATCTCGGCGGCGGGCATTATGTCCTCGCCCGCAGATCGGTGGATGCCAGGGAGTTACGCCGATGATCACCCGAAGAACTGCGCTTGGCATTCTCGCTTCGGCTGCATTTCCGAAAGCGATGCTCGCGGCCGCGGGCGGAACCGACGCGCTCGCCACCCTCGTTCAGGAAGGCAAGCTTCCGCCGGTCGGCGAACGATTGCCGAAGACGCCGCGGGTGATCGATGTCGCGGCGCTGGGACGCAAGCCCGGCCGACACGGCGGCACGATCCGCAGCCTGATCGGCAGTGCGAAGGACATTCGCCTGATGACGATCTACGGCTATACCCGCCTGGTCGGCTACGACGAGAAGCTCAATCTCCAGCCCGACATTCTCGAAAGCTACGAGACGGTCGAGGATCGTATCTTCACCTTCCATCTGCGCGAGGGCCACAAGTGGTCGGACGGCACGCCGTTGACGGCCGAGGACTTCCGCTACTGCTTCGAAGACGTGCTCCTCAACGAGGATCTGTCCCCGGCCGGCCTGCCGCCCGCGATGGTCATGGACGGACAGGCGGCTAAGTTCGAAATCGTCGACGAGCGAACGGTTCGCTATTCCTGGCCGATGCCGAACCCGGTTTTCCTGCAGGAACTCGCCGCGCCGCAGCCGCTGGTCGTCGTCATGCCTTCGGCCTATCTCAAGCAGTTCCACACGAAATATCAGGATGAGGACAAGCTGAAAGCGTTCCTGAAGGAGCAGCGGGTCAAAAGGTGGAGCCAGCTCCACATGCGCATGGCGCGCTCCTACCGGCCCGAAAATCCGGATCTGCCGACCCTCGACCCGTGGCGCAACACCACGCCCCTGCCGGCCGAACAGTTCGTCTTCGAACGCAACCCCTACTACCACCGGGTGGACGAAAACGGCTTGCAATTGCCTTATATCGACCGATTCGTGCTCAGCGTCAGTTCGTCCTCACTCATTCCAGCAAAGACCGGCACGGGCGAAAGCGACCTGCAGGCATATGGGATCGATTTCGTCGACTATACCTATCTCAAAGATGCGGAGAAGCGGCACCCGGTTGAGGTGAAGCTCTGGAAAAAGACTTCGGGATCACGCCTGGCGCTGCTGCCGAACCTCAACTCTGCCGACCCGGTGTGGCGGCCGCTGCTCAGGGACGTGCGCGTCCGTCGTGCGCTGTCGCTTGCAATCGACCGTCGCGAGATCAACATGGCGGCCTTTTATGGGCTGACGAAGGAAAGCGCCGACACGGTGCTGCCCGAAAGTCCTCTCTTCCGGCCCGAATTCGCAAGTGCCTGGATCGCCCATGATCCGGACCAGGCGAACGCACTGCTCGACGCGGCTGGACTGGCCAAGCGCGGCAGCGACGGGATCCGTATTCTTCCCGACGGCCGAAAGGCGCAGATCGTGGTGGAGACGGCCGGCGAAAGCACGCTCGATACCGATGTGCTTCAGCTCATAACCGATTACTGGCGCGAGGTCGGCATTTCGCTCTTCATTCGCACCTCGCAGCGGGATACCTTCCGCAGCCGCGCGGTCGGCGGCGAGATAATCATGTCGATGTGGTTCGGCCTCGACAACGGCGTGCCGACCGCGGACATGAGCCCCGGTCAGCTTGCACCGACCACGGACGACCAGCTGCAGTGGCCCGTCTGGGGATTGAACTATATGTCGCATGGCGAAATGGGCGAGGCGCCCGACCTTCCCCCGGTCGTCGAGCTCCTGGACCTGCTAAAGCGCTGGAGGCATTCCGCGGACGATGCCGAGCGTGCGGACATCTGGAGACAGATGTTGTCCATCTACACGGACCAGGTCTTCTCGATCGGGTTGGTCAACAGCTCGCTGCAGCCGATCCTCGTCACGAAGAAGCTGCGCAATTTCCCCGATGAGGGGCTGTACGGTTTCGACCCGACGAGCTACCTCGGCGCCTACAAGCCCGACACCTTCTGGCTGGAACAGGACGACTGAGATGCTGCGGTACATTCTCTGGCGCATCGCAGTCATGGTCCCGACGCTTCTCATCATCTCGGCGCTCGTGTTCGCCATCATCGAGCTGCCCCCCGGCGACTATTTCGAAAGCTACATCGCCGAGATCAGGGCGCAGGGCGAAGGCGTCAATATGGAACAGATCGAGGCGCTGCGTAAGCAGTATGGCTTCGACCAGCCGCCGATCCTGCGCTATGTCCACTGGGTCGCGGGGATGCTCCAGGGCGATTTCGGCTATTCCTTCGAATATGAATTGCCGGTGAGCGAGGTCGTCGGCGAGCGCCTGTGGCTCACGGTCCTGGTCTCCTTCGTCACCATCATCTTCACCTGGGTCATCGCCTTTCCGATTGGCCTCTATGCCGCGACGCACCAGTACAGCTGGGGCGATTACGGCCTGTCGCTGATCGGACTCATCGGCATCGCGATCCCGAATTTCATGCTGGCCCTCGTCCTCATGTATTTCGCCAATATCTGGTTCGGAACCTCGATCGGCCATTTGATGGACCAGAAGTATCTTTCCGAGCCGATGAGCTGGGAAAAGGCGAAGTCGATACTGGAGCATATCTGGATCCCGGTCATCATCGTCGGCGCGGCCGGTACTGCCGGCATGATCCGGCGCCTCAGGGCCAATCTGCTCGACGAGCTCCAGAAGCAATATGTCGTGACCGCCCGCGCCAAGGGGCTTTCGCCCACGCGGACCCTGCTCAAATATCCGCTGCGCATGGCGCTCAATTTCTTCATTTCGGACATCGGCTCGATCCTGCCGGCGATCATTTCGGGCGCGGAAATCACGGCAATCGTGCTGTCCCTCGAAACCACCGGACCGATGCTGATCAAGGCACTGCAGAGCCAGGACATGTATCTAGCCGGTTCGTTCCTGATGTTCCTCGCGTTCCTCACGGTGATCGGAGTGCTGGTTTCCGATCTGGCGCTCGCCGTCCTCGATCCTCGAATTCGTCTGCAAGGCAGGAGCACAAAGTGACGTCACCGATCCCGGCGCCCGGCGAGCCCCTTCCGCACTACGTTTCGACCGCGCCCTTCGACCCGTATTCCGTGGAGGTCATGACCGAGGAGCAGGTGCGGGTGAACCAGGCATCACAGCTGCGCCTGATGTGGTGGAAGTTCAAGCGCCACAAGGTCGCGCTCGCCTCGGGCATCTTCCTCGCGGTGCTCTACGGCATGATCCTGATCTGCGAGTTTCTCGCGCCCTACGACCTGCACACGCGCAATGTCGATTTCATCTATGCGCCGCCGCAGAGGGTTCACTTTTTCCACGAGGGTGAATTCGTCGGCCCCTTCGTCTACGGCCGGACGATGACGCTGGACATGGACACGCTGAAGCGCAACTACGCGGACGATACGTCGAAGGTCGAGCCGATCCGGTTCTTCTGCCGCGGCGACGACTACCGTTTTTGGGGTTTGTTCGAAAGCAATCTGCATCTGGTTTGCCCGGCGGAGGGAGGGCAGCTTTTCCTCCTGGGCACGGACCGTCTCGGCCGCGACGTGCTGTCGCGGATCATCTACGGCGCGCGGATATCGCTGACGATCGGACTTCTCGGCATCACCGTCAGCTTCGTTCTCGGCATCGTCATCGGCGGGCTTGCCGGATATCATGGCGGGATCTTCGACCTTGTGGTCCAGAGACTGATCGAAGTCCTGCAGTCGATACCGAGCATTCCGCTCTGGCTTTCTCTGGCGGCGATCATGCCGGCGACATGGAGCCCGCTTCTCATCTATCTGGGTATAACGGTCATCCTAGGCCTTCTCGACTGGACCGGCCTTGCGCGCGCCGTGCGCTCGAAGCTGCTCGCGCTCCGGGAGGAAGACTATGTCCTTGCGGCGCAGCTGATGGGCGCCAGAAGCGGACGCATCATAGGGCGACACCTCGTTCCGGGCTTCATGTCCCATCTCATCGCAACGGCAACGATCTCCATACCCGGCATGATCCTCGGAGAAACGGCGTTGAGCTTCCTCGGCCTCGGCCTGCGCCCTCCGATAACCAGCTGGGGAATCCTGCTCACCGAGGCAAAGAGCGTCAGCGTCATTGCCTTCTATCCTTGGCTGCTTTTCCCCACGATCCCGGTCATTCTTGTGATATTGGCGTTCAACTTCCTGGGAGACGGGTTGCGCGACGCCGCCGATCCCTACAAATAAGCCCCGGTATCGCTGTTGGCTGCAAGCGATCGCTGCAATAGACTTCGACGTTTCTATCTTTGAGCGAAAGGTTTTTCGTATGACACGGCGCTTCGAGGATGCCCGCATCCTCATGTACAGCCACGATACCTTCGGGCTCGGCCATCTCAGACGTTGTCGCGCCATCGCCCATGCACTGGTGGAAGATTACAGCGGACTGCAGATCCTGATCATCTCCGGTGCGACCATCGCCGGCGCCTTCGATTATCGCGCGCGCGTCGACTTCGTGAAGATCCCGAGCGTCATAAAGCTCCGAAACGGCGAATATACCTCGCTGGACCGTCACATCGAGTTGCACGAGACCTTGAAAATGCGGCAGTCGATCATCCGTTCGACGGCGGAAACCTTCCGGCCGGATATTTTCGTCGTCGACAAGGAGCCGATGGGTCTGCGCGGCGAGGTAGAGGATACGCTCGCCTACCTGAAGACGCACGGCACCAGGCTGGTGCTTGGTCTGAGGGAAATCATGGACGCGCCGCACCTCCTTGAAGAGGAATGGAAGCGACGCGACACGATGCGCAAGATCGAGCAGTTCTACGATTCGATCTGGGTCTACGGACCGCCGGACTTCTACGATCCGCTGGTCGGGCTCGACGTGCCCGTTGCCGTGCGCGACCGCATGAACTTCGTCGGATTCCTGCAAAGAAGCGTTCCCCACGACGCACTGCCCGGCCATAAGCCGGAAGGCGACTACATACTGGTCACCACCGGCGGCGGTGGTGACGGAGCGGACCTCATCCATGACGTGATCCACGCCTATCAGGAGGATCCCGAACTCACGCATAACGCGCTCGTCGTCCTCGGCCCCTACATGCCGGCAAAGCAGCGCAACAAGCTGATCAAGAAGGGAAGCAAGATCCCATTCATCAAGATAATCGAGTTCGACAATCGCATGGAGGAACTGATAGCCGGCGCCAGGGGCGTGGTGTCGATGGGCGGCTACAACACCTATTGCGAGATACTCTCTTTCGACAAGCCCGCCCTGATCGTGCCGCGCCTTCAGCCACGCGAAGAACAATTGATCCGCGCCCAGCGTGCCTCGGCACTCGGGCTCGTCGACATGCTGCTTCCTCAGGAAGCGGAGGAGCCGTTGCGCCTTGCTGCGGCCCTGAAGGCGCTGCCGCAGCGCGCGCCTCCGTCGCTCCGCGCCAATGGCCTGAGGCTGGAAGGCCTCGTCCACATATCCGAGATCGTCGGCGAATGGCTCGATCATAGATCGAAAGAGCATTTGGCCGTCGTGAAAAGATCGAACTGAAGACACGTGTCGCCGAAACCGAAGATCGCCGTCGTGCTGAAGGGTTATCCACGCCTTTCGGAAACGTTTATCGCGCAGGAACTGCTGGGCCTCGAAAGAGCAGGGCATGAGCTCGTCCTCGTCGCCCTGCGCCGTCCGACCGACAGGAAACGCCATCCCGTCCATGACGAAATACGCGCGGCCGTCCATTACCTGCCTGAATATCTGCATGAGGAGCCCTTGCGCGTTTTCCGAGCGCTGGTGAAGACCGTCCCGAAGCCCGGCTTCCGGCGGGTGCTCGGGTCGTTCCTCCGGGACCTCGCGCGCGACGTTTCACGCAACCGCTTCCGCCGTCTTGGTCAGGCGCTGGTGCTCGTCACCGAATGGCCGGAAGACGCCGCGTGGCTGCATGCCCACTTCATTCACACGCCGGCCTCGGTAACGGACTATGCCAGCATAATCACCGGCATACCCTGGACCTGCTCTGCCCATGCAAAGGACATCTGGACCTCTAAGGATTGGGAGCTTTCGGGCAAGCTCGACCGGGCCCGCTGGACGGTGACCTGCACCCGAAGCGGCTATGAGCACCTGCGGGACCTGTCGAAGGACCAGACCCGGGTCCATCTGAGCTATCACGGCCTCGATCTCGATCGTTTCCCGGCCTTCGAAGGCGAGCATTCCCGGCGCGACGGCGCGGATCCCGACGATCCGGTGCGCATCGTCAGCGTCGGGCGCGCCGTTCCCAAGAAGGGATATGACGTCCTCCTGAAGGCGCTGTCGTTGTTGCCTGCGGATATCAACTGGCGCTTCGAGCATATCGGTGCGGGAGAGCTCACCGGCGGGCTCCAGGCGCTTGCCGCAAAGCTTGGCATCGAGGATCGCATCCGCTGGCACGGGGCACTCGATCAGAAGGATGTTTTGGGCCGCTACCGTGGGGCCGACATCTTCGCACTGGCGTGCCGGGTGGCGGCCGATGGTGACCGCGACGGCCTGCCGAATGTGCTCGTGGAGGCGTCGAGCCAGCGGCTTGCCTGTATATCGACCGCAGTCTCCGGCATTCCTGAATTTCTTGAAGATGGCAAAAACGGCCTGGTGGTGCTGCCGGAAAGCCCGGAGCCTCTTGCCGCGGCACTGGAGCGGCTGATCCGCGACCCGGAGCTCCGCCGGCGGCTTGGCGCCGCGGGGGAACGGCGCGTGCGCAGCGAGTTCGACCACCACTCCAGCGTCCGTCAGCTGGTCGGGCTCTTCGAAAGCGAATGGAGAAGAAGTCCTTGAGCAGGCCTCGCGTCTTTTTCTATGTGCAGCATCTTCTCGGTATCGGGCATCTGGCGCGCGCGAGCCGCATTGCCGGAGCGCTCGTCGAGCGGGATTTCGAGGTCACGATGGTGACCGGCGGCACGCCGGTGCCGGGCTTTCCGGGGGAAGGTGTGCAGACCGTCGCACTGGCGACGGTGACTGCCGGCGACAAGGGGTTTTCCGGGCTTGTCGACGGCGACGGAAACCCGGTCACGGCCGCTTTTCAGGAGCACCGACGGGATCTGCTCGTCGAGGCGTTCCGCCGCACGGAACCGGACGTCGTCATCATCGAGGCCTTCCCCTTCGGGCGTCGGCAGATGCGGTTCGAACTGCTGCCGCTGCTCGCTGAAATTGCGGCGAGCAGCCGGCCGCCGCTCGTGACGACGTCGCTGCGCGACATTCTGCAGGAGAGGGTCAAGCCCGGGAGGGCCGAGGAGACTGTCGAACTCGTCAAGAACCATTTCGACCTCGTACTCGTTCACGGTGACCCCGGATTCGCCCGTATCGAGGAGACATTTCCCCTTGCCGACGAAGTCCGCGACAAGGTCGTCTATACGGGCCTCGTCGCCCCGCCGCCGCCAAATGAGGCGGCGGAGAAGTTCGACATCGTCGTTTCGGCGGGCGGAGGCGCGGTCGGCAGGGAGCTGATCGGCGCGGCGCTCGAGGCCGCGAAGCTTCTGCCGAACGCACTTCGCTGGTGTCTGATAACCGGCCCGAACCTGCCGCAGGCGGATTTCGACACATTCGCGGCCGCGGCTCCAGAGGGCGTCAGCCTCTTTCGTTTCCGGCGGGATTTCGGTGGCTTGCTCTGCGGTGCCCGCCTTTCCGTCTCGCAGGCCGGCTACAACACCGTGTGCGACATTCTGCGTGCCGGATGCGCGTGCCTCCTCATCCCCTTTACCGCAGGGCTATCGCATATGAGCGATAAGAGAAGTGAGGAATTCGTCATCCCAGCCCGCCTTTTTAATTTTCCGGCGGATGGAGGCCTTGTCGGGGTGCGATCGCAAGAGGTTGAGAGCGATCTTGCGCAAGAACGCAATGTTCTGCGGGCCGTTGTCCTTGCGGTTTCTGGCGGCGTCCTCGTGGAAGTGGACATCCAGAACCCAATGCAGTTTGTTTTCGATTTGCCAATGGGTTCTTACAACCTCGATCAGCGCGCTCGGCGACATGGTGGTGGAGAGCAGGAAGTAGCGGACATGGCTGGTCAAATGGCCGTTGGTATGACGGCTTGTGGTCTCGACGCAGCCGATGGCCTGCAGGCCCGGAAAGTTGATATCGCCGGCAGCCACAACGCTGGCGCGGCGTGTCTCGGTGCGGTCATGGGCAGTCTCGGCTGCAATCTGGATGCTCTCGACGTGGCCGGCGTCCTCGATGCGGGCGAGCGCCTGGGCCAAGAGGCCGGGCTGGTTGGCCTTCAGTGCCAGAGCATAATCGCCGCCGGCAGCGAGGATGGCGCGGGCGGTGTCGGGCCGGCAATGCAGGGCATCGGCGGTGACGATAGAGCCCTCCAGTGCCAGCAGCGCGAGCGCATCGAGAGCCCCTTGCACCTCATTGCGGCCCGGCGCGAGCTTTTGGCCGATGACCAGACCGGGACCGGCAGCCCAGACATTGACGAAGTGGAGTGGCGTGGCCTTGGCGGCGCGCCGGTAGGCACCGCGCACCGCCTTGCCATCGATCGCTACCACCCCTTCGAGACCCTGCGCAAAGCTCGCCGTGAGACGGCGAAAGGCCGCATCAAAGGCATCCGGATCGAGATGGCGGAAGACGGTGGAGAAGGTGTCATGGCTGGGAATGCCATAGGGCAGCGGCACGATTGTCTTCAGCCATTTCTTCTTGGCAACGCCGAAATCGGCCATATCGGTACAGCTTTCCGCACCGCAGACAATCGCCGCAACGGCAATGAACAGGATCGACGTCAACGGATGGCGCGCATTGCGACCGCGCGGATCTGGCAAATCTTCAAAGCAAGCGGCAAATCTACTCATCGAGACCTCCAAGGCAGCGGAGGACTTCATGAATCGATTTGCCGCAACAAAACAACCACTTATTCGCTATATGCGATTCCCCTGCCCTTTACCGCGGGTGGCGAGACCGAACAGAGCACGCGGGCGGCACGGCTCGAACAGCTCGATCTCGCCGGCGTGCTGCCGGAGGAGGGGATCACGCCTGAGCTTCTGGCCGCGAAGGTGAGCTTCATGCTTGCCCGGCCAAGACCGGCCATCCCGCCGCTCGACCTCGACGGAGCCGCCGGGACGGCGAGGATCATCGGCGAGCGGCTTTCGTCGAGACAGTCCTTTCCTCACCCAGCTCCAGGTCTTAGACCGACCCGATCAGCATGAAGCGCGTGTATCTTTTTGTCGGCAGCGCTCCCGCGAAGTCGATCCGCGCGAGACGCGCCTGCGCTTGAAATTCTTCAAGCGACCTGACGCAGCTTATGTGGGTGGGTTCGCTGAAATAATCGTTCGATTGCAGGAGGACGCGCGTGCCGGGCGAAAGCAGGTCGAGCCAGTTCCGCAGTTCGGCGATATGCTCGCAGCTCGTGTTGATCAGCAGATCCGCATTCAGGGCGCGATAGTCGAGCGTGTGCATATCGGCCGTCATCGCATGGAATCTGTCGCCGAAGGCCGCGTTGAGCGTGCGCGCGACCGGCTCAACCGCGGGATCGATGTCGCAACTCACGGCGAATTCGATGTCGAAGCGCGAATCTTCGAGCAGCATGGCCGACAGAACGCCGTACCAGCCGCCGAGCACGATGATCCGACGACAGTCTGCGCCGATGCTCTCGAAAAGCTTGTCGCGGGCCCACATCTTGCAGTCGACCTGCTTGTGGTTGAAGGCGTTGGCAATGTTGGCTTGCGGATGCTTCGCGATGACCCTGGCTATGCCGCCGACGAGCCTGCTGCCGGAATAGGCAGCCAGCCCCCGGGCAAGGTCATGGGCGTTTTCGCGCCAATCTTCGAGAAGGCGGGCAGAGTGGCTGGCATGCGTCATGCGGCTGTTGTAAGCTCACGGTCAAGTGAGCGCAAGGCGCCGGAGTTGGGCCGCAGGAGTGGAGGCAAGAGGCCTGCGTAGATGAGGCGGTACTGCATATCAGTCGGAGGCTTGACATGGCGCATCGCTCTGCTCTCATGCCGGGTAGTCACGATTTCGTGGAGGTAGCGCAGGCCTATTGACGATCAGGCGGACCGGCACCAAGTGCGGCGCTGTAGTCCGCCGGCAGAACAGCCGTGCGATCCCGAATTTCAGATAGGTCTCTTTACCGGCACATGGAACCACGTCTTTCCCGCTACATCTGGACTCACACCCGCAAGCAGCAACTCTGGATATTGCTGGTCGTGGCGCTGTCGATGGTTCCCTATTTCCTGTCCTTCGATCTGCCGAAGCAGATCGTCAACGGACCGATCCAGGGTGCAGGTTTCGACGGCCCCGAGGCGACCCAACCGTTCCTGCCGATTTCCTTCGACCTGCCGTTCTTCGGTGAGGTCAACCTCTTCTCGGGTTTCGATCTCGGCAGGGAAGGCATGCTGCTGGCCTTGAGCCTGGTGTTCCTGCTGCTCGTGATCATCAACGGGCTCTTCAAGTTCTATATCAATACCTACAAGGGCCGGCTCGGCGAGCGGCTTCTGCGGCGAATCCGCTTCGAGCTCGTCGACCGGGTCCTGCGCTTCCCCCCCGGCTATCTCAAGCGCGTGAAGCCGGCCGAAATCTCGACCATGATCAAGGACGAGGTGGAGCCGATGGGCGGCTTCACCGGAGACGCCTTCGTGCAGCCCGCCCTTCTCGGTGGGCAGGCGCTGACGGCGCTGATCTTCATCCTCCTCCAGAGCTTCTGGTTGGGCATCATCGCAGCCTCCATCGTCGCCGTTCAGGCGGTCATTATCCCGCGCATGCGCAGGCGACTGCTGGTGCTCGGCCGCGAGCGTCAGTTGACGGCGCGTGAGCTGTCGGGCCGCGTCAGCGAGATCGTCGACGGCATCGGCACGATCCGCGCCCACGATACCTCCAATTTCGAGCGGGCCGACATTGCCGCGCGGCTCGGCCGGATATTCAAGATCCGCTACGACCTCTATCAGTGGAAGTTCCTGGTCAAGTTCCTGAACAACTTCCTGGCCCAGGTGACGCCGTTCCTGTTCTATTCGATCGGCGGATATTTTGCGCTTCAGGGCCGGCTCGATATCGGCCAGCTTGTCGCGGTCATCGGCGCCTACAAGGATCTTCCGGGCCCCTTGAAGGAATTGATCGATTGGGACCAGGCGCGCCAGGATGTGCAGGTCAAATATGCCCAGGTTGTCGAACAGTTCAGTGTCGAACCGCTGATCGACCCCAAGGTGCAGGCGATATCCGTCGACCCGGCAACGCCGCTGACGGGAGCGCTGGCTGCCGTCAACCTTTCGGTGGCCGACGACGGTGGCTCGAAAGTCGTGGAGCATGTCTCGCTGCAGATCCAGCCCGGCGAGACGGTCGCGATTACCGGCGGCACGTCCGGGGGTGGCGAGGCGCTGGCCGAGGCTTTCGGCCGGCTGACCTGGCCCGCAACCGGCCGGATCGTCATAGGCGACGCCGATATACACGATTTGCCCGAATCGGTGGTGGGCAGGCGAATATCCTACGCCTCCTCCGACGTCTTCGCCTTCCAGGGCAGCCTCGGCGACAATCTGCTCTACGGGCTCAAGCATGCTCCGTTGACGGAGGTCGTCTATGAGGGCGACAGGGAAGTCCACCGCAGGTGGGAGCTTGTGGAGGCGAAGCTCGCCGGCAATCCGCATTACGACCTGAACAGCGACTGGATCGATTATCAGGCCGCGGGCGCGACCGGGCCGGACGACCTCTTCGCGAAGATCAGGGCCGTGCTGGACGTCGTTCTTTTGAGCAATGACGTCCTGGCTCTTGCTGTCCGATCGACCATCGATCCGACCGAGCACGAGGCTTTCGCCGGCGAGATCGTGGCGATGCGCAGCGCGCTTCGCCAGCGGCTCGAGACCGAGAAGCTCAGCGATCTCGTCGTCTTCTTCGAACCGGGCTCCTACAATGTCGAGGCAACCGTCGGGGAGAACCTGCTCTTCGGCACGGTCACCGACAGCAACCGCTGGGAGACGGCGCTCGAGAACCATCCCTTCTTCAAGACTGTTTTGAAGCGGGCAGGCCTGCACGAGACCTTCTACGAAATGGGGCTCGAAATCGCCGAGAACGTCGTGGAACTGTTCCGCGATTTGCCGCCCGACCACCCGTTCTTCCAGCAGCTCACCTTCATGACGGCCGAGGAAATCCCTGCCTACGAAGCGCTTCTTCAGAAGGTAAGGGGAAAGCCGCTCGAGGAGGTGTCCGAGGATGATGCCATCAGGATCATCCGCCTTTGCTTCGGCTATATCGAGCCGCGGCATCGTTTCGGTCTCCTGACTGACGAGCTCATGCAGAAGATCGTCGAGGCGCGGCGGGAATTCAGCGACGGCCTCCCGGCCGATCTCGTCGGCATCATCGAGCATTACCAGCCGGACCGCTACATGGCCTCGGCGACAATCCTGGACAACGTGCTCTTCGGCCGCATCGGGCACAAGCACACGGATGGCTCCGAGCGGATACGTGCGATCGTGCGCGACCTGTTCGAGTCGCTCGGGCTCTATAACAAGGTGCTCGTGTTCGGGCTGGATTTCGACGTCGGCGCCGGCGGCAAGCGGTTGACGTCCGGCCAGCGCCAGAAGCTCAATCTCGCGCGTGCCCTGATCCGGGTCTCGGATTTCTACGTGTTCAACCAGCCGCTTCTGGCGCTCGACCAGCGCACGCAGGACCAGATCACCCGCAAGGCCTTCGCCTTCTTGCGGGACGGCGAGCGCAAGCCCGCCATATTGTGGGTCCTTGCCAATCAGGACCTGGCGGAACTCTTCGACCGCGTCGCGCATTTCGAAAACGGGCGGTTGGCGCGCGACGAACCGGTGGAAACGCATGCAAGAGACAGCGACTACAAGGAACTGGCATCTTGATGTAATATTGTTGTCAGGAGGCAAGCATATGTTCCCGCCGGCACGGGATAGGACCTGTTTGCACCAACCGCGACGCATTCGGAGAACCGGACTGTTATGCTCCTAAAAGATGAAGTGGAAATGCTGCGCCGGATAACGCTGTTTTCCGGACTTCCGCCTGCCAAGCTCAAGCTTCTGGCTTTCACCTCCGACCGGGTGATGTACAGCAGGGGAGAAGATCTGTTTCATCAGGGGGATATCGGCGACGCGGCCTATGTGATCCTTTCGGGCAATGCGGATGTGCTGGTTTCGACGCCGAACGGACAGTTGAAAGTCGCCGAAGTGGAGCAGAATTCGATCGTCGGCGAGATCGCCATCCTCTGCAACACGCCGCGTACGGCAACGGTCAAGACGACCACCCCACTCGAAGCTCTGCGGATCCGGAAGGATGATTTCCTCAAACTGTTGGCTGATTTCCCGGAGATGGCAGTCGAGATCATGCGGGTGCTGGCCGACCGTCTCAGCCAGACGACTTCCGAGTTGACGGAGGCGCGCAGCCGCGCCCAGAGGGCAGAGGCCTGAACCTCGTTCACCCGTTTCCCCTTCGCGGCGTCCCAGGAAAAACCGGTTTCCACTTCGCTTGAAAATGCTCTAGAGAAGCGCGATGCGCGCGATAACCTATTTCCAGAGAACCGTTTATTTCCCAGACAAGCCGGAAAAGGCGCGCTTCTTCAGCCGGTTGCAGTCCGGCCAGTGGGAGCCCGGTACTTTTCGCAACATCGCGCGCTTCGTCAACGGCAAAACGACCTATATCGACATTGGGGGCTGGATCGGGGTCACGCCCTATTGGGCGGCACAGACTGCCGATAATGTCATTGTCGTCGAACCTGATCCGGTCTGTTTCGGCATTCTCACCGAAATGAAAGGCGCAAACACCGGGGAAGTGAAACTCGTCAATGCGGCTCTTTCGCAAGACGAATGTCTCGTTCTCAATTCCGTGGGCGGCGGCTTCGGGAGTTCGGAAACGTCGGCGCTGATCGCCGACGACACCGGCATGTCGATCGAGGCGAAGACGATCACCATTCCCGAGCTTCAGGCGATGGCGAGGACCGAACGTCTCTGCCTCAAGATCGATATCGAAGGCTACGAATACAAGGTTCTCGACCAGTTTCGGGCGATCGACCGGAAGAGGACCGCCGGCGTGCTGCTCGCGGTGCACCCGCAGATCCTGGCCGCTTCGCTCTCCGGGCCTGCCGTTCTGCGCGTAATCAGGACCGCGGCGGCAACCTTCCGCCTGATACGAAGCCTGCGTGGCTTTCGATTGGAGAACCCGTCGGCGCTCTGGGGAGCGATCCGCAAATCCGTCTCCAAAGGCGAGCTCAGCGGCTTCGACCTGCTCTTCGTTGCGCGTTGAGACAACGCCCGGGTACGCTTCATCCACAGGTGAGCGATCTCTGCGGCCAGTCATTAGGTTCGACTCAAAAAAGATTCGACAGGCACGATCGGCTGATATATCGCAGCTTAATCGTTTAATCATCCGAGCGGCGGAAGATAAGGCCTTGGCACGTTCCGGACCCAAACTGACGAGGATAGCCACGACACTTGGCGTCTCCGCGGCGACGGTCTCCAACGCGCTCTCCGGCAAAGGGCGCGTTTCCGCCGAGCTTGCCGAGAAAATCCGCTCGGTTGCGGCCGAGATCGGATATGTTCCGAGCCAGGCGGGAAGGGCGCTCAGGACCGGCAAGAGCGCCGTCATCGGGCTGGTTCTGCCTGACATCAGCAATCCGCTCTTTCCCCAGATCGCACAGGCGATCGAGTTTGCGGCATCTTCTGCCGGTTACGGCGTGCTGATCGCCGACTCCCGCGGCGACGTCGCCGTCCAGACGAGGGCGATCGAACGCCTCATCGAGCGGGGCGTCGACGGCATGGTCATCGTGCCGCGGCGGGGAACCCGCATTGCCGATGTCGGTTGCCCGGTCGCGGTGGTGGACACGCCCTCGACACCCGGCAACACGGTGGCGGCGGACCATTGGGACGGCGGAAGGCAGATCGCCGAGCATCTCGTCGGACTCGGTCACAGGCGCTTGCTGATCCTGGGCAACAATCCCGCCTCCAACGTGCAGAACGACCGGATCGGCGGGCTTCGCTCGGCCATGCGCGAAGGCGCGCAGGCGGAGACGCTGTGGATCGAACGGCTGGAGCAGGTACACGGCAAGGGCTGCTCGCTCGGGCTCGCCGGGAAGGTGGCGGAAGGCGTGACGGCCTTTGCGGCCGTCTCCGACCTGCAGGCGCTGCGCGCGCTCACGGAACTGCAACGGGCCGGCATCCATGTCCCGGAACAGGCGAGCGTCACCGGGTTCGACGACCTGATCTGGTCACCGGTGGTGACGCCGGCGCTGACCACGATTCGGATGGATATGGCGCGCATCGCGACGCTCGCGGTCGAGGCGCTGGTGCAGGCGATCGGCGCCGGCGAAGCCGAATTTCCATCCCACGGCACGCCCGTTGCCGCCACCATTTCGAAAGTGCCCATGCAACTCGTCGTCCGCCAGTCCACGGCGACGCCACCATCCAACGTGCAGCCAGCCCCCAACGTAAAGCCACCCAGCGAAGGAGAACCGCAGTCATGAAGAAAATCCTCAGCGCCTCGACCGCGCTCCTCTTGATCGGCGCCCATGGCGCATCCGCTCAGGAGAAGACCCTGACCATCTCCGTCTACGGCTTCGCCCAGGACGCGTTCAAGGAGCTGGTCTATGATCCCTTCGAAGCCAAGTGCGGCTGCAAGCTCGTCGTCGAAACGGGCAACAGCGTCGAGCGCCTTGCCAAGATGGAGGCCAACAAGGCCAACCCGGTCGTGGACATGGCGGTCGTTTCCATGGCGGACGCGCTATCTGCTACACGCTCCGGCCTGATCGACAAGATCGATACCTCGAAGCTCAGCAATTTCGACAAACTCTACGACATCGCCAAGGACCCGAACGGCGACGGCATGAGCATCGGCTACACTTTCTATGCGACCTCGATCGTCTATCGTTCCGACAAGGTGGAAGTCACGTCCTGGGCCGATCTGCTCGGCGACAAGCTCGCCGGCCATGTGGCTCTCCCGAACGTCACGACCAACCAGGGTCCGCCGACGCTCTACATGATCGGTGAAGCGCTCGGCCAGAATACGCCGGACCTCAAGGCCGCGATCGCCGCAGTCGGCGAGAAGAAGGACGATATCGTCACCTTCTACGTCAAATCCTCGCAGCTCGTGCAGTTGATGCAGCAGGAAGAAATCTGGGCGGCGCCGATCGGCCGGTTCTCCTGGGAAGGCTTCACCAAGATGGATCTGCCGATCAAGTGGGCGACCCCAAAGGAGGGCCAGACCGGCGGCATGAACGTCATGGTTCTGGCCAAGGGCTCGAAGAACCAGGATCTCGCGCTTCAGTTCATGGACTTCTGGTTGTCGACGGAAATCCAGACGGCGCTCGCCGAAAAGCTGGTCGACAGCCCCGCCAACAAGGAAGTGAAGGTCTCGCCGGAGATCGCCGAGAACCTCACCTACGGCGAAGAAACGGTCAAGAACCTGAAGCTCATCCCGTCGGCAGTGGCACTCGACAATCGGGAAGCGTGGCTTTCCGAGTGGAACGCCAAGGTCGGCCAGTAAGAGCCTGGCTCTTGCCTTGCGCGACGCCAGATCCTGCCGGCGTCGCACCACGTATCCAACGGCGGCACTGCCGCGGAAAGGCTTAGAGATGTTCCACAACCGGGCCGAGGCGCTGGCGCTTGCCTTGCCGGCGGCCGTTTTCGCCGCCGTCGTCTTTCTGGCGCCGGTTGTCATCCTGCTCGCCGAAGGCTTCCGCAACGCCGATGGCTGGTCGGTATCCGCCTATAGCGGGTTCCTATCCGATCCGCTCAACCGGACGGTGTTCCTGCGCACGCTGCGGCTCGGCGCGGCGGTAACCGTGGTCGCTGCCGTCATCGGCTATGCCGCCGCCTTCGCCATCGTCAACCTGCCGCCGAAAGGCAAGGGCCGGATGATCGGCCTCGTGGTGCTGCCGCTGATGATATCGCCGGTTGCGCGCACCTATGCGTGGATCGTCATTCTGGGGAGGACCGGGATCGTCAACCAGGCATTGACGAGCGTCGGCCTGACGGACGAGCCGGTGCGCTTCCTGTTCACGGAGACGGCGGTCTTCGTCGGGCTCCTGCAGCTCTTTCTGCCGCTGATGATCCTGGCTCTGATCAGTGCGCTCGAAAACATGCCGAAAGACGCGATCCCCGCCGCGCGGGTACTCGGCGCCAATTGGTTTCAGGTCTTCTGGAAGGTCATTTTGCCGCTCACCAGGGAAGGTCTTGTGATCGGCGGAACGCTCGTCTTCACCGGCTCCCTGACAGCCTATATCACCCCGGCGATCCTCGGGGGCTCCAAGGTTCTGATGCTGGAAACGCTTCTTTATCAGCGTGTGACCGTCGCCAATGATTTCGTCTCCGCAAGCGTCATCGCCTTCATTCTGATCGTCATGAGCTTCGCGGCCAATCTTCTCTTGAAGCGGCTCGCCACCGCGAGGAGCAAGCGATGAATTCCCGTCTTTTCCCGGTAACGGTGCTCGTACTCGTCACCGCGTTTCTGATCGGCCCCTTCTTCATCATCGTCGCGGCATCTCTGTCGGGGGGCGAAACGCTTGCCTTTCCGCCGCAAGGCCTTTCGCTGAAATGGGTCGCAAAGGTCTTCGAGGTCGAGAGCTTCCGCGAGAGCTTCACCATGTCGATGCTGCTTGCCATCGGCGGGACGGCTGCCGCCCTTGCCCTCGGCATCCCGGCATCCTACGCGCTTTCGCGTTACCGGCTGCCCTTCGGCGAAACGGTCCGCACCGTCGTCTCCCTGCCGATCATCGTGCCCGGCATCATCGTCGGCCTGGCGCTGCTGCGACATCTCGTCGTTCCCTTCGGGTTCAATATCACGCTGGCGCTCTTCCTTGCACACACGGCGCTCGTGTTGCCCTATGCGGTGCGCGTCGTCTCGGCGAGCCTCAACAATCTGCGCTCCGATATCGAGGAGGCCGCGGTGCTGCTCGGCTCGTCACGCTCCGGCGCCTTTTTCCGGGTGGTCATGCCGAACATCCGCAGCGGCATTCTCGCCGCCTTCATTCTCGGCTTCGTCACCAGCTTCAATCAGGTGCCGGTTTCGTTGTTCCTGTCCGGCCCGGGCGTGCGCACGCTCCCGATCGACATGCTCTCCTACATGGAGATCACCTATGACCCGTCGGTCGCGGCCCTGTCGGCGCTGCTCGCCTTCATGTCCATCGGCATCGTCTTCCTCGCCGAGCGTTTCCTAGGATTTTCCCGCTATGTCTGATCCCGCCTTCCTCAGCCTCGAAAAACTGACGCTCGCCTATGGCGACACCGTCGCCGTGAAGGATCTCGACCTGTCGATCCGAAAAGGCGAATTGGTCGCATTTCTCGGGCCTTCGGGCTGCGGCAAGACCACGACGATGCGCTCCATCGCCGGCCTGCTGAAGCCGCAATCGGGCCGTATCAGCCTCGACGGCGCCGACATTACCCGCGTTGCCGCGAACAGGCGTTCCGTCGGTCTTGTCTTCCAGTCCTATGCGCTATTCCCGCATCTCAGCGTCTTCGAGAATGTCGCCTTCGGTCTGCGGCTGAAGGGCCTCTCCGGAGCGGAGCTCGAATCCCGCGTCGGGACCGGCCTGAAATCCGTCGGACTGACGAGCTTTGCCGACCGGAAGCCGGCCGAGCTTTCCGGCGGTCAGCAGCAGCGCGTAGCACTTGCCCGCTCGATGGTGATGGAGCCGAAGGTGCTTCTTCTCGACGAGCCGCTTTCCAACCTCGACGCGCGTCTGAGACTCGAGATGCGCACGGAACTGCAGCGGGTCCAGAGGGAAACCGGCGTCACCATGATCTTCGTCACCCATGATCAGGGCGAGGCGCTGTCGCTGGCCGACCGCATCGTGGTGATGCTGAACGGCGCGATCGAGCAGATCGGCACGCCGGAAGAGATCTATAACCGACCGGCCTCCGCCTTCGTGGCCGATTTCGTCGGCTTCGAGAACATCTTTGCCGTCGAGAACGGCAAATTGCGCGCCGGAAACGGCCCGATCGAGCTTCCCGGGCCTTTGCCGCACGATGCGGCGGGGCTTGCCTGGCGTCCGCGCATGGTGACCCTGGGGTCAGGTCCTTTCCAGGGCACCGTGCGCGGGGCCTCTTTTTCCGGCAGCACGCGGGAATACCTGCTCGATACGCCGCTCGGTGCGCTGAAGGCCGAAGTGGATGCGGCCGTGCCCGCGCATGCCGCAGGCACCACGCTCGCCTTCGATCTGCCGGTCGACAAGGCCGCGAAGCTGGAAAGGTTCAATTGATCCGCAATGGGCATCTGGATCGACACCGATATGGGCTTCGACGACATCGCCGCGATGCTCGTCGTCCTTCACGCCGGTGAGGCCGTCGACGGCGTCTCGCTGGTCTTCGGCAATGTGCCGCTCGAACAGGTGAGGCGCAACGCCGCGGCAGCAGCGCACGCCTTCGGCTGGACCTTTCCGATCCATCGGGGACGGGCGCTCCCCGTGCTCGGAAAGCTCGAGACGGCGGAGCGTATCCTCGGACAGACCGGCATGCCGACGTCGGGGCTGAGCCTCCCCGATGCACCCGCCCTGCCGGATAGCGATGTGTTCCCTGCGCTCTGCCGCTGGCTGGAGGACGGCGAAGGTCCGCACCGTATCATGGCGCTCGGGCCGCTAACCAATATCGCTGCCCTTGCGCTGGCACGCCCCGATCTTGCCGCGCGGATCGACGAGCTCACCTGGATGGGCGGCGGTGTTTCCAGCGGCAATCATACGGCGTCCGCCGAGTTCAACGCCTTTGCCGATCCGGAGGCGCTTGCCATCGTGCTTGCCCACGGCGTGCCGTTCAGGATGGTCGATCTCGACCTCTGCCGGAAGGTCATCGCTTATCCGGACGATGTGGAGGCAATACGCACCGCAGGTGGCGCAAAGGCCGCGCTGCTTGCCGATCTTCTCGCCGGCTACGTCGCGATCGGCACGAGCCGTGGACGGACCGGCATGGCGATCTACGATCCCTGCGCAGCCGTTGCGCTGGTCGATGGAGACGCTGTGTCGTTTCGCCCGGCGCGCATCGATGTCGAGCTTGCCGGAGCCTTGACGCGCGGCCGGACGGTGGTCGAGACCCGGGGGAGCCACGCGACATTCAACGCCCAATATGCGGTGGACGTCGACGCGGAACGTGCCCGCTGGCACCTGCTCGGTGCGCTCGCCAAGGAAGCCGCCAGATGACGGTACTGCAGCAACCCTCCGACCTCGACGACGCCTGCTTGCGGGCGCGCGCAGTTGCCGCCGCACGCGGTGATGCGCGCTTCGATGTGCTCGTGGCCGGCGGCAGGGTCGTGGATGTCGTGACAGGCGAATGCCGCGCGGCGGATGTCGGGATCGTCGGTGCCCTGATCGCGAGCGTCCATGCACCCGGGTCGCGCAGCGACGCGGACACGCTCATCGATGCGGCGGGAGCCTACCTTTCGCCCGGCCTTATCGACACGCATATGCATGTCGAAAGCTCGATGGTGACCCCCGCGGTCTACGCTGCCGCCGTGGTGCCGCGCGGCGTGACGACGGTCGTCTGGGACCCGCACGAATTCGGCAATGTGAGTGGACTTGCCGGCGTGCGCTGGGCCGTCGATGCAATGGGCGGTCTACCCTTGCGCGCCGTGGTGCTGGCGCCGTCCTGCGTGCCCTCCGCTCCCGGCCTGGAGCTCGCCGGCGCGGATTTCGACGCCGAAGCCGTTGCGGAAATGCTGTCCTGGCCGGAGATCGGCGGGATCGCCGAGGTCATGAACATGCGCGGCGTCATCGACGGCGATCCGCGCATGACTGCGATCGTCGAGGCGGGACTGAAGGCGGGCAAACCGGTCAACGGGCATGCGCGCGGCCTGGAGGGAGCCGATCTGCAGGCCTTCGTAACGGCCGGCGTCAGCTCCGATCACGAGCTCGTTTCGGGTGACGACCTCATCGCCAAACTTCGCGCCGGCCTGACCATCGAGCTGCGCGGCTCGCACGATCATCTTCTTCCCGAGTTCGTGACAGCGCTCGGTACTCTGGGCCATCTGCCGCAGACGGTCACGCTGTGTACCGACGACGTTTTCCCGGACGATCTTCACCGCGACGGCGGCCTCGACGACGTGGTCCGCCGCCTCGTACGCTACGGGCTCAAGGCCGAGTGGGCGCTGCAGGCGGCAACCCTGAACGCCGCCCGGCGGCTCGGAAGGGCCGATCTCGGCCTGATCGCACCGGGTCGCCGTGCCGACATCGTCCTCTTCGAGGACATTCGCGATTTCCGAGCGCTCCATGTGCTGGCGAACGGCAGGCTGGTGGCGAGCGGCGGCGGGATGCTTCAGGCGCCCGTCGCGGCCGATGTCTCGCCCCTGCGCCACACGATGAAGATCGAACCGCTGACAGAGGACGACTTTCGCATCGCTGCCACGGGCAGCACGGCCCGCGTCGTGACGATCGACCGGCCGCGCTTCACCCGATGGGGCGAGGCGGGAGCCGAGGTTTCGGACGGATATCTGGTGCCGCCTGATGGCACGACGCTGATTGCCGTCGCCCATCGGCATGGCCGCGCCGACAGCCGACCGCGGGTCGGTTTGCTTGAAGGCTGGGGCGAGTGGCGCGGCGCCTTTGCGACAACCGTTTCGCATGACAGCCACAATCTGACGGTCTTCGGCAGCAGCCCGCGCGACATGACGGTTGCGGCCAATGCGGTGATCGAAGCCGGCGGCGGAATGGCGGTCGTTGCCGAAGGCAAGGTCGAGGCGCTGCTGCCTCTGCCGCTATGCGGGCTTGTCTCCGATGCGCCGCTTGCCGAGGTCGCAGCGGGTTTCGCGGCCACTCGCGAGGCTGCTGGCAGAATCGTAGAGTGGCAGCCTCCCTATCTCGTGTTCAAGGCCTGCTTCGGGGCGACGCTCGCCTGTAATGCCGGGCCGCACCAGACGGATCGCGGCATTGCCGACGTAGCGACCGGCAAGCTGCTGGGAAGCCCGGTCCTGGAGACCTTCTGACGCTCTTCAGGCCTTGAGTTCCTGCTCCACCAGCGCGGTCCAGAAGGCAGCCCCGGGGCCGATCGCCGCGTCGTTGAAGTCGTAGGCGCTGTTATGGTGCAGCGCGCCGTCGACGGCGGGACCATTCCCGAGCCAGACATAGCAGCCGGGCGCCTCCAGCGCGAAGAAGGCAAAGTCGTCGCCGGCGGTCGAGGGCGGGAAGTTGGTCAGCGTCTTCTCACCGAAGACGGACCTGGCGGCCGAAAGGGCGCGTGCCGTCGCGTCGGGATCGTTGACGACCGGGGGAATACGCCGCTCGAAGCGATAATCGGCCTCGATGCCGTACATCGCCGCGGTCCCCAGCGCCAACCGGCCGATCTCTTCTTCCAACTGGTCGCGCACATGCGGCGTATAGGCGCGCGCCGTGCCGCCGATCTCGACCGTGTCCGGAATGACGTTCAGCGCCTTGGGGTCGCCTGCTTGCAGCGCGCAGGCGCTGACGACCGCCGGCTGCAGCGGGTCGACGACCCGGCCGACGACGGTTTGCAGAGAAGCGAGGAATGTCCCCGCTGCCGTGATCGGATCGCGGCCGAGATGCGGCTTGGCGCCGTGCGTCCCGACTCCGCGGAAGGTGAGGCGCCAGCTGTCCGAGGAGGCAAGCTGCGGCCCCGCCACGACGGCCATCTCGTCCACTGCAAGCCCCGGCATGTTGTGCAGTCCATAGACCGCGTCGCAAGGGAAAAGATCGAAAAGCCCGTCCTCCACCATGCGCCTGGCGCCGCCGCGGCCTTCCTCAGCGGGCTGGAAGATGAAATGGACCGTTCCTGAGAAGTTGCGCGTCGCCGCAAGGTGGCGCGCCGCGCCGAGCAGCATCGTCGTATGGCCGTCATGGCCGCAGGCATGCATCTTCCCCGCTACCGTGGATTTGTAGGGCCGGTCGGCGAGTTCCGGCATGGCGAGCGCATCCATGTCGGCGCGGAGGCCGATCGCGCGCGTGCCGTTGCCGACCTGCAGCGTGCCAACGACGCCTGTCTTGCCGAGGCCGCGGTGGATCCTGAGGCCTGCTTCTTCGAGGATTCTCGCCACAAGATCGCTCGTCCGCTCTTCCTCGAAACCGAGTTCGGGATGAGCGTGCAGGTCGCGGCGAAAGGCCGTGAGAAAGGTCAGATCGTCGGCAATCCCGGGGGGCACGCGCATCGGCAGGCATTCCTTGAGCAGTCTGGAAAGAGCCTGAATTCCCCAGCTTTGGTTGCTGGGACGTGCCCTTTCGGTTTGATCGAAGCGGCAATGGGTATAGACGAAAAACTTAGGGATCAGAACCTTTTACTAAGTCGAATGGACGCCAGGCATGACTGAAACGAAACCGATGGAGCCGCACGATTACTGGCAGGAGGTCTTTCCACCCGGCAGCTTTGTCGGAGACGGCGGCTTCCGCACCTTTTTTCCAGCCACTCTCGCGGACGGACGCCAAATCCTCCTGCCGATCCGGCCGCTTCCGGACGGCAGACATGCGCTCGCCTCGCTGATCATCAATCAGGCGAGCTTCGAGGTGGAGGACGCGCTCGCTGAGGAACTGGCCGCCCGACTGGCGCCCTTCCGACCGGAAATCGTCGCGGGTCTTCCGACACTCGGCCTGACGCTCGCCGCAGCCCTTGCCCGCAAGCTCGGCCACAAGCGCTATGTGCCGCTCGGAACCTCGCGAAAATTCTGGTACGTCGACGATCTCTCCGTTCCCCTGTCGTCCATCACGACGCCCGGTCAGAAAAAGCGGCTCTATGTCGATCCCCGCATGCTGCCGCTGTTGCGGGGCCGGCGAGTCGTGCTGATCGACGATGTGATATCGAGCGGAGCCTCGATCCTTGCCGGCCTGTCGCTGATGGCGGCCTGCGGCATCGAGCCGGTCGCGATCGGTGCCGCCATGTTGCAGTCGGAACGGTGGCGCCAGCCGCTCGCCGAACTCTCTCCGCAATGGCCGGATCGGACTGTAGGAGTCTTCGCGACGCCGATGCTCGTCCGGGCCGACGACGGTGCCTGGACCGCGTCCGATTCTCGGATCTAGCATCGCCGGCGCCCGAAGGAATGCCCCCGGAATTCGCTGGAAAACTTGAAAGTCTTTCGCGCTCGGCGTCGAAATCGGTGGCTAGCGGTCATGCGCGCGAAAACGCACAATCGGGTGCTTGCGATGGCGACCCATCCGGCGAGGCCGCACGGCCTGGATCATACACCCTGAAGGTATCGGGGCGCGCGATCAAATTGCAATGGCCGGGCTCTTGGAGGAGCAACACACCCGGTCTCTGTCGTTCGGCTGCGTCGAGATGACGTCTGCCAAGGGAGGAAAAATGTTTGAACGACTCTTCAAGCTTAAGGAGCACGGCACGACCGTCCGCACGGAAGTGATTGCCGGCGTCACGACGTTCCTTACGATGTCCTACATCATCTTCGTCAACCCCGACATCCTGTCGACCACGGGCATGGACCGCAACGCGATTTTCGTCGCGACCTGTCTTGCGGCCGCTCTCGGCTCTGCCGTCATGGCGCTTGTCGCCAATTGGCCGATCGGCATGGCGCCGGGCATGGGCCTCAACGCATTCTTCGCCTTCACGGTCGTGGCCGCCCTCGGCTTCACCTGGCAGCAGGCGCTCGGCGCCGTCTTCATCTCCGGCATCATCTTCCTGCTCTTGACTGTCACGGGGGTCCGAAGCTGGCTGATTGCAGGCATACCGCATTCGCTTCGCAGCGCGATTGCGACCGGTATCGGCCTGTTCCTGGGCATCATCGCTCTGAAAAACGCCGGAATCGTCGTCGACAACCCGGCGACGCTGGTCGGCCTCGGCGATCTCAAGCAGACCGGACCGCTGCTCGCGATCCTCGGCTTCTTCGTCATCGCCGTTCTCGACGCGCTCAATGTCCGCGGATCCATCCTCATCGGCATCCTGGTGGTAACGGTTCTGTCGATGTTCCTCGGCGTATCGGAATTCCAGGGCATCGTCTCTGCGCCTCCGAGCATTGCGCCGACCTTCCTCCAGCTCGACATCATGGGCGCCCTGCATGGCGGTCTCGTCCACGTCATTCTCGTCTTCGTGCTGGTCGAGGTCTTCGACGCGACCGGCACGCTGATCGGTGTCGCCAAGCGCGCGAAACTGGTGGAAGAGGGCAAGGCCAGCCGTCTGGGGCGTGCATTGCTTGCCGACAGCTCGGCCATCGTCGCCGGCTCGCTGATGGGCACCAGCAGCACGACCGCCTATGTCGAAAGCGCCTCGGGCGTGCAGGCGGGCGGGCGCACCGGTCTAACGGCGCTGACGATCTCGGTGCTGTTCCTCGCCGCGCTCTTCATCTCGCCGCTTGCCGCCGCTGTCCCGTCCTATGCGACCGCGCCGGCACTGCTTTACGTTGCCGGTCTGATGATGCGCGAGCTCACCGAGATCGAATGGGACGACCTGACGGAGGCGGCACCCGCGGCGCTAACCGCTATCGCCATGCCCTTCACCTATTCGATCGCCAACGGTCTCGCCTTCGGCTTCGTAAGCTACGTGGTCCTGAAGGTCTGCACCGGCAAGTGGAACGTCATCCACCCGGCGACCCAGCTCGTCGCGGCACTGTTCATCGTCCGCTTCGCATTCTTCGCCGAGTGACCGAACAGGGTTGGGCGTGCGAATACCCCTCATCCGCCTGCCGGCACCTTCTCCCCATTGGATGGGGAGAAGGGAGAAGCGGCGGCGGCCTCGAGTCTCCTTCGCCCCGCCTGCGGGGAGAAGGTGGCCGGCAGGCCGGATGAGGGGCGGAGCCGTGCGGCCCTCCCTTTCCCTATTTGCCAGCGCATCGGTCCGAAAACCGGAAGCTACTTTCGGAAAGCAGGACGCGTAAATCAAAGAGTTAGACCGTCTTTTCGGCAGTCGTTCGGCGCCAAGAGATCTACCCGCGGCTCGCCTCAGCGACCCGGCCGTAAATGCGCAGCCGGCTGACGCCGCCATCCGGGTAGATGTTCAGGCGCACATGCGTGACCGGATCGGCATGTCTGAACATATCGGACCCATACTCATGGACGCTGTCGGCGGAAAGCTTCCGGTGCGGCAGAAGCTCGTTCCAGAACATCGCGGAGGAGGCGACGAGCATGTCGCACTCGGCGGCCACGCACCCGAGATCAGCCGCCTGTAGCGAGCAGCCATCCGGATAGTTGCCTTTGAAATGCGCGGTATCGACGAGGATCCGATCGACGTGCCCGCGTGCGGCAAGCTTGACGATGATCCAGTCGTAGCCCGGTTCGCGCCGCCGGCGCGTTTCCCAGCCGTCGCCCATATTCGCGCCCCGGCCTGGCGCAATGAGGCGCTCGTGGCCGTAATGGCCGTTGGAAAAGGCGACGATCCGACCGCCGAGCAGGCAGGACGCAAGATCGATTGTCTCGTTCGCCACAGCCTTGAGATCGAGTGCGGGATTGCCGTAGACCCGCAGCCGGGCGATACCTCCATCCGGATAGATGCGCAGCCGGATATGGCTGTAGACCGAGTCGGAGTGCGCGGCGAAGAAGTGATGTGCATTCGGTCCGAGGCCGGTGACCGGCAGCAGTTGGACCCACTCGGTCGCCTCGTCCGGATCTTCCGCCGAATGACAGGCTTCTATCGAGCAGGCGCTCGGATAATTACCGGTGAAGTGCGACGTGTCGACGTCGAAGCCGGCAATCCGCCCTTTCGCGGCGAGCGCGATGACCGCGTAGTCGTGGCCGGCACCGCGGCGGCGGCGGGTTTCCCAGCCGTCCATCCATTTGCCGTGATCGTCGTAAAGGCCGGGGTGGAACGCGGCCGGTTCGTCCTTGAGCAGGCGCTCCAGCGGGCCGAAGAATTCGTCCGTCGCAAAGAGCGCCCGGGCGCCAAGGCCTGCGGAAGCGAGGTTGATGGTCCCGCCCGCAAAGCCGGGGAGGATTTCGCCGGCACGCGTCATGGCGCCGCCTCAGTCCGGTAGCGTGTCGCGCAGCCGCAGGAGCGCGATCCGCTCCACCTGCCGGCACGCGGTGACGAATTCGGTCTCCCGATCGTTGCCGATACGGTTCTCGAAGGCGGCAAGGATCTCGTCCTTGCTGCGCCCCTTGACGGCCATGATGAAGGGAAAGCCGAACTTCTCGACATAGGCATCGTTGAGGTCCGTGAAACGCTCGCGCTCCTGATCCGTCAGCGCGTCGAGACCCGCCGAAGCCTGCTCCGAAGTTGAGCTTTCGGTCAGGCGCTTCGCCTGGGCGAGCTTGCCGGCAAGATCGGGGTGGGCGGTGAGGACGGCAAGCCGTTCCTCTTCGCTTGCCTCGCGAAAGACCGCGCAGAGCGCCGCGTGCAGTCCCGTCGCCGTATCGTTGGCCGGGCCGAGTTCGCCTGCAAAGGCGCGTCTGGCGATCCAGTCCGAGTGCTCGAATACTCCTCCGAAGCGATCGATGAAGGCATCCTTCGAAAGCCGCGACGGGCGGTCTTCGTTCGGCTGGAACGGATAGGTCTCTGCCCAGTAACGGGCAATGTCGATGCGGCGGGCGAGCCAGACCTTCTCGTGGCTCTGCACATAGTCGAGGAAGCGCGCCAGTGCGGCGGCGCGGCCGGGCCGGCCAACGAGACGGCAGTGAAGGCCGATGCTCATCATCTTCGGCGCGCCCGCAGTTCCCTCGGCATAGAGAACGTCGAAACTGTCCTTCAGATAGCTGAAGAACTGGTCGCCGCTGTTGAAGCCCTGTGGCGTTGCGAAGCGCATGTCGTTGGCGTCGAGGGTGTAAGGGATGACGAGCTGGTGCCGGCGGGCATGTTCATGCCAATAGGGCAGGTCGTCCGCATAGGCGTCGGAGACGTAATCGAAGCCGCCGGCCTCGGTCACGAGGTCGAGCGTGTTCACGGAGCAGCGGCCGGTGTACCAGCCGGTCGGCCGTTCGCCGGTTACGATCGTGTGAAGACGGATCGCCTCGGCGATCTCGGCGCGCTCGCGCTCGGCGTCGAAATCCTTGTGCTCGATCCATTTGAGGCCGTGGGAGGCGATCTCCCAGCCGGCGTCCTGCATCGCGGCCACCTGGGCGGGCGATCGCTTGAGGGCTGTGGCGACGCCGTAGACGGTGGCCGGTATTTGCCGGTCGGTGAACAACCGGTGCAGCCGCCAGAATCCGGCGCGCGCCCCGTATTCGTAGATTGATTCCATGTTCCAGTGGCGCTGGGCGGGCCAGGCCTGAGCGCCGACGATTTCCGAGAGGAAGGCCTCCGACGCCGCGTCACCGTGAAGCACGCAGTTCTCTCCGCCCTCCTCGTAATTGATCACGAATTGCACGGCGATCCGGGCGCCATCGGGCCAGGCGACACGCGGGTTCGGACCATGGCCCAGGAGATCGCGGGGATACCTCATAGCAGCAGCTCCTCCAGAGATTGTCTCGTGGCCCAATTCGTAGCGAGAATTCCGCCCCGCCATTCCCCCCGAAAAATTTGAAAGTCTCGAAGGTTGAGCCCGCTACACAAGGGCGCCCGCGCTTCGGATACTCTATCCTCGATGCTGACTTTCGGAGGAGCGACAGAATGCAAGTTCAAGACGGAACGCCCGGGCGTCTGACGACCCACGTGCTGGACACGGCGAGCGGGAAACCGGCAGGCAATCTGCGCATCGATCTCTACCGGATTGAAGGTGAACGGACGGAGCTTCTCTCGTCGACCCGCACCAACGATGACGGGCGCTGCGATGCGCCGCTTCTCAACGGCTCCACGATGGAAACCGGCACCTACGAACTGCGCTTTCACGCCGGCGAATATCTCGGCACTGCGGCCGAGCGCGGCGCGAACCCGTTTCTCGACGTGATTCCGATCCGCTTCGGGATCGCCGACCGGGCCGCGCATTATCACGTGCCGCTCCTGCTTTCGCCCTACGGCTATTCCACCTATCGCGGGAGCTGACGGCAATGACGACCGAAATCCGCAATACGATCCGTTTCCTTTTGAATGACCGGTCCGTCGAGCTTGCCGATGTCTCGCCGGTGCAGACGCTGCTGGACTTTCTACGCATCGGCCGGAGTCTGCGCGGCACGAAGGAAGGCTGCGCGGAAGGCGACTGCGGCGCCTGCACCGTGCTTGTCGGCCGGCTTCTCGACGGCAAGCTCAAATACGAATCGGTCAACGCCTGCATCCGCTTCGTGGCATCGCTTGACGGCTGCCATGTGGTGACGGTCGAAGCGCTTGCGCAGCCGAACGGGCCGCTGCATCCCGTGCAGCAGGCGATGGTCGACACGCACGCCTCGCAATGCGGCTTCTGCACACCCGGTTTCGTGATGTCGCTCTACGGCCTCTGGATGACGAATGCGAAGCCGAGCGTTCAGGAAATCGAGAAGGCGCTGCAGGGCAATCTCTGTCGCTGCACCGGTTATGCGGCGATCATTCGGGCGGCGGAAGCGATTGCATCGGTCGGCGAGCTCGGCAAGGACCCGCTGATTGTGGAACGCGAGGAGATCACGCGGCAGCTGGAGGCGCTTCGGGACGGCCGCCGCGTCGAGATCGGCGGCGAAGACCAGCGCGTCGTGCTTCCGGCCTCGCTGGACGATTTCGCTGCGGTTCTCGAGGCGAACCCCGAGGCGACGATCGTCGCCGGTTCGACCGATGTCGGGCTCTGGGTCACGAAATTCATGCGCGACATCGCGCCGGTCGTCCATCTCTCGCATCTGGAAGAACTGCGGCGGATTTCCATCGCGCCGGACGGTATCACCCTTGCCGCCGGCGTAAGCTACACGGAGGCCTATCCGGTCATCGTCCGGCACTTCCCGCAATTGCGCGAGCTCTGGGACCGCATCGGCGGCGAGCAGGTGCGCAACATGGGCACGGTCGGGGGCAATATCGCCAACGGTTCGCCGATCGGCGACACGCCGCCGGCGCTGATCGCACTTGGCGCTTCGGTGACCCTGCGCAAGGGAACAAGCCGCCGCACGCTGCCTCTGGAAGCCTTCTTCATCGAATACGGCAAACAGGATCGCGAGCCCGGCGAATTCGTCGAGACTGTCCGGATTCCCTTCCTGGACGAGACCGAGCGCTTCGCGGTCTACAAGATCACGAAACGCTTCGATGAAGATATTTCCGCAGTCTGCGGCGCGTTCCGCGTGAAGTTCGACGGTGACGGCAAGGTTGCCGACGTCGCTATCGCTTTTGGCGGCATGGCGGGCACGCCGAAGCGCGCGTCGAATGTGGAGGCCGCTCTCAAGGGCGCGCAATGGAACGACGCTGCCATCGAGGCTGGCGTGGCGGCCTTTGAGCGGGATTTCACGCCGCTCACCGACTGGCGCGCCTCTTCTGAATATCGGATGCTCGTTGCCAGGAATCTCCTGCGGCGCTTCCATCTGGAAACGCAGGAAACGCGCAATATCCGGATCGACCGCACGGTCGCGGTGGCTCTGTAGAGAGGGTGGACCCATGAATGTGATGCAGCCCGTCGATCGCGTCCGCGGCGCCGTCCACGACAAGGAACGCCACGAATCCGGTCACAAGCATGTTTCCGGAACCGCCGAGTATATAGACGATATTCCCGAGCCCGCCGGTACGCTTCACGGCTATCTGGGGCTGTCGCAGCGCGCGCATGCCGAAATCCTGTCGGTGGATTTCGAGGCGGTGCGCAACAGTCCGGGTGTCGTGGGAGTGCTCACGGCGGAGGACATACCCGGCGAAAACGATATCAGCCCGGCGCACAAGCACGACGATCCGGTCTTCGCGGCCGGCAAGGTCGAGTTCCACGGCCAGCCGATCTTCGCGGTCATCGCCACCTCGCGCGAGGCCGCCCGGCGCGCGGCCGCCAAGGTAAAGATCGATTATCGCGATCTGCCGCATGTGACGGATGTTCTCGAAGCGGCGGCTGCGAACTATCCGCTGGTGATCGATCCCCTGAAGCTCGAGCGTGGCGACATCGATGCCGGCTTTGCCAAGGCGAAAAACACCGTTTCGGGCGAGATGCGCATCGGGGGCCAGGATCACTTCTATCTCGAAGGCCAGATCTCCTTCGCCATTCCCGGCGAAGATGATGAAGTCACCGTCTTCTCCTCGACCCAGCATCCGAGCGAGACCCAGCTCATGGTCGCCCATGTGCTGGGCGTGCCGTCGAATGCCGTGACCGTCAACGTCCGGCGCATGGGCGGCGGATTCGGCGGCAAGGAGACGCAGGCAAATCTTTTCGCCGCGGTTGCGGCAGTGGCGGCGAGGAAATACCGCCGCGCGATCAAGGTGCGCCCCGACCGCGACGACGACATGACGGCGACGGGCAAGCGCCACGACTTCCACGTCGACTACAAGGTCGGCTTCGACGACGATGGCCGCATCGAGGCGGTGGATGCCGTCTTCGCCGCCCGCTGCGGCTTCTCGGCCGACCTTTCCGGACCGGTGACCGACCGCGCGCTCTTCCACGCCGACAACTGCTATTTCTACCCGAATGTTCGGCTGCGCTCGCGCCCGCTGAAGACCAACACGGTCTCGAACACCGCGTTCCGGGGGTTCGGCGGACCGCAGGGCATGGTCGGCGGCGAGCGGATGATCGAAGACGTCGCCTATGCGCTCGGCAAGGACCCGCTGGAAATCCGCAAGCTCAATTTCTACGGCGGCGAGGGGCGCAACCTGACGCCGTACCACCAGACGGTGGAAGACAACATCATCGGCCGGATCATCGAGGAGCTCGAGGCTTCGTCCGACTATGCCGCCCGGCGGCAGGCGGCCATCGCCTTCAACCGCGAGAGCCCCGTCATCAAGCGCGGCATCGCGCTGACGCCGGTGAAATTCGGCATCTCTTTCACCAAGACGGAATACAACCAGGCCGGCGCCCTGGTCCATGTCTATACGGACGGTTCGATCCAGCTGAACCACGGCGGCACGGAGATGGGGCAGGGGCTATACACCAAGGTGGCGCAGGTCGTGGCGGACGAGTTCCAGGTCGATCTCGACCATATAAAGGTGACGGCGACCTCGACCGGCAAGGTGCCGAACACCTCGGCGACGGCCGCTTCGTCCGGTTCGGACCTCAACGGCATGGCAGCCGCCAATGCCTGCCAGCAGATCAAGGAGCGGCTCGTGCGCTTCGCGGCCGAGCACTACGGCGTCGGCGAAGCTGATATCGCCTTCGAGCCCAACACGGTTCGGATCGGCGCCGAGCGCATCGCCTTTGCCGATCTTATCAAGGCGGCTTATGCCGCGCGCGTGCAGCTTTCGGCGGCCGGATTCTACAAGACCCCGAAGATCCACTGGAGCCGCGCCGAGGGGCGGGGGCGTCCGTTCTATTACTTCGCCTACGGCGCCTCGTGCTCCGAGGTCAGCGTCGACACGCTGACCGGCGAATACCAGGTCGAGCGGACCGATATCATCCACGATGTCGGCAAGTCGCTGAACCCGGCGCTCGACCTCGGTCAGGTCGAGGGTGCCTTCGTCCAGGGCATGGGCTGGCTGACGACGGAGGAACTCTGGTGGGATGCCAAGGGCCGGTTGCGGACGCATGCGCCCTCCACCTACAAGATCCCGCTCGCGTCCGATCGCCCGCGCGTCTTCAACGTGCGTCTGGCCGAATGGTCCATCAACAGGGAGGAGACGATCCGGCGCTCGAAGGCGGTCGGGGAACCTCCCTTCATGCTGGGGATTTCGGTTCTGGAGGCGATATCCATGGCGGCGGCGAGCGTCGCGGATTATCGTATTCCGCCGCGTATCGATGCCCCGGCAACGCCGGAGCGCGTGCTGATGGCGGTCGAGCGCCTGCGCGCCGCCCGGGCCGGCTAGGGACGATCGCGCGGCGAAGATAGTGGATGACTGAGATGGCGCGCAGAGAGGACATACGTGATTTCCTGAGCCGTGAAACGGCCTGCGTGCTTGTCGAGGTGGCGAGCGCGGCAGGCTCGACGCCGCGCGATGCGGATGCCTGGATGCTCGTCTCAAAAGATCGCACCTTCGCCACGATCGGTGGCGGACAGCTTGAATTCATGGCGATCGACCACGCGCGCAAGCTCGGTCAAGGGGCGAACGCGGATCTCCGATTGGCGATCCCCCTCGGCCCGGAGATCGGCCAATGCTGCGGCGGTCACGTCGCGCTTTCTTTCAAAAAGGTCGACGCGGACACGCGTGCGGCACTTATCGAACGCAGCGACGATGAGATCGCGCATCGGCCGCATGTCTATATCTTCGGCGCCGGCCACGTCGGCAACGCGCTCGCAATGGCGCTGTCGCACGTGCCGCTCAGGACCGTTCTCGTCGACACGCGCGAGCCCGAACTCTCGGCCGCCGACGTGCCGGGTATCGAGACCTGCCTGACCGCAATGCCCGAAGCCATCGTGCGCGACGCGCCGCCGGGCAGCGCCTTCGTCGTCCTCACCCACGATCACGCACTCGACTTCCTGATCGCGACTGAGGCGCTCGGGCGCGAAGACGCCAGTTACGTCGGCATGATAGGCTCGAAGACGAAACGCGCGACTTTCAAGAACTGGCTGTTGCGAGAGGTCAATCGTCCTGAGCTTTTCGAGAGGCTCGTCTGCCCGATCGGCGGTACGGCGGTGAAGGACAAGCGGCCGCCGGTGATCGCAGCGCTTGCCGCGGCCGAGATAATGACTGCGGCGCTCAACTGCCATCTGCAGCCTCGCGCGCCCACCCCGAAGAGCCGGAGATCGATCAAGGCATAGCCCGGTTGTCGCCCTTTCGCGGGCGGATCACGCAGTCTGTCACGTGTTCGACCTCGTTCAGTTCGGCGGCGTGGCGCTGACCCCACTCGCAAAGTGCCAGCAGGACGGGCTCGAGGCTGAGGCCGAGCGTCGTCGCGGAATATTCGACGCGCGGCGGTATCTCGCGGAAAATCTCCCTGAGTACGAGGCCATGCTCCTCCATTTCGCGGAGCTGCTGGATCAGCACTTTCTGGCTGACGGCGGGTATCAGCCTTCGCAACTCGGACAGCCGCTTCGGCCTATCGAACAGATGGTAGAGGATGATGGCTTTCCAGCGTCCGGAGATCACTTTGAGTGCGCGCTCGGAGGGCAGCACCGGCAATTTCTTTATGATCTCAGCCATGGTTACCCATCGGTCAGTATGGAACGAAAGAGTGTGTAGATGCGGTCTGAAGACTAGCCCTAAATAGCCGCGCAAACCAACAGTTTCGAGGCAAGTTCTTATGAAGGCCATTGAGTTCCGCCGCTTCGGGTCGCCAGACGTGCTCCAAAGCGTCGATGTCGCTACACCGAGTCCGGGAAGGTGCGAGGCGCTCGTCCGCGTGGGCGCCGTTGGAGTCAACTATTTCGAGGTTCTGATGCGGCAGGATCGCTACGCGGTCACGCCGGAACTGCCGATGATCCCAGGTGTGGAGGTCGCCGGCGTCGTCGTAGCGGTCGGGGAGGATCTTTCCCAGGATCTCATCGGCAGTCGTGTCGCGGTCCCGATGTTCGCTCATGGGCGGGGTACCGGCGGATATGCCGAATATGTATCGGTCGATGCCGCGATGCTGGTACCGATCCCGGACGGACTTTCCTTTGAAGCCGCTGTTGCCATGATGGTGCAGGGCCTCACGGCTCTTTATCTCGTCCGGCAAAGCTCGCTGCAGAACAAAACGCTGCTGATCAGCGCTGCGGCAGGCGGTGTGGGTTCACTGCTCGTGCAATTGGCAAGGGACGGCGGCGCGCGGACGATTGTTGCCGTTGCAAGTTCGCAGAAAAAGCTCGACTCCGCCTGTTCACTCGGTGCTCACCTCGGCATCAACTATGCGGCGCCTGATTGGACGGCAACGCTCAGGGGCGCTTTGAACGGTGGCGGGGTCGACATTCTTTACGATTTCGTCGGCGGCGAATTTACCCACGCTGCGATCGATCTGCTGGTACCGGCGGGAGAGCTGGTTTTCGGTGCCCTCGGCAGGTTTGCGTTGAGCGGCCGGCAAGTAGAATCGATGTTCGCACTGAACCAATCCCTGCGCGGCTTCGCCTTACTGCCGCTCTTGAACCTCGCCGGATTGAAGGCGGACCTCACCGAGCTTTTCACCCGGGCGCAAGCGGGCGCCTTGACGGTCGCGATCGACAGTCGCTTTTCGCTTGATCGGGCCGCGGACGCACACCGGGCGATCGAGAGCCGCCGAACGATCGGTAAGGTCGTGCTTGTGCCCTGAGGGCGCTTCGCTCAAGCGCTGGAACGCTCCTGCACTTCGGCAGGCTCCGCCAGCATCTTGCCGATCAGCCGCTGACAGCGCTCGGCCATGAAGTCGATCATCAACCGCACCTTCGGATCCTGGAAGCGCTTGTGAGGGTAGATCGCCGCGAGCTGTGCACCGAGCGGCGGCGTCTCCACGAGCACCGGGACGAGCAAGCCCTCATCGATATGCTGTTTCACCTCGAAGAGCGGCTTGTTGACGATGCCGCGTCCGTCGAGCGCCCACTGGGTGAGCACGTCGCCATCATCCGAATCATAGGGGCCGCCGACCTCGAACTTGCGGACGCCATCCGGCGTCTGCAAGGTCCAGTAATATTCCTTCGACCCGGGATAGCGCAGCAGAAGACAGTCATGGCTATGGCTGAGGAGGTCGTCCGGCGACGATGGGATGCCGCGCCTTTCGAAATAGCGCGGCGACCCACAGAGCACGCGGTCGCAGTTCATGATGCCGCGCATGCGCAGGTTCGAATCCTCGAGTATGCCGAGCTTGAACGCGATGTCGACGCCCTCGGCAAGGATGTCGACATTATGATCGGAGAGGCGCAACCGCACCTCGATATCCGGATAGCGGTCGTGGAACTCCGGTATGCCGGGCGCGATCAGTCGCCGGCCGATGCCGAGCGGGGCGGTGATCTTCAGCGCTCCCTTCGGATTTCTTGAAAGATCGGCAATCGCGCTCTCCGCCTCGTTCACCGCCTCGAGGATCTTTACCGCGCCTTCGTAGAAGACCCGTCCGTGCTCGGTCGGCGTCAGTTTTCGGGTGGTGCGGTTGAACAGGCGCACGCCCATATGCCGCTCCAACTCCTTGATTCTGTTGCTGGCAACTGCCGGCGTGACGCGCTGATCGCGGCCCGCTGCCGACAGCGTTCCAAGTTCCACGACGCGCACGAACACACGCACATTATCGAGATAGGACATGCTTCCGCCTCTGCTCTTCCGGCGCGAACGTAGCGCTCCGGCCTCCCTTCGATTTTATAGTTTTTTTTGAAAGAGTTGGTGCGATGGCGCCGTTCCCGCCTCCCCAAGCAATGACACATAATGAACGCGAGAGAAATGGGGAGAACTCAATGTACGAGTATGCCATCGCCTGGGATTGGCTGACATTTGCGGTCAGATGGCTGCATGTCGTCACCGGCATCGCCTGGATCGGCTCATCCTTTTACTTCGTCGCACTCGACCTGGGGCTGAAGCAGCGTCCGGGAATGCCGGTCGGCGCCTATGGCGAAGAGTGGCAGGTGCATGGCGGCGGCTTCTACCACATCCAGAAATATCTGGTTGCGCCGGAAAACATGCCGGAGCACCTGATCTGGTTCAAGTGGGAGTCCTACGTCACCTGGCTCTCGGGTTTCGGCATGCTTGCGCTCGTCTATTATGCCGGCGCGGACCTCTACCTCATCGATCCGAACGTGCTCGACGTTTCGAAGCCGATGGCAATCGCCATCTCGCTGGCTTCGCTTGGCTTCGGCTGGCTTGCCTATGACATGATCTGCCGTTCGCCGTTCGGCAACGACAATACGCGGCTGATGGTGCTGCTCTATTTCATCCTCGTCACCGTCGCCTGGGGCTACACCCAGCTCTTCACGGGGCGTGCCGCCTATCTGCATCTCGGCGCGTTCACCGCCACGATCATGTCGGCCAATGTGTTCTTCATCATCATCCCGAACCAGAAGAAGGTCGTTGCCGACCTGATCGCAGGCCGCACGCCCGATCCTGCGCTCGGAAGGCAGGCGAAGCAGCGTTCGACGCACAACAACTATCTGACGCTGCCCGTGCTGTTCCTGATGCTGTCGAACCATTATCCGCTCGCCTTCGGGACGCAGTATAACTGGATCATCGCCTCGCTGGTCTTCCTCATGGGCGTCACGATCCGCCATTGGTTCAACACCCGCCACGCCAACAAGGGCAGCCCGACCTGGACCTGGCTCGCGACGGTGCTTCTGTTCATCACCATCATGTGGCTCTCCACCGTGCCCAAGGTCCTCTCCGAAGGCGGAGAGGCCAGGGCTTCGACGGCCGTCGAGGCCGTCGTCGCGTCGCCGGATTTTTCCAAAGTGCGCGACACCGTGCTCGGCCGCTGTTCCATGTGCCATGCGCGCGAGCCGGGATGGGAAGGCATAATCGTGCCGCCGAAGGGCGTCGTTCTCGAAGCCGACGGCGACATCGTCGCGCATGCCCGCGAAATCTACCTGCAGGCGGGGCGCTCGCATGCCATGCCGCCCGCCAATGTCACGGGCATCACCGACGAGGAACGCCAGCTTATCGCCAGCTGGTACGAGACGACTGTAAAGGAAGGAAAAGTCGAATGAGCGATCTCTTGATCCGCGGCCGCGTGCTGACTTTCGTCAAGGAGCCCGAGAGCGTCGACGAT
Organism: Ensifer meliloti; assembly: GCF_030064585.1. Taxonomy (NCBI): domain Bacteria; kingdom Pseudomonadati; phylum Pseudomonadota; class Alphaproteobacteria; order Hyphomicrobiales; family Rhizobiaceae; genus Ensifer; species Ensifer meliloti. Next base: position 68,961 of record NZ_CP120364.1, read on the forward strand.
GCCGGCTCCTATCGTTTCTTCGAGGACGGCGCCGTTTTCGTGAGCAAAGGCAAGATCGCCGGCGTCGGTCCTTACGGCGACGTGGCGAAACAGGCGGGCCCCAGCGTAGAGATCGCCGATCATCGGCCGCACCTGGTAATGCCCGGTTTCATCGATACGCACCTGCATTTCCCGCAGACGCAGGCGATCGCCTCCTACGGTGCGCAGCTCCTCGAATGGCTGAACACCTACATCTTCGTCGAGGAGCAGAAGTTCAAGGCGCCCGAGCACGCGGCCTTCATTGCCGGCCGCTTCATGGACGAACTCCTGTCCAACGGCACGACGACGGCGGCCGCCTATTGCTCGGTGCATCCGGAAAGCGTCGACGCCTTCTTCACGGCAGCCGAAGAGCGCAACATGCTGATGATCGGCGGCAAGGTGATGATGGACCGCAACGCGCCCGACGCGTTGCGGGACACGCCCGAGAAGGGCTATGACGAGACAAAGGCGCTCATCGCCAGGTGGCATGGCCGCGGCCGCGCGCATTATGCGATCAGTCCGCGTTTTGCGATCACCTCGACGCCGGAGCAGATGGAGGTGAGCCGCGTGCTCGCTGCCGAGCATCCGGATTGCTACGTTCAGACCCACCTGTCCGAAAACCGCGACGAAATCGCTTTCGCCACGTCGCTCTATCCGGAAGCGAAGGACTATACCGACATTTATGCGCGCTACGAGCTTCTCGGCCGCAAGACTCTGCTCGGCCACTGCATCCATCTGAGCGACCGCGAAATATCGGTCTTCGCAGAAACCGGGGCGGTCGGCGTCTTCTGCCCGACCTCGAACCTCTTCCTCGGCAGCGGCCTCTTCGATCGCGACCGTTTCGACAGGCTCGGCGCGCGTCACGCGGTTGCGACCGATGTCGGCGGTGGCACGAGCTTCTCGATGCTGGAAACGATGGATGAGGCCTACAAGGTTCTGCACCTACAGGGCCAGCGGCTCTCTCCGCTCAACTCCTTCTACATGTTGACGCTCGGCAACGCGCGCGCGCTCGATCTGGAACACCGGATCGGCTCGCTGCACGGCGGCGCGGATGCGGACATCGTCGTCCTCGACAGCCGCGCCAAGCCGGCCATGGAGCTGAGGATGCAGGTTGCCTCGACGCTTGCCGAAGAGCTTTTCATTCTGCAGACCATGGGCGACGACCGCTCGGTGGCCGAGGTATATGTTGCGGGCAGGCCGATGAAGAGCGGGCGGCGGGAGACGAAGGCCGAGGCTGTCAGGGCACTGGCGACGGTATAGCTAAGGTATTCAAAGCGAGTAAATAATATCTTGAATTTCCGCTATTTTTTGCCCCTCACCCTAGCCCTCTCCCGTAAACGGGGAGAGGGAACGGGCTGAAGCCGCGAGTCCCTTCTCCCCGCATGCGGGGAGAAGGTGCCGGCAAGCGGATGAGGGGCATTTGCATTCGGGTGCACTGCCCAGCCGCGGCTACGCTGCGTGCTTTTCGCCTTCGATCTGTTTCGAGGCTTCGCCGGCCGACAATGCTTCTGCCTGATGTATCTCAATCCGACGCGGCTTCATCTGCTCGGGAATCTCACGGACGAGATCGATTTTGAGCAGGCCGTTGGCGAGGTTGGCGCCGGTGACCGTTACGAAGTCGGCGAGCTGGAAGCGACGCTCGAAGTTGCGTGCGGCAATACCGCGGTAGAGATATTCGGTGTCGTCTTCTCCGGCTTTCGCACCGGTGACGGTCAACATCTGCTGCTCGTGCGTGATGGTGATCTCGTCCGGGGCGAAGCCCGCTACCGACATTGCAATCCGGTACTGGTTCTCGCCGACCCGCACGATGTCGTAGGGCGGCCAGTTGTCGTTGGGCGCCAGGCGACTTGCGGAATCCAAGAGGTCGAACAGATGTTCGAAGCCAACGCTGGAGCGCGACAGCGGCGAGAAATCGAAGCTTGTTCTCATAGCCATATCCTCCTTGAGCAACATGGACGATGAGGAGCGCCGAAGAGAACGGAGCTCCTCGACTGCGAGCCCCTTACAGGCGGCTCTCGCACTCGATTTAGTCACTCTAAGCCGGGTTTCAAGGCCCCCGAACATCGATTTTCGTCCGTTTCCCGGCCCCCCCGGCGACCGCGAAAACCGGCCGATCGAACGAGGGCCCAAGCCGCTGATCGGGGTTCTTGAATTTACCTTTTCCGCTCCAATATCTGTTCAGCGCGATACGTTTTCGAGACGCGCAGAGATCAATATGGCCCCGCAGCGCTGCATGGACTGTTCGACCCGTGGGAGTGCAGCGGGCGTGCAATTCGTTGACGGCATAGAAAGGAGGAAAAATGCTTCTCAATGAGATCCCCTGGACGATCCCTCTCACCGTGCGCCTTTCCAACGGTCTGACGCACACTTTTGCCTCCGTTTACGAGGCCCTCGACTTCCTGGAAAACGAGTGGCCGCTCAGGAAGGGCGAGCGCTACGAACGGGCGGTGCGGACCTGTCGGCGGGCGTTGAACCGGATGACGCCGGCGGCAGTGGCGCGGGAAGCCTTCATCGCCGCTTGCCTTGAAGCGGGCATGCCGCTCGTTATGGCGCCGCCGGCCCACGAGCCGCAAGGCGATACCGTCAAGGCTGCGCAAACGGCGTGAAGGGGGCGGACCGGCGGTCGGTTGGAGCGTCCATATCGTTTCACTGGACGAAGACGCGAACGCTGGCGGCACGCCCCAGCGCATCGATGACCGTGAGCGTCGAGTAGCCGCCGCCATCCGGCTGCCATTGACTGACGCGCCGTCGGGTCACGTCGGGCAGCGGACGGCCATTGGCAAGCCAGCGGAAGGGCGCCCGGCCGCCCTGGAGCTTCAGCGTCAAGGGCGTGATCCCGTCATTCCGTTGCGCGCCAAGCTCGACGCGGGCGCCTTCCGGCGGGAACACGATCTGCGGCGCCGCTTCACGGACCGAGGCCGAAAGCAGCCCGTTCGCGGTGACGGAGAAGCGTCGCTGGCTGATCGGCAGATCGGCCTGGACAAGCCGGACGGCGCCCGCGGGCGGGCCGGGCAGGGGTGTGATGGCGATCCCCGACTTGGCGAATCCTTCGAACAGAATCGGCGCCGCCGCACCGTAACCGGTCAAGCCGGGCACCGCGCCATTGTCGGGCCTGCCCACCCAGACACCGAGCACATAGCGGCCGTCGAAGCCTACGGACCAGGCGTCGCGATAGCCGTAGCTGGTGCCGGTCTTGTAGGCGATGCCGTGCCGGCGGCTTCCCGCCGGTGGCAGCACGTCCGAGAGTATGTCGGCGACATGCCAGGCGGCGACCGTCGACAGCAGCGGCTCGCCGTCGGTGGGACCGGGGACGCCTTCGATGCCGTCGCCGAGGCGCACTGGCCAGCCCTGGTTCGCAAGGCCCGCATAGAGCTGCACGAGCTCGCGAAGCGTGATGCCGACGCCGCCGAGGCCGATCGCAAGCCCCGGCGCCTCGTGCGGCGGCAATTTCGGCCTGACGTCGGCGCGCCGGAAGCGCACCATCAGGCGCGACGGACCGACGGCATCGAGCAGGCGGATCGCCGGCACGTTCAGGGACAGTTGCAGCGCCTGGCGTACCGTGACGTCGCCCTGATAATTCATGTCGAAATTGCGCGGCCGATAGCCGAAGAAGTCCGCCGGCCGGTCTTCGATGATCGTCTCCTGGCTGACGAGACCCTCCTCGAAGGCAAGACCGTAGATGAAGGGTTTCAGCGTCGATCCGGGGGAGCGGGTGATGCGCGACATGTCGATCCAGCCCGAGCGGCTTGCGTCGAAATAGTCGGCCGAGCCAACCTCGCCGACGATCTCGCCGGTCCTGATATCGGCCATGACCATGGCGACCGACACTTTGGGACCGAGCCTTGCAGCACCTTCACGTGCGACGCCTTCGAGGCCGCGTTGGATATTGCGGCTAAGCGTCGTCGGATGCCGGCGCCCCGCCGGATCCTTGCGCCGCGCCGCCTCGGCGAGATGGGCAGCATGGGCGGGAAGCTGCAGGCGCCGCGTCGGTGTGGCGGTCATCGCCGCCCGCTCCGCTTCGCCTTCGCCAATGACCCTGGCGACCGCCGCGCGGGCGAGCACGCGTTTGCGGGCCGCTTCGGCGGCGGCAAGATTGCGGTCGGGCCGGCGCTTTTCCGGAAGTTGCGGCAGCGCGACGAGCAGTGCTGCCTCTCCCGCCGAGAGGCGGCGCGGCTCCTTGCCGAACCAGGCGAGGCTTGCCGCGCGCACGCCCTCGAGATTGCCGCCATAGGGCGCATGGGTCAGATAGAGATCGAGAATCTCGTCCTTGCCGAGGCGCCGTTCGATTTGGATAGCGCGCGCCACCTGCAGGAGCTTCGCCCCCAGCGTCCGCCGCTCGCGCGGCTCGATAAGCCTCGCCACCTGCATGGAAAGCGTCGATGCGCCGGAGACGATACGGCCGTTGGTGACGAATTGCAGCGCGGCACGAGCGAGCGCCAACGGGTCGACCCCGTGATGTTCGCGAAAGCGCTGGTCTTCATAGGCGATCAGCATCTCGATGAAGCGCGGGTCGACGTCCTGCGCGGTCGTCTTCAGCCGCCACAGTCCATCCTTGGCCGCGAAGGCGCGCAGGAGGTGGCCGTCTCTGTCGAGAACTTCGGCCGAGACCGTATCGGCCTCGGAGAGGGGCGGCGGAAAGGTCCTGTCGGCCCATTCGAGGGTGAAGACTGCGAGTGCGGACAGGATTAGGGCGAGGGATAACGCGACGATCGCCCGGCCGCGTCCGGATGGGAGGCGTGGGGCCGGCACAATGCCGTTGCGGTACGACTTTCGCCGAGAGAACATCATCCTGCGTCCTACTGGGCTGCCTGCACCTCCATGCGGCCCGTCGCCGTGCGCGCCGAGAATTGCGGCCGGTACATGTCCTCGACGTTCGCGGCCGGATGGTCGTAGGTGCCGGGCGTCACCGCGCGCACGACATAGGCGAGCGTGATCTCGCGGTTGTCGCCCGTCGAACGGTCGAAGGCGGCCACGAAGCGGTCGCTGCGGAATTCTGTATGGGCAGCCTCGACTTCGCCGATCCATTCGAAATTCGAGAGCTGGGCGCTGTCGACGAGACTTGGATTGTCGATCTCGAAACCGGCGGGCAGGAGATCGGTGATGAGCACCCGGGACGGCCAGTCGTTGGTCTCGGTCACCTTCAGCACCACGACATAGCGCTCGTTCTGCCGGGCCTCGCTGACATTGGCCGCCGTTCCGTCGAGCGTGTAATAGCTCCGCTCGATGGCGAAGCCTTCGCCGCCGGCCGAGAGCGGCTGCGCCGGCGCCGCCACCGTCGTGACCACGGCGGAGACCGCGTCGGTGCCTTCGTTGCGGATAACGACCGAATGCTCGATCAGCGCGTCGCCGGTCATGTGGGCGGCGTAACTGCCCGTGCGCGCTGCTCCGTTGACCTCGATCCTCATGTCCTCGTCGCCCCCCTGGATCGCGCGTGCGGCAAGGAGCATCCAGGTCTGTTCCTGGGTGCTCGTGTATCTAGCCTGCTGCCACTCCCGGGCAACGACCCTGGATAGCTCGGGAATGATCGGCGGCACGGGCCGGCTCTCGGCTGCCAGCGCCAGCACGGCCGCGCCGTCGCGAAGCGAAGAGCCGTAGTCGGAGCGGGCGAGGCTGACATTGACGAGCCCGGTCGACATGTTGGCCGCGGCCGCGAAGATATCCTGCGAGCGCCGGGCATCGCCATAGAGCGCGAGCGCCGCGGCGATATGGGCCTTGGCGAGCGGGGTCGGGAAATCGCCGAGCATCGCGTCCGCATAATAGCGCAGATCGCTGATAGCGGCCTTGCGGTTGCGCGCAAGGACATAGAGCGCATAGGCGATCTCGTTGCCGCGGTCCTTGACGTTGGTCTCGTAGCTCAGCGCGTTCTGCAGGTTCTCGAGTGCCTGCACCATCGATTGTTCCGGCACGTCGAATTTCTGTTCCCGCGCGCGGGTAAGGAAATCGGTGACGTATGCATCGAGCCAGAGATCGCCGGAGCCGGGGCTCCAAAGGCCGAAACTGCCGGCGGAGGATTGATATGCAAGGACCCGGTAGATCGCCTCCTGCACGCGCTTCTTCACACCTTCGTCGTCGCCAAGCCCGGCTTGCTTGGCAAGCTCGCTGAGATAGAGCAAGGGCAAGGCGCGGCTCGTCGTCTGCTCGGCGCAGCCGTAGGGATAGCGGTCGAGCGTCATCAGAAGCGCCGGGATGTCGAAGGCGGCCGAACGCGTCACGTTGAGGCTGACCGAAGCGCCCTGCAGCAGGCTGTCGGCAAGCAATTGCTCGTCCACCGTGAGGCTGCTGCCGGCGGCGACATTGACGACATGACGCTGTGTGACCGGAAGGGCAGCCGGGCGGACAGGAATGTTCAGCGTCTGCTCCAGCGACAGGCCCGCGGCGTTCGAGAGCCTGACGGTGACGAGACCGTCTCCCGGATACTGGCCGGCGAGCGGCAGAGTCAGAGCGGATTTGCCGCCGGCGTCGAGGTTCACCATCTCGGCCGCTGTCTGTTCGACGGTGACCGGGCCGTTGGTCGTGACCTGCAGCTGATAATCGCCCGCCGGCCCGTCGGTGTTGGCGACATCGAGCCGCAATTCGGCCCGGTCTCCCGGCGCCAGGAACTTCGGGAGGCTTGCGGTCACGACGACCGGATCGCGGATGACCACGTCCTTGACCGCGTGGCCGACGCCGGATTTCGTCCAGGCGACCGCCATGATCCGCGCCGTTCCGTTGAATTGCGGAATGTCGAAGCGCATGTTCGCCATGCCTTCGGCGTCGAGCTTGATGGCGCCCGAGAAGAAGGCGACGAGCTTTTCGGTTGGGGGGCTGCCCTGGAGCGGCATTTGTCCGCCGTCGCCGCCCGTGCGCAGCCGGCCGGTCGCGCCGAGCGAGCCGTCGATCAATCGGCCGTAGAGATCGCGCATCTCGAGGCCGAGCCGCCTCTGACCGAAATACCATCCGTCGGGGTCCGGAGCTTCGTAGCGCGTCAGGTTGAGGATGCCGACGTCGACTGCGGCAACCGTGACATAGGCGTCTTCATTGGCGCCGGCGCCCCGTACCTGAAGGCCGATATCGAGCGGCCGGCGCGGCTCGGTTTTCTCGGGCGCGTCCAGGCTGACTGCGAGCTTTCGGTCCGCCGGATCGACGGCGAGCCACTTGATGCCGATCGCCCGCATGGGCATGCGGCTCTCCTGGGCTTCGCCCGGGCGGTAAAGCGTCGCGGTGACATAGGCGCCGGTACCCCAGTCGGCCGTCACCGGCAGTTCCACCTCGCCGCCCGTTTCGGCAATGGTTGCGGTCTTTGTCGTGACAAGGGTTTCCGTGCCGACAGTCACCAGCAGTTCGCCGGCAAAGCGCGGCGAGACCTTGAGCTTCGCCGTCTCCCCGACCGCGTAGTTCTCCTTGTCGAGAGCGATCTCCAGCCCGTCCGGGGTCTCCGTGGAGGTGGCCTCGACATACCAGCCTGAATCGAACTCAACGCTCGAAGCCGGCCCGTCAAGGGCCCCCGCCTCGATCTCCAGCCGATAACGGCCCCAGCCGACCGGGACCGAAATTTCGGCGCCATCCTCCGTCACGTCGGCCGAGCCGCTCGCGACCTGTTTGGTGGAGATGACCGGCTCGTATTTCCAGGCGGTGCCGTCGCGATACCACTGATAGTTCCGTTCGACGCTGATCAGCTTCCAGGGGAGACCCGGCATCGCGGTTCTGGTGCCGTCCGCGTCGACGGCGATGACGTGGAATTTCCCGACCGAGTTTTCGGCGAGGTCGCCGGAGAACTCCGGCTTGATGCCGATCATCGGTCCCTCGGGTTTCACCGGAAGGGTCAATGTGCGCTCGACCGCGCGGCCGCCGGCCTCGCGCATGCGAACCGTCACATTGGCGTAGAGCAGCTGCGTCGTTCCGGGGACTTCGGCCAGATCGACATGGAAAACCGACTTGCCGTTTTCATCGAGCGGCTCCAGGCCTTCCAGCGGCAGGCGCGTGTCCTCGCTTGCCTCTTCGTCGGCGAGGCCGAAGAAATAGCCATTGAACGCTTCGCTCCGGCGTGTCGGCCTGACGGCAATCTCGCCTTCCAGCGTCAGACCCGCGGCCGGTGCGCCGTAGAGATAGCGTCCGTCGACGGCGACTTCGACCGGGGTGCCGATCTCGATCGCCTTTGCTTCGCTCGTCAGGTCGAACTCGGTGCGGTCCGGCACGAAATCGTCGACGAGGAACTGCTTCTCGGCAATCGCAGAGCCCTTCGGATCGGTGAAGATCTGCATCGTCCAGGTGCCGCGCATCGCATTTTCAGGGACCGGCAGATCGAGCGTATGCCCGCCGAGCTTGCCGCCGTCGCTGACGAGGCGGCGGTCCTCGACGCCGTCCGGGCGCAGGAAAACGAAGGTCAGCGGCAACTTTTCGATCGCGGCACCGTTGACGTCGCGGGTGAGCGCTGCGGCATGAACGGTTTCGCCCGCGCGATAGATGCCGCGTTCCGTCCAGGCGAAGACGTCGATCGCACCCGGTGCGGCGCGGCCGGTGACGCCGCGGTCGGAAAGGTCGAAGCCGGCACGCGTCATGTCGAGGAACACGTAGTCGTCGCTACCCTTTCGGGCAGTGATCGCCGCCGGCGTCATGCTGGCCGTGCCGCGGATCAGCCCGGCGGAAAAGGTTGCGCGTCCTTCCGCATCGGTCGTCGCCGTCCCGAGCACCTCATTGTTCTTCGCGACCAGTTGCAATTCGACCTTTGCAAAAGGCTTGGCGCTCGCAAGCGAACGCGCGAAGACGGTAAGCCCTTCCGAGCCTGCAAAGGTCGACATGCCGATGTCGGACACGACGAACCATTGCGTGGCGCGCGCGTTCCAATCCTGTGTAAGCCCGGTTCCCGAGCTCGCCGTCAGCACGTAGACGCCGGGCTTGCGCTGCGGCAGAGCCTCATCGACCGGAAAGCTCGTCACCACTTCCTTGTTCAGCTCGGTCTCGATTTCGATGCTGCCCTGCCAGACCAGCTCGCCGCTCTCGTCCTTGATGCGCTCCTCGCTGTAGCCGTCGATCTGGGTCAGGAACTGGGAGCTCGTGAGCAGCGAAGAGATGTTGCGGTCGCCGATACGGTAGAGCTTGAGCTTGGCACTTTCCGTGTTGACCGAGACGATCGGAATGCCGCGACGTGCAGTCGAGGGCAGAACGAAGCTGTCGCCGGTGAAGCGGACCATCGGCGCGCGGTCCTTCACGTAGACGTCGAGGCTGACGGGCGCCTCGATGACTTCCTCGACGGAGGAGGGCAGCCCCTGCCTCAGCGCGAGTTTGTAACGCTGGCCATGCGCCAGGCCTTCGACGCAGATTTCGCTGCCCTTGGCTTCCACCGCCTTCGGCGCGGCGCCATCGAGCGTCACGAAGGAGGAATAATCTGGGCCGTTCGTCAGAAGCGGCTCGGAGAATTGCACGCAGGCGCGGGGGCTGGCGCTGTCTGCATCGACCGTGTGGCCGGTGACCCGAAAGCCTTGCCGTGCCTTGAGATCGAGATAAGCCGTCTCGACCGTCTTTGCCTGCACGAGCTCGAGGCTCGCTTTGTAGGACTGAAGCGCGGTGCGGTAGTTCTGCAGCTTGTCGAGTGCCTGGGCGAGAATGGCCAGCGCATGCGCGCGACTTTGCGCGGTCCGCGTCAGTTGATAGCCGTTGAGCGCGGCAAGGGCGGCTTCGCTCGCCATATCCGTGCCGCCGTCAAACCGGTTGGCGGCCTCAGCCGTCTCCAGCCACAGCGCACCGTCTTCCGGCGTTATTGCAAGCGCGCCGCGGAAGGCCTTGAGGGAGGCGACGAAGTTGCCGGCCGTCAACTCGCTGCGCGCCGTCTCGATGAGGCCGTTGACCCCGAACCCCTGCTGGTCGTCGGCCAGAACGAGATTCGCCTTCACATCGCGCGCCTGCTGCAGGAGATCATCCGAGACGAAATCGAGGCGCGGCGGTGCCCCGATGTCGGCTTCGCCGGCGGCGGTTTCGGCGACCTTGCCGGCGATGGCCCCCGGGAACGTATTCAACTGGTTGAAGTCGGACTTGAGGAAGCACCACTTCACCTTTGGATTGTAGGTGAAGGCCCTGCAGGAGCGGTCGGCAATGCAGGCACTCTGGCATTGGTCGAGCGATACGTTCTGCTCGGTGCGCAGATCGAAGCCGAAATAGTCGGCATCGTTGGTAATCTCGATCCGGCGTTCGGGCTCGGCCGCTGCGACCGGCATTCCCAGGGAAACGAGTGTGAAAAGAAGGGTGGAAAGACCGAGAAACGCGCGCATAGACAAGAGTCCCCCCGACGCTGGCCGCTTCGATTGTACATCACTTTTTCAACCTTCGCTGGGCGTTGTCAATCGAGGAAACGGCGAGTTCAGGGACAACCCGGCCCTGAAGCACGAGCCCACAAGCCAGCTCGCACGGCCAGCTTTGCCCCAGCGGATCGCTTGCGGGCCGAGGCGATCTTGTGATATTTCTCACAGATTGACATTGCGCGAAATGCTTTCTTTATAATTTGGAAGAGCCATGGCCAGCCGCAGGGAAACACGCATCGCCACCTTGTCCGACGCGCTTTCGGCGCGGCGGGTCGTGCACCTGAAAGAGGCGGCGGCGCTGCTAGGCGTATCGGAAATGACCGTCCGCCGTGATGTCGCCGACAACCCTGGACTGTTCGGATATCTGGGCGGGCATATCGTGCCGGCCGCTGAGATCGAGGGCGATGCGCCCTACGAGCTTGCCCGCGCGGCCGACAGTCACGCCGGCGCCAAGCGTCAGGCTTGCATTCATGCCGCCCGGCACATTCGCCCCGATGAGACGATTTTCATCGATTGTGGTACGACGCTGGAATACCTGGTCGAGCTGATACCGGACGATTACGCAATCACGGCGATATGTTATTCCCTGAACACGGCCGAAAGGCTGACGCGGAAAACAAATCTCCGCATGGTAATGCTGGGCGGCGTCTATCACCCGTCGTCGGCTTCCTTTTCCGGCGCGCCCGGAATCGAGACGCTCGACCAGCTCGGCATCAATGTCGCCTTTCTTTCGGCGGCCGGAATAGACCCGGCTAGGGGAGCGACCTGCGTCCATTTCCACGAGGTGCCGGTCAAGCAGAAGGTAATTTCGCTGGCGCGCGAGAATTACCTCGTCGCCGACAGCAGCAAGCTCGGCAAGCTGAAGGCGGCTTTCTTCGCTCCGCCCAGTGCTTTCCGGTCGCTTATCACAGAACACGGCGAAACCGCGTTGGCCGCCGATTTGATGCCTGTGCCGGGAATGTATGAGAGCGGACAACCCCGCCTTGACAGGCGGCGAAAATGATGAAAGTTTAACAAACATCGTGTTAGAAAACTAACATTCTGTTGTTCGCTCTTTGAAGCGCGCCGCCGGTGGTCCGGGAAGAGGGGAGAAATCGGTTGGAAGACCTTGCTCTGAAAAGCGCGGCGGTGCACCCCGCCGGCGCGGGCCATAACTGGCCGCGCAATGACGGTGTCGAGCTCGACCTATCCTGGGTGCTCGATCAGCGCGTCAATCTCTCTGCGGCAGAGCGCCGCGTCCAGACGCTGCCTGGCCGGCGCACCGTCAAGAAGGATGCGCAGGCCGCCTGGCTCTTGAAAGCCGTCACCTGCATCGATCTCACGACGCTCAACGGCGACGATACGACCGAGCGCGTCAAACGCCTCTGCGCCAAGGCGCGCCAGCCGGTGCGTCAGGACATTCTCGACGCGCTCGGCATGGGCGATCGAGGCATCACGACCGGGGCGATCTGTGTCTATCATCGCTTCGTTTCGACCGCGGTGGAGGCCCTGGAGGGTTCCGGCATTCCCGTGGCGGCAGTGTCCACGGGCTTTCCGGCCGGTCTCGTCCCGCACGACGTGAAGCTCAGGGAAATCAAGGCCTCGGTTGCGGATGGTGCTCGGGAAATCGACATCGTCATCACACGCGAGCACGTGCTGACCGGAAATTGGCAGGCGCTCTACGACGAAATGCGGGATTTCCGTGCGGCCTGTGGCGATGCGCATGTCAAGGCAATCCTCGCGACCGGCGATCTCAAGACGCTTCGCAACGTCGCGCGGGCTTCGCTCGTCTGCATGATGGCGGGCGCCGACTTCATCAAGACCTCGACCGGAAAAGAAGGGGTGAACGCGACCCTGCTCGTCACCCTCGCCATGCTCAGGATGATCAGGGCCTATGAGGAGAGGACCGGAATCAAGGTCGGCTACAAGCCGGCCGGCGGCATTTCCCTCGCGAAGGATGTGCTGAACTACCAGTTCCTGATGAAGGAAGAGCTTGGGCGGGAATGGCTCGAACCGGACCTTTTCCGCGTCGGGGCATCGAGCCTGCTCGCCGACATCGAGCGCCAGCTCGAACATCATGTCAGCGGCGCCTATTCGGCCCTCAACAGACACCCGATCGGATAATCAGATGAGCGTTGCCACTTTCTTCGACGAAATGTCCTATGGCCCGGCCCCCGAAGCCGATACCGAGGCGCGCGCCTGGCTCGCTCGGCATGAAGGCAAGCTCGGCCACTTCATAAACGGCGCATTCGTCGGTTCAGCATCGGGTAAATCCTTCGACACGTTCGAGCCGGCAACGGGCAAATTGCTCGCGAAAATCGCACATGGCGGGCGCGACGACGTGAACGCGGCGGTGGCGGCGGCGCGCAAGGCGCAGGGCCCGTGGGCAAAGCTCTCCGGACATGCCCGCGCCCGGCACCTCTATGCGCTCGCGCGCCTGATTCAGCGCCATGCGCGCCTGATCGCCGTCGTCGAAGCGCTCGACAACGGCAAGCCGATCCGGGAAACGCGCGATATCGACATTCCGCTTGCCGCTCGCCATTTCTATCATCATGCCGGCTGGGCACAGCTGCAGGAGACGGAATTCGCCGATCAGGCGCCCGTGGGCGTCGTCGGACAGGTCATCCCCTGGAACTTCCCCTTCCTGATGCTCGCCTGGAAGGTTGCGCCGGCGCTGGCGCTGGGCAATTCCGTCATCCTGAAGCCTGCGGAGTTTACGCCCTTGACGGCGCTGCTCTTCGCGGAGCTTGCCGCTACAGCGGGTCTCCCCCCGGGCGTGCTGAACGTGGTGACGGGCGAGGGCGAGACGGGGGCGCTGATCGTCGAGCACGAGGATATCGACAAGATCGCCTTTACCGGCTCGACCGAAGTCGGACGCCTCATCCGCGAGAAGACAGCAGGAAGCGGCAAGTCGCTGACGCTGGAACTTGGCGGCAAGTCGCCCTTCATCGTCTTCGACGATGCCGATATCGACGCGGCGGTCGAGGGCGTCGTGGATGCGATCTGGTTCAATCAGGGGCAGGTCTGCTGCGCCGGTTCACGCCTTCTGGTACAGGAGGGCGTGGCGCCGGTCTTTCATGACCGGTTGAAGCGGCGCATGGAGACGCTCCGCGTCGGTCATCCGCTCGACAAGGCGATCGATATGGCGGCGATCGTCGCGCCGGTGCAGTTGCAGCGAATCGAAGAGCTGGTGGCGAAGGGCGTCGCCGAAGGCGCATCAATGCATCAGCCGAAGATCGAACTCCCGAAGGGCGGCAGCTTCTTTCGGCCGACGCTGTTGACCGGCGTCCAGCCGACTTCCGTCGTCGCGACCGAGGAAATCTTCGGGCCGGTGGCGGTATCGATGACCTTCCGTACGCCGGAGGAGGCGATCCAGCTTGCAAACCATAGCCGCTACGGCCTTGCCGCGAGCGTCTGGAGCGAAACGATCGGTCTTGCCCTGCATGTTGCCGCCAAGCTTGCGGCCGGCGTCGTCTGGGTCAATGCGACCAACCTCTTCGATGCATCCAGCGGCTTCGGCGGAAAACGCGAGTCCGGCTTCGGCCGCGAGGGCGGGCGAGAGGGCTGCTACGAATATCTGAAGCCGAAGGCCTGGATGGGGCGCAAGCTGCGCCCCGAACACGGCTCGCCGGCTCCGAGGCCGGCGGCCGGTGATTTCGCCGTTCCGGCGCTCGATCGCACTGCCAAGCTCTTCGTCGGCGGCAAGCAGGCGCGGCCGGACGGCAACTATTCGCGGCCCGTGCTTTCCCCGAAAGGCAAGGTGATCGGCGAAGTCGGCGAGGGCAACCGCAAGGATATCCGCAATGCCGTCGTTGCGGCGCGGGGCGCCTCGGGCTGGTCTTCGGCAACCGCGCATAACCGCGCCCAGATCCTCTATTACATCGCCGAGAATCTGAGCAGCCGCGGGACGGAATTCGCGGACCGCATCGCCGCCATGTCCGGGGCCTCGGCAGCCAATGCCCGAGCGGAGGTCGAAGCTTCGATCGCCCGGCTGTTCAGCTACGGAGCCTGGGCGGACAAATACGAGGGCACCGTGCACCAGCCGCCCTTGCGCGGCGTCGCACTGGCCATGCCGGAACCCCAGGGCGTCGTCGGCGTCATCTGCCCCCCGGAAGCGCCGCTGCTCGGGCTTGTCAGTCTCGTGGCACCGCTGATTGCAGTCGGAAACCGGGTGGTCGCCGTGCCGAGCGAAGCGCATCCTCTGGCTGCGACCGACTTCTATTCGGTCCTCGAGACCTCGGACGTGCCGCCTGGCGTCATCAATATCGTCACCGGACCTGCGATCGAACTCGCCAAGGCACTCGCCGCGCACAACGACGTGGACGCGCTCTGGGCGTTCGGCTCACCGGAACTTTCGACACTCGTCGAGAAGCTGTCCGTCGGCAACCTCAAGCGGACCTTCGTGGATTACGGCAAGGCGATCGACTGGACGGATCGCTCGGCCGCCGAAGGACAGGCGTTCCTGCGGCGCGCGGTCGACGTCAAGAACATCTGGATTCCCTACGGCGAATAGCCTCCCGCTGTTGGATGAGCGGGTGGTCGTCTCATCGGAAGCGTGGAGAAAGAGCAACAGGCTGTTGACGGCGCGCGCCAGAAACGGCCTGATGCGACCGCGCTTTGCAGTGGAGGAGGACAGGAATGCTGAAGAATATCGACCCGGCTCTCAATGCCGATGTGCTGCACGCGCTGCGATCGATGGGCCATGGCGACACGCTGGTGATTTCCGACACCAATTTCCCGTCGGACGCCATCGCCCGGCAGACCACGCTCGGCAAACTGCTGCACATCGACAATGTTTCTTCGGCGCGCGCGGTAAGGGCGATCCTTTCGGTCCTACCGCTCGACACGCCGCTTCAGCCCTCGGCCGGGCGCATGGAAGTCATGGGGGCGCCGGACGAGGTCCCGGCGGTGCAGCGCGAGGTGCAGGCCGAGATTGACCGCGCCGAAGGGAAGGCGGCTCCGATGTACGGGATCGAGCGCTTTGCCTTCTACGAGGAAGCAAAGAAGGCCTACTGCGTCATCACCACAGGCGAGACACGTTTCTACGGCTGCTTTCTTTTCACCAAGGGCGTCATTCCCCCGGAAAACGTCTGAGCCGCGCGAGGTTACGCCCATGGCCGAGCTCAAAATAAGGACGCGGGAAACAGGCGCGACCGCCGTAGTCGGCCGCACCGGCTTTCCGCATGTGACATCGCTGACCGGCGGCGCGCTCGACATCGTCACTAGTCCTTCGCAGCCGGGATTCGGTCCGCTGGACCTTCTCTATGCTTCGCTCGCGAGCTGTCTGGTGCTCAGCGCACGCATCGCCGCGAGCCGTTTCGGCGTGCTCGACCGGCTCAAGGAAGTTTCGGTCAAGGTGACCGGCGAGAAGGCCCATGACGAACCGTCGCGGGTCGCGCGGTTCGATATCGCCTTCGTTATCAAGGGCGATTTCGACGACACCGTGCGCCACGCCATCATAGAGGCGGCGGAGGAGGAGATCTGTACAGTCAGCAACACGTTGCGCGGCAGTCCGGATTTCGTAAGCACGGTGTCCGCTTAAACATAAAATAAAACAGAGGGAGAAGAGTCCGCAATGACGCGTCCGGCCTATCAATTCAATTCCATCATCGTGCGCTCGCCGTCACGATCGGTCGTCAACGGCTTGCGCGCGGAGGATCGCGGCAGCCCCACCTATGAGGGAGTGAAGGCCGAGCACGACGCCTATGTCGAGGCGGTGCGCGATGCCGGCGTGAAGGTCACGGTCCTGCCGGCGCTCGAAACCTTTCCGGATTCGATTTTCGTGGAGGACCCCGCTCTGGTCTTCACAGAGGGGGCGGTCCTGCTTCGGCCGGGAGCGGCCACGCGCGTCAAGGAAGTCGAGGAAATCGCGCCGACGCTGCGTGACATGTTCGAGACGGTGCTCGACCTGCCGCAAGGCTATGCCGACGGCGGCGACGTGCTGACGACGCGCGAAAGCGTGATGATCGGCCTGTCGGCGAGAACCGACAAGGCGGGCGCGGCGGCACTGCAGGCGTGCCTCGAAAAGCTCGGGCGCAAGAGCGAGGTCGTCGCGACCCCGGAGGGCGTCCTGCATTTCAAGACCGACTGCTCGCTCCTCGACGACGAGACGATCCTTTCCACCGATCGTCTTGCACGGTCCGGCGTCTTCGGGAAGTTCAGGCAGATGATCATTCCCGAGGGAGAAGAGCCGGCCGCAAACGCGCTGCGCGTCAACGACGTGGTCTTGGTCGGCTCCGATTTTCCCAGGACGATCGAGATGCTCGACAAGGCCGGCTACAGGGTCGTGCCGTTGAAGACCACGGAAATAGGCAAGATCGATGCGGGGCTTTCCTGCATGTCGCTGAGGTGGTTCAGCGAAAAGGTTTGACGGGAGCCGCGCAGAGAGCGTTCTGAATGAGCCCAACAGGCCGGATGCGGCCCCTCATTCCTAGGCCGACGACAGATTTCCGAATACCGTGGGGATAAGTTCCGAGACGGTCGGGTGGATATGCACGGCGCGCGTAATCGTCGTGTAGGGTTTTTTCGCATACATCACATCGAGAATGCTCTGGACGGCTTCGTCTCCACCTGTGCCCAGGATGGATGCGCCGAGAATCTCGTCGGTGTCCGCATCGACGATGACTTTCATGAAACCCTGCGTCTCGCCCTTTTCGACCGCGCGGCCGACCCTTGTCATGGGGCGCGTCCCGATCAGCAGCTTGTGTCCTTTCTTGCGGGCCTCGGTCTCGGTCATGCCGGCGCGGCCGAGCGGCGGGTCGATATAGAGGGCGTAGGTCTGGATGCGGTCGCTCACCCGGCGCGGATCGTCGTCGATGAGATTGGCGGCGACGATCTCGAAGTCGTTATAGGAGGTGTGCGTGAAGGCGCCGCGGCCGTTGCAGTCTCCCATTGCGAAAATATGCGGAACATTGGTGCGCAGGCTGTCGTCGACCTCGATATAGCCCCGTTCGTCGGTCTTCACGCCCGCCTTGTCCAGGCCGAGATCATCCGTATTGGGGTGGCGGCCGGTCGCAAGCAGCACATGAGAGCCGCTCACCTCCGGCTCGCCCGATGTGCAATCCACGCCCACAGCTACGCTGTCCGCATGGTTCGAGAAGCGGATGCATTCCGCATTCGTGCGTATTCGAACGCCTTCGTTCTCGAGGATCTCACGGATCGCGTCGGAGACCTCCGGATCCTCCCGCCCGATCAGCCGCGCGCCCTTTTCGATGACGGTGACGTCGGAGCCGAAGCGGCGGAACATCTGGGCGAATTCAAGCCCGATATAGCTGCCGCCCACCACGACGAGATGTTCCGGCAGCTCGGCAAGGTCCATGATCGAACTGTTGGTGAGATAAGGGACGTCGTTCACGCCGGGCAGATCGGCAACTGCGGCGCGGCCCCCCACATTGACGAAGATCCGCTCCCCCGAAATCAGTTCGTCGCCGATGCGGACCTCACGCGGACCTTCGAAACGGGCGTGGCCCTCGAAGACGGTGCAGTTCTTCATACCCCTGAGCCACTTCTCGACGCCTGAGCGGGCATCGAGCCGGACCTTTTCCTTTCGCGCCATGACGCGACCGAAATCGACCGAGACAGGCCCCGTCGTCATGCCGTATTCGGCTCCGCGTCGGGCGGTGTGGATCGCATAGGCGCTCGCGACCATCGCCTTGGTCGGCATGCAGCCGGTATTGACGCAGGTGCCGCCGAAAAGCTTGCGCTCGATCAGTGCAACGGTCTTGCCCGCATCCGACAACCGTCCGGCGAGTGAAGGTCCCGCCTGGCCGGCACCGATGACGATCGCATCGAAATGCTTGTTCATGACAACCTCCGGAGAGATGCTGGCGCCGGGCGGAAGAGTGGTCCACATTACGTCCGATTGCAATGCGCATCGACGGCAACGTTTTGCCGCCCGATCCGGACGGCGACATGGAACGGATATCAAGTGCAGACAGCTTAAGCTCGATTTTTTCCGGAAAGCTGACATATATGGAACGTCTTGGCCGGACGCAGCGCGGAAAGCGTGATCAAAATTCGAGATCAAAACCGAGGGAGACAATCATGCGACTGAACTTCACCAGGACACTGATCGGTGCCGCCATTGCGCTTGCACTCACCACCGCGGCTGCCGAAGCCGAGGTCGTCGTTTCCTCGAAGATCGACACGGAGGGCGGCGTTCTCGGCAACATCATCCTCTCGGTGCTGAACGCCAACGACATCAAGACGACGGATCGCGTGCAACTCGGCGCCACCCCTGTCGTGCGCAAGGCGATCATCGCCGGCGAGATCGACATCTATCCCGAATATACCGGCAACGCCGCCTTCTTCTTCGAGAAGGCCAACGATCCGGCCTGGAAGGATGCGGCGAAAGCCTATGAAGAGGCGAAGAAGCTCGACTATGACGCCAACAAGATCGTCTGGCTGACGCCGTCTCCGGCCAACAACACCTGGGCGATCGCGCTGCGCAAGGACGTTGCCGAGAAGAACAACCTCAAGACGCTATCGGATTTCGGCAAATTCGTTTCTGGCGGCGGCGAGGTCGTGCTCGCGGCTTCGTCGGAATTCGTCAACTCCGCCGCTGCCTTGCCTGCGTTCCAGACAACCTATTCCTTCAAGCTGAAACCGGAACAGCTCATCACGCTCTCCGGCGGCGATACCGCCGCGACGATTGCGGCTGCGGCAAACCAGACGAACGGCGCCAATGCGGCAATGGTCTACGGCACCGATGGAGGCATTGCGCCCTCCGGTCTCGTGGTTCTCGAGGACGACAAGGCCGTCCAGCCGGTCTATCAGCCGGCGCCGATCATCCGCGAAGCGGTTCTCAAGGAAAATCCGGCGATCGAAGAGATCCTGAAGCCCGTCTTCGAAAAGCTCGACCTCACCACCCTGCAGGAGCTCAATGGCCGCGTGCAGGTCGGCGGCGAGTCGGCCAAGGCCGTTGCCGATGACTTTCTGAAGGCGAACGGCTTCCTGAAATAGCTTGACGTCGGGGGAGGGCGCTGGTCCGATAAGACTCGACCGCGCTTCTCCTTCACCTGCCTCGAACGGACCGCTGAATGGCGACTGGCATCATCCAGACAAGGGAACGCTTGGCCTTTCGTTTCGACAAGCTCGGCCTGATCATCGCGATCCTCGTCCTCTATGGCGCTCTCCTTGCGCCTTTCGCGACGTTTCGTGCAAACCGCATCATTCAGGGCGAAGCACGGGCAATCCTGGAGGCACTTCCGCCGCCGCTCGGCTACGGGCTCCTCGCCCTCGTGGTTGCCGGCGCCGGCATCGCGTTTCTGAGGACGCCGCGCCTCTTGCGGATGGCCGTGGCACTGGCTGCGCTGGCAGCTCTCGCCCTTCTGATCGGGGTGGCGGCCGATCACCTGACGCCGCCGGACAACAACTTTGCACGCGTGTCTCCGGCTTCCGGCTTCTGGGTTCTGGTCTTCGCCTTCTCCCTGTTGGTCGCGGACGCCTTGACCCGCCTCAATCCGGGGCCTGGTCTGCGGCTTCTCGTTTTCGCGGGCGTCCTCGTCCTCGCTGGAGGAATGCTCGTCACCGGCCGCTGGGACGACCTTTCGATCATGAAGGAATATGCCAACCGCTCCGACCTGTTCTGGACCGAGGCGGGCCGTCACGTGACGCTGGCGCTCGGCTCGCTGGTCGCAGCGACCGTCGTCGGATTGCCGCTCGGCATTCTCTGTCACCGCGTCGAACGGCTTCGGGCCGGCGTGCTCAATGTCCTGAACGCCATCCAGACGATCCCTTCCATTGCACTTTTCGGCATTCTGATCGCGCCGCTCGGCTGGGTCGCGGCGAATGTTCCCGGCGCTGCGGCGATCGGCATCCGCGGCATCGGTGCCGCCCCTGCCTTCGTCGCGCTATTCCTCTACTCCCTGCTGCCTGTCGTCGCCAACACAGTCGTCGGGCTTGCCGGCGTGCCGCACGCGGCCAACGACGCGGCGCGGGGCATCGGCATGACGGACCGCCAGCGCCTCGTCGCGATCGAGTTTCCGCTGGCCTTTCCGGTGATCCTGACCGGCATCCGCATCGTGCTGGTGCAGAACATCGGGCTTGCGACGATCGCCGCCCTTATTGGCGGCGGGGGTTTCGGCGTCTTCGTCTTCCAGGGGGTGGGTCAGACGGCGATGGACCTGGTGCTGCTCGGCGCAATTCCAACTGTCGTGCTGGCCTTTACCGCGGCGATCGTGCTCGACGCGCTGATCGAGATGACCATGCCGAACCGCAGCCGAGGCAACGCCGCATGATCGAAATCGAGGAAATAACCAAGCGCTATGGCGATACGACGGTCGTGAGCGACGTGTCGCTGACGGTCGCGCCGCATACGGTCACCGTCGTCGTCGGAACCTCCGGCTCCGGCAAGACGACGCTCCTCAGAATGATCAATCGCCTCGTCGAGCCGACGGCAGGGACGATCAATATAGACGGCGAGGACAATCGGTCGATTCCGGGTTTCGAGCTGCGCCGGCGTATCGGCTACGCCATTCAAGGCCATGGCCTCTTCCCGCACAGGACAGTCGCGCAGAACATCGCGACCGTGCCGACGCTGCTCGGCTGGGAGAAAGCCCGCATCGATGCCAAGGTCGAGGAGCTGCTGAAGCTGTTCCAGCTCGATCCCTCGGAATTCGGACCGCGCTACCCTCACGAGCTTTCCGGCGGGCAGCAGCAGCGCGTGGGCGTTGCAAGGGCACTTGCGGCGGAGCCCAACGTACTCCTGATGGACGAGCCCTTCGGCGCGCTCGATCCGATCATCCGCGCCAAGGCGCAGGACGACCTCGCCGCCATCCAGAAACATTTCGGCACCACGATCATCCTCGTCACCCACGACATGGAAGAGGCCTTCCACCTTGCCGACAGGATCGCGGTGATGGACAAGGGCGAGGTGGTGCAATATGCGACGCCGGCCGAAATGCTCGTCAGGCCCGCCACGCCCTTCGTCGAGACGCTGGTCGGCGCCAGCGAGCGTCCATTCCGGCTGCTCGACATCGAAACGGTCGGCGAGGCGGTCGAGCCCGGCTCGGCCGAGGGCCGGCCGGTTCCGGAAGTTCTCAGCCAGCGTGACGCGCTGTCGCAACTTCTGTGGACGGGCCGTTCGGCACTGCCGGTCGCGGCGGCGGACGGCTCGATCCTGGGCAAGGTCACGCTCGAAGCGATCGTGAAACGTGCGGCGAGGCGGCAGTGATGGCTACGCTGCCCAATCTGTTTCGGCTGACCGTGCTCGCCGTGTTGCTGGCTTTCCTGGTGCAGCCCGCCTCGTTCGAGCCGCTGTTGAAACCTCTGGTGCAGGAGAGCGCGCCGGCCGTCTACAACCAGGGCAGCCTGCTCTGGCTGACGGTGCTGCACTTGCGGACTGTCTTCGTTGCGACCGTGGCCGCGACTATCGTCGCCGTATCACTGGCGATTATCGTTACGCGGAAGGCCGGCGCCGAGTTTCTGCCGCTCTCGCGTAGTCTGGTGAACATCGGCCAGACTTTCCCGCCGGTGGCGGTCCTCGCGCTTGCGGTCCCGATTTACGGCTTCGGCGAGAAGCCGACCCTGGTCGCGCTTTTCCTCTACGGCCTTCTGCCTATCTTCGAAAATGCCCTGACTGGTCTGACCACGCTGCCGCCGACCGTGATGGAGGCCGCACGCGGCGCGGGAATGACCGGCCGCCAGCGGCTCTTCAGGATCGAACTTCCGCTGGCGCTGCCCGTGATCCTGACGGGCATCCGCCTTTCCGTCGTGATCAGTCTCGCGACGGCGACGATCGGTTCGACCGTCGCGGCTAAGACGCTTGGCGAGGTGATCATCGCCGGACTTCAGTCCAACAATCTCGCTTTTGTCCTCCAGGGCGGCTTGATCGTTGGAGCGCTTGCCGTCCTCATTCACGATGCGCTCCAGGGGCTCGAACGGGCATTCGCGGGTCGAGCACACATCTGAAGCGCCTCGCGTCCAATCGAATAGATGCGATGCGTCAGGCCGCCAGCTTGCGCATGAGCTAAGCTTAACGGCAGAATGAAAATGAATTTCACAATCTGGCGCATTTTCCGATTTTTCATTGACGCAGTGAAAAATCTGTCCCAGTCTACGAAAAATAATTACGCCGGACAAGGGAACAGCGCGAGCATGAAAGTCGGGATAATCGGACTCGGATTCCGTCTGGGATACCTGGGCTATGTCTTCAAGGCGATCGACGAAGCCTTCGAGATCGCGGGATATGTGGATCCCGAGCCCGCCGGCCTTGCCACGCTTACCGAGAAAGGCATTTCCGCCGGCAGGGCCTACGCCACGCCTGAAGAGCTGATCGCCGGTGAAAAGCTCGATCTCCTCATGATCGGCTCGCCGAACCACATGCATCTCGATCATATCCGCATCGGCCTGGAGGCGGGGCTCAAGATCTTCTGCGAGAAGCCGATCGTCAGCACGATCGAGCAGAGCCTGGAACTTGCGGCGCTGCTTTCGAAACACGGGCCCGACCGGCTGATGGTCGGCCTCGTGCTGCGTTATGCGCCGCTCTATCGTGACCTGCGTGCTGCACAAGCCGCGGGAACGCTCGGCCATGTGGTTTCGATCGAGGCCGCCGAGCACATAGAGCCCTATCACGGCGCGTTCTTCATGCGCGACTGGCGCCGCTATGGACGCTATGCCGGAAGCTTCATGCTCGAGAAATGCTGCCACGACCTCGATCTCTACAACGGCGTGGTCGGCGCGCGCCCGGAACGCGTCGCCAGTTTCGGCGGCCGCAAGAGCTTCATCCCGGCCAACGATCCCAGCCGAGACGGCGTCAACGACCTGCAGCTTTTCCACCGAAAACCGAGCGGCTGGCTCGGTTCCGACAAGGTCTTCGACAGTGACGGCGACATCATCGACTATCAGGTCGCCATCGTCGAATATGCCAACGGCGTCGCGATGAACTTCCACACCAACCTCAACGTGCCGGACCAGTTCCGCCGCTTTTGCGTCGTCGGATCGCGCGGCATGGCGGAGGGCGACTTCATCCGCGGCTATCTGGACGTGCACGAGGCGCTGTCGGGCAGGAAGGTGGTGGAGAAGCGCTACCCCAAGGAGACGGCGCTTTCGCAACACTACGGCGCCGACGAGCAGATGGCGGCCGAGATCATCGCGCATGTGCGGGATGGCGGTCCCCTGCCGGTCTCGCCGCTCGATGCGCTGGAAGCGGGCATTCTGGCGCTGTCCATGGACGAGGCGCGGATGAAAAGGACGGTCGTCGATCTTCGGCCGCTCTGGGACCGCTTCGACGAAGCCCTGCATGCCCGTGCGGCTTGAGAGGGGGAGGGGATGAGCGTTCGGCGCAGCACGATCATCTTCGCCTGGGTCCTGCTTCTTCCGGCCGTCTTCTACGTGACGGTTATCGTCGCCTATCCGCTGGTCGATACCTTCGTCCTTTCCTTCACCGATGCCTCGCTGAAGAAGACGACCAAATGGGTCGGCACGGCCAATTACGACAAGATCTTCAACGCCACCTTCGCGGAAGTGATCCTCCGCACCTTCGTCTGGACCGCCTTCTCGGTGACGATCAAGATGATCATCGGCACATTCGGCGCGGTGATGCTGAACGCCGCAGTGCCGGGGCGGGCGCTGTTTCGCGTGCTCACCATGCCGCCGTGGATCGTGCCCATGGCGATCGGCATCTTCATGTGGGGCTGGATGTATAACGGCCAGTTCGGGATGATCTCCGGCATGCTCCAGAACTGGGGGCTGGTGGACGGTCCGGTCGCCTTCCTGGCGCATGGCTCCACCGCTTTCTGGGCGACCATCGTCACCGACGTCTGGATCGGCGTGCCTCTGGTGACGCTCTACATGCTCGCCTCGATGCAGGCGATCCCGCAGGATCTCTACGAGGCCGCCTGGACCGACGGAGCAGGTCGCTTCTACCGCTTCCGCCGCATCACCCTGCCGCTCCTGGTGCCGTCGATGATCACCATGTCGATGCTGTCGCTGATCGCCACCTTCAACTCGTTCGACATCATCTGGATCCTGACCCAGGGCGGGCCGAACGGCGACACGACGACGATGATCATCGACACCTACCGGACCGCGATCGGCTCGAAGAAATACGGGGAGGGCGCGGCGCGCGCCGTGCTGATCTGTATCTTCCTGTCGATCTTCTGCATCGCCTATTTCCGCGTCACGCACCGCCTTGCCACGGGAGAAAGCCGATGAGCCAGCCCGCAATGATCAACCGCTACCGCTGGTACGAGCTCGTCGGCATCTATGCGGGCATCTTCGTCTTCCTCACTTTCATCCTCGCGCCTTTCGTCGAAGGCTTCCTCGTATCTCTGAAGCCGCTGAGCCGCCTCTTTTCCTCTCCCTACCGCTTCTGGCCGGAGAACGGTTCCTTCGAGGCCTATCGCACCATGTGGGTAAGCGTGCCGGGCTTCGCCCGCTATATCTTCAACTCCTTCTTCATCTCCATCATCGTGACAGCCGTCGTGCTGGCGCTGGTGGTGCCGGCGGCCTATGCCTTTGCGCGCTTCAAGTTCCGCGGCAGCGGGGCGCTGCTTGCCGCTTTCCTGGCGGTCAACATGTTCTCGGGCGCCGTGCTGCTCATCCCTCTCTTTCGGCTGATGCGCAGCTTCGGCGTACTGAACACCTATTTCGCCATGATCGTGCCGGGTGTCGCCTTCCTGATCCCCTCCGCTATCTGGCTTCTGCGCACCTACATGATGCGCATCCCGCGCGAGCTGGACGAGGCAGCCTTCGTCGACGGTGCAAGCCATTTCTACACGCTACGCCGGGTGATCCTGCCGATCGCCATGCCGGGCATCACCGTAGTGGCGATCACCACCTTCATCGGCTCCTATGCCCAGCAGTTCATTTTCGCGCTGACCTTCAACTCGAAGAGCGAGTACATGCCGCTGCCCGTGGGCCTTTTCGCCTATTTCGGCCGGCAGGAGGTGGTCTGGAACGAGCTGATGGCGGCAAGTTTCGTCGGCATCGCCCCGGCCGTGATCGTGATCTTCTTCCTTCAACGCTATCTCGTCAGCGGCCTGACCGCCGGCGCGGTGAAACAATAAGCAACCATTAAAACAGGGGAGTTTCATCAGTGACTATTGCCTACAAAGCTACCTTTCTCACGCTTGCGCTGCTCGGATCGACCGCTCTCGGCAGCGTCGCAGCACAGGCCGCGGACCAGGAAATCAGCTGGATCTATTGCGGCGACACGATCGATCCTATCCACGAGAAATACATCAAGGAATGGGAGGGGAAGAATCCCGGCTGGAAGGTGACGCCCGAAGTCGTCGGCTGGGCCCAGTGTCAGGACAAGGCGACGACGCTTGCCGTGGCCGGGACTCCGGTCGGCATGGCCTATGTCGGATCGCGCGCGCTCAAGGAGTTCGCCGAGAACGAATTGATCGTTCCGGTCCCGATGACCGAGGACGAGAAAAAGGGCTACTATCCGAATATCGTCGACACGGTGACGTTCGAGGGAACGCAGTGGGGCGTGCCTATCGCATTTTCCACCAAGGCACTCTACTGGAACAAGGACCTTTTCAAGCAGGCCGGTCTCGACCCGGAAGTCCCGCCCAAAACCTGGGCCGAGGAGATCGCCTTCGCCAAGCAGATCAAGGAAAAGACCGGCATTGCGGGCTACGGACTTCCGGCCAAGACCTTCGACAACACGATGCACCAGTTCATGCACTGGGTTTATACCAATAACGGCAAGGTCATCGACGGCGACAACATCGTCATCGACAGCCCGGAAGTCCTTGCCGCCCTGCAGGCCTACAAGGACATCACTCCCTTTTCTGTCGAGGGGGCGACGGCTTACGAGCAGAACGAAATCCGCGCCATCTTCCTGGACGGGAAAGTCGGCATGATCCAATCGGGCTCCGGAGCTGCCGCCCGGCTGAAGGAAACGAAGGTCAATTGGGGTGTAGCGCCGCTGCCGCTCGGCCCTTCGGCCAAGGGCGAAGGCACGCTGCTGATCACCGACAGCCTTGTGGTGTTCAAGGATACGGGTGTCGAAGAAAAGGCGATCGAGTTCGCCAAGTTCATCACCTCTCCCGGCCCGCAGGGCGAGTACGAGTTGCAGGGCGGTGCAGGTTTGACGCCGCTTCGGCCGTCTCCGAAGGTGGACGAATTCGTCAAGGCCGATCCGTCCTGGAAGCCGTTTAT
The DNA here is from genome assembly GCF_030064585.1 of Ensifer meliloti. NCBI lineage: Bacteria > Pseudomonadati > Pseudomonadota > Alphaproteobacteria > Hyphomicrobiales > Rhizobiaceae > Ensifer > Ensifer meliloti. The sequence continues at coordinate 95,342 of NZ_CP120364.1, forward strand.
CGACGGGATAGCCTATGGTGGCCCGGAGCCGCTCTTCAAGGACTTCAAAGGTTTTCAGAACACGATGATCGAGATGGTCCAGTCGGTGGTGACCGGCAAGGCCGAGCCGGCGGATGCCTTGAAGAAGGCGGCCGCCGACCTCGAACAGTACAAGTAAGCCCGCCGGGACCGCGGGGCTTCGGCTCGGCGGTCCCGCCTTCAATATTGGCGGAAATGCCGCTGCGCCGGTGGCCGGAGACAGTTTATTGGGACAGCTCACTCTCAACAAGGTTCAGAAATTCTACGGCACCTACGAGGTGCTGAAGAGCATCGAGCTCGAAGTCGGGAATGGCGAATTCGTGGTCTTTGTCGGGCCTTCCGGCTGCGGCAAGTCCACATTGCTCAGAATGATCGCGGGGCTTGACGAGACGACGGCCGGCGACATCGTCATCGACGGGAAGCGCGTCAACGATCTGCCGCCGGTCAGGCGGGGCATCGCAATGGTCTTCCAGTCCTATGCGCTCTACCCGCATATGAGCGTGTTCGAGAACATCGCCTTTCCGCTCAGGGTGGAAAAAATGCCCGAGGAGAAACTGAAGGCGAAGGTCGAGCATGCCGCCCGCATATTGCATCTCGACCAGCGGCTGGAGCAGAAGCCCGGCATGCTTTCGGGCGGCCAGCGACAGCGTGTGGCGATCGGCCGGGCGATCGTGCGCGAGCCGAAGATCTTCCTGTTCGACGAGCCTCTGTCGAACCTCGACGCGGCACTGCGCGCCGACATGCGCATCGAGCTTGCGAAACTGCACCGGCAATTGAAGGCGACGATGATCTACGTCACGCACGACCAGGTCGAGGCGATGACGATGGCGGACCGGATCGTCGTGCTGAATGCCGGCGAAATCGCCCAGACGGGAGCGCCGCTGGAGCTCTATCACAAGCCCGCCAACATGTTCGTTGCCGGCTTCATCGGGCATCCGAAGATGAACTTCCTGCCGGTCGCCTGCACCGGCGTGACCGACGCCGGCGTGGAAGTGGACTACAAGGGACAGACTACCCTCGTGCCGGTCGTTCCCCGCGCGGGCATGGCCGGCCGAACCCTGACGCTCGGCGTCCGGCCGGAACACATCCAGATGGGTGCCGCCGACCTGACGCTGACGGTCAGTCCCTCGGTGATCGAGCGTCTCGGCGCCCACACCGTGGCCTATGTGGCGCTCGACGGGGAGGGCGAGAACTATTGCGCCATGCTGCCGGGAACGCTCGCGATCCGCGCGGACGAACCGATCAGGACCGGCATCCGCGCCGTCGACTGCCATCTCTTCGACGAGAACGGCACGGCCTTCGAGCGCCGGGTCGAGATGACCGACATCGACATGGCGCTCTTCGACCCGGCGGCGGCGTAACCGTGAGCGCGACGATCAGACTGCTTAGTATCGATGAAGCCGAGGCCTTCCGCAGCATTCGGCTGGAGGCGCTTCGGACGGAGCCTGCCTCCTTTGCCAGCAGCGCCGAAGATTGGGAAAAGCTGCCGGACGAGGAGTGGCGGCGCAGAACCGTCGGTAACCCCGTCTTCGTTGCCTTCCAGAACGATGTTCCAGTCGGCATCATGGGCCTGATGCGTCAGAGCGCCAGCAAGATGGCGCATCGCGCAACGCTCGTCATGGTCTATCTGCGCCGGGAACTGCGCGGAACCGGGCTTGCGAAGCGGCTTTTGGATGCTGTCGCGGATTACGCACGAAACGAGGGCATCAAACAGCTGGAGCTTGCCGTCAGCGCCGACAACCTGACGGCGATCCGATTTTACCATCGCGAGGGCTTTTCCGTAGCCGGCCGCATTCCAGGCGGTTTTCTTCACGAGGGTCGGGAGATCGACGATGTCATCATGGTGAAACGCATCGCCGATTAACCCGTCCCACATGCGGCCGCCCCTCGCGCCACGTGGCGGCAAAAGCGAGGTGGGGCCAGCAGTTGCGAAAGGACATTGACGTCGCGAGCAATCGCGCGAAAATCGGTGGCTCATTCTGGCTGCTTTGGTGAACTCGGGAGGCGGGAATGTCGGAAACGACCGTCAACGTGCGTTACATGGTGGACGACGTCGAGGCTACCGTCGAATGGTACACGAAGCATCTCGGCTTTTCGCTTCTCTCCAACCACGCTCCCGCTTTCGCGGATGTCAGGCGGGGAGCCCTGCGGCTATTGCTGAGCGGCCCATTGAGCTCAGCGGGCCGGCCAATGCCGGACGGCGAACGTCCTTCGCCGGGCGGCTGGAACCGGATTCATCTCATCGTCGACGACCTGGCTGTCGAGGTCGAGCGCCTGCGCGCCGCCGGCGTCAGGTTTCGCAACGACGTCGTGACCGGGCCCGGCGGATCGCAGATACTGCTGATTGATCCTTCCGGCAACATTGTAGAGCTGTTTCAGCCGGCGGCTCGCTGACGACGCAGGTCCCCAGATCAGCTCGGAAAGTTCCGACTTGTCGGCTCGCTTGGTTCAGCCGGCGAGCGCGCCTAGGAGGTTCACAAGCCTCCCGCCAACCCGTGCGGGTCGGTCGTCATCGGCCAGATGTCGCGCCTTGCGCGCCGATAGGGAGTCCGCGCCGGGTCGTTGGGGTAGGGCGTCCCGGCAGAGCAATAGAGGATCTCGGACGCGATCTTGGAGAATGACGCGAAGAAGTGGTTCGTGGATTTGATCACGAGGATCTTTTTCGACGTGGGATCGATGCCCATCACCGAGAAAAGGCTCGGGTCGAAGCTCTGGGCGCGCGTCGTGTTCAGGATGATGTCGATGCCATGCAAGCGGATATGAACGGCGTCGCCGAAGGGGGCGAAGCTCTCTCCGAAGCGCATTTCCGCATTGCGCACCAGCTTGACGACCTTGACGATGCCATCGATCGGCCGCCCCGTGCCGGGCCCGGATTTCGCGCCGAAGCGCAAGGGGATCTCGGCGCCTTCGCCGGCCGCCATGCAGATCTGCACGGCCATGGGATCCCAGATCGTGCCGATCGCCGTGTCGGTCGCGTTCCTCGCAATGAGTTCCTCCAGCACGACCGTCGCATCGCCCGCCGTGCCGCCGCCTGGATTATCCCACATATCGGCAATCACCACGGGACCGGCCGGAGCCGCCAGCGCCTGTGCCACTGCCTGGCGTTCGTCGATCTCCGGCATGCGATACGTGCCGCGGCGGGAGAAGAGCTCGAGACCCAGCTCACGGGCGAGAGCCTCGCCTTTCTCCGCCTTGCCGTTGGTGACGACCAGCATCTTGGTGCCCATTTCCGCAACGTCGCCGGCCATGAATCCATGCACGACGGACAATGACAGCACATCGGCATCGTCCCGCTCGATCTGCATCAGCTTGTCCACGAAGCTGCGCATGGGGTCGCGCGAGGTGGGGAAGACGTCTATCATCCGGCAGTCGAAAATGGACATCACCGGCGTTACGCGGCCCTCGAGCGTATCGATCGCGATCCGCCAGAGGTCTTCGGCGCGTTCGACGAAATCGGTGTGCGGGAACTCCTTGAAGAAGACGAAGAAATCCGCGGCCGCCGCTCTCCTTGCGGTGAGGTGGCTGTGCGGGTCGAGTTCGGCGCAGACGAGCACGTCCGCACCTACGATTTCGCGCACGCGCTGAAGCAGGTCGCCTTCGGTATCCTCGCAGCCGTCGGCGACCATTGCCCCATGCAGGCCCAGAACGACGGCATCGACGGGCAGGGCGGAACGTAATTGGCCGAGAATTTCGTCACGCAGATCCTCATAGGTCTGGCGATTGACGAGACCGGCAGGATCCGCCCAGGCTGCGGTGCCTTCAATCAGTTCCCAGCCTTTTTGCGCGGTCACGCGGCGGCCGACAGTGATCGGCGCGGTGCAGAGCGTCGGCGTTTCGGGGTGCTTTCCGGGCGGAGCGTAAAGCGATGCCTCGAATGCGCGCCTGTCTATGCAGATAGGAGAAAAGGTGTTCGTCTCGGTCGCGAGCGCCGCCGTGAAGATGCGCAATGGCTTCGCCTTGTCCGTCAACTCAGTTCGACCCCATCGGATTGGGGAGATAGCCGGTGAAGCCGCAGATTTTCCACCGGCCCCGGTGGAGGCGGCAATAGTAAACCGTCTGCCACTTCATCACGTCGAACGTGCCGTCCGCTTTCTTCAGCCCGCCGTCGAATTTCTTGCGCGCAAGGGCAAGCTCTCCGTCGACCTCAATGTCTTCCAGGGTCGTGGTGGTGAAGATCGCCTCCCGCGGATCCTCGGCAAAGGACTGCCCGGCGAAGTCCCGCGCCTGGCGCAGCCATTCGTCCCGATAGACGGCGAGCGAGGGAAAGGTGAGCCGCCATTTGTCCGGGTTCGTCTCCCGCCGTCCGTCGATGCCGATGAAGCTCTCCTCGACGAAATCGTCGGCTACCATCGACCAGTCGGCGGCTAGGAACGCGTCGATATCGCGGGTGACCAACATCTCCCATATGGAGTGGCGCGCCGTGTCGCTTTCTGGGAACGGATTGTGGAAGGGATCCCGCATGTATTTTGCCCGGTATTGAAATTCTTTTCATAAATGTCGATTTTCGCTGGCCAAATTCCGTGTTCTATGGTCATTTGTCAACGGATAAAGAAAATAATTTGCAGATGGGTCCTCGATGTCGATCAAGCGCTATGGTGCCGAACAGGTTGGCGCAGGCGGAAAAACCTTGCCTTTCGCACGTGCCGTGGAGGCGGGCGGCTGGCTTCATGTCTCCGGTCAGGTCGCGATGGAAAACGGCGAGATCATCGGCGGCAACATCGTCGCCCAGACGCACAAGGCGATCGGCAATCTTCTGGCCATCTTGAAAGAGGCCGGTTACGGTGTCGAGCACGTGGTGAGAGTTGGTGTCTGGCTGGACGATCCGCGCGATTTCTGGAGCTTCAACCGGATCTATCAGGAATATTTCGGAGCTCATCCGCCGGCGCGCGCCTGCGTACAGTCCTCCATGATGGTCGATTGCAAGGTGGAGATCGATTGCGTCGCCTATAAGCCGAAGGACGCCTGAAGGGGGAAGGGCGCCGTTCGATGGATATTTTCGCGACACTGCAGGAGGAGAAGGGGCGGTTATCCCAATCGGAAAACCGCATCGCCGATATCCTGCTCAACGATTTCGAGTTTGCGGTGAACGCTTCGATCATTGAGCTTGCCGGCAAGGCCGACGTTTCGCCGCCGACGGTCACGCGCTTCTGCCGGCGCCTCGGCTGCGAGAGCTTTTCCGATTTCAAGGTGCAGCTGGCACGCACACCCTATGTCGGCATGCGCTACCTGAAGCCCGAGCCGAAGAGCCAGGAGCCCGGGGATGTGGCACAGGATATCATCACCAAGGCGCAGAATGCGCTCTTCCTGCTGCACCGTTCGCTCGACCTTGTAGCGATCGAGCGGGCAGCCGACCGGCTTGCGCAAGCGGAAATGATCTATGCCTTCGGTTCCGGAGGCAACTCCTCGATGATCGCCGGGGAGTTTCAGAACCGTCTCTTCCGCCTGGGATTGCGCATCACCGCAAGTTCCGATCACAGCATGCAGATGATGATGGCGGCGGCCGCACGGCCGGCCGACGTTATTGTCGGCTCCTCCTTTTCGGGACGCAATGCGGAGATGGTGCGCGCCTTCACGCTTGCGCGCGAGGCCAAGGTGCCGACGATCGCGCTTACCCAGAGCGGCAGTCCGGTCGCGCAGGCCGCCGATATCACCGTGCCGGTCGACCTGCCGGAAGGAAACAACATCTATCGTCCGACCTCCACCCGTATCGCCTACATCGCACTGCTCGATATCGTCGCGAGCCTCGTCGCCTACCGCGTCCAGCCGCAGGCGACGGTGACGCTCAGGCGCATCAAGCAGCAGCTGGTGGTGCACAGGGATGGCGACGACCGACAGCTTCTCGGAGACTGACGTGCCAGAAGGAACGCCGATGCCGAAATCCGTAGCGATCGTCACAGGAGCCGCCGGCGACATCGGCCGCGCTATCGCCGCGCGCCTGGGCGACGGACACGACACCGTTCTCGTAGCCGACATCAACACTGAGGCGGCGGAGAGGACGGCGCGTGAACTCGGCGGAACGGAGCGCTTCCTGGCCGTCCCCTGCGATGTGACGGACGTCGCCAGCGTGGCCGCAATGGCGCAGGCTGCCGCCTCCGTCGGCACCGTGCGCACCCTCGTGAACAATGCGGGTGCCGCCCGCGCGGTCAGCTTGCACGACACCACGCAGGACATTTGGCGCATGGACAATGCACTCAACCTCGAAGCGGCCTTTCTCTGTTTCCGGGCTGTCGAAGAAATGCTGAAAGATAGCCGGGGCTCGGTCGTCAACATCGCCTCGGTGAACGGCATGAATGTTTTCGGCCATCCGGCCTATAGCGCCGCCAAGGCGGGCCTTCTGCACCTGACGCGACTGATCGCCGTCGAATACGGCAAGTTCGGCATCCGCGCGAATGCGGTGGCGCCGGCCACGGTGCGCACGCAGGCCTGGGAGGCACGCGCAGCCGCCAATCCGCAGGTCTTCGAGGAGGCGAAGCGCTGGTATCCCCTGCAGCGTATCGTCGACCCGAAGGACGTCGCCGAAGCGGTGCATTTCCTTGCCAGTCCCGCCGCCGGAGCCATCTCCGGCATCTGCCTGCCGGTCGACTGCGGGCTGACCGCAGGACAGGCGGAAGTCGCGCGGACCTTCTCGCAATCGATCCATTACTGACAAATCCACCTTGGGAGGATGTTCATGCTGCCGGTTCTCTATCGCCTCGAATCTGCCTGGCAACCGGATGGCGGTCCGTTCGGGCGCTTCACCTTCAGCCTCTTCAATCTATCGGGCGGGCCGCTCAGCGCCTTCCGGCTGGTCTACACCTCGCTCACCCGCGTCATTGACGGGGCCGCTTGCGAAAACGCGGTTTTCCTGCGCCGCAACGCCAATTTCCATGAATTCGCGCCGCCCGAAGGACTGACGCTCGCCCATGGCGAACACTGGACGTTCACCGTCAGTGGTCTGCACCGCGAGGCGAAGCATTGCACCGACGGGGCGAAGTCGGCCTATCTGACGCTCGCCGATGGCAGTCATGTTCCCGTGGCGGTCTCCGACCTTCGTCTCGAAGGCGCCGTGAGCGAGCTGCCGCCGGTACGTCTTCCCAAAGGCAGGCTCGAGCTTCCTTTCGCGCTGCAGCCCTGGCCTGCCGAGATCGACGCGGCGCCTGGAGAAGCGGTACCGGACGTCCTCTATCCCGCAGCGGAAAGCAATGCGGACGAGGTCGATGCCGTCTCCAACGTCCTCGCTCTATTCCATCGGCTGTTTTCGGCCGGACACGCTCCCTTCAGTCTTGCGCCGTCCCCGCAAGGGCTGCCGATCGTCTTCACGAAAAAAGCGGAGCTCGAAGGCGAAGCCTACAGGCTTGCCTTTTCCGATCGGGAGATCCGGCTTGATTATGGAGCGGCGGCCGGCAGGCAATATGCCCTGACGACGCTCGCGCAGTTGATCGACGGCGCGCGAAACCACGGAGGCGAATTCAGGTTTCCCGCCACCGGCGCAATTGCGGACCGGCCACGCTATGGCTGGCGCGGCTGTCATCTCGATGTCTCGCGGCAATTCTACCCGACGGCCGACATCGTGCGGCTCATCGATATTCTCGCCTGGTTCAAGCTCAACATCTTCCACTGGCACCTGACCGACGACGAAGCCTGGCGGCTGGAGATCAAGGCCTATCCGACGCTGACGACGCTCGGCGTCCTGCGCGGTCCGGACGAACCTATGCTGCCTCAACTCGGCAACGGCGCCGAACCGGTCGGCGGCTTCTACAGCCACGCGGACGTGAAGGCGATCGTCGCGCATGCTGCGGCGCTCAGCATAGAAGTCGTCCCGGAGATCGACATACCCGGCCACAGCACTGCCGCGCTCGTGGCGCTTCCCGAACTCTCCGATGGCCAGGAGGCGCCGGAAAGCTACCACTCGGTCCAGGGCTATCCGAACAATGCCCTGAACCCGGCCATCCCGCTCACCTACGAATTCCTAGAGAAGGTGTTCGACGAAATGGTCGAGCTCTTTCCCAGCCGATATATCCATGTCGGCGGCGACGAGGTGGCCGACGGCTCATGGCTCGCGTCACCGCTGGCGCGAAAGCTCATGGAGCAGGAAGGGATTTCCGGCACCTTCGCGCTGCAATCCTATTTCCTCAAGAAGGTGAAACAGATGCTGACGGCGCGCGGGCGTAAACTCGTTGGCTGGAACGAGGTCGCGCATGGCGGCGGCGTTGGAACCGAGGGCACGCTGCTGATGGCCTGGGAGAACCCGAAAGTCGGCATCGAGCTTGCGCGCGAAGGCTACGACGTCGTGATGACCCCGGGTCAGGCCTATTATCTCGACATGGCCCAGGCGGATGCGTGGCAGGAGCCCGGCGCGAGCTGGGCCGGCACGGCGACGCCTGTCCACACCTATGCCTATGAGGCGGAAGGAGAGTTCCCGGAAGAGCTGAAGAGCCGGATGAAGGGAGTCCAGGCCTGCATCTGGTCCGAGCATTTCCTGTCGCGCGGTTATTTCAACCGCCTCGTCTTTCCCCGGCTGCCGGCAATCGCCGAGGCGGCCTGGACCCCGAAGGACAAGAAGGATTGGCTGCGCTTTGCCGCGATCGCGCCCTTGAGCCCCATTCTGTGAGTTGAGCCATGCGTGTCGCCGTCGGTGGAATCCATACGGAATGCAGCACCTATTCGCCCGTATTGATGACGGTCGAAGATTTCGGGGTGTTGAGGGGAGAGGACCTCTTGCGGTCGGATTATTTCGGCTTCCTGAGTGCCGAAGGGATAAACCACCTTCCGCTCCTGCATGCACGGGCCGTCCCCGGCGGCCCCGTTTCGCGCCCGGCCTATGACGCCTTCAAGACCGAGTTCCTGGCGCGGCTCAAAGCCGCGCTCCCTCTCGACGGGCTCTATCTCGCCATGCACGGCGCGATCAAGGTCGACGGGATGGACGACGCCGAGGGCGACTGGATCTCCGCCGCCCGCGCCGTCATCGGCCCCGATTGCCCGCTTGCCGTCAGCTATGATCTCCATGGCAATGTCAGTCAGCGGATCATCGATCAGATCGATATCTTCGCGGCCTACCGGACCGCGCCGCATATCGATACGCGCGAGACCATGGTGCGCGCATGGTCGATGCTGGTGGAGGCGCTTCGTTCCAGGAAGCGACCCGGTGTCGCCTGGGCACGGGTGCCGCTTCTCCTTCCCGGAGAACGTACTTCGACGGAGGACGAGCCGGCGGCGAGCCTCTATCGCGTCCTGCCTGAATTCGACAAGCGGCCCGGCATCCTCGACGCCAATCTGATGGTGGGCTACGTCTGGGCCGACGAGCCCAGAGCGACCGCCTGCTCCGTCGTCACCGGCTCGGACAAGGCCACCGCTTCGAAGGCGGCTGAGGAAATCGCTGCAAACTATTGGCAGCAAAGGGACAAATTTCATTTCGGATCGCTCACCGGATCGCTGGCCGACATGCTCGACATCGCCGAGCGGGCGACCACGGCGCCCGTAATCCTCGCCGATTCCGGCGACAACCCCACGGGTGGCGGCGTCGGTGACCGGGCGGATGTGTTGATTGCACTTCTCGAGCGTGGCTGGCGCGATGCGTTGATCGCCGGCATTGCCGATCGGCCGGCCGTCGAAGCCTGTTTCGTGACCGGCGCGGGCGGAACGCTGACGTTGCGGATCGGCGGCAGTCTCGACCCGTCGAGCCCGTCCGCAGAGGTCGAGGCCAAAGTGGTGCGTCTGGATGATCCGGGACCGGTTGCCGAGCGGCAGGCGGTGGTTCAGGTCGGGGGCATAGTGGTCGTGTTGTCGGCGCGACGCCGCCCCTATCATAACATAGAGGACTTTGCCCGCCTCGATCTCCACCCGGGGACCGCGCGGCTGCTCGTCGTCAAGTCCGGTTATCTCTCGCCGGAGCTTGCGCCGATCGCCAATCCGAACCTGATGGCGCTGACGAACGGCGTCGTCAATCAGGATATCGAGAAGCTGGAAAGCCTGCACCGGCAGCGGCCGATCTTCCCCTTCGACCGCGATTTCGAGTTTCACCCCAGCGCCAGCCTGTCCGCTCGCTGGACCTGAGATTGTAGACCCGCCCCGAGTCTCCGGGCGGGTTTCGTCAAGACGTTCCCCTTCCGCGGACTTTGCCCCCTCATGTCTTCCCCGCTGTTGATCGCCATGCGCAATCCGGTCATCCGGACAAGCATGATCGCCATCGTTCTGTTCGGCTTTTCGGGGGCCGCGACGTCGCCCTATCAATCGGTCGTCGGCATCACCGAACTGGGATTGAGCGACGGGTTCTATTCGGCGCTGATCTTCGCAGCGGCACTGGTCAATGTTGCGGTCAGCGTGGCGATCGGCATCGTCGCCGACCGCGTCGGCAATTATCGGACACTGATGCTGGCGGTCATTCTCTGCGGGGTTGTCGGTTACGGGGCGGTTTATTTACTGCCGACGAAGGGGAGCTTCGTACTTGCGGCCCTCATGCTGTTGCCCGTTCACGGCGCACTCAATCCGCTGCTCTTCGCCTATGTCCGCACGGCTGCGAAAGACATGGGCGGCAGGCATGCGGCTGTCGTCAATTCCGGCATTCGTGCAGCCATATCGCTTTCCTGGGTATTGGTTCCCGGACTGGTCGGATTGGTGCTGTCGGCGCGCGGCAGCATGCTGCCGGCCTATCTTCTGGCAAGCCTCGGCTGTCTCGCCAATTTCGTGCTTGTCCTGCGGCTGCTGCCGGAAAAGACGGGCGTGGACGGTGCTTTGGGCAAACGCCTCTCGTTTCTCGCGTGCTTCGGCGAGATATTATCGCTGCGCGTTCTGGCACGGCTTCTCGCCATCGCCCTGATCTCGTCAATGCTGCACGTCACTGCGGCGGTGCTGCCGCTGATCGTCACCGGTGCAGCCGGCGGCAAGGTGAGCGACATCGGCATCATCGTCGGTATCGTCGCTTTTCTGGAGGTGGTGTTCATCGTGGTCTGGGGACGTATCCAGTACCGGCTCAGCCATATCGATGCGCTTGCGCTCGGCACGGCAATCTATGTCGTGAACATGGCCCTGCTCGGGCTTTCGACCGAGCGCTGGCACATTTATGCGTTGACGCTCATCAGCGCTTTCGGCGCAGCGGCGCTGATCAGCATCCCGATCACCTATCTGCAGGAACTGATCGCTGACCGGCCCGGTCTGGGCAGCTCGCTGATCTCGGTGAACGTCTTCCTGGGGGCGGGATTCGGCGCCGCTCTTTTCGCGCTCGGAACGCGCATCAGCGACTATTCGGGAACCGCGCTTCTAAGCTCCCTTGCGGGCGTCGCCGGGCTCTTGCTGTTGCTTTTCCTGGATGGCGACGGCCGAGGAAAAGCGTCTGCGTCCTGAAGAAGACAGATGCTGCTCGGCCTCACCTTCAACCACCCCTCATTCCTGTGCCTGTCACAGGAATCCAGCCAGCCCAAGTCCTTGGGCTGAAAAGACTCTTCCGCACCGCAGACGCGGCGCTGTTCCCATCCCTGTGACGAGCACAGGGATGAGGGCGGAGGGTGCGGTACTGACTGTGTTCACTAAACTGCATAGCGGCCAAGATCACTCGCCCAATATGCCCGGCAGGCGAAGACCCTTTTCACGAGCGCAGTCTACCGCAATGTCATAGCCTGCATCGGCGTGGCGCATGACGCCCGTTGCCGGATCGTTCCACAGGACCCGCTCGATGCGGCGCGCCGCATCGTCGGTACCGTCGCAGCAGATCACCATGCCGGAATGCTGCGAGAAGCCCATGCCGACGCCGCCGCCGTGGTGCAGTGACACCCAGGTAGCGCCGGAGGCGGTGTTGAGAAGCGCGTTCAGCAGCGGCCAGTCGGAGACCGCGTCGGAGCCGTCCTTCATCGCCTCGGTTTCGCGATTCGGCGAGGCGACGGAGCCGGAATCGAGGTGGTCGCGGCCGATGACGATGGGGGCCTTCAGTTCGCCGCTGCGCACCATTTCATTGAAGGCGAGGCCGAGGCGGTGACGATCGCCGAGTCCGACCCAGCAGATGCGTGCGGGCAGGCCCTGGAAAGCGATGCGCTCGCGCGCCATGTCGAGCCAGTTGTGCAGGTGCTTGTTGTCCGGCAGCAGTTCCTTCACCTTCCGGTCGGTCTTGTAAATGTCTTCCGGATCGCCGGAGAGCGCCGCCCAACGGAAGGGGCCGATGCCCCTGCAGAACAGCGGACGGATATAGGCCGGTACGAAGCCGGGGAAATCGAAGGCGCGCTCGAGACCTTCGTCCTTGGCCACCTGGCGGATGTTGTTGCCGTAGTCGAGGGTCGGGACGCCGGAATCCCAGAAGGCGAGCATCGCCTCGACATGGTCGCGCATCGAGGCGCGGGCGGCCTTCTCGACCGCCTTCGGGTCGCTCTCGCGCTTGGCCTTCCATTCGGCCATCGTCCAGCCCTTCGGCAGATAGCCGTTGATCGGATCATGCGCCGAGGTCTGGTCCGTGACCATATCGGGGCGGATGCCGCGACGGACCATTTCCGGGAGGATATCGGCTGCATTGCCGAGCAGGCCGACCGATTTCGCCTCGCCGGCTTTCGTCCAGCGCTCGATCATTTCCATGGCTTCTTCGAGCGTCTCGGCCTTCTCATCGAGATACCGGGTGCGCAGGCGGAAATCGATCGAGTCCGGGTTGCATTCGACGGCGAGGCAGCAGGCGCCGGCCATGACGGCGGCGAGCGGCTGGGCACCACCCATGCCGCCGAGGCCGCCCGTCAGGATCCACTTGCCTTTCAGGTTGCCGCCGTAATGCTGGCGGCCGGCCTCGACGAAGGTCTCATAGGTGCCCTGTACGATGCCTTGCGTGCCGATATAGATCCACGAGCCGGCGGTCATCTGGCCGTACATGGCAAGACCCTTCTTATCCAGCTCGTTGAAATGATCCCAGGTCGCCCAGTGCGGCACGAGATTGGAGTTGGCGATCAGCACCCGCGGAGCGTCCCTGTGCGTGCGGAAGACGCCGACCGGCTTGCCGGACTGGACGAGGAGGGTCTCGTCCTCGTTGAGGTCCTTCAGAGACGCCACGATGCGGTCGAAATCGGCCCAGGTGCGGGCTGCGCGGCCGATGCCGCCATAGACGACGAGCTCGTGCGGATTTTCGGCGACATCAGGGTCGAGATTGTTCATCAGCATGCGGAGCGGCGCTTCCGTCAGCCAGCTCTTGGCGCTGATCTCGGTGCCGCGCGGGCTGCGCACTTCGCGAATATTGTGGCGCGGATTGTTCATGTTCATGCCTCGCTCCCTGTCCTTTTGAGCTCTTTAGCGACTGTTTCGATGCGTTCCAGAATGGCTTTCAGCGGACGGCGAAGCCTGTCGGCTTTCGCCCTGTCCAAAGTGAAGGGCGGTGCTTCCGTCGCCAGATGCGTCGATTGCGCCAGTTCCATCTGGATCGCGTGCACGCCCTGTTCCGGGCGGCCATAGTGACGGGTCGTCCACCCACCCTTGAAACGGCCATTGAGGATATGGCTGTAACCGTCTGCTCCGGCTGCGATTTCTGCGGCTGCCTGTTCAATTTCAGTGGCGCAGGTCTTTCCCATATCGGTGCCGATATTGAAGTCCGGCAGCCGGCCTTCGAAGAGGAAGGGAATATGCGAGCGGATAGAATGGCAATCGTAAAGCACGGCCACGCCGTGGATCGCCTTGACGCGGGCGATCTCTGCGGCGAGCGCCGCGTGATAGGGCGCGTGAAAATCGCGCAGGCGCTCTGTTATGTCGACCTCCGTCGGACCTTCGCCTTCTTTCCAGATAGGCAGACCATCGAAATCGGTTTCGGGCACGAGCCCGGTGGTGTTCTGGCCGGGATAGAGGCTGACGCCTGCAGGATCGCGATTGGCATCTATGACGTAGCGGTGAAAGGTCGCGCGAACCGCGGTCGCGTCCGGCAGAAGACCTTGGTAGAGATCGTGGATGTGCCAGTCCGTGTCGGCGAGGATGCGGCCATTGTCGTTGAGCCGTTCCCGGATCGAGGCAGGCACGTCGATGCCCGTGTGCGGAAAGCCGAGGATGACGGGCGAGCTGCCCTGCCGGACTTCCAAGACGGCCATGTCAGTTCTCCAGTTTCGGAAGAATGCCGGTGGAGACGGCGGCAGCCAACCGGCCCGACGCGACGAGATCGCCCGCGGCCTTGAGGTCGTCGGCCATGTAGCGGTCTTCCTCGATACTGGAGGAGACGCTGCGCACGGCTGCGGCAGCCTTTTGAAGTTCCGGGCTGGTGGTGAGCGGGGCGCGGAACTCGATGCCCTGCACTGCGGCGAGCGCCTCGATGCCGATGATCGAAAACAGGTTTTCCGTCATCTGCAAAAGCCGGCGCGCACCGTGGCAGGCCATGGACACGTGGTCTTCCTGGTTCGCCGAGGTCGGCGTCGAGTCGACGGAGGCCGGATGGGAGAGTTGCTTGTTTTCCGACATCAGCGCCGCCGAAGTGACCTCGGCGATCATCAGTCCGGAGTTGAGGCCCGGCTTCTTGGCCAGAAAGGGCGGCAGGCCGTAGCTGAGCGCAGGGTCGACCAGAAGGGCGATGCGGCGCTGGGAAATGGCGCCGATTTCGCACACCGCGAGCGCGATCTGGTCGGCGGCAAATGCGACCGGTTCGGCATGGAAGTTGCCTCCGGAAACGACGGAATTGTCCGAAAGCACCAGCGGATTGTCGGTAACGGCATTGGCTTCGATCGTCAACGTGGCTGCGACGGAGCGCAGGAGATCGAGGCAGGCGCCATCCACCTGCGGCTGGCAGCGGATGCAATAGGGGTCCTGAACCCGCTCGTCGCCCTCGATATGGCTCTGGCGAATTGGGGAGCCGGTCAGCAGCTGCCGTAAGGCGGCGGCCGTGTCGATCTGGCCTTTGTGGCCGCGCAGCGTGTGGATATCCGGATGGAAGGGGGCGGAAGAGCCCATGGCCGCATCGGTCGAAAGGGCGCCGGTGATGAGGGCGGCCTGGCCGGCGCGGTGCGCGCGGAAGAGCCCGGCAAGGGCGAGAGCCGTGGAGACCTGCGTACCGTTGATCAGCGCCAGGCCTTCCTTGGCAGCAAGCGTTACCGGCGAGAGCCCCGCCGCCTTCAGTGCAGCGTCGCCTTTCATGCGTTCGCCGGCAAAGAAGGCTTCGCCATGACCCATCATCACGGCGGCCATATGGGCAAGGGGCGCCAGGTCGCCGGAAGCGCCGACCGAGCCTTTTTCGGGAATGAGCGGGATCACGCCCTTGTCCAGCATCGCTTCGATCAGCCGGACGAGCTCCAGCCGAACGCCGGAGGCGCCGCGGCCGAGCGAGATCAGCTTGAGCGCCATGATCAGGCGCACGATGTTTTCCGTGAGCGGCTGGCCCACGCCGCAGCAGTGCGAGAGGATCAGATTGCGCTGCAACGTCGCCACGTCGGAGCTGTCGATCTTGATCGAGGCCAGTTTGCCGAAGCCCGTGTTGATGCCGTAGACCGGCGCATTGCCCGCCACGATCTCGGCGATCCGCGCTGCGGCCTTGGCAATGCCGGCATCGAAGGCGGCATCGAGGCGCGCCGGTGCGCCGGTCCAGTAGATCGTTTCGAGGTCACTGAGCGGAACGGAGCCGGGCCTGAGAATGACGGTCATCGGAGAATCCTTTCACCCTTGAAGATCCGCTCCCGAAGGGGATTGAAACCGATGCGGTAGATCAATTCCGCCGGTTGATCGATGTTCCAGATGGCAAGATCCGCAGACTTGCCGGCTTCGATCGTGCCGGTCTCTCCGAGGATCCCGAGCGCACGGGCGGCCTCACGGGTAACGCCTGCGAGGCATTCCTCCAGCGTCAGGCGGAAAAGCGTCGCGGACATGTTCAAGGTGAGGAGCAGCGAGGTCAGCGGCGAAGTGCCGGGGTTGCAATCGGTGGCGATGGCGATGCGCGTTCCGGCTTCTCGGAGTGCTTCGACAGGTGGAAGCTGCTTTTCCCGGAGGGTGTAGAAAGCCCCGGGCAGGAGGACGGCGACCGTGCCGGCCTTCGCCATGGCGGCGGCTCCCGCAGCGTCGAGATATTCGAGGTGGTCGGCCGAGAGAGCGCCGTAGGAAGCAGCGAGCTCCGCGCCGCCGAGATCCGAAAGCTGTTCGGCGTGAAGCTTCACGGGCAGGCCGAGCGACTTCGCCCTGTCGAAGACCGAAGCGATTTCCGCCGGCGAAAAGGCTATGCCTTCACAGAAGCCGTCGACGGCGTCGGCGAGCCCTTCGGCGTGAGCTGCGGTGAGGCCTGGCAGGACGACTTCGGCGATGTAGTCGCCGTTGCGTCCGCGAAATTCCGGCGGGGTCGCATGGGCTGCGAGATAACTGGTGACGATGCGCACCGGGCGCAGGCTTTCCAGCCGGCGGGCGGCGCGCAGCATCTTGAGTTCGGCCTCGACGTTGAGACCGTAGCCCGACTTAACCTCGACGGTGGACACGCCTTCGGCGAGAAGGGTGTCGAGCCGTGGAAGTGCGGCCTCCACGAGTGCCTCGACGGAAAGGGCGTTGGTTGCCTCGACGGTCGAAGCGATGCCGCCTCCGGCACGCGCGATCTCCTCATAGGTCGCGCCTTCGAGGCGGAGCTGGAACTCCCGGGCGCGGTTGCCGCCATGGACGATATGCGTGTGGCAGTCGATCAGCGCCGGGGTGACCCAGCGGCCTTCGCAATCGAAGACCTGGTCGGCGCAAGCAAGCTCCGAAGGCAGACTGGCTTCGGGACCGGCATAGACGATCCGCTCGCCGCGAACGGCGATAACGCCGTCTTCGATGATCCCGAGTGGGCCCAGCTCCTCACGAAGTGTGGCAAGGCGTGCATTGCGCCAGAGGCTGGTTCTGGCAGGATTTGGGTTTTCGCTTCCGTCCATAGGTACCGCCCTTCTTCGCCAATAATGTATATACATAATACCGGCGATGACAAGTGAGAAATATGATCCGTGAGATAACGCGATGGGAGCTGCCGGCCAGAAGCACTGAAACAGGATCGGCATAGGGGGCGGCCGTTGTGACCGCGCCCCTGCCACACCACCCGGCATGCGGGTCCGCACCGGGCGGTTCGAAGAGTTGAGGTCAGGCGAGGCGGGGGATACGGAGGGCATCCATCCACCTGAGGGTTAGGACCGAATTGAGCAACATGCCGCTGTTGCGCCACCATCTGCGGCTGTTGACCGCGATCTGCCGTGCCACTTCGGGCTTGGCGCCCTTGGCAAGCAGGGCCTTGTAGGTGGTCTTGCCACGCTTCCAGTGCTTGAGCTGGATCGCGCGCACCCGGTGGCGCATCCATTCCTCCAGCTCCTTGAAGAGCCTTGGAGTTTGTGCCAGCCGGAAGTAGGCTTTCCAACCCAGAACATAGACGCGCAGGCGCTCGGCCACTTCCGCCATGCTGCGCCCGCCCGAACGGCGGGTCAGTTGCCGGACGCGGCGCTTGAACGCCTTGAGCGGCTTGTCGGCCACCCTGCGCTTGACCGCGCCATCCCGGCCCCGCCAGAAGCTGAAGCCGAGGAACTTGCGGCCAAACACACTGGCAACCGCGCTCTTGCCCTCGTTGATCGTCAGGTGCAGCCGTCCGTAAAGCCGCCGCAGAAGCGCCATGACCCGTTCGCCCGCCTTGCGGCTGCCAACGTAAACGTTGCAGTCGTCCGCATAGCGCACGAAGCAATGGCCCCGGCGTTCCAGTTCCTTATCCACCTCATCGAGCAGCACATTGGCCAGAAGCGGCGACAGCGGCCCGCCTTGCGGCGTGCCCATCACCCGCTCCTGGACCACGCCATGGTCCATGATGCCGCTGTTCAGATAGGCCCGGATCAGGCGGATAACCCGCTTGTCCGATATCCGTTTGCTGAGGCGGTCGATCAGGATGTCGTGGTTGACCCGGTCGAAGAACTTCTCCAGGTCGACGTCCACGACAATCCGCCGGCCCGACTGCACGTATGACTGCGCCTCGAGGACAGCGTCATGCGCACTACGGCCCGGCCGGAAGCCGTGGCTGTGCTCGCTGAAAGTGGGATCAAGGAGCGGCTGCAGCACTTGCAGCAGCGCCTGCTGGATCAAGCGATCCGTCACCGTCGGGATGCCGAGCTCGCGCTCGCCCCCATCCGGTTTCGGGATCGTCACCCGTCGCACCGGCATCGGCCGGTACGTTCCCGCCAGAACCCGTTCGCGGATGCCAGGCCACGACGTGCGCAGATGAGCCGCGGTCGCCTCGATGGACAGACCGTCCGCACCAGCCGCGCCCTTGGTGGCCTTCACCCGTTTCCAAGCTCTTTGCAGGTTCTCGCGCGCCAGGGCCGCTTCCAGCAGCCCCGGCCCTGTGCTCTGCGCGTCACAGCGCGGGCAGGTCGCTTCATCGCTGCCCGGTTCAGACAGGGCGGCTTCACCCTGTCTCCCCCCGGACCGCCCCGCTCTCGCGGGCATCTGATGCCTGGCTTCCTGCATCGCTATGCCTCAAGCACTCCTCTTCGTTCGGTCCTTCGCCGCGGATACGGCTACTACGACCTCTGCTGACTTCTCGCTCCGGCTCGACACCGTCGCCCTTTCAGGCGCAAGGCGAGATCTCCCCGGGTAAGAACGCATTCCTTCACCGCACCACCGCCGGATCTACGCCGCCGCCCCTTGGTCACGAGAGCTTCGCGGTTCATGGCCCGCTCGCCCTGGTCGGCACCGCCTCATATCCGGTTCTTGTTCATCGGCACGCGGTTTACGCTCCACGCTTCCTCCCCACGCTCGGTCACCCTCACGCAGTTGCGCTTCACTTCACTCGCTGTGACCAGCTCGTGGCGGGACTTCCCCCCCAGGAATGCGCCCATGCCGGGCGCACCACAGAAAAGCCCCGAACTTCCGTCCGGGGCTTATGGAGAGAACTGAGGTCTGGCCTGCGTCGGCGACTATGCGGAAGCGGGAAGCTATTCCGCCGCCGCAGTCGCCAGGCGCCGCCGATGGGATCGCAGTCCTGCATAAAGGACGGCGAGCGAAGCCACCGGAAACAGTGCCGCGAAGAAGCCGAGATCCGCGGCAGCCGTATTCTCGAGCACCCGTCCGCCGATCGCCGTGCCGGTCGCGATGCCGAGATAGATCGCCGAGGCGTTGAGCGACAGGGTCAAATGGGCAACCTCCGGCGCGAAGCCGACGATGCGGCTCGCCTGGGCCGGCGGAAACGCCCAACCGACGATTCCCCATGGCACCATTATGCCGATCAGCAGCAAGCCGGCGAGATCGCGCGTGAGGAAGTGCAGGCCGAAGGCGATCATCAGCGAGACCGCGAGCGCGGAGATCAGCGAAGCTGTCACCACGCGCGTGGCGCCGAGCCGGTCGGCCAGATAGCCGCTGGAGAGATTGCCGATCACCGCGCCGACCCCGAAGGCGAGCAACAGCCCCGGCAGCGCCAGTTGCGAAAGCCCGGCTCCGTCGATCGCCAGCGGGGCGAGATAAGAGATGATCATGAAGCCGCCGGTGAGATACAGAAACGTCACCATGAGCGACGAGGCCACGCCCGGACGGCCGATGGCGCCGAAGCGCTCGGACATTGTCAGCTTCGTTCCACTGAGGCCCCGCGGCAGGCGCAGCCAGAGCACGGCAGCGCAGGTGAGCCCAAGCAGAGCGACCGCCCCGAACGTGCCGCGCCATCCCCAGAAGGCGGCAATCAGCGCGCCGAGGGGCGCGCCCAGCGCCACGGCGAATGTGGTGCCGCCCACCACGATTGAAATCGCCAATGCGCGGTGCTCCGGTCCTGCCAGTGAAACCGCCGTCGCTTGCGCCGTGGCGGCAAACAGTCCGCTTGCCATTCCCATCACGATCTGGGCGAGCAGCAGCGTGGTGAAGGAGACGCTCATCGCCGCGATGCAGTTGCCGACGACGAATACGAGCATTGCATTCACCAGCAGTCGACGCCGGTCCGCCGCGCCGGCCAGGGCCGAAAGCAGCGGCGCGCCGATGGCATAGGAAAGCGAGAACAGCGTGATCAGGTGCCCCGCATGTGGAATGGTCGTGTGCGTGTCGGCAGCGATCGACGGCAAAAGGCTTGAAAAGACGAAGCCGACCGTGCTCATCGTAAAAGAGCCAACGGCGAGCCAGATGATGCGCTTGTCCATCGGGAGACCCCGCTTGTTCAAAAGATATTGAACTATTGAACTTGGTTGCTCGCCGTGTCAATATGCCGAGACTGCTAATCGTTGATCCAATGACCCTACCGCATCCCACCGCCGATCAGATCACCCTGTCCAGTGTCCTAGCGGCCCTCGGCGATCCGACGCGCCTGGCGATCGTGGGCTATCTCGCCCGCCGCGCCGGACGGCCGACCATGTGCCTGAACTTCACGGATTTCGGCTCCAAGACCAATATCAGCTATCATCTGGCCAAGCTGCGCGAGGCGGGCATCACGCGTACCGAGGTCTCCGGTACCAGCCGGTTGATCACGCTGCGGCGCGACGATCTCGACATCCGCTTTCCCGGCCTCCTCGATTCCATTATCACCGCCGCGGTGGACCTGCCCATGGTCAAGAAGATCGAGGATGCAGAGGAGGAGGCCCTGGCACAAGGCGAGGCGCGATAAAGAACCGCCCGCCTCTTCTTCAGGCCGGGTGATGGCGCTTAGCTGAGTGCCGCTCGACCAGCGCGACGAATTGCCGGCCCGCCACATCCAGCCTGCCGCTGTTGTCGATGACCGTTACGTCGGCATCGGCGATGATGTCGGGTGCCTGCCGCGTCAGGCGGCGGAGCACGTCTTCCTCGCTCTCCCGGCCGCGCTCCGCCAGCCGCTTCGCCAGCACCGGCGGCTCGGCGGTGATCACCGCAACGGCGATCGTACCGAACGCCTGACGAATGGCGGGGAGGGCGGCGCGGCTGCCGTTTACGATCGCGGTCATGCCTTTGGCGATCTTTTCGGCGATCTCTGCCGGGATGCCGTAGCTCAACCCATGCGCCTGCCACGAAACGGCAAAAGCGCCGCTCCGGCTCATCTCCTCGAATTCGGCGTCGGACACGCTTTCGTGCACTTCGCCGCCTGCATCCGACGGTCTTGTGATCGCCCGCCGGACGAAGAGAATATCGGGCCGCTGCGCGAAATGGCGGGCGGCAAAGCCCATGACGCTGTCTTTCCCGGCACCGCTCGGACCGACGACGACGATGAGCGTTCCGGATACTCGATCGGCGGTGGTCATGCGACACGCCGTCCTTCGCGCCAGACCGAGCGGACGACCGGTATGCCCTCCGGCCGGCGGACGCGCGCGATGTCGGCGCGCAGCCCCACGGCGATCCGGCCGCGATCTTCGAGCCCGACTGTGCGGGCGGGCGTCGCCGTCACCATCGCAATAGCCTCGGGAAGGCCGATCGATTCGACCTCGTCTGCCAGTATGAAAGGCGCATGGATCAGGCTGAAGGGAACGTAATCGGAAGAAAGCACGTCGAGGACGCCGCGCTTCGCTAGATCGCGCGCGGCGATATTGCCGGAATGTGACTTGCCGCGCACGATATTGGGCGCGCCCATCAACACGCTGAGGCCCGCGCGGTGCGAGGCTTCCGCCGCCTCAAAGCTTGTCGGGAACTCCGCAAGGCGAATGCCGTAGCCGATCGATTCTTCGACATGCTCGACCGTCGCATCGTCGTGGCTGGCGACCGTGATGCCGCGCTCGGCGCAGGCTTTTGCGAGCGCGTTTCGATGCGGTGTCGCATAGCGGGCCGAGAGCGCCTGCTGACGCTCGATGAATGCGGCGAACGCGTCGTCGGTAAGGCCGCGCTTGGTTTTGTAGTAGAGCGTGTACTGGTCCATCGTCTGGAACTGGCGCTGCCCGGGCGCGTGGTCCATCAGCGAAACCAGACGGACCTGCGGGTCGTTCCGGAAGTCCTCATAGTGCTCCAGCACGTCGGCGGTCGACACTTCGCAGCGCAGATGGATCAGGTGATCGGCCCGCAGACGGCCCTCTTGCTTGGCCTGGGCGAGCGCATCGGCCATGCTGCGCATCTCGCCCTTCGGAAAGCCGCTGTCCTCGTCCGAGCCCAGGCGCAGACAATCGAAGACGGTGGTGATGCCGGAGGTGACGACCTGGGCGTCATGGGCCTGGATGGCCGCGATCTTCAGCCAGCGAACCCCGGGGCGCGGAGAATAATGCGCCTCGAGATGGTCGGTGTGCAGTTCGACCAGCCCGGGCAGCAGGTAGTCACCCTCGAAATCCTCGCCCGTGGCGCTCGCCCCTTCGGAGATGTCGGCGATCCTGCCGTCGCGGATCAGCACCGAACCGTCGAGGATCCGGTCCTCCAGAACGATGCGGGCGTTGGTCAAAACCTGTTCTTTGGGCATGTCATGCAATCTTTCGTTCGGATGCGCCGCCAAGCGGCAGCAGGGAATGGACGGTGAAAGGAGCGCCGCGGCGCTCTTCGGCGAAAAGCGCAATCGTCGAGACGGCAAGCGGCTTGCCGATGAATTCGGCGAAGACCGTTTCGAGCGCCATTCTCATGGGCCGCTGCATTTCTTCGGGCACCGGCCCCGTCAGTGTCAGATGGAACTGGAACTCCTCGAAGACGTATGGGTAGCCCCATGCGGCCAGGTACTCGCGCTGACGCTGCGTAAGCCTCTCCGGATTGCGGCGGGCGAGATCGGCTTCCGAAAGCGGCGCCCGGAATGGCTCGAAACGGCGAACCGCCTGCTCCGCAAGGCGCTGCAGGGGCGGACAAGGCTCGGCGGAGACGAGCGCGAAGAAGGGGCCGATCTGATGCAGGACGATCTCCGGCACTTCGAACGGCTCGATCTCCGCGGCGAACTCGTCGAAAGCCGCGATCAAGTCGGCTTCACGGCGGCTGGAGCTAAGCCCGAAGGGTGCCTTCAGAGTCCCGTGGAAGCCGTAACGGCGGGGCTCGGTCGTCAATGCCATCTGCTCTTCACGTCCTATTGCCGGATTTTCCGGGCAGTCCAGAGCGCCGCCGGTGAACGCGTCGCGTCCCAGCCAACGCGAAGCGGTCTGCGACAGCCGGTCATCGGACGGCGGCGCGAAGTAGATTGCATAGCGCACGGGTTCACACTTTCTTCATCAGTCGCCTCGACGCAGTTTGCCCCGAGTCGATGGTTCGCGGGATGAAATGCGCAGCTAGCCGATTTGCATGACAACATCATGATGACATCGGCTCAGAACGCAAATCGGTTCGGAGCGGGATGGATTGTTTGCAGCTTCGCCTGCTCCCGCTCCAGTTATCAGAATCAGTTCGTCATTATCCGAATCGGCCGATCCGTTTCTAGATCACAATGATTCTAGGTCGGGTCGACCCAAAAAACATGAACGTGATCGATTCCAGAAAGTTGAGACGCGGGATGCGGGCGGAAAACCGCACACTTTTTCTCATCCCGCTCTAGTGTGTACGGCCGATGAGGCGCGATCGGCAGAGATTGGAGATGCTGTCGAAAACGAACACGACCATCAAGATCAGCAGCACCATATAGGCGACATTTTCCCAATCCGAATTTGTGCGCATCGCCTCCCACAGCTTTAGGCCGATCCCGCCGGCGCCGACGGCGCCGATAATGGTGGCCGAACGCGTGTTCGACTCCCAGAAATAGAGGGCCTGGCTGGCAAAGACCGGCAGGACCTGCGGCAGCACGCCGAAGCGCTGCACGGCGACCGGCGCGGCGCCGACCGATTTGACGCCCTCACGCTGCTTGTCGTCGATATTCTCGAGCGCTTCGGAGTAGAGCTTGCCCAGCGTGCCCGTGTCGGTGAAGAAGATCGCCGAGATGCCCGCGAGCGGCCCGGGCCCGAAGGCGCGCGTGAAGAACAGCGCCCAGATGAACATGTCGACCGACCGCAGGAAATCGAAGAAACGCTTCACGAACTGATTGGTGAGGCGGCTCGGCGTGATGTTGCGCGCCGCGAGGAAGCAAAGCGGGAAGGCGATGAAGGAAGCGAAGAGCGTTCCGACGAAAGCCATGACGATCGTCTGCAGGAGCTTGGTCCACACGTCCAGATGCTGCCATTCCGCATTGTAGAGGGTGTTGTTCCAGGCAAGGGAGAGATTTGAGCGCGCCGGATCGATCCGTTCTCCAGAGACGATCAAGGAGGCGACTTCGCTGTAGGGCTTCCCGAAGAAGGGCGAGTTGGTGTCGAAGAGGAAATTCACCCAGCCGAAGAAGCGATTGCGGATGGAGACCTCGTCGCCCTCCACTTCGGCCCAGCCGGTGGCGCCGAAGGACAGCGTCACCTTCTCGCCCGGCCGCTTCTGGATCGCCCAGGAGGGAAGGGGTCCTTCCGGCGTCACGTTGTCCGCGCCGTCGACCTGAAGCACGAGCGTCTCGCCCGAGTGTGTGACTGTCACCAGCTTTTCGGCGACGTCGATACGCGTGGAGCTATCGAACTTCACCACGGCGTGCGTGACGACTTCTTCGGTGCGGGTCGTGGCGGCATCTTCCTGCGGCGTCGAATTCGTGTCGGCGCCGCGCGCCGCGTTGGGCGCCATGAAGCTGAACGAGGAGGCGGTCTTTGGCTTCTGGACTTGCGCCGCGGCCGCCGGAGCGGCGACGGTTCGCGTCACCGTCTCCTTTTCGAGCGTGACCCATTCCGGGCTCGGATCGTCTCCAAGCGGCGAATTGCGCCCGAAGGACACGCTCATCGTTCCATCGGGTGCGACGGCGATCTCGGGCCGCACTTCGTAAGATACCCAGTCTGCGAGATAGGTGCCGGCAATCCCCCAATTGGCATTGGCGAGCACGTGCCCGATCGAGAAGAACCACCAGCTGAAGATCATGTAAAGAACGACGCCAGCCGTTATCAGTGCCGTGCTGCGCCGCTTGGCGGCCGACGACTGCAGGAGATGCGGGTGGCGCGCTGCGATAGCTTCCATTTCGCGCGCATCGAGGTTTGTCGAGGCAATCATGATGCGGTCCTATTGCGCAAGCTGAAAGGCCTGGTCGCCCACGAGGCGGCGGCGAAGCCAGGCGGAGAACTGATCGACGGCGAAGATCGTGGCGAAGAGCAGGAGGACGATCGCGAGCGTCTTCGCTTCATGCCCCTGGCCGATCGACAGGCGCAGGAGTTCCCCGATGCCGCCCCCGCCGACGGCGCCGATGATCGTCGAGGCGCGCACGTTGATTTCGAGCCGGAGCAGAAAATAGCTGGTGAAATTGGGCAGCACCTGGGGGACCATGCCGAACCAGACCCGCTCGATCCAGTTGGCGCCGACGGCACGCAGACCTTCCTCCGGTTTCATGTCCGCATTCTCGACCACTTCGAAGAACAGCTTGCCGAGCGCGCCGATCGTGTGGATCGACACCGCAGCGATGGCGGGAATAGGCCCAAGCGAAAGGATTGCTAGGAAAAAGCCGGCGATGACGACTTCCGGAAAGGCGCGCAGGATTTCCATCAGCCGGCGTACGATGCCCCTGATCCAGGGATTGGGCATCAGATTTTTCGCGGCGAGGAAGCACAGGATGAAGCCGAAGAAGACGCCGATGACAGTCGAAAAGATGGCGATGTTCACGGTCTCCAGCATCTTGTGAACATATTCCGGGACGTAGAAGCTCTCGGTCACATAGAGGCGCCCATCCGGGTAATTGTATTTGAAACTGCCGTCGTCATAGGGCGAAGGCAGGTCGAAGAGGGCGCGAACGATCTCTATCGGATCGCGCGGCATGAGATGTCCGACGAAATCGAAGAAGTGCGGCAGCCGGTCGAAGAACTTGCCCGCGTTCGACTCGTTCGCGAACCAGAGCGAACTGAAAAGCGTCAACGCGAGAAATGCGAGACCGAGCCAGGTATAGAGACGCCGGCGATTGTTGAGCTCCTGCCAGTGACGCTCGATAAGAGCGCCGTTCTCGCTGAGGTGCCGTTTAGACACGGAAGTGGCCATTGGGTTTCCGGCTGGGGGCCGGCCTCTAGAGCGCTTCCGGGAAGAGGAAGTGCGTCGTTTCAAAAAGTGGGATCGTTTGATCGAGACGATCCGGAGCGGGCGGCTGCAGGTGCCCGATAGTCGAACGCCGGCCGCAGCTTTGCGGCCGGCGCAGGATGACGCGCGTTCGGCGATCAGCCGCCGATCGTCGCCTTGCGGGCGTCGATGATCGGCTTGTAGAAATCGCTGTTGACCTCGACGAAACCGGTGAAGTCGCCGCCCTGGATGGCGGAGAAGCAGGCGGCGTCGGTCTTCGGCAGATCCATCATGAACTGCTTGAACTTGGCCTTCATGTCGTCGTTCAATGCGGTACGCACGACGATCGGGCCGTTCGGGATCAGCGGCGATTTCCACAGTTCGACGAGGTCGTTCATGTCGACGATACCCTTGTCGACCATCTTGCGCAGGTTGCCCGAGGTGTAGCCGTCCTTGAACTCGCCGACGCCCGAGCCGAAGGTCGTGCCGGCATCGAAGGTGCCCTTCACGACTTCAAGCACGAGGTTCTCGTGACCGCCGCCGAAGCCGGTCTCGCCGAAATATTCCTTGACCGGCGCGCCGATCGCTTCCGGCAGGGTGACGAGGGGAACGAGATAGCCCGAGGTCGAGTCCGGATCGGCGAAGCCGAGCTTCTTGCCCTTCAAGTCTTCGAGCTTTGTAATGCCCGAGTCCTTGCGGGCGACCATGATCGAATGATAGCCCGTGGAGCCGTCGGTCTGGACGGTCGTCAGGATCGGCTCGACCGCGTCTGCCTTGGCGAGATAGATCTTGGCATAGCCGGAGGCGCCGAGTTCGGCGTAATCGAGCGTGCCGCCGAGGAGGCCCTGGATCACGCCGTCATAGTCGGCCGCCGGGAAGAGGGAGACCTTCTCGACGCCGATGGCTGCCGGGAGCTGATCGACGAGGCACTGGTAGTTGCGCAGGCGGTCGGCTTCGTTTTCGCCGCCGATGATGCCGACGCGGAATTCCTTCAGGTCTTCGGCCTGTGCGTGGCCGACGAGGGCGAAAAGCGCGACCGCGCTCAGAAGAGCTTTTTTAAGCATTGGGTTCGTTCTCCCGTTTTCCCGGACGCGCCGGGGTCTTTCTCGGTTTCGAAAAGGCGCCCTTGACGCGGGCATTCGATCGCGGCGGACCTTAAGGGCCGGCCAGTGCCAGCGGCTTCAAGCCGGCCGATGCTGTTTCCCGCGAGGGTTCCGCGGGGATGTTGATGCTGGTCGAGGTCATCGACTCCTCGATCGCCGTTTCCGCGCCATAGATCGCCGCGACCGCGGCGGCGGTAAGATCCTTCGGCTGCCCGTCGAAGACGACCCGGCCATGCGCCATGCCGATGACCCGCTCGCAATAGTTCCGCGCGGTATCGAGCGTATGCAGATTGGTAATCACGGTGATGCCGTCGCGCTCGTTGATGTCGCGCAGCGCGTCCATCACGATCTTGGCGTTGAGCGGGTCGAGCGACGCGATCGGCTCATCGGCGAGCAGCACCTTCGGCTGCTGCATCAGCGCGCGGGCGATTGCGACGCGCTGCTGCTGCCCACCCGAGAGCGTGCCGGCCGGCTGAAGGGCGGTCTGTTCGATCCCCAGACGCTCCAGTGCACCGATCGCCATGATGCGCTCTTCGCGGCTGAACATGTTGAGGACACTCAGTACGGTGGATCGATGGTTGAGCCGCCCGAGGAGAACATTGGTCAGCACGTCGAGGCGAGGCACCAGATTGAACTGCTGGAAGATCATCGCGCAGTCGCGCTGCCACTTGCGCAGAGCCGCCCCCTTGAGCGAGGAGACCTGTACGCCGGCGAATTCGATCGAGCCGAATGAGGGGTCCACGAGACGGTTTATCATGCGCAGGAGTGTCGACTTGCCGGCGCCGGAGCGACCGATAATGCCAACCATCTGACCATGCGGTATGTCGAAGGTAACCGAGCTGACGGCTGTCTTCTTGCCGAACTGGCGGGTTACGTTCTTCAACTGAAACATTGGCAGCAGTTCCTCTTTCGGGGAGACCGGTCATCGGTATGACCCTGCCATATCCGCGCTTCATGAAAGCGCAGTGTCAGTTTCGTGTAGGTTCTGTAACAGTGCACAGGTGCGGTTCATGAACCTCGAACGCTTCGGCCGAAGTCATCGTGACCTGTGAGACCCGTCATCCCCGCAGCCTGCGGCGCAGGTCGGCTTCCAACCGCGGATCGAACGGCAGCGGAAGTGCGGATTGGTCGGCGCCGAAGCCGCAGCTTTCGGCAATCGCCTTGGCTTCACGCTTGAACTTGCCGATGGAGACTGACCGGCCTTGTTCGAGCCAGCCGGCCCCGTGGAGGATGAAATCGGCGCCGGAAAGCAACGAAGCTGCGGTCGCACGCGCGCCTTCGCTGCCGGCTTGGCCGTCGTCCATCTTAGCCGATGTGACGCCGCCCTCGCCGCGAACCGGCACGCCCAGCCGGCGAGCGAGTTGGACCGCATAGATCTGCATCAGATGCGAGGCAGGATCGCCATAGCAGGGCAGCATGCTGCGCATATCGAAGGGAATGCCGAACAGTCCCATCACCACCGGCGCGCCCGGCGACCAGAGCTGTGCGAGGGCCAGCCCTGCCAGGACCTCGGCATATCCCTGGATCAACGTGCCTGCACCGGTCACCGGCGACGTCGCTCCCATCATCATGTAGGAGGTCACCATGCAAGCCTGACGGCGCTGCGCGATTGCGCGCAGGCACTTCAGCGGATTTTCCTTGTACGTCAGCGGCGGCGTGGCGTTGATCAGGTGCAGCAGTTCGCATTCTCCGGCCTTCGGCTCCCGCCCGACCGCCATCGAGACCGCGTCGATCACCTGTTCAGCGGCTTCCGGAGATGCGATAGTGCCCATGAACGGTTTGTCGGACAGTGTGAGGTGGGCGAGCGCCATCTCCATGGGCCGGTCGGCCTCCGCCACATCGTTCAGCACGCAGATCATGTGGCCCGTGTTCGAGATTGCCGGTGCCGCATGGGCCATCGAGACCAGCCGTCGGTAAATCTCCAGCGATCCGGCAGCGCGGCGGCCGTTAGGGAGCAGGACGTTCGGCGCGCCGTAGATCGGTGCGATGGCCGCAGGTTGGCCAGCGCCTATTCTGGTGTCGCGGTCCGGATTGCGGCCTCTAAGGACAAAGCTCTGCGGTGCGCTTCCCCTGATGATCTGACGCAGGCGAGACCCTTCGAGGAAAACGCAGTCGTCCTTTATGATTCCGCCGTGCTCGCGCCAGAGGTCGAGCGTCTCCGGGTCGTCCTCGAACCGAATGCCGACCTCTTCGAGGACGCGATCTGCTCCCGCTTCGATTTGCCCGAGCGCCGACTCGTCGACCGTGATGATCCCGTGGCCCGTCAGGGCCGATCCGAGATCGGAACTCGAGATCGATTGCAGACCAAGCATCGGCGATTTCCAATTGGCTGGGCGCGCTGCCCTTTGTCGAGCTAGGTATCACGTCTGCGGGCGGGAATTTGTCGCGATTGCGACCCGGTTCGCGAAATTGCTTCAGCTCTGCAGGCGACCCGGGTCGAATTGTCGGGGATCGAGCCCTTCGGCCCGGAAGCCTGCGGGCGGTGCGGTGCCGCTCAGTAGGGCAGCCGCCAGAGCGCCCAGCGCAGGCGAAGTCAGGATCCCATAGCCCCCCTGGCCGGCCAGCCAGAAGAAATCCGGGCAGCCTGGCGCAAAACCGATGACCGGAAGCCGGTCGGGGGAAAAGCTGCGCAGACCCGCCCAGCTCTTGACGATTCTTCTTACCGGGACCGTCGTCGCCTCCTCGACGTAGTGTGCGGCCCAGGCGACGTCGATCTCCTCCGGCTGAACGTCCGATGCTTCGCACGGCGTCGCGTCGGCGGGCGAGGCGAGCAGCCTCCCTCCCTCGGGCTTCATGTAAAAGTCTTCGTCTACCTCGTTGATTTCCGGAAGCTTTGCTGCATCTATGCCTGCAGGCAGGTCGACGGTGATGGCGGTGCGCCGATGCGGGACGATGCCGCTCGGGCTTACGCCGAAGATCGCGGCAACCGGGTCCGCCCAGGCACCGGCCGCGTTGACGACGACCTTGGCCCCGATCTCACCGGCCGCCGTGCCCAGCAGCCAGCCCGATCCATGATGCCGAGCGGCAAGGATTTCATGGCGCTCGAGGATGTCGCAGCCGTTGCGGCGGGCGCCCTTGACGTAGCCCTGGAGCAGGTTCTCGACTTCGATGTCCCAGAAATTCGGGTCGTGGAAGGCGGCTGCGACATAGTCGGGCTTGAGGATCGGAACGCAGGCAAGCGCCTCGTCCTTCGTGAGCCGCTGGATTTCTGGTGTGAATTCGCGTTCTTCGGCGAGCAGCTTTTCAAATCGATCGAGTTTCCCGGCACCCGCGATCATCACGCCGCCGCGCTGCCTTAGCAGCGGCACGTCGCTAAAGCCTTCCGGCGGCCGATCGAAGAAGGCCCTCGATATCGTCGCGAGCTTGCAGATCTCCGGCGCGTTGTATCTGAGAACGAACTCGGCGGCCGAGCGGCCGGTGCTGTGATAGCCGAGCGCCTCCTCCCGTTCCAGGACGGCGACGGAACGATGCGGGCTCAGAAAATAGGCGAGCGACAAGCCGGCGATCCCGCCCCCGATAATCACCACGTCGTAGTTTGGCATGTACCGCTCCCGCAACTTGCCGGCGGAGAATAGGGACGGTTCGGGCACCGCTCAAATTTATAGTGGCAAATGTCGCTATCAATCCTGCTGATGGTGGCAATGATCCAACGCTTCGGTGTCGGCGACATGGGCGAGGAAGGCGGCTTCGGCCGGATTGAGAATGGAATTCGGATTCGAAATGCGGAAAACGTCGGTCGTCGGCAGGTCGCGATAGGGGGGCAACTGCCACAAATCTCCCGCGGCTACGGACTCGCTGGCGATATGGTCGGGCAGCATGCCGATCCCGACATTGGCGGCGATCAGCCGCATAACCTCCTCCACGTTGCAGGAGACGCCCCGAACCTGCTGGCCAAAGGAGCCTACGGCGCGGACTGCGGTCACGGAATTCATGTGCTGACCGCCGAGCACATCCGCTATGAAGGCGATGTAAGGATCGCCGCGCAGATCGTGGAAATCGACACCTTCGACGCCGAAAAGCCGGTGGCCGCGGCCGCAGTAGAGCGCGTAGCGTTCGCGTATGTGGAAGCTCTTGTTCAAACCCTCCGGTATAATGCCGTCGCAAAGACCCATCGTCGCAATGTTGCGCTCGACGGCGCTCAACACGTCGACGGTCGTTGCCACCGTCATGGAAATCGTGACCTTCGGATGCATGCGGAAGAAGCTGCCGAGCTTCCGGTCCCAGGCGGGATTGTGGGCGTGGCTCACCGCATGGATGTTGAGATGGCCGGTGATCTCCTCGCCCGCCGTTTCCAGAACATGCGGCAGGCGAATGACGGCCGCGAAGATGTCGCGGCACTGGAGGTGCAGTTTCTCACCCGCTTCCGTCAGATCGAAACGCCCCGGACGGCGGTCGATCAGTTTCTGCCCGATGGTCTGCTCGAGCCGTTTGAGGGCCATGCTGACGGCGGGCTGCTGCAGGAGCAGCCGATTTGCGGCCGCCGTGATGCTGCCTTCCTCGACGACCACGACGAAGGTGCGCAACAGGTTCCAATCGAGATTGTGGGCGAAACGTTCAAGGCGGTTGTTGGTCATGGTGGCCGGCGGAGCGAAAATGTACTTTATGCATATTCAGAAGAATGGTCGCTTGCACAAGGCCAATCGCCACGGCGTCGATCAGATGAATCATGCAGCGGGCGCATGAGCCAGTGTCTCAATTTCGTTTGAAAGCCTTGATCCGGCTTGCGATAACACAGACGCGACAATGCGACGGGAGATAGAGATGGCCGGCAAAAGCCAATTCCAGTGGGACGATCCGTTCCTCCTCGAGGATCAACTGAGCGAAGACGAGCGGATGATCCGCGACACGGCGCGCGCCTATGCCCAGGAAAAGCTGCAGCCGCGCGTGATCGATGCTTACCGCGAGGAGACGACGGACCCGTCGATCTTCCGCGAGATGGGCGACCTCGGCCTGCTCGGCGTGACCGTGCCCGACACCTATGGCGGCGTCGGCGCGTCCTACGTCGCCTACGGTCTCGTCGCACGCGAGGTGGAGCGCGTCGATTCCGGCTATCGCTCGATGATGAGCGTGCAATCGTCGCTCGTCATTTATCCGATTTTCGCCTACGGCTCGGAAGAGCAGAAGCGGAAGTACCTTCCGAAGCTTATCAGCGGCGAGTGGATCGGCTGCTTCGGGCTGACCGAGCCGGACGCCGGCTCCGATCCGGCGGGCATGAAGACCCGAGCGATCAAGACCGAGGGCGGCTACCGTCTGGTCGGCTCCAAGATGTGGATCTCCAATGCCCCGCTCGCCGATGTCTTCGTCGTCTGGGCGAAATCGGAAGCACATGACAATGCCATCCGGGGTTTCGTGCTGGAAAAAGGCGCGAAAGGCCTTTCCGCACCGAAGATCGGAGGCAAGCTCTCGCTGCGCGCCTCGATCACCGGCGAAATCGTCCTCGACAATGTCGAGGTCGGAGAGGAGGCGCTGCTGCCGAACGTCGAGGGGCTGAAGGGACCATTCGGCTGCCTCAACCGTGCTCGCTACGGAATTTCCTGGGGCGCGCTCGGCGCGGCCGAATTCTGCTGGCATGCGGCCCGCCAGTACGGTCTCGACCGCAAGCAGTTCAACCGGCCGCTCGCACAGACCCAGCTTTTCCAGAAGAAGCTCGCCGACATGCAGACCGAGATCGCGCTCGGGCTGCAGGGCTCGCTCCGGGTCGGACGGCTGATGGACGAAGGCCGCATGGCGCCGGAGATGATCTCCATCGTCAAGCGCAACAATTGCGGCAAGGCACTCGATATCGCACGCATGGCCCGCGACATGCACGGCGGCAACGGCATTTCCGAGGAATATCAGGTCATGC
Source organism: Ensifer meliloti (assembly GCF_030064585.1). Lineage (NCBI taxonomy): Bacteria > Pseudomonadati > Pseudomonadota > Alphaproteobacteria > Hyphomicrobiales > Rhizobiaceae > Ensifer > Ensifer meliloti. Next base: position 128,075 of record NZ_CP120364.1, read on the forward strand.
GCCACATGATGAACCTCGAGACCGTCAACACCTATGAGGGCACGCACGACGTGCATGCGCTGATCCTCGGCCGCGCCCAGACCGGGCTGCAGGCCTTCTTCTGAGCGCCGCCGCCATGGAAGCGCCGCTCAAGGGCATCCGCGTGCTCGAACTTGCCCGCATTCTGGCGGGGCCCTGGATCGGGCAGACCCTTGCCGATCTCGGCGCTGACGTCATCAAGGTCGAGAGCCCGGCCGGAGACGACACCCGGACCTGGGGACCTCCCTTCGTGACAGGCGAAGACGACGAAAGGCTGGATGCCGCCTATTTCCACGCGTGCAACCGCGGCAAGAGGTCTGTCGTTCTCGATTTTACGACCGCAGAGGGGCAGGAGGCGGTGCGCCGCCTTGCCGCGCAAGCCGACGTTCTGCTCGAGAACTTCAAGGTCGGCGGTCTCGCCAAATACGGCCTCGATTATGAAAGTTTGAGGAAAGTCAATCCGCGCCTCATCTATTGCTCCGTGACCGGATTCGGTCAGGACGGGCCCTATGCTCACCGCGCCGGCTACGACTACATCGTCCAGGGCATGAGCGGCATCATGGACCTGACGGGCGAGCCGGATCGCGAACCGCAAAAGATCGGCGTTGCCTTTGCCGATATTTTCACGGGGCTCTATGGTGTCATCGCCGTTCAGGCGGCCCTGGCGCAGCGGGAACGCACGGGCGAGGGCCAGCAGATCGACATGGCGCTGCTGGACTGCATGACGGGCGTGCTCGCCAATCAGGCGCTGAACTTTCTCGTTTCCGGCAAGGCGCCGCGCCGGCTCGGCAATGCCCATCCGAATATCGCACCTTACCAGGTGTTCCCGACCTCCGACGGACACCTGATCGTCGCCGTCGGCAACGACCGCCAATTCGTGAAATTCTGCGAACTCCTCGGCCGACCGGACCTCGCGGCCGACGCGCGCTACCGCACCAATGCAGACCGCGTGCAGCACCGCGACAGCCTGACGCCGGAACTTGCGGCGGAAACCGGGAAGTACGAGAGGGACACGCTGCTCGAAAAGCTCGAAGCGTCAGGCGTTCCCGGCGGCCCCATCAACACCATCGCCGACGTATTTGCCGACCCTCAGATCGTTCATCGGCAGATGCGGGTGGACACGCCGCATACCGGTGCAGCCGCGGGAACATCGCCGGGCGTCAGAACGCCGATCCGCTTTTCCGGCGCAACCCTTGCCCTGGACCGTGGCGTGCCTCGGCTCGGGGAACATACGGAGGAAGTGCTGGCGGAGATCGGAATGAGTTCGTCGAAGGGGGGATAAGTTAATTTCAGCCTGAATATATCCCCCTCACCCTAACCCTCTCCCCGCAAGCGGGGCGAGGGGACGAGTGCGAGGCCGCCCCGAGTCCCCTTCGCCCCGCTTGCGGGGAGAAGGTGGCCGGCAGGCCGGATGAGGGGCTTTCCTCACTCCTTCAAAGCACGGCCGAATACGCGCGACAGCCGTTCTGCGAAGGCGCGCGGGTCCTCGGGCCTGTCGCCGTCGAGGACGCGTGCCTGGTCGAGGAGAAGCTTGACCGCGTCCTCGCGGAAGGCTTTGTCCTCCGAGGGGCAGGTGGCAAGCGCGGCGATCAGCTGATGGCCGGGATTGATTTCGAGGACGGGTTTTGGCGCGCCCTCGATACGCCCGGCACCCTGCAGCATCTTCTGGAGCTGCCGGTCCGGTCCCTGTTCGGGCGCAACCAGGCAGACGGCGCTTTCCGTCAGCCGGTCGGAGGTTCGCACGTCTGAAACAGCCTCGCCGAGCGTCTCCCTGGCGAAGCTCACGAAGTCGGTGACTGCGGCGCCTGCTTCCGGGGAAGCGGCGGCCGCATCGTCCTTCTTGGCGATGCCCGCGAGATCTGCCGCACCTTGCGTGATCGACTTGAACGGCTTTCCATCGAAGTCGGGCGCGGTCGTCACCCAGAAGCTGTCGACCGGGCACGTCAGGAGAAGCACCTCGATGCCGCGGGCGCGAAAACCTTCGAGCTGGGGCGACGCCTTCAGCTGGGCGAGGTTGTCGCCGGTCAGGTAGTAGATAGCCGACTGGCCTTCCTTCATCTCCTTGACGTAGTCGCTCAAGGCGCGCGGCTTGTCGTCATCCGCGGTCGTGCGGAAGCGCGACAGCGCAAGAAGCTGGCCCCGCCGCTCGAAATCTTCGTAAATGCCCTCCTTGATCACGCTGCCGAAGTTTTCCCAGATCTTGGCGAAGGCCTCGGAATCGCTTTCCGCAAGCTTTTCGATGCTGGTCAGGACGCGGTTCGTCAGCCCCTTGCGGATATTTGCGAGAAGAGGACTTTCCTGGATCATTTCCCGCGAGACGTTGAGCGGCAGGTCGGCCGTGTCGACAAGGCCGCGTACGAAGCGCAGGTAGCGCGGCAGCAGCTCCGCCTCGTCGGTGATGAAGACGCGCTTGACGTAGAGCTTCATCCGGCCCTTGCGATCGGGGTCGAAAAGATCGAAGGGCTTCGAGCCCGGCACGAAGGCAAGCGCGGTATATTCGTGGCGCCCCTCGGCGCGGAAATGTACCGTCAACGCCGGCTCGTCATACTGCCCGGCAACGCCGCGATAGAAATCCGTATAATCGTCCTTGCTGATCTCGCTTTTCTGCTTCGTCCAGAGCGCCGTGCCGTCTGCGACCTGTGCCGGTTCTGCTCCGGGCTTTTCGACGATCGAGATCGGAACCGGCACGTGACCGGACTGCTCCTTGACGATGCGCTCGACCGTCCAGCGCGAGGTGAAGGTCTTGGCGTCGTCCATCAGATGCAGCGTAATGCGCGTACCGCGCGCCGGCGCGTCCGCGAGATCGACCGCCGAAACCGTGTAGCTGCCCTTGCCGTCGGATGCCCAGTGCCAGGCCTTGTCGGTACCGGCGCGGCGGGAAACGACATCGACATTGTCGGCGACCATGAAGGCCGAATAGAAGCCGACGCCGAACTGGCCTATGAGCTGGGCGCCGTCCTTGTTCTGCGCTGCTTCGATCCGCTCCATGAAGGCGCGCGTGCCGGAGCGTGCAATCGTGCCCAGCGATTCGACAAGCTCGTCGCGGCCCATGCCGATGCCGTTGTCCTCGATGACCAGGCGGGCATTCTCCTCGTCGAGCGTCAGCGTGATGCGCGAGGCGGGATCGCTGCCGAGGAGCTCCGGGGCGACGATCGCTTCGTAGCGCAGCTTTTCGCAGGCGTCGGCCGCGTTCGAAATCAGTTCGCGGAGAAAGACGTTCTTGTCGGAATAGACGGAGTGCACCATCAGGTGCAGCAGCTTCGCCACATCGGCTTCGAAGACATGTTTCTCTACGGACGTTTCGACTTCACTCATCGCGTTTTCGGCCTCCTTGATGTTTGCTCCCAATTGGCAAGCCGCGGCCTGAATTTCAAGGGTCGTCTTGCGGCAGCCCCGCTTCGGTGCGAAGCTCCTATCCGATGGAAGCGCTGCTCGTCATCAATGCCGGCTCGTCCAGCCTGAAGTTCCAGATCTTCGGGATCGCCACGGCGGGGCTCGAGCGGCAGGTTCGTGCGAAACTGGACGGCATCGGAACCCAGCCGCGCCTGAAGGCGACGGCAGCCGACGGCACCGAGCTCATCGATCGGCGCTTAGATGCGACCGCCGTTAGCGACCTTCCCGCGGCCCTCTCGGTAGCACGCGACTGGCTGGCGACGCTTCGCGGTTTCGACCTCCGGGCGATCGGCCACAGGGTGGTGCATGGCGGTCCGGATTACGTCCGGCCGGTGCTGATCGACACGACGGTGCTCGACCGTCTGGCAAGCTATCAGGACCTCGCGCCGCTGCACCAGCCCAACAATCTCGCGCCGATCCGGCTCGCCATGGAAATCAAGCCCGACGTGCCGCAGGTTGCCTGTTTCGACACGGCCTTCCATCGGGGCCGTGCCGAGCACACCGATTGCTACGCCCTGCCGCGCACCTTCTATGAGCAAGGTGTGCGGCGCTATGGCTTTCATGGGATTTCCTATGAGTATATCGCCGGTCGGCTGCGCGAGGTGGCGCCGGAGGTCGCCCGCGGCCGGGTGATCGTCGCCCATCTCGGCAGCGGCGCGTCGATGTGCGCGCTGAAGGACGGACGCAGCGTCGAGACGACGATGGGCTTTACCGCGCTTGACGGGCTGCCGATGGGCACGCGACCGGGCCAATTGGATCCCGGCGTCGTTCTCCACCTGCTCACGGACCAGGGTATGAGTGCACAAGCCGTGTCGGACCTCCTCTACCACCGGTCCGGCCTGAAAGGTCTCTCCGGCATATCGAACGACATGCGCGAGCTTCTGGAGAGCGATGACCCGCGCGCTTCCTTCGCGATAGACCATTTCGTGCATCGCTGCGCGCTCGATGCCGGCATGCTGGCCGCAGCCTTGGGCGGCCTCGACGCTTTCGTCTTTACCGCCGGTATCGGCGAAAACTCCGCGCCGATCCGGGCCCGTATTTCCGAAGGTCTCGCCTGGCTTGGCGCGCAGTTCGATCCCGCCGCAAACGATGCAGGCGCCTCGGTCATCTCGAAGGCAGGGAGCCGTGTCGCGCTCCACATCGTGCCCACCGACGAGGAACTGATGATCGCCCGCCATACGCTTGCGATCATCCGTGCTTCTTGAAGAGCCGGCCCGAAAACTGATCGTTCCGACAGACCCCCTCTGGCCTGCCGGCCATCTCCCCCACAAGGGGGGAGACGATTTGCGGCATGTTTCACGCTTCAGCCGAAGCGTCCACATGTAGAAGCGTTCAGCATGAGACAGATGGCAAGCTGCACATATTCTCCCCCCTTGTGGGGGAGATGGCCGGCAGGCCAGAGGGGGCCGTTCCGGCACCCGGTCAGATGTTTCCCATGCAGAGATATTTCATCTCGAGATAGTCCTCGAGACCGTGGCGGGAGCCCTCCCGGCCGATGCCCGATTGCTTGATGCCGCCGAAGGGAGCGGCCTCGGAAGACATGCGGCCCGTATTGATGCCGACCATGCCGTATTCCAGAGCCTCGGCGACATGCCAGACCCGCTTGAGGTTCTCGGCGTAGAAATAGGCGGCGAGACCGTAGATCGTATCGTTCGCCTCGGCCACCACCTGTTCGGCGGTCTCGAAGCGGATGATCGGGGCGATCGGCCCGAATGTCTCTTCCTGGGCGATGCGCATGTCGTGCGAGATGCCGGTAAGCACGGTCGGTTCGAAGAAGGTGCCGGTCGTTCCGATCCGGCTGCCGCCCGAGCGCACTTGCGCTCCCTTGGCTACGGCGTCGGCCACATGCGCCTCGATCTTGTCGATCGCGTGGGCGTCGATCATCGGACCGATGGCGACGTCGGGAGCAAAACCGTCACCGACCGTGAGTTCGCGCACGCGCGCGACGAACTTCTCGGCGAATGCGTCATGCACCGCGGATTGCACATAAATCCGGTTCGCCGAAACGCAGGTCTGGCCGGCATTGCGGAATTTCGCCTGGACCGCGCCGTCCACCGCCTCGTCGATATCGGCGTCGTCGAAGACAATGAAGGGGGCATTGCCGCCGAGCTCGAGGCTTACCTTCTTGATCTGGTCGGAGCATTGCCGCATCAGGAGCCTTCCGACCTCCGTCGATCCGGTGAAGCTGATCTTGCGAACCTTGGGATTGCTGCAGAGTTCGCGCCCGATCGGGGCGCCTTCAGAGGCGTAGAGGAGATTGAGTACGCCTTCGGGGAAGCCCGCCTTCTCGGCAAGAGCGAACATCGCACCTGCCACCAGCGGCGTCTGTTCGGCGGGCTTCAGGACGATCGTGCAGCCGGCGGCAAGCGCCGGGGAAATCTTGCGGGCGACCATCGAGGCCGGGAAATTCCAGGGCGTGATCGTGCCGACAACGCCGACCGGCTGCTTGATCACGAGCATACGCCGATCGTTGGCGGGTGCCGGGAAGGTCTCGCCGTAGACGCGCTTGGCTTCCTCCGCGTACCACTCGACATAGGATGCGGCGTGCAGGACTTCTCCCTTTGCCTCGCCGAGGGGCTTGCCCATTTCGGCGGTCAGGATAGCGGCGAGGTCGTCGGCATGCTCGACGATCAGGTCATGCCAGCGGCGCAGGATGATGCTGCGATCCTTGGCCGGCTTGCCGGCCCAGAGAGGCTGGGCGAGGGCGGCCGCGTCGATAGCCGTGCGTGCGTCATCGATCCCCATGTCGGGAAGCGTCGCCAGTAGCTCGCCGGTCGATGGGTTGGAAACATCGAACACGGGGCCGGCCGGCTGCCCGGAAGACCGCGTGACCTCGTCGAGGGAGGCGAAGAGCTTCGGCCGCCGGATGTGTCTGGTGAGTGCGGGCGTCAGGGCCATCGGGCGTCCTCCCACGACGCCTGCGGCGACCGCAGGCCTCGCTTCTATTCCTTGTGAGGGCGCGGATCATGCGCCCCGGCATGGGTGACCGCGATAGCGGCCGGCCCGGCAGCCGTCAACCGCGTGCTTCGAGGATCGATGCCTCGATAGTGTCGAGGGCTTCTGCGAAGACCTCGTCCTGGATCGTGATCGGCGCCAGGAAGCGGATGACGTTGCCATGGACGCCGCAGGTCAGCAGGATGAGCCCCTTTTCGAGGGCAAGGAGGCGGACCTTGTTTGCGAATTCGGCGCTCGGCAGGTTCGTCCTCACGTCGTTGAATTCGACGGCGTTCATGAAGCCGGGTCCGCGGATGTCGACGATTTCCGGTGCTTTCTCGCGGATCGCCGCAAGGCGCTGTTTCAGCCGGTTGCCGAGCTGGTTCGCCCGCTCGCACAGGTTCTCCTCGGCAATCACGTCGAGGACGGCATGCGCGGCGGCGATGCCGAGCGGATTGCCGCCATAGGTGCCGCCGAGGCCGCCCGGCCCGGGCGCATCCATGATCTCGGCGCGGCCGGTGACGGCGGCAAGCGGAAAGCCGCCGGCGAGGCTCTTCGCCATCGTCGTCAGGTCCGGCGCGACGCCGTGATGTTCCATGGCGAAGAGCTTGCCGGTGCGGGCAAAGCCGGTCTGCACCTCGTCGGCGATCAGCAGGATGCCATGCTGGTCGCAGACCTCGCGAAGCGCCTTCATGAAGGCGGTCGGGACCGGATAGAAGCCGCCTTCTCCCTGAACCGGCTCGATGATGATCGCTGCGACGCGGGCCGGATCGACATCGGCCGCGAACAGCTTCTTCAGCGCCGAAAGCGACTGCTCGACAGTCACGCCGTGAAGCTCGATCGGGAAGGGGGCGTGGAAGACATCCGCCGGCATCGCGCCGAAACCGACCTTGTACGGAACGACCTTGCCCGTCAGCGCCATGCCCATGAAGGTGCGGCCATGGAAACCGCCGCCGAAGGCGACGACCGCCTGGCGGCCCGTCGCGGCCCGCGCGATCTTCACGGCGTTCTCGACGGCTTCCGCGCCGGTCGTGACGAAGATGGTCTTCTTCGCGAAGTTGCCGGGCACGATCGCGTTCAGGCGCTCCGCCAGATGTACGTAGTTCTCATAGGGCACCACCTGGTGGCAGGTGTGGGTGAAGCGGTCGAGCTGCGCCTTCACGGCGGCGATCACCTTCGGGTGGCGGTGGCCTGTATTGACCACGGCGATGCCGGCGGCAAAGTCGATGTAGCGGTTGCCTTCCTTGTCCCAGATCTCGGCGTTTTCCGCGCGATCGGCATAGACCTGCGTGGTCATTCCGACACCGCGGGAGATGGCTGCATTCTTGCGATCTGTGAGGCTCGTCATCGTTGTCGTCCTGGTCGAGAGGGAATATATTGCATTTTTTCTGCAACTTTTCTCAGGAAGAGGTACATTTTTCAGGATGGATTGCAAATCAAATTTGCTGATCGAGACAACACCCGGATTGATGGACGCTTCTTGTGCAGCCGCCGCGCTCGCGGCTAGATAGCCGCCAGCGATCGACGGCACGGATCCGCACGGTGATGAGGATATGGATTGATGGGCGGTATTGGCACCATTCGCTACAAGGTTGCCGAGGCGGCAAGGCTAGCGGGCGTGTCCGCCTCGACGCTCAGGCTATGGGAAACGCAAGGTCTCGTCGTGCCGGAGCGTTCGGTAACGGGGCATAGACAATATACCGATGCCGATCTCGCCCGGCTGAAGCGCATTTCCTGGTTCCGGTCCGAACGCGGCCTCAACCCCGCAGCGATCAGGGAGGCTCTGGAGGCGGAAAGCGCCTTCACCGAAGACGAAAACGGCTCGGCAATGCCGACCGAAGACAATGGCGACATGCAGGTCGGGCGGAAGCTGCGCAGTCTGAGACATGCCGCGGGCAAGACGCTGGAACAGGTGGCCGGTGACATCGGCATCGCCGCATCCGTGCTTTCGACGCTGGAGCGGACGTCGCAGGGCGTCTCCGTCGCCGTCCTGCACAATCTGGCGGAATATTTCGGAACCACCGTATCGAGCCTTTCCGGCGAAGAGCAGACAAGGGCGCGGGCGCTCGTGCGGGCCGGCGAGTGGCGCAACTGGCCGCGCACGACACCGGGGGTGACGGTGCAGCTGCTTGCCGAAGGCAAGAACCAGATGGATTGCCATCGCTTCGTTCTGGCACCAGGCGCCTCGAGCGAGGGCGCCTACCGGCATGAGGGGGAGGAATTCGTCTACGTCCTCTCCGGACATGTGGAGTTCGTGCTGGATTCGGATCAGTTCTACGATCTCCACCCGGGCGACTCCCTGTATTTCGAGAGCCGCCGCCGCCATGCCTGGTCGAACAGGCACGACGGCGAAACCGTGTTGTTGTGGATCAATACGCCGCCGACGTTTTGATAGGAAATATCGGCACTTACGGCGTGAAAATAATCAAAATGTTTATCTGCTGACAGCTGTATTTCGACGTAATGAGCCGTGCTGCTCCGAACCGCAGCGCCTATTCAACCGCGCCGACGCCAAATATTGCGCACAAGACACACTCCCGGCGTCTTGGGGATCAGCCGACTATGTTGATGAAGGACGGAACAAAGTTTGGCCCGATTCCCCCGTTCAGCCTCGAACAGTTCTTTAGCCTGCCCGACTGCTGGCTTCCATCGCTGAGCGCTCAACGAACCTGATTGCAGATGACGCACCTGTTCGCGAGTCGACGGAAGAAAGCTCGAACGGAGAGGGAGTGTTGATGCAGATGGTGCGCGACCAGCAGCTGGACGGCCTGAGAGCCGTCGCGGTCTCAATGGTGCTCTACGCGCATTTCTTCGCAGCCGATGGATCCCATTTGGGCCATCTCGGCGTCCGGTTGTTTTTCGTTTTGAGCGGCTTCCTGATAACGCGGCTGCTGCTCGATGCGCGCGACGCTGCCCGCTTCGAGCCCGCGACGGCACTCAAATCCTTCTACGCACGCCGCGCACTTCGCATCTTCCCTCCCTACTTCGCCGTCCTGGCCGCCGTCTTTTTCCTGGATCTGGAACGATCGAAGGAGGTCATGGCGTGGCACGCCCTTTATCTGTCCAATTTCTGGTACGCGCTGCAGAACGAATGGACGCCGTGGGTTCTCTGTCATACGTGGAGCCTGAGCATCGAGGAGCAGTTCTACCTCGTCTGGCCACTGATCGTGCTGCTCGTGCCGCGCCGGTCGGTTGCCGGAGTTTGCGTCGGCGTAATCGTTTGCTCGCTCGCCTACCGCTTCTACTGGCCGCTCACCGGTACGCCATCACTCGCGCGGGACCTCTTGCCGCCGGCGTCGATGGATGCGCTGGCCGTGGGCGCGTTGCTCGCGGCCCGCCCATCATGGCGAAGTGGTTGGCCGGCATGGGCAAAACTGAGCTGGATGCCGCTTTCGCTCGCTTCGCTCTTCCTCGTGTGGTCGAAGCCGGTCGCCATGACACCGGTCGTCGCGTGGTTCGCCTGGATTGGCCTGGAGGTCGTCCCTCTCCTGCCGCTCGCAATGCTGGTCGGCGGTTGTTCGAAGGGGATCGGCGGGCTTGCCGGTCGGCTCATCGCGCTTTCGCCTTTGGCGGCGCTGGGCCGGATCAGCTATGGCGTCTATCTTTTCCACGCGGTCGTGCTGGCCCTGGTCGTTCAAGCGCAGCCTTTCATCCCGGTCAATGTCTCGGATCAGGGGGCAGGGCGGTTCGTCGTTGCCGGCGCCCTGACCCTGATACTCGCCTCGGTTTCCTGGCTGTTCTTCGAGAAGCCGTTGAACGGGCTGAAGCGCCACTTTCCCTATGTTCGTCCGGACGGCGGAGCGGGGGCGGCAGCGGCTATCCCTGGCGCCAGTCGTGACTAAGCCTTGCAGCCCCAGAACCTTCGATAAGCACACGAGCCGAAACCATGCCGACGCCCCTCGTCTCCATCGTCCTGCCGGTCTACAACGCGGAGCCGTACATTGCCGCAGCTATCGAGAGCGTGTTGCGCCAGGACTACGAGCGTCTGGAGGTAATCGCGATCGACGACGGGTCGACGGATCGGTCGCGGGACATTCTCGAACGATACCGCAAGAGCGACTCTCGCGTATCCATCATCTCCCGCGAGAACCGCGGCCTCATAGCGACCCTGAATGAAGGCCTCGCGCTCGCAAAGGGCGAGCTTGTCGCGCGAATGGATGCCGACGACATCGCCTATCCGTCGCGCCTGTCGCGGCAGGTCGCATTGTTTTCCGAAGTGCCCCGGCTCGCCCTATCCGGCACGGGCATCGACATGCTGATCGGCAATCGGATCATCCGCGGCAAGCCTAATCCCATTTACCGCCCGGGAAGCCTGCGAATCCTGTCGATGTTCTTCACCATCTTCATGCATTCGACCATTGTCTATAACCGTAACGTCATCCCGGAAGAGATGCTCCGCTACGACCCGAATTATGTGCATGCGGAAGATTTCGATCTCTTCAGGCGGATCGCCGACCGTTTCCCAGTCCACATGATCGACGAGGCGCTGGTCGCCTATCGGATCCATGAGGATAGCGTGACCAGCAAGCACAAGCGGCAGATGCGCCGGACCCATTTGACCATCGTCGCCGAGAACCTGGCGCGGAATGCCCTTCTCGGAGATTCCGCTGCCCTCGAAGCGATCGGCGCCGCGGTAACGAGCGAGACGGTGGCACGTCTTGCCGACTGGGTCCTGGCGCTCGAGCGCGAGATTTCGGCGCAACCGGGCGAGGTTCGGCGTGCCTATGACGATGGCGCCCTTTGCTTTTTCTACTTCCTCTACCAACTCATCGCCGACGAGGAGCAGCCGCGACTGACTCATGAGTTCCTGACACGGACGGGGAAATGGGGCCTCATCCGCCGCCGCGAGCGATACGGGCTGCTTGCGGCCGCTCGCGCACCCTGGTGCAGCCGGATTTCGCTTGCCGCAAGCAAGCGGGTGGATCGGCTCGCGCGTCACCTGCAGTCGGTGCCCGCCGCGACCGTGCTTCCCGAACATGGCTTCCCGGATATGGCTTGACCTGACATGGCCGTCGAACAGCCCGCAAAAGCGCAGAAACATCCAAGAGCACCGGCCACCCGGCACTCGGTGGCCGCTTCATTGTCCGAAGCGTCGGAGCCGTTCGCCAGCTTCATCGTCTGCACGCGCAACCGCGTCCGGTCGCTTGGCGCCTCGATCCGATCGATCGAGACCGCATGTCATGCCCATGCGGCGATCAGGAGCGAACTCGTGGTCGTGGACAACGGCTCCACGGACGGCACCCCGGAAGAACTCGCACGCCTGGCAGCAGCCACGACAATGCCGATAACGCTCGCCACCGAGCCTCGCCCGGGCCTCGCCGCGGCACGCAATACAGGGATGGGGCGCGCGCGGGGCCGAATTCTCGTATTCATCGACGACGACTGCGAGGTGGACAGGAACTATCTCGCCGACCTCGAACGGCACTACGCCAATGGCGACGCGCGGGTCATCCGCGGAGGACGCGTGGAGCTCGGCGATCCTGCCGACCTGCCGTTCACCATCAAGCGGTCGAAGGTCGCGGCACGTCTGACCCGCGATGTCCACCCCGGCGGCTTCGTCCTCGGCTGCAACATGACCATGCATCGCGACGTCGCGGCGAGCATCGGTCCTTTCGACGAGCGCTTCGGTGCCGGCGCGCCGCTGAAAGCCGCGGAAGACACGGATTACCTGGTCCGGGCGTTTCAGCTCGGCATCCCGGTCGAATACGTGCCGGACATGATCGTCCATCATCATCACGGCCGCCGTCTTCGTGCGGCGATCGAAGAACTGCATCGCAATTACAGCCTCGGCAATGGCGGGCTCTGTCTGAAGCACCTCCTCGGCGCGCCTTGGCTTCTCAAGCATTTCGGCTGGACCGTCAGGTCCGCATGCGGTGAAGTTTTCGGCGGCGCCCGCTTCGACCCAAAGCTGCAACTGTCGCATTGGCCGATCGTTTCGATGAATATTGTCGGCGCCGCGCGCTTCGCGCGGCTTGCCATGACGAACCCGGCGCAGCCGACCGAACGGCGCCGGCCCGGACAAGCAGCACCGAAGCTCAGGTGAGGACCGCAGATGCGTAGATTCTTATTGCCAGGCCTTGAGGTCCTGCGCGGCGCACTGGGGCGGCAAATGCGCCTGCTTCCGGCCGTGGTCATTCTCGGCCTCGCCAGCGCTGCGCTCGAAGGTGCCGGCATCGGCCTCATCATTCCGATGCTGGGCATCATCGCCGGAGATGGACAGGCCAACGGCTTGAGCGGCATTTCCGCTTACTTTCAGGCGATAGGAGAGGGCTTGGGAGACGGCGAACGCCTCCTGGTTATTGCGGCCGCCGTGCTCGCGCTGATCGTGCTCAAGAATATCCTCGCCTTCGCCAACACGCTGCTCACCACCTTCATCTACGGCAAGGCCAGCCACGCCATCCGCAGCGCGCTTTCGGATCAACTCCTGCGGATAGGATATCCGTTCTTCATGCAGCAAAGTCCCGGCCGGCTGCTCAACATCATCTCCAACGAGTCATGGCGCGCGTCCGACGCGATCCAGACGGTCCTTTCGTCTATCGTGCACGGCTCGGCGGCCGTCATCCTGCTCGCCTTTCTCTTGCTCATGTCCTGGCAGATGACGCTGTTCGTGGCGCTCGGCCTCGTCTTTGTCCAGCTTGCCCATGCAGCGCTCTCTGCGACGCTCAAGGGCCCCAGCCGCCATGTGACCTCCTTCAACAGCGAGCTTGCCTCCAGAATGCTGCATCTCGTTCATGCCGGAAGGCTGATCCGCGTGTTCGGCCAGGAAACACGCGAGAAGAATGCATTCGATTCCGCATCCGACGCCGTTCGCCGGGCCGGCTTTGCGCTCCAGTCACGACAGGGGGCGCTGCCGCCGCTGACTGAAGTGCTGCATTCGGCGTTGTTTCTGGCCGTGGTCGTGAGCGCCTGGTCCATCGGCGTCAGCTTTCCGGTGATCGTCGCCTTCGTCGTGCTGCTATATCGACTGCAGCCGCATATGCGCGCCCTGCAGATGTCCTGGAGCCAGATTCAGGGCTGGAGCGGATCGCTCGAAGAGGTGCGATGGCTTCTCGACTCCTCCGACAAGCCAAAGCCTCCTCAGGGCAATGCACCGGTCGACGGCCTCCACCAGGGCATGACATTCGACCGGGTGACCTTCCGGTATCCCGGTTCCGAAGTGCGTCCCCTGGTGCTGCATTCCGCAAGCTTCGAAATCCGCAGCGGCCGTTCGACTGCAATCATCGGCCGTTCCGGCGCCGGAAAGACGACGATCGTCAATCTCCTCTGCCGTTTCGTCGAGCCGGACGAAGGCCGCATCCTCGTCGACGGCGTGCCGCTCGGTCAGATCAATCCCGTTCAGTGGCGGCGCCAGATCGCGGTCGCCAGTCAGGACCTCGAACTGGTGGACGGCACCATTCTGGAAAACATCACCTACGGTCAAAGCGCCACGCCAGCAGAAGCGGAACGCGCCGCGAAGCTGGCCGAAGCGCATGGCTTCATCGAGCAGCTGCCGCAGGGCTATGAGACGCTCGTCGGCTACAGGGGTGCAAGCCTCTCGGCAGGCCAACGCCAGCGCATCGCGCTGGCCAGGGCGCTGGTGCGCGATCCGGCCATCCTGATCCTCGACGAGGCGACGAATGCGGTGGACGGCCTGTCGGAGGCGGCGATCGTCGAGACGCTGAGATCGAGGGCCGGCAGACGCACGACGATCGTGATCAGCCATCACAGGAGCACGATCTCGTTCTGCGACGACGTCGTGGTCCTCGGCTCCGGGCGCGTCAAGGGCCAGGCCGCACTGGCGGACGTGGCGTCGCTCAGCATGGACCAGCTCTACGAGCATGAGACCGGCATGGGGGGTGGAGGGTAGGTTTGCGGCACGCTCAGCGGCCGGATGTAGGGCACGCGAAGACCCAGCCGCTTGTCCATTCGCCCCGGTTGCCGGCGCTGACGCGCGGACGGGGAGAAGGGACAAGCGGCGCCGCCGGGAAATCTCCGGCAACCAATGGAGGAGGCGGAGGCTCCCACGAGTCCCTTCGCCCCGCTTGCGGGGAGACGGTGCCGGCAGGCGGATGAGGGGCCTCCGATCGGAAAATTATGCGGCGGCGTAGCGCTTGGCCATCTCCGGCAAACGCAGCACCCGGATCTTCGATGCCTGGCCGGCGGCACGGAAGGCCTCAAAGCGCTCCTTGCAGACCTCGGTCATGTGGGCAATCGCGGGCTTCAGATAATTGCGCGGATCGAAATTATCCGGATGCTCGATATGGTGCTTGCGGATCTCGCCGGTAAAGGCGAGGCGGAGATCCGTGTCGATATTGACCTTGCGCACACCGAGCGGAATGGCCTTCTGAATCTCGGATACCGGAACGCCCCAGGTCTTCTTCATCTTGCCGCCATAGGCGTTGAAGAGTTCCTGGAGATCGGCGGGAACGCTCGAGGAACCGTGCATGACGAGGTGCGTGTTCGGCAGACGCTTGTTGATCTTGGCGATCGTCTCGATCGAGAGGATCTCGCCGTCGGGTTCACGGGTGAACTTGTATGCGCCGTGGCTGGTGCCGATCGCGACCGCAAGAGCGTCGACGCCGGTCTTCGAGACGAAGTCGAGGGCCTGCTCGGGATCGGTCAGCAGTTCCTCGCGCGAGAGCTTGCCTTCAAATCCATGTCCGTCCTCCTTGTCGCCCGCACCCGTTTCCAGATTGCCGAGGCAGCCGAGTTCCCCTTCGACGGAAACGCCGGCCGCATGGGCGATCTTCACGACTTCCGCGGTGACGGCGACATTATATTCGTAGCTCGCGACGGTCTTGCCGTCCTTCACCAGCGAGCCGTCCATCATCACCGAGGTGAAGCCGTTGGTGATCGCCGAGATGCATGTCGACGGCTGGTCGCCATGGTCGAGGTGGAGGCAGACGGGGATATGCGGATATTCTTCCGCAGCGCCGAGGATCAGATGGCGCAGAAACGCATCGCCGGCATAGGCCCGCGCACCGCGGCTCGCCTGCAGGATGACAGGAGAGTCGGTCGCATCCGCGGCTCTCATGACGGCCTGGATATATTCGAGATTGTTCACATTGAAGGCCGGCAGCGCGTAATCGTTCTCCGCCGCGTCGTCGAGCAGTTGCCGCAATGTGATCAATGCCATTCTTAACTCCCTGATGCTCCGCGCCACTCCAGGCGCCAGTTCAAGGGCACAATAGTTCATGCGGGGCGTTTGGCAACCGGGCCGGCGGTCCTGCCGGTCGCTTGATGGACGTGCGTCAGACCAAATTGCTGTGGATGAGAAATACCCCTGTCAGAAATCGCCACTTTCGCCCTCTGGTGGTGTTGCCAATCTCAGTTGTGCCCACAGTGCAGCCGCGGGTTTTCGCTTCCGCCGGCAGGTTCGGTCCGGAACGTGGACGCGTTCGGCATCCGCAGGTGGGTGAGCCGATTTGCAAAAAGATTGCAGCGATAGGGGCAATTTTTTATGCATATTACGTAAAGTGCCGCTACAATTCATGAAGGTTGCATGACTGCTCTTTCGGAGCATTCTTCCGTATCGAACGCAACATGCCGAAACGATCTACAACGTTGCAGGGGGATGTCCGCGCGCCGGGGCCGGTCGCCAGAGCCGCGTCGCGAAAGGGAGGAAATTCGTCGCAAACGCCTATACAATCTACGCGATTATTGTTGTTCGCGTTTTAAAGAGAAGGATGCAATTTTCCGGGCAGATCGCTTGCGTTCGCTGAAAATTTGCACTTCTCTCCTGCGATCAATGAACCCAAAACGAGGGGAAGGAGAAGAAAAATGGCTTCAATGAAACTCAATCTCAGGGCCGCTGCGCTCATAGGCTCGCTGCTCATCGGGGCAAGCCCCGCGCTCGCCGAGGCGGTACTTCACCGCGGCAATGCCGGCGAACCGCAGACGCTCGACCAGGCCCACACTTCGATCAACATCGAGGAGTTCATCCTCAAGGACCTCTATGAAGGCCTGACGATCTACGATGCCGCGGGCAAGATCGTTCCGGGCGCCGCCGAAACCTGGGAGCTTTCGGACGACGGTACCGTCTACACGTTCAAACTGCGTGCCGATGCCAAGTGGTCTGACGGCTCGCCGGTGACGGCAGAGGATTTCGCCTTCTCCTTCCGCCGCGTGGAGGATCCGAAGACGGCGGCCGAATACGCCAACATCCTCTTCCCGATCAAGAACGCCGAAAAGGTCAACAAGGGCGAAGTGCCGGTCGACCAGCTCGGCGTAAAGGCCGTCGACGAAAAGACGTTGGAAGTTACTCTCGAGCGGCCGACGCCGTTCTTCCTGGAACTGCTCGCACACCAGACGGCGCTTCCGGTCAGCAAGGCAAGCGTCGAGAAGAACGGCGCGGACTTCGTCAAGCCGGGCGTGATGGTTTCGAACGGCGCGTTCAAGCTGACGGCACATGTGCCGAACGACAGCCTGACCGTGGAGAAGAACACCAATTATTGGGATGCCGCCAACGTCAAGCTCGACAAGGTGATCTTCTATCCGATCGACGACCAGGCGGCATCGGTCCGTCGTTTCGAAGCGAAGGAAATGGATCTCGCCTACAACTTCTCCGCCGACCAGATCGAGCGCCTGCGCACGTCCTATGGAGAGCAGGTGCACGTTTCCCCGACGCTTGCCACCTACTACTACGCTTTCGATACGCGTCAGGAGCCCTATAACGATGTCCGCGTCCGCCGAGCACTTTCGATGGCGGTCGACCGCGACTTCCTCGCCAAGGAAATCTACAGCGGTTCGCAGCTGCCGTCCTATTCGATGGTTCCGCCGGGCATCGAGAGCTACGGCGACCCCGCCAAGGCCGACTTTGCCGACATGTCGCAACTCGATCGCGAGGACAAGGCGATCGAGTTGATGAACGAAGCCGGTTACGGCGAGGGCGGCAAGCCGCTCAACATCGAAATCCGCTACAACACCAACCCCAACCATGAGCGTGTCGCGACAGCGGTCGCCGACATGTGGAAGAACACCTTCGGCGCCAAGGTCTCGCTGGTGAATCTCGACGTGTCGTCGCACTATGCCTACCTGCAGGAGGGCGGCAAGTTCAACGTTGCGCGTGCCGGCTGGGTCGCCGATTACGCCGATGCCGAGAACTTCCTGGCGCTGAGCCTCAGCACCAACAAGACCTTCAACTACGGACACTTCGAAAACGCCGAATTCGATGCCCTGATGAAGAAGTCGTATGAGGAACAGGATCCGGCGGCACGGTCGAAGATCATGCACGAGGCTGAAACTCTGCTGATGAAGGAGCAGCCGATCGCGCCGTTCCTGACCCAGGCGGACCTCTGGCTCGTTTCGGAACGGGTCAAGGGCTGGCAGGACAATGCGCCGAACGCGCATCTGAGCAAGTTCCTGAGCGTCGCCGAGTAACGAACAGAGGCGACGCGCGGGCACCCGCGCGTCGCCTCCGGAGCCAAGTCCATGATCTCCTTCATCCTTCGCCGGCTGGCGAGTGCGGTGCCGACGCTGTTCATCGTCGTCACCATATCCTTCTTTCTGATGCGTTTTGCCCCCGGTGGGCCCTTCAACCTCGAGCGTCCTCTCCCGCCCTCCACGATGGAGAACCTGATGAGGACCTATCACCTCGATCAGCCGCTCTGGCGCCAATACGCTACCTATCTAGGCAATGCGGTCACGGGCGACTTCGGTCCGAGCTACATCTACCATGACAACAATGTGGCGCAGCTGATCGGCAAGGGCCTGCCCTATTCGATGGAGCTCGGCTTTTACGCGCTGCTACTCGCGGTCGTCGGCGGCGTCATAACGGGAACGATCGCCGCATTGCGGCAGAACAGCTTCCTGGATTTCGCGGTCATGTCGGTTTCCACGATCGGGGTCACCGTTCCGAACTTCGTCGTCGGTCCCGTTCTGACGCTGATCTTTGCGATCGTGCTCGCGTGGCTGCCCGCCGGCGGCTGGGGGGACGGTTCTCTCCGCTTCCTCATCCTGCCGATGATCGCGCTCGCGCTTCCCCAGCTTGCAGTGTTCGCCAGGCTCACACGCGGCTCGATGATCGAGGCGCTCAACACGGATCATATCCGCACCGCGAAAGCCTATGGCCTGCCGTCCCGCGCCGTGGTCGTGACGCACGCCATGCGCGGTGCCATGCTGCCGGTCGTCTCCTATCTTGCTCCTTGCGCCGCCGCCCTCCTTACGGGCTCGGCCGTGGTGGAAACGATCTTCACTATACCGGGGGTCGGGCGCTACTTCGTGCTCGGAGCAATCAACCGCGACTATACGCTGGTAATGGGCACCGTGATCCTCATCGCGATCTTCGTCATCCTCTTCAATCTTCTGGTCGATATTCTCTACGGCCTGCTCGATCCGAGGGTTCGCCATGACTGATATCGCTCAGATCCCGGCATCGACGCCCGAAACCAAGGGCCGCAGCCTCTTCCAGCTTGCAACGCTGCGCTTCCGCCGCAACCGCCCGGCCATGGCCGGTTGCGTCATGCTCGTGCTCATCGCGCTGTTTTCATTCGTCGGTCCGCTTTTCTCGCCTCACAGCTACGATCAGGTCTTTCCGTCCTATGTCACGATCGGCCCCAGCCTCGAGCCGCGCCCGGATACGTCGACGCTTCAGGACGTGATGGAGGGCGTGGCGACCCGTGCACGCGTCACGCTCACGGAATTCAACGTCGACGGCGAAACCTTCACCGCCACGGTGACCTCCGATAAGCCGATCGATCCCCGCGCCACGCGCTATTTCGACCGGGCAAACGAGTTCGAGAACTCCAAGGTGGTCGCGACGGAGAACGATGGCCGTACCCTGAAGGTCGAGGGCGAGGTGGCGCGGGAATATTTCCCCTTCGGCACCGATTCCAACGGCCGCGACCTGCTTGTCCGGGTGATGCTGGGCGGCCAGATCTCCATCGCCGTCGGCCTGCTGGCTAGTCTCGTTTCGCTCGGCATCGGCGTCGTATACGGGGCGACCTCGGGCTATATCGGCGGGCGCGTCGATAACGTCATGATGCGCCTGGTAGAGATCCTCTATTCGCTGCCCTTCGTTTTCCTCGTCGTGGTGCTCGTCGTCTTCTTCGGCCGCAGCTTCATCCTGATCTTCCTGGTGATCGGGGCTGTCGAATGGCTGGATATGGCCCGCATCGTGCGCGGCCAGACGCTGGCGCTCAAGCGGCGCGAGTTCGTTGGAGCGGCGCAGGCGCTGGGTCTGACCGACTGGCAGATCATCCGCCGGCACATCATCCCGAATACGATCGGTCCGGTCATCGTCTTCGTCACCGTCGTCGTGCCGAAGGTCATCCTGCTCGAGAGCTTCCTGTCGTTCCTCGGACTGGGCGTGCAGGCCCCGCTTACGAGCTGGGGTGCGCTGATCTCGGAAGGTGCGAACAACATACAGTCGGCGCCGTGGCTCCTGATCTTCCCCGCCATCTTCTTCGTCGTGACGCTGTTCTCGCTGAACTTCGTCGGCGACGGCCTGCGTGATGCGCTCGACCCGAAGGACCGCTGACATGACAGAGATGAAGGACTCCATTCTCGCTGTACGCGGCCTGAAGGTCGACTTTTCCACCCCCGACGGGACCGTCGAAGCGGTCAAGGGCATCGATCTCGACGTCCGTTCCGGCGAGACGCTCGCGGTCGTCGGCGAATCCGGCTCAGGCAAGAGCCAGACCATGATGGGAATCATGGGCCTGCTCGCCAAGAACGGGACGGTGACCGGTTCGGCGCGCTATCGCGGCCAGGAACTCGTAGGGCTCGCACCGAAGGCCCTGAACAAGGTGCGCGGCTCGAAGATCACCATGATCTTCCAGGAGCCGATGACCTCGCTCGATCCGCTCTACACCATCGGCCGTCAGATCGCCGAGCCGATCGTCCATCACCGCGGCGGCAGCTTCAAGGAGGCGCGCAGGCGCGTCCTCGAGCTCCTGGAGCTCGTCGGCATTCCCGAGCCGGGGCGGCGCATCGACAGCTATCCGCACGAGCTTTCCGGCGGCCAGCGCCAGCGTGTCATGATCGCCATGGCGCTTGCCAACGAGCCGGATATCCTGATCGCCGACGAGCCGACGACCGCCCTTGATGTGACCATCCAGGCCCAGATCCTCGATCTGCTCAAATCGCTGCAAAGGCGCTTCGGCATGGCGATCGTGCTGATCACCCACGACCTCGGCATCGTCAAGTACTTCGCCGACCGCGTCGCGGTCATGCGCCGCGGCGAGGTCGTGGAGCAGGGGATGACGGCTGATATCTTCGAGCGGCCGAAGGCGGACTATACCAGGATGCTGCTGGAGGCCGAACCGAGCGGGCGCAAGGCTTCGCCCCCCGACAACGCCCCGATCATCCTGGAGGGTCGCAATGTCGCGGTGGACTATACGATCCCTGGCGGCCTCTTCCGCGGGGCCTCGGCCGCTTTCCGTGCCGTCGACGGCGTCAATCTTAGGCTCAGGCAGGGTCAGACGATCGGCATCGTCGGCGAATCCGGCTCCGGGAAATCGACGCTCGGCAGGGCGCTGCTGAGGCTTCTGCCGAGCAGCGGCTACTACCGTTTCGGCTCGACCGACATTTCCGGCTTTGACCGCGGCGCGATGCGGCCGCTGCGCCGCCAGCTGCAGCTCGTCTTTCAGGACCCCTACGGGTCGCTCTCGCCGCGCCGGACCGTGGGGGAGATCATCACCGAAGGCCTCCATGTGCATGAGCCCGACCTGAGCCGTGCCGATCGCGACCGCAGGGCCATCGCCGCGTTGAAGGAAGTCGGCCTCGATCCCGCGTCGCGCAACCGCTATCCGCATGAATTCTCCGGCGGACAGCGCCAGCGCATCGCAATCGCCCGCGCGATCATCCTGAAGCCGAAGGTCGTCATTCTCGACGAGCCGACTTCGGCCCTCGACCGGTCGGTGCAGGGGCAGGTGATCGAACTCCTGCGCGATCTGCAGGAAAAGCACGGTCTCTCCTACATCTTCATCAGCCACGATCTTTCGGTGGTGAAGGCGATGTCTGACTATGTGATCGTGATGAAGAACGGCCGGATCGTCGAAGAGGGAGAAACGGACGCGATCTTCGATGCGCCGAGGGAGCCCTATACGAAGACGCTGATCGGCGCGGCGTTCAACGTGTGAGCAGCGGCAGGCGTTTTCGCGTGGATTCGCCCCTCATCCCGCTGCCGCGACCTTCTCCCCGTTTGACGCGTTTCGACGGGGAGAAGGGACACGCGGTGCCGCCGAGGCCACGAAAGTCCCCTCTCCCCGCATGCGGCCGCATGCGGGGAGAGGGTTAGGGTGAGGGGCCTTTTCTCGCAGGGCCGATGGCAGGGTCGCCCGACCCGACCGATCACCGCTCCTCCGATAACGCCTTCTTGTCGAGCCCGAACTTCTGCATCTTTTCATACAGCGTCTTGCGCGAGATGCCGAGCGACTCGTAGACGGGCTTCAACGCGCCGCCATGGGCCGCAAGGGCGCTGGCGATGACGCTCTTTTCGAAGGCGGCCACCTTGTCGGTCAGGCGCGGGCGGTTCGCCGGTGCGAGCGCCTCTTCGCGTTCGACTTCGAGCCCGAGGACCAGGCGCTCGGCGGCATTGCGCAACTCGCGCACGTTGCCGGGCCACTCGCGTGCGGCCATTTCCGAAGCGAGCGCGGGCGAGACGACGATGTCGTCCCGGCCGTAGCGAGCGGCGGATTCGCGGACGAGCTGCATGAAGAGCAGGGGGATATCGGAGCGGCGCTGCGAAAGCGTCGGCACTCTCAAGGTTGCGACGTTCAACCGGTAAAGCAGGTCGGCACGAAAGCGGCTGCTTGCTACCTCGCGTTCCAGATCGACCTTGCTGGTGGCGATGAAGCGAACATCGAGCGGTACGGTCTCGTTCGAGCCGAGGCGCGTTATGACCCGCTCCTGCAGCACGCGAAGGAATTTCGCCTGGAGATCGAAAGGCATGGAGCCGATCTCGTCGAGCAGGATGGTGCCGCCGCGGCCATGTTCGAATTTGCCGTAACGCGGCCTGAGCGCTCCGGGGAATGCGCCCGGTTCGTGCCCGAAGAGCTCGCTTTCGATCAGGTTTTCCGGAAGAGCCGCGCAATTGATGGCGATGAACGGGCCGCTCGCGCGGCTGCTCAAATCGTGGAGCGCGCGGGCGACGACTTCTTTTCCAACTCCCGTTTCGCCGATGATCAGCGTATCGGCGTCGGAGGCGCCGATCGCCCTGATGCGGTAGCGCAGGTCGACCATTGCCTGGCTTCGCCCGGGCAGCCGCTGTTCGACGTCGTCGCGTTTGCCCGCAACGGCCCGCAGGCGGCGGTTTTCGAGCACGAGACTGCGCCAATCGAGCGCGCGGCGAATGGTGCCGGCAAGCATCTGGGCGGTGAAGGGCTTTTCGACGAAATCATAGGCGCCTTCGCGCATCGCCCGGACCGCAAGTTGCACATCGCCGTGTCCCGTCACCAGGATCACCGGCAGTTCGGCATCGATCTCCCGGATGCGCTGCAGAAAGGTCATTCCGTCCATTCCGGGCATGCGGATATCGCTGATGACGACGCCGTGGAAGCTAAAGGCGATGCGTTCGAGTGCATATTCGGCGCTGGCGAACGTATCCACCCGGAAGCCGGCGAGTTCCAGGGCCTGAGCGCTGGAGCGACGCAGTTCCTCTTCATCGTCGACGAGCAGGATGCGGCTTTCGCTCATTCGGCTGCCTCCCGCCCGGTTTCGCCGGCAAGGGCAAGGTCGATGCGGAACACCGCGCCACCCTCCGAATGGTTCGACACGGTGAGGCTGCCTCCGAAATCCTTGATGATGTTGTAGGAAATGGAGAGGCCCAGGCCTAAGCCTCTTCCGACTCCCTTGGTCGTGTAGAACGGATCGAAGATGCGTTGCGCAACTGCCGGAGCAACGCCCGCGCCGCGATCGCGCACCGTCAGCACGGCCCTGCCGCCTTCGCGCCAGGCGCGCACGGAAAGCTTGCGATCGTCAAGTCCCTCGACGGCGTCGGCGGCGTTCGAGATCACGTTGACAAGCACCTGCTGCAAGCGGACCGAACCGGCGAGGACCGCCAACTCATCGCCGATATCGATGTCCATCTCCGCGCCTGCCGCCTTCAACCGCGTCTCCACGATCTCCAGCGTGTCGCGCACCACCTCGTCGAGACGAACCGGGCCGAGCTTCTCGTTGGGTTTTCGCGCGAAATTGCGCAGGTGACGGCTGATCGAGGCCATGCGGTCGATCAAGCCCGAAATCCGCCGGACATTGTCGCTCGCCTCGGCCGTGCGGCCGCGCTCGATCAGCAGCGCGGCGCTGTCGGCATAGGTCTTGGCGGCGGCGAGCGGCTGGTTGAATTCGTGAGACAGGGCAGCGGACATCTGCCCGAGGCCGGCAAGTTTGCCCGCCTGGATGAGATCGGCCTGGGTCTGGCGCAACTGCTGCTCGGTAAGCCGCCGCTCTGCGATCTCCGCTTCGATCTGCGAATTGACGCGCGCAAGATCCGCCGTGCGCTCCTCGACACGGCGCTCGAGTTCCTCCTGCGCCTGCTCCTGCATCAGAATGCGTTCCCTGAGCCGTGTGCGCCGCTGGATGATAATCGCGATCGCCAGGGCGGCAAGGCAAAGGAGCAGCATGACGGCCGCAACCGTGGTCAGGGCCTGGGTCCGCACGGAGGCGGTGTCCGTAAGCACGTTCACGGTCCAATCCGCCTCCGGCATATAATGCGAGAGGGCAAGATATTCCCGCTCGCTGCCCTCGGACACCCTTAGCAATCGATGTCCGGAAAGCTCGCTTTGCACGGCAGGCAGCGGTCGAAGCCTTGCATCCGCATAGCGCCGCGAGCCCTCCGTCCGGGCAAGCCGGTCAGGCGTCAGCGGCAGGATCCCGGCATAGAGCCATGCCGGATTGCCGCTCATGAAGATGATGCCTTCCGGGTCGGAGACGAAGATCCTGTATTCGCCGCCCTGCCAGGAGGCTTCAATGGTTTCGATATCCACCTTGAACACGATCACGCCGCGGATTTCTCCGCCGACGCGGACCGGCGCACCGAAATAGTAACCGCGCTTCAGCGATGTCGTGCCGAGAGCATAGAAGCGGGACTGGTCACCTTTGAGTGCGTCCTGGAAATAGGGGCGGTAGCTGAAATTCTCGCCGACAAAGCTCGTCGGCCCATCGTAGTTGCTGGCCGCGATCGTGTTGCCGTCCGGCGTGATGACATAGATGTCGGAGGATTTGAGGAGTTCGTTGATCTCCTTGAGATACGAATTGACGGCCCCGCGCAGCCGCCGGTCGCGCGGACGCGTCACCAGTTCCTTGACGTCGTCATGGTCGGCGATCAGCGCGGGCAGGGCCTGATAGCGGTTCAGGTGACCGCTAAGGGCCGCAACCGCCAGCCGCAGAGCCGTGTTCGCCTGCGACGAGGCCTCCTGCATATAGCTGCGCGTTGCGACGGCGGTTCCCTGGACTGCGATCAATCCGGCGGCTGCCGGCAGGAGAAGGAGGGCAAGAACGAAACGGTATTTCACGGAATGCCCGGGCTCCTCCTCCCGCTCGCGGTGTTGGCCGCAGGTCGAATGCTGGCGGCCGCCGCGATGCTAAATGGCGCTCTAACGCCTGGCAAGCTGCCATGCAGGCAGTCCTCTCCTGCCTGGGCCTGTATTGTTAACGGTCAGTCTGTCGTGTCAACACGCCATTGACAATCCGTTCTTTCGGAACGGTCTTTCGCTCTCGGCGTCCAGAGAGCATCTAATCGGCATCAACGCATCCCGCAAAGCCGCGGGCAGAAAGGAAGCGGATCATGCTCCAGCAGATCAAAGGCCTGCATCACGTAACGTCGATGGCGGACGACGCCCGCACGAACAACCGGTTCTTCACCGACACGCTCGGCCTGCGCCGCGTCAAGAAGACGGTGAACTTCGACTCGCCTGACGTCTACCATCTCTACTATGGCGACGCGACCGGCACCCCCGGCACCGTGATGACCTATTTTCCCTTTCCGCAGATGCCGCGCGGTCGCGCGGGCACGGGAGAGGTGGGGACGACCGTCTTCTCCGTCCCGCGGGGCTCGCTCGGCTTCTGGCAGGAGCGCTTGGCGGCACTCGGTGCGAGCGGTCTCAAGCAGACGGAAAGCTTTGGCGAGAAGCGCCTGAACTTTGCCGGTCCGGACGGCGACGGCTTCGCTCTCGTCGAGGTCGAGGACGACCCGCGTACGCCCTGGACCGAGGGCGGCATCACCGAGGATCACGCCATCCGCGGCTTCCACTCGGTCGCCATGCGGCTACGCGACGAAGGCGCGACGGCGGAACTGCTGAAGTTCATGGGTTACGAGGAACTCGACCGCAAGGACGGCGTCACCAGGCTGATCGTGCCCGGCGGCAACGGCGCGAGCCTCGTCGACCTGGAGACGCTGCCAAACATCAGCCGCGCCGCGCAGGGCGCTGGTTCGGTGCACCACGTCGCATTCGCCGTCGACAACCGCGAGAAGCAGCTGGAGGTGCGCAAGGCGATGATGGACACCGGCTACCATGTGACGCCGGTGATCGACCGGGATTATTTCTGGGCGATCTATTTCCGCACGCCGGGCGGCGTTCTCTTCGAGATCGCCACGAACGAGCCCGGCTTCGACCGGGACGAGGACATCGCGCATTTGGGCGAGGCGCTGAAGCTGCCGCAACAGCACAAGCATCTGCGCCCGGTTCTCGAAAGCCATTTGCAGAAGCTGGAAGCCTAGCGGCCAGCACACTGCGCGCTCCTCCTCCGCTTGCGAAGGAAGGAGCGCACTTTCTTTGGATAGAATGAGTGTTCGCCACCACGCGCGCACAAAGGAGAAATCGATGGTCGATCACGGCTATGTGCACAAATTGAAAGCCGGCAGGCCCGGCGGTCCGATCCTTTTCGTCCTTCACGGGACCGGCGGGGACGAGAACCAGTTCTTCGGCTTCGGAGCGCAGCTCTTGCCGGAGGCTACCGTCGTGTCGCCGCGGGGCGACGTATCGGAACATGGAGCCGCCCGCTTCTTCCGGCGAACGGGCGAGGGCGTTTACGACATGGCGGACCTCGCGCGTGCGACGGAGAAGATGGCGGGTTTCGTGAAGGCGCTCGCTGGCGAACACGATGCCTCGGAGATCATCGGTCTCGGCTATTCCAACGGTGCCAACATT
Source organism: Ensifer meliloti (assembly GCF_030064585.1). NCBI lineage: Bacteria > Pseudomonadati > Pseudomonadota > Alphaproteobacteria > Hyphomicrobiales > Rhizobiaceae > Ensifer > Ensifer meliloti. The sequence goes on from NZ_CP120364.1 coordinate 154,486, forward strand.
CTCGCGAATGTACTGATCGAAGAGGGCGTCTTCGACAAGGCCGTGCTTATGCATCCGCTGATCCCTTTCCGTCCGAAGGACAATCCCGCGCTCGCCGGGCGGAAGATCCTGATTACCGCCGGAGAGCGGGACCCGATCTGCCCGGCTCCGATGACACAGGCGCTCGGGGACTACTTCACGAAGCAGAAGGCGACGGTGGAATTCGAGTGGCATTCCGGCGGCCACGACATCCGCCAGAACGAGATCGGCGCCATCGAGCGGTTTCTCAAAGCTTGATGGCGCCCTGACGAAGACGTTTACTGTGTTGTCGAAGCTTGCTGGATAGAATGCGGGACTTCAGCGCGGATTCTGCGGCGCTGATTCCGCGGGGCGAGGCAGTGGTGGAAACGATCGACATCCATGAAGCGAAGAAGCATTTGTCGCGGCTGGTTCAGAAGGCTTCGCGGGGAGAGGCCTTCATCATAGCCGAGGCAGGAAAACCTATGGCGAAAGTGGTCCCACTCAATCAGCCGGCCCCGCACGAGAAACGACGGATCGGCTTCTTGGCGGGTCAAATTACGGTGCCGGACGATTTCGACTTGATGGGTCGAGAAGAGATCGAGGGTCTGTTCGGCAAGTGAATTGGTTCAATTGTTTCATCCTATTCGAGCCGCCTGCGGAAGAGCCACGCGGCTGACGATAGGGTGACGATCGCGATCAGGCACAGAGGAAGTGTCTGGTGGACGACTTCGGTTACCGGAATGTCCTTCAGAAACACACCCTTCACGATCACCAGGAAATAGCGCAGCGGGTTGATGAGCGTCACCGGCTGCAGCCAGGAGGGCATGTTTTCGATCGGCGTCGCGAAGCCCGAAAGCAGCATGGCCGGCACCATGAAGAGGAAGGCTCCGAGGATCGCCTGCTGCTGCGTCATGGACAGTGCCGAGATGAAGAGACCGAGACCGACGACAGCGGCGAGATAGAAGATGGCGCTGCCATAGAGCAGGAACAGTGAACCGCGCAGCGGCACGCCGAAGATAAAGACAGCGGCGAGGATATAGATGGTGATGTGGAAGAGGCCGATCATCATCGGCGGGATGAGCTTGCCGAGCAGGATCTCGTGGGTGCGCAATGGTGACACGATGAGCTGGTCGAAAGTGCCGAGCTCCCGCTCGCGCGCGACCGACAGCGCCGTGACGATGAGCCCGATCAGGAGAGCGATGCTCGCGACCAGGTTCGGCACCATGAACCATTGATAGGTGAGGTTCGGATTGAACCAGTTGCGGGCCTCGACCCGGATCGTCTCGGAGGACGCACGCTTTCCGGCCGGCGTTTCGGCCGCGACGGCGCCGACGATGCGGCCGAGATAGCCGGAGACGATCTGCGAAGCGTTGGAACGCCGGCCGTCGAGGATCATCTGTACCTCCGCCGGTCTCCCCGCCTCGATGTCGCGGGAGAAGGTGGGGCCGATCTCCACTACGGCGAGGACACGCTGGGTATCGATCGCGAGGCGGACCTCGTGAGGGCTGCTAGCGAGCTCTATCGAGCGAAAGGTCGGAGAGCCGCCGATCTGCTGCACGAGTTCCCGGCTCCAGTGGCCGTTGTCACGATTGAGCACCATGAGGTCGACGTTCGTCACCTCGAGCGTCGCCGCATAGGAGAAGACCAGGAGCTGGATGATCGGCGGGCCGATCAGGACGGTGCGGCCCTTCGGATCGCGCAGGACCGCGAGCAGCTCCTTGACGATCAGGGCTTTGAGCCGCGTCCACCACATGTCAGCCGATCCTCTTTCTGGTGCTGCGCGCGGCCAGCGCGAAGAACATGCAGCCGATCAGGAACATCACCGCGATGGCGCGTGCGAACATCGGCCAGATATCGCCGGCGAGAAACACGGTCTGCAGACTGGGTATGAGATAGCGCGCCGGGACGGCATAGGTGACCCATTGGATGACGGTGGGCATGGAATTGATCTCGAAGAGAAAGCCGGACAGCAGGAAGGCCGGCAGGAAGGCCGAGATCAGCGCGAGTTGCGAAGCGAGAAACTGGTTTTTCGTCGCGGCCGAGATCAGCAGCCCCTGTCCGAGCGCCGGCATCAGGAAGGTCGCCGAAAGGGCGTAGAGCGCCGCCACCGATCCCCGGAAGGGGACATCGAAGAGAAAGACCGCCACAAGGACGCAAAGCGTCATCGACGTGAGGCCGAGGACGAAGTAGGGCAGCAGCTTGCCGGCGAGCAGTTCGGCGGCGGAGACGGGCGTCGCCATCATCGCCTCCATCGTGCCGCGCTCCCATTCGCGGGCGACGACAAGCGAGGTCAGCAGCGTGCCGACCAGCGTCATCACGATGGCGATCGAGCCCGGCACCAGGAAGTTTCGGCTTGTCAGTTGCGGATTGAACCAGAAGCGCTGTTCGGCGGCGATCGCCGGGGGCGGGCTCCGGCCTTCGCTTAAGCGCTGGCGCTCCCAATTGGCAACGGCGCCCTGCGCATAGTTCTGCACGAAATTGGCGGTGTTCGGATCGGATCCGTCGACGATCACCTGGACCGACGGATGGCGCCCCGCCGCGTGCTCGGCGGCAAAGCCTGCGGGGATCACCAGGATGCCGCGTACCCGTCCGAGGACGAGGTCGTCCTCGAATTCCCTGCGGTCGCGTCCGGTGGCAACGGAAAAGTAGCGCGATGCCTCGAAGCTGGCGGCGAGATCGCGCGTGAGCGGGGTCGCTTCCTCGACCACCAGGGCGACACGCGTGCGCGTCGTATCGAGCGACACGCCATAACCGAAGAGGAAGAGGAGGACCAATGGCAGGACGAAGGCGATCAGGATACTGCTCGGATCGCGTATGACCTGATAGCTTTCCTTGCGCACCAGGGCAGCGAAACGCCGGGCCCGGCCCGCGGGTTCGTACGCTTTCGCCATTTTGCTCTCGGCCTTCATGCAGCCTCCTTCGCCTCGGAGCCCTGAATGAGCGCGATGAACGCGTCCTCCATGGTCGGGTCGGGGAGGTCCTTGCCTGCGACACGTGCCTTCATGTCGTCCGGCGAGCCAAGCGCGATCGAGCGGCCGCGATAGATGAGTGAGATGCGGTCGCAATATTCTGCTTCGTCCATGAAATGCGTGGTGACGAGCACGGTCACGCCCTTTTCGACGAGGCCGTTGATATGGGTCCAGAACTCGCGCCGGGTGATGGGATCGACGCCGGAGGTCGGTTCGTCGAGGAAAAGCACTTCCGGTTCGTGGAGCACGGAACAGGCAAGCGCCAGCCGCTGCTTGAGGCCGAGCGGCAGGTCCTTGGCCGACATGTCGAGGATCGTGCGGAAGTCGAAGATCTCGCTCATCAGACCGATGCGTTCGCGTTTTCTCGCGCCGGACAGCCCGTAGACGCCCGCAAAGAAATTGAAGTTCTGGATGACGCTCAAGTCACCGTAGAGCGAGAATTTCTGCGCCATGTAGCCCAGCCGATTGCGCGCCTCGGGGGCGTTGCGCCTGAGGTCGAAGCCAGCGACGCGGCCTTCGCCGGCGCTCGGCTTCAGGAGGCCGCAAAGCATTTTGAACGTCGTCGACTTGCCGGCGCCGTTCGGGCCGAGAAGACCGAAAATCTCGCCCCGCGGAATATCGAAGGTGATGTTGTCGGCGGCGGTAAAGTCGCCGAAGCGTTTCGTCAGACCCCGCGCCTCGATCACGGGTCTGCCGGCGTCTTCGGTGAACTCCCGCTGCGTTTCCGCAAGCCTCGACCGGCCGCCGGGACCTCCGCCGAGCATATCGACGAAAGCGTCCTCGAAGCGCGGCGGGGTGACGGCTGCGTCAACCGCATCGGCAGTGTCGCCGAGCGGCGGCGGCGAAAGACCCGCCTTCATGACGAGCCGTATGGCTTCGCCCTGGATCACGCCGTCGACTACCCCTTCGTCTTCGAGGAATCTCGCAAGCGCTTCGCGGCGGCGGCCGCGGATGCCGGAGAGGCGAAAGACGCGGTCCTCCACGCGGCCGGTCATCTCCGCCGGCGGGCCGGAAAACATGAGGCTCCCCTGATTGAGCAGGAAAACATGGTCGCAGGCTTCCGCCTCTTCGAGATAGGCGGTCGACCAGACGACGCCGATGCCCTCCGTCCTCAGATTTCCGACCATCTTCCAAAGGTCGCGCCGCGAAATCGGATCGACGCCGACGCCGGGCTCGTCGAGAAGCAGGAGCCGCGGCTTGCGCAGGAGCGCGCAAGCGAGGCCGAGCTTCTGTTTCATGCCGCCGGAGAGCTTGCCGGCAAGCCGCGTCGTGAAGCGGGCAAGGTCGGTGAAGTCGAGCAACTCGCCGAAGGTCCGGCTGCGCTCCGTCTTCGGCAGGCCGCGCAAATCGGCGTAGAGGTCGAGGTTCTCCTGGACCGACAGGTCTTCATAGAGGCCGAAGCGCTGCGGCATATAGCCGATTGCCGCCTGGATGCTGGCGGGATCCCTGCGGGTATCGTAGCCGAGCACTTCTATGGTGCCGGCATCCGGCAGCATCAGGCCGGTCATCAGCCGGATCAGCGTCGTTTTGCCTGCGCCGTCCGGACCGACCAGACCGGTGACCCGTCCGCCGAAGATTTCACCCGCGACTGCGTCGAGCGCCGCGCGCGCCGTACCGAACCGCTTGGTGACGCCGGTCAGCCGAACGAACGGGGCCGTGCCGGGCTCCGTTGCGGGGGCGGGCATCAGGAAGCCTCCTTCGCTTCCGGCAGGTGCACGGTGACGGGCATGCCCTGGCGAAGATCCTTGCCCGGATTGGCGATCACGATGCGCAGCCTGTAGACGAGGTCGGTTCTGAGCTCGGGCGTCTCCACCGATTTGGGCGTGAACTCGGCGACGGGGGAAATGAAGCCGACGGTTCCCTCATAGATGCGGTCGGGCGCGGTGTCGGAGGTGATCGTCACCTTCATTCCCGGATGCACACGGCCAAGGTCTGGTTCTGCGACGTAGGCGCGGACCCAGACCGGTTCCGTCAGCGAAAGCACATAGACGATATCGGCTGGCGAGACGATCGCGCCGGTTTCACGCACGCGCGAGAGAATGACGCCGTCGCTCGGGGCGGCAAGTTGGGTGTCCTCGAGCGAGATGCGGGCGCTCTCGGCCTTTGCCGTCGCGGCATTCTCCTGGGCCGCTGCCGCCGCTATGTCCTCGGCGCGGTTTCCCTCTTCGAGAAGCACCAGGGCCTCGCGGGCCGACCTTGCGCGTGCGTCCGCAGCTGCACGGCTGGCATTTGCCTGGTCGAGCTCCGCCTGTGAGATCGTGCCATTGGGACGCAGCTGCTTTGCGCGTTCAAAGGCAAGCTTCGCATTCTCAAGCTCTGCTAGGCGTTCTTCATGCGTGGCGCGCGCCTGGGCGATCTCGGCTGCGCGAGCGCCCGCCCTGAGCTTTTCCAGCGTCGCCCGGGCAGCCTCGGCGTCCGCTTCGGCGGCACCGAGCGCCTGGCGGAACGGTTCGGCATCGAGCCTCGCAATCACGTCGCCTGCCTTCACGCTATCGCCCTCGTCGACGCGCAACTCAGCGATCCGCCCGCTCACCCGAAAGCCAAGCGACACCTGGCGAATGTCAACATTGCCGTAAAGCACCGCCTGCCGCGGCTCGCGCGCAAAGCCGAGGCGCGCCGGCAGGTCGAACCACCAGGCGCCGGCGAGAGCTGCGGCGACGATTGCAACGAGTATGGCGACCTTCCTCATGACCGGCGGTCCCTCTCGGCACCGAGCACCGCCACGAGTTCGGCGGCATGGCGATGCAATGTCTCGATCTCCTTCGGTCCGGCAGATTCCCATTCGAGCTGGGCATAGACGGCTGCATGCGCCATTCGAAACACCAGAACGCTTCCGACGAAGGAGAGAGTTCTCAGACGAATGTGCTCCGAGGCCGGGTCGTCCTCGAGGATCGCGCCGATCAGCCGGCGCGCCATTTCGATCATCGGTCCCATGATGCTGCCGTAAATGCGTTTGAAAGCTTCGGTCGGCTCCATCTGCTCGCGAATGATGAACCGTGCCCAGCTTTCCGATTCCTTGCTGACGAAGAGAGCGATCATCCTCTGGACCATCTGGGTCAGGAAATGCCGCGCCTCCATCGGCGTCATCGCAGCGCCTTCGGCGTCGAGTTCGGCAAGGCGGGAGACGATCATGGTCCGCAGGTCGCCGACATGGCCGCCGATGATCGAGGCAAGGTGCTCGGCGGCCGCTACATAAAGCCCTTCCTTGCCGCCGAAATAATAAGGAATCGCCTGGAGATTGACGCCCGCTGCATCGGCGAGCTTTCGTGTGGTCGCGCCATCGAAGCCGTAGCGTCCGAAGACGTCAATGGCCGTGTTGAGCAGCTTCTCCCGTGTCGCGTCGCCGCGTTCGGCTCGGAGCACAGCGGGTCGGTTTCCGTCCTTGATCATGCGTCGATAATGCGCCAATCAATCGACTAAGTCAATCGATCGAATGAAATCGCCTGCGCAGACCTGATTTAGCGGGATGCGGACGGAAAACCGCACACAGTTTCCTCATCCCGCTCTATGCGGCCGAGGCAAAATCGATGGTGATTTTCGTTCCTCCGCCAGGAACCGTATCGACGGCGATCATCGCTTTGTGAAGCTCGCCGATGCGGTGAACGATCTTGAGGCCGAGCCCCAGCTGGCCGGAGCGCTTGACATAGCCGAGATCGTCATTGTGCTCCGGCAGGTCGACGAGACCCCTGCCGTCGTCCTCGACAGACACCAGAGGTCCGGGACCGCAGGTGAGCACTATGCAGGTATTGGGTGGATTATGCTTGACCGCGTTTTCGATCAGGTTGCGCAGCATGTTCTCGATGAGCGGCGCAATCACGCTCACCGGCGGCGTGCCGTGGTCTACGAATTCGATGGACTTGCCGTTGTCGAAAACGAACGGCGCAGTCGTCTGCGCGACCTCCGCCCCGATCGCCGAGAGGTCGGCGCGCTGAAAGGCCGTGGGGTCCACAGCGTCGGCTCGGGCAAGCGAGGTCAATTGTTCGAGGATATGGGTCAGCGCGTCCAGGTCGCGCTCCGCGTTGCGGGCGCGGGGATCGTCGATGCGGCTCAGTTCCATCTTGGCGATCGAAACCGGTGTGCGGATTTCGTGGGCGATCGAGGAGGAAAAGACCTTCTGCGCCTGGATGAGATCTGCAACGCGCGCCAGGAGACGGTTGACGGCGGCGACCAGGCGCTCGATCTCCTCGGGCATGTGCGACGAGGGCAGGCGGGCATTGCCGTCGCGCGGATCGATCGCATCGGCCGCCCGCACCGCTGCTGCCACCGGTTTGAGCGCACTGCGAATCGACCAGATCGTGGCTCCGATCACGAGACAGAACATCAGCGTCATGGGCACGATCATGGAATCGAACATTTCCCGAAGCAGAACGCTGTACATGAAGCCGTTGGGGTCCTTCAGGACGGCGAGCTCGACGAGCACGACCTCGTCATGACGTTCGAACGATTGGCCGCCGGCAACGCTGAAGGGTTTGCCGGGCGCAATCAGCCGCTTCCAGAAAGTCGGTGCGTTGACGGTGAGCGGAAGAAAATGCTCCGAACATTCGGCCGAGCAGTTGGTGAAGAGAACCGAGCCGGAAGCGGTGCGCACCCTCACATAGATCGCACCCGGTCCATGGCGTTCCAGATAACGCTCTTTCAGCTCGTGATTGGGCTTGAATGTCAGATCCCCGTCCTGCGTCGCGATTGCGGTCGACAGGGTTTCTGTCTCCTCCTGCAGCATCAGAACGCTGAGCTCGTCATCGTCGAACCAGTAGTCGGCGAAGACGACGCCGATCTGCAGGATCATCGCCAGCAGGGAGAAGGCGATGACGCGGCGGGCGACGATGCCGATGAGCGACGGGTTCCAGGTCTTCATCAAACCGTCCGCAGCAGATAGCCGATGCCGCGCACGGTTTCGATCTGCACACCGGTTTCCACCGACTGCAGTCGCTTGCGTACCCTGGAGACGGCGAGTTCCAGCGCATTCGAGCTCAGTTCCTGGCCATATTCCGAAAGCGCCGTTTCGAGCCTGCGCTTCGGGACGACACGCCCGACCTCGCGCAACAGGATCTCGATCAGAGAGCGCTCGCGCGGAGGAAGAGGCAGAACGGCGCCCTCGCAGGTAAGCTCCGCCGTTGCAGGATCATAGCGCAGGGCGCCGGCCTCGAGGACCGGCTGTATAGCATTGGGATTTCGCCTCAGCATCGCCCTGCAGCGAGACAGAAGTTCGCGATGGTGAAACGGCTTGACGAGATAATCGTCGGCGCCGGCGTCGAGCCCGGCGATACGCTCGTCGACCGACCCGCGGGCGGTGATGATCAGCACCGGCAGGCCGACATGCTCCCGCCGGATCCATTGCAGCAGCTGCAGGCCATCGCCGTCGGGAAGGCCGAGATCGAGGAGAACCAGGTCGTGCTCGCGCGCGGCAATGGCGGCCTCGGCATCGCGCAGCGTCGAAACGCCGTCGAGCCGCCAACCCGCGTCATGCATGGTCTCGTTGATGAGTTCGGTGAGGCGAGGACTGTCCTCGACGAGGAGTAAACGCATGCAGATCGCAGCCTGAGTCTTCTGGCGCCGGTGACGGCGGACCATAGGACGTTTTTTCCGGGGTGCCAACTTGCGAAGTCCCTGCCGGGTGCGGAGCTCTGCTCTACCAGCGGTGTTTCCCGACAGCTTTCCGACAGCTCGTCCAGGCTACTGGGCATGCTCCCCTGGATCGCAAACGGTGCAGGGAACATGAACGTCACGCCGCACCATGCATGCAAGGGGCGCGTCTTTGGAGGTGAGCAGCTTGAAAATCCCGCGGATTCCCCGGCCCGAGATTGGCAGTATAAGCCTGAGCGCGATCGTCGCTCTCTATCTGCTGCTGGCGACCAACAACTCGTTCTGGGCTCATGCCAGCGTCTATTTCGTTCACGCCCGGACGAGCCTGCTTGCCTTCGCGGCGGCACTCTATCTCGCCCTCTTCGCGATCTTGACGCCTCTCTCGGTCAAGTACCTGATGAAGCCGGCGCTGGTCATTCTCATTCTGGTGTCCGCCACCGCCGCGTATTTTGCCGACACCTTCGGCATCATCATAGATCGGGACATGATCGGCAATGCCGCCGTTACGACACAGGCCGAAGCCAGCCACCTGCTGACATTCAGCCTTGCGCGGCATCTGCTCGTCTACGCCGTCCTCCCTTCGATCCTGATCGTCTGGGTCAGGGTGCGCCACCGCCGGTTCCTGCCCAAGGCCGCGGTCAATTTCGCCTTCGTCTCCGTATCGCTCCTCGTCGGCGCAGGCCTCATCTATGCCAACTTCGCGACGGTGGCCTACGCGCTGCGCGAACATACGGACCTCATGAAAAGGTTCAATCCGTCCGGGCCGCTGATCGCCACCGTGCGCTACGGCCTTTCGACCTATCGGGAGCGCAATCTGGTCGTAAGGCCGCTCGGAACCGACGCGCATCAGGGCGCGCGCGTTGCCGCCGCGGGGAAACCGGTCGTCGTCGTCGTCGTTGCCGGCGAGACGGCGCGCGCCATGAACTTTTCGCTCAACGGTTACGAACGCGAGACGAATCCTGAATTGAAAGCTCTCGGGGTCGTCAACTACCGCAACACGACGAGTTGCGGCACCGCGACCGCCGTCTCGCTTCCATGCATGTTTTCGGTCTATCCGCGCAGCCAGTATAGCGACTGGAAGGCGCGCTCGACCGAAAATCTCGTCAATGTGCTGACGCATGCCGGCGTCTCGGTGAGCTGGTGGGACAACAATACCGGCAGCAAGGGGATTGCCGATCTCATCAGCTTCGCAAGCCAGACCGGTCGCAAGAACAGCCCGCTTTGCAACAACGGCGAATGCCTGGACGAGATCCTCCTCGGCGATCTCGACCGGAAGCTCGGGGCGGCGACTTCGAACAGCGTCATCGTGCTGCACCAGCTAGGCAGCCACGGCCCCTCTTATTATCTGCGCTATCCCGGGGCGTTCCGCCGCTTCACGCCCGACTGCCGCACGCCGGAACTCATGCGTTGCTCTACCGCGGAACTGGTCAATGCCTACGATAATACGATCCTCTACACCGACCACATCCTCGCCAGCGTCGCGCGGCTCCTCGAAAAGCATCAGGACCGCATTGCCGGCGCGATGATCTATATGTCGGATCACGGCGAGTCGCTTGGGGAAAACGGCCTCTATCTCCACGGTGCGCCCTACGTGATTGCACCGAAGGAGCAGACGCAGGTGCCTTTCATCGCCTGGTTTTCGGAGCCGTATCAGGCTGCGATGGGCGTCGACGCCGGCTGTCTTGCCAAGGACGCCGACAAGCCGAAATCGCACGACAACCTGTTTCACACGGTGCTTGGCATGATGGACGTCGAGACGAGGGTCTATAACCGCGATCTCGACGCCTTCGCCGCCTGCACGCGGCCCGCAAACAAAGAGCACCAGCCGGCACCGGGATATCACGCGGCCCAGAATGGCGAACCCGCATCAAGCGCCGGCGGCCCGCAGGAAGCGAGATGGGCGCCCGGCGTTTTGTGATTTTCCGTTATGCCTCTCCCACGGGCGAGCTGTCGACCTTCACCAAATCTGGTAGACTGCAGGCCGATCCCGCATCCGCAGTCGGCGGGGCGTACATCAGAGGAGAATCCGATGCAGATCGCCGGAATTCAGGTCTATCCCGAGCGCGGCGGAAAGGCGGGTTTCACCGTCGAATTCGTCGGCACCAACGGGGAGGTCGTCTCCGTCTCCTGTCCGCAGAATGCCGACGGTAGCCTGAACAGGCTGAATGCCGTCTCCCAGGCAAAGGAGATACTCGCCGCGGCCATCGAGGCGGATGAAACGCTTCTTGCCATCACCGGCACGAAACGGTCTCCTTCGGTCCCCGAGGGAGCGCTTGCGAATGCCCGGCAGGCGCATGACCGGGACGCCATGGAAGAGCAGTTGGAAGAGGGCCTCGAAGATACGTTTCCCGCAAGCGATCCCGTCTCGATCACCAGTTCGGCGATTCCGAAGGGATCCTCTCACCGGTAGGCTTTGGGCGGGTCTCCCTGTGGCCCTCATTCCTGTGCCCGTCACAGGGATGAAGTGAAGAAGCCGTCTTGTGCCTGTCCGAGCCCACTATTCCTGCTACGCATCGGGCATTCCGAATATCGGTTCCGATTGTCAAGACGATGCGCTAAAGCACTCGGACACCCCGGGCGGCCTCAGATGGCCGATTCATATCAGCGACGAAAGGAGCGCGCCGTCTTGGACGAGCAAAGGAGAAGCGATTCATGAATAGCCGGCGTTTCACCTTCGCCGTCGGTGACATTCACGGTTGCCTCGAACAACTCGAAGCCTTGCTGGCCAGCATCGAATCCGTCGTCGCCGGCGGCAGGGTGGTCTTCCTCGGCGACCTCGTCGATCGCGGCCCGGACAGCCGCGGCGTCGTGGAGCGGATCATGGGCGGGCCGCGCAGGGCGGGCTGGGAATGGATCACGCTCAAGGGCAATCACGAGGCCATGCTGCTGGCGGCACGCAAGGGCCAGGCCGAGATGTCCCTATGGCTAACGAACGGGGGCGAGGAGACGATGGCTTCCTACGGCGGCGCCATTCCGTTGAGCCATCTCGTCTGGATGGCGGAACTGCCATCGCTCGTCGTCGATCGGCATCGCATTTTCGTCCATGCGGGTGTCGACGAGACGATTCCGCTCGAAGAACAGGGCGACGACATCCTCCTCTGGATCCGCACCGATCCGAACTACTCCGGTACCTATTGGGGCAAGCATGTCTGCCACGGACATACGCCGAGCCCAAGCAATCCCCGCACCGTCGGCAACAGGACCAATGTCGATTCCGGCGCCGTCTTCGGCGGCATGCTCTCCTGCGCCGTCTTCGATGACGACAGGGCGGGAGGCCCGATCGATTTTCTGGTCACGGATGGATACAGCTAGAACGATACACGACGACATACCCATGTGTGGTTTCTATGGGTTGCAGGTTCCTGCAACCGGGGCAGTGCGCCGATAAGCGTGCGGAAAGCAATTGCTTTAGCATTGTGCAACGCCGCCTCAGGCTATAGTTGTGCCGACCTGCAAAGCATGTGAACTCGAAATCCAAGGGACCCGGTTTGGACACGTCCTCTTCCGCAATCTTCACGAAGAATTTCGCCGCCCTCCTTTTCGACATGGACGGCACGCTACTCAACTCGATGGCAGTCGTTGAAAGGGTCTGGGGATCCTGGGCACTCCGCAACGGAATAGATCCCGTGGCGCTCATGAGGATCGTCCATGGCGTGCGAGCCGTCGACACGATCCGCGCCCTGGGCCTGCCGGTCGATCCGGAACAGGAGGCGCGTATTCTTGCCGAGGCGGAGATTGCCGATGTCGAGGGGATTGTCGAAATTCCGGGCGCCGTCGCCTTCCTGAAGACATTGCCGCCGGAAAGGTGGGCGATCGTTACGTCGGCGCCGCTCGAACTCGCCGCGCGCCGGCTCGAGGCGGCCGGTATTCCGGTGCCGCGCCACATGGTGACCGGTGAGGATGTCTCGGTCGGGAAGCCCGACCCGCAGGGCTATCTGCTCGCGGCCCAGAGACTTGGGGTGCGTGCCGAAGATTGCCTCGTCTTCGAGGACGCGCCTGCAGGCGTGCTCGCGGGCAAATCCGCGGGCGCCGAGGTCGCCGTCATCACCGGGGCGCATGCCGCGGCGGCCGAGATGCCGCATATCATGCTGTCGCATTACAGCGACGTCGAGGCTCGCCTCGTCGAGGACGGGTGGCTTTCGCTGCATCGCCGCCGCGGCTAGGGCACTCCAGGAAAGGTGTGTAACGGTTGCCGACGGCCATCGGCCGCCGGCTGCTTCAAGGATCACGCTCAGGCGGCGAGCCAGCACTTGGTCAGCGCATGTCCACCCATGAGTTCGCCGTTCGGGTCGTCGACCCAGCCGCCGACCTTGTCGCTGGTGGCATCGATATAGTTGTTGAACATCGGCGCGATCACACCACCCTCATCGCGCAGGATCATTGCCGCCTCGCGATAGAGAACCTTGCGCTTCGCCTCGTCCAGCTCGCCGCGCGCCGCAAAGATCAGCTTGTCGAAATCCTCGCGGAAGAAGCGGGTGTCGTTCCATTCCGCCTTTGAAAGATAGGCGATGGAATAGACCTGGTCCTGCGTCGGCCGGCCGGTCCAGTAAGACATGCTGAAGGGCTGCTTGTTCCAGACATCGGACCAGTAGCCGTCACCGGGCTCGCGCTTCAGCTCGACGTCGATGCCGCACTTTGCGGCGCTTGCCTGGAAAAGCTGCGCGGCGTCGACTGCCCCTGGGAAGGCGACGTCGGAGGTCCGCAGCAGGATCGAACCGTCATGGCCCGATTTCTTGAAGTGGAATTTAGCCTTGTCCGGATCGAACACACGCTGCTCGATATCGTCGTCGAAGAGCGGATAGCCCTTGATCATCGGCGTATCGTTGCCGACAGTGCCGTAGCCGGCGAGAATCTTCGCCACCATTTCCTCGCGGTCTACCGCGTATTTCAGCGCAAGCCGCAGGTCGTTGTTGTCGAAGGGCGCAGTGTTGCAATGGGCGATCAGGACATAGTGGCCCTTGCCGGGGACGTTGCGGATCGTGACCCCGGGAATGCGTTTGACGAGCGCGACGATCTTCGGCTCGATGCGATTGATGATGTGCACGCCGCCCGCCTGGAGCGAGGCGGTGCGCGCCGTTGCGTCATTGATGACGGTGATTTCGATCTGGTCGGCATGGCCGCGCTCGGCCGCTCCCCAATAGCCGTCCTGCCGCTCGCCGACATGCTTTACGCCCGGCTCGTTGACGACGACTTTGTAGGGGCCGGTTCCGATGCCGGCCGTCGGGTCATCCTTGCCGCCGTTCGGCTGGATCATAAGATGATAATCGCTGACGATGAACGGCATGTCGGCGTTCGGCTGGCGCAGCGTGATGACGACCTTGTCGCCGTCTGCCTTGATGGTCTCGAATTCCTGGACGAAGGGCAGGGCAGCCGATTTCGAATTTTTGTCGGCATGACGCTCGAATGTGGCGACGACATCGGCGGGCGTCAGTTCCTTGCCGTTATGGAAGGTCACCCCCTTGCGGATCGTGAACGCCCAGGTCTTCGCGTCCTTCGACGCTTCGTAGGATTCAGCCAGCCGATATTCTATCTCGCCCGCCGGAGATACCTCGAGCAACTGCTCTCCCCAGCAGCGGCCGAATGTATAGGGCACCTGGCTCGCCCAGGTCGCCGGATCGAGGCTGTTCGTGGATTCGCCGCCGACGAGCCCGGCCCGCAATATGCCGCCCTTGGCTGGCCCGCTCGCCCGCGCGGCATTGCCGAGCAGCACCTGGGCCGAGGCGAGCGTTACGCCGAGCGCTGCCGCGCGCCCGAGAAAATCGCGCCTCGACAGGCGGCCCGAAACGACCTCCCGGCTCATGAATTCCAGTTCTCCCGCCATCGATTTCCTCTCCTCCATTGAAACGTGCGCTCCGGTTGGCCGGCAACGCGCTCAGGCTGCAACGGATTTCCATTGCGAAGGCTGTCCGTTGGCGGCGAAGAATGTCGCAACGAGGCGAGACAAGCCCCGGCTATGTCACTGTGCGGGAGAAAAGTCGTGCACACGCTCCTCGTCCCGTTCCGAGGCGCGCGTGCGGGCGATGCGGCCTTCGAGTTCCTCGAGGCGGCGGGCGAAGCCGAGATTGCCCGGCTGGAGCGCCACGGCCTCCGCGAGCATGTCGCGGGCAATCTCAAGTGCGCCGTCGCGGATGTGGCGGTTGGCCCGATGGTAAAGAAAGTTTACCCGCTCCACAGGTGAAAACCCTTCTCCGAAGCGTTGAAGGAACCGGTCGGCCCAGGCGGGGTGGCGAGCAATCGCCGCGATGGCGATCTGATAGGGGCGCATCGGGGCGCCGATCCGCGCCGAACGGGCAAGCGCGCGCAAACCGGCGCGGTCGTCCGCGCGGCAAGCCTCGATGAGCGAAAGCGCGCGCGCCGTTCCGGTGAAGGCCCGAACGGTGCCGTGACCGGTCATAAGCACGGGGATGAGACGCGTCTCGCTCTGTATCGCCGCGATCCGCTCCGCGTGCCGGCGATCGACGGCATGGAAGGGGTCGTAGAACAGATAGGCGCGCCCGGCCGCCTGGTCGGGGGCGATTGCCATGTTCGTGTGGAGGCCCGGAGCGAAGTGGCGGACGAAGCGGTTGTCGAATGGTACGGTCTTCGGATCGATCGAGATCTGCGGGCAAAAAGCAACGGCGACGCTTGCGCCAAGACGCCGGCGATAACGCAGAGCCGCATAGCCGCCTTGCGAATGGCCGTAGAGGATGCGTTCCGGGGCTTCCGCAAGGATCGGAGCCGCAGCTTCGACCGCCGCGACCACGCTTGCCGCCGGAAACCAATTCGGCCGCCGGCTGATGAAGCCGAGTGCGGCGATGCCGGCCTTTTCGCAGAACCGCTGTCCCCAGAAGCGGCTGCCGTTCGCCTGCATCTCCATCTCGTTGAAGGTGACGAGAAGATAGGGCGACGATCCTCGCCGATGTATCACTTCCAGGTTTTCGTCGGCGTAAACGAGCATGTGAATTCCCGAGCAACTGTCATTTTGAGTGGAGCCGCAAGCGTCTAGATCACGATGTTTTTAGGTCGGATCGGCCTAAAAACATGAACGTGATCGATTCCTAGAAGTTAGAGCGGGATGCGGGCGGAAAACCGCGCACACTTTTCCTCATCCCGCTCTAGACTACGGCCTGTGCCGCCGCTTCATATTGCGCCGCACCAAGAGGGCTCCGCCTGTCCTTCAGAAGCCGACGATAGAGATCGGCATGCGCACGCGCGGATTCGGCGTGGCCGGTCGGAGGCCGCAGCGTCGCGTGCAGCCGGTCCCATGCCTCGGGCTTGCCCAGCACTTCCGACAGCCGGTCGGCGAGATCCTGGGCGCTGCCGGCACGGAAATGGAGTCCGTCCCTTCCGTCCTGCACTTTCTCGGCCATGCCGCCGATGTCGGAACAGATGATGGGCCTGCGATGATGCAGGGCCTCCTGAATGACGACGGGCGAGTTTTCCCACCAGATCGAGGGCAGCACGACCCAGTCGACCGAGCGCATCAGCCTCGGCATGTCGGCATTCTGATAGGCGCCATAGAAACGCACCCGGCGCCCGGCATCGTCGATGAGCTTCTTCAGGCGCTCCTGGAACTCAACCGGCTGGCGCTCGAGATTACCCCCGAAGATCATCAGGCAGGAGTCCTCGCCCCAGATTTCTTCCGGCACGCGCGATACCGCATCGACCAGCACGTCGATGCCCTTGAAGGGTGTCATCTGCCCGAAATAGGCGAAGCGGTTCCGCCGGGCGGATGGGACCGGCAGATCGCGTACGGGTGCGGCCTCGCCCATGACGATGCCGTTGTCGATCACGGAGAGCTTTTCCGCATCGATACCCCATTCGACATAGCGGTTTGCGAGGAACATGCTCGGGGAGATGAAGGCATCGGCAAGGCCGAGCATGCCGCGCAGAAATTCCTCGCGCCTCAGGAAACGGGAAACCGGGATATCGGGAAAGCAGCCATGGCAACTGATCGGCGAAGAACTGTTGCAGAGCTGGGCCGATGGTCGCTTCACCATTTGCCCGTGGTTGTGACACAGCGACAGGTATTCGTGGAAGGTGACGACGATAACCGCCTCCGGCAGCGCTTCCCGGAGAGCGTAAAGCGCCTCCATCCCCAGGCCGATCAGATGATGAAAGTGAATGACGTGAGGCGACAGATCGCCGACGAAGCGCAGGAGGTCGCGGCGGATCGCCTCCGTATCGCCGTTGGACAGGAAGAAGTGATCGTAATCATCCGCATGGAAGAGCACTTCGTCCACGGCAAGACGCAGACTCATGAGTGCTGACGCGCCGTGGCGCGGGACCGGATGGCCGACGCGGGCGAGATATATCGACTCGACGCCCGGCAGCGTGTTCAGGCCCTTATGCAGGCTGTGGGACGCTATCTCCGCCCCGCCCAGCGACATCGCCGGATGTCCATGCGAGACGACGAGAACACGGAGCCGCTCGCTCATGCGGAAGCCTCCTTGATGCGATTGCCTTCGCCCTGCGGCTGCGGAGCCCATCGGGCCGAAAACAGTCTTTCGTCGATCCGCTCGACGAGAGGAGCCGCGGAGGCGCTGCCGGTGGAGAATGGCTCGTCCGAGCCCAGCATCTGCACCGAAGGCAGCCACCAGGAATTGATCCCCGAACGGCTGAGCCTCAAGCCGAGATCCTGCCCCTTTTGCCGGTATCCGAGATAGCTGCCGGCAAAGCCTCCGGCGACGAGGAAAGCCTCGCGCGGCATGATGCAGCATTCGAAAGAGGCCGCCGCGATCCGGGTGAGCTTGAGCCCCGTCACTGCACTCAACGGATAACCGGCATAACGGCCCGAAAGCGAATTTTCGGACTGCGCGTCCGCCCAGGAGCCAGCCCATCGAACGGAATGGTCCTCATAGGCGAGCGTGGGCGAGATGATCCCGCCACTTTCCTCGTAGACGGAAACCAGCCTGCCGTACCAGCCGCTCCTGCGGGGCAAAAGCGAGCCGGCGAGCAGAACGACCGTCTCGCTCGAAAGCGCGCGAATGCCGGCTTCCAGGAGATCGTAGACATCGTCCGTTTCCGCCGACATCAACCTGAGCGGCAGCCGATAGAATTGCGCGAGCTGCCTGATACGGCCGGCCTGGCGTCGAAAGCATTCGGAGTGCAGCACGAGCGCGATCGGCGCGTGCCGTGTTTCGGGATCGAGCGCCAGAAGGCCGAGGAAAGGGGCAAGCTCCTTTTCTTCTGCTTGGCCGGCAGCGACGATGATCGGCGGCCCCGAAGCCTCGTCGAACGCACCCGCATCGAGGATGGCCCCGACGCCGGGCGAGGGGCTCTCCGACGCGCACAGGAACGGCACGATCTGCCGATCGACGATTTCCGTCAGCCCCCAGTTTTCGGGATCGATGGACTTGATCTGGCGGAGCGCCGCCTGACGCGGCGGAAGCCGCGCGGGTGTCAGCGGGAGAAAGGCCCGGCGGGAATCCTTAAGCGTCAACTCCAGGTGTAGCGGGGCCGCACCATCTGCCCCCAGTCCTCCGGCAAACACGATGAAACCATGCGGGTGGGTTTCTCGGTCGAGCATGCTTTTGAACAGCGGCTCATCGGTAAAGGCATCCGTCACATCCGAGCGCTCGAGCCGCGTCCAGCGATCGTCGAGCCGCATCTCGCTCTGTCCACGGCGCAACCGGACGCTCTGGACATGCTCATCAGGGTCGAGCAGCCAGCCGGAGATCAGAAAGGCGCTGCTGTTCGCCTGAAAGATATTGTCGACGCCCAGACGAACCGGAACGGGAAGGGTCGAGATCGTCTCGCGCCCCTCGAAGCTGTTGGCGGCCGAACGCAGCCGGAGCAGAACGGCGGGCGTGCTGTGCGTCTGAAGCAGCACGGAGCGGATATGCCCGGGCGTGTCCGTAGGACCGGCGATCAGCCGGTGCTCATGAACCGAAGCGTAGCGCCAGCCCCCGCGCCCGCGATAGACGAGCCCCTCGACGTCTCGTGCGCGAAGCGGTTCGCTGGCCGCCAACAGACCGATGAAGCCTGCGCCACCTTGCGGAGTGTCCTGCCGGGAGAAGGTCGCGATCCCACAGTCGGCAATGACCGGATTTTCGCCGCACACAATCACGCGAGCGTTGCCGGGGTCGGCGGCGCGGGCCCACCCTCTGAGGAAAATCGCTCCCTCGTGGGTCTCGCCAACGAACTCGAGGAAGCCGTCGCTACCCTTTCGGGCCTGCGTCAGGGCAACAATTGCCGCAAGCCTTCGCCGGCCGGTCGGCATCTGCATCATCGCATCCACGAGCGAGTCCAGCACGTCGGTCAGTTGGGCGCCAGCAAGCTCCGCGAGGACCGTCACGCCCTCGCGAACCGCAAGCGTGCGGGGGCCGAAGATATAGCGCCTGGGGCTACTCTCCTGACCCAGGCGGAGAGTGGTGAGCGGACGATCGGCGTCATTGATGGGCAGCAGCGCCGCGAACCCGTGCGTGGCCGTTGGCGGCTGCGGGGCCAGGCGCCAACCGATGATGGAGGCACTCGTCGCGGTGGCGGGGTCGTCATTGACCTGCGCCGGCACCTGGCCGGCGACAGGCGCGCCCGCGCCTATGACGAGCAGCAGCGTATCGTCGATCGGGCAGGCGACAACCCTCCCACCCCGCATGATCCTCGCGGCTGTTTGCGACGTTTGAGGAAGCGCCTGTTCTGCTCCGGCCATGGTACTCCTCATGCCCCGGCGAAAAGCGAGAGGGCAGCGCCGGCGGCAAAGCCCGCGAGAACGAAAAGCAGGAGCAGCAGCGGTTTCAACTCTCCATTCGACCGCTTCTGCAAGGCTCCGAGGTTCTTCTCCATCGCTGCAACCACGCCATCGAGCCGCATCAAGTGGACATCGAGGTCGTTCAGGCGCTGCCCGATCTCGGCGGCTGCGGCAGGCCCCAAGGTCGCGCCTTCGCCGCCCTCGTCATTATGCGTTCGCTGAAGAGATCGCTGCGAGACCTGCAACTGCCGCTGGGCCGCCATGAGGACGTCGAGCTTGTCGAGAACCTTGGCAAGCGGCGCGGCGATGAGGGCTTCGGCCGCCTGCTCGTCCGGGCGCGGAACGCGCAGCTGCTGTTCGGTGCCGCGTGCATCCAGGGCCGTCACCTTGAGATCGGCGGTGCGCGAGGCTGCCGCCTCGGGAAGCGCGATTTCGAAGGCATAGCCGCCGTCGCCGATGCCGTTGCGCTTGAGATCGGGGCGATTGCGGTCGGCGACCGCCTGGGCGATGACGCTGGCGTCCAGATAGACGCGGATGGTGAGGCGCTTGTCGGGTGCTGCCGGATCGAACGCCCAGCCGAAGATGCGCCCCTGGTCGATCGCGTCGACCCGGCCGCTCATCGGCTTCGTATTATCCTGATCCGGTGCGGCATTTGATTTCTCGGCAACAGCCATCGATTTCCCCTTTATGCCGCTTCGATACGTGACGGTTCGATCGCTTCGATCAAATCGAGATAGCGTCGTGCGGTGGTGTCGATGTTCTCCGGTTCCCGCGCGTGCGCGGAAAGCCGGCGCGCCAAGGCACCGTCTTGCGCGAGGCGGCGCATGGCAGAGGCGAGCGCCCGCGGATCGTTTGGCGCAACGGTGAGGCCGTTTGCGCCATCCTCGATCATCTCGGCCATGCCGCCGATATTGCTGGCTATGACCGGCCGTCCGAGGGCCTGCGCCTCCTGGATGACCAGCGGGGCATTTTCCCACCAGATCGAGGGTACGATCGTGCAATCCACCGCTGCGACGAGGTCAGCAACGTCCTCACGCCGGTAGGGCCCGCGCTGCTGCACGGTCGGTGCCGTCTCCTCGAACAGGCGTGTGATCTCGTCGATGAAACTCTCGCGCTGGAAGGGTGCGCCGCCGTGAACGCGCAACTCGAACTCCAGCCCCTCGGCAATGAGCTGCCGTGCCGCCTCAAGTAGTACGGCCACGCCTTTCCAGGGGTTGAGATTGCCGAAATAGCCGAAGACCGGGCGGTCCGAGCCGATCCGGCGGGCCGCTGCCGCCGCGCCGCGAGGCGGTAGCCCGTTGGGAATGACGCTGATCCTGTCTTCCGAGAGCCCCCACTCGACGAAGCGCTGCTTGAGGAACCGGCTCGGTGATACGAACCGGTCCACGTCGCTCAAGAGGGCCTTCAGATGGCGTTCGCGCAATGTGAAACGGTCGAGCGCGATGTCCTTGAAGCAGGCATGGCACCTGTCGGGGCTCGCCCCGTGGCAAAGTTCCTTGCCGCTCGTTCTCACCATCAGCCCGTCATGATGACAGATGGGATAATAGTCGTGCAGCGTCATGACGATCCGGCACTGCGGCAGGGTTCGCCGGACGATATGCGGAAACTCCGCGCCGAGCAGGAGCAGATGGTGGATATGGACGACCTCCGGCCTGAAGTCGCGCAGCAGCTCCGCAATATCCGGAACGACGCCATAGAGATCGATCTGGCTCATGAAGAAGCGGTCGAAATGTCCGGACCACAACAGCAATTCGTCCCCTGCGGGCCCGATGCCTTGAAAGCTGGTGCCAGGCCGCGCCTGGCGGTGGATCTGGTTCGTGGCTCCGAGAAAGAGCGCTTCGCAGCCGGCACGCTTGTAGGCGCCGAACAGGTCGTGGGCGAATATCTCCGTGCCTCCCGGGTGGAGGGCCGGATGGTTGTGAGCCGCAACGAGCACGCGCATGCTCACGCTCCGCCTCCTCGGCGTTCGGCGACGAAGATGTCCTGATAGTGCTCCGCTTCCTTCCCGCGCCAGGCGCCGAGCGCCTTCAGGGTGATTGCGAGACCGGCCCGGTCGAGGGCGCCGTCAAGAAAGCCGTCGTCGAAACCGACGGCGGCAAGGCGTGGCATGTCCGGGACGTACCAGCACGGCCCGTCGCCATCGCGGGCGAAGGAAAGGCGCGCGTCGCGCCGGCCGCTCTCGTTGGCCGCCGCGACGTGATCGACCACGAAGGCGGTCATGAAGAGGCGGCCGCCGGGTTTCAGAAGCCTTCCGACCTCTCGAAGATAGACGAGGACTTCGTCCGGCGGCAGATGCGTCACGATCGACGTCATGATCACAAAATCGAAGTGACCGTCGGCATAGGGCAGTTTCAGCGCATTGCCGCTGATCTTGCCGCTCGGATTATAGAGTTCATGGGCAATATCGACACGCTGGAACGCGAAATTCGGATAGACCGAAGTGATGAAGCGGCGGCACCAGCCGATGCCGCCCTCGACCGGATCTATCCCGCTGTAGCGTCCCTTCTCGAAATCCAGATACTGGGTGAGCGGAACGGCCATGCGGCCGATGCCGCAGCCGATATCGAGAACGCGGCTTTCCGGACGCAATCCGCCCAGCCGAATGAAGTGGCCGAGGAATTCGACGCCCACCGCCCTGAAGGAGCCGTCGCCGACGAAGACACTGTCGGGATTAGGTTCGGGAAGGAAGCGGTTTCGAAGAATGCTCCCCAGCAGTGCCTCCACGCGTTCGTCGCGGGCGGGCAGTTCCGTGGCAGCTGTGTTTTCCTGGCGCAGCGCAGTCTCGCTCATGCGGCAGTCCTCGTTGCCGCGCCGATGCCGAAGAGAGCCGGCATTTGGTCGCGGCCGCCGAGATCGGTGTTCATCAATTCGGTGATGTCGTCGTTCCAGCGTTCGGTGTGCAGCCAAGAATTGTACTGGCTGGCGACCCCGCGCATATAGTCTTCGCTGCGGCGGATCGAGCGGCGCTCGAAATGATAGAGACACGCCGACGGCTCGTAGGCGATATCATAGCCGCACCGGCGGATTTTCAGGCACAAATCGCTGTCCTCATAATCGCCGATCACATAATCCTCCGTGTATCCGTCCACGAGCTCGTAGATCTCCCGACGCGTCACCAGGCACGCACCGGTGATGCCGGGAACGCTGCGGGCAAGTTGAGCCGGTGCGTAATCGCCAGGCATGCCCTTGTGGAAATGATGGTTGAGCCATATGCCGCGCTGGTCGCGAGCGAAGTAGAGTCCCGCGTGCTGGAGCGATCCGTCCTCGAAGATCAGCTTCGGGCCGATCGCGCCGAGGCTCCTCTGCTCCATCAGCGGCCGGATGAGCTTCTGCAGCCAGCCGGGCGCTGACGGAACGACGTCCGAGTTCAGCATGACGACGACCGAGCCGCGGGCGAAGCGCGCGCCGGCATTGCACGCCCGCGCGTAGCCGCTGTTGCGGTTCATCACCACAAGCTTCATCGGCAAGCCGTGGAGGAGATGCAGTCCGCCAAGCAGATGCTCCGTCTCGTCCTGAATCTCCGGCGAATCCAGAACGTAGATGATCTCCGCATTGCTTGCGAGCCAGCGATCGGTCGCCATGCCGGATAGCTGGAACCGCAGGAAGTCGAGGACACGGTAAAGCGGCACGACGATCGAGACCACGGGCGCCTTTTCGGGCAGGTCGTAATCCTTGGTGTAGTCGACCTTGGCCGCTCTTCCCAACCTCTGCTCCACGTCCTGCAGGGCGGGGGCAAGGATCGTCCGGAACGCCTGGTCGTTCGCGTGCTGCGGCGGGACTGCGCGCAGTATTCGGTTGCGCTGCGCCGAAGCCTCGAAGGGTTGCGGCTTCGGCACGAGCGGTTTCACAGCACCGGAAGCCAGCCGCATCTGGAACCGCGGCTGGAGCAGGGCGCCCGGCGTGTCGTTCGACGGCAGCCAGGCGACAAAGCCGGTCACGTCGGCTCGCGATTTCTCGTCCGCTCCGCGTGCCCAGGCGGGAAACTCGTACCAGTTGCCGTCGAGCGGTATCGCCGTGCCGTCCTCCGTGAGGTAGTCGATGCCGGCGAGAGTGGCCGTCGGATCATGGGTCCACCCCCCGGCAAGCAGACCGCCGGAAAGCGTCAATGCGAGGTCCACCTCCGCTGAAGGATGCATTGCGGACCTGCCGATCCGCCTTTCCGGGAGCGGTGTCCGTAGCTGGAGGTCGACGGCTGTCGCAAGTCCACCCTCGGGTGTCGTCGAGAGCCAGCGGACGACGAATTCGCGAAGCTCCGGCGTACCGCCCCGTTCCGCCCACCAGGCCTGGAGGTTGGCGCAATGAGGATTGCCGGAGGAGAGTTCGCGCACGGCAACGCCCCTTTTGCCGACAAGCACGAAAGACTGGGGGTATCGGGGGGACTCGACGATGAAATGGCAAGGACGAAGATTGTGCTCGCGTTGGGCGCCGATCAGCGCTGGCGACGCCAGTGGCAGGATGGCGTTGGCCCCGAGGGCATAGATGCCGCTGATCTCGCCGAAGTCGGGGCTGATCGCGGTCTCGATCAGGTATCGGCCCTGGGCGATCGGGCATGCAATCTTGGCGGGCGCCGGCCGCGATGTCAGCGCCTGAAGCGCGTCCTCGACGAGGCCGATGAAGAACGGGTCCCTGGACAGACGGAACGCGCTCCGCCAAACGGTCAGCAGATTGTTCAGGAACTTTACGCAGCCCTCCGGCGTGAGTGCGGCAAACAGGTCCTCCACGTCGAGGGGCGGAAGTTCACCGACGGGCCGGAGCACGATCGTCTGAACGACGTCGCTTTCGATGTAAATCTGCCCGCGGCTCACCACGGCGCCCGGGCGCATGGCCCAAAGCACGCGCTGGCCACTCTCCGTAAGAGGAAGGATCGTGCTGACGAGCGGGACGGGTTGCTCCGGCATGACGAGCGTGTGTTTGGCCGCCACCGGCAACCTGGCGCGAACGTCCGAGATCAATACAGCCACTTCGGAACCGAGCCGAAAGACCCTCGCATCCTCGAAAATGCCGCTGGCGCTCCGCGTACGGTCGTCAAACGTCACACGCCGCTCCTCTGACTAATTCTGGGATGGTGCGCCCCACGGGAGGAGGGCAGGGCGCACCGTTCGAAGCCAATGGGGGATGATGAAACGCCGCCTGCGGTTTTCCACCTGCATCCCGCATCTCAAACTATCAGTGGACAGTGAAGTAGTTTTCGGGGTGGGCCTGAATGTCTTCGGCGTCGGCATTGACCAGCGTCAGCGTGTCGCCGTGGCCGAGGTCGATGACGACATTGCCGCCGACCTGAGTGATACGCGAAGCGAGATCCTCGGGCGCGGTGACGTCGAGGCCGTTGATACCCTTGGATATCTGCAGGACGTCTTCGCCGGGGGTAAAGTCGAGGATGACGTCGTTGCCGCCGCCACCGTCGAAAACGAAGATATCGCTGCCCTGACCGCCGGCAAGCAGGTCGGACCCGGCGCCGCCGTCGATGACGTCGTTGCCGGCGCCGCCGAGCAGCACGTCGTTGCCTCTGCCTCCGAGGAGGAAGTCGCTGCCGGCGCCCCCAAGGAGAATGTCGTTGCCGTTATCGCCATAGATCAGGTCGTCACCCGATCCGCCGACCAGGATATCGTTGCCATTTTCGCCATAGAGAACGTCGGTGCCTTCGCCGCCGAACACGGTGTCGTTTCCGTTGCCGCCGAACAGCAAGTCGTCACCATCGTCGCCGAAGATGATGTCGTCCCCATTGCCTCCGTTGACGAAATCATCACCCCCATGGGCGCGGATGAAATCGTCAAAGCGGGAGCCAAACAGGGCGTCGTCGTATGCGCCGCCTTCCAAAGTGGCCATCTGCTTCTCCTCTTCGTGGTTTGATGCATGCGTCATCGGCACGGAGCCGAGGATTGCGTGCCGGAGTGTGCACTGCAATAATTACGAACGCAACACAGATGCATAAAATAAAACGGCGATACTTTGATAGAAAGAGGGTGTCAGAAACATATCTCCATGCTGTGCCAATATTGGTACAATATAATTTTAGGAGTAATTCTGACGGAAATGCAGACAAAGCGCTTCAAATTTTAAAGTAATTTACGACGAGAAGAGATATCAAGAGTTAAGCAGGTCAGTCCTCCCGAAAAGCCCGGTTGAAACTGTCGGAGACTGGGGCGACGAGGTAGTCGATTGCCGAACGCGATTTGTGCACGATCAGCACTTCCGCGGGCATGCCGGGATAGAGGCGGATGTCCGGGTTGGCAGCGAGCGATTCAGGCGCCACCTCCGCCCGTGCGACGAAATAGGCGACGTTGGACTTCTCATCCACGGATTGGTCCGCCGCGATATAGGTTACCTTGCCTTCCAGAGGCAGGTGCGAGCGCTGGTTATAGGCGGTCAGACGGATTTGCGTGCTGGAGCCGATCGTTATGCTGTCGATGTCACGCGTGCTGACATGCATCTCGACAAGCAGCGGTTCGTCCTCGGGGACGATGTCGAGAAGCGGCTGACCGGGGGTGACGGCACTGCCCGGCGTCCGCAGCTGAATGTTGGCGACGATGCCGGCCTGGGGGGCACGGATTTCCAGGCGGCGAAGCACGTCCTCGGCGGCGGTGATGCGCTGCTCGACTTCCGCAAGCTCCAGGCGCGCCGTGGTGATCTCTCCGGCGATCTCCGACTGGAAATCGGATTCGATGCCGATGAGCGCAAGCTCGGCCCCCGCCATCGCCTTTTCCGCCTGCGCCTTGTCGCCCGCGAGCTCGCCGCGGGTTGCGGCGAGTTCGCTGAGCCGTGCGTCGATCTCGATGAGTTTCGAGCGCTGGGCGAAGGCTTTTTCGACAAGGGTCGCTATAGCCGTCCGCTGTTCGTTCATCAGCTCGATCTGCCTGTCGGTCGCCTGAAGCTGGGCTGTGAGGGACTTCGCCTTCTCCGAATATTCCTCGATCGTCTTGCGCTGGATTGCCAGCCGGCTCTTCTTGGCCTCGCTTCGCTTCTCGAAGAACGCGTTTTCCGCCGTCACCGCATCCGCGGCAGCCTCGCCCTTGGAGACAAGATCGGCCGGGAAGCTCACGGTTTGCAAGCCAGCCCGCTCGGACCGCAGCCGCGCCAGTTTTGCGATCAGGCCGACACGGCGGCTCTGCAGCGCCTGCAGGTCGGAGCGGGCGCGCGTATCCTCGAGCTTCATCAGCGGCTGGCCGGGAGCGACATGGTCCCCCTCCTGAACGAGGATTCGGCCGAGCACGCCGCCCTCGAAGTGGCTGACCGTCTTGCGCTTAGAATCGACGATGATCGTGCCGCTGGTGACGGAAGCACTGCTGAGCTCCGTCGAAAAGGCCCAGCCGAAGAAACCGCCGAAAGCAACGAGGATCGTCGTCAACCCGGCGATAACGAGGCGCCGGATGGGCGAATGCGTGTTGTCCTCCGAAAGGTCCGGCTCTGGCATTGCCGCGGAGAGACGAGCCGGCGCGGCCATCGGCAGGCGGCGCTCCGGGCTCTCAGTCTTCACGGGCGGCTGCAGGTCGAGGCGAACCGGCAGGATCTTTTCCTTGTTCATGATGCGGTACCTTCGCGTCTTGTTTCGCCGGGCATCATGGTCGCCACCACATCCGTTCGCGGGCCGAACTGGCTGATGCGGCCGCCTTCCAGCACGAGCAGCTTATCGGCCACCTGCATGATGGCCGGCCGGTGGGCAATCAGGATGACGATGGCGCCGTCGCTGCGCGCCTCATCGATCGCGCGGATGAGGGCGCGCTCGCCGAGGGCATCAAGATTGGCGTTGGGCTCGTCGAGGACGAGCAGGCGTGGCCGGCCGTAAAGGCAGCGCGCCAGCGCGATGCGCTGCCGCTGCCCGCCGGAAAGCGTCAGATGACCATCGCCCACCGGCGTATCATAGCCGAGCGGCAGTCGTCCGATCATGTCGTGGACGTCGGCGAGCCGCGCCGCCTCGAGCACCTTGTAGGGATCGCTCTCCGCCATCCGGGCGATGTTTTCACGGATGGTTCCTTCGAGAAGGGAAACCGATTGCGGCAGATAGCCCGCGATCTGTCCGAAAGAGGTCCGTTCCCAGAGGTAGACGTTGTTGCCGTCGAGGAAGACGCCGCCGGCAGTGGGCTTCAGAATGCCGACCAGAAGCCGCGCCAGCGTGGATTTGCCCGCCGCGGAAGGGCCGACGATACCAAGCACCTCGCCGGGTGAGAGCGAGAAGTTGATGCCCTTGATGATCGGCACGTCGATGCCCGGTGCCGCGTAGACCAGCTTGTCGACGACCAGGTCGCCTTCGGAGCGCGGCGTCGGCATGGTCTGGCGAACGGCCAGGTCTTCCTTCAGTGCCGTTTCGACGCGACGCCAGCTTGCGATCGCCAACACCCATTGGCGCCAGTTCTCGATGACGGAATCGAACGGCAGCAGAAGGCGGCCCACGAGAATGGTGGTCGCCATCATCGCGCCCGGCGAGATCTCCTGTCTCATCACCAGCAGGGCACCGGTCCCCAGCGACACCACCTGGATGGCGAAGCGCAGCGAACGGGTGATCGAGGCCATCGCCCTGCTTCTGATCCCGCTGGCCTCCAGCACGCTGAGCGCGTGCAGTTGCGCTGCGCGCCATTTCTGGGCGAGCGCCGGCAGCATTCCCATGGCTTCGATGGCCTCGGCGTGACGTAATGTCGCACCTATTTTCGACACTGCCTCAATATTAGCCTGGCTTGCCTCTTTCATGAGCTGGCGCGTCAGGAGGTCGTTGAGAAGGCCGCAGCAGACGAGTACCACGACGGAGATCGCACCGATCAGTCCGAAGAGGGGGTGCAGCAGGAACAGAACACCCAGAAAGATGGGCGACCAGGCGGCGTCGAGGGGGGCGCTCACCGCCGAAGAGGTGAGGAAGCCGCGCAGCTCGGTGAGGTCGCGCAGCGACTGCGTCGCGCGCGCAAGTCCCTGATCGGCCGATGCCTGGACGGCGGCGGTCAGGACCGGCAGGTTCAGCCAGCGGACCACGGCGCTGCCCATGGCCTGAAAGGTGAGGGCGCGAATGTAGTCGAGCACGCCCAGAACGATCAGCGCGCCCAGGGCGAGAATCGTCAGCATGACGAGCGTATCCATGCTCTGGCTGTTCAACACCCTGTCATGCACCTGCATCATATAGAGGGGCATGGTGAGCTGCAGGAGGTTGATGCAGGCGCTGAGCAGTGCTGCATAAAGAAGCGTCACGACGAACACACGCCGGGCCCGCAGAACCAGCAGCTTCGGCGCGATTGTTCCGTTTTGCGCCGGTGTTGGCCGGTTGGGGCCCTTGCTAATCAAAGGATTTCGAACAGTATCACGCATGGGGCGATCTTCTAATTAGCGCATTCGCGGGTTTCATGGGGCGATCTGGTCCAGATTCACT
Organism: Ensifer meliloti; assembly: GCF_030064585.1. Classification (NCBI taxonomy): domain Bacteria; kingdom Pseudomonadati; phylum Pseudomonadota; class Alphaproteobacteria; order Hyphomicrobiales; family Rhizobiaceae; genus Ensifer; species Ensifer meliloti. The sequence continues at coordinate 183,056 of NZ_CP120364.1, forward strand.
CAAATCACAGTATTGTTGCGATAAGTGTGACACAATAAACATCGCCAGCTCAAGAGCACGCAATTTCGGGGCAGGGGTGTTATGAAATTACTTCAAGTTTTGAAGTAATTTTCCGGAATTGGAAGTACGTTCCCAATGGAGAGAGGGATGAACCACAGGATACTCTATCCGTTCGCAGACTTTGGAGACACTGTTGCAATCCTTCCCGCGAATGAAACGCAGCGGAAAGGCCTCGATACCCCTGTAGACGATCGTGACGGAGATGATTCGCTCGTCACCTATTTCGAGCTGGCCCGGGTCATGGAGCGTGCAAGCCGCCGCTTTTCCGGCCTATTGCGTGCGGAACTGACGAAGCTCGGGGTCGAAGATATCGGTCCCGCGCAGGCGATGGTTCTTCTGGCCATCGGCGAGGCGGAGCTCTCGGTGGGAGAGCTTCTGGACAGGGGCCACTATGTGGGTTCGAACATCTCCTATTATCTGAAGCAGCTTGCCGACGGCGACTACATCGACCGGATCGCATCGCAGCGTGACAAGCGTTCGGCCCGCATCCGGCTTTCAGAGAAAGGCAGGCAGCTTTGCGCCGGCCTGCGTCAGGCGGCTAAGGGCTACGAACGCGCCCTCAGCCATGGCGATCAGGACCGGCGGAATCTGGAGACCGCCTTCCAGACACTGCACCGCCTCGAACTCGTCTGGGGGAATGCCGCACGCTACGGCATCTGATGCTCAATCTGCATGTTCCTCAAAGCGTAACCGAGCAAGGGCGGTAACATGCAGGAAATCCAAATATTGCAACGAGCTTTGCGCGTCCCTTCGGACGCGCGGCGCTGCAGGTGTGATCGATCACTGACAAGTGGCTTATGAAGATGCATGTAGCATTCGTACACCGCCGCGGGTTCGGCCAGTTCGCCGCCCTGGCAAGACATCTGGCTGAGGCGGGGAACGAGGTGACGCTGGTGACGGAGACCGTGGACCAGCGGATACCTTCCGTCCGGGTCGTCCGGCATCGGGCGGAACCCGGTCCGCAACCGAATCCCCACATCGCGCGCCATCTTGGCGTTCCCGACCATCATGTGCGGATCGGACACAGGGTAGCGGAAACCTTCGACGCGATGGGCCGCCTTGGACAGACCCCCGACATCGTTCTTGGTCATATAGGCTGGGGCAGCATGATGTTCGTGAAGGATGTCCTGCCGCGCGTGCCGGCACTCGGCTATTGCGAGTTTTTCTATCGGTCGGAAGGGGCGGATGTCGGCTTCGCGCCGGACGACCGTCCCGACTCCGAGACGCGTAAGCGCTTGCGCCTCCGCAACATCGCGCAGCTGCTGTCGCTGGAGGCGATGGATGGCGGTATCAGCCCGACCAATTGGCAGAAGAGCCTCTATCCAGCCGACGCGCGGCAACGAATCGCCGTTTGCCATGAGGGAGTGGACACGCGCCGTTTCCGCCCCGACCCAGCGGCTTCCCTGAAGCTGCCGGACGGGCGCGTACTCAAGGCCGGCGATCCCGTCGTCACTTTCGTGGCACGGGACCTCGAGCCCTACCGGGGCTTTCCCCAAGCGCTGGAGGCGGCGGCGAAGGTCGTCCGGCGGCATCCGGACGCGCTGTTCGTCTTCGTCGGCGGCGATGGGGTGAGTTACGGCGCGCCGCCCCCTGGCGGGGGATCGTGGAAGGATCATCTGCTTGCGTCTCTGGATGTCCCGCGTGAAAGGCTCATCTTCCCCGGCGTCGTGCCGCATTCCGTGCTACGTCAGCTTTTTCAGATATCGGCGGCGCATCTCTACCTCACCTATCCCTTCGTGCTTTCCTGGTCGGTGCTTGAGGCAATGGCCTGCGGTGCTCTTGTCGTCGGCTCCGATACCGCGCCGGTTCAGGAAGTCATCCGCTCCGGCCGCAACGGTCTTCTCGTCCCGTTCTTCGATACCGATGCGCTCGCCGAGACGATCGTCGGGGCATTGAACCGCCCGGACAACTTCCGCGAACTGCGCGGCGCCGCGCGCAGAACGGTCGAGCAGAGGTTCCGGTTGGACGACTGCCTCGCGCGCCAGTTGACGCTGATCGGCAATCTCACCGGTCGAAATGCTGCACAAGCGAAAGAAACGCAGTTTGTCTGAATATTGGTTCAATTTTTGAAGTATAAATACCGAGCAAAACCCCAAGAATCTATTGTTGTGCACTGCGGAATCCACGGATATGGTTTGCTTCATGAGGTTCTGGAGCGCGAATATTTCCGGGCCATCAATTTTCATCTTCTGGATAAATCGATTTATTCTGGGGTCGCTACGTGCAAGAGTTGATGTCTTCTAACGTGAGGCAGTCGCCGGCGAAGCGAAGGCTGGTCGTAGCATCCGGTCTGGACCGGGAAAATTTCGAAGGGAGCGAAATCGAGCATCTAGTCCATTTTCTCGAACCGGCTGCAGCTTCGCGATTTCCCTTGCAGAACGCCTTTCCTCTGATCGCGCTTGCCTTCTCGGATGAGGGTGAAGCCGATCTGCGGGAAGGACTCCCGTCGATCAATGCTCTTGGCACCATCCCCGAGATACCGCTTCAGCGGATCGACGTGGACGGTAAAGCGGAAAGCCTTGCGCTCGTGCGGTCGCTGGTGGAGGGTGGAGTGGGCCGGCTCTCCCGTTTCACGTCGTCGGTAACCGCCGAGCTCGCCATTCTGCGACGTGAGCGGGAAACGCTGCTTGAAAATTACCGCGCGCTGGAAGACGCCTTCCAGGCCCGCAATTGGGAACCGGTCGCGGAGATATTCGCCCACGATCCTTATGCCGACCCGAAGGACGAGGGCATCGGGCAGCTCCTTGCGACCGGCTGTGTCGAGCAGCTCCTTCCGGTCTCCAGTCTTGGCGTGGCGGGGATCGCCCTGCACCTTCATTCCGTGCCCAGGGACGGCGGCGAGCTGGTCGTCATGCTGGGCTATGTCGAGAATGGCGAGGGCGTGGCCGAATGGACCGTGCCCTATGCGCAGCTCGCGGCAAACTGGAATTTCCTCGCCCTGCCGCGCGCTTGCGGCGGCGCCGCGAGAACGCTGCGGCTTAGAATCTCAACGACCGGCACGGAGACTGTAGGGCTTTCACTCGGCTATCCGATCGCGAGCGAGCGGTACACAGCCCGCTCGGAAACCCCGCATCCCGATCTCGATCTCCGGCCCCTAGCGTTCCGCGTCTTTACGGGACTGCCCGGCGTCAAACCGACGCGCATGCCGAACATGATCGCTCCGACCGCCTTGCTCGAAGGCCACTTCATCGAGGACTATCGCCTGGCGGTCGAATTGCTTAGTCAGATCGTCGACGTTTCGGTCACGCCGGTCGTTCCCGAATTCCAGACCGTCCGCTTCCTCGAGCACGAGAACGCGGTCGTTTGCCACCCGCTGCCGAGTGGGATCTCCGCCGGCACGATCGGCCGCGCCGTGGAACCCGGCACCATCTCCTTCTCCGCAAGCGCGATCATCGATCACCCGAAGGGCGCACCCGCGGCCGTGAGCTTCCTGCTCGCTCCGGCGAACTCCAATGCGCGCTCGGAAGTGGCGGAACTCGCGCGCAAGGGCGCTGCCAAGCCCTCGGCCTTCTTCAGCGGCTGGCGCGAGGTCACCGCCGAGCAGGCGGTCAACGTGAACTTTCAACTGGATAAGCCCGTGCGTGAGCCGATGGACCTCATGATTCTCAGCCGTGCGGTCACGGATACGGTCGATTTCTCCTGGCTCAAGGTCTCCGGCTTCCGATTGGTAAAGCAGTCCGCAGGGGCGTCCAATGTCCGGAAATAAAGAAAACTCGGACCTGATCGTGGTGGCAATGCCGCTTTACGGCCATGCGGCCCTCGTCCTGGAGGCGATCGAGTCCGTGCTCGCTTCGAAGCTTGCCGGGTGCCGGGTGGCAGTGGTGGTGTCCGTCGATGGTGATCCGCGACAGGAGACATTCGATCAGTTGCTGCTCTATGCGGCGGGCCATCCTGCGGTTCATGTGCTTTTCGGGGCCAATGCAGGGCCGGGCGGGGCGCGCAATCGCGCGATCGACTACGTGCTCGCGAATCTGCCGGAAGCCGAGGCCGTCTATTTTCTCGATGCCGACAATCGCGTGCTGCCGGGGACCATCGAGACTCTCTACCGGCAACTGAGCGCCAGCGGCTGCGGCTGGATCTATACCAACATCGACACGTTTTCGGTGAGCTGGCGCGCCCATTACGGCAATCGCTACTCGCGGCTTCTGCACTGCATCACGGACAATATCTGCGACACCGGCTCGATGATCTCGATCGACGTTTTCCGGGCGGGGGTCCGCTTCGACGACGACAGGCAGAACGGTTTCGAGGATTGGGAATTCTGGCTGTCCTGCATCGAGCACGGCTTCGTGGGGGCGCCGTGCCACGACACGACCTTCGAATACCGGCTGAGGGCGGAAAGCCGCTTCAAGGAGGCGAACCGGGATCGCGCCGCCTCGGTGAGCTTCCTCAGAAAGCGCCACCGGGCGCTATTCCAGCGGCCAATGCTGGTCGATTTCGAGCACGAGGAATGCCCGCGCTATCTTTTCGCACGGACGGAAGATGCCGCCATTTCCTTCTTTACGGATCCGACCAAGACGCCCAAGCGTCTTCGCCTCGACGATATCATTCCAGCCTTCTGGGCGAGCATCGGCGAGCCTGACAACGTTCACTTCCCGCCCTTCCTGATCGCCGGAAGCGGTGCCACGCTCGATCTGCTGCTGCGCTCCCGGATGCTGCCGAACGTGCTCTCCCATCTGGAGCGCCTGAGCGAGAAGGCCAACGTGGTCTTCGTCCAGCTCGGCAACGATGCGGCTCAGCGCAAGATCGAGCCGGTCTTCCTGGAGGCCGGCGCCCAGCACAACGCACCGGCCGACCTCATCTTCCTGTCCACTTCGCTCGTGCGCGACGTCATTCATAACAAGGCGCTGGACTGGTTTGCCTCCATCGGCAACCAGCAGGTCTGGCCGACATCGGCAATTCTGAAAGTCCGCTTCCCTTTCCCGAGAAGCCTGCCGCGCCGCTCGCTCATCACGCCCCAGCAGGTGATGATCAATTGCGTCAATGCCATCGCGACCAGCCCGCTGCGGCGGACCGCCGGCAAACGCTGGACCTGGCGTCCGGCACGGCTCGTTCCCTATTCCGACCTCCACAAGGCGCTTCGCCACGAGATCGGTGGCTCGCCCGTGTTGCCGCTCGGTCATAGCGAGGGAAGCAGGAAAACCGCAGCCCTGCTTGTTCCGAATGCATCCTTCGGCGGCGCCGAGAAGGTCGTATATGCGGCCTCGCGCGAGCTGAAGGCCGCCGGCTACGAGACCCATCTCTTCGTGCTCGGCACATCCAGGATGGATGTGATCGACGAGTTCGATCAGAGCTTCGACTATATTCACTTCTGGGACCAAGGCATTCCCGCCTGGGGCGGCTCCGGCTCGTTCCTGGGGCAGGACTTCATCGCCGAGGGCCACGACGTCGATTGGGCTGCGCTCAAGGGTCAGCTTTCCGGCTTCGACCTCGTGATCAACAATCACGTCATGGCGGTGCATCCGCTTATCGCGCGGCTACGCTCAGAGGGAACGCGCACGGCCTGCTACCTTCACGTGGTCGACAATACCTCCTTCAAAAGGCCCGCCGGTCAGCCCTTCGCGGCGATTGCCCACGAGCATTGCTACGATGCCTTCCTGACCTGCTCGGAGCAGCTCAAGATCTATCTGCACAGCTTCGGCGTTCCCTATGAAAAGATCTTCGCCGTCCCCAACGGCGCGAGCTTCTCCGTGCCGCCCAAGGTGCTCGCGGAGGTGCTGTCGGTCAGGCGCATCGAACGCAAGGACGATCGGCTTCGGGTCCTGTATATGGGTCGGCTCGATCAGCAGAAGGGGATCGACCGTCTCGCTGCGGCGTTCGCCGAATTGCGGGCTTCGCGCGTGCCCTTCGATGCCCGGGCGATCGGCGGGGAAATCCTCGCGGATGCCACCCTGTCGTGGACGGATCGCCTGAAGGACCTCGGCGTCGAGGTCCGCCCGCCGGTCTTCGCAAGCAAGGACCTGATCAAGGCCCTCGGTTGGGCGGATGTCCTTCTGATGCCGTCGCGCTGGGAGGGCGCTCCCTTGATGATCGCCGAGGCGCAGCAGCTCGGCTGCGTCCCGATCGCGACGGCAGTCGGTGCTGTCGACGAACTCATAACCGACGGCGAGGACGGCATCCTCATCGAGGCCGCCGCCGATCCCCAGGTGGTCCGGGACATGGCAAAGGCCATCGAGGAGGTGGCCAACAACCGCCAGATGCTCGCGCCCCTGATGGAGGGGTGCCTGAGAACGGCGGCACGCCGCTCATGGACGTCCTCCTTCTCCGAGTTCCTCGGTTGGTGCGACCGTTCCGTGAACAATTCATCGCTTTCGCGCGCAACGGTCATCCGCGGGCGCGAAGCATCCAATCCCGGAGTTGCGGCCGTGGGCTGAGGCCCCGCCGGTTTCAAGAAGAAGGGTCGATTGCATGCGTCCACGGATCCTCGTGACGGGAATTCCTGGTCATTACACGCGCCTCGCCAACGGCGCCCAGGGATTATCGGTCTCCTATTCGGAGCGACAGAAACAGCCCGAGACGAAGGAGGAGTTTCTCCAGGAGCTTCGCAATATCAGCAATACGGGAAATTACCTGATCGGCGAGGGGGCGCTGCGCGCGATTGCCCCGCATGCGAAGCAGGTCCCGTTCTGGCACCTCTATAATTGCAGCCAGAACGGCGTCGGGCTCGACGAGTTCAACGCCAATTTCGACATCTGTGTCTTCACCTGCGCTAACCTTCTGCGCAAGGGCCTGTCTGCGGATGCCGAAGCGGAAGTGCTTGGAAAGCTGAAGATGCCGATCGTCATGCTCGGCATCGGCCTGCAGAACCGCCGAGACCTTGAAAACAGCCTGCCGGAGGGCACGAAGCGGCTTCTGGACGTTCTCAAGGAGCGTGAGCACTATTTCCTGACGCGCGGGTTCGAGACCGCCGGCTTCCTCAAGGACCAGGGCTTCTCCTATGTGCAGCCGACGGGCTGCCCCTCCATTTATCTGATGCCGCACAACATGCGCGCCTCGCTGAAGAAGCTGCCCAATGTGCCGGTCGGCAAGGCGCGGACCATCTTCTCCGGCTATCTGGGTGCCAACCACGATTGCATCGTCGACGCCGCGGCGCTGGCGCCCGAGGGTTCGCGTCCCCAATACGTCATCCAGGACGAGTTCCTCCATTTCGACATGAACGTCGAAGCGAACGGCGACGGCCGCGTCTACGACTCCGCCTCCGGCACGATGCTCGGCGAACTGAGCTATCCGGGCACCGAAAGACTGAAAACGCCCTTCGACGTGCGGACCTTCTTCGATACGAACCAGTGGCGTGCCTGGGCGTCTTCCATGGATTTCAATTTCGGCCGGCGTTTTCACGGCTCGATCATCGCGATGCAGGCGGCCGTACCGAGCCTGATGGTGGCAGTGGACGACCGGATGCGCGAGATGCTCGGTTACACGGGCCTGCCGGCGATCGACGCAGTCGAGGTCGACAAGGCGGAAAACCGCGCCGAATTTGTCGCCGACCACCTGGCCGGGCTCAATGCGTCCGAACTGGTCGACAGGTATTCCGATCGCGAGCGCACGTTCCGCTCGGCGCTCCGGGAGATCGGGATCGGGCAATAAATCTACGCGAGCGTTTGCAGGCTCTAATCTCAGGTGTAATCGATGCGTATCTTGCTTACGGGAATCCCCTCCTATCTGCAGCGAACCGTCTCGGGCGTGTCCGGCGCGGAGGTTCGGCACAGGCCCTATTTCGACGAGGTCAGAACCAAGAAGGAACTGATCGATCAGGTCAAGAAGATCGCCAATACCGGCAATTATCTGATCGGCGAGGGCGCGGCCCATGCTCTTCGCGGGCATGACGTCACCTATTTGCCCTTCTGGCATCTCGTCAACAGCAGGAACTCCGACGAGGCTTATGAAAGCCTCAACGAGGAATTCGACATCTGCGTCTTCGCTTCGGCCAACCTCCTGCGCCCGGGCTACTCGGCGGATCTCGAGGCGGAAGTCTTCGAGAAACTGAAGATGCCGGTGGTGATCATGGGGATCGGTATCCAGCGGAGGGAAGGGCTCAAGGAAAACCTGCCTGCCGGCACGCTCAAGTTCCTGGAGGTGCTTAGGAACAAAGAGAGCTTCTTCCTCACGCGCGGTTATTTCACGGCCGAGTTCCTGAGGGAACAGGGCATGAAGTTCGTGAAGCCGACGGGTTGCCCCTCGCTCTTCTTCGCGCCGGCCGAGATGAAGCGTTCGCTCGCCGCGCTCGCCAATCCGGAGCTCGCTTCCTCCCAGAAGATCGCCTTCGGAGGCTATCTCGGAAGCGTGGCCGACACGATCGTCGACGCCCACGCGCTGCTGAAACCGGACAGCGTCGCGAGCTACGTCATCCAGGATGAGGTGGTCGCCTACAATCTCTCCCTTCCCGTGGACGACGACTTGCCCGTCTACGACCGCGCAAGCGGGCGCATCACCGGCCAGACCGCCTACAAGCATTCGGAAAAATGGCAGCGCAAACACGAGCTCCTGGTGTTCTTCGACACCAATCAATGGCGAAGCTGGGTCTCCGCGCGCGATCTCTGCTTCGGCCGCCGTTTCCACGGCTGCATCATCGGCATGCAGGCGGGCGTGCCCTCGCTCATGATCGCGGTCGACGATCGCATGCGGGAAATGCTGGAATTCATCGGCTTCCCCTACCTGGAGGCGGCAGTCTGGAACCGGGAGCCGGACAGGAAGGCCTATCTCGCCAGCTTCCTTTCGAAGATCGATTCGCAGGCTGTCATCGACCGGTACTCGGCCTGTGAGACCAACTTCCGCAATGCTCTGGCGCATGTCGGGCTCTAGAGCAATTCCGGGGAAAGTGCGCTACGGTTTGCGGCGCGGAACTTCGCCGAAACGAAGAGCGGGAGCATTGCTCCTTGGCGCTTTGTTGACGCTTTCCGCACCCGCGCATGCCGATGAAGCTTCGGCCGCTCGCATTGGGGTCAATCGGATGAATCTCGCCTGGCTGCCCCGGGGCGACCAGGAGAGAATTCTGACGGACATCGCCGCAAGCGGCGCGACGGATGTCCGCCTTTCGCTTTCGCGTCCGGTGGACAAGAGCATAGAGGCGCTGGCAATCGCCCATCGGCTGGGTCTGCGGATCCTTCTCGAGATCCAGCTGGGAAACAAAAGTTACTATCCCCAGAGCGTAGGACCGAGAACGGGCCATGGCCGCATCTGGGATGTCTATCGACTGTCGGACTTGGATCTCGCCCGGTATCGCAGGGAATTGCAGCAAGCGCTTCAGCGCATCGATGCCCTCGGCGTTCGTCTTGTAGGGGTCGAGCCGGGAAACGAAATCAACTATGCCGGCTACAACGGCGATCTTGCCGTCTATCGAAAGCCGGGCGCCCGGACACCGCGCAGCATCGCCGAGCTACGGGAGCGGGCAAGGTTTGAACGCGGCCTCGACAACTACGTCAAGGCGCTGGAGATCAGCAGATCGGAGCTGCGCAAGACCGTGCACAGCCGCGACGCAGCCGTTATTTCCGCCGGTCTCTCGGATATGAGCGCGGCAGAAGCCGACAGGCGCGGGATGGAACGGCTCGATCCCGGCGAATTCGTCGCGCTCCTTCGTCAACGCGGCATCGACAGTCTGGTCGATGCCTATGGCATCCACATCTACCCCGGAAGGAAAGCCGCGCCCGCCATTTCAGCGCGGGTCAGAAGCCTTCTCGACTTCTGCCGGACCGCGGCAACCGGCAAGTCTTGCTGGGTCACGGAATGGGGGATCGCAAACAAGGCGCGCTCCTGCCCGGTGGACGATCGATCGCGAGGAGAGGCGATCCGCGTCATGCGCGCGACCTTCGGCGAACTGATCGAGGCAGGCCGATTGGCGGCTGCCTACTATTACGACTGGGACACAGAGCCTTCCTATAGCCTCTGGCGCTGCGGCAAGCTCAGTCCCGCCGGCGCCGCGGCGATCGGACCGGGCGACGGTGCAAGAGCGCAAGCGCGATGATGACCTCGACCGGAGTGGGCGCATGAAGGGCATCATCCTTGCGGGCGGCCGGGGAACCAGGCTCTACCCGGTGACGATCTCGGTTTCGAAGCAACTGCTGCCCGTCCATGACAAGCCGATGATCTATTACCCACTCGGCATGCTGATGCTGGCCGGTATTCGCGAGATACTGGTGATCACCATGCCCCGGGACCGGCCGCTGTTCGAGGAGTTGCTTGGGGACGGCAGCCAGTTCGGCCTTGCGATCTCCTATGCCGAGCAGCCGGAGCCGAACGGGCTTGCCGAGGCCTTCATCATCGGCCGGGATTTCATCGGCAACAGCTCCGTGGCGCTTATCCTCGGAGACAATATTTTCTACGGCGCCGGCCTGCCCGAGCTTTGCAGCGATGCCGCGGCCCGGCCGAGCGGTGCCACGATCTTCGCCTATCGTGTGGATGATCCCGAGCGCTACGGCGTCGTCAGTTTCGATGGAGAGACCGGTCGGGCCGAGACAATCGAGGAGAAACCGGAGCGGGCGAGATCGAGCTGGGCCGTGACCGGTCTTTATTTCTATGAAAACAGCGTGCTTGAGATCGCTTCTTCAATAAAACCTTCAGCACGGGGCGAACTGGAAATCACCGATGTCAACCGGGCCTATCTGGAGCGCGGCGACCTTCACGTCTGCCGCCTCGGGCGTGGCTATGCCTGGCTCGATACGGGCACGCACGACAGCCTGCACGATGCCGCTTCCTTCGTGCGCACGATCGAGCACCGGCAGGGCGTCAAGATCATGTGCCCGGAAGAGATCGCCTTCGAGCTCGGCTACGTTTCGGCGGATCAGGTGCTCGAGCGTGCCGACCTGCTCGGTAAAAACGACTATGCGATCTATCTCCGGCGACGGGTCAGGGAGCTCTCGGATGCGTGAAGTAAGGCCCCTGGGCCTCGACGGGGTTCTGGAAATCGTCCCGCGCAGGCTCGGCGACGAGCGCGGCTTCTTTTCGGAGACCTACAATGCGGAGACCCTCGCCGCCAACGGGGTCGCGGCGATCTTCGTACAGGACAACCATTCCTATTCCGCGGCTGCGGGCACGCTGCGCGGCCTGCACTATCAGCTTCCGCCCAAAGCGCAGGCGAAGCTCGTTCGCGTTGTTCGAGGCAGGGTGTTCGATGTCGTGGTCGACATTCGCAAGGGTTCGCCGACCTTCGCGAAATGGGTCGGTCTCGAACTCTCGGCCGAAAAATGGAACCAGATTCTGGTGCCTGTCGGCTTCGCCCACGGCCTCGTGACGCTCGAGCCGGAAACGGAAGTTCTCTACAAGGTAAGCGAGCATTACAGCGCTGAGCATGAGCGGTCCATCCGCTACGACGATCCTGAGATCGGTATAGGCTGGCCTGCCGATACCGACCGTCTGCAACTGTCCGCGAAGGACAGGAACGCACCATTGCTCCACGAATCCATTCTTTTCGAGTTCACCGCATGAGGGGAGAAACCATGCGAGTTTTGGTAACGGGTGGCGCAGGTTTCATTGGATCGGCGGTTTGCCGGCACCTGATCCGAAACGGAGCCGAGCGCGTCGTCAATGTCGACAAGCTGACCTATGCCGGCAGCCTTGCATCGTTACGGGCAGTGGAAAGCGATCCGCACTATGCTTTCTACCGGGCCGATATCCGCGACGAACAGGTTCTGCTCCAGATCATGCGCCGGGAGGGGATCGATGCGATCATGCATCTTGCTGCCGAGAGCCATGTCGACCGCTCGATCGAGAGCCCCGAGCCATTTATGGAGACCAACGTCCTCGGCACCGTGCGATTGCTCAACGCCGCGCTGGCCTACTGGTCGGGGCTCGGCACCGAGGAGCGGGGGCGCTTCCGGTTTCACCATGTCTCGACCGACGAAGTCTTCGGCGACCTTCCGTTCAACCGCGGGATTTTTTCCGAGGAGACGCGCTACGCACCCTCGTCCCCTTACGCGGCTTCTAAAGCAGCGGCGGATCACTTCGCACGTGCGTGGTACCACACCTATGGTCTTCCGGTGGTGGTCTCGAACTGCTCCAACAATTACGGCCCGTTCCATTTTCCCGAGAAGCTGATCCCCCTGACGATCATCAATGCCGCAGAGGAGAAGCCGTTGCCGCTCTACGGCTCGGGAGCGAATGTCCGCGATTGGCTCCATGTCGATGATCATGCGACTGCGCTGGAACTGGTCGTCAGCCGGGGCAGGCCAGGGGAGAGCTACAATATCGGCGCCCGTGCCGAGCGCAACAATCTGTCGGTCATGGAAAGCATCTGCGATCTGCTCGACGTCCGGTTGCCACGAAAGGGCGGTGACAGCTATCGGGACCTCATCACTCTTGTCCCCGACCGGCCCGGCCACGACCGGCGCTATGCGATCGATCCCTCGAAGGCCGAGCGTGAGCTTGGCTGGAGGCCGAAGCGGAGCTTCGAGGGCGGGCTGAGCGAGACTGTCGACTGGTTCCTCGCAAACAGGTGGTGGTGGGAGCCGATCCGGCGCGAGCGCTATTCCGGCACCCGCATCGGCGAGCAGCATCGGAGCGTTGCGTGAGAATTGCCGTGACCGGCTGCGAGGGCCAATTGGCCCTCAGCCTCGTGGAACGGTCTCATAGGCGGTCGGGAGTGAAGGTCGTTACAATCGGGCGGCCGCATCTCGATCTCATAGAGCCGGCAACAATCCTTCCGGCGATCGAGCGATGCCGGCCGGACCTCGTCGTCTCGGCGGCAGCTTATACGGCCGTCGACCAGGCCGAAAGCGAGCCGGAGGCGGCTTTCGCGGTCAACGCCTTCGGGGCTGGCGCGGTCGCTGACGCGGCCGCATGCCTCGAAGTGCCTATCGTCCATATTTCGACGGATTATGTCTTCGACGGGAGCAAACAGGGGAGCTATGCAGAGGGCGACACACCGGCTCCGCTTAGCGTCTACGGCGCATCCAAGCTTGCCGGAGAAAGCGCTGTTGCCGAGGCAACTCCCCGCCATCTCATCCTGCGCACGGGCTGGGTCTACAGCCCCTTCGGGAAGAACTTCGTCAAGACCATCCTGCGGCTCGCAGAAGAGCGCGAAGAAATCGCCGTCGTTGCGGATCAACGGGGAAATCCGTCATCGGCGATCGACCTTGCCGACGCGATCCTCGATATTTCCGCGCGGCTGACGACATCCGATCAGGACGCCGCTTTCGGCCTCTACCACCTCGCCGGCTCGGGCGTCGTAAGCCGGGCCGACTTGGCGCGGCATGCTCTTGCGGCGAGCCGTGCCGAAGGCGGACCCTGGGCGCATGTTCGGGACATCGCGACGGGTGCGTTTCCGACACCTGCAAGCCGCCCTGCAAACTCGTCGCTGTCGAGCGCCAAATTCACCGCGGCCTTCGGCCGGGCCATGCCTGCCTGGCAGAATTCCGTGGAGCGAACCGTAAGGCGGCTTGTCGCGAACGTTTCGAGGGAAACCAGTTAGAGCGGGACGCGGACGGACAAACCGCAGACAGTTCCTCATCCCGCCCTAGCCGCCGAGTTCGGCGCGAAGACCTTGGATGAAAGCGAGAAGCGCCTGCTGCGGATCGGCGCCTTCGCCGGCGAGAACGGTTACGCCCCAGTTTCTGAGCACCGCTTCCTGCACGGGATTCGGCCGATACATGAAGACGTAGGAAGGCGGCCGGTCCTTTTCGTGTCCGGATCTCCGCCAGGTGCTCCAGATGCGGTGGAGAAGCAGGCGGATGTTCAGGTCCGACATGCTGTAGCCGATGAACAGCACGGTCGCCTCGAGTGCGTCGCTGCGAAAGCGGACGTCCAGCGGAGAGTCGAAGGACAGCCGGTTGAAATAATCGGTTCGGTCAGGATGAGCGTGTCTTCATCGTCGAAGTCGCCGTGATACTTGATGATCCGCGTGACGCCTGCGGGCGCGGATGCGATGTCGCGCGCGTGGCTGATCTTTGCATAGCGCTTGCCGTAGACGTCGTAGGCGATTTCCAGATTGCTGTCGTAGTTGGTCGTGTAGATCACCGGAAAGTCGAGCTCGACGATCAACCGATGCAGTTCCGAGCGTTCGATGCGCTCTGGCGAGACGCGCCAGTTTTGCCGCATCCATTCGCACAGCGAGGCGATGTCTCCGTGTTCCACGCGATAACATTCGGCGATCGTCTGATAGGAGATGTCGGGATCGTGCATGACGGAAACGTCCAGGCGCAGCTCGCTCAGAATGTGATCGACCAGCGTTTTCCAGGACGGCAACCCGACGCTCATCGACACGCCCGCCCCGACAAACAGGACCGCGTGCCGGCGCTTCAGCGCCGAAACGATCTCCTTAGTGTGTTTCTTCATGGTCGCTCCTGTTCGGAGCGCTCAACACACGAGGCGGGTAGATGTTCCCTCCTGCGCCTTTACTGTCGGGCTGCCGCCTTCTGGGCGTCGGCACGGGCGGGCGGATCGGGCGCAGCCCATTCCACCGCCGCGATGGCGGAGCCGAGCAGGAGGGCGGGGAGAGCGAGCGCCGCGAAAAACCGCAGCACGTGACGGCGACGCATGCGCTTCTTATCCTGATCGTAAACCATCTTCCGCCCCGCCCTGGATAGATTGGAAACAGCCCTCGTGCGATAGAAGCAGAGAAGCCCCTCAAGGTCGAGTTCCCTGGGTAACACAACTTTGTGTCTGTAACGTCACGTCCGACGGCCGGCCTCCCGGGAAGCACGATCGCCGCCGACTCGATGAACCAAATGCGTTCTCATGAGTTCCATCTTCAATGCAATTGAACCAGGAGGATTACTCATGGACTGGAATCGTGTGGAAGGTAACTGGAAGCAGGTCAAAGGGAAGGTCAAGGAGCAGTGGGGCAAGCTCACCGACGATGACCTGGACCAGATCTCCGGCAGCCGCGAGCAGCTCGAAGGAAAGATCCAGGAGCGTTACGGAATCGAGAAGGACCGTGTAAGGCGCGACATAGACGATTGGTACGGCCGCCAGACGTGGAATTGGTGATCAGTGAAACGCCGATCGGGATTCGCCTCGGCGGGTCTCGGTCGATCGATCCGCCCGGTGATTGTTCCCCTTGATGGAAGGCAAAGATATTTGCCCGACAAATCAGGATAGTCGATCTTGGCTTCCGCCGGCGGAGCTATGCGCCTATGCTCGCGACTGGAGTGCGAAGCCGGGAGGCCGGCACTAACCTGCGTTTCGCTCAGGAGGCCCAGCCCATGACCACCGACAATGAACGGGACAATCGCATTCGTACACGCGCCTATGAGCTGTGGGAAAATGACGGAAGACGTGACGGAGACCATGAGCGGTACTGGCACGAAGCCGCTCGGGAAATCGACGCGGAGGGTCATTCCGGTCTTGCCTCGGACCTGCAGCCCGGTGGGACGCAGCCCGGCGGCGGACCCGCCAGGGGCGTCGGGAGCATCGGAAACGAAGGGCCCGAGAAGGCCAAGGCTCCGCCCCGCGGCGCAGGCCCGCGGCGGGGTACGGCGAAGAAACTATAGAAAAGAGCAGGCTTCGGCGCAGCCGGGGAACGAGGCCGGGCCCTAAGCCTGTGTGTCCCGGACGGCCCTGCATCGGCGCCTGCTGCCACGTAACCCAATCAGATCGAGTTTCAGCTCTCCTTCGCAATGGTTGTCCAGGGTCGACCGTGCCGTCACGGTCGACCCTGCCGTGGCGTCTGACCTTTGGCCGGAGCGGAACAACCGGAACCGGGTTTGGTTACCCAGTGATCGCACCCGCCCTTGGGTCCTGTCACCGGAAACCGGATTGAACAAAAGCCAGCCGGTTTTGTTTGACTTCTGCAGAATGAAAGGAGATCGCAATGAAAGTGCCCCGTAAGGAAAAGGCGCTCTCGCGCGACGAGGACTATCGCGACTATGAGGAGCGCGATCTTCGCGAAGGATGGCCCTACTCGGACGGTAGCGGCAGTACCTCGCGCAGCCCCGAAAACAGAAGCTATGGCGCTACCGGCGCGAATTTCGATGAGGACCGCGGAAAGGGCTTCATCGTGGATGAGGCCGGCGCGGACGGTCTTGAGGAAAATCCCACGGACAATGGTCGTCCTCTGCCGCCGGACCGCATCGACAGCGACGAACTGGAAGCGGTGATCACGGATCTGCTTGGCCAAAGCGGTGAAGCCGAGGCAAACAGCATCGACGTGCGCGCCGATAGAGGCGTCGTGACCCTGGAGGGTGCTGTCGAAACCTTGGCGATGGCGCGCCGGCTCGCGGCAGCGGTGGAGGCAGTGCCCGGGGTCCTGGAGGTTCGCAACAATCTTCAAACCCTTGGCGTCGATTCGCACATCCCCGACGACGGGTAGCGAGGACGCCTTTGCGGTTGCGGCGCCGCCGCCGGGACATCGATGGAGGGTCCAATGTCAGTGTTCGAGGTATTGGTCGAGCAGGAAGTGGCCGAAGAACTCGGCGTCGCCGTGGTCATGTTGACCCGGGAGGACAGCCGTGGTCTCCCCCGCAAAGGGATCATGCTCACGCACGAACTCGTCGACGACGCGTTCGAAGGTGATCGTGAACGTGCGGCTGAAGCGGCACGATCCGGCGTGATCGACCATGAGGCGATGCGCCGGATCGAAAGTCCGGACAGGCTGGTTTATCACCCGCGAGGCGCAGCCGATCCTGCCGCATGGACGCTTGCCGCATTCAGCCGCGACGATTTGGGACTGTTCGAAGGACCGGTCCGTTCCGGTGGGGCCGGGGCGGGCGGCATCCAGGTTTAGATTACATCCAACTGTGTAGCGGTTTTCCGTTCTAGGGCGTTTCAGTGAAAACTGAAACGCTCTAGCTCTGCACAGGCGGCTTGCCAGGGAACAATCCTGTCAATCCGCAGTTGGCTACCTGAAGGGACGTTCGAATGGAGAACATCCGATGAAGGGTATCCTTATCAAGAGTGCGCTCGCTTTAAGTCTCGGGGTTGCGTCCACCCCGGTCTTTGCGCAGACGGAACAGCCGGCACAGGGCCAGTCCACCGAATGCCCGGCGGGCACGGAATGTCCGCAAGGCGGCGCGCAGCAGGATCAGCAGCCTGATGCTCAAGGGGGTGCGACACAGCAAGGGCAGACGGGCCAGGACCAGCAGCAGCCGGCAGATCAGCAACAGCCCTCCGATCAGCAGCAACCGGCGGATCAAGGTACCGGCCAGCAGCAGGATCAGCAAGATCAACAGAAGCAGCCTGACCAGCAGCAGGACCAGCAAGGCGAAACCGGGACGCAGCAGGATCAAGGCGGCTCGCAAACCCAGGAGAAGGGGACCGACACGCAGACCGAGCAGCAGGACTCCGAGCAGCAGCCCGCGCAGGGCGAAACCGAGCAGCCCGCTGAAGGCGAGTCCCAGTCGACCGAGCAGGGTCAGACCTCCGGTTCTTCCGGAAATGTCGACGTGACGGTAGAGCAGAAAACCGAAATCACGCAGGTCATCAAGGAAGAGAGCGTCGAGCCGATCGACGTCGACTTCGATGTATCCGTCGGAGTGGCAGTGCCGGAGACCGTCAAGGTCAAGCTGAGGCCGCTGCCGACCCGCATCGTGAAGATCGTCCCAAGATACGAAGGCTACCTGTTCTTCGTCCTCGCCGATGGCAGGATCGTCATCGTGGAACCGTCGTCGCTGGAGATCGTGGTGATCCTCGCCTGACTGCTTGCCTCATGAAAGGGGCCGTCTGGTTCTCCAGGCGGACCTTTTTTTGTCCGGCGGTCGTGTGCTGTGGGCTTCGATCTATCCGCAGCGCTCAGGCCTCGGGATTCGAATTATGCCGGCGCCAGATATCCAGGAGCAGCAGCGTTACCGTGAAGGCTACCGGACCGATCACCAGCCCCGCCGACCCGAATACGATTATCCCTCCGATCATGCTCATGAAGGCCGTCAGCGTGTGGAGCTTCAGGCGGTCTCCCACGAAAATGGGGTAGAGAAGATTGTCGATGGTCGCAACCACTCCGGCACCCCAGGCGACGAGTATGAGCGCCTTTCCCCACTCGCCGACCAGGGCCAGCGACAGCGCGGCCGGAAGCCAGACGATAAAGGCGCCGAGCACCGGCACGACGGCGAGCAAGCCCATGGCGAGACCCCAGACCACAGGCGCCGGCAGACCGAGCAACCAGAACATCAGGCCGCCCATCGCGCCCTGTACGGCAGCAACGGCCACCGTGCCGAAGACGACGGCCTGCACCGTTTCGTTTACCCGCGTGAACAGCCGGTTCATCTCCTGCGAGCTGAGAGGGGAATATTCCTTCAGCACGCCCAGTGCTTGCTGGCCGTCACGCAGGAAATAGAACAGAAAATAGAATGTCAGGATGGCGTCGACGATCTGGGCAACGGAACCACGTACGAATGAGGCGCTGAAGTTGGTGAGCCAACTGGTCGCACTACCAGCGATTCCGGCCAGATCAAGCTGCGTTTCGATCCAGACGACGACCGGCGCAAGGCGTGGATAGTTGGCGAGCGCATCGCGCCAGGTGCCCGACCTCACCGCTTCCTCGACGATCTGTGCCCCTTTGGCAGCTTCGTTCACCAACCGTTCCGCCATGAAGGTGAGCGGAACAGCCACGACGAAGGCGGCGATCGCCACGGTCGCCGCGGCCGCGGCTTCCGGGTAGCGGAGCCGTTTTTCGATCCGACGATGCAGCGGCCGGAACATCACAGTGAGCACGAGCGCCCATGTGAGCGCGGGGAGGAAGGGCACGGCGAGGAAATAGCAGACGACCAATCCCACGACGAGAGCGACAAGGATTGCCAATGTCCGCGAACGCCGCGGCGTCAGTAGGCGGTCTGGAGCATGCTTTTCCTCACCTACGGAAACACTCTTCGTCATCGCGTTTTCTTCGCCCGTTTGCGGCAGTTTGGGTCCGGTGGGACGGACTTGTCAAAAGATAACGCATCTCAACCGAAAGACGTTGCGACAGCCTGATGTAAACGGGCGCACCATGCGAGGAATTGCCCCGGCAGTGCCCGTGGGTTTTGGCTGGTGGGAGCCACTACACGACACTTTGAACATGGTTTGGTAGCGCAATCGGCGTGGATGCTGGAGAGTTCGTGCGGGCGAGAAAGTGGGACCCTTGGGGCATGGCGATGGCGCATGGGCGCCGGCGCGTTTTTGGTTCGGTGGAACACAGGACGATAGATATGTCTTTCAGGCCGCTTTTCGGTAGTGGGCGAATTCGGACTGCCGGAGAGCAGCCGGCGCAGTTCACGACAGCTTCTTGGGCCGGTTCCTCGGTCGTTTTCGATCGTCGGCGGTGGGCATGCCGGGAAGCCGAACTTCGCTGGACGGCGCCGCATCACGTGCTCGTTCTGACAGAGGAAGGCGCCACATCGCAGACCTCCATCCGATCCGATGGGAAAATGGTTTATGAGGGGCGAGACCGATCCGGTGCGATAACCTTCGTGCCCGCGGGGGTGGAACGCCTCGGTGCCTATCGCGACGTCGATCTTATCTATTCCGCCCTGTGGATCGATCCCCGGTCTATCTCTCCCGCCAGTGAACACCTGAAGGATTTACCGGTGCTGATAAACAAGAGCGACACTGTGATAAGCGCGCTGTTGAAATCGCTGAGTAGCGAGATATCCAACGGCCATATCCCCGATTCGGCCTATGTGGATCATCTGATTGCACTCGTCACTTTGCGGATACGTGGCTTCGCTGATGAGCCCGTCCCGGCTCCCCGCCATGGCTCCCTTGGCAGCCGCGTCGTCAAACGGGTCCGTGACTATATCGACGCACATTTGGATGGCGACATTTCCCTCGGCGATTTGGCCGATGTCGCCGGTGTTGCCTCGGATTCTTTTGCGCGTCGCTTCAAAGTCACGACCGGCTTCGCGCCTTACGCCTATGTGCTCGAGGAACGCATCCGGCGCTCGGAGGCGCTCCTGTGCGAGACCGACACTACGCTGAGCGCGATCGCATTGGCCTGCGGCTTCTCGAGCCAGAGCCACTTCACCACGACATTCAAGCGCCTGCGAGGCGTCACCCCGCACGCTTATCGGTCAAAAGTTATTCCGGAATCCTGATAATCCCGCCGATTTCCTGAAAGAAACGGCAGGCGCGGGCGGCCATGTTGCGTCGTGTCGATGCGCGCTGCTCGGTGTGTTCCAGGCGGCGTGCAGCCACCTCGCAGTCGAATCCGGAGATGACTCATGGACGAAACGCAAAAGGACATTGGACCGACGCGAAGAGCGGTGCTCGAGGGCGGTGCAGCCACGACGCTGCTCCTCATCGCCGGCCTGCCTGTCGGGCGTGCCGCTGCAATCGGTGCTGCCGTTGCCGCACCGCCGGCAACCCCGACGCCCACGCTGCCGGTGCTGCTCAACATCAATTCCAATAACATCGCGGTGGAAGTGGATCCGCGGACCACGCTGCTTGACACCTTGCGCAACCATATCGGTCTCACCGGTTCGAAAAAGGGTTGCGACCATGGTCAATGCGGAGCCTGCACCGTTCTTGTGAACGGGCGCCGGATCAATGCCTGTCTGACGCTCGCCGCGATGCACGAAGGCGATGAGATCACCACGATCGAGGGGCTTGCAGGTGAGGACGAACTTCACCCGATGCAAGCGGCATTCATCGAACACGATGGTTTTCAGTGCGGCTATTGCACACCCGGACAGATATGCTCCGCAGTCGGGATGCTGCGAGAGGTCAGGGAAGGTTGGCCGAGCCACGCAAGCGCCGATGTTGCGGCCGCCTCCGCCAAGCTCACGGATGCCGAAATCCGCGAGCGCATGAGCGGCAATCTCTGCCGTTGCGCCGCTTACCCCAACATCGTAGCCGCCATTCGCGATGCGGCAGAGAGGTTATGAAGCATGCAACCCTTCTCCTATCAGCGGGCCGACACAGTGGAAACGGCCGTTGCGGCTGTGGCGGGCAGACCGGCGGCACGTTTCATCGCCGGAGGCACCAATCTCCTGGACCTGATGAAGCTGGGTATCGAGCGCCCGGAGCATCTCGTCGACATCGGCCGTCTGGGACTCGACCGTATCGAGCCGACCGAGGAGGGCGGATTGCATATCGGCGCTCAGGTCCGCAATAGCGATCTCGCCGCCGATCCGATAGTCAGGTCGCGCTACCCGGCTCTGTCTCAGGCGCTGCTGGCGGGCGCCTCCGGCCAGATACGAAACAAGGCTTCGACAGGCGGCAACCTTCTCCAACGCACACGATGCCCCTATTTCTACAGCCGCAACATGCCTTGCAACAAACGAGAACCGGGCGCCGGTTGCGCCGCGCTCAAGGGCTTCAACCGGATGCATGCGGTCATCGGAACGAGCCAGGCGTGCATTGCCGTGCATCCCTCAGACATGGCGGTCGCCATGGCGGTGCTCGACGCGACAGTCGAGACAGTCTCTCCGGGAGGTGAAACGCGTTCGATCCCGATCGGAGATCTCTACCGGCTGCCCGGCACGACGCCGCACCAGGAGACCGTGCTTGCCCACGGGGAAATGATCACCGGCGTCACTCTGCCGCCACCACCCGCGGGCCGGCAGGCTTATCGCAAGGTGCGCGACCGTGCCTCCTACGCGTTCGCCCTCGTTTCCGTTGCAGCAATCATCGAGGTTTCCGGCAATCGGGTGCGAACCGCTCGTGTCGCCTTGGGCGGCGTCGCGCCGAAACCCTGGCGGGCACTGGAAGCCGAGAGCAGGCTCGCGGGTGCGGCACTATCGGACCATGTGCTGACGGACGCCGCGGAGGCCGCCCTGGCGGGAGCCGTCGGACATGGCGGCAACGACTTCAAGATTCCCTTGGGCAAGCGGACGGTGCGTTACACGCTCGCCTCCGCGGCCGAACAAGCGTGACCCGAGCAGACTGGTGGAAACAATGACGGATAAGGCGCAGCGACATACCACAAGCGGCGGCGGCAGCCTCATAGGCAAACCCGTCGACCGCGTCGATGGACCGGTCAAGGTTACCGGTACCGCCACCTATGCCTACGAAGTTGCGGAGGGCCCTTCGGCTTTCGGTTTTGTGCTGGGTGCGGGCATCGCCAAAGGCCGCATTCTGGAAATCGAAACCGGCCTGGCCGAACGAACGCCGGGCGTCCTTCACGTGATGACCCATCTTAATGCACCGCCCCAACCGGAATTTGGTCCGGCCGTCACGCCGGCCGTGCGCGAGGTTTTCACCCGTGCGCGACCCGTGCTCCGCGACGGCCGCATTCGCCACTATGACGAGCCGATCGCACTTGTGGTCGGCGAGACCTTCGAGGCCGCACGCGCCGCTGCGGCCCTCATCCAGGTTCGCTACGAAGAAGCAGCCGGCGACTTCGGCCTCGAAGAGCGCCGCGGAGCGGCCTACGCACCGCAGCGGACCAATGCAGGCTTCGATACGGATAGCGCAGTGGGCGATTTCGATGCGGCCTTTGCCGAGGCGGCGGTACGGATCGACATGACCTACCGTACGCCCTACCAGCACCACAATCCGATGGAGCCCCATGCGACATTGGCGATCTGGCAGGGTGACGACGTGACCATCCATACCTCGGCGCAGACCCTCTCGAACTTTCGAGCCGGCCTCGCTGCTACGCTCGGCATTCCGCTCGAGCGCGTGCGCGTGATCAGCCGTTACATCGGTGGTGGTTTCGGCTCCAAACTCATCGTGCATGCCGATTCGGTGCTCGCAGCTCTGGCCGCGCGCATTCTCGGAAGACCCGTCAAGGTCGCCCTGACGCGCCAGCAAATGTTCGCCAATGCCGGGCACCGTGCGGAAATGCTCCAGAACGTTCGATTGGGCGCGAGCGCCGACGGAAAACTGCTGGCTCTCGGACACGATGTCTGGTCGGCAACCTCTCGAGTTGAGGAATTCTGCGAGCAGACGGCGGTCTTCGCCCGTTCGCTCTATGCCGCACCCAGTCGCCTGACCCGCCACCGGCTCGTTCCGGTCGACCTCAACAGAGGCGAGTGGATGCGGTCTCCGGGCGAGGCGCCGGGCATGCTGGCGCTGGAATGCGCCATGGACGAGTTGGCCGAGCGGCTGGGTCTTGACCCGATCGAGCTCAGGATCCGCAACGAGCCCGATCTCGATCCCGAGCGCGGGGTGCCGTTTTCCACGCGTAACCTCGTGGCATGCATGCAGGAGGGGGCGCGGCGCTTCAGTTGGGAGCGGCGCAGGTCGGAACCGGGCAGCCTGCGCGAAGGCCGTAAGCTGGTTGGCCTCGGCATGGCCGCTGCGATCCGGCCAAACTACATCGGAGCGGCGGCGGCCTTGGTTCGGATCGACGCGGAGGGACGAGTGAGCGCTCGCCTCGACATGACCGATATCGGTACGGGGACCTACACCATCCTGACGCAGATTGCGGCCGATGCCTTGGGCGTTCCGCTTGCGGCAGTTATGATCGAGCTTGGGGACAGCCGCTTTCCCTTGACGGCAGGCTCCGGCGGTTCCTGGGGAGCGGCAAGTGCCGGGACGGCCCTCTTGCGTGCGTGCGAAGCGCTGAAACGGAAGATCGTGACCGCGGTGCGCACGCAACCGGGTACACCGGCCCAGAATTCCGGGACTGACGACGTCACGATAGCCGCAGGAGCGGTCCGCTTCGGCGAACGGACGGAAGTGTTGGCGGAATTTATGCGGCGTGTCGCACCCCAAGGGCTCGACGCCACGGGTTCGGTCGAGGCCGGTGCGAGCACCGAGAGCTACCGCGCATTCTCGCAGCATTCCTATGGCGCGCATTTCGCCGAGGTCAGCGTCGACTGCGACACGGGAGAGATCCGTGCGAGGCGCTTGCTCGCCGTGATCGGCGCAGGCCGTATTCTCAATGCGAAGACGGCGCGTTCACAGATTCTCGGAGGTATGACCTGGGGCCTCGGCGCAGCCTTGATGGAGGAATCCGTCCTTGACCGCCGCTACGGATGTTTCGTCAATCATGACCTTGCCGAGTACCACGTTCCGGTCAACAGCGATGTTCCAGACCTCGATGTAGTGTTCATCGAGGAGAACGATGACAAGGCCAACCCTTTCGGCGCGAAAGGTCTCGGAGAGCTCGGCGTTTGCGGTGCCGGCGCGGCGATCGCCAACGCGGTCTATAACGCCACCGGGGTAAGGGTTCGCGAGTTCCCGCTGACCCTGGACAAAGTCCTGCCGGGTCTGGCGACGGTTGCGCTTTGAGGTCCCGCGAAAGCGGGCTGCGGACCCTTTCAGGTCGGTGTCGAGCCCATCACCAGACCTTCGATATCGTGCTTCTGCGTGACGGGGATCAGCTCATCGACAACCCTGCAGACGAGGTGCTGCTTCACCAGAACGGGCAGGGCATCAAAGTAATCCTGAGTCACCATCATGTCGTGCAGTTCGGCGTGGCCGGCGCCGGGCGCGTCGACGCCGAGGACCATGACCGGGCGGGCGATCGGCGAAGCATGTTCCGTACCCCGATGGATGGTGAGCGCGGAGCGGCACGAAACATCGCCCAGCTTCGGATACTTGCGCGTCGCGAGTTCCTGAAACTCGGGCCACCTCTCCTTGGGCGGGAACATTTCATGCTTCCACTCCCTGCCGTCGAGCCACTGGGTGCCGGGCGCGATCTCGAACGGGCCCATATCCTCCGTCACGTCCACGCCGGTGAGGTTGAAGGCAAGCGAGGTGATGCGGCGCTCGACGTAGGTTTCGGGCGGCGAGGGGAAGTCGCGGTGCCAGGGCTGGTACTTCGCCCCCTGAAACGGCACGTCGAAGCCGATCTCGACGATCTGGTAGTCGGGACCGAGCACCGCCTCGCACATGCCGGCCACCCACGGATGGGTGACGAGGTCGACGAAACCGGAAAAATCCTGCGGATGGATCTCGACGTACCAGCGGCGCGGCCCACGGCCGACGGCACCACCCGGCCGCTGAATGGCCGACCAGAAGGCCGTCATCATGTCCTCACGCATCGTTTCGGCCCATTCGCGGGAAAAGGCGCTCTTCAGTCCGGTGATGCCCTCCCGTTGCAAGGCTTCGACGGACGCGCTGAAATCGTAGCCCGACCGGGTTTCCTGTGTTGCTGTCGTAGTCATCACATCTCCTCTTGCTTTCGCATTGTCGCGGGCTTCACCCTGCATCCCGGCCGCATCTCAGACGCGTTCCTCGCCTGTGCGGCGTGACATCAATCGCGCCTGAAGAACGACGACGATGAGCAGGAAGCCGCCGCGGATGACGGATTGCCAGTAGGCCGAAAGGGAAATCCACCCGAGGCCGTTCTCGAAATTAAGGATGTTGAACACCATCGCGAGCAGCAGGGCGCCCGCAAGCGTCGCCCCCACCGAGCCCGAACCGCCTGTCAGAAGCGTACCCCCGACGACTACGGAGGCGATCGCGAAGAGTTCCCAGCCGACTCCCTCGGTCGGTTGGCCGGCACCGAACTGCGAGGCGAGGATGACGCCTGCGAGCCCCGCCAGCGCGCCGGAACCGACATAGACGGCGGCGAGCGTCCGCCTCACCTTGAGTCCCATCAATGCGGCCGTCGCTTCGCCGTCGCCGATCGCCAGCACATGGCGGCCGACGGGCAGGCGTTCGAGCACCAGCCAGCCGGCGACATAGACGAGAAGGGCGATCCAGGCGGGAATCGGAAAACCAAGGAAGTCGTCCTGGCCTATCGCCGTGAAGCCGCTGTCATAGGAAACGGAGACGGATTGGTTTCCCGCAAGCAGCAAGCCGGTGCCATAGGCCGCAAGCATGGTCGCGAGCGTCGCGATAAAGGGCTGGATGCGCATGACTGTAACGGTGAAACCGTTCAATGCTCCGACGGCAAGACCCGCCGCAATGCCGCCGAAGAGACCTGCGGCCCAATGATAGGGCGACAGAAGCGCGGCGACGACGCTCGCCATGGCCGCGGTACCGCCGACGGAGAGATCGATGCCCCCGGTCATGATGACGAAGGCCATGCCCAGCGCGATCAGCGCGAACATGGAGTTGTAACGCAGGAAGCTCAGGATGTTGTATTGCGACAGGAAGTTCTCGTAACGCAGTGCTCCGAACAGGATGAGGCCGAAGAGCGCCAGAATGACGCCGAGGCGGGCCATATCGCCGGGGGACTTGAGGGCAAGCGCCTTGAGGACTGAATTCATCGGCGTTCTCCCTCACGACTTTCCGGCGCGCTGCTGGATGAACACCGCAAGTAAGATCAGCGCAGCCTTGACGATCAAGGCAGCCGCGTCCGGCACGCCATTGGCGAGCAGGGTGTAGCGCACCAGCTGGATGACCAGGGCGCCGATCACGGTGCCGACGATGTTTGCCCGCCCGCCGGTCAGAAGCGTGCCGCCGACGGCGACTGCCGCGATCGCGTCGAGCTCCATGCCGAGGCCGACGAGGTTCGCATCGCTTGCGGAATTGCGCGCGACGACGATGAGGCCCGCCACCCCGGCAAGCGCGCCGCTGATCATGTAGACGAGCAGTTTGACACGGTGGACGGGTATGCCGGTGAGGCGGGCCGCCTTCTCGTTGCCTCCGACCGCTATGACCTGCCGCCCGAACACCGTGTAGCGGATTCCCGCCCAGGCGATCGCGGCGATCGCAATCATCAGGATCACCTGGGCGGGAATGCCGGCGACACGCCCCAGGGCGATGAACTGGAAACCTTCGTTCCGGAAGACCTGCAGGTTGCCGTTGGTCATCACCTGGGCGATGCCGCGGCCTGCGATGAACAGCACGAGCGTCGCGATGATCGGCTGGATGGCGAAACGGGTCACGAGCAGGCCGTTAAAGAGACCGAGCAGCCCCGTGGCGACGACCGGCAGAACGAAGGCCAGCGCCACGGCGACGGGCATGGAGGAGACCGGAAACAGCGTCCCCATGAAGATCATCGGCGCAAGCGCGCCGCCGATCGCCATCAGTGAGCCGACCGAAAGATCGATGCCGCCGGTGGCGATCACGAGCGTCATTCCGATGGCAACGATCACGATCGTGGCGACCTGGGTGAGATTGACGTTGAGCGTCTGCAGCGACAGGAAGTTCGGAGTGAAGACGACGTTGAACAGGATCAGGGCCAGGAAGGCGGCGACTGTGCCGTAACGCCCGGCCAGCGTGAAGAAACGTTTGCCGGAGGGGACGGTGCCTGCGGTCGCCTGTGTCTCGATCGTCGTCATGCTACTCCACCTGATGTGCCATGGCGGCAAAGAGGGCAGCCTCGCTCAATTTCTTGCGCGGCAGCACGGCGACAGAGGTTCCGTCGCTGAGCACGGTTACCCGGTCGGCCGCCGCCAGCAATTCCTCCAGTTCGGACGAAATCATCAGCACGCCGAGGCCTTCGTCTGCGAGCCGGCGCAGGAGGCGCAGGATTTCGGATTTGGCGCCGATATCGATACCGCGGGTCGGCTCGTCGACAATCAGGAGCTTGGGATCGGTACAGAGCCAACGCCCGAGCAGGACTTTCTGCTGATTGCCGCCGGAAAGTTCCTTGATAGGCTGGTCGGGCGAGGTGCATTTGATGGCGAGCGCCGTGATGTAGCGCTCGACGATTTCATCCTGGCGGGCGCGATCGACGATGCCGGCGCGGGCGAGCTTCGGCAGAAGCGCGAGCGTCATGTTTTCGCGGATGCTCATATCGGGAATGATACCGTCGACCTTCCGGTCCTCGGCGACGAGCCCGATGCCGTCGGCAATGGCGTCCGCGGGCTGGCGATAGGCGCGGGCTTCGCCATTGTAGCGAATTTCGCCGCGCTGCAGCCGGTCCGCGCCAAAAATCAGGTTGGCCGTTTCGGTTCGGCCGGAGCCGAGCAGGCCGGCAAGCCCGGAGATCTCGCCTTCGCGCACCGTAAGGCTCACATCCCGCACGCGAACGCCGGCGCCCGCATTCCGGACCGATAGCCGCACCGGTCGCTGCGCGCCCTCGTCCGCGTCCTTGGCGATCGCTTCGAAGGCCGCGAGTTCTTTGCCCAGCATATGGCGCACCAATGCGAGCTTCGGCATGTCCGCCATTGCGGCGGTCGTCACGGTCTTGCCGTCACGCATGATGGTGACCCTGTCGCAAACCCGGTAGAGCTCCTCGAGACGATGGCCGATGAAGACGACGGAAACGCCGCCGCGCTTGAGCGTCCTTATGGTGTCGAAAAGAATGCCGACTTCCCGCTCGTCGAGGGAAGAGGTCGGTTCGTCCATGATGACGAGGCGTGCCTTCTGCGTCACGGCGCGCGCGATAGCGACCATCTGCCGGGTAGCGGCGCTGAAGCCGGCGACAGGTTGATCGACGTCGATTTCCAGATTGAAGGCCCGCAGGACGGCTGCGGCGCCTTCGCGCATCGCGGCCCGGTCGATCAAGCCGAAGCGGCGGGGTTCGCGCGACAGATAGATGTTCTCGGCGACGGAGCGCTGCGGGGCGAGGTTGATCTCCTGGTAGATCGTCGCAATGCCCCGGGCCTGGCTCTCCGCCGGCATGCTGAAGGATACGTCCTCTCCCGCAAAGACGATCGCACCCTCGTCGCGCCGGTACGCGCCGGTCAATATCTTGATGAGCGTCGACTTGCCCGCGCCGTTCTGCCCGACGAGTGCCATCACCTCGGCTTCGCCGACTTCGAGCGAGGCCGAGCGAAGCGCCGGAATGCCGTTGAACGATTTGCAGATGCCCTGCATGGACAGAAGCATAAGTCCTCCCGATGCCGATCTGTCTTTACCGCGGCCGATTTCGCAGCAATTGCGGACTTCGCCACCCGGCCGAACGATCCGGCCGGTTGGCGAAGGATGTCAGTAGGCGTTGGCGAGTTCGGCAGCCGCGTTTGAGGAGTCGTAGAACTTGTCCTCGTTTATGACCATGGGATCGATCTTCTCGCCCTTGGCGTAGCGCAGCATCGTCTCGAAGGCCTTGGGTCCGAAGCGCGGGTTGCACTCGACCACCGCGGCGATCTTTCCGTCGATGACCGCCTGAACCGCCTCCTTGCCGCCGTCGATCGACAAGACCAGCACATCCTTGCCCGGGACCTTGCCCGCCGCCTCTATTGCCGCAATGGCACCGATCGCCATCTCGTCATTATGGGCATAGACGATGTCGGCATCGGGGTGCGCCTGCAACAGGGCCTCGGCGACCTGCCGGCCCTTGTCGCGTGCGAAATCGCCCGACTGCGAAGCGACGATCTCGAAGCCGCCTGCCGCCTTGATCGTCTCGTCGAAACCTTTCTTGCGGTCGTTGGCCGGCGACGAGCCGGTCGTGCCCTCGAGCTCGATGATCTTCGATTTGCCGTTGGCGTTCTTGACCAGCCACTCGGCGATGCGCTTGCCCTCTTCGATGAAATCCGAACCGATGAAGGTCACGTAGTCCTCGCCGGCCTTGGCAAGCGACGGATCGACGCTGCGGTCGAGCAGGATGACGGGAATGCCGGCCTTTTTGGCGGCCATGACGGCGGGGATCAACGGCTTCTCTTCGCGCGGCGCCAGGAAGATCAGATCCACGCCCTGCGCGATCATCGAGTTGACGTCGGCCACCTGCTTGGCCGCCGACCCGGCTGCATCGGTATAAACGAGTTGATGGCCGAGCTTCTCGGCCTCGGCTTTCATGCTGTTTGTCTGGGCGATGCGCCAGGGATTGTTGGATTCCGTTTGCGCGAAACCGACCTTATAGGTCTCCTTCTGCGCCAGTTTGGGCAGTTCCGCGAAAGCGACGGTGCCGGCGACGGCGATTGCGCCGGCCGCCGTGGCCGCAAGCATGAACGCGCGACGTGAAATCCTGTTCATCGTGTTCTCTCCTCCCGGTTTGCCGGTACTCCTCTACCGGCTGCGAGCAACTTTATGCTTCACACGGGAAAACCTTGCGCTAATATTATTAGCAGTCAAGGCTAAAGTTATTAGCACATGCACAAATTGAATGCGGCGTTGCAGCGCGGGACAGGGGAACGAAATGGCAAAGGGCAATGGGGGCGATGCGTCGATTAAGGAAGCGGACGGCGGCCGGCCCACCATGACCGACGTGGCGCGCATCGCCGGTGTCTCGCAATCGAGCGTTTCCCTCGTGCTCAATGAAATGTCCGGAGCCCGCATTTCGGCCGAAACAAGGGCGCGCGTGCGCGAAGCGGCGCGCAAGATCGGGTATAGGCTGCCGAATACCCGGCAGGATCTAGCCCGCGCTCCGGCGATCGAAAAGGATACGATAGCCTTCATCGTAGACGAGATATCGACCAGTCCGCACCCGGTGGTCAGCCTCGACGGAATTCGCGACTACGCCTTCGAACAGGGCCTGCTCGTTTCCGCTCACGCGACCCGTTCCAACCCCGACCTGGAGAGCGCCGTGCTGCGCGCTGTAATGCGCGATCCGGCAATCGCTGGAGTGATTTATGCGACGATCTTCACACGAAAGGTGAGCGTCCCGCGCGAACTGGCGAGCATCCCCACCATCCTGCTGAACTGCTATGCCGAGCCGCGCCAGCACATGGCGATCGTGCCCGGAGAGGTCGCCGGAGGCTTCGCGGCGACCGCGCATCTGACTTCCCTCGGGCACCGGCGCATCGGCTTCATCAACGGCGAACCTTGGATGGATGCGGCCATCGATCGGCTCAAAGGCTACAAACAGGCGCTGGCCACCGCCGATATCGCCTACGACGAATCCCTGGTGCGCAATGGCGACTGGCTCCCCTTGCGCGGCTACGAGGCTGCGCTCGAGCTGCTTGCCATCGACAATTCGCCGACCGCCATCTTCTGCGGCAACGACCTGATGGCGATCGGGGCGCTCGAAGCAGCTTCGGAGCGCGGGCTTCGCGTGCCGCAGGACCTGTCGATAATGGGTTACGACGACCAGGAACTCGCCCGCTACACGCATCCGCCGCTTTCGACGCTGGTGCTGCCGAACTACGAAATGGGCCAGAAGGCGGCTGAAATGCTGATCGACATGGCGATACACGGAAAGAACCCGCGCCCGATGACGATCAAGGTGGATGGCCCGCTGGTAGAACGGGGAACGACGGCAGCCATCCCGGAGAGGATGGCTGGACGTGCCTTTGCCTTGCGCGAGGGGTGAGGCGGCGTCGAACCAGGAAAGGCACGACGCAGGCGGGACGCGACGGCTTCAAGTCTTGCGGCTACGCGGTTGCAGACGGAAAACCGGATACTTGAAGTGCTCTATCGCAGGAAATCGGCGCGGTGCGGCGTGAAGCTGTCGATCAGCCGCCCGGCCTCCAGCGCCTTGACGCCATGGACCACGCCCGATGGAGCAATGAAACTGTCGCCGGTGGAAAGAACCTGCGTGCGCTCGCCGACGGTGACTTCGAACTTGCCCTCTGCGATATAGCTCCCCTGCACATGAGGGTGTGAGTGGAGTGCGCCGATTCCGCCTTTCTCGAAGGCGAATTCGACGAGCATCAGCTCGTCGGTATGCAGGATCACCCGGCGCCGATTGCCCTGTCCAAGATCTACCCATTCGCCTTCATCGCCACGGGCAAAAAGTTTCGTGTGCATCATCGTCTTCTCCTATCTGGCGAGCCAGCCGCCGTCGACCGGAACGACGGCGCCATGCATGTAGTCGGAGGCCGGTGCGAGCAGGAAGACCGCCGCGTCGCCGATATCGTCCGGTGTGCCCCAGCGCCCGGCGGGGATACGTTCCAGAATGGAGGCGCTGCGTTTTTCGTCGGCGCGCAGAGCTTCCGTGTTGTTGGTGACGACGTAGCCGGGGGCCACAGCATTCACATTGATGCCCTTGGCAGCCCATTCGCATGCCAGCAATCGGGTGATGCCGAGGGCTCCGTGTTTGGACGCGGTATAGGAAGCGACGCGGATGCCGCCCTGAAATGACAGCAGCGAAGCGATGTTGACGATCTTGCCGCGGCTTTCCTCGGCAACAATCCGGCGCCCGAAGGCCTGACTGAGGAAGAACAGCGAACGCAGATTGACGTCGATGACATCATCCCAATCGGCTTCGGTGAAATCCACCGCGTCGGCGCGACGGATGATTCCCGCGTTGTTGACCAGGCCCTGCAGCGGGCCATGCTCGTTCCACAACCCGTCGATGAGGGAACGTGTGGCTTCGCGATCGGCAAGATCGGCATGGGCCGGAATGAAAGTTCCGCCGGCGTCGGTGACCTTCTTTTCGGTCTCGTCCATGGCGGAGCGGCCTACGCCGATGACCGTACCGCCCGCCCTGGCGATCGACACCGCGATACCCTGTCCGATCCCGGTATTGGCACCGGTGACGACGACACGGCGGCCCGCAAGGCTGAAGCGCGACGGTACGCTCATCGCATCGTCTCCATCGGCACCATCTCCACATCGGTATAGTCGACATTGTCGCCGGCCATCGCCCAGATGAAGGCGTAGTTTGCGGTTCCGCAGCCCGAATGGATCGACCAGGGCGGAGAAAGCACGGCCTCCTCCCTGGCCATCACGATGTGCCGGGTTTCGCTCGGTTCGCCCATGAGGTGCAGGACGCGGGCGCTGTCATCGAGGTCGAAATAGAGATAGGCCTCCATTCGCCGGTCGTGCACGTGGCACGGCATGGTGTTCCAGACCGACCCCGGGGCAAGCTGAGTCATGCCGACGACCAACTGGCAGGTCTTCACGCCTTCGGGGTGGATGAACTGGAAGATCGAACGTTCGTTCGATGTGGCCGCACTGCCGAGGTCGAGCCGTTTGGCGTCGCCGATGCGGATATGGCGCCTTGGCAGCGCCTGGTGAGCAGGCGCACTGAGCAGGTAGAATTTGGCGGGCGCTGCCGGGTCCTCGGACGAGAAGGTGACGTCCTCGCCCATGCCGGCATAGGCCATGTCGCGCGGCTCTAGACGGAAGCTTTCGCCATTCATCTCGATACGGCCGGGGCCGCCGATGTTTACGGCGATGAGCTCGCGCCGCTCGAGAAAGCGCGCCGTACCCGTCGGACGGATGGTCTCGAGAGCCAAGGGCCTGTCGACCGGCATCGCACCCCCGACGATCATGCGGTCGTAGTGGCTATAGGTGAGCGAGATCCGCCCCTGCCGGAACAGATCGCCAATGTGAAAATTCGCACGCAAGGCATCGGTGTCCATGCGGGCTGCTGCTGCCGGGTCGATGGCGAAACGAATGGTGTAGTCGATATGGCTTGCGGTCATCGGCTCACGGTCCTCGGATTAGGGCACTTCCAGGAAAAGTGTGTAACGGTTTCCGTCCAGGAGTGCGTAGTTTCAAGTGTTGGAACGTTCCGCTGCTTCGATAGGCAGCGAAAACGCTCTAGGGGTGGGCAATCAGACGCTGCGCTTGGCGGCGCCCCAGGCAGCCTGCTGTCCGCTCAGCCGGACACGGTAGCGTTCCTGGCTCGCGGCCAGATGGGCGCGCATGGCGGCGCGCGCCGCTTCCGGATCGCTTTCGGAAATCGCCTTCAGGATCGCCAGATGCTCGCGCTGGAGGCTTTCCTGATATTCCCGCGAAAGCACGCTTTCGGTGCCCCAGGGTGAGGCCACGTCGCAAGGGATAGCCCGCAGGCCCAGTGCATCGAGAACCTCCACGTAATAGGGATTGTTGGTCGCAGCCGCGATCGCCCGGTGGAAGGCAAAGTCGCTCTTTCCGGTTGCCTCGCCGCGCTCGAGCAGGCGATCGAATTCGAAGAAGGCCTCCTGGATCTGGGCCTCCTGGGCGCTATTGCGCCGAAGCGCAGCAAGACCCGCGCTCTCGATCTCCAGCCCCATCCGCACCTCGATGACGTTGAGCGCATGGGAGATCTTGTTGCCGACATCGAGGCTGATCGAGCCGAAGGCAAGCGTCGGGTGGTCCATGACGAAAACCCCGGCACCCTGCCGCGGTTCCACGAGGCCGTCCGCGGCAAGGGTTGCAATCGCCTCGCGCACCACGGTGCGGCTGACGCCGAAGAACTCGCTCATCCGGCTCTCCGTCGGCAGCTTCTGGCCGGGTTGTATTTCGCCCTTCAGAACCTGCTCCCTGATTGCGTTCGCGACGCGCTCGGAAAGCTTCGGCTTGCGTTCGGTCAGAAGATCCATGCGGTTTGTCACCCTTTGAAGACGGCCGGCAGCCATAGAGAAAGGGCCGGAACATAGGTGACGAGCCCGAGCACGATCAACCCGGCCAGGTAGAACGGCCATATGCTGCGCATCGCCTCCCAGACGGAGATCTTCCCGACTGCACAGGCGACGAACTGCACGGCGCCCACAGGCGGCGTGTTGAGCCCGATGCCGAAGTTCAGGATCATGATGACGCCGAAATGGACCGGGTCGACGCCGTAGGCCATGGCGACCGGCAGGAAGATCGGGGTGCAGATGATGATGGTCGGGCCCATATCCATGAAGGTGCCGAGGAACAGCATCAGAACGTTGAGCAACAGGAGTATGATGATCGGATTTTCCGAGATCGTGTTCATCCAGTCGATCAGCGCTGCGGGCACTCTCAGGAACGCCATCAGCCAGGAGAAGGCGGCCGCCATGCCGATGATGAGCAGGACCATGGCCGTCGTGCGCACGGCGGCGAAGGTTGCCTGGACGAAGTCCTGCCAGGTCATCTGCCGATAGACGAAGACGGTCACCGCAAGCGCATAGAGAACGGCGATGCATGAACTCTCGGTCGCGGTGAACACACCCGAACGTACGCCCCCGAAGATGATGCCGATGAGCAGGAGGCCGGGCGTCGAAATCAGCAGGTAGTGCCCGACCCTGGCGAACCCGGGGAAGACCTCCGTCGGATAGCCGCGCCGGCGCGCAACGAAATAGGCGGTGGCCATCAGTGCGGCAGCGTAAAGGAGGCCGGGAAGGATGCCGGCGGTGAAGAGATCTGCGATCGAGATCTTTCCGCCTGCCGAGATCGAGTAGATGATCATGTTGTGCGAAGGCGGCAGCATCAGCGCGATCAAGGCCGCCATCGAGGTAACGTTGACGGCGTAGTCCGCGCCGTAACCGCGCTGTTTCATCTGCGGGATCATGAGCCCGCCCACAGCGGCGGCTTCCGCCACGGCCGAGCCTGAAATGCCGCCGAACAGCGTTGCGGTGACGATGTTGACCTGACCGAGCCCGCCCCGGATGTGCCCGACCAGTGAAGCCGCGAAGGCGACGATCTTCTGGGCGATCCCGCCACGCACCATCAGATCGCCGGCATAGATGAAGAAGGGAATGGCAAGCAGCGAAAACACGCTCATGCCGGAATTGAGCCGCTGAAAGATCACCAGCGGCGGCAGCCCCAGATAAAGAACCGTCGCGAAGGACGCGACGCCGAGGCAGAAGGCGATCGGCGTGCCGATCAACATCAGCAGCGTGAACACGCCGAAGAGGATCATCATGTCCATCGCGTCAGGCCCTTATTTCAGCAGTTTCGAGTTCGGCAGCAACCTCCGCCGGCGGCATTTCGTCGAGAAGGTCGTCGATCGGTTCCCCGGCAAGGCGGAGGACGATGCGCTCCAGCGCGAACAGGCAAATGAGGACGCCGCCCGCGACGAGGGGCACGTAGCTCCAGCCGCCGGAAATCTGCAGCGAAGGCAGGATGGTGTTCCAGGTGAGAGCGACGAGCTGCCCGCCATACCAGATCATGCCGATGCCGAAGGCGAGCGCGACGATATCGGAGATCATGCGCAGCCAGATCTTGCCGCCCTTCGGCACCACATAGAGCAGCACGTCGAAGCCGAGATGATAGTTTTCGCGCACGCCGACGGCGGCACCGAGAAAGATGAACCAGCTCATCAGCATGACGGCGCCGGGTTCGGTCCAGCTCGGCGAGTCGTTCAACACGTAGCGGCAGAACACCTGCCACGCTACGATGAGCGTCATCGCGACGAGGCCCACACCCGCCATCCAGAGCGAGAGAGTTCCCAGCCAGGAGAGGCCCCGGCCCAATTTTGCCAATCCGTTAGACAAGGTTTCATTCCTATCGAAAGGGGCGGGCAGGCTGCTGCTGCGGCCTGTGCGCTAAGGCGCATGGCCACAGCAGGCCTGCCCGTCTGACTCGTCACTGTACTGCGCGTACGTCCTCGACCATCTTCTTCAGGACCTCATCGGTGACGTGCTTCTCGTAGACCGGCTTCATCGCATCGATGAAACCCTGCTTTTCGGGCGTGGTGATCTTCGCGCCGGCCGCTTCGACCTTCGCACGCGACTCCTTCACCTTGGCGGCCCAGAGCTCACGCTGCTTGGCAACACTGTCCTTCGCAGCCTGCTTGAAGATCTCCTGGTCTTCCGGCGTGAGCTTGTCGAAGGCGGCCTTGTTCATGACGAATACCTCCGGAAGGATGGTGTGTTCGTCGAGCGAATAGTTCTTGGCTACTTCGAAATGCTTGGCGGTGTCGTAGCTTGGAAAATTGTTTTCCGCGCCGTCGATGACGCCCGTTTCGATTCCCGAATAGACTTCGCCGTAGGGCATCGGGGTAGCGTTCGCCCCGAGTGCTGCCACCATGTCGACGAAGATGTCCGACTGGATGACGCGGAACTTTAGGCCCTTCATGTCCTCAACCGTATTGATCGGCTTCTGCTTGTTGTAGAAGGAACGCGCGCCCGCGTCATAGAAGGCAAGCACCACCACTCCGGCGCCTTCGAAGGCCTTCTTGATCTGGTCGCCGATCGCGCCGTCCATCACCTTGTGCATGTGCTCTTCCGAACGGAAGAGGTAGGGCAACGCCGGAACGATCGATTCTTTCACCGTTCCGTTGAAGGGCGCCATCGATACGCGGTTCAGTTCGATAACACCGGAGCGCACCTGCTCGATCGTGTCCTTTTCCTCTCCGAGCTGCGCGGAGTGATAGACCTCGACGGAGTAGCGGCCGGCCGTGCGCTCCTTGACCAGTTCGCCGAAATACTTGACCCCTTCGACCGTCGGATAGCCGTCCGGATGCGTGTCGGACGAGCGCAGCACCGTCTGAGCATTGGCTGCATTGCCCATGAATGACGCGGCGACCAATAGGCCCGCCGCCAGTTTGACCAGGATTTTCATGCTTTTCCTCCCGTTGCATGATTTGAATTCTCAGAGCCGGTACGCCTCCTTCGCGAGACCATAGGCAAGGTCCCGCGCAAGCTCGTACGCCTCATGCTCCCGCAGGCGATGTTCCGAGACCAGACGCGCGAGAAATGCGCAGTCGACCCGGCGCGCGACGTCGTGGCGCGCGGGAATGGACGGAAACGCCCTTGTGTCGTCGTTGAAACCGACGGTGTTGTAGAAGCCCGCCGTCTCGGTGGTCATCTCACGGAAGCGTCGCATACCCTCCGCACTGTCGTGGAACCACCATGCGGGTCCGAGCTTCAGCGCCGGATAGACCCCGGCAAGCGGCGCAAGCTCGCGCGCATAGCTCGTCTCGTCCAGCGTGAAGAGAATGACGGTCAGATCGCGCTCGAGCCCGACCGCGTCGAGCAACGGTTTGAGCGCGGTCACATAGTCCGTGCGGGTCGGAATATCGAAGCCCTTGTCGCGGCCGAACTTTGCCAGAATCGCGGGCGAGTGGTTGCGGAACGAGCCCGGATGAATCTGCATTACGAGCCCATCGTCCAGACTCATCTTCGCCATCTCGGTCAGCATCTGCGCCCGGAACAGGCGCC
The DNA here is from genome assembly GCF_030064585.1 of Ensifer meliloti. NCBI lineage: Bacteria > Pseudomonadati > Pseudomonadota > Alphaproteobacteria > Hyphomicrobiales > Rhizobiaceae > Ensifer > Ensifer meliloti. Next base: position 220,399 of record NZ_CP120364.1, read on the forward strand.
GCTCGTCGGCATTCGCCTTGCCCAGCCGCACCTTGTCGAAGAGTGCCGCGGCCTCGGCTTGCGGAAGGTTGGCAGTGTCTGCGGTCGCATGGCCGTGATCCGTCGAGGTCGCGCCGAAATCCTTGAAATAGGCGCGGCGTGTGCGGTGGGCGTCCAGATAGCCCGACCACGTTCCGGTGTCGGCGCCGGTGATATCGCCGAGCTTATCGAGATTGGTCGGGAAACCCTGGAAATCCGGATCGACCACCGCGTCGGGACGGTAGGCGGGGACGACCCGTCCTTTCCAGCCGCTTTCCAGGATCTTCGCGTGCCATCCCAGATCGTCCAGGGCGCTGTCGGTCGTGGAGATCACCTCGATATTGAACCGCTCGTAGAGCGCGCGCGGGCGATAATCCGGGCGCGTCAGGCATTCGGCGACGTGGTCGTAAAGTCGGTCCGAACTGGCTGCGGAGGGCAGTTCGTCGATGCCGAACAGCTCGGACAGCGTATAGTCGAACCAAAGCCGCGTCGGCGTGCCGCGAAAGAGATGGTAGTTCTCGCAGAAACGCCGCCAGATCGCGCGGCCATCCGTCTCGACCGGCGAACCGTCGAGCGCCGGAACGCCGAGCTCTTCCAGCCTGATGCCCTGGCTGAACAGCATGCGGAACACATAATGGTCGGGCACGATGAGAAGTTGGGCGGGGTCTGGGAAAGCTTCGTCCAGCGCATACCAGCGCGGCTCCGTATGCCCATGCGGGCTGACGATCGGCAGACCGCTTACTTCGGCATATAGCCTCCGCGCCAGCGCACGCGTGCGCTCTTCGGCCGGAAACAACAGATCTGGATCGATCAGTCCCCTCATCACTCTCCCGCTCCTCCAACAGGTACTCTATGGCTACGGCTTGTAAAATATATTGTCAACATACAAACTTCATGAAGTTGTATGATGACTTTCTTGCCGCGCATCGATGCAGGGTGTAGATCGAGATCCGGGGGAACTTTGGCTGAGGGGGTGACGGAATGAAAAAGACGCGCATCGGCGTGATCGGGCTCGGCATGGCGGCTGCGCCGCATGCCAAAAGCCTGCTGGACCTCAACGAGAGAGTTGAGGTCGCTGCCGCCTTCAGTCCCACGGCCGCGAGGCGGAATGCCTTTTCCGATTCCTATGGTTTCACGACTTGCGACTCCGCCGAGACGATCTTCCATGATCCGTCGATCACGGCCGTCATGATATTGACGCCGCCGAGCACCCATCTCGATCTGGTGCGGCAGGCTGCCGAAGCGGGCAAGCATGTGCTTCTCGAAAAGCCGCTGGAGATCACGCCGGAGCGATCGGAGGCCCTGGTGGCGATGGCCGAGCGCGCCGGAATAAAACTCGGCATCGTGCTTCAGCACCGCTTTCGCACGGTCAGCCAGGAACTTGCGAAGCTCATCGATGAAGGTCGCCTCGGCCAAATCGTCAGTGCTTCGGCCCGGCTGCACAACTGGCGGCCGCAAAGCTATTACGATCAACCGGGCCGGGGTACACGGGCTCGCGACGGCGGCGGCGTGCTTCTCACCCAGGCCATACACACGCTCGACCTTCTCGTTTGGCTCGCCGGCCTACCGGAAGAGGTCAAGGCCTATGCGGCGACGAGCGGGATCCACCGCATGGAAACCGAAGACCTGGCAATGGCAGCGATCCGCTTCGCCGGCGGCGCGATAGGGACCGTGAGCGCGACCACCTGCGCTTATCCCGGCTATCCGGACGAGATAGACATAATCGGAACACGCGGCATGGCGCGTCTGGGCGGCCGGCTTCTTGCCGTTTCCTTCCACGACGGAACGGAACTCTCAGTCGAGGACGAGGCGGCGGGTGGTGCCGGCGCCGATCCGATGGCATTCCCGCATCACCATCACCGTGCGGTGCTTGCCGACTTTCTCGATGCCGTCGAGAGTAGCGGCGAACCGCGCGTCAACGGGCGCGAGGCACTGAAGGTCCACCGGCTCATCGATGCGATTCTCGGCGCTTCGGAAAGCGGGCAGGCGCACCGCCTCTGAGCCGTCGCGTCCCGGAACAAGCTATTTTCCGCGGCGTTGGATATGCATGCGGCGAGGCGGAGGCCGGTTCCGTCACCGGGCGGGCGTTAATTCATGGGTGCGAACAAAATCGAACTTGCCGAGAAGCTGGAGGCCGCGGAGCCGGGCAGGGGGCGTGCAGCCGATACGCCCGCTGATATCCCCGCCAAGGGGATGCGGGACGTCTTCTGGCGGGTGTTTTCCGAAATAGGCGAAGAGCGGGTCATGCTGATAGCCGCGGGTGTAAGCTTCTATCTTCTGCTGTCGCTCTTTCCTGCGCTGGGTGCCCTCGTCTCGATCTACGGGCTCGTCGCGGACCCATCCGAAATCGGCACCCATGTCGGTATCCTGCAGGCGCTTCTGCCGGCAGACTCCTACGGGCTGATCATGGACCAGTTGGAGACCCTGACGACGCAGAAGCCGTCCACTCTCGGCATCGGTTTCTTCGTGAGCCTGTCGATCTCCCTGTGGTTGGCAGCCAACGGCATCGCCGCCCTCTTCGATGCGATGAACGTGGCCTATGGAGAAAGGGAAAAGAGAGGCTTTCTGTCGAGAACACTCCTGTGCCTCGCGTTCACCTTCGCGGCACTCCTCTTCGCGGTCGCGCTGATCGCGGCGATCGGCGTCGTGCCGGCCGTACTGGCCTATGTGTGGGTCGACCGTTGGGTCGAGCTCGTGACCCGAGCGGCGAGATGGCCCGCGGTACTGCTCCTCGTCACCTTCGGCACCATCCTCATCTATCGTTTCGGGCCGAGCCGCGAGCGGGCGAAACTGCGGTGGCTGAACTGGGGCGCGGTGTTCAGCACCTTGTTTTGGTTGGCCGCCTCATGGCTCTTTTCTTATTACCTGGAACATTTCGCCAACTACAACGCGACATACGGCGCTCTCGGCGCGCTCGCCGGTCTCATGACATGGGTGTGGATCTCGGTGATGATTCTCATCATCGGCGCCCTCATCAATGCCGAACTCGAACATCAGACGGCGGTAGATTCGACGACGGGCAAGCCGCTCCCGTTGGGCGAGCGCGGTGCTCACGTCGCCGACACCATCGGCAAGGCGGCCGACTGATCAGCCGCAGCATGCGCCGTTCGCATCGCCAAGGAACAATCGCCGCTTCTTACGCATTTCAGGAAGACCGGGACTTGCGGTGCTGGAGGATTATGCCATGGCAGATCGTGACCTCTTGGGTCTGGCGGCCAGCGCGAAGATCGGCGGGCATCCGATCCATCCGATGCTCGTTCCCTTTCCGATCGCGCTTCTTGTCGCAACGTTCATATGTGACATCGTTTATCTCGCGAACGGAAATTCATTCTGGGCAGACGTATCTATGTGGTCGCTGGGTGCAGCCATCGTGATGGCAGCCCTGGCTGCTCTCGCCGGACTGACGGATTTCCTCGGGAATGCCCGTATTCGAGCGATCAACGATGCCTGGAAGCACATGATCGGAAACATTGTCGTCGTACTCTTCGCGATCGCCGGTTTTTGGCTGCGTTACGAGAACGGTTCCGTTGAGGCCGTCTGGCCCTGGGGCTTTCTACTGTCTCTCGTCACGGTCCTGCTGCTTCTCTACACCGGCTGGAAAGGCGGGGAGCTCGTCTATCATCATCGCGTCGGTATAGACCCCGAGGCTGAGGACGGCGCTGCCGCGCCGTCCATGACGAGGCACAGGACGAAGCACATCTAAGAGGCCCTGTCGTCCCAGGCGGTAACCAGCTGATTTGCGGTTGCCGCCTGTATCATTCTTATTCGCTGCGCCGTAGGAGAACTGGATCCCAGGCGTGCCGCCCGTTCGATGAACAGGCTCATGAAAGCGGGGACGGTTTCACTGCGCTTCCCATCCCTCTGCAGCTCGCAGAAGAGCTGGACGGTCGAAATCAGCTTGGCGCCGGCCTGCTCGACGCGACGCAACGCGGCCTCGTGCGCGGCAATCGACGTGCCGCCCACCGCATCCAGCGGCACATTGACTTCATAGCCTTCCGCCAGCGCATCGAGTGCCGGGAAGGTCAGGCACGCCTCGGTCCAGAGCGCCCATGATCAGCTTCCTGCGGCCGTTATCCTCGACCGCCTTGCCGAATTCCACATCCTCCCAGCCGTTGATGCTGGGTCGGGGAGCCGTCCAGCGCTTTCCGAATATGCGGAGCGGGCGGCTTGTTGAGCCCGGTCTGCACGTTGACCGTGGAATGAACGACCGGCAAGCCGTAGGCCGCGCGAACAACTCCCCGAACTGGAAGTTGATTAGCGCCACCGGGCAACTCACGCGGATGATGCCGCGCGGCTCGGAGCGGACTTGCGCAATCACCTGGTCGACCGCCTCGGCCTCGACCAGCATGGCGACGCAGCGATAATAGTATTCGCGTTCGATTTCGGTCACGGAAAAGCGGCGGGAAGACCGGTTCAGCAGTCACACACCGAGCCGTTCCTCAATTGCTGGATGCGTCGGCTGAGCTTCGACTTCTGAATGTCGCTGGCGCGCGGCAGTGGCGTAGCCGCCGTGGTCGACCACCTGGACGAAGTAATAGAGATCGTTGCGGTCTTTCATTGTTCTATTGTTAGGACGTTTTCCTTACTGCCTACCCCGCTCTCAAAATCCATCTGGAAAGCACCAACCGGCGCGTCGACGCGATCGCGCCGCTCGAGCCGACCGATCTGGTCATGCGCAGGCTCGACGCCAGCACCCAATGCGTGGTCGCCACCCCGCCTTCGTTGCAGGTCGATCCATAACTTCGCCGCAGACCTGCACGATCTACCCAGCGTGACCGGAGGGCCGCCGCAACGGGATTATCAATGGCAGCTCGAACATGCCGACGGCCAGGCTGTGATTGTCCCGCATGTCCCGCGGCTGGTTAGTGACGACATGGCCGCGCTCTGCGGCGCGGCGCTTCGGGGTGGGGGGTAGTATCTCTGCCGACGATGATGGTTTGGCGGCAGGTCGAAGTGGGCCTGCTCGTTCACGTTCTGCCGGTCTGGCGCCCGCGCGCGGGCATCGTCCATGCCGTTTTTGCTTCGCGGCGCGGGCTGCTGCCTTCTGTGCGGAAACTGCTTCATTTCCTGGCGGCGGAATGCGCCGAGGCGAGGAAGCGGGCTGTCGTCTAGGGTGGCTCCACGGAACATTCCCGCCCGTTCAGCCATTCTACAAAGCTCAAGGGCGAGGTCTAAGCTTTGGATCAACCACCAGTTCGACCGGACGGATTGCAGATCGAAGAGCATCGCGCTTTTCAGGAGTCTTTCTGGAAAGTGGAGCGCGTCGCATGGATTGTTTTTGGCCTGACGCTGCTTGCCGCCGTCCTGGGCGTTACCGGCTCACGGGGCTGGCTTCAGAGGCAAACCATGACGTTCGCCGGCGGCGCTGTCGATGGGCCCCGTTTCAGCCGCTGGGAGGCTTCCGACACGCTGAACGCGTCATTGGCCGGCGGCGGGAACGAACGGCGCCTGATCTTGTCGCCTGAATTCTTCAGGAGCTTTCAGGTGGAGGATATGGATCCCCCACCGATCTCCGCCGAAGCAGGCGATGAAGGGCTGGTATACCGCTTCCGGTCCGCTTCGCGACAGCCCCTCGTGCTGACTCTGCACCTTCGCGCCCAAAGTCCGGGTGTCGTTTCCTATCGAATAGGCATGGATGACGAGCCGGCGCAGGCAGTGCGGACGATCGTCTGGCCCTAGGAGATACGTTATGGACTCCGTCGTTCGCGGTATTACGATCTATTTTATACTCCTTGCCGCGCTCCGGCTTTCCGGACGGCGCACGGTTGCTCAGATGACGACCTTCGACTTCGTGCTGCTGCTCATCATCGCGGAGACGACCCAGCAGGCCTTGCTCGGCGACGACTTCTCCATCGTCAACGCAACGTTGCTCATCCTGACGCTCTTCGGCGTCGATATCGTTCTCTCCTACCTCAAGCAATGGTCGCCGAAGATCGCTCTGTTCCTCGACGGCACGGCGACGGTGCTCATCGCAGACGGCAAGGTCGACGAACGTGCCTTGAGAAGAGCGCGGGTCAACATCGAGGACATACTTGTCGCCGCCCGGGAGCAGCAGGGTCTGGCTCGCCTCGACCAAATCAAATTCGCTGTTCTCGAGGCCGACGGAGGAATCAGCATCATTCCGAGATGACGCGGGGCCGGTGCCAACGGCTGGAAATTCCCGGTGCCGCCAATGTAGGTGCCACTTCATTTCGATCTCATCGTGGAACGGTACTCCCCTTGATACATGCGATCTTGGGCGAGGAGCACTCGACCACTCCGTCATCAACGAACAAACCGAGCATTGATCATTGAACTCGAGGCAGTCGGTATTGGCATCTACGACATTCTTCATGCCTAGGCTTTGACTTCGAACTTCTCCCTTTTCGTACTGCACGTTCCCCGCGATAGCCGGAAGAAACGGAGTAGCCCCCGACAAAAATGAGGCGGTTAAGCGCAGCGTCGCAGGTTTCATGATTCAGTTCTTTTTAAATCCGAAAACGCACTACGAGAGCATGGAGCACTTCTCATGAGAAAAGAAGCTCTGTCGTGAAGTAAGGGTTTCGCGCCGCAATGCCGAATAGCGGCGATCGCAAGGAACAAGGCATCGCTTAGCGTGTTCGAATGCCACCCGCGATCGCCCGTCGGTAAGGCCGATCAGGGGCATGGCGGGCTTTCGAACGCGCGAGGACAATCAGATGAAATCCGGTGATGCACAGAGGGGAACCGACGAACAGGCTCACGAAGCGGGCAGGGGACGCGCGGCCGACAGCCCGGGCGAAATCCCCGCGAGGGGCCTGCGTGACGTCTTCTGGCGCGTGGTTTCCCAGATTAGCGAGGACAGGATTTCGCTCATTGCCGCCGGCGTCACCTTTTATGTGCTCCTCTCCGCATTTCCAGCGCTCGCCTCGCTCGTTTCCATCTACGGTCTGGTTTCCGATCCGGCCACGATCGCAGAGCAGGCTACATTGCTCGCGGCAGTCCTTCCGGCGCAGTCGCTTCAAATGATGACCGATCAATTGGAAACCCTGTCGTCCCAGAAAACCTCCAGCCTGAGCCTCGGCTTCATAGCCGGGCTGCTCTTCGCGCTCTGGAGCGCACGCAACGGAGTGGGGGCGCTCTTCGAGGCGATGAATATCGCTTACGACGAGACTGAAAAGCGCAGCTTCATCCGGCTGACTCTGTTGAGCATCGGATTCACGCTGGCCGGTTTGATCCTCACTGCCGTCCTAATCGCGGCCATCGCGGTGTTGCCGGCAGTGCTGGCCTTTCTCCACCTGGAACTGGAAGGCCTGCTCAGATTCGTACGCTGGCCCGTGATGCTGTTGCTCATAGCGGCGGGCATCACCCTGATCTATCGCTACGGTCCGAGCCGGGAGCCAGCCAAACTCAGGTGGCTTACCTGGGGTGCGGCCCTGAGCACGATCTGCTGGCTCGTCGCATCTCTGGCGTTCTCGTATTACATCGACAATTTTGCGAACTACAATGCCACCTACGGCGCTCTCGGCGCGCTGATCGGCTTCATGCTCTGGATCTGGATATCCACCATGATCGTCATCATCGGTGCTGAACTCAATGCCGAGTTAGAACATCAGACGGCGAGGGATTCAACGACAGGGCGGCCCAAGGAGCTCGGAAAGCGCGATGCCTATGTCGCCGACACGGTCGGCGACGCCGAGGATTAGATCGCAGATTATTGCTGTTGCTCCGGTGGTCCCTGTTCCGTAGCCCTCGGCAGAGTAGCCGGCGCAACATCGGTCTGCGGCGGCTCCGGAGGCGTGGCACCAGCTGCGGGAGGAGCGGCCCCTCCGGCTGTTCCTCCTGTCTCACCCGCCGGTGGGCTGGCTTCGCTGGTGACCGGGCTATCCCTCTGTCCGTCCGTACCGACAGGGGTCGGCGTCACCCTGCCGTCGGATCCGGCGACGCGCCAGACGGTGTTGCCGGCGTCGTCGGCGACGAGCAGCGCCCCGGTCCCGTCGATCGCTATGCCAACCGGACGACCGCGTGCCTGATCGCCTTCGATGAAGCCGGTCACGACGTCCGGAGCCTTTCCGGCCGGCCGGCCGTTTTCGAAGGGCACATAGACGACCTTGTAACCGTTGAAGCTGCTGCGGTTCCAGCTCCCGTGCTCGCCTATGAAGGCGCCGTTGGCGAAGGGCTCCGGCAAGGCGGAGCCGTTGGAGAAGACCAGACCCAGGGCGGCGACGTGGCTGGAAAGGGCATAGTCCGGCGGGATCGCTTTCTCGACCATGTCCGGCCGCGGCGGATGGACCCGCTCGTCCACATGGGCGCCGAAATAACTCCATGGCCAGCCGTAGAAGGCGCCTTCCTGCACCGAAGTCATGTAGTCCGGCACGAGATTCGGCCCCAGTTCGTCACGCTCGTTGACGACCGTCCAGAGCACGCCGGTCTCGGGATGGAAGATCAGCCCGTTCGGATTGCGCAGGCCGGACGCGAAGACGCGGGCCGCACCCGTTTCCCGATCTACCTGCCAGATTGCAGCACGGCCTTTCTCGGCCTCGAGCCCGCGCTCGGCTACGTTCGAGTTGGAGCCGACGGAGGCATAGAGGTAGCGCCCGTCGGGGCTGAGGGCCAGGTCCTTGGTCCAGTGATGGTTGATCGGGCCACCCGGAAGCGGCGTAAGAACCCGCGGCTCGCCGGTGATCTCCGCCTGCCCGAGCTGGTAGGGGTAGGCAAGGATTGCATCGGCTGCCGCCACGTAAAGCGTTCCGTCGTGCCACGCAACTCCGAAAGGAGAATGGAGCCCTGTCAGCAGGTCGTGGCGTTCGTCCACCGTTCCGTCGCGATCGGTGTCGCGGAGCAGCGTGATCAGGTTGCTTTCCTTTTCGGGTCCGGCACCACCGCCATGGGCCATGGACATGACCCAACCTCGGATCATGTCCTTCGGACGCTCTATCGGCTTGCCCGAGGGTTCGCGCGATTGAACGACGAGAACGTCGCCGTTCGGCAGCGTATGGACGGTCCTCGGATTGGCAAGGTCCTTCGCGTAGGCGGCAATGACGAGATTGTCGGGAACGCTCGGTGTCTTGCCGTCCTGCCAGCCGACGACCTCGGCGACTTTCATGTCCGGCAGGAGCTCCGATGTCGGTTCCGGCAGGACCGGATCGGGGCCGATCTGCTGCGAGACATCGAAATCCGCGCCGTCATCGCTGCAGCCTGCGAGCGCCAGGAGGAGAAGGCCGGTTCCGATGAAGAATCTTACACCCAAGAAGGCAGAGCTATTCATAACCGCTCACTCCGGATTGCCTGCGATAGAGGGTGGCGCGGCCAAGCAAAGCGAAGAGGATCGTCAGAAGCACCGTCGCCGCGGAGAGGATCAACCCGTATGGCACCACAGCCGTCCAGCCATCGGCGGCATGGACGAGGTTGTTGACGAAGGCGAGGCCGAAGACGAGGATGTAGCCGACGACATGGAGCCAAACCGCCCCTTGCCTGCGTCGCTCCCTTCGAAACAGGAACTCCAACACACCGGCGAGACCGGCGATCACGCCGGCGATGATACCGGCAAAGAGCAGCCAGGCGGAGAAGTTCTGCCACATGATATGTCCCGTCTGCCAGAAGACGATATCGGTCAGAAGGGCGAGCGTAAAACAGACGACTGGAAACGGCACGAGCAACGAATGGACCGGGGTGGTGACGGTCGCGGCAGTCGATGCGGAATTCAGGCTCATCGGTGCCTCCTGTTCGGTCGACGGTTGAAACCTCGGGCCTGCCTATTTGTTCCGTGAGCGGTCGCGTCGGGTGGTTCGGCCGGCTTCGCAACCACGAGGTGCGGATTGGAACCATGAAGCACCCCAAACAGTTTCGCCTTGCGACACGGTCTTTCGATGCCGTGTTTCGACCGGCCGCCTGCGCCGGCGACCTTTCTGAAACCTGACCGTCGCGGTCTTGGTCAGCCGCTCGGAGGACTAGGGGGAGTGATGGGGCCGTTGGCGACGCATATGGCAGTGCATATCCTGCTGATGAACCTCGCCGCGCCCCTGGCTGCATTCGCCGTGACGCGGGTTCGGCTGCAGAGGCGGGAAATCGCCGGGCGGGCCCTGGCGCTCGCGACATTTGCGCAGATCGCCGCCCTCTGGGCCTGGCATGCGCCGCCTTCTCTCAACCGGGCACTGGAATTTCCCACGGTTCATTTGCTGATGAATGCCAGCCTGTTCCTGACCGCATTCCTATTCTGGCGGGCGGTCCTGCGTCTTCATGGTCAACGCTCCTGGCAACCGATCGTCGCCCTTCTGATAACCAGCAAGCTCTATTGTCTTCTCGCCGTGCTCTTCGTCTTCGCGCCGAGAGCGCTCTACCCCGCTTTCGCTGCATCCCACACGGCGCATGCGACCGGAGCCGTGAACGCCACTTTGGCCGATCAGCAGCTCGCGGGGCTTATCATGCTGGTCGCCTGTCCGGTGACCTATGTTCTCGCAGGGATCGTGATTGCCGCGCGCTGGCTTCTGACGATGGAGAAAGACGAGGCGGGATCCAGAACAGGTGCAGCAGCGTGGACCTGAGAAACCTGCACTGGACGGCCGTTGCGAAAATCGTCGGGCTCGGCGCCGTGCTGCTCGTGACCGCGGGCGTCGTGTTCGTCTGGTCCGGGGTCTACAACGTCGCGGCCTCCAAGGACCATCTGCGGATTACGACCTGGATCCTGACGCTGATCCGCGAACGATCGATCGCCAACCGAAGCTTTACGATCGAGGTTCCGCCGCTCGATGACGACGGCATGATCCGACTCGGGGCATCCCATTTCGAAGGTGCGTGCGTAGCGTGCCACAACCGCCCCGGGGAAGAGATAAACCCGATCGTCAGCGGCATGCTGCCCCCGCCTCCGGATCTGATGGACATCGGCAAGCGCCGCCCGCCGGAGGAGATCTTCTGGATCGTCAAGCACGGCCTCAAATATACCGGCATGCCCGCATGGCCGAATACGCGGCGCGACGAAGAGGTCTGGGCCGTCACGGCATTCCTCGCGAGCCTGCCCGCAACGGCAGGCAATTATCCCGAACTGGCAGGCCTCACGCGCAGCCAGGCCAGTAGCGATGAGCGATCCGTGGGCGGCAGCGCATTGACGGCCTGCGGGCGCTGCCATGAACGCGAAGGCACAGGCACGAACGGCGACCGTATCCCGCGGCTCGCGGGGTTACCGGAAGCCTATCTCCTGCGCAGCCTCCAGGAATATGCGAAGGGGACCCGCCCGAGCGGTGCCATGGAACCGGTCGCCGACCTTCTGTCGGAGGATGCCATGCGGGAGCTGGCAGCGCATTATTCCGCGCTTCGGCCAACCGCCGGAAATCAATCGGCGCCTCCTGATCCCGAGCAACTCAGGCGTGGCGAAGCCATTGCCAATCGCGGCATCGCGCATCAGGGCGTACCGGCCTGCCTGAGCTGCCATTCCGGACGTCAATCGCAGCAGTTTCCGGTCCTCGCCGGCCAGCATGCCGAGTACATAGAGGAGCAGATACGGCTCTGGCGGCGCGGAGGGCGGATCGGGACCCCCTATGGGAAGATCATGACGGCGGTTGCCGGCGCACTGGACGAGGCGCAGATCGAAGACGTCGCCGCCTATCTGGGTTCACTGCCTCCGGGAAGAGCTGCGGCTCCGATGACGGAGGTGAACCGATGAGGCTCGCCCGATATTTCGCGGCGGCGAGCGCTCTCGCGCTGCAGGGCTGCGCCGGGCTGCAGTCCGCCCTCGATCCTTCCGGCGCGGAAGCCGAGCGCATCGGCACGCTCAGTTGGCTGCTGGTCCTCTTCTCGACCGCCATTCTGTTCGCGGTCTGCCTGATCACGGCGGTCGCGCTTTTCGGCGGCGAGCGCTGGCGTGCCCGCATCGCGGGCGAAAGGATAGTCATCGGGGGCGGGCTCGTTTTCCCGATCCTGGCTCTCAGCGTCCTGCTGATTTACGGCTTCTACCTTATGTCACCTGGCACCACCGAGGCCCGCTCGCAGGGCGCATTGCGCATCGAGGTCGTGGGCGAGCGCTGGTGGTGGCGGGTGACCTATGTGGACGAGGCCGGACGCCGCATCGAGAGCGCCAACGAAATCCGGCTGCCTGTCGGGCGGCCGGTGGAATTGGAACTGACATCGGCAGACGTTATTCACAGCTTCTGGGTGCCGCGGCTCGCCGGAAAGCTCGACATGATCCCCGGCCATACCAACACGCTGACGCTTCAAGCGACGAAGGCCGGTATCAGTCGCGGCCAATGTGCGGAGTATTGCGGCGGGCCGCATGCCTTCATGTCCTTTTACGTGATCGCCATGCCGGAAGACCAGTTTTCCTCCTGGCTCGCAGGCGAAGCCGGCGACGCCTCGGCTGCGAATCCGGATCAGGCCGCAGGGCAGGCGCTTTTCCTCTCCTCCGGCTGCGCCGCATGCCACCGGGTCCGCGGCACGGATGCCCGGGGTACGATCGGCCCCGACCTCACGCATGTGGGCAGCCGGCACTCGCTTGCCGCCGCCACGCTCGAAAACGACGTCGCCGCCTTCGTCCGCTGGATCCGCGACGGCCAGCACGTGAAGCCGGAAAATCTGATGCCGCCATTCGAAATCTTCACCGACGACGAATTGCGGCAGCTCGCCGCCTATCTGGACCAGTTGAGGTGACCTATGCTTGACTTCGCCGGCCTTGGACTTTGGCTTAATCTCGCGATTTTCGCGGGGGCGGCCGTGGCAGTCTGGATGTCAGGAGTCAAAATCACTGGTTATGCCAATGCGATCAGCGAGAAGACGGGAGTAGGCCAAGCCTTCATTGGCGTCGTGCTTCTCGGCGGCATCACTTCCCTGCCGGAGCTGGCGGTAGGCGTGACCTCGTCGCTCAGCGGTGACGCCAGTCTCGCGGTCAACAGCATCCTCGGCGGCATCGCCATGCAGGTGGCGATCCTCGCCCTTGCCGACATGCTGATCGGCCGCCGGGCACTGACCTCGGTCATTCCCGACCCGGTCGTCATGCTGCAGGGCGGCTTCAAAATCCTTCTCCTGTCGATCGTCGCCGCCTCGATCGTGGTGGGCGACGTGCCGGTGCTTTTCTCGGGCGTGTGGATGTGGCTGCTTGCAGCGGTCACGGGCTTCGGCATGTGGGTCTTGTCACGGACGCAGCGCGACAGGCCCTGGATAGCGAATGACGAGGAGGTCACGCCGGAGAAGGAGGAAGAGAGGGCGCGGAAGGAGGCCGAGGACAGCAAGAAGAAATCGCTGCGTGTGGTGGGCTGGGCCACTGCGGGCTGCGGCGCCGTCATCATCGTCGCAGGCTATCTGCTGTCGCGTTCGGGAGAGGCGATCGCCGAAGCGACCGCACTCGGCCAGAGCTTCATCGGTGCGGTCCTCGTGGCGATTGCGACGTCGCTGCCGGAAGTCAGCACGGTGTTCAGCGCCACGCGTGCCGGCCTCTATACCATGGCCATGTCGGATATCTTCGGCACGAACCTCATAGATCTCTCCCTTCTTTTCATCATCGATGTCACCGGAGGTGCCGACGCGGTGATGAACGGCGCCGGGCGCTTCGAGGCGTTTGCAGCGCTGATCGCGATCACGGTCACGGCGATCTTCTTCATCGGACTGGTCGAACGGCGGGACCGGACAATCCTCAGGATGGGTTACGACTCCTTTGCGGTCCTCAGCGTTTACCTGGCGGGGCTGGTCGTCCTCTATTTCCTGCGCGACACTGGCGGTGGAGGCGGATGATGGAACTGCCAAATCCCGATCCCCGGCCCGAAGGCGAGGTCCGCGAACTGGAGCGCATCTGGGCGACGCCGCGCGGTTGGCGGCTGGTGACGGCTGTCAACAATACGGTGATCGGTCTTCTCTATCTCGGCGTCGCGTTTCTCTTCTTCCTGATGGCCGGTCTGCTGGCCGTCGTCATGCGCACGCAGCTTGCCCTCGGCGACAATCGCCTCGTCGACCAGGACCTCTACAATCAGATGTTCACGGTCCACGGCACGACGATGATGTTCCTCTTTGCGGTGCCGGCAGTCGAGGCGCTCGGCGTCATGCTGCTGCCGCAGATGCTGGCGGCGCGCGACTTGCCTTTTCCGCGCCTCAGCGCCTTCGCCATCTGGGCCTATGTGGTCGGCGGGCTGGTCTTCTTCTCGACCATCTTCTACGACCTCGCGCCGAAAGGCGGCTGGTTCATGTATCCGCCGCTGACGCTCATGGAGTATTCGCCGGGTGACAACGCCGATTTCTGGCTGCTCGGCATCGGCTTCATCGAGATTTCGGCGATCGCCGGGGCAGTGGAGATCGTCGTTGGCGCGCTGAGGACGCGGCCGCCGGGCATGTCGCTCGCCAAGATGCCGATCTTCGCCTGGACGATGCTGATCTTTGCCAGCATGATCATGTTCGCCTTCCCGGCAGTGATCCTGGCGACGATGATGCTGGAGATCGAGCGGGCGTTCGGATGGCCCTTCTTCACAGCCGCACTCGGGGGAGATCCGCTGCTCTGGCAGCATCTCTTCTGGTTCTTCGGGCACCCGGAAGTCTACATCATCTTCCTTCCGGCCGCGGGCCTCGTCTCGATGATGGTACCGACGATGGCCCGCACACCGCTCGTCGGCTATCACCTGATCGTCGTCGCCTTGATCGGCACCGGGTTTTTCAGCTTCGGGCTCTGGGTGCACCACATGTTCACGACAGGCATTCCGGCGCTGAGCCTCGCCTTCTTCTCCGCCGCCAGCATGGCGGTCGCTGTTCCCTCGGGCATCCAGGTCTTTTCCTGGATCGCGACCATCGCCGCGGGACGGGAGCGCTTCCGGATCACGACCGCATCGCTGTTCATTCTCGGCTTCCTGTTCATTTTCACCCTTGGAGGGCTTACCGGCGTCATGGTGGCCATGGTGCCCTTCGACCATCAGGTACACGACACCTATTTCGTCGTTGCACATTTCCACTACGTGCTGATCGGCGGTTTCGTATTTCCGCTGTTTGCGGCGATCTATTACTGGATGCCGCTCTTCAGCCGCCGGATGCTCTCGGAACGGCTGGGCCGGTGGGTGTTCTGGCTGATCTTCATCGGTTTCAACGTGACCTTCCTGCCGATGCATCTGACAGGACTCAGAGGAATGCCGCGGCGAGTCTGGACCTATCCCGGCGAAATGGGCTGGGACACGCTGAACCTCATCTCCACGGTGGGGACCTATGTGCTTGCCGTCGGCGTTCTCGTCTTTCTGGTGGATCTCGCCGCGAAGTTTCGCCTCGGCAATGGGCCTCAGGAGAACCCGTGGGGGGCGGGCACGCTGGAATGGCTGCCGAACGACGTCTACTCGACCCGAAGCATTCCCCACATTACCAGTCGCGAACCGCTCTGGGACCGGCCGAGCCTCCCTCAGGAGGTACGCGACGGCCATCATTATCTTCCAAACGCTCCGACCGGTTGGCGAGAAACGATCGTGACCTCGCCGATCCATGCCCGTCCGCAATATGTCATCCAGATGCCCGGTCCCGGCTGGCCGCCTTTCCTCGCGGCCGTCTTTACGGCCGCGTTCTTCCTGCTGCTGACGGTCAAGATGGTGACGATCGCGACCGTCTGCGGAGTTCTCGCCATCGCCTTCATCCTAGTCTGGGCCTGGGGGCTCGACCCCGGGCCTTCGAAAGGCATGATCGAAATCGCCAAGGGCGTCCGTCTTCCCACCTATATGAGCGGCCCGACGTCGCACTCCTGGTGGGCGATGGTGGTCCTGATGTTCGTTGCGGCGTCCCTCTATCTCGCCTATGTCTTTTCCTACCTGTTCCTCTGGGTCGTCTCGCCGGAGGTCTGGGCACCGATCGGTTCCCCGGAACCACCGCCGCTTGGCTGGCCATTGGGGTCCGCGGCGCTGCTTCTCGCCGGCTCGGGTATCCTATGGCTTGTCAGCCGCAGGCTGGGCGTGTTCTCGGCGTCGCGCGTGGCAATGTCGGTCGCTCTGCTTCTTTCGCTCGCCTGCCTGACGGGTGCGTTCGCACTTGAACTCCGGGGACACTTGGCGACCGGCTTGAGCCCCGAGGGGAACGCCTACGGAGCCATGGTTTATCTCGGCGCCGTTCTCTTCGCTCAACTCGTCTTCGCCCTGGTGATCATGGGGCTGTTCGCGATGGCGCGGCATCTGGCCGGGAAGCTGGATGCCGTCCGGCGGGTGACCTACGACAGCTACGCGCTGCTCTATCACTACACCGTCGCCCAGTCGCTGCTGGGCCTCGGACTGATTCACGGCTTCCCGCGACTGATCGGATAGGTGCGTCATGAACGATCCAATCCGCGAACCACCCATTGCCGGCGCAATTCTCTTTCTTCTGGCCGGGCCGATCCTTTGGGGTGGACATCTGCTTGCCGTCTATACCTTCCACGCCGTGGCGTGCGCCGTCGGGGGCCCATGGGCGACCACCATCGTTCCGGGATCCATCGTTGTGGCCACACTCGCCGCGGCCGGAGCACTCTTGCTGGCCTTTTCGTTTCCGGGAAAGCTCGCGCAAGCGCTGCGCTGTGCCGACCGGGGAGACGACCAGCCCTTCCTGATCCGCGCGGAACGCCTTCTGACAGTCCTGGCCCTGACGGGTGTCCTGTGGACCGGCTCGGGAGCACTCGCGCTTGCGCCATGCGCACAGTTCAGGTGATATCTAAGCCGAACCGCGCAACATGATCTCGGCGCTCAGCAAAATGCGTTCGTCCTCCCGAAAGGCTTCGCCGTTGCCGGATGTTTCGCCGAGCTTGAACAGGAGCAGTTCGATCGCCAGCCTGCCGATTTCGTTGTAGTTCTGCGCGACCGTCGTCAGTGGCGGACAGGTGTAGCGGGACAAGGGATGGTCGTCGTGGCCGGCGACCCTCAGATCACTGTCGGCATCGCGCCCGACCTTCAGGCCCGACTGAAACGCGGCGGCAATGACGCCGAAGGCGACGCGGTCGTTGGCGCAAAGAACGGTTTGCGTCGGGAAACCGCCCTTTGACAGGATGCGGAGCGTCTCGTCGAAGCCGAACTTCTCGAAGTCCCAGGAGGCATATGCCGTCGTCTCCACGACCTCCGGTTTCATCTTCAGTTGCCGCATGGCCTCGACATAAGCGTCCTGGCGCGCCATGGCGTTGTTGTTGACCGGGGGCATGCCGAGATAGCAGGGCGGCCCGCCCGAACGGCAGAGATAGTCGACCATCAGCCTGAAGCTCTGCCGATTGTCGGTTCCGACGAAGGAGGAACTGTCGTCGAGCGGCGAGTCGACATAGATCAGCGGGATGCTTTGTCCGAGCGCACTCAGCTTCTGGTGATGCGACTGGACGCCGAGCGGCGCGATGATCGCGCCGGCGACGTTCATCGACTTGAAGGTTTCGATCGCCCGTTCTTCCATCTCCGGCCTCCCGTCCGAGGAAAGGACGAAGGCGAGGAACCCCGCCTGATCGGCAATGTGCTCGATCCGGCGCGTCAGAGCCATGTAGAACGGGTCCGTCGAATTGGGTACGATGACCCCGAGGATGTTGGTTCGGCGGCGGTTCAGGTTGACGGCGAAGATGTTCGGCCGAAAGCCGGATTGCTTTATCGCCGCCTCGATGGCGTCGCGCGTCTTCTTGCGCACCGATGAGGGATCGTTGAAATATTTGGAGACGGTGGGGCGCGACAGGCCGACGAACTCCGAAAAATCCTCCATCGTCTTGATCTGTCTCGTCACGGTCGAAGCGTCCCCGCTCATCTGATTTGATCTTTCGGAATATTCACCGATCACGGCGCTTCCGCTAGAGCGGGTTGAGGAAAAGTGTCAGCGGTTTCCGCCGCCCGCATCCCGCGTCTCAACTTCTTGATCTAGACCCGGCACGCTGCGAAATAATCCTGCAGAACAGCGTCGACGGCGGCAAGTGCCAACGGCTTGGCCTGCGGCGCGACCTCGCCATTGCGAACGCGCGCGTAGCTGCCGGCGAGAAACTGGCTGATCAGCGTTTCCGGGATCGCGACGCCGTCGAGCAGAGACATGAGTTCGTCGACGGCTGCAGCGGCCTTCGGATGCGGCCAGTAGTAGCGGATGCGGTCGCTATAGGAGAAGTGCCGCTGAAGTCGCTGCTCTTCCGCCGAGCCGTGGTAGTATTTTGCCCAGTTCGCCGGTTCCTCGCGCATCACCGCTTCCGTGACTTCGGCAAGCGTCCGCTCACGCGCAGCCGGAAAGAGAAAGGCAGCGATCTGGTCGAGGCCGTAGAGGGCTTCGCGAAGAGCAAAGGTGAGGCCGGGTCCGACCTTCAGGATCGCGAAGCCGTCGGCGACCAGTTCGCGAAGCGCATCCGGCGTCTGGTAATCGGTGGAATGGGCCTCGAAGACCATCCCGTGAAGTTGGCCCAGAGTGGCGCTGAGCTTTTCGGCCCTGGCACGAGCATAGGCAATGACGTTCTCGTTGCCGAATTCCACGCCCGGCTGGACGACGGCGCCAACGACGCGGCTGAAGGCCCCGGCGGCGCCGGCCTCCTCGAACGCCGCGCGATGGACGCGCACGGTCTCGATGGCAGCTTCGGGAGCAGTCACCTCGAGGGTGTCTAGCTCCTCGAGCGCGCCGCCCGGTATCGGGACTTCGGTGCCGATGATGTAGACCGGGAGTACGCCCCCACGGCCGCCGACGGCATCCTCGGCGACGGCCGCCAGCCGCGCCGCGCGGGCCGCCGTGGTGGCGTCGGGCAACGCCGTCGGTTCGCCGGCGCATCCCATGCTGGTGTCGAGATGCAGCTTGGTGAAGCCGGCTTTCGCATAGGCCGTGATCATCGCCTCTGCCTTGGCCATCGCCTCATCGGCGGGGAGATGCTTCCAGGGATTGGGGCCGAGATGGTCGCCGCCGAGCAGGATCTTCTCCCGGGGGAATTCGATCCGGTCGGCGATGGCGCCGACGAAGCGGGTGAAATCCTCAGGCGTCATGCCCGTATAGCCGCCGTCCTGATTGACCTGGTTACAGGTCGCTTCGATCAGCACCGGCGTTTTCTCCCGGTGTGCGCGCAGCATGGCAGCTTCGATGACGAGCGGGTGCGCGGAACAGATCGACGGTATTCCGCGCGGGCCGGGACGCTCGCTCCACCGCGCGATGTCGATGAGATGGTTCTCTTGCATGATCAGGCCTGTTGCTCGCTGATGAATCGTTCGAGTTCCGCGCGTGTCGAAGCGCCTTCCATAGGGCCGAAGTGCATGACGGCGCGGGCGCCGGAAGCGGCGGCGAATTCAAGGGCCTCGCGAGGGCTCGCCCCGTTGAGCCAGAAGCTGACGAAGGTGGCTCCGAAGCAATCGCCGGCCCCGGTCGGGTCGATCTCCTCGACCGGGAAGCCCGGCAGGGAGAGCGCCGCCCCGGCATCGAAATAGCTGGCGCCCGCCGCGCCGCGTTTGACGACGACGGCTTTGATGCCGGATGCGAGGAGTTCCGCAACCGCCTGACTTTCCGTCTTTGCTTCGGTGAAGAGGAAAAGCTCGTCTCCGCTCGGCAGGAAGAGATCGGTCTCGGCGAGCACCGTAAGCAGCGCCTCGCGCATACCGGGGCTTTTGAGGATCTCCGGACGAAGATTCGGGTCGAAGGAGACCGTGCCCCCGCCGGCCTTGACGATGCCGATCGCGGCGAGAATGCTCTCGACCACGCTCGGCGCGTAGAGCGAAGAGCCCATGACATGGACATGGCTGCATTCGCCGACGAGCCGGGTCATGCGCTCGTCGAGCGTGATCTTGCCGCAGGCGCTGTCGCGGATGTTGAACACGAAAGCGCGGCTGCCATCGGGCCGGTAGCGGACGAAGGCGCTGCCGGTCGTGGCGAGCGGATCGACCTCGATGCCGGAAATGTCGACGCCGTCGCCCTTGAGGCGTTCGAGGTTGACCGTGCCGAAATCATCCCCTCCGACGCGGGAGATGATCGCGCATGGCTGACCGAGCTTGCCGGCCTGGTCGATGAAGATGGCCGGTGCACCGGAAGGGAAGGGGCCGATGAGCGGCGTCGCCTTCCGGAACCCGTCACCCTTCTCGGTCGCGATGATCTCGACGAGAATCTCGCCGATCGTCAGTATCTTGTGCATTTGGATGTCACTCGTGTCGTGGTTCAGCGCTTTGCCTGCTTGGCACGGACGTCGAGCCAGACGGCGACGAGGATCACCAGTCCCTTGACGATCAGCTGGTAGAAGTAAGGGACGGAGAGCATGTTCATGCCGTTGTTCATGACGCCGATGATGAGCGCGCCGATCACCGTGCCGACCATGGTTCCGACGCCGCCCGCAAGGCTGGTGCCGCCGAGAACGGCCGCGGCGATGGCGTCAAGCTCGTAGCTCATGCCCGCATTGGTCTGTGCAGAGAACAGGCGGGAGGAAAGCAGCACGCCGCTGATGGCCGCCATCACGCCGGAGATCATGAAGATCAGGATCTTCAGCCGGTCGACCTTGATACCGGAGTAGACGGCCGCCTCACGGTTGCCGCCGGTCAGATAGGCGCGCCGGCCGAAGCTCGTCTTGCTGAGCACGATCTGATTGATGACGAAGAGAACGGCGACGACCCAGATGATGATCGGCAGTCCCAGGAAGCTCTCGGTGCCGATTGCGGTCCAGGTTTCGTTCTCGATCATGGCCGGCGCGCCGTTGGTCGGCAGGCTGACCATGCCGCGATAGATACCCATGGTCGCGACCGTGACGATGAAGGACGGCAAGAGCAGCTTGGCCGTCAGCACCCCGTTCAACATTCCCATCAGGGCGCCGGCGGCGAGCGTCAGCGCGATTGCCGGCACGAAACCCATTCCGAAGGCAAAGCATTGCGCCCCGACCATTCCTGCCACCGCGATGATCGAACCGACGGAAAGATCGATCTCGCCGAGCAGGATCACCCATGTCATCCCGAAGGCCGCGATCGCGACAACGGCGACCTGCTGCAGGATGTTCATGAAGTTTACAACCGTCATGAAGCGCGGGTTGAAGAAGGAAAAGACGATGCAGAGCATCACCAGCGAAAGGAAGATGCCGCCATATTGCTTGAGAGCCCGAACCAGGGCGGCTTTGGCTGCTGTGTTCTGTGTCATGATTGAAAACCTGTCGCGTGAGCCATGATCGTCTCTGGAGTGAGGGCAGAGCCTTCGAGCGTGGCGCCGGGCGCGCCCTCATGCATGACGACCACGCGGTCGCTCATTCCCAGGACTTCGGGCAGGTCGGAGGAGATCAGCAGAATTGCCGTTCCCTCGGCCGCCAGCTGGCGGATGATCTTGTAGATTTCGAATTTCGCGCCGACGTCGACGCCGCGGGTCGGCTCGTCGAGGATCAGCACCTTGGGTCGCGTGAGCAGCCACTTGGCGAGCACGATCTTCTGCTGGTTGCCGCCGCTGAGCGCCCCCGCCGGCGTTTCCAGCGAGTTCGTCTTAATCGAGAGCTTCCCGACCTGTTCGGATGCCGCGGCCCGTTCCGCGCCGTTGCGGATGAAGCCCAACCCTCCGGCGAAGTCTGCGAGAGCCGCCATGGATATGTTCCACTCGACGCTATGGCCGAGGACGAGGCCCTCTTCCTTCCGGTTCTCCGTCACGAAACCAACGCCGCGGGCGATGGCCTGGTCCGGGGAACGGAACCGCACGACCTCACCATCGAGGCGCACCGTGCCTGCGGCGCTCTTCATGCCGAAAAGCGCGTTCATCACCTCCGAGCGGCCCGAACCGACAAGGCCGAAGAAGCCGAGGATCTCACCGGCGCGCACGTCGAAGGACACGTCCTGAAACTCGCCTTCGCGCGTCAGCCGGTCGACTGCAAGGACCGGGGCCCTGTCCGCCGCCACATGGTGCACCGGCGGCGGGTAGATTTCGTCCATGCGGCGCCCGACCATCAACGCGATCAGCGTCTCGATGGTGACCTCGTCGCGCGCATGCGTCGAGACATATTCGCCGTCTCTGATGACGGTGATGTCGTCGCTGAGCCGCATGATCTCTTCCATGCGGTGCGAAATATAGATGATCGCGGCGCCGCGCTGCCTCAGCCGGCCGATGATCTCGAAGAGGATCTCGGCCTCGCTGTCGCTGAGCGAGGAAGTCGGCTCGTCGAGAATGACGACCTTGGCATCATGGCTCAGGCCTTTGGCGATCTCGACGAGCTGTCGCTGGGCAATCGAGAGATTGCCGACCTTCTCCGTAACGTCGATGGGAAGTCCGAGGTCGGCTACGATCCGGTGCGCCTTGGCGACGAGCGCCTTGTCGTTGATGAAGCCGAAACGGCGCGGCTCGCGCGTGGCGAGGATATTCTCAGCGACCGTCAGATTGTTGCAGAGGCTCAATTCCTGGAAGACGATCGCCAGCCCGAGCGAGGCGGCCTCCTGCGGGTTGGCGGGCCGGTAGGCCTGCCCGTCGAGAACGATCTCTCCTGACGTTGCCCCGTGCACGCCGGCGAGAATCTTCATCAATGTCGATTTGCCGGCGCCGTTTTCGCCGAGCAGCGTATGAACCCGGCCGCGCCGGACTTCGAGCCGCATCCCCTTGAGGGCGGCGACCTGCCCGAAGGATTTGGTGACATCGGTGATCTTGAGAATGGTATCCGCAGCGGAACCATGCATGGCGGGCCTCCTTCAGCCGGACCAGAGCGTATCCGGCACCATGCGCCGGATACGCTCGTGGTATGCCGCCGCCCCGAGGCGGCAGCCGTCCTGGGAGGGACCTATTTCCCGGTATAGACGCCCGGTACGATCGGCTGCTCGGCCGGTACCGTCTCGCCGGCGACGACCTTTACGGCGGTGTCGATCGCCTGCTTGCCCATCTGGTCCGGGAATTGCTGGATCACGCCGACCATCACCGGATTGCCATCGACGGCATCGCGTGCTTCCTTCATGCCGTCGAAACCGATGACCTTGACCTGCGATTCCAGTCCGGCGGCCTTGACGGCAACGGCCGCGGCAAGGGCCGCATCGTCGCCGAAACCGAAAATGCCGGTAATGTCGGGATTGGCCTGCAGCATGTTCTGTGCGGCAGCGAGGGCTTCGGCGCGGGTGATGCCCGTCTGCGTCGCAACGATCTCCATTTCCGGATGCTTGGCGATCGCTTCCTTGAAGCCGTTGACGCGATTGACCACCGACTGAACGGTCGGATAGTCGATAATGGCGACCTTGCCCTTGTTTCCGAGAACCTCGGCCATGAGCTCGCCCGCCTTCACGCCGCCGGTGAAATTATCGGTGCCGATATGCGACGTCACCGTCGCGCCATTAGCGGGAACGTCGACGGTGATCACCTTGATGCCGGCTTCTTCCGCCTTTGCGATGGCGGCGCGTACGCCCTGGCTGTCGACAGGCGAAATGACGATCACATCAACGCCCTTGACGATGAAGTCCTCGACGTCGGCGAGCTGCTTGTTGAGGTCCTGATTGGCGATCGCCACCTCGAGCGCGACGTTCTTCTCCTTGGCTTCGGCTTTCATCGCCTCAGCGAGCTCGATGTAGAACGGGTGCTGCTGGGTCAGGAGCGATGCGCCGATGCCGTCGGCGAAGGCGCCGGACGCCAGCAATGTGAGCGCGGTGCCGGCGACGAGAGTTTTGAGAATGCGGGGCATGTTCATGGTTCCCCTCCCTTGGAAACGGCGGGCCTTCAACGTTTGCAACCAGGCAGGAAGGCCCTCCCGTCCCTGACCTTGGCAGGGAGTAAACATCACAAAACTTATCGCGCGTCAATTTTAAAAAGCACACATACCAATAAAAATAAGCGCACGAGAAAATATTAGCTGGAGCTTCGATCCCCTGTATATTGCGGCACCGGAAGGGGAGGCAACCAGCTCTCGCGCCGGACGACCCAGATCTCGTATTGCGGATTGAGAGTGGCCGGGGCGTCGTCCAGTGAACCGACGCGAATTTCGGTTTCCTCTTCTCCCGGGTTGAAGAGCCGCGATCCGCAGTCCGGGCAAAAGCCACGGCCGGCGAATATCTTGACTTCGCCGGAGCACTTGAAAGCCCGGGTGGGCCAGACCGCGAAGGTCACGAAAGAGGAGCCGCTTTCCTTGCGGCAGTCCGCACAATGGCAAAGTCCCACCCGTAAAGGTTCTCCGCTGACCTCATATTTCAGCGCTCCGCAAAGGCACCCGCCTGTTCTCGTAACCATCTGCCGGCATCTCCAATCTGGCTGGACTTCGAGCGGGATCAAGGAAAGGCGCACGCGCGTTTCCGCCCGCATCCCGCCCCAACTCTTTCAGATCTCCGATGTTTCAGGATTTTGTTTTGGCCGGACAGGAAGCCATCCCACCCCGTCGAGGCGATGCGGCCCTTGGGAAGCGGGCGGCGTGACCCTATTTAAGAGGCGGTGCAACCACCTGAAGGCGAAGGCTCATGTCAGACAAGCCGATCAGAATTCCAGGCCCCGACCATCCGATCACTGTCGAGCGCAATCCCGGACGCGTCGTCGTCAAGCTCGAAGGCCGCGTCGTGGCCGATACGCGCGACGCGCTCACATTGCGCGAGGCGTCCTATCCGCCCGTGCAGTACATCCCCCGCAGCGACGTCGACATGTCGCTGCTTGCGCGCACCGATCATGGGACCTATTGCCCCTACAAGGGCGATGCGTCCTATTACAGCATCGCACCCGGTGGCGAGCGCTCGAAGAATGCCGTCTGGACCTATGAGAATCCGCATGACGCGGTCCGTGAAATCAAGGACCACATGGCGTTCTATCCGGACCGGGTGGATTCGATCGAGGAAAGCTAGCGGCAGGACGCGATAACTCGGCAAGCGCCGATAGTCTGCGGATTGTTCATGATGCTTTCCTCGGCCGCTGCCGATGTCCTGGACCGTTATTCAGTGTTCCTCATCATTCAGCATATGATCCGCCAGGCTGTAGCAGTGGCTCGCCTGATAAGCGTTCCGCCCCCGGTTCATATGCGTAAGGTTGAACGCCCTGATAGCCCGCAATGCTGGGCGCGCCGCGAGGAATTTGGCGATTGAGGAGGCGCCGCGGACCTTGATGCCGAAAATGTCCTCGCCTCGGGGGAAGAAATAGCCGACGTCTTCCGGCGTCACGACGGAGCGCTCAAGAAGACCTACGTCTACTTGGTCGTGATCGAGTGAATGGTCGGTGGTGAAATCGGAAAGATGCACCACGAAAAGCGCGCTGATGCCCTCGCCATCCGCATAGAGCGAAAAAAGCTCCATCCAACTCGCATTGACGCGAACCAGCGCCTTGCCCGCAGTCGACGGCAGACAGGAAACCGACCAGTAGTGCCGCTCAGTCCGGCGCGGGATCGGGATGCATTCGCGGCCGTAGCGCTGGAGAATCTCCAGGACCTCTGGCGCCTGCGGCCGGAGCAGCAGCTTCTCAAAGCGCGGGACATATTTGAACCGCAGTTCCAGGGATTCGGCGCGCTTGTCGGTGTCGCGGAGAGTCGTCTTGCCCTCCATCCAATCGTACTGCTGCTGGAGATCCAGGAACTGGCGCAGACCGGTACTGCTCGGGCGGCGAGCGGCGCTCATCGGCGGTCCAGCACCCTGGCCACGGCTTCGTTGACAAGGGCGGGGACGCTTTTGGCATCATCCAGATAGGCACTTTCCAGCAGGCCGTCGGAAAGCGCGACGAGCAGGGAAGCGGTGACGGAAGGCGTTGGATCGCCGTCCTCTGCGAGAAGGTTCCGGAGGCTGTCGTGATACCAAACGCGGCGCGCATTGATCGCCCGTCGCACAGGGCTATCCGGATCCGGGTATTCGGCCGCCGCATTGAGGAACGGACATCCCCGCCAGCCTCCGGCGGTCACAGCCTCGCTGATACGCCCCATGACAGCCGAGATCATTTTTCCAGGAGGTTGCTTCGGGAGCGCCGCCACTGCCGCACGCCCGAGCCGGTCTATCTCTTCGAGATAGGCGACGACGAGGTGATCCTTCGAGGGAAAGTGTTTGTAGAAGGTCGCCTTGGCCACGCCCGCCTCCGCGATGATCCGGTCGATGCCAACGGTATGAATGCCGGCTTCGTAGAAAAGCCTAGTCGCGGTATCGAGCAAACGGCGGCGCGCGGAGCCGCCCTCAGACGGGCTTTCAGATGTTTTTTGCTTCATCCCTTGACTATAACAGACAGGTCTGTACAGTCAAGAGATAGGCAGACCTGTCTGTATAGACAATGCCACGCGGCCGAGAGACATTGCTGAGGTCATTCGCCACCGCAAGACGACACGCGGGAGTCGCAAGGATCGCCGTTTCCTTTGTCAACCGGAGCCTAGTCCATCATCGGCCACGCGCTCGAGATCAACAGCGGCTCCATCGTTCAATGAGGTGAGAAAATGATCAGTGACAGCAAAGTTACCCGCGAAATCGTGAAGCGCTTCCACAACGCATTTGAGAAGCATCGCCCCGAAGACCTGGATGACCTCATCGGCGAGGGTTGTGTTCTCGAAAATACGGCGCCGGCCCCGGATGGTGCTCGCTACGAAGGGCGTGAGGCTTGCCTCGCGTTCTGGAAGGGAGTGGCGTCGTCCGCCAACCTTATCTTCAAAGCTGAGGAAATCTCCACAATGGGCGACCGCGGGATCATCCGCTGGCAGCTTCGCTGGAGTGAGCGCGAAGCGGACCGGGTTCGCGGCGTCAACATCATGCGCGTCCGGGACGGAAAGATCGTCGAGGGTCTGGGGTACGTGAAGTGCTAACGCCGGATCGTCGATGCTGCAGCATTCTAACCCCGCTCCGCGATCCGTGCCGCAGTGAGCGCCACGCCGTCGGCTATGCGGTTGCGCGCGATCGACGAGTAACCCATGCGGAAGAAGCGGCATGGGCCGTCGTCCTTCGGGAAGAAGGGCGACCCGGATTCGATCAGCACGCCGTCCTTTCGCAAAGCGTTCATCAGCAAGTCCGCATCGAGACCTTCCGGCCCCTCGATCCAGAAGGACGTGCCGCCGAAAGCCGCAGATCCGGCGATCTTCAATCCGGCGTCCCGGAGGGCGGCGTCCATGATGATGTGGCGGCGATGATACTCCTCGCGCATGCGGTGCAGCACGGCATCATAGTGTCCGAGCGCCAGGAAATAGGCGGCCGTTCTCTGGAGGTGTCCCGGCGGATGCCGCAACATCAGGGCGCGTAGTGCCCGCGCCTCCCGGATCACGGCAGCCGGCGCCACCAGATAGCCGAGACGCAGGCCGGGAAACAGCGACTTGGAGAAACTGCCGATATAGAAGACCCGCCCGCTGCGGTCGAAGGCCTTGAGGGCCGGGGAGGGGGGCGCCAGAAAGCTCATCTCGAACTCGTAATCGTCCTCGACGATTATGAAATCCTTGGAGGCGGCCGCCGCGAGCAAGGCCGCCCGCCGCTCGATCGGCATAGTCGCGCCGGTCGGCGAATGATGGCTGGGCGTGACGAACACGGCATCGACCTTTTCCGGAAGCGCGGCGGGCGGCAGGCCGTCCCTGTCCACGTCGACGAAGGTGATCCCGGCGCCGCTCAAGCGAAGCGATGCACTCATGTCGGGATGGCAGGGGTTCTCACAGACCGCATGGGCGCCCTGACGCAATAGGAGCTGGATGACGATCCAGAGGGCGTTCTGCGCGCCCACCGTCACCAGGATCTCGTCGGGGTTGGCGCGGATGCCGCGGCCCGGCAATGTGCGCGAGCAGATATAGTTGACAAGCTGGATGTCGTCCGCCGCCGCGAAGTCGCCCGCCATCAGCTCGAAATCCTCGCGCGCCAGCGCCCGTCGCGCGCAGTCGCGCCAGGCGGTGAGGTCGAACAGCGACGGGTCCATCTGACCGTATAGGAACGGATAAGGGTAGGCTCGCCAGTCGAGGGGTTTACGCATCTGCTTGGCGACGATGAAGGTCGAGCGCAACTTGGCCGACCAGTCGATGACATCGGCCGCAGCATGGGCGGCCTGCATCGCGATGGCTGTCGTCGGGGGTTTGCCGGCGACACGGTAACCGCTCCGGCTCGCCGCCTCCACATAGCCCTGGGAAGCGAGTTCCTGATAGGCGAGCGTTACGGTGATCCGCGAAATATTCAGATAGGCCGCAAGTTTGCGGCTGGAGG
This sequence comes from Ensifer meliloti, assembly GCF_030064585.1. NCBI lineage: Bacteria > Pseudomonadati > Pseudomonadota > Alphaproteobacteria > Hyphomicrobiales > Rhizobiaceae > Ensifer > Ensifer meliloti. The sequence continues at coordinate 248,301 of NZ_CP120364.1, forward strand.
GCAATCGGGCGCCCGGCGCCAGGCGGCCCGACAATACGGCCGAAACGATCGTTTCGCGGATCTGCGCCTGCAGGCCCGTTTGGCTGGCCCGGTCGAGGAAGAAGATCGTTTCGGAGACCGTCGAGCCCGCCATTGTTCACCTCATCCAACTGGACTCATCTAACTTCCTATCTGGATATAAGGCAATCCGAGGCGTGGGCCTATTTCTATTCGGCAAGCAAAGACCGTCATTCAATGTACGGCGCGACCCCGCAAAAGCGGGGCGACATAACCAAAGAGGGTAACGACATGATCCACCTTAGAAGTTTCAAGCACTTATCCGGAGCCGTGGCCATCGCCGCCGGCGTCCTCACCTCCTTCGCCGCCCAGGCGGAAACCAGCGTCGTCGTGGGCTATCAGCAGATCGTCGGTCCATTCATCTCGGCGATTGCCGACGGCCGCTTCGACGCTGCAGCGAAGGAAGCCGGCTATACGATCGATTGGCGCCAGTTCAGCTCCGGCGGTGACATTTCGACGGCGCTCGCCTCCGGAAACGTGCCGATCGGCGTCATCGGTTCGACCGGAACGACGGCCGCAGCGTCCCGCGGCGTCGAGCTCGAACTCTTCTGGATCCTCGACAATATCGGCAAGTCGGAAGCGCTCGTCGCACGAGAAGGATCCGGCATCGAAAAGCCGGAAGACCTGAAGGGAAAGAATGTCGGTGTCCCCTTCGTCTCGACTTCGCACTTCCATCTGCTGGTCGGCCTCGAACAGGTATGGAAAACCGATCCGAGGGAAGTGAACATCCTCAACATGAAGCCGCCGCAGATCGTCGCTGCCTGGCAGCGCGGCGATATCGATGCCGCCTATGTCTGGCCGCCGGCTCTGTCGGAACTCCTGAAGAGCGGCAAGGTCATCTCCGATTCCGAGGCGATCGGCGCCGCGAGCGTGCCGACCTTCGACGGGCTTGTGGCCGACAAGGAATGGGCCGAGGAAAACCCCAAATTCATGGCCGCCTTCACCAAGGTGCTCGCGGACGCCTATGCCGATTACAAGGCGAATGGCAGCGGCTGGAAGGCCGACTCGCCGCAGGTCCAGGGCATGGTCAAGCTGATCGGCGGCGACGCCGAGGGTATCGTCCAGGCACTGAACCTCCTGTCCTTCCCGACCGCCGACGAACAGGTCTCCGATAAGTGGCTTGGCGGCGGCGCTGTCCGGGCGCTGGAGGCGAGCGCCAAGTTCCTGGTCGCTCAGAAACAGATCGACACCGCGCTCGACGACTACGCACCCTTCGTCAACAGCGCCTATGCGAAAGAAGCCGCCAAGTAGCAGACGACGCGCGCTCCCGCCCGCGCGCCGTGCGCGGCCAGGAGCGCCGCTGATACCCTCGACACAGCACTTTCCAGGAAGGCTTGCGACATGGAAACGCTCAACGTCAGCAATGTCAGTCTGACCTATCCCGGTCTCTATTCGGACCAGGCGGTCATCGCGCTCAAGGGCGTGAATCTCGAAATCAAAAGCGGCGATTTCGTCGTCGCCCTCGGTGCATCGGGCTGCGGCAAGACCACGCTCCTCAACCTGATGGCGGGCTTCATGGCGCCGAGCGACGGGGAAATCATGCTGGGAGACCGCCGCATCACCGGCCCCGGCGCCGACCGTGGCGTCGTCTTCCAGAAGCATGCGCTGCTCCCGTGGCTCAACGTCATCGACAATACCGAGTTCGGATTGAAGCTCAGGGGTGTCGACAAGGCGACCCGGCGGGACCTGGCGACGAGAAATCTGGCCCTTGTCGGGCTGCAGGATTTCCACCGGCACATGATATATCACCTCTCCGGCGGCATGCAGCAGCGTGTCGGCATCGCCCGCGCACTCACCTGCGATCCGGCGATGCTGCTCATGGACGAGCCTATGGCTGCCCTCGACGCGCTGACGCGCGAGACCATCCAGGAATTGCTGCTGGAAGTGTGGCAACTCACCAACAAGATGTTCTTCTTCATCACCCACAGCGTCGAGGAGGCGCTGTTCCTCGGCTCCAGGCTGATCGTGATGTCGCCCCGTCCGGGCCGCATCACCCATACCTACGAGCTCGATTTCAACAAACGCTTCCTGGAGAACGGCAATGCACGCGCAATCAAATCCAGCCGCGACTTCATCGACATGCGTGAAGAAATCCTCGGCATCATCTATGGCGACGAGCTCCAGTCCGGCAACCCGGAGCTCCTCCATGCTTGAGGGTGTCGCAAAAAGCAAACCGGTTCGTCCGGGCAGGATCTACGGTGCGCCGGGCGACGGCATGAGCGGCCACATCAGCCTGCTCACGGCCCTTGCTTTCATCGCGCTCTGGCTGCTCGTGACCGAAATGGGCTGGATCAAGCCGCTGTTCCTGCCGTCGCCGCTCGCCGTCTGGGACAAGTTCGTGATCGCGCTTACGGAAGGTGTCTCGAACTCCACTTTGGCGCAGCATACGCTGGCAAGTCTCGGCCGCGTGCTCGGAGCTTTCCTGCTGGCTCTCGTCACGGCCGTTCCCATCGGCATCCTCATGGGCGTCAACCGGGTGGTGCGCGGTCTCTTCGACCCGATCATCGAATTCTACCGGCCGCTGCCGCCGCTGGCCTATCTGCCGCTGATCATCATCTGGCTCGGCATCGGTGAATTCCCGAAAGTGTTCCTGATCTATCTGGCGATCTTCGCGCCGATGGCGATCGCCGCCAGAGCCGGTGTCCGCTCGGTCTCGACGGAACAGATCCATGCGGCTTACGCGATGGGCGCGACGCGAGCCCAGGTGATCGGACATGTGATCCTGAAGGCTGCACTGCCGGAGATATTCACCGGCATGCGTATCGGGATCGGCGTCGGCTGGACCACGCTCGTCGCCGCCGAAATGGTGGCCGCCCATCGTGGCCTCGGCTTCATGGTGCTGAATGCCGCCGAATACCTCGCCAGCGATACGGTCATCATGGGCATCGTCGTCATCGGCGTCTTCGCCTTCGCCTTCGATCTCATGATCCGCTACCTCGAAAAGGCGCTCATTCCCTGGAAGGGCAAGGTGTGACGGCAGCCGCTCGGACCTAGTCGGCCGCCCCGGACAACCTCTTCTCAAGCATTTCAACGGGCCTACGGCCGCCCGCCCGGCGAAGCCATGCCCAGGCATGAACAAAGGAATTTCGACATGACCGCCGAAGATCTTGCAAAGCTTTTCGACGCCTTCAACAGACACGACATCGACAACGTCATGGCCTTTTTCGCCGCCGATTGCGTCTTCAACGCCGTTGCCGGCCCGGAGGCCTGCGGCAAGCGCATCGCCGGCGCCGAGGCGATCGCCGATGCCTTCTCAGCCGTATGGACGGCAATTCGGGATGCCCATTGGGATCATCACAGCCACTTCGTCCACGGTGATCGCGCCGTCTCCGAGTGGACGTTCTCGGGGACCAATGAGGACGGTACGCGCATCGTCGCGGAAGGCTGCGATCTCTTCACGCTTCGCGTCGGAAAGATCGTCCGCAAGCAGGCATTCCGAAAGAACCGACCGCTCATCGAACCGCAGCCGAGATACTGAGAGCCTCCAGGGCAGGATCACGACATGGAACACCAACTGGCCAGACCGATCGCATCGCGGAAGCCCTTCGATCCGACCTATGATCCGATCCGCGCGCCCAATCCGGGCGACGGCAAGGACTATGCGCCGACCTACTGGATCGGCACGGCCGGCACTCCGCCTGCCGACGACGGGCCCGTTACAGGCGATATGGACGTCGACGTCGCTATCGTCGGCTCCGGATATACGGGGCTCTCCTGCGCGATCCATCTGGCCCAAGAGCATGGCATCAAGGCGACGGTGCTCGAAGCCAATGGCGTCGCCTGGGGCTGCAGCACCCGCAATGGCGGCCAGGCGCAGATTTCCGCCGGGCGGCTCAAGCGTTCGCAATGGATCGAGCGCTGGGGCGTCGATGTGGCCAAAAGGCTGCATGGCGAAATCAGCGAAGCCTTCGATCTCTTCCGGGACCTGATCCGCTCGCCCGAAATCGACTGCGACCCTCAGGACGGCGGCCACCTCTATATCGCCCATCGCGACAAGGTGATGCCGGCGCTCGAAGCCGAGTCGCGGCTCCTCAACGAGGTTTTCGGCTACCGCTCGCGCATCGTCGGCCGCCATGAGGTCCACCGCGACTTCGTACGCGACGAAGAGGCGAGGGGGGCGATGTACGAACCGGACGGCATGGGCATCCACGCGGCCAAGCTCGCCTTCGGCTACCTCAATCTGGCACGCAAGCTCGGTGCGCGGGTCCACACGGCAAGCCCCGTTCTCGGCTGCGACTGGAAGAACGGCGCCTATCATCTGACTACGCCGGGCGGTACCGTTCGTGCGCGCGCCGTCTGCATTGCAACGGCGGGCTATACCTCGCCGGACCTGCATACGCTGACGCGGCACAGGCTGATGCCGATCCTCTCGAACTCGATCGTCACGCGCCCGCTGACCGAGGAAGAACGCGCCGAACTGAACTTCAAGACGCGGATACCGCTCACCGATACGCGCACGCTGCGCCACTATTACCGGATGATGCCGGACGGCCGCGTGCAGATCGGCAGCCGCAGCGCCATCACCGGCCGCGACGCGGTCAACCCCAAACATCTCGATCGGCTGCTCGAAGGGCTCTACCGAAAGTTTCCGATCCTGAAGGGGATCACGATCGACTATTCCTGGTGGGGCTGGGTCGATGTCAGCCACGACATGATGCCGCGGATCTTCCGGCCCGATCCGAAACAGCCGCTGTTCTATGCGATGGGCTATGGCGGCAACGGCGTCATGTATTCCGCCCAGGCCGGCCGCCGCATGGCCCAGATGGTGGCGGGCAAGGGCGGCGCACTCGACCTGCCGATCTTCACGTCGCCGCTGCCGAGCCATGGCCTGCTCACGCCTTTCAGACGCCTCGGCCAGTGGGGCATGTATCGCTGGTACTACCTCAAGGACGAAATTCTTTAGCCGCCCGGTCGGCCTTACCCTCAACGCGAAAGGAACATGACATGAAAATGACGACCGAAGAGGCGTTTGTAAAAGTCCTGCAGATGCACGGCATCGAGCATGCGTTCGGGATCATCGGCTCGGCGATGATGCCCGTATCGGACCTGTTTCCGAAGGCGGGCATCCGGTTCTGGGACTGTGCCCACGAGACCAATGCCGGCATGATGGCCGACGGCTTCAGCCGGGCGACCGGCACGATGTCGATGGCGATCGGCCAGAACGGCCCCGGTGTGACCGGTTTCATCACGGCGATGAAGACGGCCTACTGGAACCATACGCCGCTGCTCATGGTCACGCCGCAGGCCGCCAACAAGACCATCGGCCAGGGCGGCTTCCAGGAAGTCGACCAGATGGCGATGTTCGAGGAGATGGTCTGCTACCAGGAGGAAGTGCGCGATCCGAGCCGCATTCCCGAAGTCCTCAACCGGGTCATCGAGAAGGCATGGCGCGGTTGCGCACCGGCGCAGATTAACATCCCGCGGGACTTCTGGACTCACGTGATCGACGTGGATCTGCCGCGCATCGTCCGCTTCGAGCGGCCGGCCGGCGGACCTGCGGCCATCGCCCAAGCCGCGCGGCTGCTATCGGAAGCGAAGTTCCCGGTCATTCTCAACGGCGCCGGTGTCGTCATCGGCAACGCCATCCAGGAATCCATGGCACTTGCGGAGAAGCTGGATGCGCCGGTGTGCTGCGGCTATCAGCACAACGACGCCTTTCCCGGCAGCCACCGGCTGTCGGTCGGACCCTTGGGCTACAACGGCTCGAAGGCGGCGATGGAATTGATCAGCAAGGCAGATGTCGTGCTGGCATTGGGTACGCGGCTCAATCCGTTCTCGACACTGCCCGGCTATGGCATAGACTATTGGCCGAAGGATGCGGCGATCATCCAGGTCGACATCAATGCCGACCGGATCGGCCTGACCAAGAAGGTGACAGTCGGCATTTGCGGTGATGCGAAACAGGTGGCGCAGCAGATTCTCCAGCAGCTTGCGCCCGCCGCCGGCGACGCAAGCCGCGAGGAGCGCAAGGCGCTGGTCCACCAGACGCGCTCGGCCTGGCTGCAGCAGCTCTCGTCGATGGACCATGAGGATGACGATCCGGGAACGGAGTGGAATGTCGGCGCACGCCGGCGCGAGCCCGATCGCATGTCGCCTCGCCAGGTCTGGCGGGCGATCCAGGCCGTGCTTCCGAAGGAGGCGATCATCTCCACCGACATCGGCAACAATTGCGCGATCGGCAACGCCTATCCGAGCTTCGAGCAGGGCAGGAAATATCTGGCGCCGGGCATGTTCGGCCCCTGCGGCTACGGTTTCCCGTCGATCGTCGGTGCCAAGATCGGCTGCCCGGACGTGCCGGTGGTGGGCTTTGCCGGCGACGGCGCCTTCGGCATCTCGATGAACGAGATGACGTCGATCGGCCGCGAAGGCTGGCCGGCGATCACCATGGTGATCTTCCGCAACTACCAGTGGGGAGCGGAGAAGCGGAATACGACGCTCTGGTACGACAACAACTTCGTCGGCACCGAGCTCAATCCGAACCTGAGCTACGCCAAGGTTGCAGATGGCTGCGGCCTCAAGGGCGTGACGGTCGACACGCCGGCCGCACTCACCGAGGCGCTTGCAAAGGCGATCGAGGACCAGGCCAAGGGGATCACCACCTTTGTCGAGGTCGTCCTCAACCAGGAACTCGGCGAGCCTTTCCGCCGCGATGCGATGAAGAAGCCGGTAGCGGTGGCCGGCATCGATCGCGCCGACATGCGCACCCAGCGACGTATGTAAGAAACTCTCGCGACTCGCGCGGCGGTGATCACCGCCGAGCTCATTCAACGGGAAGAAAAGATGGACGCGATCTCCAAAACCGAGCGACGGAAGCAATCCCTGTCGGTCGTCCTGTCGACCTATGGACCGGGTCTCCTGGTGACGGCCGCCGTCGCCATGGCTGCCCAGTTCCTGTCGGAGCATTACGGGGCGCCGGCGATGCTGATGGCGCTGCTGCTGGGGATCGCCTTCCACTTCCTGGCGGAAGAAGGCCGTTGCGTCGCGGGCATCGAGCTTTCGGCAAAGCTGGTCTTGAGGATCGGTGTGGCGCTGCTCGGCATGCGCATCAGCGTAGATCTTCTGATCGGCCTCGGCGGCGGCACCATTCTGCTGCTCGTCTCGGCGATCGTGGCAACCATCCTGTTCGGCCTCGTGGCTGCCCGGCTGCTTGGCCGGGGGTGGCGTCTCGCGCTTCTCACCAGCGGTGCGGTCGCCATTTGCGGCGCCTCGGCCGCCATGGCCATCGCCGCCGTGCTGCCCCGCAACGAGTTTTCCGAGCGCAATCTGATCTTCACCGTGCTGTCGGTGACCGTGCTCAGCACGCTTGCCATGATCGGTTATCCGATCGTCGCCGAGTATCTCGGGCTCGACGGTCAGGCCACCGGCATCTTTTTCGGTGGCACGATCCATGATGTCGCCCAGGTGGTGGGAGCCGGCTTTTCGGTCTCGCCGGAGGCGGGCGAGACCGCGACGCTCGTCAAGCTCATCCGGGTGACGATGCTGGCGCCGGTCGTCCTGATCTTTTCCCTCGTCCTGCGCGGCGTTCCGCAGGAGGGCGCGTCGATCGGAAAGCGCGCGCCGCTCGTGCCGGGCTTCGTCCTGGCGTTCCTCGTTCTCGCGGGTTTCAATTCCGCCGGGCTGGTGCCGGTGCTCGCAAGCGAGGTCGGCATGGCGATATCCAGATGGGCGCTGCTGGCGGGCATCGTCGCCGTCGGCATGAAGACGTCGCTGCGCCGCGTCCTCGAAGTCGGCGGAGATGCCGTTGCGCTCGTCGTGGCCGAAACGCTGTTCATCGCCGTCTTCATCCTCGCCGGCATGTACTATCTGGGACACAGCTGATGAAACCTCTTGATCGCATCATCGACGCCGCAAGGAAAGCGCCGCGGCACATCGTCCTTCCCGAAGGCGAGGACCCCCGGATCGTCGCCGGTGCCGTGCAGGCGAGGCGGGAAGGCCTGGCGGAGATTACGCTCGTCGGAAACCGCGAGGTGATCACGCAGAGGCTCGCAGCCCTGGACGCGATCCCGCAGGAATTCCGGATCGAGGACCCGGCGTGCTCTCCGCTTACCGATGATTTTGCGACTGCCTATCTCGAACGCAGAAGGAGCAAAGCCGTCGATGCGGCCGCGGCTCGGGCGGCCGCCCTTTCACCGCTGACCTTCGCCGCGATGATGGTGCGCGAAGGAATGGCCGATGGGACTGTCGGCGGCGCGGTCGCAACGACCGCAGACACGGTTCGTGCCGCATTGCAGGTGATCGGCAGGGCGCCCGGCGTCGGGCTCGTCTCCAGTTTCTTCCTCATGATGCTCTGCGAGCCCCATCACGCGAGGAAGGGCGCCTTCGTCTTTGCGGATTGCGGCCTGGTCGTGGACCCGGACGCAGCCGGTCTCGCCGACATCGCGCGCATGTCGGCCAAGTCCTATGAAATGCTTGCAGGAGAACGGGCGAAAGTCGCGATGCTCTCTTTCTCGACAGGAGGCAGTGCCGCTCACGAGCGCGTTTCGAAGGTCGTCGAGGCGACCGGCATGGCGCGGCTCGCCGAGCCCGATCTCATCATCGACGGCGAATTGCAGTTCGACAGCGCCTTCGTCGAGGCCGTCTGTCTGACCAAGGCGCCGCATTCGGCGCTGCGCGGGGAGGCCAATGTCTTCGTGTTCCCGAACCTGGACGCGGCCAATATCGGCTACAAGATCGCCCAACGGATCGGCGGCGCGACGGCAATCGGCCCGATCCTCCAGGGACTTTCACGGCCCGCCAACGATCTTTCGCGCGGCTGCAGTGCGGCCGACGTCTTCCACATGATTGCCGTGACCGTCGTTCAGGCCGCATGACCTCAGTCTCGCCGTGCCGCCTTTCGGCTCACAAAACACCACAAATCGCAAATTAAGCACCTGCATCGCAGCCGTCCCTCACCGCGCGCTTCACGCCCGCGACGTGGCTTGCGGCGCGCCACAAATATTGCAACATTGTCCGCATGTCCAAATTGCCGAACACCCGGGCGCTCGCGCCCCGCCGCCACGAAGAAATATTGAGGCGCGTCGCTTCCGAAGGCTCGGTGAGCATTGCCGAGCTTGCCGCCTATTTCGACGTCTCGCGCGAAACGATCCGCCGGGACATGAAGTTGCTGGCGAATCGCGGCCAGCTCGATGTCGTGCATGGCGGCGCCACACTGTTCGAAGCAACCGAGCCGGCGCTGGTCCTGCGAAGCGGGGAAAACGCCGCTGCAAAGGCAGCGATCGGCCGCAAGGCGGCCGAACTGGTGAAGGACGGCATGGTGGTCTTCCTCGATTCCGGCACGACGACGCTGGCCGTCGCGCATGCATTGAGCGGTCTGCGTGACCTGACCGTCTGCACCACCGGCCTCGCCATCGCGCTGCACATGTGCCGCCAGCCGCAAGTCCGGGTTCATATGCTGGGCGGCGAGATCGACCCTGCCGAGGAGGCGGCAGTGGGCCTCGACGCGCTGGAGGCAATCGGCCGCTTCCGAGTGGACATCGCCTTTCTGGGCGGGGGAGGACTTTCTCCTGACGGCGAGGTTACCGACTTCACCCGCAATGGCGCCGAGCAGCGCTCGCGCATGATCGCGATGGCGGGCAAGGCCTACTTCGTCCTCGACAGTTCAAAGTTCGGACGGCTGACTCCCCTTCGCATACCCGGGTTCCATCAGGCGGCCGGTGTGATCGTGGATACGCCGCCGCCCCCGACGATCTCGGAAGCACTCGGGCGAAAGGGCCCGCGCCTCGTCGTCGCCGCAGAGTGATGTTGCATTTTGTTGCGTTTGTTGTTGCATTCTGTGACTCCGTGACTATGCTGACACCAGTCCATTGGGAGGTCGGTTCATGGCGCAGGAATTTCCAACACAGGCGCGGGTCGTCATCATCGGCGGCGGCATCATAGGCTGCTCGGTCGCCTATCATCTCACGAAGCTCGGCTGGACCGACGTGGTCCTGCTGGAGCAGGGGCAACTCAGCGGCGGGACCACCTGGCATGCGGCCGGCCTTGTCGGGCAGTTGCGCAGCCATGCCAACATGACCGGCCTCATCCGATATTCGACGCAGCTCTACAGTGAGCTGGAGGCAGAGACGGGCCTTGCGACGGGCTGGAAGAATTGCGGCTCGCTCGCCGTGGCGCGCACGAGCGATCGCATGACCGTGCTGAAGCGGACCGCAGCCTCGGCGCGGGCGCAAGGGGTTGCCGTCGAGGTGATCTCACCGCGGGAAGCCGCCGATCTCTGGCCGGTGATGGCGATGGACGATCTCGTCGGAGCCGTCTGGCTTCCGGGAGACGGCAAGGCCAATCCGACGGACCTCACCCAGTCGCTGGCGAAGGGGACGCGCAACCGCGGCGCCCGCATTATCGAGCGCGTGCGCGTGACGGGCATCACGGTCAAGGACGGGACGGTGCGTGGCGTCGAGACCGACCGGGGGGATATCGCCGCCGAAATCGTCGTCAATTGCGCCGGCCAGTGGGCGCGCAAGGTCGGGCTGATGTGCGGCGTGACGGTCCCCCTGCACTCGGCCGAGCACATGTATATCGTCACCGGCAAGATCGAGGGGGTGCATCCGGACCTGCCGGTGCTGCGCGACCCGGACGGCTACATCTATTTCAAGGAGGAAGTCGGAGGTCTCGTCATGGGCGGCTTCGAGCCGGAAGCCAAGCCCTGGGGCATGAACGGCATTCCGGACGACTTCGAATTCGCCTTGCTGGCCGATGATTGGGACCAGTTCGAGATTCTGATGCAGAACGCGCTCGTGCGCGTGCCGCAGCTCGAAACAACCGAAGTCAGGAAATTCTACAACGGCCCGGAGAGCTTCACGCCGGACAATAATTTCATTCTCGGCGAGGCGCCGGAACTGCGGAATTTCTATGTCGGCGCAGGCTTCAACTCCATGGGCATCGCCAGCGCGGGGGGCGCCGGGCGGGCTCTCGCCGAATGGATCGTCAACGGTGCGCCGGCGATGGACCTCTGGCCGGTCGACATTCGCCGCTTCGCGCGCTTCAACAACAACCCGCGCTGGCTGCACGACCGGGTGAAGGAAACGCTCGGACTGCACTATGCGATGCCATGGCCGAACCGCGAGCTGCACACGGCGCGTCCATTCCGGCGCTCGCCGCTCTACGACCGGCTTGCCTCCAAGGGTGCATGCTTCGGTTCGAAGATGGGATGGGAGCGCGCGAACTGGTTTGCCGAAGCAGGCCAAAGACCGGAAACGGACTATGCCTTCGGTCGGCAGAACTGGCATGAGGCGGTAAAGCGGGAGATGAACGCGACGCGACAAGCTGCTGGGATGTTTGATCAAACGTCATTTACCAAACTGCTTGTGCAGGGGCGCGACGCAGCGAAGGCGCTCAACCGCATCTGCGCCGCAGACGTCGATGTCGGGATCGGCCGGTCGGTCTATACGGGCATGCTCAACAAACGGGGCGGCTATGAAAGCGACCTGACGGTGATGCGGCTCGCCGTCGACCGGTTCCTCATCGTCACCGGATCCGCGCAGGCGGTGCACGACGCCGATTGGATCCGCAGGAACACCTCACCGGACGCCCATGTCACCCTCACCGACGTGACCTCGGCTTACGCGGTGCTGGCGCTGATGGGACCGAATGCGCGCGACATACTCGGGCGGATCACCTCCGCCGACCTCTCGAATGCGGGCTTTCCCTTTGCGACCATCCGCGAGATCGACATCGGCTATGCGACGGCCTACGCCAACCGAATGACCTATGTCGGCGAACTCGGCTGGGAGCTGATCGTGCCCAGTGAATTTGCCGTGGGCGTCTACGAGGCGCTGCACCAGGCGGGGCGCGATCTAGGACTCGTCGATTGCGGCTATTACGCTCTCGAGGTGCTCCGCATCGAGAAAGGCTTTCGCGCCTGGAGCCGCGAATTGACGCCCGACATCAATCCTCACGAAGCGGGGCTCGCCTTCGCCGTATCGTTCGACAAGCCGGGCGGCTTCATCGGCCGCGAGGCTTTGATGCGGGCAAAGCAGGCCGGCGCCCCTGTCAGACGCATCGTGCAGTTCACCCTGGATGATCCCGAGCCGATGCTTTGGGGCGGGGAACTCATCCTGCGTGACGGCAAACCTGTCGGCGAAGTCCGCTCAGCCGCCTATGGCCACACGCTTGGCCGCTCGGTCGCACTCGGTCTCATCGAGGATCGTGGAGGGGTCGATCGGGAGTTCATCGTAAGCGGGCGTTTCGAGATCGATCTTGCCGGTGAGCGCCACCCGGCAACCGCTCACCTGAAGTGCCCCTATGACCCGAAGTCGGAGCGCGTGCGGGCGGATGTCGGGGAGCCGCGAGCCGCCGCCTGAAGCGGGCTGCTCCAATCACCTCTCCGCCAGCGAGCGGGCAATCTCGAAGAAGGCGCGCACGAGTTTTCCGCCGCTGCGCTCCTTCAGGCAGATCAACGCCTCGTCCATCAGCATTTCGGCGCCCACGATCTCGATCGGCGTGAGACGTCCGTCCCGGCCGAATTCCGCGGCTGAGACGAAGCCTACCCCGGCACCGGCCGCGACGATCTCCCGCACGGCCTCCCGGCCTTCCGCTTCGATGGCGGGCTTCAGGGCGACGCCGGCGGCGGCTGCGAAATCCTCGAGCTTCTGCCGCGTCTTCGAACCGCGCTCGCGCATCACCAGCGGTTGGCCCGAGAGTTCCTCGAGACTGACAGTGCTGCGCCGGGCGATCGGATGTTCGGTCGACGCGAAAGCGATGATCGGCGTCGAGTTCAGCTTGACGATGTCGAACTCCCGGCTTTCGGGAACCTCGCCGAGCACGCCGATGTCGGCCTCGTAGGAATAGAGGCTGGTGATGACCGTTTCCGTGTTGCCGGCCCTCAGCGAGATCTGAACCGACGGATATTTCTGACGAAAGGCCGCGAGGATGTGAAGCAGATGGTGGGCGGCGTCGGCGACGATGCGAAGCGTGCCGGCCCGCAATGCGCGCGATTCCGAAAGCAGATCGAGCGCCTGCTGCTCGGTGTCGAACATGCGGCGGGTGATTTCCAGCAGCTGGTGACCTGCCTGGGTCAGCGTCACCTGTTTCTTGTTCCGGTTGAAGAGGAGCACGTCATATTCCTCTTCCAGCTTGCGCACCTGATCCGACACGGCCGGCTGCGTGAGGAACAGCGCCTCTGCCGCACGGGAGAAGCCTCCACAAACCGCAACATTGTGGAACGCGCGAAGCTGGACGTAACGCATGGGCCCTCCCAATCATAAGCTGATCTAATCAAACGATAGAAACGAACGATTTGATTTATGTAAAGGGAAAAGTGACGGTCTTCGGATTGGTTTCCGGAGCGATTGAAAATGACTCTCGTTGCCCTCTCGCTGCATCTCGCCGGCGCGACCGTACTGCTGCTCTACGCGGTGCATCTCGTCCGCAGCGGCGTCGAGAACGCCTATGGCACGTCGTTGACGCGTGTGCTTGCAAGGGGAGGGGAGCGACGCATTTACGCCGCCGCGAGCGGCACGGTCCTTGCAGTCCTGTTGCAAAGCTCGACCGCCGTGGCAATGCTCGCCTCCGGTCTTTCGGCGAGCGGCTATCTTACCCTGAACACCAGCCTTGCCGTCCTGCTGGGAGCGGATCTCGGCTCGGCGCTGGTGGTTCGTGTTCTTTCGTTCGACCTGGGTTGGCTGTCGCCGCTCCTGCTTGCGGCCGGCGGGCTGCTTTACCTGAAGGGCAGAAGCGACAAGCCCCGCGAACTCGGCCGCATGCTGCTCGGCATCGGCTTCGTCCTCATGTCGCTGAAGCTTATCGGCGAGGCGACCTTGCCGTTGAAGCAGAGCGACGTGTTGCCCGCCGTCGTCGGCTATCTCGCGAAGGACCAGGTGACGGCCTTCGCGGCTGCGATGCTCTTCACCTGGATCGTGCATTCGAGCGTCGCGGTCCTGATCCTCATCCTCGGTTTTGCCGCACAGGGACTTTTGCCGGTCGAGGCAGGCCTGCCGCTGATCCTCGGAGCCAATCTCGGCAGCGGGTTGATCGCCATGTGGCTGACGCGCGGGTTTTCAGCCGAGGCGCGGCGCGTCGCCGCCGGCAATCTCCTCTTCCGGGCTTTCGGCGCCGCGATCGCCTTGCTGGTGATCGGCCCCTTGTCGGCAGAACTTCAACATCTTGGCGCTACCCCGGCGGAGCAGCTCGTTCATTTCCATCTGGCCTTCAACGCCTGCCTCGTGATCGTTTGCCTGCCGCTTTCGCAGCTTGCCGCCAGCGCCGTAACGTCGCTCATCAAATCGGATCTCAAGAGCTCCGAAGACAGCGACACACTTGCGCGACGAATCAGCGCGCTCGACCAGGCTCTGCTCGACAGCCCCGACGCGGCCCTCGCCGCCGCGACGCGCGAGGTGCTGTTCATGGGCGAAGTGGTCGAGCGGATGCTTTGTCCGGTGATGGAGCTTCTGGAGCATCCGAGCCCGGCGAAGATCGAGGAAATCCGCCGGCTCGACGGATATGTCAACCGCGCCCACCGCGACATCAAGCTCTATCTCGCAGCAATCCATCGCGGCGTGCTCGACGAGCGTCAGTCGCGGCGGGGTGTAGAACTCATCGACATCGCCATCAATCTCGAACATGCCGGCGACATCGTATCCAAGACCCTGGTCGAAATCGCCCGCGACAAGCTGGAGAACGGCAACAACTTCTCCGACGAGGGCTGGACCGAGCTCAAGGCGCTTCACGCCAGCGTGCGCGACAACATGCGTCTCGCATTCAACCTGCTGGTGTCGGATGACCCGGCGATGGCGCGAAAGCTCGTCCGGGAGAAGGAGCGGGTACGCGCGCTCGTGCGGGAAAGTCACGAACGGCATCTGGCGAGATTGCGGGCAGGGCGCGCGGAAAGCGTCGAGTCCAGCAACATGCACCTCGAAGTCGCGCGGGCACTCAAGGAGGTGAACTCCCTCCTGGCCACGCTCGCCTATCCGATCTTGAAGCAGCGAGGGGATCTGCTCGAGAGCCGGCTTGCGCTCGTCAAAGGGTGATAAGCTAAATCGATGTATCGATATGAAATATCGATTTTACAGATACATTCGAGATCGCCATCCTCGCCCTGTCCCGGCAGTTCTCAAAGGAGAGAAACCAGATGCCCGCAGATGCAAAGACGAATGACGTTCTCGAAGCGCCGAGATTGGGTGAGCCGTACCTGCTGACGCCTGGACCGCTGACCACCGCCTTTTCCATAAAGGAGGCGATGCTGCGCGACTGGGGGTCATGGGACGGTGACTTCCGGGGCATGACGGCCGAGTTGCGTCGCGAACTGCTTGCGATTGCCGGAGACGAGAGCGGCCAATACGATTGCGTCCCCATGCAGGGCAGCGGCTCCTTCTCCGTGGAAGCCATGCTCGGCAGCTTCATTCCCCGCGACGGCAAGGTTCTGGTGCTGATGAACGGAGCCTACGGTCAGCGCATCGCCCAGACGCTCAACTATCTCGGCCGTGCTCACGTCTCGATCGACAAGGGCGACTATATGCCCCCGCGCGGCAGCGAGGTTGCGGCCGCTCTCGATGCAGATCCGGCAATCACCCATGTCGTGGTCGTCCATTGCGAGACGAGTTCGGGCATTCTCAATCCTCTCGAGGAGATTTCGGAGGCAGTCTACAGCCGCGGCCGCAAGCTGCTGGTCGACAGCATGAGCGCCTTCGGCGCAGTGCCCGCAGGTGTCGGTGATTTCCGCTACGAGGCGATCGTTTCCTCCGCCAACAAATGCATCGAAGGCGTTCCGGGTTTCGGCTTTGTGATCGCGCGAAAATCGGAACTGGAGGCTGCGAAGGACCGCAGCCATTCCTTGAGTCTCGACGTCCATGCGCAATGGGCCTACATGAACAAGACGGGCCAATGGCGCTTTACTCCGCCGACCCATGTCGTCGCCGCCTTTCTCGCGGCGCTGCGGCTGCATCGCAAGGAAGGCGGCGTTGCCGGACGCGGCGCGCGTTACGCGAACAACCGCGACGTCATGGTCGCCGGCATGCGCCAGCTCGGCTTCGAGACACTGCTTGGTGACGAATGGCTCTCGCCCATTATCGTGACCTTCTTCAGCCCCGCCCATCCGAACTTCAGTTTCGAGCGCTTCTACGAACTGATGAAGGCGAGGGGCTTCATCATCTATCCGGGCAAGCTCACCGTCGTCGACAGCTTCCGGATCGGCTGCATCGGCCAGATGGACTCGCATGTGATGCAAAAGGTGGTCGCCGCCGCCGCCGAGAGCCTCGCGGAGATGAGGGTCGACACCGCCACCCCGCCGGCGCTCGCGCTCGCCGAGCGCGCCCGCCTCGCCGCCTGACCGATCACCCCTCCAGGAGCACAACAATGAACCAGATGTCCAAGATTTCGGTGACGGTGAATGGCCGCCGCTATCCATGGCCCCGCGTGCCGGCAATTGCGGTCTGCCTCGACGGATGCGAGCCGGCCTATCTCGACGCAGCGATCGACGCCGGGCTGATGCCCACGCTGAAACGCATCAAGGAACGGGGCGCCGTGCGGCTGGCGCACAGCGTCATCCCGAGCTTTACCAATCCCAACAATCTCTCGATCGCAACCGGCAGCCCGCCGGCGGTGCACGGAATTTGCGGGAACTACCTCTACGAGCCGTCGACGGGCGAAGAGGTGATGATGAATGATCCGAAGTTTCTGCGCGCGCCCACCATTTTCCAGGCTTTCTATGATGCAGGCGCCCGGGTCGCGGTCGTCACGGCGAAGGACAAGCTGCGGGCGCTGCTCGGAAAAGGGCTCCGTTTCGACGAAGAACGCGCCGTCTGCTTCTCGTCCGAAAAATCGGACAAGGCGACCCGCGCGGAGCACGGAATCGACAATGCTTCCGCCTGGCTCGGCCGGCCGGTTCCCGAGGTCTATTCGGCAGCGCTTTCGGAATTCGTCTTCGCTGCGGGCGTCAAGCTGCTCAGGAAGTTTCGTCCCGACATCATGTATCTGACGACGACCGACTATGTTCAGCACAAATATGCTCCCGGCGTCCCGGAAGCCAATTCCTTCTACGAAATGTTCGACCGATATCTCGCCGAACTGGACGGGCTCGGAGCAGCCATCGTGGTCACCGCCGATCACGGCATGAAGCCGAAGCACAAGGCGGACGGCTCACCCGACGTCATCTATGTTCAGGACCTGCTCGACGAATGGCTGGGCAAGGATGCAGCCCGCGTCATCCTGCCGATCACCGACCCCTATGTCGTGCATCACGGCGCGCTCGGGTCCTTTGCCACCGCCTATCTTCCGGACGGATGCGACCGCAGCAAGATCATGGCAAGGCTGAAAGCGATCCAAGGCATCGACGTCGTGCTCGACCGCGAGGAGGCGTGCCGGCGCTTCGAGCTGCCGGAAGACCGCATCGGCGACATCGTACTCGTCTCATCCGAAAACAAGACGCTCGGCACCAGCGAGCACCGGCACGACCTGGCCGCACTCGACGAGCCGTTGCGCTCCCATGGCGGGCTGACCGAGCAGGAGGTTCCCTTCATCGTCAACCGCGTGCTGCCGGAACTCCCGAACGCGCCCCGGCTGCGCAATTTCGATGCGTTTTTCTACGCGGTCACGGCGGCGGCCGAGGCCGGTGCGGAGGGCGGGCTATGACGAAAGCGGAGGTCAGAATCGCGGTGCGCCACGAACCGATGCGAATAGCCGGTCGCCTTGTCGACACGGACGACCGCGTAGAAGTCCGCTATCCCTGGAACGACACTGTCGTCGGCACCGTACCCGCCGGCCGCGCCGAACACGCAAGAGAGGCTTTTGCGATCGCGGCCGCCTATCAGCCGAAGCTCACGCGCTACGAGCGGCAGAAAATCCTGCTGGCGACCGCGGAGGCGCTGGCCGCCCGCAAGGAGGAGATTTCCGACGTCATCACGCTGGAACTCGGCATCTCGAAGGCGGACTCGCTCTATGAAGTCGGGCGCGCCTTCGATGTCTTTACCCTTGCCGGCCAGATGTGCATCCGCGACGACGGCGAGATCTTCTCCTGCGACCTCACGCCCCACGGAAAGGCGCGCAAGATTTTTACGATGCGCGAGCCCCTGACCGCAATTTCGGCGATCACCCCGTTCAATCACCCGTTGAACATGGTGGCGCACAAGGTCGCGCCGGCGATTGCGACCAACAACTGCGTGGTGGTGAAGCCGACCGAGCTCACGCCGATGACGGCGCTGCTGCTCGCCGACATTCTTTACGAGGCCGGCCTGCCGCCGGAAATGCTTTCGGTCGTCACCGGCTGGCCTGCCGATATCGGCATGGAAATGATCACCAACCCGCATGTCGATCTCGTCACCTTCACGGGCAGCGTTCCTGTCGGGAAACTGATCGCCGCCAATGCGCACTACAAACGCCAGGTACTCGAACTCGGCGGCAACGACCCGTTGATCATCCTCAACGACCTGTCCGACGACGACCTCGCCAGGGCCGCCGACCTTGCGGTAGCCGGGGCCACGAAGAATTCCGGCCAGCGCTGCACGGCGGTCAAACGCATTCTCTGCCAGGAGAGCGTCGCGGACCGTTTCGTGCCGATGGTTCTCGAACGGGCAAAACGCTTGCGTTTCGGGGACCCGATGGATCGCTCTACCGATCTCGGGACCGTCATTCACGAAAAGGCGGCGGCACTTTTCGAAGAGAGGGTGATGCGTGCGGCGGAGGAAGGGGCCGACATTCTCTACCATCCCGGGAGAAGCGGCGCGCTCCTGCCACCGATCGTCGTCGATCGGGTGCCGCATCAGTCGGACCTCGTGCTGGAGGAGACCTTCGGTCCGATCGTTCCGATCGTGCGGGTTCCCGACGACGATGACGCAACGATCACCCTGTCGAACTCCACGGCCTTCGGCCTCTCCTCCGGCGTCTGCACCAATGATTACCGCAGGATGCAGAAATACATAGCCGGGCTGAAGGTCGGAACGGTCAACATCTGGGAAGTGCCCGGCTATCGCATAGAAATGTCGCCCTTCGGCGGAATCAAGGACTCCGGAAACGGCTACAAGGAAGGCGTGATCGAGGCGATGAAAAGCTTCACCAACGTCAAGACTTTCTCGCTCCCTTGGCCGTAAGGAAACTTGCCCCCGAGTAGTACTAGGGCATGTTCATATCTGCTCCTCTGGCGGGAGCCGTTGCCATGGGGAGAAACCGGCTTCCAGTTATGCGGTCTGCCGACGGCATCGCTTGGGAGAGGTGAAGGTCAAGCCGCTTGTCGTCTCCCCCTTGTGGGGGAGATGGCCGGCAGGCCAGAGGGGGTTAAACCCAAACTCTGCATGCTGCCGCAGACGAATTTGCCGCGAGCATACCCTGCAGCACTCCGAAGATGCAGTCATACGACTGCGTCACGTAGTCCTGATGGGCGAGCAGGAGAGCAGACCCCCTCTGGCCTGCCGGCCATCTCCCCCACAAGGGGGGAGAATACCTGCGGCGGGCCCTCGCTCCCGCTTCTGCGTTCTGCCCGTGGCATCGTTTTGGGCATGCGAAGGTCAAACCGTTTATCGTCTGCCCCAAGGCAATGGTCCCGCGGGAGGGTCAGATGTGTATATGCCCTAGTCCAGTAGTAGAGGAAGGGAGCGGCCCGATGGCCGCTCCTTTCGTCTCGAGACCCTGCGCGAAGCTATATAAGCTGGAACAATACTTATATAAAATAAATAGATTTTACTTATCGATCTATCCCCCGCAGATTTCCCAGGCAGGGCGGATTTCAGGGCGCGCAAGTCGCCGTTGCCGCCGCAAGAGCTTGCCAATTCGAATGCCAACAAAAAGGGGAATTAGCATGCCGTTTTCAAAGATCTTCCTGGGTGCGGCGACTGCCCTCATCCTCGCATCTTCCGCCGCCTATGCCGAAACCGAGCTCACGGTCTACACGTCCATCGAAGCGGTCGACCTCGACCGTTACAAGGAGACATTCGAAAAGGCCCACCCCGACATCAAGATCAACTGGGTCCGCGACTCCACCGGCGTCATGACGGCCAAGCTTCTGGCGGAGAAAGACAATCCGCAGGCCGACGTGGTCTGGGGCGTGGCTGCGACATCGCTGCTGCTGCTGAAGTTAGAGGGCATGCTCGAACCTTATTCTCCGAAGAACGTAGAGGCACTCGACCCGAGATTCGTGGACGGCGACAAGCCGCCGAGCTGGGTAGGGATGGACGCATATGTGGCGGCTCTCTGTTACAATACCGTGGAGGCCGGGAAGCTCGGCCTGACGCCGCCAACCAGCTGGAAGGATCTCACGAAGCCCGAATACAAGGGCCATGTCGTGATGCCCAACCCCAATTCCTCCGGCACAGGCTTCCTCGACGTCTCCGCCTGGCTTCAGACGTTCGGCGAAGAGGAAGCCTGGTCTTTCATGGACGCTCTGCACGAGAACATCGCCGCCTATACTCATTCGGGCTCCAAGCCTTGCAAGATGGCGGCATCAGGCGAAACCGTCATAGGCGTATCCTTCGAATTCCCGGGCGCCAAGGCCAAGACGTCGGGCGCGCCCATCGATATCATCTTTCCTTCCGAAGGATCGGGTTGGGAAGCCGAGGCCACGGCGATCATCGCCGGGACGGCCAATCTCGAGGCGGCGAAAACGCTGGTCGACTGGTCGATCAGCAAGGAAGCCAACGAGATGTACAATGTCGGCTATGCCGTCGTGGCTTATCCCGGGGTCGCAAAGCCGATCGAGAACCTTCCCGACGACGTCGCCGACAAGATGATCAAGAACGACTTCGAGTGGGCCGCAAACAACCGCTCCCGCATTCTGAAGGAATGGCAGAAGCGTTACGACGCGAAATCCGAGCCCAAGTCCTGATCCGCATGCATCTCCCGGGAACGTTCGGCGCTTGGCCACGAGCGTTCCCGTCAAGTCTCATCGAATGCATATTGCCAAGGAGCTTGCGGATGAAACATGCAACAGCCCCCGCGGAGCCGGCCATGCCCGCCTCCGCTACCCGTCAGATCGAAGGACGGCCATTCCTCGAAATCGGCGGCCTCTGGAAGGCCTATGGCGATTTCGTCGCGCTGCGCGACATCGACCTTCAGGTGAAGGAGGGCGAGTTCATCTGTTTCCTCGGACCTTCCGGCTGCGGAAAGACCACGCTACTGCGGGCCATCGCCGGCCTCGACATCCAGTCGCGGGGCACCATTTGCCAAGGCGGGCAGGATATTTCGAGGTTGCCGCCGGCGCAGCGGGACTATGGCATCGTCTTTCAGTCCTATGCGCTCTTCCCGAATCTTACCATCGAGAAGAACATCGCCTTCGGGCTCGAGAATATCGGCCGCCCGCGGCGCGAAATCGCCTCACGCGTTTCTGAGCTTCTGGAGCTCGTCGGTTTGAGCAGCCAGGGCCGGAAATACCCGGCCCAGCTATCCGGCGGACAGCAGCAGCGCGTGGCTCTTGCCCGCGCCATGGCGATCTCGCCGGGCCTGCTGCTTCTCGACGAGCCCCTGTCGGCGCTCGACGCCAAGGTGCGCGTGCATCTGAGACACGAGATCAAGGAGCTGCAGCGCAAGCTCGGCGTCACCACGATCATGGTCACGCACGATCAGGAAGAGGCGCTCTCCATGGCCGACCGCATCGTCGTCATGAACCAAGGCGGCATCGAACAGGTAGGTACGCCGACCGAGATCTATCGCCACCCGAAGACACTCTTCGTCGCCGACTTCATCGGAGAGACCAATCAGTTCCCCGCAACGGTCGGGAAGGGGGCGCAGGTCGAGATCGGGCACACGCGATTTGCCTGTGCCGAGCACCGGCTGCCATCAGGTGCATCGGTCGTGGCCGCTGTCCGGCCGGCCGATATCATCCCGCACGGCGCCGCCGCCCATCGGGCGACCGGGCTCGATGCCGTGGGCAATGCGGACAATCTCATCGACGCGCATGTGGAGGATATGGAGTTTCTCGGCATGTTCTGGCGCACACGGCTCTCGGCCCCGCGCCTGAAAGAGAAGGCGCTCGTGGCGGACTTCTCGACGAACGCGGTTCGCCGCCTGAGCATCGAGATCGGCAGCGCCATCCAGGTCGAAATCCCGCAGGAACGCCTGCTCCTTTTTGCAAAGGCCTGACGCGAATGACGCTTGCTGTCGATTTCCTTCCGCCCGGCCGAGCCGTTCGCCAGCAAATTTCCGGCGATGACTGGCTCAAACGCGCAGTCATGCTCGTCGTCGGCATCTATCTGGTTGTTGCACTTGCGCTACCGCTCTTCGTGATGCTGTCGAAGTCGTTCTCCACCTACACGTTCGATCTCCACCGGTTCGAGTTCCAGGTGAGCGACCAAAGCGGGCAGGGGTGGAGCGATCCCGTTACCGCCGCGGCGCTCAATGCCGCCGTCGCCGCCTTCCCGGAAAGCGACCTCAAGGCCAGCGCCGACGGGCGGCTGCAGGCGGCGAAGCTTTTCCCGGATTTCAGCTTCCGCAGCCCGGTCAGATATCGCATCCGCGGCACGAGCGACGAGACGCACTTCCTTGCCGGTTCGCAGCTGGTGCGCGGTACCGAGTGGCAGGAATATGACAGCAACAATTTCCGCCGGGTGATGCTGCGGCCCTCGCGCTCGATCGGGCTCTCCAACTTCGCCGAGTATTTTTCAACGCCTTCTCTGGTCCGTTCGATCAAGAATTCGGTGACGATGGCGCTGATCAGCACCGCAGTCACGCTCGTCGTCGCTTTTGGGCTGGCCTATGCCCTGAACAGGAGCCGGATGCCGGGGAAGGGGCTGTTCAAGCTCATCGTCACGATCCCGATCCTCGTTCCGTCCCTCTTGCCGGGCATCGCGCTCGTGTACCTGTTCGGCAACCAGGGCGTCTTCAGGGATCTGCTGCTCGGCCATTCGATCTATGGGCCGCTCGGCATCGTCGTGGGCTCGGTATTCTTCACGCTGCCGCACGCCTTTCTGATCATATCGACGGCGCTCTCGGTCGCCGACGCCCGTCACTACGAGGCGGCGACGTCGCTTCGCGCAAGCAAGTGGCGGACCTTCTGGACGGTGACCGTGCCCGGCGCCCGATACGGTTTGATCTCCGCCGCCTTCGTCGTCTTCACGCTGGTCATAACCGATTTCGGCCTGCCCAAGGTCATCGGCGGGCAATATGGCATGCTTGCCGTCGATATCTACAAGCAGGTCATCGGCCAGCAAAATTTCGAAATGGGCGCCGTCGTCTCGGTCATTCTGCTCGTTCCGGCATTTCTGGCCTTCGCGGTGGATCGCCTGACACAGCGCCGGCAAGTGGCCCTGCTGTCTGCGCGCGCCGTACCCTATGAGCCGAAACCGCGGCGCGGCTTCGATGCGGCATGCTTTGCTTTCTGCACGCTGGTCGCAGTCTTCGTGCTCGGCATGATCGGCATGTGCCAGGTCGCGGCGCTCGTGAAGTTCTGGCCCTACGATCTCAGCCTGTCGCTGCGCAACTATGCCTTCGATCTCATGGATGGCGGCGGCTGGGACTCCTATTACAATTCGATCCGGCTCGCTCTCATGACGGCTGTCATCGGCTCACTGATCGTGTTCACCGGCGCCTACATGGTCGAAAAGACCAAGGGATTCGGCATCGGCCGGGCGACATTCCATATGCTCGCCATGCTTCCGATGGCCGTACCGGGCATGGTGCTGGGTCTTGCCTATATCTTCTTCTTCAACAGTGCCGCAAACCCGCTTCACGGCATCTACGGCACGATGACCATCCTGGTGCTGTGCACGGTCACGCATTTCTACACCGTCGCCCATCTGACGGCGCTCACTGCGCTGAAGCAGCTGGACCCGGAATTCGAGGCGGTGGCGGGTTCTCTGAAGATTCCTTTCTACAAGCTCTTCTTCCGGGTCACACTGCCGGTTTGCCTCCCTGCCGTGCTGGAGATCGCGATCTATCTCTTCGTCAACGCCATGACGACTGTCTCGGCGGTCGTGTTCCTCTATGCCACGGACACCAAGCTCGCCTCGGTTGCGATCCTGAACATGGACGATGCGGGCGACATAGCCCCGGCGGCCGCGATGGGCATGATGATCTTCTACACCAATGTCGCGGCAAAACTTCTTCACGCGTTTGTATCGCGGCTTCTTCTTGCCCGCACACAGGGCTGGCGGCGTGTATCGCAGAGTGCAGCGGCTACCGTTCCGCACTGACCGCCGAGCCGGCTAACGTGACGTCACCCCCGCCTTTGTGGGGGTGACAAGTCGAAGTTTCCAATCTCATTATTTCGGGTGGGGCTGACGGGC
Organism: Ensifer meliloti; assembly: GCF_030064585.1. Classification (NCBI taxonomy): domain Bacteria; kingdom Pseudomonadati; phylum Pseudomonadota; class Alphaproteobacteria; order Hyphomicrobiales; family Rhizobiaceae; genus Ensifer; species Ensifer meliloti. The sequence continues at coordinate 272,492 of NZ_CP120364.1, forward strand.
AGGCGCACGCCTTGCGTGCGGGGTGGAAAATTGGCAGCTGCAGAACGGCACAGCCGTAAATGCGCACAATCGTCAGAGAGGGAAGCTTACGATGCCGAACCCTAGCCAGACCAGCGACAATTGGTGGATCAACGATCAGACGCCGGATAACCCTTACGGCAAGAGCGAGGACTATGAGTCTTTTCTCGACTACCTTGGTGCGTTGCCCCGCAGCCTCACGCCGGAACTGGCCGCGGGAACGCTGAGGATCAACGTTTACGAGCTCAACGATCACCCCGAGTACAAGGCCGCCGCGATCGGCGCCCTGCAGATGTGGGCGTCCGTCACCCCTTTGAAATTCGAGATCGTCGACGACGCACCGTTCGACAGCACGACGGACTGGATGGAGGTCGTCAGCCCCGAGCTCGGCGAGGAGGACGATGGCAGCGCCTATTCGAGCAACCGCTATGTCAGCATCGGTCAGCGTTTCCACGACACGGAACCCAATAAGACGGATATCGGCGGCTATGTCTTCGATTCCTTCATCCATGAGTTCGGCCATGAATTCGGGCTGAACCATCCCGGGCTCTACAATTACAGCGGTCCCGGCGGCGTGCAGATCAACTATCTGAACAATGCGACCTGGACCTATGATCGCCAGCAATACAGCGTCATGTCCTATTTCGATGGGATCGATGTCGGGGAAACCAGCCGCTGGTCTGCCTCGACCCCGCTCATGGCCGACATCGAGGCCATCATTCGTCGCTTTTTCTCAACCGTCGACGAGAATGGAGTGCGTACCTATCAGCACATCGACCTCAACACAGGGAACAATGTCTACGGCTTCGGGAGCACGCAGTACGGCTACCAATTGACCTCCTCCGGCATGCAGCACGACATCGGTTTTGCCATTCATGACACCGGCGGGGCCGACACGATCGACTTCTCCGGCTCCACCGCGGGTACGATCCTCGACTTGCGCGCCGGACAGTTCTCCAGTGTCAACGGTCACAGCAATAATGTGTCGATCTTCGCCGGACACAATGCGGATGCGGCCGACTATTACATCGAGAACGGGATCGGCAGCAGGTTTGACGACATCCTGATCGGCAATGACGGCGCCAACACCCTGGACGGCCGCAGCGGCGGCGACCGCATGGCTGGCAACGGCGGCGACGATACTTATTTCGTCGATTCGCTGGAGGACATCGTGCGTGAGGAGGCCAATGGCGGCAACGACACGGTCATCCTCCTGTCCAGGAACCTGAAAATCAGGAAAATCGCCAACGTCGAAAACATCATCTATGCCGACGAGTCGGCGACCCAGCCGGGCGGCGGCAGCGCGTCCCCGCCCAACGCCGGGGACAACACGATGACCAGCATCATCTTCGGCGGCAACGGAAATGATACGCTCGACGGCGGCGCCGGCGACGACACGATTTTCGGCCAGGGAGGAGACGACCTGATCATCGGCGGCCGCGACTCGCTCGCCAGCCGCGACATCAACAACACGATCGATGTCGAGGATCTTGAAGACCAGACCGAAAGCGACGATGGCAACGATACGCTCTACGGCGGCGGCGGCAACGACACCATTCTGGGCGGCCAAGGCAACGATATTCTCGACGGGGGCGCCGGCGACGATATGCTGAGCGGCCAGGACGGCGTGGACATATTCAGGGGCGGGGCAGGCGTCGATACTGTAGATTTCAGCAAGGAGAGCCCTTTCCAACTGCTCGTCAACCTTGCCACGAATGTCGCCAGCGGCGGCACCGCCTCGGGCGACACTTTCTACAGCATCGAAAACCTGATCGGTTCCGATGACCGCATCGACCGCTTCATCGGCACAACCGCCGCAAATCATTTCTGGGGCCAAGGCGGCGGTGATTATTTCAATGGCGGCGGCGGCAATGACATTCTGGATGGCGGCAACGATGGCGACATCCTGTATGGCGAAGCCGGCAACGACACCGTCATCGGTGGCGCCGGTCAGGACTATCTGGATGGTGGTTCCGGTATCGACACGGTCGTCTACGCGGGCAGCCCGGACGGCGTGACGATCGATCTTGCCAACGGCACGGCCAGCGGCGGCGACGGTGATGGTCCGGTGCAAATCGTCGGCCGAGGCGCAGTTATCCGGCACGATATTCTCGTCGGCTTTGAAAATGCCGTCGGTTCATCATTCGATGACCATCTCATCGGCAATGCCCTGGCCAATGAGCTCTCGGGCGGTGCTGGCGACGACACGCTGACCGGCGGCGGCGGCGCCGACAGATTGAACGGCGGCGCCGGCAGCGACACGGCGGACTACGCTGACGCGACGAGCGGCGTGAGGCTCAGTCTCGCTGGAGGCAAGTCCGGCGGAGATACATATGTCTCCATCGAAAATCTTGCGGGCTCGGGATTTGGCGACCGACTGACCGGCAACGGCGCAGCCAATGTGTTGACCGGCCAAGGCGGAAACGACACGATCGACGGCGGCCGCGGTGACGACACCCTGCTCGGCGATTTTGCCTATCAGGGGGACGCGCCGCCACGTCCGGGCATGGGAAGCGGCTACGCCACGCTTGGACCGGACGCGGCGAACAACTCGATCGCAGCCGCGTTCGACATTTCCAACAACTTCTCCCTGACCAGCGACCCCGACATCTTCGATTCGACAACGATCCTACATACGACCGTCAACGCCACCGGAAACGGCCAGGGCGGGTACTACAAGATCGATCTGGCGGCCGGTACGGTCATTACGATCGACATTGACGGAATTGCCGATCCGAATGTCCATGACAGCTGGGTCAGGCTGCTCGACAGTGCCGGCAACATCGTCGCTCAGAACGATGACGGCGGCGGCGACCCCGGCTCTACAAGCAACCGCGATTCGAGCCTGGTATTCGTGGCTCAGGAGACCGGCACCTATTACATACTGGAAGGCAGCTGGTCACCGACGGCGCCGGGCGATGGCTGGGCGGAAGCCGTGCCGGCTGGCTCGACATATGAGTTGAACGTATCGGTCGAGTTCCCCCCTCAGCCGGCCCAGCCGGGTGTTGCGGGATCCGACACGCTCATTGGCGGCGGAGGCAGCGATCTGCTGGACGGCGGTCTGGCGGCCGACACGCTCACCGGCGGCGCGGGAGAGGATACATTCCGCTTCTCGACGGCGCTTGGAAACGGCAATGTCGACTGGATCAAGGACTTCAATGTCATCGACGACACGATCCTGCTGGACAACCTCATCTTCGAGAGCGTGGGGGGCGAAGGCGCTCTCGCCCTGGGTGCATTTTACGGGAGTGCGGGGGGCGTCGCCCATGACGCCGACGACCGCATCATCTACGATGCCGATAGCGGCGTCTTGTCCTATGACGCCGATGGCGCCGGAGAAATCGCGGCGATTCAATATGCGCAGCTGAGCACAAATCTGAAGCTTTCGGCGGCCGACTTCATTATTATCTAACCCGACAGTAGATGGGGCGCTTCCAGGCGCCCCATCTACGGCGTCGTGCATCCTTTCGAATTACAAGCCGAGCGGTAGTGCCGCTACCGTAGGGGTTTCGCGGGGCGTCCATGGGAGAGTGTGTGATGAAGCGCCCGACCGACCGCCGCACAGTATTGATGACCGTCGGAGCTGCGGCCGTCGCCGCGGTCGCCGGGCCAGTCGCTGCACAATCGCCGGATATTCGCGGCGCAGTCACATTCGAGGGCGGCGCGGTCCCGGAAGGTCATCTAGAAATTTACCTCGAGGATCCTGCCATCCAGGACGAAGCGCGACGTCGCGCCACGGAAACGCGCATCAAAAGCGACGGCACGTCAACGTCGATAGCATTTTCCTTGTCTCCGCCCGTTAGCGTGAAGGCTTCGCCAACGTTGCGGATCGTTGCGCGCCTGGAGCGTGCGGATGGCTGGCTGGTCGCGCGTGGCAGCACACGGTTCGAAGCGGGTTCGCCTGTCTACGTCACGCTCAATGCAGTTATGTATTGAAGGGCCAAGACCAAAGGCTGATGATGACTGCAAGGAAGTTGCGCAAACCGTCTTATGTTCCATAACATGCGTTATCTGATTTTACCACTTATAGTTGCGGATTAAGGATGAAGTGCGACTTACGATAGATGCCAATGGACTATCATGCTCAGGAATGGCTCATGAGCGCACCTACTCCCAGATCGATATGGATGAACGTCGCAGGATCGCTCGCTGGCGATCGGCCGGCCTGAGCGCCCCGTCATCGCCGAGAAGCCCTGCCGGAGCGTCGTGCGAGGCGCAGGCCGAGGCATGCCCGACGGCGCTACGCCCGCCGCTTACACCGCAAAGTTGGAGTGTCCTGATCCTGCAAAGTAAGAACGTCACTCTCCCGGCGTTTTGACGTCGTGGGAGATTGCGGATGGGATTGATTGCGATGAGTAAGCGGGATCTGCAGCGGATCGAGGTTCTGTCGCAAGTGATCGAACTTGATTCAAAGCAAGTTGAGTGGAAGGATGTCCGGGCCTCAACGGTCGCTGGCGCCGCTCTACGAGGCGGTCGTCATCTGGAAATTCGGAGCGAAACATGGCTGCTGAGTCCCACGGCATAGACCTGCTGCCGGTTATCGCCCTGCTTGGAGCGGCCGTCGTCGCGGCTCCGCTTTTCAAGCGCATCGGACTCGGCTCTGTTCTCGGTTATCTCGCCGCCGGGATTGCCATCGGCCCCTTCGGGCTTCGGTTGCTCCAGGAGCCGTCATCCATTCTTCACGTCGCCGAATTGGGCGTGGTGATGTTCCTCTTCATCATCGGACTGGAGATGCGGCCCTCTCGCCTCTGGGGGCTTCGCCGCGAGATTTTCGGGCTCGGCATCGTACAGGTCGCCCTTTGCGCGATACTTCTGACGGGCGTCGGCGTTCTGACCGGCTTTCCGGTGGCCCCCTCCTTCGTCGCCGGCGCCGGCTTCGTGCTCACCTCGACTGCGATCGTCATGCAGTTGCTGGAGGAACGCCGGGAGATGGCGGCGCCGAAGGGGCAGCGCATCGTGTCGATTCTCCTCGTGGAGGATATGGCCATCGTGCCCTTGCTTGCGCTGGTCGCCTTCCTCGCACCGATCGTGCCCGGAAGCGTTGCCGCGTCCGGGGCGATCGACTGGCTTTCGATCGCGATCGGGCTTGTTACGATTGCAGGCCTCGTCCTCGCCGGGCGTTATCTGCTCAATCCGCTTTTCGGCCTCATTGCAAGCGTCGAAGCCAGGGAGGTGATGACGGCGGCAGCACTGATGGTCGTGCTCGGGTCGGCCTATGTCATGCAGCTCGGCGGTCTCTCCATGGCGATGGGCGCCTTCCTCGCTGGTGTCCTGCTGTCGGAGTCGACGTTCAGGCATCAGCTCGAGGCCGATGTCGAACCGTTCCGGGGCATTCTGCTCGGCCTTTTCTTTCTTGCGGTCGGGATGTCGCTCGATCTCGGCGTCATCGCCCGGAACTGGGCGATGATCCTGTTCTACGTGGCCGCCTACATGGTCGTGAAAGCCATCGTCATCTACCTTGTGGCGCGGCTCTTCAGGGCGTCCAATTGGGAGGCGATCGAGCGTGCGGTTTTCATGGCGCAGGGCGGCGAGTTCGCCTTCGTGCTCTATGCCGCGGCCCTCGGCACCGGCATCATCAGCGGCGAAGAGAACGCCATTCTGACGGCGATCATCATCGTATCGATGATGGTGACGCCGCTGCTGATCGCGGCGCTGCGTCTCGTGGAAAGGAACATTCCGCTCTCGACGGACGGCGTGGAGCGGCCCGAGAACCTCAGCGGCAATGTCCTGATCATCGGTTTCGGCCGTGTCGGCCAGATCGTGAGTCAGGTCCTTCTGACACGAGGTCACGTCATCTCCATCATCGATACCGACGTGGAGATGATCAACACCGCGCACGAATTCGATTTCAAGATCTATTACGGTGATGGCAAGCGCCTCGACATCCTCCATGCGGCGGGCGCCGAGCGCGCCAGTGCGATCGTGGTCTGCGTGGACAAGGCGGACGACGCCACGAAAATCGTCGAGCTCATCAAGGCCGAGTTCCCTCTCATCCCGGTTCTCGCGCGTGCCTCTGACCGGCGGCACGCGCTGGATCTCATCACCGCGGGCGCCGATTTCCACATCCGTGAGACGTTCGAATCCTCGCTGGTTCTCGGGCAGAAAGCACTGGAGGCGTTGGGAGCGGATCTGCCGGAGGTCGCCGAAATCATCGAGAAGGTTCGGCAGCGGGACGAGAAGCGGCTCGAGCTCGAATTGGTCGGCGGCCTCTATGCCGGGCGGCCGCTCTTCAGCGGCAAATTGGAGCCGGTGGAGGCCGTGCCGCCCGGCGGTTCGGCGTGAACGAAGCAGAGGCAGCGTCGAAGCCGCGATCCTCATTCCTGTGACCCGCACAGGAATGAGGAAAGGAAAGCGGCTACGTTCTACAGCAGGCCCTCGATCATGATCGGAAGTTCATGCACCCGCCTTCCGGTGGCGTGATGAATGGCGTTCGAGACCGCCGCCGACATTCCCACAAGCGCGATTTCACCGAGCCCCTTCACCCCCAGCGGATTGACGATCGTGTCTTCCTCATCGATGAAGTGGGCTTCGATATGCGGCGTATCGAGGTTCACCGGCACGAGATAATCGGCCATGTGCGCATTGATCGGACGCCCGTTGCGCCTGTCGAGCACCGTTCGCTCCATGATGGCCATGCCGATGCCGCCGATCATGCCGCCGATGCACTGGCTCGTCGCAAGCTTCGGGTTGACGACCCGGCCGACTCCGTAGGCGCCCAGGGCTCGCCTGACCTTGATCGTCTTCACGTCGGGATCGATGGCGACTTCGGCGAAGACCGCGCCGAATGAATGCATCGAATATTTCTGTCCGGTTTCGGCGTCACGGGCGGCAGTCCCCTCCCCGACGAGCGGGCTCTCCCCGCCATAGGACACGAGGTCAGCATAGGTGACGCCTCGATCGGACCGGCCTTTCACGAACAGCATGCCATCGCGCCATTCCAGCGCTTCCGGCGATTGCCCGGCGAGCCCCGCATTGCCGCCGCCTTTTGCCGCAAGCACGGCCGCCTTCGCCTGAAGATCGAGGCATGCGGCTCTGATCGCGGAGCCGACAGAAGCCATGGTCATCGACCCGCCATGGGGCGGCGTCGACGGAAAATCGGAGCGGCCAAGAGAAAACCGGATTCTCTCGACGGGAATTCCCAGATATTCTGCGGCGACCTGCGACATCGAGGTGTAGGTGCCCGGCCCCATGTCGCTTGCCGCCGCCTCCACCTCCACCGTCCCGTCTGGGAGAAGTCTTACTCGGGCGTTTGCCGGGGCAAACAGGCATGGATAAGAGGCGTTGGCCATTCCATAACCGATCAGAAGGCGCCCGTCCCGCATCGAGCCCGGCTCGCGCGTCCGGCGGCTCCAGCCAAAGCGCTCGGCTCCGAGATCGTAGCATTTCAGCATCGATCGGCTGGAGAACGGCACCTGCCGCCCTTCGTCGATCTGCGGCTCGTTTGCGCGCCGCAGCGCAAGCGGGTCCATCTGCAGCTTATAGGCAAGCTCGTCGATCGCGCATTCAAGCGCGTGAATGCCGCTTGCCTCGCCAGGCCCTCGCATATAGGTCGGCGTGCTGGTGTCGAGGGGAATCAGCCGGTAGCTCGTGCGGACGTTCGGGCAGGAATACATGAAGCTCGTCACGGAAGTGAGGGCCTCCATGAACTCCTCGTAACGGCTCGTCTCCCCCGCCCCTTCATGGACGATGCTCGTGAGCTTGCCGTCCTGCTGCGCTCCCAAGGCGATGCGCTGCAGGGTATAGGGCCGATGCCCGGTCGCAAAGAACATCTGCTTGCGGGTTAGTACCAGCTTTACCGGACGGTTGACGTGCCGCGCGGCGAGTGCTGCCAGCGTGACATGCGGCCAGGTTCTCAGACTGGTACCGAAAGCGCCTCCGATGAAGGGGCAGATCACCTGCACATTCTCCGGCGGAAGCCCGAAGACGGCGGCGATTTCGGCCTGTTCGTTGACCACGAACTGGCTCTTGCTCCAAAGCGTCAGGCGGTCGCCGTCCCAGGCGGCGATGGTCGCGTGGGGCTCCATCGGATTGTGGTTCTCGCGCGCAATGACATATTCCGCTTCGACCTTTATCGGCGCGGCGTCGAAAGCCTTGTCGGCATCGCCTCGGGTGACATCGGCTTCAGTGCGGGCTCCAGGCCGGCGCGCGACCGCCGGGACGACCTGCTCGCCGGCATGGGCATCGACCTGCGGCGGGCGGGCGGAGTAGGTCACCTTGAGCGCGTTGGCCGCATGCTCCGCCTGATCGAGCGTTTCGGCGATGATGATGGCGACCGGCTCTCCGAAGAAACGGACCTCCGGATCCTGCAGGACGTGCAGTCGCTCCCCGGCGGGCGGATCGATGGGGCCGCGGTGTTCGTTATAGGCAAGCCGCTGCGCGTTGTCGTGGCTGATGACGGCCAAGATGCCCGGCATCTTCTCGACCGCTGCGCTATCGATGGATTCCACCCGGCCGAGGCCGACGGTGCTGCCCACGACGACCGCATAGGCCTGGCCTTCCTGGTTGAATTCAGCCGCATATTTTGCCTGGCCGGTGACCTTGAGGCGGCCATCGATGCGCGACAAAGGGGTACCGATTGCCGTCGTCATGCCACTTCTCCTGCCATTTCGAGTGCCCGAACGATCGTTGCGGGAAGGAGCTTCACCTTGAACCCGTTTCCGGAGAGCGGACGCGTTCCCTCCGTCGAAACCGCCGCCGCGATCTCGTAGCTGGCGCGAGCGGCGGGTTTTCCCACCAGCGCCTGCTCGACAGCGTTCATGCGCCACGGGCGGGTGCCCACGCCCCCCGCGGCGATGCGGACCTCTTTGATTATTCCGTTCTCCACGTGAAGAGCGGCTGCCGCCGATACGAGGGCAAACTCGTAGGAGGATCGGTCCCTGACCTTCAAATAGCGCGCCTTTCTCGCATAGGGACCGTTTGGAATGTGGACCTCCACGATGAGTTCGCCTGGTTCCAGCGTGTGCTCGAGATGAGGCGTCGACTCCGGAAGCCGGAAGAGCTCCTCTACCGGAATGGTTCGCTCGCCGCGCGGCCCCTTCAAGGAGAGCGTCGCTCCCAGGGCGACGAGAGAAACGGCCAGATCGGATGGATGCGTGGCGACGCAGTGCTCGCTGGTGCCGAGAATTGCATGGCCAGCGTTCAGGCCGTCGATTGCCGAGCATCCCGAACCCGGTACGCGCTTGTTGCAAGGCGCGTCCAGCATACGGAAATAGGGACAGCGGACCCGCTGCAGCAGATTGCCGCCGATCGACGCCACGTTGCGCAGCTGCGGCGATGCACCCTCGGTCAGCGTCTCCGGAATGAGCGGCTGCAATCTGCGCACGTCCTGATTGGCGGCGACCTCAGACATGCGGGCCAGCGCGCCGATGACGATCGCGTCATCCGTGGCCCGGATGTAATTCAGCGGAAGGCGATTGATGTCCACGATCTTTTCCGGCGCCTCCACCTCCTCGCGCATCAAGTCGACGAGGGTCGTCCCGCCGGCAAGATATCTGGCTCCGGCAGCGGCTGCGGCGATCGCTTCGGCCTCGCTGGCCGCCCGTTGAAATTCGAAGGGTCTCATGTGCGATCCTCCTTGGCAGCCTGGGCGACGGCCGCAACGATCCCGGGATAGGCACCGCAGCGACAGATGTTGCCGCTCATCCAGTAACTGATCTCCTCGGCCGAGGATGCATGACCCTCGCTGATGCAGCCGAGCCCCGACATGATCTGTCCCGATGTGCAATAGCCGCATTGAAAGGCGTCATGCTCGATGAAGGCCACCTGCAGCGGATGCAGCGCCTCTCCTTCTGCGACGCCCTCGATGGTCGTGATCTTCGCGCCGTCATACATGACGGCAAGCGCCAGGCACGCATTGACGCGCTGGCCGTCTATCAGCACCGTGCAGGCCCCGCACGCACCCTGGTTGCACCCCTTTTTGGTGCCGGTCAGAGAGAGCCTCTCCCTCAGCATATCCAGAACAGACAAGCGGGGATCGACAACCAGCTGATGGACTCGACCATTCACGGTCACTTCCAACGGCAGCGTGTGCGTGGGAGGCGCGGGCGTTGCGGTTGAATCCGCTGCTGCCTCGGCCGGGAGCGGCAGCGCGGCAAATGCCACGGCCCCGGCGGTTGCCTGAAGCGCTTCTCGGCGTGACATGGTAAGACCAGGCGGATGCAATTCTGCTGTTTCGTCAGTCATGAAAGGTCCCCTTCGGCTCAGTAATGGCGAGAGAGAATAGGACGTGCGCCGCGAGTTCACTGTTCCGGTCTTTCGGAATTGTTCGGATGTTGCTGTGACGATCAAGAACTGCGGCGAGAGTCAGCCATCAGCCGTCAAACAAGCTGCCGCAAACACAGGCATTGCTGAAGCATTCCGCCGATGAGACCGGTGCAAGATGTCAGAGCCGACGGCGAAACTCGGTCGGTGTGATCCCCACCGCTTTCCGAAAGCTAGCGGCAAAAGCGGATTGTGTTTCATAGCCCACGGCCAGAGCGATATCGTTGACGCGCAGCTTCATATCTCTCAGCAGCGTCTTGGCGTAGGCGATGCGCTGACGGGTCAACCATCCGTATGGCGTCTGTCCGGTGGCCATACGGAAGGCCGTACAAAAGTGGAACCGGCTCAAGTTTACCAGGTCCGCCAGTTCCTGAATCCGGATATCCTCCGCCATATTCTCGCGCATATAGCCCGTGACACGCTTGACCTGCCAACCCGAAAGACCACGCTGCGGTCCAGGCGAGATAGGCATTGAAGTTGCGGAATGAGCCCTGAGGAGCTGAAGACAGACAAGGTCGAGGAGCTGATCGATGTACAAGTGGGAGATCGCGTCTCCCGAATTTATCTCGTCATTGATCAAAGCCATGATGGTGAACAGTTTGGGATCATTGAAGTTGACGCGGTCAAGCAGCTCGGGCTCCCGGCCATTTCCCACCTGATCCGCGCTGGCTAGAAGGCGCTTGTGGCCCAGGAAAATGTTCGAGACCTCGACATGGCCGTCGGCACGCCAAAAGCCACCGTGGCCTCTTGGTGCCAACGTGATCGTCCCCATCGCCGCGGGAGCGGAAATCGTCTGACCGCCGATCTTCACCGAGGCCATGCCCTGCCCGGAGTATTTCGCAGAAAGCACATGATCCTCCAGCGGCGGCAAATCATACTCGAACGGTTTGTTCCACCACCGGCCGACCAGTCGCGTATCATCCGAAAACACCTCTGGAACAAGGGGTGGCGATAAGCCCCGCTGCAAACGACGAATGTGGGCCGTCGTATCCGCAAGCGCTTTCCCGCCCATGGCTGTCCCCTCTTCTCAATCTGCAGCTAACCCAAGCTTCGCGGACGCTAGCACTGCTCGAATATTTGCAAAATATATAGTTTGGTGAAGTGACGGCTCGTGTGGGCGGTAGCGTGTACTTGCACGAGGTCGGATAACGGCTCAGCGTGACACCACTTTGCACATAAGCGTACATCACCACTTTGCCGCAGTCCAACTGCCGCGTCGAGGTGCCGTGATCGTTCAAAGTAAGAGTGTCCTGCCCCTCTCTCCGGATTTTGGACGGATCGTGACCCCGGTGCCTTACCGATCCCTCACAGGCTTGCTTTGCACCGGCAGCGTCACGACGAAGCAGGCACCGCCGTCCGGCGGAGATTCGTAGCTGACGGCGCCGCCGTGACGTTCGGCAATCTGGCGCACCAGCGCCAGTCCCAAACCCCAGCCGCCCGCGGCCTCGCTGCGTCCCGACGGGCGATAGAATGGCTCGAAAACGCGGTGCCTCTCGCTATCCGCTATGCCGGGTCCGTGATCGCGGACCCTAAGGATCGCAGCACCGTCCGCCTGCGCGACAGCGGCTGTGACAGGTGGACCGCCGTGGTGCAGCGCGTTCTGCAGGAGGTTGCGCACGAGCCTGCGAAGCAGGCGAGCATCGCCTGCGACGATCGCAGGCATTCCGGAAACCTCTACATCGTTGCGCGCGCCCTCTTCCGATACGAGAGCCAGAAGGTCGACGGACTCCAGCGCATCGAGCTTCTCGACGTGGTCCAGCCTGCTTGCCAGCAGGATCTCCTCGATCAGCGTGTCCAGTTCGGAAAGGTTGCGGATGATTTCCTGCTTGCGATCGTCGTTCGGCGCCTGCTCGTAGAGGTCGATCGCCATGCGCAGGCGCGCAAGCGGCGAGCGCAATTCATGGCTGGCATTGGCGAGCAAGGCCCGGTGCGACTTGATCAGCCGCTCGACCTGGTCGGCGGCCCTGTTGAAGCTCTTGGCCACCGCCGCCACCTCGTCGCTGCCGTCCTCCGGCACGCGAACCACGAAATCGCCCTTTCCCCAGGCATCCACGCCCACGCGCAGCCGCTCCAGCCGGCGGGTCAGGTGACGGACCACCGGATAGGCGGCCAGCCCGATGACACCGGCGATCAAAGCCAGGTAGGCGAGCGGATTGCGGCCGGACGGACGCAAGGGCCGCTCCATGCGCGCAGCCACGGTACGGCCGTCGGGCAGTTCGGTCACCATGGTGTGAAAATTGCCCGGGCCGTGGCGCCAAGGCTGGTCGAGAATGTCGCGCGGAATCGGGCTGCCGCCGCTTGCGATCAGCCTGCCGCGCGGGTCGTATACGGCAATGTCGGCATCGAAGGCGCGTGAAAACCGCTCGATGGTCGCCTCGACGGTCCGGTTGTCCATGTCCGGCGGAATGAGCGCGGCGACGAACCGGGCGCGCTGGCTTTGCCAGCCGGATTCCTCCTCGCCCTGCCCGAGCCATACGAATGCGGCGCTGGCGACGGCAACCGCGGCAAGGCTCGCGAGCAGTGTCAGGTAGATTTTCAGGAACAGCCGGCTGCGCATCGCTCTATCTCGTATCGTCCTGATAGCGGGCGAAGACATAGCCGGCGCCGCGCACGGTAATGATGCGCCTCGGATGCTTGGGATCGCTCTCGATGGCCGCCCTGATGCGCGAAATGTGGACGTCGATCGAGCGGTCGAAAGCATCCAGCTCCTCGCCCTTGACTGCATCCATCAACTGTTCGCGCGAGAGCGTGCGGCCGGGATTTTCGGCGAGCGCCACAAGCACATCGAACTGGTAGCTGGTCAGCGTACACTCGCGGCCGTCGATCCTGACGGAGCGGGAACCGGGATCGATCTCGAGCCGTCCGAAGCGAAGGGTCCGCGTAACCGCGGCGCTCCCGTTTCGGCGGCGCAGGATCGCCTTCAGCCGCGCCAGAAGCTCGCGCGGATTGAAGGGCTTGGGCAGATAGTCGTCGGCCCCGAGCTCCAGCCCGACGATGCGATCCGTCTCCTCGCCTTTGGCCGTGAGCATCAAGATGGGGACGTCCGATACCGCGCGCATGCGTCGGCAGGTTTCGAAGCCGTCGATATCAGGCAGCATGACGTCGAGGATGACGACGTCAGGGTTGCGGCGCCCGAGTTCGGCGATGCCCACCGTGGCGGTCGCCGCGGTATCGACGGTGTAGCCGTTTCCGGAGAGATAGTCGGACAGCATGGCGGACAGGCGCGTGTCGTCGTCAACAATCAAGACCCGTTCCGCCATCCCTGTGCTCCGCTCAAACTTCCGCCCGACTCATATTTACCACCGGCCGTGGCCCCCGCGCTCCTTCAAATGCTTGACGAGCTTGACGCGCTGCTCCGGCGTCAGCACTTCGGCCGCGTCGAGCAGCGCGGTCGTCATCTTGCGCGACGCCTCGTCAATGGCTGCAATGCGCTCGCTGCGAAGTTTCTCGGCGGCGGCCCGGTCGATGCCCGGCGCGCCCAGGAGTTCGATAACCTCTTCGCGCGTCTCGCGGAAGTCCCGGAAAGTCGGTCTGATCTCGGCGCGGGCATTGTCGATGATGTCCCAAAGCTTGTCTTCCTGTTCGGGTGTCGCATCGAGCTCGTCGAGCATGGTGCCGATCCGGTGTTCCATAACGCCGCCACCTCCCATATGCGCGTGCATCACATGGCCGCCCATGCCGAAACGGCCCATGCCGAAGCCGAAATCGTCGCTACGCGCGGCGGCAAATCCGACCGCGCTGACAGCCGCGACGGCTGCGAGGCCGCCGATCGCGGCGTGCCGTCCCCATCCTTTCGAAACGGCTTTGCCGGCGCCCCGGCCCGACAGGTCATTGTCTTCGTTTTCCATTGCCAGTCTCCTTTGCTCCGCAGCACCTGCTGCGATGGAGGAAAGCTAACCGGGCAACGTTTCGACCGTTCTGGGCGAATGTAAAGAAATGTAAAGCCGCGGCGCCGTAGACTGGGGGACGCGAGCACGGGCTACAACGATCCGGCACGCTCCGCCGCCGCCTTGGTGACCATTCTCAATCGATCCAGCTCGAGGCACGCATCAGGAAGCGCTCGATGGACGGGCGGCCGCCCGGTTGCGCCGATGACGCCGAGGACCAGGTCCGATATCTCCTGATCCGAAAATCTGTCGCCCATCTTGCGCCGTGCCGCATCGAGGAAGGCCTCGTCGGACCTTTTCAGCCGTAGAGCATGCCTTGGCAGCCCGGCAGCTCTCAGCAGCACGCTCAGCCATTTGCCGTCCCAGGATGGTGCGCTGGCATAAAGCCGGTGTCCGGCCAGCTCACGGATCATTTCTTCGGCGACGAACGCGACAGGGAGCCCCTCCGCGCGAAGCATACCCCTCGATATGCCATGGACTTCCTCGGCTTCGGCGGACCAGTCGGTCCAATCCGGAGCCGGCCGTATCAGATAGGAACGCGAGCGGCCGTCCTGGAAGACCCAGGCGACCTCTATGGGGAAGCTTTTCTTGTTCAGAGAGGACGCTTCGAAGTCCAGGAATACGATCATTCGCGGCCACGTTCCTCCAATGTACCAACGTAATCTAGGTCAGTCCGCTCGATCGACATGTCCAAGGCGACCTCACGCGATATGTCGGAATGCCGCGCGGGCCACCAGCAGCTCCAATGAAATGGCGCCACACTTGTTACTCCCATCATCGGCGTTCCGGTGCCAAACTACTTCAAGCCCGACAGCCAGGCCATGGCGCGATCGGGATCGCGCCCCGAGGAGGCGCCAATGCGTACAGATTGCCGAAGCGCACAAACTGGAGGTGCCGAGCCATGACGAAACCAATGCACACGCCACCCGTCGTCCCGCCGCAGGCCTGGGAGGCTGCGCGCGAACAGCTGCTCGTCAAGGAAAAGGCCCTGACCCGGGCGCGCGACGCGCTGGCCGCCGAGCGCCGGCGGATGCCGTGGATGGCTGTAGAGAAGGAATATGCGTTCGAAGGCCCCGCGGGCAGGGTCAGCCTCGTCGACCTGTTCGACGGTCAGCGTCAGCTGATCGCCTACCGCGCCTTTTTCGAACCGGGCGTTTTCGGCTGGCCCGACCACGCCTGCAGAGGCTGCTCCATGGTGGCCGATCAGGTTGCGCACCTCGCCCACCTGAACGCCCGTGACACAACCCTCGTCTTCGTCTCGCGGGCACCCCAGGCGGACATCGCCCGGCTGAAAGCGCGCATGGGATGGCAGATCCCGTGGTTTACCGTGACGGACAGCTTCGACGCCGATTTCGGGGTGGACGAGTGGCACGGCACGAACGTGTTCTATCGCGACGGCGACCGCGTTTTCCGTACCTATTTTATCAACAATCGCGGCGACGAGCAGATGGGTAGCACGTGGAATTACCTCGACATCACGCCGCTCGGCCGGCAGGAAGTCTGGGAGGATTCGCCCGAAGGCTATCCGCAGACCCCGACCTACAAATGGTGGAACTGGCACGACAGCTACGTCAAAGACGCCGAGCCGGACAAGAAGTGGGTCGAAGTGTCGGACGCCGGAGAGGCGGCGTTCCGGAACCAGGACTAGCGAGGCTTTAAGGAACATGCCCTCGGAAGGGAGGCCCGCCCCCCGATGGCAAGGACGGGCCCGGTCGATCGCTTAAAAGTCCATGCCGCCGCCGGCCGGAAGCGCCGGTGCGGCTTCCTTCTTGGGCTTTTCGGCGATCATGGCTTCGGTCGTGACGAGAAGACCGGCAACCGACGCTGCGTCCTGAAGCGCGGTGCGGACGACCTTGGCCGGGTCGATGACGCCCATGGCATAGAGATCGCCATATTCGTTGGTCTGGGCATTCCAGCCATAAGAGAACTCCGTCTTCTCGCGCAGCTTGCCGACGATGATCGAGCCCTCGGCTCCGGCGTTTTCCGCAATCTGGCGGACGGGAGCTTCGATAGCGCGGCGCACGAGATCGACCCCGACGCGCTGATCGTTGTTGGCGGTCTTAAGGCCGTCGAGAGCCTTGACCGCCCGCAGCAACGCGACACCGCCGCCGGGCAGTATCCCTTCCTCGACTGCCGCCCGCGTCGCGTGCAACGCGTCGTCGACGCGGTCCTTCTTTTCCTTCACCTCGACTTCGGTAGAGCCACCTACGCGGATGACTGCGACGCCGCCGGCGAGCTTGGCAAGGCGTTCCTGCAGCTTCTCGCGATCATAGTCAGAGGTCGTCTCCTCGATCTGGGCGCGGATCTGCGCGGTACGGCCCTCGATCTCGGCTTTCGAACCCGCACCGTCGATGATGGTGGTGTTCTCCTTCTCGATCGAGACTTTCTTGGCGCGGCCCAGCATGTCGAGCGTGACGCTTTCAAGCTTGATGCCGAGGTCTTCCGAAACGACGGTGCCGCCGGTCAGGATGGCGACGTCTTCCAGCATGGCCTTGCGACGGTCGCCGAAGCCGGGCGCCTTGACGGCAGCAACCTTGAGGCCGCCGCGCAACTTGTTGACGACGAGGGTGGCGAGCGCCTCGCCTTCCACATCCTCGGCGATGATGAGGAGCGGCTTGCCGGACTGGACGACCGCTTCGAGCACCGGCAGCATGGCCTGCAGGTTCGAAAGCTTCTTTTCGTGGATGAGGATATAGGGATCCTCCAGTTCCACGCGCATCTTGTCCTGATTGGTGATGAAATAGGGAGAGAGATAGCCGCGGTCGAACTGCATACCCTCGACGACCTCGAGTTCCGTCTCGGCCGTCTTGGCCTCCTCGACCGTGATCACCCCTTCATTGCCGACCTTCTCCATGGCTTCGGCGAGATAGCGTCCGATCTCGGTGTCGCCATTGGCGGAAATGGTACCGACCTGAGCGATCTCGGAATTCTTGGAGATCTTCCTGGCGTTGTTCTTCAATTCCTTCACGACCGCATCGACTGCGAGATCGATGCCGCGCTTCAAGTCCATCGGGTTCATGCCCGAGGCGACGGCCTTGGCACCTTCCCGGACGATTGCCTGTGCGAGCACCGTAGCGGTCGTCGTTCCGTCCCCGGCAAGGTCGTTGGTCCTGGATGCGACTTCGCGCAGCATCTGCGCGCCCATATTCTCGAACTTGTCCTCGAGTTCGATTTCCTTGGCGACGGAGACGCCGTCCTTGGTGATCCGCGGCGCACCGAACGACTTGTCGATAACGACGTTACGGCCCTTCGGACCGAGGGTTACCTTTACGGCATTGGCCAGCACGTCGACACCACGCAGCATGCGCTCGCGTGCGTCGGTCTGGAATTTGACTTCCTTCGCAGCCATTTCTTCACTCCTTGATAGGCAGCTTGTTGACTGTATCTTCGCGTTATCAGGCGGCTATCTTCTCGGCGGCCTGGGCCTCGATGATTCCCATGACATCGCTTTCCTTCATGATCAGGAGATCTTCGCCGTCGATCTTGATCTCGGTGCCGGACCACTTGCCGAACAGGATGCGGTCGCCCACCTTGACGTCGAGCGGCTGGATCTGACCCTGTTCGCTGCGCGCGCCGGGACCTACAGCGAGGACTTCGCCTTCCTGGGGCTTCTCCTTGGCAGTGTCGGGGATGATGATGCCGCCTTTGGTCTTCTCTTCGGACTCGACGCGGCGGACGAGAATACGATCATGAAGCGGTCGAAACGCCATGTTTTCCTCCATGGACAAACATTGATGATCTTGTTCCCCATCCCGGACCGGATGACCAATCCGGACGGGTGCGAAGCCTCGTTCGAGCACTTCGCGCGGGATGATCTGGTTGGGCTAAAAATGGATTTCAAGAGGCCCCGGCAAAAAAATTAGCAGCGCTTCGAGGCGGCTGCTAACAGACTGGAAAGGAACCCGAATTTCGCTGTGACGTTAAGGTCATGCCGGGGCGCCCCCGCAAGATCAGCCGGGAGCCGGCGAATGATATGTAACGGAGATGAAGCATGCGATTTTCATCGGATCTCGAGCGCCAGCTCAACGGTTACGGTCTCACAACCGCGCATATCCTCTACCGCATTCCCGATTTCGAATCCGTCCTGCAGACCTATGTCTGGCAGGATTACGACCTCGCACCGGAATTTCCCCAGATGCGAAATTTCCTCGATTTCTGGCAGACCAATCTCGACGGGCCGCTCCACTCCGTGCGATTCACCCACAAACGGCTGATCGGTCCGAACGAGTGGCGGCAGGTGGATGGCGAATTCAACATTCACTGAGTTCCGGCGTTAAAGGACGCTTGCGTCTTCCCGCTCTAAGGCCTGTTGAGTTTGATCTGGAGTCTATGACGGCTGCTGGGAGCTGGATGATGGCGCTTCTCCTCGCCCTCGTTTCTGTGCTTGTCACAGAGATCCAGCAGCGCCGCGTCTGCGGCGCGGGGAGAGTTCTTTCAAACCAAGGACTCGGTCTGGCTGGATCCCTATGACGAGCACAGGGAGGAGGAAATCAAACAGTCGCGGCGGGTATCCCGAATCTCAACAGGCCCTAAGACGGCTCCGCCAGTAATGCCCAAAATGCCAGTAGCGGCGTGTCGACCGATCGCATTGCGTGCCTGATGCCCGGCTCGTTGTAGAACGAGCCGCCGAGGCCCGGTGAAAACCATTCTCCCTCCCCCTGCCGGAATTCTCCCTTCGACAGAACGAGATAGACCTCCTCAGGCGCGTGCTCATGGTCCGGATAACGCACATGCGGCGCCATCAATGTAACTCCGAGCCAGACATCGCTGCGCTCTTCGAGACCGCTAGGTCCGACGATCATCGCGTTCGCATGGCCCTCGAGGAAATTCGCGCTCTCGGAACCGTCGCAACCGGTGCGCCGGCGCCATGCGAGAAAGGGCTCGACTGCCCTGAACCGATCGATCAGACGTCGCAGCGGCTCGTGTTCCGTTTCGATGGAGAGCGCCGTCTCAAGGTGGGAACACACCGGCAGGCGGCTTCCGTGGCCCCGCCTTTCCACGCCCGGCACCTCGAGCGCAGAAGAAATCTGCAGGATCGAGCGGCACGATTGCGGAGCCTGCGCGAAATGATTGAACGCTTCAAAGGCACTGTCGATGAACAACTGAAGGGCATCGCTGCGAGGTGACATTGATAGGTCCTTCTAGGCGTGAAAAGGTCTGGGGACCTGCCTGGCGTCAGATATCCTTGAGAAGGCGTAGAGCGTCGTAGATCGCGGCGTGGGTGTTGCGCGCCGCGACCGCATCGCCGATACGGAAGAGCTGGAACTTGCCCTCGGCGTTGCGGACGACCGATTGCGGTTCCCCGGCGATCATTTCGTCGTGCGCGATCTCGCCCAGATTGCTGGAGAAGGGCTTCAGCTCGAAATAGAGTTCATCGAGCGGGATGGTCCCATGATTGACGACCACCTGGTCGAAAGTCCGCTGTTTGGAGATACCCCCGTAGTCGCTGCCGACATGGGCGACCAGTTGATTGCCGCTCTTCTCTACCGCTTCCAAACGGTAGGTGACGGTAAAGGTCACATCGAGCTTCTGCAGGGAACGCATGTAAGGCACGAGGTTCATCGCCATGACCTCCGGCGCGAAGGAGCGGTCGGGCGTCATGATCTCGACCCTGGCGCCGGCAGTGGCGAGAAATTCGGCGGCCTGCAGAGCGGCGTGGTCGCCGGCGTCATCGAAGATCAGGACATTGGTGCCCGGCTTTGCGTCGCCGGAAATGATGTCCCAGGCGGACACGACGAGCTCGTTGCCCCTCGACAGCACCTCCGTATGCGGAAGCCCGCCGGTGGCGATGATGACGACGTCAGGATTTTCCGCCTGAATGGCCTCCGCTTCCGCCCATGTGTTGAAATGGAAGGTGACGCCGAGTTTTTCGCACTGGCTCATGCGCCAGTCTATGATGCTGATCATTTCCCGCCGGCGCGGGCTCTGCGCAGTCAGGCGGACCTGGCCGCCCGGATCGCTCGCCGCCTCGAAGACAACTACCTCGTGGCCACGCTCCCCCGCCACGCGTGCCGCCTCGAGACCAGCCGGTCCGGTCCCGACGACGACCACTTTCCTGCGACAGTGCGCCTTCGCGATGCTGTGCGGCATCGTCAGCTCGCGTCCGGTCGCAGCATTGTGAATGCAATAGGCGGCGCCTCCCTGGTAGATACGGTCGAGACAGTAGTTCGCACCGACGCAGGGGCGAATGTCGTCCTCCCGCTTTTCGATGATTTTGCGGACGATGTGCGGATCGGTCATGTGGGCGCGGGTCATCCCGACCATGTCGACCTTGCCGGACGCAATCGCGTGGCGCGCGGTCGCGACGTCAGGGATTTTCGCCGCATGGAAGGTCGGGAAGTTCGTCGCTGCGCGTATCTCGCCGGCGAAGTCGAGATGCGGCGAATTGGCCATGCCCTGAATAGGGATCACATCCGTCAGTCCGGGGTCGGTATCGATATGGCCGCGAATGATGTTCAGATAGTCGATAAGTCCGCTTTCCTTGAGGCGTTTCGAGATCTCAAGGCCTTCCGCCTTGTCGGTCCCCCCGGGAAGGCATTCATCGGCCGTGTATCGCACGCCCAGGATGAACTCGTCTCCGACACGTGCCCGGATCGCCTTCAGGACGTCGAAACAGAAGCGCATACGGTTGTCGAGCGAGCCGCCGTAGGGACCATCGAGTTCGTTCGTCAATGGCGAGGCGAACTGGTCGATGAGGTGACCGTAGGCCTCGAGTTCGACGCCATCCATTCCGCCGGCCTTCATGCGCTCCGCCGCATCGGCAAAATCCTTGATGATCCTGTCGATATCCCAGTCTTCGATCTTCTTGGGGAAGGCGCGATGCGCCGCTTCGCGGTGATGCGAGGGAGCGACGACCGGAAGCCAGTCTCCCTTGTCCCACCGCGTGCGCCGGCCGAGATGGGTGAGCTGGATCATGATCGCCGCCCCCTCCTCGTGCACGGCGTCGGTCATCTCCCTGATCCACGGCACGATCTCGTCTCTGTAGGCGAGCAGATTGTTGAAGACCGGCGGGCTGTCCTTCGAGACGGCCGCCGAACCGGCGGTCATCGTCATCGCCACGCCGCCCCGCGCGCGCTCCACCGTATAGGCGCGATAGCGCTCCTTCGGCATGCCGTCCTCCGGATAGGCCGGCTCGTGTGCCGTCACGATGATGCGGTTACGCAGCGTCAGGTGCTTCAGCTGGTACGGTTGAAGGAGGGGGTCGTTCGGCATCTGCGGGGCTCCGGCTTGGTCGTGTCGGCAGCCTAAGTGAAAATGTACATGGGTGTCAACAAATCAGGCATTGCAGTCAGGACCGGAGACACTGATGTACATTTTTCTTGCGGGGTATCGTTCGATCTGTTAAACAGTAACGATGGAGCAGATCACGAGCGACAGCGGCTGGCGCGGTTCCCCGGATGTCTGGCTTGGAGCGGCCTACGAATCCCTGCTCGACGCCGGCATCGATGCGGTGAAGATCCAGCCGCTTGCGAAGAAGCTCAATCTGTCGCGGACGAGCTTCTACTGGTTTTTCAAGGACCGCGAGGAACTGCTCGACAGGCTCGTCTCGCGCTGGCGCGAAAAGAATACCGGCAATCTGGTAAGACAATCCGAGGCCTATGCCGAGACGATTGCCGAAGCGATGCTCAACGTTTTCGACTGCTGGCTTGATGGCAGCCTGTTCGATTCGCAGTTCGAGTTCGCGGTGCGAAGCTGGGCCCTGCAGTCGCCTGAAATTCTTGCGGAAGTCCAGAGCGCCGATCAGCAGCGACTCGACGCGCTCACGCGCATGTTCCTGCGGTTCGGGCATGACGAGGCGCGGGCCGATGTACGTGCGCGCACGATCTATCTCGTGCAGATCGGCTATATCTCGATGCAGACGAAGGAAGACGTATCCGTGCGGATGAAGCGCATCCCGGAATATGTGGAGATCTTCACCGGACAAGTCCCGGAGCAGAGAGAGCTTGACCGCTTCTTCGCCCGGCATGGCTACTCCGGATAGCGACAAAGGAGGATAAGGAACGAGCGAGGCAGGAGCGGGTATACGCGGCACCCTGCTCTTCCGATAAGACGCCGCAAAAAGAAGAGGGAACAGTGCAATGAAAAAGCTGCTTGCGTCGACATGTCTGATGCTTGGTCTCATCGCAGGAGCATCGACGTCGAGTGCCGCCGAGTGCGGGACCGTCACCATTGCCAGCATGAACTGGCAGAGTGCGGAGGTCCTCTCCAACCTCGACAAGTTCATTCTCAATGAAGGCTACGGCTGCAGTGCCGAGATCACGATCGGCGACACCGTGCCGACGATCACCTCCATGGCCGAGAAGGGCCAACCCGATATCGCGCCGGAAGCATGGATCGACCTCCTGCCCGATGTCGTCAAGAAAGGCCAGGACGACGGTCGTATCATCACAGTCGGCTCCCCGCTGCCGGACGGCGGCGTACAGGGGTGGTGGATCCCGCAATACCTCGCCGACGCACACCCGGACATCAAGACGATCGGCGACGCGCTGAAGCACCCCGAGCTCTTTCCTGCCTCCGAGGACCCCAGCAAGGGCGCGATCCTGAACGGGCCACAGGGCTGGGGCGGCACGGTGGTGACGACGCAGCTTTTTAGCGCCTTCGACGGCGAGAAGGCCGGCTTCACCCTGGTCGACACCGGCTCTGCGGCCGGCCTGGACGGCGCCATCGCCAAGGCCTATGAACGCAAGGAGGGTCTTCTTACCTATTACTGGTCTCCTACCGCCCTCCTCGGTAAATACAAGATGGTCAAGCTGGACCCCGGCGTGCCCCATGACGCGGCCGAATGGAAACGCTGCAACACCGTAGCGGATTGCCCCGACCCCAAGCCGAATGCATGGCCGGTCGACACGATCGTGACGCTGGTTGCCAAGCCCTTCTCCGAGCGGGTCGGCCCCGAGGTCATGGACTATCTGACCAAGCGCTCCTGGAGCAACGAGACCGTCAGCCAACTCATGGCCTGGATGACCGACAATCAGGCCAGTGGTGAAGAAGGTGCGAAGCGCTTCCTCGAAGAGAACGAGGACATGTGGTCGAAGTGGGTCTCGCCTGAAGCCGCCGAGAAGATCAAAGCGGCGCTCTGACGGCCTTTCTCCGTGCGGCGTGCAAGATGCACGCCGCATCCACTGCCAAGGCAAGGAAATCAGTGGGCGGAACAAGTCGGGCGGGCTGTCCATTTGATGTTCATGAAGAACATCATCCTTGTCGCAGCCGCCCTGTCATTGGGCCTCCATTCCACCGCCAGTGCTGAAGACCTTCAGCCGGAAGCGATCAACAATGCTCCGATTGCCTCGATCGCGCCGGAACGGCCACCGAAGGAACCGCCTCACCCGGATCCGGCCATCGTCCACCTCCAGATTCTTCTGGATCGCGCGGGATCCTCTCCCGGGGTGATCGACGGCTACTACGGCGAGAATGTCACCAAGGCCGTTGCGGGATACGAGGCAATGCAGCGTCTTCCTGTCGATGGAAAGCTGGACCCTGAGGTCGTCAGCCGGCTTCCGCAGGACCAGCCTGTCATCCAGTCCTATGCCATCACGGAAGAGGACGCCAAGGATCTCGTCGACGAGATTCCCGACGACTATTCCAAGCAGGCCAAGATGGATCACCTGGGTTATACGAGCGTCGAGGAGAGATTGTCCGAGCGGTTTCACATGGACCTCGACCTGTTGAAGGCGCTGAATCCAGGTTCGTCGTTTGCCGTCGGTGAGACAGTTTGGGTTGCAACGCCCGGCGTCGCAAAGGAAGGCGAGGTCAAAAGGATAGAAGTGCGCAAGCGAGCCGGGCAAGTTCTGGCATTCGCCGAAGATGGTTCGCCGCTCGCTGCGTATCCCGCCTCCATCGGCAGCGAAGGGTCCCCCTCCCCCACGGGCACCCACAAGGTCAAGGGGGTCGCGCGAATGCCCCCTTACGAATACGACCCCGACGTCAACTTCAAGCAGGGCGACAACGACAAGGCCCTGACGCTTCCCAAAGGCCCCAATAACCCGGTGGGAACCGTCTGGATCGATCTGACGGAGCCCACCTATGGAATCCATGGCACGCCCGAACCGTCCTTGATCGATAAAGCTCAGTCACACGGGTGCGTTCGCCTGACGAACTGGGACGCGGAGGAACTTGCGGCGATGGTCAAGCCAGGGGTGGTCGCCGAGTTCATCGACTGAACGTCGCATCCTCCGACGACTCGAGACCCGATCGAAACAGCTTGGGAGCCGGATCTCGCACCGTTGTTCAAGAGCTTTCACCCCGCCGGGTGAGTAGCGCTTACGGTCGCGCCACCCTCCCTCTCGGGTATTGCCCCCGCTACGCAACCGAATGCTCATCTGCTGAGCGACGTCCGGCTCCATTCCGCCTGGTATAAAGACAGTACCAAGCCGGCTGTTCGTCCGCTCGACCTTTCCATTGTCGAGTGCGGAACGTTACATCGGGGTCGGACTTGGGCCGCGTCGTGAAGCGCGCTTCCCGGCTTCTTGACCGCTTCGGACACCGAAACGGCGCGCTAAAGACCTACGCCGAAATTCGGTTTGACTACCATGGCGGCTATGGCGGCCCCTACTTCGCTTCCTCGGGTATCGGTTCTCGTTGAATTTCCAAAGCTCCGCTTTCATCTTTGGCGATGCTGATTTGGTAAAGCAGCTTTGCGTCAATCTTCTTACCAACGCTACTCGCCACACTCCTTGCGGGACGGCGGTCGAACTCACACTTTCCAGCGACGCGGAATGGGTGAAGTTGATCGTTTCTGCCAATGGCCTCGGCATCCCGGCTGCCGAGCGGACGAAGGTTTTCGGGCGTTTCTACCGCCTCGACAAGACGCTCGGTTCACCCGGAACCGGGTTGGGGCTGAGTCTGGTGAGAGCCGTCGCGGATTTGCACGGTGGTCAAATTTTTCTGTCTGACAACCGTACAGGCCTCGTATGCACCGTGAGCTTTCCGGTCGCAGTCGGATCGTCCGCTTTCGGCGCCTGACCCACTTCTTTCGTCACTGATAACCGTCCCGAATTTGATCCGTATACCGGTGGACCAGAGTCTTGGTCCGCTGGCGGTTTTCGAAAGAGCCGCGGAGTTTGAATATTTGTAAAGTTGCTGAGCAGTTGGCTCAAAGTGAGCTTGCTAAACCCATGATCAGGACACGGAGAAGGAACCCTGCCAGACCGTTTCCAAATGCCGTCTACCCAAGAGCTGACCTCCTTGGGTAGACTGTGACTGGACTCCACCCCCCCTCACCTAATCTGACTTCATACCTAAGATGGCGCGAACAAGTGTCCGCATCTCGGGCAATCGCACCTCTGGAGCACGTGCAGGAAAGTGGTTGACGGTTTTCCGTCCGGAAGTGCGCAGCGTCAAAGCGTGAGAGCGTCCGGCCGACGTTTGGCGGCCGATGCTACCGCCAGGAAGGCCCCCATACCGACCGCGCCGAGGCAGGCATTGGCCAACAAGGCGACATCCGTGCCGAAGCGTTCCATCAGGACGGAGAAGACAAAGGGTGCCATCGCGCCTGCTGCCAGCCGTGCGGCGGCCATTCTTCCCGTAATCGCACCATAGCCGGCCGATCCGAACAGCCAGAGCGGAAGCGATCCCTGCGCAATGCTGTTGATGCCCGATCCGAGACCGAGACAGATCGCGAAGACCACAGCCCCTGGCAACCAGGTTCCGGAAAGACCGAGGACGACGACACCCGCCACGATGAGCGTGGCCGACAGGGTCGCGAGCATGGGGGGCAGCAAGTTTGCGCCGAATGTCATGTTGATGAGCCTGCTTAGAACCTGTGAAGGTCCGAAGAGCGAGCCGATCATCACGGCTGCCGCCCCGAAGCCGATCGTTCCCAGCATCGGAACCATATGCGTCAGTATCGCGGAAAGTGTGAACCCCTGTAAGGCAAAGGCCAACGAGACAAGAAGCATGCCACGCCGCCTTGCGTGTGCGGGAAGCGCGCCGGCAATCGCTTCCCGGTTCAGGCCGGAAGATTCGACCGCTGCAGGCGTCCGGCTTCGCATGATCCAGCGATGCAGCGGGAGACAGACAAGCAGGTTCAACACTGCATAAGCGATGTAGATTTCGCGCCACGAGAGAAACTCTCCAAGGCTCGCGGCAATCGGCCAGAAGATCGTCGAAGCGAAGCCCCCGATCAACGTCAGATAGGTGATGCTGCGTGAAGCCGCCTTGGGACGGATTTCCACAAGTGCCGCAAAGGCAGCCTGATATTGCACCATGCCGGAGGCCACTTCCAGGAGGACTATGGCGATGGCGAACACAGCCGTCGAGGGAGACCAGGCGCATAGCAAAAGAGCCAGAGCGGAGACGGCCGAGCCGGAAGTCATGATCGTCGCGGCGCCGAACCGGTCCATCCATCCTCCAACGAGAGGAGCCGATAGGCCGCCCACCAGCAGCGAAGCGGAAAACACGCCGAACACTTGCTCGACGGTCAGGCCGAGGTCGTGTGCCATTGCGGGCGCAAGGATGCTGAAGCTGTAATAGAGCGTGCCATAGCCGATGATCTGGGTGAGGCCGAGTGCGGCGACGATGCCCGCGGGGACCCCGGACTTCATATCAGCCGTTCCCGCCTTCGGCCGGCGTGGAGGATGCCACGCGACACGGGTTTTGCCCGTTCAGTGATGCACGTACGCTGGCGTGTCCGACACAACAGTCCTCCATCAGGAACTTCACAAGATCGGCAAGGGCGTCGTAGCTGGCGCTGTAGACGATCGAGCGCGATTCGCGCCTCTGCGTGATCAATCCGGTCCGCTCCAACTCCTTCAGGTGGAAGGAGACGTTCGAGGGTGAGACGCCCATCTTTTCTGCTATCGCACCCGCAGCCATGCCGACCGGTCCCGCGACGACGAGTGTTCTCACAATTCCCAGGCGCGTCTCCTGCGACAGGGCGGCGAAGGACGATCGGGCTTGTCGCTCTTCCATATTTCAATCTTCCTACAATAATCAAATTAATGCGTAGCCGACCTGACGCAGATCGACAAGTCCGAAGTGAGATCACGCTTCCTGACCTTCAAATCCTTGATCCGCGCAAGCCATGGAACGATCGGCCTGCCGAATTGTTTTCACACATCTGGTTCGGAGATAAAGGAGATTACAATGAGGGTACTCGCTACGATCTTTACAGCAATTTCGATTGCGGGCCTCGCATCCGGTTCAGCCACGGCCGCCTGCAAAGATGGGACTTCGACGGACACCACCGCTTCCATCAGTGCTGAAAAGCCGGGGATAGCCAAGGACGGAACCAAGGCCCCGCTGGAAACCGAAAACAATGCTGCCAGCAAGGACGGTCAGACGATGCCTCTGGCCAACCAACAAGGCGGAGGAGACAAGAACCTCGCTACGTCGCAGCAGGACGCCGAAGCTCAGCAGTCAGGCGAGCAGACGGCCGCCGCGAAGTCTGACGATTGCGTCGTCGAATGAAGCCAACGGCCATGCGAGCCGGGCTGGCTGACGGCGCCTAAGTCGAAGCCGTTTGCAGCACCCGGGTGGTCTCGCCACTGACGAGGTTGGATGAATGCCGGCCAGCTGGCTCTTGCATGGAGCAACGGCCGGCATCGGCGCTGACCCCGGCGAACGCGCCGCAGCGTCCGAAAATAAAAACGGGTGCTCCCTTGACCCTGACATCGTTGGAAGATGCATGCTGTGGCGCTGTGCCAGCGCCGTCGAAAAGGCGGTGAAATCGGTCGATCCGAACGCCAAGGTCACCGTCGACCTCCTGGCGAAAACCGCATCGATCGAGTCCGACATTGGTCTCGCTGCCTTTGTCGCCGCCATCGAGGATGCCGGCTAAAAGGCGTCCGTCAGCAACGCCTGCTGCAGCCAAGGGGCCTGAACGCCGTGCACCGCTAGAGCAGTTTAGTGTTTCATTGAAGCACTGAACTGCTCTAAATCTTTAGAGCGACGCGCTTCGGGCCGAAAACCGTCCGCACTTTCCTGGAACTGCTCTAAGACTCCCACTACGATCTTGTGCGTCGCCGGAAGAAAACGCGCAAAGGCGCTTGACCTTCCCATTATTGGAAGGATTATGAAGGGTGCAGTTTGGGAAAGGACGTTCCGATGACTGCACTGAAAAAGACCGAAAAAGCCGCTCCGCTTCCGGTTTCCACCGACTTCGGCATCGAGGGCATGACCTGTGCTTCCTGCGTCCGACGCGTCGAAAAGGCGATCACCGCGGTGCCGGGCGTCGCGTCCGCGAGTGTCAACCTGGCGACGGAACGGGCAACGGTTCAATTCGATGGAGAACCGGACACGCTTGCGGTGCTCCACGCGATCGAGAAAGCCGGCTACGCGCCGAGGATCGCCACTGAGGAACTCCAGATCGAGGGCATGACCTGCGCCTCCTGTGTTTCTCGCGTAGAGAAGGCGCTGAAGGCCGTCCCCGGCGTTGCGGATGCAGCCGTTAATCTTGCGACGGAGAAGGCGACCGTGCGCCTGATTTCCGGAACCGTCGATCTGTCCGCCCTCGAAGCTACGGTCCGGGGTGCCGGATACGAGCTTCGCAAGGGCAAGCCTGCCGAGGCTTCGGCAGGAGACGAGGACCATCGCGCAGCCGAGCTCGGCTCTCTCAAATCCGCGGTGACGATCTCGGCGCTGATGACCCTTCCGCTCTTCCTGGTCGAAATGGGGTCACACTTCATTCCAGGCGTCCATGAGCTGATCATGGGCACGATCGGCATGCGAAACAATCTGTACCTTCAGTTTGCGCTCGCCACGCTCGTCCTCTTCGGACCGGGGCTGCGGTTCTTCCGAAAGGGCGTGCCGAATCTTCTGCGCTGGACGCCCGACATGAACTCGCTTGTCGTCCTCGGGACCACGGCCGCATGGGGCTATTCGGTCGTTGCGACCTTCGTTCCCCGAGTTCTGCCTTCGGGAACGGCGAATGTCTATTACGAGGCGGCCGCCGTCATCGTCACCCTGGTTCTCCTCGGCCGCTATCTGGAAGCACGGGCGAAGGGTCGCACGAGCCAAGCGATCAAGCGGCTTGTCGGCCTGCAGCCGAAGACGGCTTTCGTCTTGAGCGGCGGCGAATTCGTCGAGGCGCAAATCAGCGAGGTCGTCGCCGGTGACGTCATCCGCATTCGGCCGGGTGAGAAGATCCCTGTGGACGGTACGGTCATCGACGGCAGCTCCTATGTCGACGAATCGATGATCACCGGTGAACCCCTTCCCGTCCAGAAGACGGCCGACAGCGCGGTGGTCGGCGGCACGATCAACAAGACCGGGTCCATTACCTTCAGGGCCACCAAGGTCGGCAGCGACACGCTGCTTGCGCAGATCATCAAATTAGTCGAAACCGCCCAAGGCTCGAAGCTGCCGATCCAGGCCCTGGTCGACAGGGTCACCGGATGGTTCGTTCCGGCCGTGATTCTCGCAGCGGTGCTGACTTTTGCCGCCTGGTACACTTTCGGCCCCTCGCCTGCGCTCTTATTCGCCCTCGTGAATGCCGTAGCGGTCCTGATCATCGCCTGCCCCTGCGCGATGGGCCTGGCGACGCCGACCTCGATCATGGTCGGTACCGGCCGCGCCGCCGAACTCGGCATCCTGTTCCGCAAGGGAGAGGCGCTCCAGAGCCTGCGCGACGCCGATGTGGTCGCGCTCGACAAGACCGGGACTTTGACGAAGGGCCGCCCGGAACTGACCGACCTCGTCGCTGCAGAGGGCTTCGAGGCCGACGAAGTGCTTTTCCTCGTCGCGAGTCTCGAAACGCTTTCCGAGCACCCGATCGCGGAGGCCATCGTGTCGGCGGCAAAGTCCAAAGGGATCGCGACGGCCGCGGTCAACGGCTTCGAAGCGACGCCCGGCTTTGGCGTAAGCGGATTGGTGTCCGGGCGGCAGGTGCTGGTCGGTGCGGACCGCGCGCTCGCCACCAACGGGATCGACGTTTCCGGTTTCTCAACCGAGGCCGAGCGGCTCGGCGCCAGCGGCAAGTCGCCGCTCTATGCGGCCATCGACGGACGGCTGGCGGCGATCATCGCAGTGTCGGATCCGGTCAAGGAAACGACGCCTCAGGCGATCAGGTCCCTGCACGAGCTCGGCCTCAAGGTGGCGATGATCACCGGGGACAACCGCCGCACCGCCGAGGCGATCGCCAGAAAGCTCGGCATCGACGAGGTCGTCGCCGAGGTCTTGCCGGAAGGCAAGGTCGAGGCGATCAGAAAGCTTCGGCAGGGCGGCCGGTCGGTCGCGTTCATCGGCGACGGCATCAATGATGCGCCGGCTCTCGCCGAAGCGGATGTCGGCATCGCAGTCGGGACGGGAACCGACATCGCGATAGAAAGCGCCGACGTCGTGCTGATGTCCGGCGACTTGAACGGCGTTGCGAAGGCGATCGCGCTCAGCAAGGCGACGATCCTGAACATCAAGCAGAATCTGTTCTGGGCGTTCGCCTATAACGTTAGTCTGATACCCGTCGCAGCCGGCGTCCTTTACCCGGTGAATGGCATCCTGCTTTCGCCGATTTTCGCAGCAGGGGCCATGGCGCTCTCGAGCGTTTTCGTCCTCGGCAATGCGCTGCGGCTGAAATCGGTCAACCCGACCTAAAAATGCTTAGGCGAGACTGGCTACCGGCTACCGGACGCCAACGCTCGCAGAAAAGAGAAACACATGAATATCGGCGAAGCCTCCAAAGCCAGCGGCGTCTCCTCCAAAATGATCCGCTACTACGAACAGATCGGGCTTATCAGTCCCGCCCTTCGAACCGCGTCCAGCTATCGGACTTACGGCGACAACGACGTCCATACGCTTCGCTTCGTGCGCCGGGCACGCGATCTTGGATTCTCGGTGGAGCAGATCAAGGAACTGCTTGCCCTTTGGCGCGATCGGTCCAGGGCGAGTTCCGACGTTAAGGCGGTCGCCCTCGAACACATCGCGGAACTGGAACGCAAGATAGCCGCCATCCAGGAAATGACGCGAACTCTCAAGCATCTCGCGGGTCATTGTCACGGCGACGATCGGCCAGACTGCCCGATCATCGAGGAAATCGCGAACGCGTCCGCCCAAGTGAATATGGAGGTCAATCCTCGCTTCGGCGTCGCCTCGCTGAAATAGCGTTACTGAGACTGAGAGGCGTGCGGATATAGCTGACGTAAGCGCATCAGAAGCCTAGAACGGCTTTGGCGCCGAGAGTGGCCGCGGCAAGGAAGACGTATCGGCCTGTCTTGGCGATGGCGACGAGGATCAGGAAGGACCAGAGCGGCTCGCGCAACACGCCGGCGATAACGGTAAAGGCGTCACCGAAAAGGGGCATCCAGGAGAAAAGCAGCGTCCAGCGGCCATAACGCCGGTACCATTCGCCTGCCCTCTCCAGCGACGCCTCCTTCACCGGGAACCACGGTCTGTCGTGAAAACGGTCGATGAACCTCCCAAGGAACCAATTGCATAGGGCTCCGAGGATATTGCCGACGCTCGCCACGGCGATAAGTGCCACGAGCGAGAACTTGCCTGAAGCGAGCAGCCCCACCAGCAACGGCTCGGACTGGAACGGCAGGACGGTGGCCGCCCCGAAGGCGACGAGGAAGAGGCCTACATAAGCTGCGATCATCTGCGTTCAGGTCTCTTCGAAATCATCCTAAACTCTTGGTTCTTCTCGTCACACCATCACTACCGGCAGTGGCGCGCGCAGCTTCCCTACGGCTGCATGGCGGCC
This sequence comes from Ensifer meliloti, assembly GCF_030064585.1. Lineage (NCBI taxonomy): Bacteria > Pseudomonadati > Pseudomonadota > Alphaproteobacteria > Hyphomicrobiales > Rhizobiaceae > Ensifer > Ensifer meliloti. Next base: position 304,289 of record NZ_CP120364.1, read on the forward strand.
GCCCATGCAGCCGCAGGTGCATGCGCGCGCCCCAACTCTGCAAGCACAGCTGGCACTCCGGAACAAGAGCGGCTCTCCGGCAATTGTGCAGGGGTGAGAACATCCTTCTTATCGCCGAGGGACGTCCTGCCGACGCCCCTCGATATCAGGAGTTGAGCGATGAAAATTGCGCAGATCGCACCCCTTGCAGAACGCGTCCCGCCAAAGCTTTACGGAGGCACGGAGCGAATCGTCCATTGCCTTACCGAAGAACTCGTAAAACTGGGCCATGACGTGACCCTTTTTGCCAGCGGGGATTCGCTTACAAGTGCCGAGCTGGTGCCCTGTTGCGATGTCGCGCTCAGGCTCAATCCGAGAGTGCAAGATTTCCTTCCCCATCACATCGCGATGCTGGAAGAGGTCCGCCGCCGCGCGCCTCAATTCGACGTTCTGCATTTCCATATCGAATTCCTGCATTTCCCCCTAATCAGAGATTTCGCCGACAGAACGGTGACGACACTTCATACACGCCTCGATCTGCCCGATCTGCAGCCTTTCTATCTGGCCTTCCCGGATATCCCTCTGGTTTCGATATCGCAGCATCAGCGAGCGCCGATGCCTCCGGTCAACTGGAGGGGCACTGTGCTTCATGGGCTGGACCCAACGGTCTTGCCGCTGCGGGAAGGACGATCTGGCGAGTATCTGGCATTCCTCGGGCGCATTGCACCGGAGAAGGGTCCCGACCGCGCGATCGAGATCGCCGCACGGACCGGCATGCCTCTGAAGATCGCTGCGAAGATCGACGCCCAGGACCGCGCCTATTGGGAAGCAGTTGTCGAACCTCTCATCGTAAGCCATTCCAATGTCGAATACATCGGCGAGATAGACGAAGGCCAGAAGGCGGACTTCCTCGGCAATGCGGCAGCGCTCCTTTTTCCGATAAACTGGCCGGAACCTTTCGGCCTCGTGATGATCGAGGCGATGGCCTGCGGCACTCCGGTGCTTGCCTTCCGCTACGGCTCGGCGCCGGAGGTGATCGACGACGGCGTGTCGGGGATCCTGGTCGACACGGTCGAGCAAGCGGTCGAAAGCCTCGGACGCGTGCTGGAACTCGACAGACGCAAGGTTCGCGAGAGCTTCGAGAGACGGTTTACCACCGAACGGATGACACGCGATTATCTAGACATTTACCAGAACCTTCCGGGTGTCCTGAGGCAGACCGCCTCCACGCCGCAAGGCGAGGCCAAGAAAGTCGGCCTCGAGGCGGCATGAGGAACGCATCGGAAGACGGATAAGATTTTTCTGCTGCGCCTTCGACGGACCACGCCTGACGCGAACAATGCGACCGCGCCAGGCGTCATCGGTTCATGAAGGCTCGGCCCACCGATGTTGTTCGCTCAGGCGGCCGGCGCGACAGGAAGGACGCTCCATCGATTGGTGCTCTCGCCGATGCGCTCGTCGCCGGGCGGCCCGACAGCCGTCTTTGTCGCTGGGCGAATTGCTGCTCCTGATCGGCGATCGAAGTTTCGGCGCCGTTCTGGTCCTGGCTGCGGGCGCGAACCTCTCACCGGCCGGGGTGATTCCGGCAGCGTCCACGCTGCTCGCGGTGGTCGTCGCCTTCGTTTCGCTGCAGATCGTCGCCGGCCTGCGGCATATCTGGATGCCGCGGTTTCTGCGCCGGAAGACCCTGTCTCGCCGGCTTGTCGAAGGGACGGGCAGGACGATGAAAAAGTGGTCTCGCTGGCTGGATCCATGGCTGACGCGCGGACTGCGCCCTTTAACTCGGCGGCTTCGACGGGCTCGCCGGCCTCATTTGCATCTTTCTGGCCATACCCATTCCCCTTCTCGAATTCGTCCCCTTTCTAACGAACGTTCCGATGACGATCGTCGCCATATTCGGGCTGGGACTGTTGGTCAGAAACGGGTTCCTCATGGCGCTCGGCTTTGCTGCGAACCTCGCCGTCGCCTATCTGACCTACCGGCTTCTGACGTCGTGAGACTGGCGGCTTAGTCATTGTCAAACCGGATTTTCTTCCGGGCCGGAAGAACCGGTAGCAAGATCAAAGTCGCAATGTACCGGGAACGTCCAAGAGCCCGGAGCGTTTTCGAATATGTGGCAGCCGGCTGGCGTCCCGAAATCTCAAGACCTGGAGTACAGCCATGGAACTGACGAACGCACGTAAACTTGCGACCGAGTACCTGCGCCTCGGCGGCCATCGCCGAGTGGTGATCGATGATAACCAGACCTCGATTAGGAATTGGGAGAACGAGCCCAAGGAGGCGGAGGACTTCTGGAAGAGCAACATCGAGACGCTGTCGCCGCAGATGCAGCGCGAAGTGGAACTCCTCCTTCCGACGATCAATCGTGCCTGAGGCGCTTGGAACCGAAATCGCGATCCGGAATTGTAGTCCATGAACGCGCCTGCGGAAGCGATGGACATGAATCTTGCCTCAGAACTATTGGCGGATCTGACGCCACCCGCCACATCCGCCTGGTGGACCCAGCACCGTGGCGATACAAGCGTCGTCGCGACCGCCATTCACGACGGCCATGCCACGCGCGCCGCGGTACGGCGCATGTTCGCGATTTCCGAAGAAGAACGCCTGCGGGAGGAGGACCCCTTCACCGAGTTCCTGATCCGCGACTTCGGCAACCGGATCATCGTCCATCGCTCGCGGTTCGAAGTCGACGTCAACCGTCCCCGCGGCGGCGCAGTCTACCTGCGGCCGGAACAGGCCTGGGGTCTCCAAGTATGGGCGGAAGAACCGCCGCAGGCCGTCGTTGATGCATCCCTTTCCGTGCACGACGAGTATTATGAGATGCTGGCATCGTTCCTTGCCGGTATCGAACGCTGCCACGGTCGCTTCGTCGTCCTCGACGTCCACAGCTACAATCATCGCCGTGCCGGGCCTGAAGCGGAGCCGACGCTTTCGACCGATGCGCCGGACATCAATATCGGCACCATCTCGATGGACCGCAGAAAATGGGCGCATGTGGTCGACAGCTTCATGGCGGCGCTTCGCTCCTTCGATTTTCCCGGCGGACCATTGGACGTGCGCGAAAACATCGCCTTCCAGGGGCGGGGCGAGCAGACGCGCTTCATCCATGAGCATTTCCCCGACACGGGCTGCGCCATCGCCGTCGAATTCAAGAAGGTCTTCATGGAGGAATGGACGGGCGAGCCGCGCCCCGAGGTGCTCGTAGCGCTCAGAAGATTGCTCGCTGCGACGCTGCCGGCACTTATCGACGCTTTGGAGCGAGGTCGATGAAGCTTGCGCGCGCACCCATCCAGCTCGAGGCCGATCCACCCGATTGGCTGGCGGATGCGTTGGCCGCAATCGAGACAGGCAGAGCTGTCCGCAAGGAGTTCGAAGGCGGCGGACGCCTTCACATCGACCGGCCCCTGCCCTTTCTCTGCGTGCATTTGTCAGGCAGCGACGAGGCACCTGTGGCGCGCGAAGTGGTGCGCGCAAACGCCTCTCACCTGCTCGCACCGGACGCTGCCACGGCGAAACCTATCGTCGCCGCCGTCGGAAAACTGCTCGAGCGTCGCTTCGGCGCCTTCATGGTGCTCGAAACGGACGAACTCGCCCAGGATGAGCTCTTGACCGACAATGCTCCTTTGCTGCCGCCCTTCAAGGTCGAAGTGATGGCCGGCGCCGAGGGAAATATCCGAGCCGCAGCAATGGCATTCGTCGACGCAGTCCAAGCGATCCCCGCGAAGTTCCGGACGCCGCGGGTCGAGCTCCATGAATGGCCGCAGGAATCCGCCCTGGAGGGAGAGACGCTCGATCTGCCATTCCCTTCGATGCGGGTTCGTTTCGCACCGGTCTACCGGCAGCACAATTCCGGCCGGATCTTCCCGGAAGTGCGCGAGCGGCTGATCGCGAGCATCTTCGATGCCACCCTGCACGCCTTCTCTGCCTTCGCCCGATCGACGCGCAGCCTCGAATTCCCGACCCATCGCGCGCTCGGCAGAAAGGCATTCATCGATGCCGTGGAGCGGACCGACCGCAGCATCGACGAAGTCGCCTCCAGCTTCGATTTTCTTCTCGCCGTTACGCCGATAAATGCGGAAGCCGCCTGGAGCGAATTCACGGCAAGCGATTTCGCGCGCGCGCCGCGTTTCCTCTACCGGCCTTTGATCATCGAGATCGAAGCCGCAAAGAAGACGCTGTTCTCGATCCCCTTCGATCACCTCGAAGACCCGGTGCTCTATCAACTCTACCGTGAAAAGCAGCAGGAAGTCGATCTGCAGCTGACGATGCTCTCCGCCCGTGAAACGAGGAAGTTCATCGAGTTCGGCCGTGCACTGTACGGTCCGGTCGAGCCGAACCTCCTCAGCGCGGCCGAAGAGGTCCTCGCCCGCAGCCAGAAGGTCGCCGCGCAACCGCAAGCACCCGCCGAACGCCGTGTTGACAGCCATTTCGTCGAAATGCGGGCGGGCGAGATGATCGCCGCATATGCCCAGCGCTACGCCGGCTTCGAAGCGCTCGTGGAGGTGCGGGACGATCTTCCCGCCGGGTTGCTGGTTTCGGGAAGGCGGCTCCTGATCGCGCGCAGCACGATCATGGAGCCCGATCGCGTCGATCCGATCCTCAGCCACGAAATCGGCGTTCACCTCCTGACCTATTTCAATGGATCGGCGCAGGGGCTTCGCCTGTTTCGCTCCGGCCTTGCCGGGTATGAAGGAATGCAGGAGGGCCTTGCGGTCTTCGCGGAATATCTTTCGGGGGGAATGACCAGCGAGCGGCTGCGTCTCCTCGCCGCCCGCGTGCTCGCATGCGCCGCGATGATCGATGGCGCTTCCTTGCCGGAGGTCTACCGCCTGCTCGTCGACGAACACGGATTCCAGAGGGCGGACGCCTTCAATGTTGTTCTGCGCGTTTATCGCGGCGGTGGTCTCGTCAAGGACGCGATCTACCTGCGGGGCCTTCTGCAGCTGCTCGATCATCTCGCAGCAGGGGGCGCGCTCGAGCCCTTCTGGATGGGCAAGATCGCCGCTTCCCATTTTGCCGTAATGCAGGAACTGCATGCCCGCGGGCTGCTCGGCGGTCCTTCGGTTCGGCCTATGTTTCTGGATGGTCCGGAAGCGCCGTCGCGGCTTGCCAGAGCGCGCGGGCGGATGGCTCCACTCGATATGCTGCGGCAATAGGAGCGGCACACATGCGCATCGCTTTTTTCGTCAACTCCATCGAAGGCGAAGCCCCCTATTATACGACGACATGGCTGGCGCTTGCCGCGCTCGCACGCGGCCACGAGGTCTGCTACGTCACGCCGGGCGATTTCGTGCTGCGCCAGGATGACAGCCTGTCGATCCGCGCAACGACCCTGAAGGGCACGAAGCCGAAAAAGCCGGAGACGCTGCTCACAGCGCTCAAGGGCGAGCAGGCGCAGATCAGCACGCTCGATCTGCGTGAGGTGCAGGTGCTCTTTCTGCGGAACGACCCTTCCGAAGACGCGGACACGCGGCCCTGGGCGGTTTATGTCGGCGCGAATTTCGGGCGGCTCGCCGCCGCGCGCGGCATTCTGGTCGTAAACGACCCGGACGGGTTGTCGCTCGCGCAAAACAAGCTCTATTTTCAGGAGTTCCCCGAGATTATCCGGCCAACCAGCCTGATCTCGAGAAGCATCGAAGAAATCCGCAGCTTCATCGAGGATCATCCGGGCGGGGCTATCCTGAAACCCTTGCAAGGGTCCGGCGGCAAGAACGTCTTCAAGATCAACTCCAAGGACGAGGCCAATCTCAACCAGATCTTCGAGGTCGCCAGCGGCGGCGGCTACCTGATCGCGCAGAACTACATTCCCGACGCGGTCGCCGGCGATATTCGTCTGTTCCTGTTGAACGGCAGGCCGCTCGAGCGCCACGGCGTCTATGCCGCCTTCCGGCGCGTTCCTGCCAAGGGCGACGTACGCTCGAACATGCATGTGAGCGGCACGCCCGAAGCCGCGACGGTTACGCCTGAGATCCTCGAGATCGCGGAACGGCTTCGTCCCAAGCTCATCGAAGACGGCATGTTCCTGGTCGGGCTCGATATAGTCGGCGACAAGGTGCTGGAAGCCAATGTCTTCACGCCGGGGGGGCTTCCCGAGATCGCAGCGCTTCACGGTGTGGACTTCAGCGAAGACATCATCATCGCGCTGGAAAACAAAGTGCGAATCCAGGAGCTCTACCGCGGGGCCATTCCGAACCGCACATTGGCGGTCCTTTGAGGAGGTGCCTTCGGGATGTCACGCACTGCACGATCTGTGGGCGAATCCACCGGCCCGTCCCGGCGTGAATAAAAGTGAGTTTACAAAAGTAATATAGTATGATTTTTTCTCGGTCAGCTGCATGGAAGAGCAGCTTTCTTTGGGAGGAAATCATGAAAATCGTGAAGGCACTTGCGAGTGCAACGATCCTTGCTGCCTGCACTTTCGGCAGCGCTTCGGCCGCCGAACTCGTCGTCGGCTTTTCTCAGATCGGATCGGAGTCCGGCTGGCGCGCAGCCGAAACGACGCTGACGAAGCAGCAGGCGGAAGAGCGCGGCATCGACCTCAAATTCGCCGACGCGCAGCAGAAGCAGGAAAACCAGATCAAGGCGATCCGCTCTTTCATCGCGCAGGGGGTAAACGCCATCCTTCTCGCTCCGGTCGTCGCGACCGGCTGGGATGAAGTCCTGGCGGAGGCCAAGGATGCGGAGATCCCAGTTATCCTGCTCGATCGCACCGTCGACGCCTCCGACGATCTCTATCTGACGGCGGTCACCTCCGATCTCGTCCACGAAGGCAGCGTGGCCGGCAAATGGCTCGTCGATACCGTCGCGGGCAAGCCGTGCAACGTCGTCGAACTTCAGGGCACCACCGGCTCCTCGCCGGCGATCGACCGCAAGAAGGGATTCGAGCAGGCGCTCTCCGGCAACGACAATCTGAAGATCGTCCGCAGCCAGACCGGCGACTTCACCCGGACCAAAGGCAAGGAAGTGATGGAAAGCTTCCTGAAGGCCGAGGACGGGGGCAAGAACATCTGTGCTCTCTACGCCCATAACGACGACATGGCGGTGGGTGCGATTCAGGCGATCAAGGAAGCCGGTCTGAAGCCGGGCAAGGACATCCTCGTCGTCTCGATCGACGCTGTTCCGGATATCTTCCAGGCGATGGCTGCCGGCGAAGCCAATGCGACGGTCGAGCTCACGCCGAACATGGCGGGCCCCGCCTTCGATGCGCTTGCTGCCTTCCTCAAGGACGGCAAAGAGCCGCCGAAATGGATCCAGACGGAATCGAAACTCTACACGCAGGCCGATGACCCGATGAAGGTTTACGAAGAAAAGAAAGGCCTCGGCTACTGATCCCGCTCAGCGCTCGGCCCCGCGGCAGCCGCCGCGGGCCATTCCATCGAACGGACACCCGCTCGTTCGTCGGGCGGCATTCCAGAGACGGCAGCCATGCAGACCAGCAGTGACAATATCCTTTCGGCCACAAGGATCGAAAAGGGCTTTCCCGGCACGAAGGCGCTCGACAGGGTAGATTTTCACCTGCGGCGCGGCGAGGTTCACGCGCTCCTCGGGGAGAATGGCGCCGGCAAATCGACGCTCATCAAATGCCTGACGGGCGCCTATCGCCGCGATGGCGGCAGCGTGCTGCTCGACGGAGCCGAGGCCGACCCGCGCGACACGTTCGATGCCCAGAGGCTGGGCATTGGGACCGTTTACCAGGAAGTCAACCTGCTGCCGAACCTCACCGTTGCCGAGAACCTCTTTCTCGGACGGCAGCCCCGCCGCTTCGGCATGGTGGACACGCGCACCATGAATCGCAAGGCGCGGGAACTGATCGCGGAATACGAACTCGATATCGACGTCACCCGTGATCTCGCGAGCTATTCCGTGGCGATCCAGCAGGTCGTGGCCATCGCCCGGGCGGTGGATCTTTCCGGCAAGGTCCTGATTCTGGACGAGCCGACCGCAAGCCTCGACGCGCACGAGGTGGAGATGCTCTTCCGCATCGTACGCCGCCTCAAGGAACGCGGGCTCGGCATCATCTTCATCACCCACTTCCTGGAACAGGTCTACGCCATCTCCGATCGCATCACCGTTCTGCGGAACGGGCAGTTGGTCGGCACGCGCAACGTGGCCGATCTCGACCGGCGCGAGCTGATCGCAATGATGATCGGTCGGGAACTGGCGACAGAGATCCATTCCGCCCATTCCGACGCGGTCGCGGGTGAGCCACGCTACCGTTTCCGAGACTTTGGCCGCCGCGGAAAGATCGACCCCTTCGATCTCGATGTCCGCGCCGGCGAGGTTGTCGGCATGGCAGGCCTGCTCGGCTCGGGGCGGACGGAAACCGCCGAAATCCTCTTCGGCGCCCATCGCGCCGATAGCGGTACGGCCGAGATCGATGGCCGGACCGTCGATCTTTCCTCGCCGCGTGCCGCAATCCGGCAGAAGTTCGGCTTCTGCCCCGAGGACCGCAAGACCGCCGGCATCGTCGGCGACCTGTCTGTGCGCGAGAATATCGTGCTCGCCCTTCAGGCAAGGCGCGGCTGGACCCGCCCGATTCCGCGCGCGGAGCAGAACCGGCTCGCGGACCACTACATCCGGGCACTCGATATCCGCACCGCGGATCGCGAGAAACCGATCAGGCTGCTTTCCGGCGGCAATCAGCAAAAGGCCATTCTGGCGCGCTGGCTCGCGACCGAACCGGAACTGCTCATCCTCGACGAGCCGACGCGCGGCATCGACGTCGGGGCGCATGCGGAAATCATCAGACTCATCGAGAGCCTGCGCGAGAAGGGCATGTCACTCATCGTCATCTCCTCGGAAATAGAAGAACTCGTCGCCTACAGCACGCGGGTGGTCGTCCTTCGCGACCACGCCCACGTCGCCGAACTCGATGGCGCTCAATTGACTGCACATCGGATCGTCGAAGCGATCGCTGCGACCAACGGGAGGGAAGCGTCTTGATTCCGATCATGCGGACCTATGCCGGCCGCCTGCTGCCGCAGCTCATCGCATTGGCGGCAATTGTCATAGCTATTTCAATCGTCTTTCCCGGTTTTCTAAACCTGCAGATTCAGAATGGTCGTCTGTATGGAAGTATGATCGACATCCTCAACCGCGGCGCGCCCGTCGTTCTTCTGGCGATCGGAATGACCGTCGTCATCGCCACCAAGGGGATCGATCTTTCCGTCGGCGCTGTGATGGCGATCTGCGGCGCGGTTGCCGCCTCGCTGATCACGTCCGGACATTCGCTTACCGAGACCCTCCTCGCCACGCTCGCGGTCGGCATTATCTGCGGCATCTGGAACGGGGTTCTGGTCGCCGTCCTCGACATCCAACCGATCATCGCGACTCTCGTGCTGATGGTGGCGGGGCGCGGCATAGCCCAGCTCATCACCGAAGGAACCATTCTCACCTTCAATGATCCCGGCCTGATCTTCATCGGCAGCGGTTCCTTTGCCGGCCTGCCCATGCCGATCGTGATCTGGCTGGTTTTCGGCCTGCTCGTCGCCCTTCTCGTTCGGCGGACGGCGCTCGGCATGCTGATCGAAGCGATCGGCATCAACCCGCAGGCAAGCACGCTCTCGGGCGTGCTCACCCCCGTCCTGCTCGTGGCCGCTTACGTGCTCTCGGGTCTCTGCGCCGCGATTGCCGGCATCATCGCCGCCGCCGACATCCGGGGCGCCGACGCCAACAATGCCGGTCTATGGCTGGAACTCGACGCGATTCTCGCGGTGGTCGTCGGCGGCACATCGCTGCTCGGCGGCCGCTTCAGCATTGCGGCGTCGGTACTGGGCGCCGTCATCATCCAGGCGATCAATACAGGCATTCTCCTGTCCGGCTTCCCGCCCGAGTTCAACCTCATCATCAAGGCGGCGATCATCATCTTCATCCTGGTGCTCCAGTCACCGCGCTTCCGCACGGGGGTCTCGTTTCTGAGTATCCCGAAGGCAGCCGGCAAGCCGACCGAGCGAGAAGCGAAATGAAGCAGAAATATCTTCCACTTACGGCGACGATCTTGATCTTTTTCTTAAGTTACGCGCTCTGCGTCGCGCAGTATCCGAACATGCTCTCGACCCGTGTGATCGGAAACCTTCTGACCGACAATGCCTTCCTCGGCATCGCCGCCGTCGGCATGACCTTCGTCATCCTCTCGGGCGGCATCGATCTGTCGATCGGCGCTGTGATCGCATTTGCCGGTGTCTTTCTGGCCGTCGTACTCGAGCATGGCGGCATGCATCCGCTCGTCGCCTTCGCGTTGCTGCTGGCCGTCACGACGCTGTTCGGAGCGCTGATGGGGGCGATCATCCACTATCTCGAAATGCCGGCTTTCATCGTTACGCTCGCCGGCATGTTCCTCGCCCGCGGCATGGCCTTCGTACTGTCGATCGACTCCATTCCGATCAAGCACCCCTTCTACGCGACCTTAAAGAGCCTCTATTTCAAGTTGCCGGGCGGCGGGCGCATCACCCTCATAGGCGGCCTGATGCTGTTCGTCTTCGCGGTCGGCATTCTCATCGCCCACCGGACGCGCTTCGGCACGAATATCTATGCGCTCGGCGGCGGCACGGCGACGGCAAAGCTCATGGGCGTTCCGGTCGCCGCCACCACCATCCGGATCTACGCGCTGTCCGGGCTGCTCGCCGGCCTGTCGGGCATCGTCTTCTCGCTCTATACCTCCGCCGGATACTCGCTGGCCGCCGTCGGCGTCGAGCTGGACGCCATCACCGCCGTCGTCATCGGCGGAACGCTGCTCACCGGCGGATCCGGCTTCGTTGCCGGAACGTTGGTCGGGATCCTCATCCAGGGTCTCATCCAGACATACATCACGTTCGACGGCACGCTTTCGAGCTGGTGGACGAAGATCCTGATCGGGCTCCTGCTCTTTGCCTTCATCCTGCTGCAGAAGGGGATCATCCACCTGTCGCGTCCCGAACGGCAGCGGGCGTAGCCGCGGGACCGGGTGCCATGCCGGGGAGCTTCGGAAATCAACGCGGCAAACGCACGAGCCACAGGCTCGTCGTCGAGGAGCTTGGCCAGGCGGTGGTCGGTGGGGAGTTTGCGATCGGCGAGACGCTGCCGGGCGACACGGATCTCGCCGCGCGCTTCAACGTATCGCGCACCGTACTGCGCGAAGCGATGAAGACGCTTGCCGCCAAAGGCCTCGTCGTCGCCCGCGCCCGCATCGGCACGCGCGTGCTGCCCCGGGCGCACTGGAACCTCTTCGACAGCGACGTGCTCACCTGGCATTTCGGTGCCGGTGTCGACGAGGATTTCCTGCGTCATGTGAGCGAGGTGCGGTTGGCCCTCGAACCCTATGCGGCGGCACTGGCAGCGCGCCGCGCCAGCGACGCGGACATCGCCCGGATGATGCGGCTTGCCGTCGCGATGGGCGATGCCAGCCACAGCCCCCACACGCTGGCGCTCGCAGATCTCGAATTCCACCTCCGCCTCCTGGAAGCCTCGCTCAATCCGTTCATGCGGACGGTCGGCAGCCTGATCGAGGCGGCGCTGATGGGCGTTTTTCAGCTTACCAGTCCGACAGCCGATGAAACGGAGATCGACCGCGTCGCGATCGCGCATATCCGCATCGTCGAGGAAATCCGGCGCCGCGACGAAGAAGGCGCGCGCAACGCGATGGAACACGTGATCCGCGTCGGTCAGGAGCGGTTGATCATGGATCTGAGGGGGCGGGAGAGTTAGCGAGGCGATGGCCCCTCATCCGGCCTGCCGGCCAACTTCTCCCCGCAGGCGGGGCGAAGGGAACTCGCGGGGCCCTCTGTCTCACTTACAAGTCGCTGAGAGGACTGTGGCGTAGCCGCTTGCCCCTTCTCCCCGTCAAGACGACGTCAAAACGGGGAGAAGGTCGCGGCAGCGGGATGAGGGGCGGCTCGCGACGGAGACGGCGCATTCGAGCGCCTCGTTTCGGCTTCCACCCGCACGCCCGTTTCCGCATCGAAGATATGCAATTGCTTCGGGTCTATCGCCAGACCGATAAGCTCCCCGCCGGATGCAGCGGAGCGTCCCGTCTCCACGACCATGAGTTCCGGCTGGGTCGCGGAGGTAATGTAGGTGGCCGAGCCGGTCGACTCCACGACGCCGACGGGAATATCGAATGCACCCTGCCCGGCGCCGACGATGCGGATGTGTTCCGGCCGAATGCCCACCGTGACCGATGCCCCCGGCCGAACCGGGTCGATGAGCGAGAACCTCGCCCTTGTGGCCCCGAGGTCGAGAGCCAAGTGGCTGCCGTCCGCCTCCACGACCGCCGGAATGAAGTTCATCGCCGGCGAGCCGATGAAACCTGCAACAAAGCGATTGGCCGGTCTGTCGTAGAGATCGAGCGGGCGGCCCTGCTGCTCGATGACACCGTCGCGCATGACGACGACATGATCCGCCATGGTCATTGCCTCGATCTGATCGTGGGTCACATAGACGGAGGTCGCCCCCAGCCGGTCATGCAGCGCCCGGATCTCCTTGCGCATATGCACGCGCAGCGCCGCATCGAGATTAGACAAGGGCTCGTCGAAGAGGAATGCCTTGGGATGACGGATGATGGCGCGGCTCATCGCAACCCGCTGGCGTTGCCCGCCGGAGAGTTCGCGAGGATAGCGCTTCATGAGGTGGGAAAGACCGGTGGTCGTCGCCACTTCGGCCGCCGCCTTCAGCGCCTCCGCCTTTTTGACGCCGCGTATGCGCAGGCTGTAGGTCAGATTCTCCTCCACCGTCATATGGGGGTAGAGCGCATAGGACTGGAAGACCATTGCGACGTCGCGCTTGCGCGGCGGAACGTCGTTCATCCGCGCCCCGGCGATCTTCATCTCGCCGGCCGAAATCTTCTCGAGCCCGGCCAGAGACCGCAGGAGCGTGGACTTGCCGCAGCCGGAAGGGCCGACAAGGGCAACGAAGGTCCCCTCCTCTATCGCGAGATCGATGTCCTTGAGTGCGTGGTAGGAACCGTAGAATTTGTTGACGCCGTTGAGCTCGATCTGAAGGGTCATTTGAGGGCTCCTGAAGTGAGGCCGGAAACGATGCGGCGCTGCAAGAGGATGAAAGCGGCAAGGATGGGCGTCACATAGATCGTGGCATAGGCCATGATATTGTTCCATTCATTGGTATTCGGCCCCATGAAGGTGTTGAGGCCGACACTTGCGGGCTGCAGTTCGACGGCCTGGATCATCGATTTCGAATAGACGAATTCGCCGAAGGCCTGCATGAAGATCAGGATCGCGCTCACGAGAATGCCGTTCCGGGCGAGCGGCAGCACGATGTTGAAGAAGGCGCCGATGCGCGAATTGCCGTCGACGAGCGCTGCCTCTTCGAGCTCCATCGGCACGCTCATGAAGGTCGCGCGGACGAGGACCACGAAGAAGGGCATGCTTTTGGCAGCGATCGCCAGGATCACGGCAAGACGCGGCGTATCGAGGAGGCCCACTTGCGAGAAGCCGACGAAAATTGGCGTCACCATCAGCGAAGCGGGTAACACCTGAAGCATCAGGATGAGAAACAGGCCGATGTCCACCCAAACGTTGCGATAGCGCGCGAGCACATAGGCGCAACCGACGCCGAGCACGGCGATCAGCGCCACCGAGCCGAAAGCGATGACGAGCGAATTCCAGAGATACCGCGCCATGTTGCGGCTCTCCCAGACGAAGGCGTAGATGCTCCATTGCGGCTCGCTCGGCCAGAATTTCGGCGGGGTCGCAAACATCGCCGACCCGGTCTTCAGGGCGGTGATGTACATCCAGTAGAGCGGGAAGAGATAGATGGCCGCGAGCACGAGCGCGACAGCCAGCATCAACCGATTGCGGAAAGTGTCGCTCATCCTCTGACCTCATGGCGCGTTGAGCGGACATAGACGACGGAGGCGAACATCACGAAGACGATCATGATCACCGAGATCGTCGCGCCCTTGGCGAAATCATACTGGCGGAAGGAAAGGTCCCAGGCCCAGTATTGCGTGACATTGGAGGTATTGTTCGGCCCTCCGGACGTGATGGCGGCGAAGAGATCGAATTGCTGCAAAGTGAAGATGAGCCCGAGCGCGACAATGGCACCGATCGTCGAGCGCATCATCGGCAGAGTGATCGTCCAGAAGCGCTGGAACGCATTGGCACCGTCGAGCTCGGCCGCCTCGTAGAGGTCCTTCGGAATACCTGACAGGCCGACCGAAAGCATGATCATGTTGAATGACGTGCCGAGCCAGATATTGGCGATGATCACGGCCCAGAGCGAATAGTTCGGGTCCGAACGCCAGAAGATGTTGGCGGAAATCACGCCTGCTTCCCGCAGCAGAAAATTGAGGACGCCGAAATCACCCGAGAGAATCCAGTTCCAGATGGCGCCGACCACGAGGCCCGGCATGACCCAGGAGACGAGGAAGAGGCCGCGCAGCCACGACGCACCGGGGAAATCGACCCAGAAGAACAGCGCGAGACCGAAGCCTATGAGGAACTGCCCGGCGATCGAGGCGGTCACGAAGATGGCCGTGTTGAGGAGAATGGGCCAGGTTTCGGGTTGAGCGAAAAGGTCGATATAATTCTTGAAGCCCACGAACGGCCGCGAAAAGCTGCCGAGGCTGAACATGTCGACTTCCTGGAAGCTCATCACGACATTGTAGACAAGCGGCAGTCCGGAGAGGACGAACAGGAATGCTAGCGGCAAGCTCACAAGGCCGATATCGAAGCCCCTGCCATCCCTTATGCTCGATAGAATTCTTTTCATTGGCGATCACCTGTCCCTTGGCCGAGTCTTGCGCGGCCTATGCAGCGGCGACCCCGGCCGAAGCCGGGGATCGCCTCTCTCGGGAGAAAATCCTGGGCGGATCGTCGCTACAATCCACCAGTGAATTCCATTTGCCGTTTAGATCATTCCAGGAAAAGCGCTTGCGGGCTCAGCCGAGAACCGCCTTTATCTTCTCGGCCGCCTGGTCGAGCGCTTCCTTGGAACTCATCTGCCCGGTAAGCGCTGCCTGGATGGCGTCCTGAATAGCTTTGGAGATCTTCGGCCATGCGGGATGAGGGCCGCGGGGCTTCGCATATTTCAGCTGTTCCACGAAGACCTGGAGTGCCGCGTCCTTTTTCGGCTCGCCGGTCGCCAGGATGGCGATGTCGGAGCGCGGCGGCAGTTGCCCGAAGTCCTTGAACATCCGGTCGTCCTGCGAAACGAAATATTCGAGGACCTTGAAGGCTTCTTCCGGATGCTCGGTATTCGCGAAGACCGCCCAGTTGAAATCGCCCATGGCCGAAGAGCGTTCCGCGCCGACTTCCGGTACGGGCAGCAGCGCTACGCCCCAATCGAACTTCGCTTCCTCGAGCATACGATCGATTTCCCAGGGACCGGAGATCGCCATGGCCGCGTTGCCGGAATTGAAGGTACCGGTGGCGTCCCATTGGCTGCGTGTCAGCGTATCCGGCGAGGCGAGTTTCTCGTCGATGATCGTTTTCCAGACGTCGAGCGCCTTGACCGCGCCCTCGGCGTTGATGTTGTCGTAACCGCCGCCGGCCATCTGCGCCCAGGGGAGGAACTGGAATGTCCCCTCCTCGTTGGCTTTGGCTGAGAAGGTGATGCCGTAGACGTTCTGAGCCGGGTCGGTCAGCTTGCGCGCCGCCTCGACGAGTTCGTCCCAGGTTTGCGGAGGCTTGTTCGGGTCCAGGCCCTTGGCCTTGAACATGTCCTTGTTGTAGTAAAGGGCGATCGTGTTGGTCGCCTTGGGGACGCCGTAATATTTCCCGTCCCAGGTCACGGAGGCGAGTGGCCCCTTGAAGTAGTTCTCCGGCTTGACGACCGAGGACTTCGCGATCATCTCGCTCAGATCGAGAAATGCACCGCGGGACGCAAAGAGCGCGTGTTCGGGATTGTCGACAGCGATGATGTCCGGCGCCTGCCCCGTCGAATAGGCTCGCATCGCTTCGCTGACCACGTCGTCGAACTGGATCTGCCGATATTCCACTTTAATACCGGTGTTCAGCTTGTTGAAATCTTCTATCAAGTTTGGTGCCGGCTGGATGTCCCGGTCCAGCGACCAGACACTAATCGTTACATCCTCGGCGCTCGCCGAAAAGGTCGGCAAGGAAACACTGGCAAGGGCGAATGCGCCCAGCATTGCATATTTACGGATACCCATGGACTCCTCCTCTTTCGGGTTTTTCCGAGGGCCGGCGCCCCCCGTGCCGGCCGTCGGGCATGTCTCAGGCCGGATCGGCGACGAAGTCGCCGCCGCGGCAGCCTTTCAGGTAATTCAGAGCGTGCACCTGGCCCGTCATTTCCAGCGCATCGCGATATACCGGGTCATGCCAGCCTTCGATGTCGATCGAACCGGACCAGCCGGCGAGCCGGAGTTCCGAGATGATGTCGGTCCAATTGCTGTCGCCGAACCCGGGCGTGCGCATGAAGACGAACTTTTCCTTGCCGAAGATGCCGTGCTCGCGGATGACGTCCCAGCGGATCGTCGCGTCCTTGCCGTGCACATGGAAGATCTTGTGCGCCCATTTGCGAATCTGCGGCAGCGGATCGATCAGATAGACCATCTGGTGGCAAGGCTCCCACTCCAGGCCGATGTTGTCGTCCGGCGTCTCGTTGAAGATGAGTTCCCAGGCGTCCGGATTGTGAGCGATGTTCCAGTCGCCGGTCGCCCAGTTGCCGTCCATTGCGCAGTTCTCAAAGGCGATCTTTACGCCCTTATCGGCCGCGCGCTGGGCGAGCTCGCGCCAGATCTTGCGGTAGCGCGGCAGGCTGTCGGTCAGCGGCCGGCTGCGGATGCGTCCTGTAAAGCCGGCGACGCATGTCGCGCCGAAATGATGGGCGTTGTCGATGCAGTCCTTCCAGCCCTGCAGGCTCTGGAGGTCGATGTCGGTCTCCTCCAGCGGATTGCCGAACATGCCGAGCGTCGAGATCGTGATGTCGCGGTCGCCGATTGCCTCACGGCAGTGCTTGCCGAGCTCAGCAAGATCCTGCCCGTTGGTGGTCTGCCAGAAGAAGGGTTCGAAGCTTTCGAAACCCAGATCGGCGATCTCGCCTATGCGCTTCGCGGCTTCGCCCTTTGTGGCGCTGACCATGGTGCCGACGCGGATGGATTTGGCTGGATTGCTCATCAGATGCCTCACTTCAGATTGTCACGCGTTGCCGGGTGCGGGCGCTTTCGATCGCCGCAAAGACCATGGCAAGGCTGTTGATATTGTCGTCGCCCGCCGTTTCCGGCTTGGTCCCGGAGCGGACCGCAGCGACGAAATCGGCGATGACGCTGGCATGCCCGTGCGTTTCAAGCGGATCGGCTGCTTCGGGAACTTCGACCGGTACGAGCGGACGGAAGAAGCCCTCGCTGCCGGCGACACGGTTCGCGCTCAGCGCCTCGGCGCCGTCCCAGAGCAGCGTGCCCTTGGTGCCGATAATCCGCCACTCGCTCTCCCAGCTCGTATTGGCGCCTTCGGCACACCAAGAACCGCGATAGGTGAAGGTCACATCGTCGGAAAGCTCGAATATCGCGGTGGCGGCCGCGCCGTGCGCGTACCAGGAGCCCTGCGGGTTTTCTTCGTGGCAATACACGGCGAGCGGTGTCTTATCGGCGATGAACCGGGCGGCATCGAAGGTGTGGATCGCCATGTCGAGAAGCAGCACATGCTCCATCTCTTCGCGAAAGCCGCCAAAATGCGCGCCGATGAAGAAGTCGCAGTGGATGCCCGTCAGATCTCCTATCGCGCCGCTTTCGATGAACCGGCGTATGCGGCGTATGCCGGAGATGAAGCGGCGGTTCTGCACGATTGCATGGATCCTGCCCGCATTTCTGGCGAGTTCGATCAGCTCGATGGCGGCCTCGAGCGAGGCCGCCATCGGCTTCTCGCTCAGCACGTGACAGCCGTGCCTGAGCGCGGTGGCGACCACGTCGCGGCGCGCAGCAGGTACGACGATGTCGAAAAGGATGTCGGGTGCCGTTTCCGTCAACACCGCATCGAAGTCTGAACCGACAACGGCGCCTTCGATGTCGAATTCCGCCGCGAGCGCACGAGCCGCTTCGGGATTCACGTCGACGAGCCCGACGATCCGGATTGCCGACTGGAGTTCGCGGTCCGCGGCGATCGCCTTGAGCCAACCTTTGGCCATAGCTCCGCACCCGCACAGAACTGCGCGCAAAATCACCATTCTCCTCCCACAAACCTGCGTTTCCGGCTTGTTTCGGCCACCGTAAACGTTTACGGAACTATGCGGACTTTCCGAAACATGTCAATAGGGATTCGGAAAGCTCGGTCGATGTCAGGGAAATTGCGGGCTGCTTATGGCCGCCTGCCCGGTTCAATTTCACAGTATAACGGGCGCGTCGATTGCGGGTCGGTGTGACCGGGTTGACCGGTAATCAGAGAGGAAAAGCGCTTCGCATGAAGGGAATTCGGCGCCTGGCGCAGCATCTCGATATTTCGATCGGAACCGTTTCGCGTGCACTGAACGGCCGCCCCGACGTCAATGAGGAGACGCGCAGGCGTGTCCTGGAGGCGGCTGAAAGGCTCGGTTATGTGGCGAACCAGTCCGGCCGCAGCCTGAGGCAGGGCACCACCAACATCATCGGCTTCATGATGCAGACCGGAACGGAGATCACCGGTCAGGGCGACACGTTCTTCATGAGCGTCTTCGACGGCGTGCAGGCAGTTTTCGCCAGGCACAAGCTCGACCTTGTCGCCCTGCTCTGCTCGTCCGAGGAAGATCCCACCGATTACCTGCGCCGCGTCGTCGCGCGCGGTTTTGCCGACGGATTGATCCTTTCGGCAACCCGGCGCCACGATCCGCGCATAGAGTTTCTGGCCGAACGCAATATCCCCTTCGTAACGCTCGGCCGAAGCCTGACGGATGCCGGCCGCCCCTGGCTCGACCTCGATTTCGAGGGGATGGCGCAGATCGCCATCGACCGTCTGGTTGCGCGCGGACATCGCCGCATCGCGGTCACCCGTCCGCACGACGATGCCAACCTCGGTTATGTCTTCGTCGACCGCTGCCGCGAGGCGCTTGCCGCGCATGGCCTTCCCCTGGAGGAAGAATTGATCTTCCGATCGACGCCGAACGAGACCGGCGGCTATCAGATCGCGCGCGAACTCCTGGCCCTCAAGGACCGGCCGACGGCTGCCCTGCTCGTCAATGAGACGATCGCCATCGGGTTCTACCAGGGCCTCTCCGAAGCGGGCGTCAGGCCGGGCCGCGACATTGCGGTGATCGGGCGCTACAGCCCGCATGCACACTTTCTCTCGCCGCCGCTCACCTGCTTCCGCCTGTCGCTGCGCGACCTCGGCATAGCGCTTGCGGAAACGCTGCTGTCGACGATGCCTGCTTTCAAGGACCATTATCCGCAAGCGCTGGTAAACGCAGTCTGGCCGATGGAGCTGGTCGAGGGCGAAAGCGACGGCTTTCTCGTCAATGGGGACGAAAGTCGCGGCTGACATAAGCCCCGCCGGGGTGGATCATCTTACCGATCCGCAGGTTTGAAGCTTGCTGCATGATTCCTTAAATCGGAGCCGATTGCGCGCCAATGTCATGGAGCACGCAAAGTGCTAGGCGGGTTCTGCGCTTGGACGCACGGCCGCCGTAGCGAACCTGCCGGCTGCAGTCCGGATTGGTGACTGCTCCTGAAAGGAGACCCCATGCGCGGATTTCTCTTCCTACTCGCCGGGCTGTCCGCAACGACGGCCTTTGCCCACGACGCTCCAAGCGGTTGGCAGTATCCGAGCGCCTGCTGTTCAACAATGGATTGCCGCAAGGTCGCGCAGACCGCGATCAGCGAGCGACCGCAAGGCTATATCGTCAGAGCTACTGGCGAAGTCCTCCCCTATGCCGACAGCAGGGTTCGAATGTCGCCGGACGGCGAGTACCACTGGTGCTCTGCGGCGGGCAAAGCCTATGGGAAGACGATCTGCCTGTTTGTACCCCCAAGAGCTTATTGAATAATCGACGCGTCGAGGAACGCACTTCTCGTCATGCGGGTCTAGCACCGCGCCCCGATCGGAGCGCGGTACGATGGCGGCCGGCTTCAGCGGGCGTCCGCCGATCCGGGGTCGCTCTCGAGCGTCGACAGTATCTGGTATGCGGCTTTCACGCGGGCAGGAATCGGGTAATTCCTGTTCGCCAGCATCACGACGCCGATGCGCTCGGCCGGGACGAAGGCTACATAGGCGCCGAAACCGTTGGTCGAGCCGGTCTTGTTGATCCACACGTTTTCCTGGGGCGCCGCGGGCGGAACGAGCTTGCTCACCTTGTGCGGCTCGAGCGCCATCCGACTGGAATTGCCGCCAAGCAGATCGTCGAGCTTCGTCGGATAGGGATACATCTCCCAGCCGAGCCCCTGCGTCATGGCGCCGACCTCGAAGTATCCGGTGTGCGTTGCGGCGATCGCGCGCCGGATCCGCTCGTCCAGGCCCGTTCCATCGATGTTTGCCTCAACGAAGCGGATCAGATCGGCAGCGGTCGTCTTTACGCCATAGGCTTCCGAGTCGAGAACGCCGCGCGTGACGCGGATCGGCTTGCCGGCTTTCGAATAACCATAGGCATAGTCGTCCGCCCGGTCCTGCGGAACGGCTATGAAGGTGCTCGTCAGGCCGAATGCCGGGAATATGCTCTTCTCCATCAGATCGGCGAAAGGCTCGCCCATGCTCTTTGCGGCGAGATAGCCGAAGAGGCCGATGCTCGGGTTCGAGTAGAGCCTGTGCGTCCCGGCGGCATAGGTCGGGCGCCAATCTCTGTAGTAGTCGATCATGCTCTCCTGGTCGGTAACGGAATCGGGAAACTGCAATGGCAGTCCGCCGGCGGTATAGGTCCCGAGATCGAGAAGGCTGATGTCGTCGAAACGGGTCCCGGCGAGCGCGGGCAGATATTTGCCGGCAGGATCGGACAGGGCCAGATCCCCACGCGCTGCGGCATAGGATGCGAGCGTCGCCGTGAAGGTCTTGCTGATCGAGCCGATCTCGAACATCGTTTCGTCGGTGACCTTCTGCCCGCTCTCTCTCGACGCCAGGCCATAATTGAAGATGTACTTCTTTCCGCGGACGGTGACCGCGATCGCCATTCCCGGAACGCCATGCTCCTTCATCAGCGGCCGGATCGTCTCATCCACTACGCGTGCAAGCTCTCCTTGCTCGCCTCGGTCGGCGGCGTGCGCACCGGCTCCGCAGCAGAGCAAAACAGCCGCAGCCATTGCGAATTTCGTCGCGGAAAACTTTGTCATGACAGGTGTCTAGACCTCGTGTTCGTGTGGATCTCTGCCGCACGGCGGATGCGGCCGTCCATCAGCCCGGATGCGCCGGAGCTACGGCGCGTGCCCGGCGCATAGGAACCGGAAGAGGCAAACGGACGAGACATGCATATGAGCCCTGTGCGCATTTCACAAACGACAAGATCTTGCGCGAGCCATTAGAAGAACTTGGGCATCGCACTGCATCCGTCACCTCCGGACCTGGCTTGTAGAGGCCACGAACACGGCGCTACCTGAGCCCGACACCGGAAACCTAGAAATAGATCGTCATGTCGATGTCCTGGTCGAAATCGCCGAAACCCTTGCCGAAGATGTTGAGCCCTCCGGGGTTCTCCGCCTTCTCGTCGATGCCGATCCGGAACCGTATCGAATGATGATCCGGTATGCCGAGGGAATTTATCGTCTGACTCGACACCATCGCGCCGTCGATCCATGTACCGCGGTCGTCGATGGTCCAGGTCTTGAGCTTGCCGTATTGCGAGCCGCTGAGTTTCCACCAGGCCGGCGAATACATGCCCCGTCGGTCGCCGTAGTCGCCGGGCGACGTCCAGTAGCCGGCCTTGATGCCGTTGATCCAGATAGAGATGTCGGAGGGCCAGTTGGCGTTCGTGGCCGGCGTCTCGGAGCTCAGTTCGGCGGAGAACTCGATCTTGCGGACCGTCCGTCCCGTGACCTTGGCATTGTTCGGAAACTTGTATTCGACATAGCCGCGCGTGAACCAGAGCAGTGCGGCCTGCATGCGCTGCGGATCGAGAAAGACTTCCTGGACGTCGAGCATGCCGATGACGTTGTTGACCGAACAGAGTCCGCAGGGCGCTTCCACCTCGAATTCGGTGAAAAGGCCGATCGGCATGCTGACGGTCACGACGTCGTCTGAAAGATTGGTGCGGTCGTCGAAGCGGATGAGGATCTCGCCGTAGATGCTGGAACAGATCTTCTGATTCCCCTTGGTCGCCTTCATCGTATGCGTCTGGATGAGGCCGGCCCTCTCGAGCGACTTGAGGTTGGTTGCCGTCGTCGATTGCGGCAGGCCCATATGGGTCGCGATCTCGTTGACGTTCAGAGGCCCCTTCAGGCGCAGAAGGTTGAGGATCTCGATGCGCGTTGCCGAGCCCAAGGCCTGGACGACATCCGCATCCTTGATCGGGTCCACTGTAAGAAGCTTCGTCTCCATACTCTGCTACTGCCGCTCCGGCTCAGGCGTGATCTGCGCTGTAACGCCCTTCCGCCAATTGTCGCATTGTTTCGTTTCACGAATTCCGATCCGAGGCCGCCGAGACCGCCGCGGATCGTCGGCTCAGCCCTTGATGCCGGACGACAGCATGAGCGCCTGCGTCACCCTCTTCTGGAAGAGCAGATAGGCGAGCGCGACCGGCATGGCCGCGAGAATGGCGACGGCCATGTCGCGTGCATATTTCACACCGAAGGCGTCGTCGACCTGTGTGATGCCGACGGTCACCGTCATCATCTCCTCCGAATTCGTGACGAGGAACGGCCAGAGGAAGGCGTTCCAGGCCATGATGTAGGTGATGATCGCCAGCGCCGTCGTGATCCCCCAGTTGAGCGGAAGATAAAGCCGGAACAGGATCTGGAAATCGCCGCAGCCGTCGAGCTTTGCCGCCTCGCGCAGTTCCTTCGGCACGGAATCGAAGAACTGCTTGTAGACGATCACGACCACCGGGACGATGAGCTGAGGCAAGATGATGCCGCCCCAGCTGTTGATCAGGCCGAAGCGGTACATCAGCACGAATTGCGAAACGACGAGCGCCTGGGATGGAACCATGAAGCTCGCGAGAATGATCCCGTAAAGGAGCCGCCTTCCAGGAAAGACGATCTGCGACAGCGCATAGGCGCACATGACGCTGATCAGGATCACGACCACGGTGACCGTGATCGAGGTGACGAGCGAGTTCACGTACCAGGTTGCGAGATTGGTCTCGAACAGGGCGAAATAATAGGCCGAGAAGTTGAAGACGTCGGGGATGAAGGTCGTCTTGCTGATAACCTCCTGTTCCGGCTTCATCGACGTCACCGCCGCCCAATAGAGGGGAAAGGCCCACATGCAGGCGACGCACAGGGTAAGAAGCAGAAGAAGGATATTGCCGATGGATTTCCGTTGCATCGCTCAGCGCCCCCTCACGCGCAGAAGCTGGTACTGAAGCACCGATACGGTCACGATGATCAGGAACAGGAAGACCGCCACAGCCGAGCCGAGCCCGCCGTGGTTGAGGCGGAACGCCTCGCGATAGACGAGCTGAAGCAGGACGTAGGTCGAGTTGAAGGGACCGCCTTCCGTCATCAGATAGACCTGATCGAAAATCTTGAGCTGCAGGATGAGTTGCAGTGTCAGGACGAGCGCGGTGACCGGCCAGATCAGCGGCCATGTGATGCGCCTGAAGCATTGCCAGCGCGTCGCGCCGTCGAGCATTGCCGCCTCGTAATAGTCGGTCGGAATATTGCGCAGGCCCGCTATGAAAAGCAGAAGATTGAACCCGTTGGTCCACCAGATGGTGACGAGGGCCACCATGGGCATTGCCCATAAGGGGTCGCGAAAGACACTGATGCGCCTGCCGGTGACGAATTCGATGACATGTTGCGCAATCCCGAACTGCTGGTCGAGTACCCACTCCCAGATCTGCGTGACGACCGAGACCGGCAGGATATAGGGCAGGAAGAACAGCACCAGGATGAGGCTCTGCAGCCAGCCTTTGAGGCGTACGACCATCAGCGCCAGACCGAGACCGATCAGCGTGTTGGGTATGACGGTGAGCACGACGAAATAGCCGGTGTTCCACACCGATGTGAAGAACAGTTTCTGGTTGAGCAGCTTCAGATAATTGTCGAAGCCGACCCACTCGCCTTCGCCGACCAGCGGTGCGTTGGTAAAGCTCAAGGCGAACATCTTACAGACGGGATAGGCGAAGACCGTCAGATAGGTGATCACGAACGGTGTGATCATCAGAACCGCGGTCAGCGTCTTGCTCCGTCTCTCGCTCGTCATCACCGAAATAGTCCTCCCGTGCCGAATTTACGAACCACCGGCCGGCAACGGTGGCCGGCCGGTTCATTGATCTACGCGTTACATCTGGCTCTTCAGTTCTTCACGCATCTGCTCGATGGCATCCGCCGGATCGAGCTGGCCATTCAAGGCAGGCACGATGAAATTCTGCGTCGCCTCGTAGATCGGTCCGCCAACGCCTGCCAGCGGCGAGACAGGATCGAAAACCGCGGTGTCGGCGAGCTTGACGTAGGTCGAATTCGGCTGCATGGCCTTGAATTCGGCGCTTTCGGTTACTGGTTTGTAGGCCGGAATGTGGCCAGCGCCGGCCCAGGAGATGCTGTGTTCGTTCATCCAGGCAATGATCTGGAGAACGGCTTTCAGCTTCTCCGGCGAGATCGGTTTTTCTTCGCTGTTCGGAACGGCAAAGGCATGGGAGTCCGCCCAGGTCGCAGGCTGTCCCATCAGAACCGGGATTTGGATAGCGCCCCATTCGAAGCCGAGATTGTTGTTCTTCTCGAGATCCACCATCGTCGGCACTTCCCAAACGCCGTTGATGTGCATGGCCGCCTTGCCGGAGGTGAAGAGAGCGATCGAAGCCTCATAGGATATGAGCTGCGGCGAATAGCCGGACGAAACCCAGTTGGCCATCGATGTCAGCGCCTTGACGCCGGCCTCCCCCGGCAGGATCTCCTCGCCTTCGATGAACTTGGCGCCCTGTTGGGAAAGGAGCGTGTAGAATACCCGCCACATCGAGCCGCCTTCGTCGGTGTGGAGCGAAAGCGGATATTGGACCTTGCCGGTCGCCTTGATCTTTTCGAGGGCGGCGTTGAAGTTGTCGAGGCCGTCCAGGCCCTTCGGCAGGCCGTCGTCCCCGAGCAGGCCCGCCTCCTTCAGGATGTTCTTGTTATAGTAGAGGACAACCGAATGGACATCGAAGGGAACGCCATAGGTCTTGCCGTCGCCAGAAGCCGAGTTCCAGCTCGCTTCGACATAGTTTTCCTTCTTGATGCCTGCTGCCTCGAGTTCCTCAGGTGCCAGCGGCCGCAGAACGCCCGAGGGAATGGCAAGCGGGAAGCGTGACAGATGATAGGTCATGATGTCGGGCTGCTGGCCGACGGCGGCCGCCGTCTGAACCTTGCTGTAGAAGGGCACGCCCCATTCGAGCGTGGTCGCGTTGATGCGGATGTCGGGGTGCGTGTCGTTGAACTCCTTGATGAGCGCCTTCATGCGGACGCCGTCGCCGCCGCTGAGGAAGTCCCACCAGGTAATGTCCGTCTGTGCATGGGCAACTGCCGAAGGCAGGACCGCCAGCGCAGCCGCAAGGGCAAATTTCAGTAGCTTCTTCACGTCTCTCTCCTCCTGTTTTGAAGTTCAATCCATCGGCTTTTGCCGCATTGCTCCTCGCCCGGATGTCCTCCCCATCCGAAACCGCTTTCAACGGAGCCGCTCGCCGCTTCCCTCGAAGGCGAACACCTCCTCGGGTGCCAAGGTCAGGCGGACCGCCTGCTTGGGTTGCGGCCGCTCCTCGCCGCGGCACTCGATGGTCATCTCCTCGCCCGTCGTCGTGAGGGCATGCAGGTAGCCGGTCCCGCCGAGTTCCTCGATGAACTCGGCCGTCACGTCCAGGCCAACGCCGCCTTCCCGTTCGCCGAGCGTGATGTGCTCCGGCCTCACCCCGACGAAAATCTCTTCGCCCACGGCGAGACCCGCCCGTGCCGGAATTTCGAACGGAACCCCGGGGGCGTCGTGGAGCTCGATCGTGAGCCTGTCGCCGCTGCCGGGAACGACCCGGGCCTTCAGGAAATTCATCCCCGGCGATCCGATGAAGCCCGCTACGAACATGTTGTCCGGATTTCGATAAAGCTCGAGGGGCGCACCCGTTTGTTGAACCACGCCTGCCTTCAGCACGACGATCCTGTCCGCCAGCGTCATCGCCTCGACCTGATCGTGGGTGACATAGACCATCGTCGCCCCGATCTGGCGGTGCAGCCGGGCGATCTCCATGCGCATCTTGACCCTGAGCTCGGCATCGAGGTTCGAAAGCGGCTCGTCGAAAAGGAAGACCCGCGGCTCCCGCACGATTGCGCGCCCGATTGCGACCCTCTGACGCTGGCCGCCCGAAAGCTGGCTCGGCTTGCTGTCCAGATAGTCCGAGAGCCGAAGGATTTCCGCGGCTGCCTTGACCTTCTGCTCGATCTCCGCCTTCGGCCGGCGGGCGCTGGAAAGGCTGAACGCCATGTTGTCGAATACGGAGAGGTGCGGATAGAGCGCATAGGACTGGAAGACCATGGCGACGCCGCGCTTCGATGGCTCCTTGTGGGTGACGTCCTCGGCATCGATCCTGATTTCGCCGCCGGTCGTCTCCTCCAGCCCCGCGATCATGCGCAACAGTGTCGACTTCCCGCAGCCCGAGGGCCCGACGAAGACAGCGAATTCGCCCTACCCTATTTCGATATCGACACCATGGATCACCTTCACGGCGCCGAACGACTTGCTGACGCCGGTCAATTTGATTCCGGACATTGAACCTCCCCGATAGTGAATTGTGGCCCGGGCGTCACCCGGCCGCCCGGGCCTGAAAGGCTTATGCAGAAGCGACGGACAAGAGGACGAAGTGGTAGGAGCGCGGCGGCAGCGAGCCGACCAGCGTCCCCGTATCGTCTATGGCGAGTTCCTTGCCGGCCTTGGGAACGATGCGGTTCTGATCCTCGACCGAGTTACGCGCCTTCAGGTCGTCGCCCGCGAGCATCTGGTGCTCGACGATCTTCGCTCCCTTGAAGCCCTGAAGATCGACGGTGAGGCCGAGCGGCTCGTCGAGGCTGCGGTTGATCGCGAAGACGGCGATCGACTTGCCGTCCTCGTGCAGCACCGCCGACAGGTCGAGGTAGGGCACGTCCTGAGCCACCTCGCAATCGTAGGTGGGGCCGGACTGCGCCACGGTGAGCGCGGTGCCGCGGCCGTATTTTGAGGCATATTGAAGCGGATAGTAGATCGACTGCCGCCAGGCGGGACCGCCGGCCTTGGTGAGGATCGGCGCGATGACATTGACGAGCTGTGCCATGCAGGCGATCTTGACGCGGTCCGATCTCCGGATGAAGACGTTCAGCAGAGAGCCGACGAAGATCGCATCCTCGAGATTGTAGAGCTCTTCCAGCAGCGGCGGCGCTTCCGGCCAGTCCCAGCTGGCAATCCGCTCGCCGTCCTCCTTGCGGTCGTGATACCAGACGTTCCACTCGTCGAAGCAGATCTTGACGTCGCGCTTCGAACGCTTCTTCGCCTTGATGTAGTCGATCACGCCGCCGATCGTCACGATGTACCGGTCCAGTTCGATCGCCTTGGCATAGTAATTGAGGGTGTCCTGCTCCTCGTTGCCGAAATATTTGTGCAGCGAGATGTAGTCGACGCTGTCGTAGCTCGCCTCGAGAACCGTCGCCTCCCATTCCGGGTAGGTCTTCATCTTGTCGTTCGAGGAGCCGCAGACGACGGTTTCCAGCGTCTTGTCGAAATATTTGAAGGCCTTGCTTACCTCATTGGCGAGATGGCCGTATTCGGCCGCACTCTTGTGACCGACCTGCCAAGGTCCGTCCATCTCGTTACCGAGGCACCAGATGCGCACATTGTGCGGCTCCTTGTAGCCATGCTTTGCGCGCAGATCGCTCCAATAGGTGCCGCCGGGATGATTGCAGTATTCGAGGAAGTTGCGAGCGTCGTCGAGACCGCGCGAACCGAGATTCATCGCCAGCATCATCTCGGTGCCCGCGAGCTTCGCCCAATCGGCGAACTCGTTGACCCCGACCTGGTTGGTTTCGCGCGTGCGCCAGGCGAGATCGAGGCGCACCGGACGCTCCTCGCGCGGCCCGATCCCGTCCTCCCAGCGGTAAGCGGAAACGAAGTTGCCGCCGGGATAGCGGACGATCGGCATATCGAGATCGCGCACCATATCCAAAACATCTGTTCGAAAGCCGTCCTTATCCGCGTTTTCGTGGCCGGGCTCATAGATCCCCGTATAAACGGCACGGCCCATGTGCTCCAGGAACGAGCCGTAGACCCGCTTGTCGACGGACGAGATTGTATATTCCCGATTAAGGGTAGCCTTCGCTCGCATGATGTTTCCTCATTTACTGAAGTCGATTTTGGATGAAGCTAATTGTATGATTTTTTATTTCAAGAGTTTTGTTTTATATCAAAATTCCCGATACACATGGTGCAGCTCGCGCTTTTTTCGGTTTTAGCGTGCCGGAATCCGGAAGTGCACGGCGTTTCGCCGAGGCCTGCGGAACGATCCACCGGCCAACCGATTAGACGGCTAAGGGCACCTGCGATTGTGTGGCGCTGCCGCAACTGTCATGATGGTACGGCGCATCCTCAGCGCGCCTGAGAACTGGACGGAGCATATCGCTCATGGCTTGGTCCTTCAGCATCGGAACGATTGCCGGCACGGCAATTCGCGTGCACGTGACCTTCGCGCTGCTTCTGATCTGGATATGGCTGATGCACTACCGGATCGGCGGGACACCGGCTGCGATGGAGGGGATTGCTTTCATCGTCGCCGTCTTCGTCTGCGTCGTGCTCCACGAGTTCGGCCACATCGCCGCGGCGCGGCGTTTCGGGATCAAGACGCCGGACATAACGCTGCTGCCGATCGGCGGCGTCGCCAGACTCGAGCGCATGCCGGAAGAGCCCGGTCAGGAATTCGTGATCGCCATCGCCGGCCCTCTGGTCAATGTGGCGATTGCCGCGGTGCTCATCGCCATCCTCGGCAGCTCGGCGGGCATGGAGCAGATAGCGGGCGTCGAAGACCCCCAGAGCGGATTTCTGGCAAGGCTCGCCGGCGTCAATGTTTTCCTCGTGCTCTTCAATATGATTCCCGCCTTCCCGATGGACGGCGGCCGCGTGTTGCGGGCCGCACTCGCCTCGCGGCTCACCTGGTCGCGTGCGACCCAGATCGCCGCAACGATCGGCCAGGGCCTTGCCTTCGTCTTCGGCTTCGTCGGCCTGTTCTACAATCCTCTGCTTATCTTCATCGCCATCTTCGTCTATCTGGCCGCAACGGCGGAAGCCCAGAACGCCCAGATCCGCGAGATCTCCGGCAGCGTGATGATCTCAGATGTGATGATCACCGAATTCGCGACCCTCGACCGCTCGGCGACCATCGACGACGCCATCGACACGCTGCTTGCCACCACGCAACGCGAATTTCCGGTGGTCGATGCCGCGGGCCACTTCGAGGGACTGCTGACGCGCGACGACATGATCCGCGCTCTGAAGGAGAAAGGCCCGTCGACACCGGTGGTCGCCGCGATGCGCCGCGGCCTACCGACGATCCATCATCGCAAACGCCTCGAGGAAAGCCTGCGGCTCATGCAGGAATCCCATTCGCCGGCCATCGCCGTCCTGGACGGCTCCAACCACCTCGTCGGGCTGATGACGCACGAAACGATCGGCGAGATGATGATGGTGCGTGCGGCCGCCCCGGGCCGCTTCCGGTTCGGCCACCTGCGGCAGACCGGAAGCCGAAGCTGAGCCCGAAGGTGGATGGAACCGAATCGACGCTCCGGAGTTCGGGCACAACCCTACGGCGCCGCGGGCCTTCGCAAGACACGCAAAGTCGAAGAACCTGCAGCAGACAAATCGGATCGGCTCAATGCTCGTGACGGTAGAAGTTCTCACGATCGTCCTGGTCGCGATAGCAACGGCATTGGCCCTTGCCCATGCGCTCGAATTGCCGGGCAAATTGCGATTGCCTAAGGAACAGTATCTGGCGATGCAGGCAATCTACTATCCGGGGTTCACCATCGGGGGCGCGGCAGAGCCGGCGGCGCTGCTTCTTACTGCCGCTCTCCTCTTTCTCATGCCGAGCGGGACCACGGCCTTCTGGCTGACAGTCGGCGCATTCGCCGGATTGCTGGCGATGCATGCCGCGTACTGGATCCTGACGCACCCGGTGAACAACTTCTGGCTCAAGGATACGCAACTGGGAAGAACGGGCGCCCGCTTTTTCGCTTTCGGCGCCCCTCGCGCTTCTGCTGCCGCGGACAAGGAGGACTGGACCGCCCTTCGGGACCGCTGGGAGCGGTCCCACGTCGTGCGGGCCGTTCTCGGCCTCGTAAGCCTCGTATTGCTCGCAACGGCGATAGCTCTCTGAGCACTGCGCTATGTGCCACCACCAAGGCGCGGTGCCAGCAGGGCGATCGAAATCGACCCGAAGCCGAGGACCTTCAGCGCGGCAACGACCATGTGGCCCGTCTCCCATCTAAGGCGTACCGCTTCGAAGTCCGGGGGTATCGGGCCCGGTTTCCAGGTGGCCAGGATCGCGTTTGCCGGCGCGACGAGCGTGAACCACGCCGCCAGCCCTCCAGCGAAAAAAGCAGCGCCGGCGAGGGCGAACCAGAAAGCCGGCCGCTCATTGGCGAGCAGGTAGGAAAGAAAGCACGCCGAACGTATCGTCGTCACGTCGAGCGGCCCGCCGACCTTTGCAAAAAGCACGAATTGGCCGTTGAAGACGGTTGCCTCGCGCCGGAGTTCCGGCGCCCAGACGAACAGCCGGGGCGGCGCCTCCAATACATGGGCAAAGGAGGGGCCGAGGCTGAGAGCGGCGCAGCAGCGATACCAAGCCTGTAAGATAAACGACCATTTCCCCGCCTCTACGCATGTCATCGGCAGCCTGACCTACAACTTTGGCGATGGGCAAGTGTTCCAGGAAAAAGAGAGACTATGCCGCTCTCGCCGATCTCACGGAATGTTGTTGAGAGAGGCCTCACTGCAGCCGCCTATGTGCCGGTATGATCCTCGGAGAACGGAGATCGATCCATGCACGCGAAGATGCCCGGGGGCCTGTTGGCCGGGTTCCTGCTTCTCCTCGTTCCCACCCAAGGCTTCGGCCTCGACCTGCCGCGTTCGGGTCATCCGATATTCGACCGCGTCGTCACGCTCGTCGCCGACAACTTTCACGATCCCTCAGCGCTCGACGGCTTTGGCGCAGCGGTACGGCAGGAACTCGATGGCGGCGACCCGCTGAACGCGAAGAGCACGGAGCCCCGTGTCGATGCTGCGATCGAGAGAATCCTCGCGAGCCTCGACGCGTCGCACACGGCCCGCTTCACGCAGGATTCGATTGCCTATTACGAACTCGCCGACATATTCCGCTACGCTATCCGCCACGACATGAAGCGGCTGTTCCCGCCGGATGGCCGGGCCAGCTATGCCGGGGTCGGCATGGTTACCCGGATGGAAAACGGCCTGCCGTTCGTCAGCGACGTCTATGACGGCTCGCCTGCGGACAAGGCGGGTATCCGGGTGGGCGACGAGGTTCTGTCCGTGGATGGCGCGCCGTATCGCGAAATCGAATCCTTCCGCGACAGGACCGGGCAAAAGGTGGAGATCCGCCTGCGCCGCATTGCTGGCGCACAACCCTTCACGGCCAGTGTCGCGGTCGAGCGGCTGCGGCCTTTGCCCACATTCGAAAAGGCGATCGAGAACAGCGTGTCCGTGAATGAGAGCGATGGGCGGCGCATCGGTTATCTGCGTCTTTGGACGCTCTCCAGTCCCGACGGACTCGATATCGCGGCACGGGAACTGGCGACCGGCCGTCTCAAGGACGCCGATGGCGTCGTCGTCGATCTGCGCGGACGCTGGGGCGGCGGCCCGCCCGACGCGGCGGAGCTCTTCGTCGGCGATACGCCGAACTTCAGGCTGATCTCGCGCAGCGGCAAGGATATGCTCGCCAATGTCCGCTGGCGCCGTCCGGTCGTCGCCATCATAGACGAGGGGTCGAGAAGCGGCCTCGAACTCTTCGCCTATGCGCTCAAGGCCAATGGAATCCCGCTTGTCGGGACGCGCACGGCGGGCGCGCTTCTCGCCGGCCGCGCGTATCTCCTGCCGGACGACAGCATACTGGAGCTTGCGGTTTCCGATGCGGTGATCGACGACGGCGTGCGGCTGGAGGGGCGCGGCGTGGAGCCGGACGTAACCGTTCCGTTCGCCCTGCCCTACGCCGACGGACGCGATCCGCAGCGCGAAGCCGCCATGGAAGAGATGCGGCGCATCCTCGCCAAAGGCTGAGCCGGCGATCCGTTTCTTGAACGCGCGGGGCCGCGCCGAGCCCGCCCTTCCCTCGCCTATTCGCTTTGCCGGAAGTTTCGGATTCGGTCAAAAAGCACCGCCAGCACGATGGCGCCGCCGATGAAGGCGCCCTGCCAGAATGCGTTGATCCCGAGCAGGCCGAGGCTGTTGCGGATCACCTCGATCAGCGCAGCTCCGATCAGAGCGCCGGAGGCCGTGCCGGCGCCGCCGGCAAGATTGGCGCCGCCGATGACGGCAGCGGCGATGACCTGAAGCTCCATTCCTGCGCCGATATTGGTCGTCACGGCCCCGAGCCAGCCGGTCTGGATGATGCCTGCGATGCCGGCCGCCAGCGCGGAGATCATGTATACGGCAACCTTGATCCTTCTCACCGGAACGCCGGTGAGCGTCGCGGCATGCTCGTTGCCGCCGATGGCGAAGACGTAGCGGCCGAACTTCGTCCAGCGCAGAACGAAGCCGGTGAGAAGTGCCAGGACGATCATGTAGAGCACCGGATTGGCGATGCCGAGGAACCAGGCGCCGCCGCCAAGAGCCAGGAGCGTGTCGTGGTCCGGGCCGAACTCGAATACGACCGTGTTGTTGGAAGCGACCATCGCCAGGCTTCGCGCGATCGAGAGCATTCCGAGGGTGATCACGAAAGGCGGAAAGCCGAGATAGGCGATCATGACGCCGTTGAATGCGCCGGCGACCAGCGCCGTGCCGATCGAGGCGGCAATACCCACCTCGATGCCGTAACCGGCATGCATGACCACTGCCAGCACCATGCTGCACAGGCAGAGGACCGAACCCACCGACAGATCGATGCCGCCGGTAATGATGACCAGCGTCATTCCGAGCGCGATGATCGCGACGAAGGTGAAATTGCGCGTGATGTTGTAGAGGTTTTTCGCCGTGGCGAAGGAGTCGGTGGCTACCGACAGGAAGAGGCAGGCGAGGATGACGGCCACCAGGACCCAGAATGCCTGGCTGGCCAACAGGAACGAGAGCCATCCCCGGTCTCTCTGTCCGACTGCCCGATCGAGCGTAATTGCCATTGTCGACCTTCGCTTTCTTTCCGATTGGTTCACACCTGTTCGATGGCGCCGGTGATCAGGCCCGTCACCTCCTCAGGCGAACTCGCGGCAATCGGCTTGTCGGCGACCTTCCTGCCCCGCCGCATGACGATGACCCGGTCGGCGACTGTAAAGACGTCCGGCATACGGTGGCTGATCAGCACGACGGCGATGCCCCGGTCGCGCAACTCGCGGATCAGGTTCAGCACCTCGGCCACCTGCCGCACCGAAATGGCCGCCGTCGGTTCGTCCATGAGCACGATCTTGGCCTCTGAAAGCATCGTCCGCGCGATTGCGACCGCCTGCCGCTGACCGCCCGACATTTGCCTGACGAGGTTGCGCGGCGGCGTCTCCGACTTCAGCTCCCTGAAAATCTCGCCGGCGCGGCGGTACATCGCCTTGTAGTCGAGTATGCGCAGCGGCCCGATGCCACGCCTGATCTCCCGCCCGAGAAAGACATTCGCAGCGGCCGTGAGGTTGTCGCAGAGCGCCAGATCCTGATAGACGATCTCGATGCCGTGCTGCCGCGCCTCCACCGGACGATGCATCACGAGTTCCGCACCGTCGAGCCGGATCGTTCCGTGGCTCGGCCGGAAATTGCCGGCCATCATCTTGACCAGCGTCGACTTGCCGGCGCCGTTGTCGCCCATGAGGCCGACCACCTCGCCGCGCTCGAGCGAGAGCGACACGTCACTGACCGCCTGAATGGCGCCGAAATGCTTGGAAATGTTGACGAGTTCGAGAACTGCCACAGCCGTCTAGCCTCCCGAGGCAGCGGGCCGCCTCCTCGATCGCTTGTCCCGCTTTCGCGCTCTCCCGGCAAGGCGACCGTTCCCATTTACGCAAATGCGCGGGAAAGCGTCAATCAATAGTCCTACAAATTGCTCCGCACATACGCTGAAACTCATATTGTCATACAAATAGTCGTTGACGTGCTGTTCGCGCGGATATTAGCTAGTGGTGGGAGGAGAGCATGCTGATCCTTGTCCCCGGGGCACGGGCAGGGTCAGGCGGCACTTCATCGCGGCGCTGCTTGACGATCCGCGCGCGACCGGCCGCTCTTCAATGCCTCGATGGATCGACGGCTGCGCGACGCCGCCGCCTACCGAAATTCTCATATTTCAAGGCGCGGGCACGCGCGTGTCCGCTTGTTTCAAGGGAGGATGGAATGAGGAAGGCACTATTGCTTGCCGTTGCCGCTCTGGCACTCAGCGCCGGAACGGCCATGGCCCAGAAGAAACAGCTCGTGATCGTGGTGAAGGGGCTGGACAATCCCTTCTTCGAAGCGATCAACCAGGGTTGCCAGAAGTGGAACAAGGAAAATCCGGACTCGGAATACGAGTGCTTCTACACGGGTCCGGCCTCGACCTCGGATGAGGCCGGCGAGGCGCAGATCGTCCAGGACATGCTTGGCAAGGCGGAAACCGCAGCCATCGCCATCTCGCCATCCAATGCGAAGCTCATCGCGCAGACGTTGAAGACCGCCAATCCATCGGTTCCGGTCATGACCGTGGATGCGGATCTCGCCGCCGAAGACTCTGCCCTGCGCAAGACCTATCTCGGAACCGACAACTATTTGATGGGCTACCGCATCGGCGAATACATCAAGAAGGCCAAGCCCGATGGCGGCAAGATCTGCACCATCGAGGGCAATCCCGGCGCCGACAACATTCTGCGCCGCGCCCAGGGTATGCGGGACGCCCTGACCGGCCAGAAGGGCCTGGCGGAACTCAAGGGCGAAGGCAACTGGACGGAAGTGGCAGGCTGCCCGGTCTTCACCAATGACGACGGCGCCAAGGGCGTGCAGGCGATGACCGACATCCTTGCCGCCAATCCCGACCTCGATGCTTTCGGGATCATGGGCGGATGGCCGCTGTTCGGCGCGCCACAGCCCTATCGCGATCTGTTCAAGCCGATGGCCGACAAGATCGCCAAGAACGAGTTCGTCATCGGCGCCGCCGATACGATCGGCGAGGAAGTCGCGATCGCCAGGGAAGGATTGGTCACCGCTCTCGTCGGGCAGCGGCCGTTCGAAATGGGCTATAAGGCCCCGCAGGTCATGCTGGACCTGATCGCCGGCAAACCGGTCGAAGACCCGGTCTTTACCGGCCTCGACGAGTGCACCAAGGAGACCGCGGATACCTGCATCCAGAAATAGCCGGTCGAAGGCCGGCATCCTGCCGCGCGCGGCGCCGCAGGCTGCCGGCCTTCGAACTCCTTGGTTCAGATCTGCCAGTCCGCGTCGAGCGAATAGGCCTTTATGTAGTCGATCTTCATTTCGGACCCGTCGGCGAGCCCGTCACGCGGCGTGCCGGCGATGCCGCCCACCGCCAGGTTCACGAGCATGTACATCGGGTCGTGCATGTCGGAAGGCGTATCGGCGCGCGCGATCGCCGCATCGTCGAAATACCAGACGATCTCCTCTTCCGTCCAAAGCACCCCGTATGAGTGAAAGCCGCTCGCATCGGCGACCTTCACCGCATTTTCGATGCTCGTTCTCGAGCCCGTTTCATTGGAATGCACCGTGGCGATGACCGTATTCGAGTCCTGTCCGCGCATTTCCACGACGTCGAGTTCCGGCGGCCAGGAACCGTCCGCGGGCAGCAGCCAGAAGGCCGGCCAGACGCCCTGGTCGTCCGGCATGTCCGCGCGCATTTCGAAATAGCCGTAGGTCTGGGCAAAGGACGAGTAGGTCGTCAGCATTCCGGACGTGTAATCATAGCCGTTGGTCTCGGCCCGGATCGCCTCCGACGCCGGCGCGGCCGTGATCGTCAGCACGCCGTTGTTGACGGAGAAGGGGTTGACGGAAGCGGTCGGCTCGTAGCTCGGATTGATATACCATTGCTGCTCGCCGTTGCTGGAAAGCGTCGCTCCCTTTTCCGGCGCCCACCAGAATTTGGCATCCCAGACCCCGCTTGTACCGTTTCGGAGCTGAAGCGTATTGAACTCGTCCGAGAAAGTCTGAGACAGGACGGAACGGTCGAGGCTTAGCCTGAACTGGTGCGCCTGCAATTCGTCGGCGGTGGTGTTCGCGAATACCAGACTCTCGCCGTCGGCGAGATGGAGCCGGAGATCGGCGCCTTCCTGAGCCACATTGGACAGAATCTGCTCGAACGACGTGAAGCTGTAGCCATCGAGGCGTACGATGTCGTCATAATTGAAATCGGTGATCAGGTCGCTTCCATTGCCTCGCGCAAACACGAAGGTGTCGGCACCGCCCGCGCCGATCAGGACATCGTTGCCGCCGCGGCC
The DNA here is from genome assembly GCF_030064585.1 of Ensifer meliloti. Lineage (NCBI taxonomy): Bacteria > Pseudomonadati > Pseudomonadota > Alphaproteobacteria > Hyphomicrobiales > Rhizobiaceae > Ensifer > Ensifer meliloti. The sequence continues at coordinate 340,860 of NZ_CP120364.1, forward strand.
GTCGATCGTCTGCGTTCCCGACCCGCCCTTTATGATGTTGTCCGTATCGTTGCCGAATGCGAACCGGCCGCTTCCGGTAACCGTGAGGTTCTCGAAGTTCGCCGGCAGTGTGTAGCTCATCCACGTGCTTATCGTGTCCACGCCCTCGCCGTGTGCCTCGTACGCCCGGTTGATCGACGAATAGAGATAGTAGATGTCGTCGCCCCTACCGCCGATCATGGTGACGTTCACGGAGCTGTCGCCCCACATGGAATCGTTGCCGGCAGTGCCATGGAGTGTGGGGCCAGAGCCGGTGGCGGAGAACCACGCAGTTGAACTGCCGCTGTAGTAAAGCGGCGTTCCCACGGCGTTCAATACGGTTTTGCTCATCGAAATGTCTCCAGTTTGATGGTCGGTTTCCTCCGCTCACCCCGGCCGCTGATCGCGTCCTCAGGCCTAATCTAGACGGGGCTCAAGTTTTAATAACCCCCAAGAGTTTGGGGGACGGGCGGGGAACAAAGCAGCGGTTACTGCGTTTTTTGAAGTTGGCGGCGGCTGCGGAGGGAACATGCACGGCGCAGAAATTCTACCCAAAACAACGATTGAAGATGTCACGACTTCAGACACGCCCGATTACCGCGCCGTGCTTGACGCCCTTGCGGTGCCCGTTTATGCGACCGACGCCAAGGGCATCGTCACCTACTGCAACGCCGCGGCTGCAGCCCTTGCTGGGCGCGAGCCGGAGCTCGGCAAGGATCGCTGGTGCGTCAGTTGGCAACTGAGGCGGCCGGATGGCTCACCCCTCCCGCACGACGAGTGCCCAATGGCGCGCACATTGAAAGAAGGACAGCCGGTCAGGGGTGAAGAAGTGGTGGCGGTCCGGCCGGACGGCTCCGCGGTCCCGCTTCTGCCGCATCCGACGCCGATCTTCGACGACTCGGGCGCATTGACCGGAGCCGTCAATGTCCTAATGGATCTCAGTGGCGCGAAGGATATGGAGCGCAGTTCCCGCTATCTCGCCGCGATCGTCGAATCTTCCGACGATGCCATCGTCGCAAAGAACCTGGACGGGATCATCACCAGCTGGAACCGCGGCGCGCAGCGGCTTTTTGGCTATGCGGCCGAAGAAGTTATCGGCGAGTCGATCACCATTCTCATACCGCCAGAACGCCTGAGCGAGGAGCCCGGCATCCTCGAACGCATTCGTAGAGGCGAAATGGTCGACCACTTCGAGACCAAGCGCCGGCGCAAGGACGGGACTCTGGTGGACATTTCGCTTACCGTTTCCCCCGTCAGGGATGCCACCGGCCGCATCATCGGCGCTTCCAAGATCGCCCGCGACATCACCGAGACGAAAAGCGCAGCAGAGGCACTGGCTGCCCGCTTTCGTGAGCAGGCCGCGTTATATCGGCTGACCGAAAGGGTACAGCGTACCAAACGGATAGAAGAGGTCTACGAGGCGACACTGGACGCCATTCAGGGCGCGTTGAACTGCGACCGCGCCTCAATTTTGCTCTTCGATGAGGCAGGGACCATGCGGTTCGTCGCCGCGCGCGGCCTTTCGGAGCATTATCAGCGCGCTGTCGACGGACACTCCCCTTGGATTACGGGAGCGAACGAACCCGAGCCGATCTTCGTCGAGAATGTCGACGACGCGGAATTCTCGCGAGAGCTGAAGGAGAGCATAGTCGGCGAAGGCATCGCCGCGCTCGGCTTCTTCCCGCTCGTCACGGAAGGCAGGCTGATCGGGAAATTCATGACCTACTACGACCGGCCACACCGGTTTGCGGATTCCGAGATCGGCATGGCGCTCACCATCGCGCGACAACTCGGATTCAGCATCCAGCGCATGAGAGCCGAATATGCGCGGCGCCAGGCCGAGGAGCAGCTGCGCCGCAACGAGGCGAGCGAAAGGGCGCGCGCGGCCGAGTTGGCGGCGATCATGGAGGCCGTGCCGGCGTTGATCTGGATTGCACGCACGCCCGATTGCCGCGTCATCAGCGGCAATAACAGCTCCTACGAGATTCTGCGGCTGCCGCACGACAGCAACCTGTCGATGTCGGCGCCTCCCGGCGAGCACCCCACCAACTTCCGCGTTTTCTCGGAAGGGCGCGCATTGTCGCCGGAGGAGCTGCCCGTACAAAGGGCGGCTCGCGGCGAAGAGGTTCAGAATTTCGAGGAGGAGGTGCGCTTCGACGACGGAAGCTCCCGACATATTTTCGGCAACGCGACTCCGCTGCGCGACGTCACAGGCGAAGTAGTCGGAGCTGTCGCTGCCGCTGTCGACATCACCGGGCGCAAGCAGGCGGAGGAGGCGCTCCAGGAAAGCGAACGGCGCCTGCAGCTTGCACTGGATGCCGGACATATGGGCGCCTGGGAGTGGAACCTCGAAACGGGTGAGGTGATCTGGTCGCCGGGGCTGGAGGCGCTTCACCGTATTGAGCCCGGATCGTTCGGAGGAACGCTGGCCGACTTCAAGCGCGACATACACCCGGACGATCTTCCCTTGATCGAGCGCGAGATGGCCAAGGCGATCGAGACAGACGGAGACTACCACGTCGTCTACCGCGCTCAGCTCCCCGACGGGACCATCCGGTGGATGGAGGCTTTCGGACAGCTTTCGCCACGCAACAGCCCCAAAAGGCGTTTGACCGGCGTCTGCATGGACATCACGGAGCGCAGGGAGGCCGAAGCGCAGCGCAATCTCCTCGTCGCCGAGCTCAGCCACCGCGTGAAGAACACGCTGGCGATCGTCGGGTCGATCGCACGACAGACATTCTCGACCAATCCCGACGCCAAAACGGCACACCGTTCCTTCGATGCACGCATAAGGGCGCTTGCGCAGACCCATACGCGCCTGGCGGAGGCGAGCTGGTCGGGCGTCTCCCTGAAAACCGTGCTGTTCGACGAATTGTCGCCGTATCACGACGACAGCAGGACGAATGTGACCCTTGCGGGCCCGCCGGCGATGCTGCCGCCCAAGCATGCGCTGACACTCGGCATGGCGGCGCACGAGCTTGCAACCAATGCTGCGAAACATGGGGCACTCTCCGTCAAGAGTGGAAAAGTCGATATCGAGTGGATGATCGACGTGGGAAGTGAGCGGCTGCGGATCTGCTGGAGCGAGACGGGCGGACCGGCCGTTGTTGCGCCCAAGCATAATGGCTTCGGCCGTCTGCTGCTCGAGCGGGTCCTCGCCTCGGATCTTGGCGGTGAAGTGCATCTCGAGTTCGCGCCGCAAGGGCTGGTATGCACGATCGATGTTCCCTATCCGGGCGGAGCCCCCGGATGAACCACGGAGACCGATGCCGGGTGCTCGTCGTGGAGGACGAGTTTCTTGTCGCACTGCAGATTGAAGCTGATCTCGTGGCTGCCGGCTACTCGGTAATCGGCCCATTCACGAGCCTCGCTCAGTCGATCTCCGCCGCCCGCGCGCATCCGTTCGATATCGCTACTCTCGATCTCAATCTGCGGGGCGAGTTCGCCTATCCGCTTGTCGACGAACTCATGGAGCGCGAGGTGCCGGTGCTTTTGTTAACCGGTTATACGGCGCTTGACTTGCCTGAACGATTTCGTGCCCTGCCTCGCCTGGCAAAACCCTTCGACGGCACGCAGCTCATCCAGAAGAGGCTTCCACCCGTTTAATGGCAGCCCGGCCGGCGTGTGAGCCGGCCGGTGCTAGATTACAAATAGGTCACGGTGCTGAGCGGTTGCGGCGGAGGGTGACGAACCGCACACCCTTTTTTTCTACTGCCGCCGATCTCACATTTCTGTGGGCAGGAAATGGGAGAGCGGCACCTGTAGTGCGCCGGCGACGCGCTTGAGCTTCGCTGGACTGAAGTCCGTGCCATTCTCGATATCGTTGATTTCGACGACGGCGAGGCCGCAGGTGACCGCGAGATCCTCGATGCTGTAGCCGACCGCTTCACGCGCGGCCTTGACGCGAGCGGCGATGTCGCCGTTGGGCATCGGAGCGGCTTCCTTGTCGCCAATGTTGGAGGGTGAAATAGACATAAATGTCTCCTTCTCTTGGCATGAAAATTCTTACGAATTTTGCTGTTGAGTACGGGTCGACACGCGTCACTGCATGCCCCCTGAACCGCGATTCAAGGGAAAAAACATGCAGCAGATGAAAGTGCTGCAGCGACCTTTGTGCGCGTGAGACGCGCGGTGCTGCAGGACGGCGGTAACGTTTTATGTCATCGTTGTAACATGGACAAGCCGAAATCGCTCTTGTGCACCGAAAGCGCCAGCCGGCCACTGGAATGTCGGTTTCGGCACCGTGGGGTTGCGATGTCTCGATTCGGCGATCAGGCCGAGAATCGTGCCCGGCTACTGCGAGCGAGGCGCGGATGAGGGCGGCGATAACGGCTGGGCTCGGCAGATCACAAAAGTTTACTGGAAAGCCCGCCGGGTCGGTCAGGCGCTTCCTATGCGACATATGGAAAAGAAATCTCGAATACATTCAAAGGGTCGCAGGTCGCGGCTGCATGCTCGCCGATGCCGTTCCGCAAGGCCGGTGGGGTCTGACTTCCTCGGAACGGACCAAAATCCGGTTTTCAGGCGGCGCCGTTATCCATACATTGAACGGTATGGGGATTTCTAATTTAGCTGCATTACAGATTTTTAACGGCTTATTTGCTTCGTACCGACTGCTGCTCGGCACTGAATTTCCACTTGGCGGATCGCCGCCGCCGAGCATGAAACCGGGCGCTGCCATACGGCACTCGCCCTGGCCGGCAGATTGTTCAAGCCACAGAGGCGACCGCAAACACAACGTCCCGGATCTGTCCGTTCGCGCTTCGCGTGGGCCCAATGGCCGCGCGTACCGACCGTCGGATTAGTTTGGGATGCGGTGTGCGCCGAGGGGAAGGAATTGGAGATGAAGAACCAAATCGGTAATGAGACTCAGGCCCGAACGCCCGCCGCCCCATCGGAAGGCAGCAGTATCTGGCAGCAGTTCGAGATGATGCGGCACGCTTTCGTCGCCTCGCCGGTTTTGAAGCCTATCCTATGGCTGGCGGCCGGCAGCTTCACCATAATCATCGTCACCGCCATCGGGCAGATCGTTCTCAACCGCTGGTACCGGCCTTTCTTCGACGCGATCGAACGGCGCGATCTCAACAGTTTCTTCTACCAGCTCATGCTGTTCGTCCTCCTCGCCGGCGTCCTTCTGGTGTTCAATGTCGCTCAGCAGTGGCTCAACCAGATGGTGCGCTTGAAGCTGCGCGAAGGATTGACATTGGACTTGATCGGCGAATGGATGCGGCCGCGACGTGCCTTCCGGCTGGCCAATGCCGGCACGATCGGCGTGAACCCGGATCAGCGCATGCAGGAGGATGCCGGCCACCTTGCCGATCTCACGACCAGCCTCGGATTCGGGCTTTTGCAATCGTCGATACTGCTCATTTCGTTCGTTGGCGTCCTCTGGTCCCTTTCAGCGGGCTTTGCCTTCCAGATCGGCGAACGCTCGCTGGAAATTCCCGGCTACATGGTGTGGGCTGCAATCCTCTACGCCGGCTCCGCGTCGTGGCTGAGTTGGCTCGTCGGCCGCCGGCTGATCGTTCTGAACGGCGAGCGCTACGCCCGCGAAGCCGATCTTCGCTTCTCGATGATGCACGCCAACGAGCATATCGACGGCATCTCGCTTGCGGGCGGCGAGGCTGGGGAGCGACGGCGCCTGCAACTCGACCTTTCCTCCGTGCTCGACGCCACGCGCAACATATTCCGAGCCGAGATCAATCTTGCCTGGGTTCAGGACGGCTACGGCTGGGTCACGGTCGTCGCACCCATTCTCGTTGCAGCGCCAGTTTATTTCGCGGGAAACATCAGCTTCGGCGGCCTTATGATGGCGGTGGGGGCGTTCAACCAGGTGCACTCGTCGTTGAAATGGTTCGTCGCCAATGTCAGCGCGATCACGGATTGGCGTGCAACGCTGCTGCGCGTTGCCGCCTTTCGCCGCGCGCTGATCACGGCAGACACGCTGCACGGCGATGAAAAGCGTATCGAATTCGTCGAGAACGAGAGTGCCACCATGACGTTCGAGAACCTGGAGGTGGTCTCCCGCTCGGGGCGAACCAGGCTGGCGGAGTCTCGTATCGAGATCGCCCCCGGCCAGCGGGTCAACATCATCGGCGATCCGCGTGCCGGGAAGACGCTGGTCTTCCGGGCGCTCGCCGGGCTCTGGCCCTGGGGAAGCGGCCGTGTGGGAATGCCGGCCGGCGAAGCCGTGGCCTTCATTCCTCGCGCGCCTTATTTCCCCCGCGGCCGACTGCGCGACGCCCTTGCCTATCCGCACGCCGACAGTTTCCCCGACAAGGTGCTCGTGACTGCGCTTTCGAAGGTCGGGCTCGACCATCTCGCGACGTCGCTCGATCGTGAGGCCCGTTGGGAACGCGAACTCGGCGACGACGAGCAGCGCCTCCTGGCCTTTGCCCGGCTCCTCGTGCAGAAACCCCGTTGGGTGGTAATCGACGAAGCGCTGGAGACCATGGACGCCGATGCCCTGAAACGGGCCCTTTCGATCTTCGAGGCCGACCTGCGGGAGACCGCGGTGATCAAGATCGGCCGAACGCCGCGAAACGGAGTGCAGTTCTCCCGCGTGATCCATCTCGTCAAGGACGCCGACGCTCCGGCCCTGAAGCCGGTTCGCCTCGGCGGAGGTGTTTCGGGCCTGGAGGTGGCCGCACGCGGTGCGCCTTGAGTCCGGATCGAAGTGCTGCCGCCTGATAAGACGCGCGACTGCTGCTTCAAACGCCGCGCCTGTTGCCCCAAATGAGGACATGCAGTTGCGGCAGGATCCGCGCCTCGAACCACCTGTCGGCAACAACCCTATCGACCAACCAACGCATCCGCTCCATCACGCCGTCGATATCGATCGGCGCGTCCGCCTCCTCCGCGGGCGGCGGAGTATGGTTGCCGGGCTGCAGATAGACGGGAAGATGCGGATGGCGCGCGGCAGCTGTCATTGCATAGACATAGTCCGCTTCATCGAAGACCACGAATTTCAATACCGTCTGCGGCTTGTTTCCAGCACTGCGGAGACAGTCGTCCAAGGCTTCCCAGTTAGTCTCCATCCCGCTCGAGGGCGGCTTAGGACTGAGCACCAGCACGTCGAGAGCGGCGAACCAGTCGCGAGCGACCGAACCTTGCGTTTCCAGGGCGAATCGATAGCCTTTTTCGTGCCCGCGGCCGATCAGATCGCCGAACGGCTGTATTGCCGGGTTGCCGCCCGATAGCGAAACCATCACGGCTTCACCGCCCGAAAGCCGAACGATTTCCTGCCAAACCTCCTCGGTCGACATCGTTTGCCATTCATGCCGGTAGCTACTGTCGACGGCATGGAGGCTGTCGCACCAGGAACAGCGGTAATCGCAGCCGCCGCTCCTGACGAATACCGTCGGCAGGCCGATCAGCACCCCCTCCCCCTGGATCGTCGGTCCGAATATCTCGCTGACGCGGATTTCGTTCGATCGGGTGTGGATCATGGCCGATATTCCGCCCAGGTCTTCGCCGTCTCGCTGACGCGAACGGCTGTCGTCTCGGGCAGCCGAGCCTGGCACCATTCGTAGAAATGCTGCGCCAGGCATTCCGCCGTCACCCGATCGTGTCCGAGCACGTCGTTCAGATGGCGGTGGTCGAAGCACTCGTCGATATATTGCTTCAGTGGCGCGAGCTCGTGGTAGTCGCGCACGAATCCATGCTCGTTCAGCGTTTCGCCGGAAAGCTCGACCTCGACGATGTAGTTGTGCCCATGCAGCCGCGCGCATTGATGCTCGGCCGGCAGGCTCTTCAGCTGGTGCGAGGCGGAGAAATGGAATTCCTTGGTGATGCGAAACATCATTTCACCTCTTCGGCAACGAAGGAGCCGGTCGCCGTGACCCAGAAGTCCGGATCGTCATACTCCGTCGGATCAGGGACGCCCGCGAGGTGAAAGGCTTCACGCCGTTCGACGCAGGTGCCGCAGCGCCCGCAATGGCGGGCACCGCCCTTATAGCAGGACCAGGTCTCGGCAAAGGGCGTATCGTGCCTTGCTCCGTCCGCGACGATGTCCGCCTTCGAGACGTTCACAAAGGGCGCATAAAGCGCGACATCCGCATAGCTATCGAGCGCGTGGTTCTGCATCGCCTGGAAAGCATCGATGAAGCCCGGCCGGCAATCGGGATAGATGAAGTGGTCGCCCCCATGCACGGCGGTCGCGACGGCATCCGCCTTGCGGGCTGCAGCGACCCCGAAGGAGATGGCAAGCATGATGGCGTTGCGGTTCGGCACCACCGTCGCCTTCATCGTCTCTTCGGCATAGTGTCCGTCCGGGACGTCCACGTCGTCGGTGAGCGCCGATCCGGTGAGGTGGCGGCCGATCTCGCGGATGTCGATGATCTGGTGCGGGACGCCCAGGTGCCTGGCGCAGGCGGCGGCGAAATCCAGTTCCTTGCGGTGCCGTTGGCCGTAATCGAACGACAGGAGGCCGAAAAGCTCCTGTTCAGCCGCGACCTTGTGCGCAAGCGAAACGGAATCCAATCCGCCGGAGCAGATTACAATTGTCTTCATGACAGGTGTCCTTGTTTTGACCGGGTAGGCTGCGACCGGAGTTCTACTGCGCGCCTTTTAGGCCAAAGAGGACGGCTTGTGAATGGCCGACCGGTGCGGGAAGACATAAGTTTGTCCGGCCGGGCCTACCGTCGGACTGCTTCATCCGCTTCAAACACCGAGAAGTCTTTCACGTTTTGAAATGAACGGTCACTTAAAATGACTTCCCATTAGGGGTCAGTGAGGTCATGTGATTATCGAAGCTCGTCTGAGCCACCGCTCGACGATCAAGGGACCAAAGAGTTGACTGCATGGAAAACCCGGTCGCATTGAACCGCATCGCCGAAAACAGCGTCTTTCGTAAAGGTGATGTTTTTGTCCTCTTCGGCGAACTATTCGGTCGCGGATATGCGACCGGCTTGCTCGACGAAGCCCGGCGGGCTGGAATGGAGATCGTGGGCATCACTGTCGGGCGGCGCGACGAGAACAACGCACTGCGGCCTCTGGACGCCGAGGAACTCTCTGCCGCCGAGGACCGACTGGGCGGCAGGATTATCAACATACCTCTGATGGCTGGCTTCGATCTCGACGCTCCAACAGGAGGCCCCACTCCGACGGATCTCCTCGCAACAATGACCCTGGAGAGCTGGGAACATGACAGGCTCGACTGGGACTACATCAAACAGTGCCGGGACATCGCCACCGCACGGTTCACGAATTCGCTCTCGCAGGTCATGGCCGTTCTCGACGGCATGATTGCCGACGGCCGCAATGTCTTCTTCGCCCATACAATGGCCGGCGGCATCCCGAAAGCGAAGGTATTCCTGGCTGTTGCCAATCGAATCTACAAGGGGCGCGGTCCCCGCCACATGTCGTCGCAAGCGCTGCTCGACAGCGACATGGGCAAGCTCATCCTGCAGAACTTCGACGAAGTCTCCGCAATCACCTTTCGACATCTTATCGACGTCAGCGCGGCGATCCGTGAGCGCGTAGAGGCATCTGGCGCTCAGGTCCGGTACACCGCCTACGGTTACCATGGAACGGCAATCCTGATTGACGGGAGCTATCGTTGGCAGACCTACACCAACTACACGCAAGGCTACGCTAAGATGCGGCTCGAACGCATCGCGCAAGAAGCCTGGGCATCGGGTGTCAAGGCAACCGTCTATAACTGTCCCGAAATCCGGACCAATTCCTCCGACGTATTCACGGGTATCGAACTTCCGCTAATACCGCTGCTGCTCGCCTTGCGGAAAGAGAACGGTGGCCAATGGGCAGAGGACCAATGGCAGGCATGTCAGGAGCTTCTGGCAGACGGCTTCACGATGAATGATGTGTTCCAAAAAATAGCCGATATGCAGGCCAACGAAGTCATGCGCCCGTTTTACGACTTCTCGGCGTGGCCGATGGCGAACAGCCAAGCGCAGGCCGATCTGACCATCAGCACGTCCAACGAGATCACGCAGATGCATCGGGACAGCAAGGCAATGATCAGCGACCTCCTGAGTGCTCTCGTGGTGGAGGCGACCGGGCAGCTGATTTTTGGCGCGTCCTCTGATCCCTCCGGCCCCATCCAGTGGCTCAACCACGATATCGTGGCGCGTCGACTTAACGCTTCCCACCTGCAAAGGTTGGCTCCGGCGCCGTTGGGCGCGCAAGGGGCGAAAGACTCTCAGTTTGAGTTGGCCTGAGAGCCTCCAATCTAGCTCGCTCCACTAGCCCAGCGACTTAAGGGCAGCTTTCCCCGGCAGATTCGAGCCTGCGACCCATCGGTTCGCGAAAAAATTGGAGAATCTGATTTCGGCGATTTCAGTCGTTTCCGGCGGTGAACAGATTGGCCTAATGACTCCGTCTTCCTTCGGCATCAACCTTGAGAAGACCGACCTCGTCCGGACGCACCATCCACGTCCGTCTCTGTTCCTGGAAAAGGCCGGTGCAAATGACGGCGTTAGCGACGAAGTCATTTCAATTCGTCGGGCAGAGGCGGAGTTCGCGCGCGATTGGCCGCGACAAAGGCATGGTCAATTGGGGATTGCTTGCCGTTCCGAACGCAGTCTCCGATCATGCATGCTCGACAGGAAATCGCCCGCAGGCACGCCCTCGCGAAACAGCGTCCACCTGAAGGGCCGGAACCCGATGCGGGTGCGGTCGGCAGAAAACGCACGCTCGGGCGGCAACTCAATCTCGATCGAAGGCAGCCCGCTGGCTATCTCTAATTCGAGGTGGCGCGTGCCCGCCACGCGCCGGCTGGCCGTGACGCGGCCGGCGAGAGAGTTATCGAAACCGTCGATGAGCTCCACGTCGTGCGGGCGGAAATAGAGGGTTGCGGGGCCGTCCGGTTCGTTCCCGGCACGAAGGCCGATCGGGCGGTCCTCGTGCCAGATTTCGCCATTGGCGAGGGTGACGTCGAGGCAGTTCGACTGGCCGATGAAGCCGTAGACGAAGGGCGAGACCGGATGGTCATAGATCTCGTCGGGCGTGCCGACCTGCTCGATCGCGCCCTTGCTCATCACGACGACGCGGTCGGCAAGCTCGAGTGCTTCCTCCTGGTCGTGGGTGACGAAGATCGTGGTGTGGCCGGTGCGGTCGTGGATTTCGCGTAGCCACCGCCTCAGCTCCTTGCGCACCTGCGCATCGAGCGCGCCGAAAGGCTCGTCGAGGAGCAGAACGTTGGGTTCGACGGCCATGGCGCGGGCGAGCGCGACGCGTTGGCGCTGCCCGCCGGAAAGCTGGGCCGGGTAGCGTTTCTCCAGCCCGGAGAGCTGCACCAGTTCCAGCAGGTCGAGGGCCCTGCGGCGGATGTCGGCAGCCGCCGGGCGCCGTTTGGCGGGCCGCACCTTCAGACCGAAGGCGACGTTGTCGAGCACCGTCATGTGGCGGAAAAGCGCGTAATGCTGGAAAACGAAGCCGATGTTGCGCTCCTGCACGGTCTTTTTCGACGCATCCTCGTCGCCGAAGAAAATCGTGCCTTCGGTCGGGCTTTCGAGCCCGGCGACCAGCCTCAGCAGCGTGGTCTTGCCGGAGCCGGAGGGGCCGAGGAGCGCGATCAGTTCACCCGACCGGATGTCGAGGGAAACGTCTTCGAGTGCGGGAAAGCGGCCGAATTCCTTGCGTATGTTCTGGACGCGGACTTCCATGGAGGTCTGGACCTTTCAGTGCCTGCGGCCCGCAGCGATCGAGTTGCAACGAGAAGCTTAACGCGCGACAGAGACATGAATCCACTCGACGCCGTGTATAGATCTGGCCGCAAGATTCCCCCATCGGCGAAAAATCTCGCCTGAGCTTCCTTCGAACCGCCGAATTCGTCAATCGTGTCCAGCTCGAGACCGGCGAAGCGTGGGTGATCCCTGCGATAGGTAAGCTTGGGCCAGGGCCTGTTGAGAGTCGGGATATCCGCCGGGGCCTGTTTGATCTCCTCATGTGAGGAATGAGGAGAACTGCAGTCCTCCGATAGGTTTCCTACAGCGCCGCGCGTCTGATCAGACGCGCAAAGGTTCAAACGGCAATCTTGTGGCAAACATCGCCTTAGAGATGGTCGAGATAGGCTTCCGCCACCTTGCGCGTGCCTATCGTCCCGGCTTGTAGATCTGGTCGAAAATCCCGTGGTCGGCGAAGAACTTCGGCTGCGCTTCCTTCCAGCCGCCGAAGTCGTCGATGGTCACCAGTTTCACCTGACCTAAGCGGGCGACGTCCGCAGGGTCGGCCAGCTCGGGCTTGTAGGGGCGGTAGTAGTGCTTGGCCGCAAGCCGCTGACCGACGTCGCCGTAGAGATATTGGAGATAGGCTTCCGCCACCTTGCGCGTGCCCTTGGCCCCGGCATTGCCGTCGATCAGCGCTACAGGCGGCTCGGCCTTTATCGAAATCGAAGGGGTGACAATCTCGAAATGGTCCGGGCCGAGTTCCTCCAGCGAAAGGTAGGCTTCGTTTTCCCAGGCGAGCAGCACGTCGCCGAAACCACGCTGCACGAAGGTAGTCAGCGCCTCCCATGCGCCGGTATTGAGAAAGTGCGCATGCTCCTGAAAGAGCTGTGCCACGTATTCCTGCGCCTTGGCGTCGTCGCCGCCATTGGCAGCCCGCGCCCAAGCCCAAGCGGCGAGGAAGTTCCAGCGAGCGCCGCCTGAGGTCTTCGGATTGGGCGTAATCACCTGGACGTCGTCCTTCACGAGGTCGTTCCAGTCCTTTATGCCCTTTGGATTGCCCTTTCGAACGAGAAAGACGATTGTCGAGGTGTAGGGGGCACTGTTGTTTGCGAGGCGGCTTTTCCAGTCAGCGGGTATCTTGCCGGTTGCTTCGACTATCGCGTCGATGTCGGCTTCCAGGGCGAGCGTGACCACATCTGCGTCGAGGCCCTCTATCACCAATCGCGCCTGCCTTCCGGAACCACCATGAGACATATGGATGGTCACCGTCTCGCCGGTATCGGCTCTCCATTTCTCCGCGAAAGCCGTATTGAAGTCTTTGTACAATTTCCGCGTAGCATCATAGGAAACGTTCAGGATAGTGACGTCGGCTGCAGTGAATCCGATAGCGCCTAACTGCAAGATTCCCGCCAGCAGCAGGATCTTCACGACTCCGGTACGCCTGCTCGCTCCCATTTTTCAGACTCCATCCTCGTCAATGAACATACACTCCGAATGGTTTACGCAACATTCTGACGAAGTAAGCGAAGAAATAGCGCACTCGGCCCTGCGGGCCCGATTGAGCTTCATCCTCACTGCATTCTGGACGCTATGTCGCCGGCAACAGCTCTCGCCTGTACCCGGATATCCGGTACCGCGGTGATTTCCCAGAACTGGCCGGCCGTCAAAGCACCGACGGCGTAGAGTCCCCGCCGCGGCACTTCATTCAAATCAAGGACGCGTGCATTCCTGTCGACCGAAAGGCCAAGCCCGAGCTCGTCCTCCGTAATCAACCCCTGACGCTGCATTTTGCGAAGCAGGGGCGAGTGCGCCACACCGGCGCGCTCCATGCCGGTGCAGTTGACCATCCAATCTGTTTGGAAAGTGATATGGCGCCGGCTTCGCCTCTCGATATAGGTGACCGATGCCCCGTGCGCGCCTTCCCCGATCGCTTGGAGGAAGCCGGCATGGACCGTCACGACGCCATCCTTTCTCAGGGAATTGACCTTCGAAAATACCTCCGGAGCAATCCGATGGCGATGAATGTTCCACCATGGCAGGCCGTGACGCAGAAACCGGGCTCTTTGGCCCTTCGACAGTTCCTGCCAGAGCCTTTGTGTCATCGGTCTGAGGCCGTCCATCAGGCCACGCCAGTCTGCGCCGGCGCGAACCTGACGGCGGAATCCCGCAAGCAAGGCGCTGATCTCGCGTGACGGGGGGAACTCGGGCCGGACTTCCGGCGCCCGCTCGCCGGCTCGAGCATGCATATGCGGGAGCAGACCGCGGCGCGAAAGCACACGAATGGGTCCCCGATGGCCGTGGACGCGTAATGCGAGCACCTGGTCTAGCATTGTCAGGCCTGACCCCAGGATGCAGATCTTATCGCCCTGGCCAACCTTTGAGAGCCAGTTCAGCCGCCAAGGGTTGCGCACAATACAGCGTTCCACGCTGGGGTCGACCTTCCCCCGTTCGACCGGCAGGTCGGCATTGCCGATGCCGAGACAAAGCACGACATTTCGCGCGCTCAGCTTGGCGCCATTGTCGAGATGGAAGACAAGACCCGCCTCCCCGCAATGGACGCAGCTCGCCGCCTTCGCCCTGAGGAAATCAACTCCTGCACGCCGGTCTCGGTCGCGTAAGAGCGTTGCGAGCCGGTCGCGCAGGTAGAGACCGTAGTCGCCACGCGTGCCGAAGCCGTCCGGCGAGGTCTGGCGCCCGTTTTGTTCAAGCCATTCGACGAAGTCGTCGGGCGCGTCGGGATAAACGCTCATGCCGCCGGCAGCGACGTTCAGTCTGTGAATATAGAACTCCGTCCGGTAGGCGGTACCTCTTCCGAAGCCCGGGTCATCGCCGACGATTGCTATCGAGGCAGATGCCGGAAGCATGCGGAGAAGATGGATCGTCACCGCGATCGCTGAAAATCCCGAACCGACAACAGCGACATCATAACGCAATGGCGCCTCCTTGATCCGTCTTCGTCCATCGCCGATGGCCTCACCATGTGCTTAGAAGATCATATCTACAGATAAAGTCAATTTCGGGCTGGGCCCTCGCGGCGCAGAATAGGTGCGGGGACTCTTATCGACCTCGCCTTCCCACGCATCAGCGCCTGGACGCAATCCGGGCGCTGCCCGCGACAGGTTTGAAAGAAAGTTCTCACCTGCTGGTCCGAAAATTGAGATTCGCTTATCTCTACTAAATCTATGGATTAGAGCATCTTGTATAAAGGTGGCGATTGCCGCTGAATGACACGCAGGAGAGCAAGAATGAACATCCATCGCAGAACCCTCGCGACCTTGACCGCCGGCGCCGTTCTGGCAATCGCGGTACCCGTTTCCACCGCCTTCTCGGCAGACGTGACGCTTAATATCGGATACCAGCCGATCGTGGAACCGTCGCGCGTTCCCCAGGCGGACGGCACCTATGAGAAGGCCACCGGCGCCAAGATCAACTGGCAGAAGTTCGACGGCGGCGCGGATGTCATTGCGGCGATCGCTTCGGGCTCGCTCGATATCGGTTATGTCGGCTCCTCGCCCTTGGCGGCCGCCGCCAGCCGCGAACTGCCGATCGAAACCGTCGCGATTGTCGGCCTGATCAGCGAGGCTGAAGCCCTTGCCGTGCGCGGCATCGACAAGCCCGACGGACTCGCCGGCAAGAAGATCGCGACCCCGTTTGTCTCGACAGCCCATTATAGCCTGCTGACCGCCTTGAAACATTGGAACATCGATCCGAAATCCGTCGAGATCCTCAATCTGCGCCCGCCGGAAATCGCGGCCGCCTGGTCGCGCGGTGATATCGACGGCGCCTATGTCTGGGATCCGGTTCTCGCCGAGATAAAGAAAGACGGCACCGTCCTGGCGACATCCGCCGACGTCGGCAACTGGGGCGGCCCGACCTTCGACGCGTGGATCGTCAGCAAGAAATTCGCGGACTCGCACCCGGACGTGGTCGCGGCATTCGCCAAGATAACGGGAGATGCAACGGCTTCCTACCGCGCCAATCCCGAGGCTTGGAACGCCACGTCCCCGGAAGCCGAGAAGATCGCGCGGCTGACCGGCGCCAAGCAGGAAGAGGTCCCGGCACTTCTCAAGGGCTACACCTTTCCGACCCTCGAAGAACAGGCCAGCGCCGGCCTCCTGGGCGGCGGCACGTTGAAAGCCGTCGAAGCAACCGCAGCCTTCCTCAAGGAGCAGGGCAAGATTCCGGAGGTCCTTGCGAATTACAGCGCCTATGTCTCGCCCCGGTGGGTGAAGGAAGCCGCCAAGCTTTCCTTCTGAGACCCCGCGCCGAGCGAAGCGACGCGGTCTCCCTGGACCGCGTCCTCGTATTTCGAGGAGCACGCCATGAGCCAGCTATCATTCAACGAGGTGAGCCTCGTCTATCCGCCCCGCGATCGCCACGCCGCATCGCAACTGGTGCTGGACCGGGTCACTGTCTCCCTCACGACGGGCGAATTTGTCGTGGTTATCGGACGGTCCGGCTCCGGCAAGACCAGCCTTCTCAACCTCGCTGCCGGTTTTCTGGAGCCAACTGGCGGGACTGTGAAGCTCGACGGGAAAACCGTCGAGGGACCTGGCGCCGAACGCGCCGTGGTTTTTCAGGACGACGCGCTCTATCCCTGGCTGGACGCCCGCGATAACGTCGCTTTTCCCTTGAGGCTCAAGGGCGTAGGCGAGCGGGAGCGCCGCGCGCGAGCCGACGAGCTTCTCGAGCTCGTGGGCCTCTCAGCCGCGGGAAAACGCCGGGTGTGGGAACTTTCGGGTGGTATGCGTCAGCGCGTCGGAATCGCGCGTGCGCTTGCCGCCGAACCCCGTTTCCTCCTGCTGGACGAGCCGCTCGGCGCGCTCGATGCGCTGACGCGCAGCAGGATGCAGACCTTCCTTCTGGATGTCTGGGCGAAGAGCCGGTCCGGCGCGCTGCTGATCACCCATAGTATCGACGAGGCACTTCTCCTCGCCACGCGTATTGTTGTGCTCTCACCGAATCCCGGCCGGCTTGCGGCCGATATCACCAGCAGCTTTACCGCCGATATTCTCGCCGGGACCCCGGCGAACGTGGTGCGCTCGTCGCCCGCCTTCAAGCGCCTGCATGATGATGTGACCGGCTTCATCAACTCCGTTACCCGGGAAGAGGAGCTTGCCGCATGACGCTCACGACCGATCAGGAAGAGTCCTGCCGCTACAATCCCGATGCAAATGCAACCGAGCCGGGCCGGGCGCCCATTCGAACAAGGCCGGTGCCGATTTTCCTGATTTCACTTCTGACGGTGGTCGGCCTCGTGGGGAGCTGGGCGGCGGCGACCTCGGCCGAGCTCGTCTCGCCCGTGTTCTTGCCCTCTCCGGCCGTCGTCGCCGTATCCCTTTGGAACCTTGTTTCGGTGGGCTTTGTCGATTCGACCTTGCTGGAGCATGTACTGGCAAGCCTCGGACGCGTGCTCGGCGGCCTCGCCGTTTCTGTTGTGATCGGCGTGCCTGCCGGGCTTGCGATCGGCACAAGTCGCGTCGGCCGGGGCATCCTTGACCCGATCGTCGAATTTCTGCGGCCGCTGCCGCCTCTGGCCTATCTGCCCTTGATCATCATCTGGGTCGGCATCGGCGAGGCCTCCAAAGTGACCGTCATCGCCCTATCGATGCTGCCATCGATAATTATCTCGACGGCATCCGGTGTCCGCTGCGTACCAAAGGACCACATTAACGCGGCCCGTGCCTTCGGAGCCACCAAGCGGCAGGTAACGCTTCATGTGATCCTGCCCTCCGCCCTGCCCTCGATCCTGACAGGTACGAAAATCGCTCTCGGCGCGGGGTGGTCGACGCTCGTTGCTGCGGAACTCGTGGCCGCCACCCGAGGGCTCGGTTTCATGATCCAGTCGGCGGCGCAGTTCCTCGTCACCGATGTGGTGATCGCGGGCATCGCCGTTATCGCGTTGATCGCCATACTCCTTGAAATCGCAGCGCGTGCCCTCGAACGGTGGCTGGCGCCCTGGGCTTCGGCAAACTGAGCCCCAACCGGGTATGAACGGTGCCGCCGGCGAAGTTCCGGACTGGGGCGCCGCCGACGCTTCCCGACATCAGCGATCACGCCGGCTCGAGGCTCATCAAGCACCACATTGTGCCGCCCTATGGAGGCGGCAGGCTGCCGAGGGGCGTGTGGCCGCAAACTCCGGCAGAACGGTTTGCCTCAGCTTGTTCTCAGTTCGAACTCGAAATCATACTCGACGGCCCAACTTTCATTCTCGTCTTCAATGTTGAACATCATCGAGAGGTGAACGTGGCAGAGCGCAAGAAGCATACAGTAGTGAGCTCTGGTATCTCCGGGCTGGACGAAATCCTCCGCGGCGGCTTGCCAGCATCAAATTTCTACATCGTCCAGGGCGCACCGGGGTCGGGCAAGACGACCGCGGCCCTGCAATTCATACGACGGCGACACGCTGGAAATCGGCGCCGCCGTGCACTGCAGAAGCGGCGATTGACCCCCTCCAGGTCGACGGTTGGCGGCGGCGCCACCGCGAGCGGTGGGTCTGCCACGAGCAGTTCCTCATCCTCGGTGACGAGCGGGGTCCTCCGGTGGAGAGAGCTTTGCTACCGCTAGCGTGACCCGCCCCGACGGCACGACCATCACGCGCCGGTCGGATGGAACCTGCGCAATCATCAAGCCGAAGAAATGAAAGGAGCCGTGATGCTTCGAAGAACGATTTTTGCATTTTTCGTCGTCGCGTCGGCAACGGCCGCCTTCGTGCCAGCAGACGCTCAGGAGTGCGATGCGGCCGGAACCGTCGGATCTGGCGGAAGTGCTACGGCCGGTGGCACCTCAGCCAGCACGATCGGAACGGCGGGCACATGCAGAACCGATGACGGAACGACGTCATCGATTGGCGCAGGCGGAAGCGCAGCAACCTCGGAAGGAAAGGCGAAGAGCCAGACGAAGATAAACGACAATCCCTCCCAATTGCAGGGACGATCAAAGGCTCAGGCCATGGACAAAGGAACATTCAGCAAGTCACAGACCAAGACCAAGGTTACGGACGACGGATTGCAGAGCCGGACGAAGTCCATGTCCCATGTTCCGGGCGAAAAGCCCGTCAAGAGCAAGACGAAAACATTGATTCCGTTGCCGCAGCAAGAGTGACTATGGTAAAGGTCTTAAGGCAGGCCGCCAAGGGAAACCTTTTACTCACGGGCGCGGTCATTTTGGCCTGACGTTTGGGGCGTTTCGAGTTGGCGCAAGACCTTGTAACGCATTGAAAATTGCCGCGGCCTAACCCGCCAACCGTGTGCCTTTCTACATCGGCCGGTCGATCGCCGCATCTTTGCTCGCAGCGGTCGACCGGGCCCTTGGCCCCGGTTTGTGGCCTCATCCCTCGCTGAGGATGAGACCCTTCGTCAGTTCCAGCGCCTGTCTTTCGAAGAGACTGCGATAGATGCCGCCCTTGACGCGGATGAGCGCCCCGTGGTCGCCTTCTTCCGCAATGCGGCCGCGATCGAAGACCAGAAGGCGGTCCAGCGCACGCACGGTGGAAAGCCGGTGTGCGACCACGAGCGTGGTGCGCCCCGTCATCAGCCGTTCCATCGCCTGCTGGATCAGCACCTCGGACTCCGAATCGAGGCTCGACGTCGCCTCGTCCAGGATGAGGATGGGTGCATCCGCCAGAAAGGCGCGGGCAATCGCCACCCGCTGGCGCTCGCCGCCCGAAAGCTTCACGCCACGTTCGCCGACCAGCGTCCCATAGCCCTTTGGCAGCGCGGCGATGAAGTCATGCGCGCTCGCAAGCCTTGCCGCCTCCTCGATGTCGCGTTGCGTCGCTCCCGGCCGTGCGTAGGCGATATTCTCGGCAAGCGAGCGGTGAAACAGGATCGGCTCCTGCTGCACGATGGCGATCTGCTGGCGCAGCGACGCCTGGGTGAAGTCGGCGATATTCTGCCCGTCGATGCGGATCTCACCGGCATTCAAATCATGGAGACGCTGTATCAGCTTGATGAACGTCGTCTTGCCCGAACCGGAATGCCCGACGAGACCGACACGCTCGCCGGCCGCGATATTGACCGAGAAGCCCTCGTAGAGAGGCGCGCGATGCGCCCCGTAATGGAAGGTCACATCGCGGAACTCGATCTCGCCCTCGGTGATGCGGATGGGCTTTGCGCCCGGCCGGTCCTCGACGCCGAGCGGCTGGCCGTGAATGGCGACGAGCTCCTCCATGTCGTTGATCGACCGCTGCAGGTTGCGGATATGCATGCCCACCTCCCGCAGATAGCCCTGCAGGATGAAGAACGAGGTGAGCACGAAGGTTATGTCGCCTGCGGTCGCCTGCCCTCTCGCCCACAGCAGGAGGGCAAAGCCGATCACGGCCGCGCGCAGGACGAGCAGCATTGCGCCCTGCGCCGTACCGTTGAGCGTGCCGCGCGACCAGGTGCGCCGCGTCCGGTTTTCCCATTTACGGAGAACCTTGGCGAGACGCGCGTCCTCGCGCCCTTCCGCACCGAAGGCCTTGACGACGGTATTGCAGCTGACCGCATCGGCGAGCGCCCCGCCAAGCCGCGTGTCCCAGCTGTTGGCAAGGCTCGCCATCGGCGCCACGTAGCCGAGCGAAAGGGAAACGGTGACGGCGATGAAGGCGATCGAGCCGAGCCCGATGATCACCCCCATCATCGGCCAGTACCAGGCCATCAGCGCCGTGGAGCCGACCAGCATGACGATAGAAGGGAAAAGCGCGACGAGGAGCGTATCGTTCAAGAGATCGAGCGCCCACATGCCGCGCGTCACCTTGCGGACCGTCGAACCGGCGAAGCTGTTGGCGTGCCAGTCACTGGAGAACCGCTGGATGTGATGAAAGGCGGCCGCGGCGATATCCGACATCATCTTCAGCGTGAGGCTGACGATACCCATGAAGGTCACATGCCTGAGGATGATGGCACCGAACGACAGGGCCATCAGCATCAAGAAGGCCGCCATCGCTGCATTCCAGGCGACCTCGTCGCTCGCCGCACCTGAAATCACCGCGTCGACCAGCCGGCCGGAGTAGAGCGGCGTAAGCACATCGGCGAGCGTCGAAAGCAGCACGGTCAACAGAAGAGCCGCGAGCCGCACCGGCTGCTTCTTCCAATGGGCCCAGGAGAATCGAAAAACGCTACGGAAGGCGCGGTTGCGCGCCGTGAAACGAGTAAATGCCATAGGTGCTGCCCGGTGACGAGCGCACCGGCCTCAATATTTCGAAAGCATGAAAATGCCGTTGAGGAAAGGGTCAGAACGGCATCAGCGGATCGCCGGCTTCTAAGAAGAAGCGGTGGGGCGATGACAATTCCTGCCTGCTGCGAAGAAGCGCGAACGCTTGCGTCACAGGGTCAGGATCGTGGATCCGCCCCGTAGGGAGAAGAAAATGCCTGCATCGTAACCTCCCTGATCTGATTGCCGAAGGACCGCTTATAGTTGAGGTCCCCACGGACGCCAAGCGTCAATATTGTATTTTCCCGCAAGCAGAGCCGGCGTGCTGCAAGTTTGCAACAGTTTGCCTAACATTCCGCTTAATGCGCAGATGCCATGCGGCATCCAGGATTGAACGTCGGTGCAGTCCGCGCTTCCCCGCCGCGAAGCTGTTGAATATGCCGCGATTTTGCAGAACTTTCATATTCTGTTGGAAATTTCGCCGCTATTCATTGCGAAGCCTGCTCTGTCGAATTTCAGAAATCACCCTCAGAGGTTGCCCGTGCAGAACAACAACATTCTCGTGGTCGGCGGCGCCGGCTATATCGGCTCGCATACCTGCCTTCAGCTTGCGGCAAAGGGTTACCAACCCGTCGTCTACGACAACCTCTCCAACGGCCACGAGGAATTCGTCAAGTGGGGCGTTCTCGAAAAGGGCGATATTCGTGACAGGCAGCGTCTTGACGAGGTTCTTGCGCGGCACAAGCCGCGGGCGATCCTGCACTTCGCGGCGATGATCGAGGTGGGCGAGTCGGTCAAGGACCCGGCCGCCTTCTATGACAACAACGTCATCGGCACGCTGACCCTTTTGTCTGCGGCGCTTGCCGCGGGCATCGACGCCTTCGTCTTCTCATCGACGTGCGCGACCTACGGACTGCCCGACAGCGTACCGATGGACGAGAGCCATAAGCAGGCGCCGATCAATCCCTATGGCCGCACCAAGTGGATCTGCGAGCAGGCGCTGAAGGACTACGGTCTCTACAAGGGCCTGCGCTCGGTCATCCTGCGCTACTTCAATGCCGCGGGTGCCGACTTCGAGGGCCGCATCGGCGAATGG
Organism: Ensifer meliloti; assembly: GCF_030064585.1. NCBI lineage: Bacteria > Pseudomonadati > Pseudomonadota > Alphaproteobacteria > Hyphomicrobiales > Rhizobiaceae > Ensifer > Ensifer meliloti. The sequence continues at coordinate 362,739 of NZ_CP120364.1, forward strand.
CATGAGCCGGAAACCCATGCGATCCCGCTCGCGATCGATGCGGCACTTGGGCGGCGCGAGGGCTTCAAGGTCTTCGGGACCGACTACGACACGCGCGACGGAACGTGCGTGCGGGACTATATCCACGTCCTCGATCTGGCGGATGCCCATGTGCGTGCGGTCGACTATCTCCTGGAGGGCGGCGAGAGCGTCGCGCTCAATCTCGGGACCGGCACCGGTACGACGGTGAAGGAACTGCTGGACGCGATCGAAAAAGTGGCCAAGCGACCGTTCAACATCGGTTACGCCGAGCGGCGCGAAGGCGATTCGACCACGCTTGTCGCCAACAATGACAAGGCGCGTCAGGTTCTAGGCTGGGAGCCGCAATACGATCTCGCAGCGATTACCGAATCGGCATGGAACTGGCACTCGCGCAGAAATCAAGGCGGCTGACTTTCCCGACCAGCGACCGTGGCTGCCGGAACGATGGGCAGCCCGGTCTTCTTTCCAAACCGTTCAGACTTTTCGTGGAGGCGCTCTATTCGGCCGCTCGGCCTGCCAGGCCTGCCGTGACTCGCCGGGCGCCGCCGCGCCGCAGCAGCGGGCGCTCGAGCATCATGTAAGCGGCGATGCCTATGAGCGTTCCCGAAAAAACCGCTGCGAACATCGTTGCGGGCGCGCCGAGACCGATGGCAAGTCCTGCCTTCGCCACGACCGAAATCGCAAAAGTGTGCCAGAGATAAATCGAATAGGAGGCGTCGCCGAGTAGCCCCGGCAGCGACAGCGCCCGCACGCAGCCGTTCGCCTCCAGAGAGAGCACGCCAATGACGAGCAGCACCGCCAGCGGCCCGGTCGTCAGTTCGTCGAATGGGAGACCGAGCACACCGATGAGAGCGAAGCCGCCGAGCGAGCAGGCGAACAGCGCGGAACCGACGGCGAGTGGCGGCACCCTGCCCTTCAACCAGAACTCGCCGATGATCATGCCGGCGACGAATTCCAGAATGACCGGCCGCGTATAGGTCAGCATAACCGCATCGTCGAAGGCGGCTACGCGGCCGGCGATCACCAACGCAAGGAACAACCCCGAGACGACGGGGAGCCGCCAGTTGCGCGGCATGAACAGCGAGCCGGCGAAGACCGCGTAGAAGAGCATCTCGAAATTGAGCGTCCAGCCCTGCACGAGCACAGGCCAAATCTCTCCACTGCTCGGCGAGCGCGCGGGCACGAAGAACAGCGACGCCAGAACATGTTCCAGTGTCAGCACCAGATTGGGGAACAGACCCGCCAGTGCCCCCGCGACCATCACCGCAGTCGCGAGCCAATAGACCGGCACGATGCGGCGGGCACGATCGGCGATGAATTCCACGGGTGTCACGGACCTGCGATCGCTGATGACCCACATGATGAAGCCGCTGATGACGAAAAAGACATCGACGCCGGCGGCTCCGATCGTGAAATGATGGCCGGTCTTTTCCGCCGCGTGGAAGAGCACAACGGCGATTGCCGCCGCCGCGCGAAGATATTGAATGCCGTGGATCGTCTTCAACGGCTGTCTCCCGGCCGCGGCATCATCGGGCCGAAAGACCGCCCGTAGGGCGCCGGATCGAGCCCTGCCGGCCAGAGCAGCGTCGCTGCCCGCCGGCGGCGCGGGATCGTCAGTTTGCCGGCCGTGAAGTACAGGAGGAAGGACCCGACGTGGTAGGGGGTGAGAATATCGATTTCGACGAAGGCACGCACGAAGAGCAGCGCGCCGACACCGAAGAGTACCATCGACTCCGGATCGCGATCCTCCGAAAGCAGGCGCTTCAACTGTCCGAAGAACGCTGTGACCAGCACCATGGTAAGCAGGATCAGGCCGATCAAGCCCGTCTCGACGACCGCTTCGATGAAGGTGTTGTGGAAATGGAAGCCGGCGCGCGAACCGATATAGAACTCCTCCCATAGCCGCTCGGCTTCGGAGAAACCCTGCACCCAATAGGCCTGATAGCCGACGCCGACGAGTGGCGACGCCTTCGCCGCCTCGATGCCCTGCTGCCAGAGATAGGTGCGCCCGGTGAGCGTCGAATCCTTGCCGAAGGCGCCGAGGATCAGATCGACGCCACCGGCATAGATCATCGCGACGGCGGCAACGCCGCCGAACACCGATGAGGCAATGAAGAGGAGCTTCCTGCTCGCGGGACGCAAGGCCGTGATCGCCCGCATCCCGAGGCAAAGACCGATGACGGCCGCAGTCGTCAACACGGAGGTCGCCGATTGCGACGTCAGCAGGCAATAGGCGGCAATCAATCCGGCACACCCTGCCGCGCCCATCCACAGCCCCTTCTCCCCGAGCACAAACACGGCCGCGAAGGCGAAATAGATGCCGAGCGAGGCGTAGAAGCCCAACTGGTTCTTCGACGCGAATGCTCCAACGAAGCTGTAGGTGCCGTCCAGCGGATCGTAATGATAGGTACCGAAGAGCAGCGAATAGAGGAGCACGATTGCGGCGCCCGCAATCATGCCGCGCGTCAGCGTGCGGATGTCGATCGTGCGCATTGCGATGAGCGCACAGACGACATGGCTCAGATACTGTATTCCGGTGCGCAGCGACAAGGACGGGGCCGCCGACCAGAAGATCGTAATGCAGGCGAAGATGGTGAAGGCGAATATCCAGAGATAGCTGGCGTAGTTGCCGAGAACCTTGCGGTAGTCGACGAGGACGAGCGGCAGCCACAGGCCATAATAGGCGAGGATGGAAACCTGTCCGAAACGCGCCGAATAGGCAAAGACGAAGAGCGACAAGGCCAGGGCGAAGATGCCGTAGACTTCATTCGCTCCAGGTCTGACAAGGCTCGCCTTGGATATCCTCATGCCTGCCTCACCGCATTGCCAGTGCAGTATTCACCTTGATGACATCGCCGGGCAGCACGGGTGTGTTCTCGTCGGCGGCGATCTCGGTCGGCTTGCCGTCCTTGTCGCGAATAATCGAATAGGTAATCTCGGCGGCCTGCTCTTCGAGCTGGGCCGCATCCGCCGACTGCAGCAGCGCCTCGGTCATGAGATCCCGACTGGTGCCGAGCTTCAACGTCAGCGTGTCCAGCTCGGCTTCGGTGTTCTGCAGTTCCTGAGCAAGCTGAGCATCCCAGTCGTTGCGGAGGTTCGTTTCGTCCTGCGCCGCCTTGCTTGCATCCTGCTTTGCCTTGAGGGATGCGGTGTCGATGTCCAGCAGCGACGCCTGAACGTCCGCGACCCGCTGCTCGAGGGACAGTTTGCGCTGGCTGAGCGCCAGCCCTTTTTCGGCAAGGCTGTCGACCTTGTCGCGATCCTCCGTGGCAAGCTCGAGCTGGCGGGCCTGCGTTTCAGCTTTCTTTGCGAGTGCTTCAATCTCGCTCTGGAGAAGAGATCTCAGATCGGCGAGCGCATCGAGCTGACGCTTCTGGCGCTTGTCACGCGATTCCATAAGCGCAGTCTCGCTGGCGAGCAGCTTTTCGGCGTCCGGAACGTTCTTGAGCTCCTCGGGCATAGGGATTGTGTCGCGCTTGCCGATTTCGGCAAGCAGTCGCGCGCGGCGAATGAGCAGACGGCTGCGTTCCGCAACCTGCACCGCGGATTCCCCGCTGGCATTGATGTAGTCGCGCGCGAATCGCTGGCCGTTATCCGCCCGCCGCAGCCCTCCCCCGAGACTGACGGCCTTCAATACCGTCAAATTGGGAGCATAGGGGTATTCTCCGGGCGTCTGCACCTCGCCGGAGAGATAGACCGGACGATATTGCGCCATCTCCACCGACGCGGAGGGGCGATCCCTGAGGCCGAAAAGCTTCTGCATCTTGACGCCGATCTCTTCCGCGACCTCCGACGTCGTCTTGCCGGAGGCAGGCAGATCGCCGACGAAGGGCAGGGAAAGATTGCCGGATGGACCCACCGTATAGTCGCCGCTGACGGCCGACCAGTCGCGGACCGCGCCTTCGGCGGTTTGCCACTCGGCCACGCGAACCCGGAGCTTGTCCATGACGCCGAGCCGGTACTCATCGGCCCGCGCCAGCGACGCCCCTGAAGCTGCGAGTGCAGCAAGGAGCGCCAGGCGGGTAAAACAGGAAGCCATACGGGAACCAGCGGATTTCCCTGATCGTCTATTCGATTGCATTTTTGGATATTTCCGTTGCTCGACGTTGCCCATGCCGGGCCGGCGCCAAGATTTCAGTAGCTGCCGCGGGAGAGGCAGACGGCAGGGATCGTCTTGAAAACAATGACAAGGTCGGCGAAAAGCGACCAGTTCTGGACATATTGCGTGTCGAAAGCGACGCGCGTGGCGTAGGAGACGTCGTTGCGGCCGCTGATCTGCCAGAGCCCCGTCAGGCCGGGACGCGATCGCAGATAAAAGACGGCTGCCGAATCATAGAGTTCGAGTTCGTCTTCGACCACCGGACGGGGGCCGACGACGCTCATTTCACCGCGAATGATGTTGAGGAGCTGCGGCAACTCGTCGAGGCTGAGCTTACGCAGGACTGCCCCGACAACGGTCACGCGCGGATCGTTCTGAAGCTTGCGGGTCGTACGCCATTCTTCATAGGCGTCGGGGTTGATCCTGAAAAACTCTTCGAGGACCTCGTCGCCCTTTTCCATCATCGTACGGAATTTCAGGCACTTGAAGGATTGGCCATTGTGACCGATTCGGCGATGCCCATAAAAGACACTGCCGCCGTCCGAGAACTTGACGAGGGCCATGATGAGCAAAAAGAGCGGGCTGAAGAGAAGGAGGGCCACGGAGGCGGCAAGAATGTCGAAACTGCGTTTTGCCATACCTCCGATCGGTCGGACTGCCCCGGTTTCTTCGGGGATAAAAAACGGCGAACTGGCCGAGCGAGTCGCGGACTTCATAGAGGTGACTCCATTTACGTTGGCGATTGTCGGTCCCGTGGGACGCGGGCTCATCTAACGTGAGTGTATGGTCAGAATTTGTTTTTTGAAGGCGGAATGATGGCAGCTCTGCGCCGCCCGTCCCGCAGACGGTTCAAGGTGGCGAAAGTCGCGAAATATTACGAAGAGTTAATTTCGGAGAGCGCAAATCAGGGGTTAGGATAGTTCCCCGCCGCATCGCAAACCGAAAACATCGTCGCGGGCTAGTTATTTCGGATTATAAAGTATTGTTAATAGACGCATCATTCTGCACTGACGAACAGCGGACCCGCTGGTGCACGAAATTGACGCGCGGCAACTTTCCCTCACTTTTTTTGCACCGCAACATTTTATTGCGGCGCACAGTTGCTGAGGCTAGCCGCTCAAACACGTGTAACAAAAGTTGATCGGGAAAAAAGGCCGGCCACACGCCCCAAGAGGCAGCACCCAAGGCAGCTTTCCGAAAGGCCGGGCAATTTTAGGGGAAATACGGCCGCGTTCCGCGCGCATCCATTTCACGCGGCAAACTGCCCCGGAGATGGGGAACTTATCCGCGATCACACCCGTTTGAATTGTGGAAATGGAGCCAATGCTTAAAGGCGGCGGAAAGATTTCCGATGTATGCTCGACTGCAACAAAGTAGCGTTTCCCGGTTGAAGAGAAAAGCGGGCGCTAATATAGTGGCCAGGCAGGAGGAGAGGGCAACAGCTCTTATGAGGTTCCCAATCGCAGACCCGAGGGTAGGTTAGCGCCATGTTCGCACCGCGTGTTTTTCTGAGCATGATCGGCGCTTTGGCGGCTTTTGCCGTTGCAACTTATTACCTCAATGGATCGCTCGCCTCGACGGCGATCCAGACCCTGATCTGCGCGGTCCTCATTCAAGTCGGCTACTTCGTCGCCGTTCTGTTCCTCGTATGGAAAGAGGCGCGCGAGCGCCGCAGGCTTTCTTCGCAAAAGCAGTTCGTGACGGCCGAGGCAGCCAACGATGAGAAGCAGCCGGGAAAGGTCTCGCTGCGCAGACTGAACCGGCCTCATCATCTCAATTCCTGAGCGGCTGGCGCCGCTCTCCTTCGCACTTGCAAAAAATTTTTCGCCTGACGCGTTTGCGACATGATCGCACGGCATGGTTCCGGCAACTTCGCGCCCTTGAGGCGCGACAGCCGATAACTCGCTGGAGGCCTCACATGACCGCAGCCGCGCCGACGGACGTCTGCATCATCATCGCCGCGAAGAATGCCGCCGACACCATAGCGCGCGCGGTCGCTTCGGCGCTTGCCGAACCGGAGGCGGCAGAAGTCGTCGTCATCGATGACGGCTCGACCGATGAGAGCGCTTCGGTGGCACGCGCTGCGGATGACGGAACGGGGCGGCTGAATGTCGTTCGCTTCGAAGAAAACCGCGGCCCCGCGGCCGCGCGCAATCATGCGATCGCAATCTCGCATTCTCCGCTTATCGGCGTGCTCGACGCGGATGATTTCTTCTTTCCGGGACGCCTGGGCCAATTGCTTTCGCAGGACGGCTGGGACTTCATTGCGGACAACATCGCGTTCATCGATGCCGCGCAGGCGGCAACCGCGCATGGCAGGATCGACCGATTCGCCCCTACCCCCCGGCTCATCGATCTCGTCGGCTTCGTCGAAGGAAACATCTCGCGACGCGGCGTGCGGCGCGGCGAAATAGGCTTTCTGAAGCCGCTGATGCGACGCGCCTTCCTCGACCAGCATGGCCTGCGCTACAACGAGACGCTGCGCCTTGGCGAAGATTACGATCTCTACGCTCGCGCGCTCGCCAATGGCGCACGCTACAAGATCATCCACAGTTGCGGCTATGCCGCCGTCGTCCGCGGCAACTCGCTGAGCGGCAGTCACCGGACGATCGACCTCAAGCGTCTCTATGAGGCAGATCGTGCAATTCTTGCAGGGAGCCGGCTGAGCAGCGACGCCGAAGCGGCGGTCCGCCGGCACGAGCGCCACATTCGCGACCGCTACGAACTACGGCATTTTCTCGATCTCAAGAACCAGCAGGGCGTGGGTCGTGCATTCGGCTACGCCCTGACCCACCCGGCGGCACTGCCGGCGATCATCGGCGGAATCCTTGCGGACAAGACCGAACGTTTTCGTCCGTCCGGTTCGCCGGCGCCCCTCGCCCTCGGTGGCAAGGGCGACGTGCGCTATCTGCTCGAGACTCTTGCCGTGGATCAGCCTCAAAAATAGTCCCGGCGTATGCCGTCGAGTACCGTGCGGAAACGCTCCTTGCGCTCTGCCAGCGCACTGTCCTTGCTCAATTGCGGCGCCGCCCGGCTTGCCTGCCACAGCGCCAGCGTCGCCGGCGCGGCGAGCGCTCGCTTGGCGGCAGCGCGCAATGAAGTCTGGCGTGGTTCACGCTCGGCGACCGCCAGGTCTCCGTCGATCTGCCGGCGGTTCGGGTCCTCCGGCTGCGGTTCCTTCGCCTGGAAATCCATGCCCCAGAAACGGGCACCCTTGATCATGGCCTCCGCCCGCGTCGACACCGGCACCCGCCGGGGGCGGTAGGTGACGCCGAGGGTCTGGGCCCAGTCGTTCCACTTGAAGCTGTTGATGCTGTGCGACGTGCTGACCGCGGTCCAGGGAACGCGGAACGCGTCGGCCAGGATGGCGCCGTGCATGGATTCGGCGACGATAAGCTCCGACTGGCCGATCTTTCGGATGACGTCCTTGGCCTCGCCACGCGGGTCGATATAGTTGAGCCCGACCGCGTCGCAGATCGCCGGCCACAATCCGGCGATCGCCGATTCCCAGTGTGGTACGAAGCTCCGCTTATATATCTTTCGAAGGCCCTGAAACTCCGGAAGGTCGGCGACCATCACCGCAGGATCGATGATACCAAGTTCGGGAGCCACGCCGAGCTTCGCAGCCGTCAGCGGACCGCGGACCGAGCGGATATCCCATTCCTTAGGGTCGCTCATGTCGGGAAGCGTGCCGTAGCCGAAACCGCTGCCGATGACGAGCTTATGCGTAGCCTTGGGCAGCAGAGCGCGGTTCAAGACCGTTCCAACCCCCACGAGCAGCGTCTCGGGGTGGACCTCGCGAAAACCGGGCAGCAGGAAATCCCAAAGCCACAGGTTGAGGTCGTCACCGAAATTTCCGTGCTGGGATTCCCAATAATACGGCTTCATGACCGTCTCCGTTTGCAATTGTGAGGCGACGTGACACGCGCGGTGGCGAATGTCGTCGTTGATTTCGGGTGTTGTCAGGGCAAGCAGCGCGTACCCGATCGGGCCGAAGGAGGTTAGCGGGATAGTTTTCCAACCGCCAACTCGGCGGCGCTGCCGATCAATCGCGGGTCTCGCCAGAGCCAGCGGGCAAGAAGATCGAACTGCGGCAGTTTCCTGCGCTTTATCCGGCGTGCCTGGCTCCATAGCGCCTGCCGCCGCGCGGTATGCTTGTAGGATCGGATCGCCTCCATCGCCTTCGGCCGGTTACGATATCGGCCTTCGAGCGTGTCGAGTGCAACCCAGGTATTGAACTGCTGCTTCAGGAACTGAGGCGAGTCGTTATCGATCGAATGAAAGATGTTGAGCCCTTCGCCACGCACCGCGCCCGCTGCATCGCAAAGCACCACGCGCTTGGATGCGAGCACGCAGTCGCAGAAGAAGAGCACATCCTCGGCCGCAAGCTTGAGCGTGGCCTCGAAACGCACCTTTTCGAAGAGCTTGCGCCCGATCACCATGCAGGACATGTGGAGAAAGCTCCAGTTCTTCAGCATCACGTCCTGAAGTTCGGGGAGCTCGACGACGAGCGGGCTTTCCGAGAGGCGCGTGACCGTCTCGCTCTTTTCGAGATCCGCGACCCCGAAATGATAGTAGAAGGCGTCGCCGCCCGTGATCGAGGCCCAATAGCAGTCGGCGTCGAAACGCGTCATGCTTTGATAGGCGTTCAGGAGATGATCCGGCGTCCAGACGTCGTCGGAATCGAGGAAAGCGACGAAGTCGCTGTCGGCGGGAACATTATCGAGACCGGTATTGCGCGCGCCACCCGGCCCGCCGTTAGGCTGGCGGATTACGGTGATGCGCTCCCTTTCTTCCTGGGCGAGCCCGGCAAGCTCGTCCGCTATCGGATAGGGGGATTCGTCGTCGATCACGAGAACATGGAAATCCTCGAGCGTCTGAGCAAAAACGGATGCCAGCGCGCGCCGGAGAATTCCGGGTTCCTTCTGGTAGTACGGAATGACAACTGTGAGCTTCGCCATCTTTTCGCCCCTGCGGTTTCTCTAAAAAGAGTCTGCGTGGTCTCCTCCCACCGGGTCGCGGCCGTATATCTAGAGCTTGTCCTTTGCATTCCTCCTTCAAAGGACTTTCACGGAATCCTCGCCAATGACCCCAACCGTTAACGCAAAAACCGTAACGCGCAACGTCGGCTGGAGCGTTCTTTCCAAGACAGGGACATTCGGGCTTAAATTTGTCACGGTGCCGATTCTGGCCCGCATTCTGTCTCCCGAGGAATTCGGCGCCGTCGCTGTTGCGCTCACCGTGGTGCAGTTCCTCGCCATGATCGGCGGCGCCGGCCTCACCTCCGCACTCGTCATCCAGCAGGATGAGGAGATGGAAACCGTGCACTCGGTTTTCTGGGCAAACCTCGCCATCGCGCTCATGATGGCGCTCGGACTGTTCGTTTTTGCCGAGCCCCTGGCCACGCTGCTCGGCGCGCCGGAGGCTGCCTACCTGCTAAGGATCATGAGTCTGCTGATCCCGCTGCAGCTCGCCGGCGACGTTGCTTATTCGCTGCTTGTCCGGAGGATGAATTTCCGCAAGGACGCCGTCTGGAGCATGATCTCCGAATCGCTCGGTGCCGTTATTGCCGTCCTTCTGGCGCTGCTTGGTTTCGGCATATGGTCGCTGCTCGCTCAGCTTTTCGTCTCCGCGCTGGTGCGTCTGTCCGGGCTTTATGCCGTTTCCCGTTACGCACCGCGCTTCGTATTCTCGCTGCAACGCGTTCTGGCGCTCAGCCGCTTCAGTTTCGGCATGATGGGCTCCGAGATCGCGAACTTCATCACCTTCCAATCTCCGATGGTCGTCATATCCCGCTATCTCGGGCTGTCCGACGCAGGCGCCTATTCGGCGGCGAACCGGTTCGCGAGCATCCCGAACCAGGTCGTCCTCTCTGCCGTCATGGGGGTGCTATTCCCCACCTTCGGCCAGATGATGCATGATCGTGAGCGGCGTTCACAGGCGCTGATGCTCAGCACTCAGGTGACCACCGTCCTGCTGGCGCCGATGATGTTCGGCCTCTGGGCACTTGCCGAGCCGGCGATGCTCGTCCTTTTCGGGAGCCAGTGGGCCTATGCCTGGCCGGTCCTCGGACTTCTCGCACTATCGAAAGGCATTCTCACCCCCTGCAGCACATTCATCCCCTATCTCAAGGGGGTCGGCCAGGGAGCCGTCCTGTTCTGGTGGGCGCTGATTCGCGCGGTTGCGACAACAGGCGCGGTCGCCTACGGTGCCATCGACGGCTCGCTGGTCGAGGCGATGATCTGGCTATGCATCGTCAATGCCGTAACGCTTGTCGGATACTCCTGGGTGGTGTTCCGTGCCGACAGCACGCCCTTCCTCAAGGGTTTGTTCATATCCAGCCGGCCGATGATCGCGGCGCTGCTGATGGCGCTCGTCGTCCGTTTCCTGCTCGACCATTTCGGCGCACATGTGCCGAACGCCGTCTTGCAATTGATCGCCGGAACGGCCATCGGCAGCGTGATCTACACGGTTCTGATCCTTCTGACGGAACGATCGCTGTTGCGGAGGCTCCTGGACATGGCGCGGGCACGAAAGCCGAGGGCCGCTCCCGCGGGGGCCGCCGAATAGTCAGACGAGCCCGACCATGGAAGAAAAAGGACGGGGCAATCCGCCCTTTTGTTGCCGCCGGGGCGCGGTCGCGGGAACGGTTTGCGGCACGCCGCGTTACAGTTCGACGGCAACAACATGGATGTTCGAGATGAAAGGCATTATCCTTTGGTTGATGGGCGTTCCCCTCATCGTCATTATCCTGCTCTATATGTTCGTCTTCTGACCCCGCGGTGTCGCGAATCATTCCGCCTGACGAGCAAAAGTCGCGCGAATACACGCGCTCAGTCACGCCGATATGCACGCCGCGGTGGCATTCACCCATAGTTTTGAAGGATGTGAATGGCACCCACCTGGGTTAGCCTGTTCGGGTATTCGGCTGAACAGGGATGGGGCATGACCGGCACCAAAAGCGCTGTAGCTGCCGTTGGCAGGCGCGCGCCGCACTCGGCACGACTGGTCTCCGCCAGCGCGCGGGCGCTCGGCGCCGCTCTGGCGACGCTTCTCATGGCCCATAACGCCGAGGCTGCAGATCCGATCATTGGTCAAGCCTCGGTGATCGACGGCGACACTATTGAAATCGCGGGCGAACGCGTCCAACTTAACAGTGTGGACGCGCCGGAAGAGTGGCAGGTCTGCCTCGATGAAAGAGGAGCAGATTATCGGTGCGGCAAGGAATCGGCCTCGGCCCTGGATTCATTCTTGTCGGCATCCCGTCCGACTCGCTGCGAGTTCCCGGAAGGGATCGTTATGGTCGCGTCGTCGGAACGTGTTTCCGGGCCGATGGCAAGGACGTGAACCGCTGGCTGATCGAGTCCGGCAATGCAGTCGATCGCGACACGGACAGCAAAGGCCTCTATGCATCCGCGCAGCAAACTGCCAAATCAAACGGTGCTGGAATCTGGCGCGCGCAGCCCGAGCATGCCTGTGCGGCGCGCGTCGGCCGGGTAAATCGAAAGCCGAGTTGTTGAAGGCTGCAAACGAGAGCCAATGATCTTAGAATTCTGGATCCTGTGCGCCATTGTTACCGCCGTAGTCGCGGCGGTCAGAGGCGGTCATAGTCTGCTCTGGCTGCTGATCGGCTGTCTTCTCGGGCCGATCGGTATTCTGGCGGCAATCTTCGTGCCTTCGCTCAAATCGAGGGACCCCTCGGTGGCGGCGAAACGCCAGAGCGAGATCGACGAGCTGGCGAAGCCGCTTCGCGAAGGCGACACCAAGATCGTCTCCGCAAAGCCAAAGGATCGCTGAACCGCGATAATTTTAGGTCGCTATCGGAGGACTGCAATCTCTCCTCCGCCCTTCATCTCTGTGCTTGTCATAGAGATGAGAGTAGCGCCGCGTCTGCGGCGCGGGAAGAGTTCTCTCAGCCCAAGGACTTGGTCTGACTGGATCCCTGTGACGAGCACAGGGATGAGGAAATCAAACAAGCCGGAGGGTATCCCGAATCTCAACGGGCCTCAGCCCTCAATATGCGCCCCATCCTTGCCGCATTTCGCCCGGAGCTTGCCTCAATTGCGGTCCATCCTCCAAGAAAACGCGCCCAACTTTGAAAATTCACAGTTGCGTCGTTCAACCGGAGATTGCCCCATAATATTGCGGGGCGCAATTTCTGCAACATGCCGCGAAACCGGGATTTTTCAGGAAAGCGGACCCCTTCCCGCGGCCGTCTGTTTTTGCGGGAGCTCGCGGTTTAGGTGCACTGCAGCATGATTCGGTTCGCTTTTCTGCTGCAACGCCATATTTTTTCTTCGGGAGTGCCCTAGTTTCTCTTCCTGCGGGCTGAGGTCTGCTCTGTTGAAACGGCTGCCGCGAGGCGCTGCCCGATAGGGAGTGACTGATATCGTGAGTATGGACGCGAATGTCTCGGCGCGCATCAACCTGATGCGTATTCTGCTGATCTCCGGCATCGTATTCGTGCACGTCCCGTACAATCCGCAGTGGAGTCCCTTTCTGGGCAACTACGGCATGTTGGACTGGCTTCGCGTCTTTCTCGGCGAAAGCCTGTTCCGCATCGGTGTGCCCTGCCTCAGCGCGATCTCCGGCTATCTTCTCTTTCGGAGAGGCCTTGCCGATTTCGACTATTGGAAGACGCTGAAGACCAAGGCGCGGACCGTTCTCCTGCCGTTCCTTATCTGGAGCGGCTCCTTCTTTGTGGTCGTTTACGCCATTCAGCGCCAGGGCCTCGGCTTCGGCTATCTGCCCGACACGATCAATGCGACCCCGCGCCAGTGGCTGAGCATGGCCTTCGCGATCGAGGCAACACCCGTCAACCTGCCACTGTATTTCCTGCGCGACCTCATGCTCTGTATCCTGCTGTCGCCGCTTCTGGCATTGCTGGTGAGCCGTTATCCGCGCGTGACGCTCCTCGCACTGCTCGCCTATGCGATCCTGCCGCTGCCAAACGGAATCTTTCTCAAGAAGTCGATCCTGTTCGGCTTCTCGGCTGGAATCTATGCGAGCCTGCATGGCGTGAACATCAAAATGCTCGATCGCTTCGCGGCACCGATCGCGGCCGGGTTCCTGGCGATCGCAGTCGTGATCGCCGTCGGCCTCTATTACACCGGCCCGGATTTCCCGCTTTGGCTCGACATGGCACTTCGCCTGACGTCGATTGCGGGCATCATCGGCTCCTGGGCGATCTCGGAGCTGCTCGTGCGCACGCGCCTCGGTGAAAAATTGGGTCACGGGAGTGGACTGAGTTTCTGGATCTTCTGCGGCCACTATCCGCTGCTCGTGTTGTTCTGGATGATCTGGAACCGCACCGGGCTCAGCTATTATCCGCTCTTCTATTTCACCGCGCCGTTCATCGCCATTGCGATCCTCGTCGCGTCCCACAATCTCGTACGGCGCTTGGCGCCGGACCTGCTCGCAGTGCTTACCGGCAGCCGAACAGGTGCGAAACGAATGGCCACGCAGCCGCCGCAAGGCGCGCGGGCAGGCTATTCGCCCCAGCAAAGGTAACGACAATGACAATCGATCGCTACAGACGCTTTGCCCGTCTCGCCTTCATCGCAACGCTCCCTCTCGCCGGCCTCGCGCCCGCGGCGGCCGCGCAGGAAGGCGCCAACGGCAAGTCCTTCAAGGACGATTTCGACACCCTCGACACCCGCGTCTGGTTCGTCTCGGACGGATGGAACAATGGCGGGCATCAGAATTGCACCTGGTCGAAGAAGCAGGTGAAGACCGTCGATGGCATTCTGGAGCTGACCTTCGAGGAGAAGAAGGTAAAGGAGCGCAACTTCGCCTGCGGCGAAATCCAGACGCGCAAGCGCTTCGGCTACGGCACCTACGAGGCCCGGATAAAGGCGGCCGACGGTTCCGGCCTGAACTCGGCCTTCTTCACCTATATCGGACCCACCGACAAGAAGCCGCATGACGAGATCGATTTCGAGGTTCTCGGAAAGAACACGGCGAAGGTCCAGATCAACCAGTATGTATCGGCAACGGGCGGCAACGAATTTCTTGCCGACGTTCCGGGCGGCGCCAACCAGGGTTTCAACGATTACGCCTTCGTCTGGGAAAAGAACCGCATCCGGTACTACGTCAACGGCGAACTGGTTCACGAAGTGACCGATCCGGCGAAGATCCCGGTAAACGCCCAGAAGATTTTCTTCAGCCTCTGGGGCACGGACACGCTCACCGACTGGATGGGCACCTTCTCCTACAAGGAGCCGACAAAGCTCCAGGTCGATCGTGTCGCCTTCACGGCTGCCGGCGACGAATGCCAGTTCGCCGAGTCGGTCGCCTGCCAGCTAGAGCGGGCGCAATCCGAGTGAATGGCCGGTAACTGAGTAATTTATCCATTTTGTTGCAGTGCACAAAGAATTGAACTAAGCTCGGCCCCGGGCTGGGCAGGAAAACGGACGTTTTCATGCTGCAGATACTCTATCTGGCACAGGATCTTGCCGATCCAGCAGTGCGCCGGAGAACCCTGACGCTCGTCGCGGGCGGCGCACGCGTGACGCTCGCCGGCTTCCGCCGCGGCGACAATCCGCTGGCGGCCATCGACGGCGTCGAGCCGATCGAACTCGGAACCACCGCCGACGGTCGTTTCGCCCAGCGAATCGGTGCCGTCGCCCGCGCGTGTCTGTCGCTGCAACGTCAGCTCGGCCATGTCCGCAAGCCCGATGTCATCATCGCACGCAATCTGGAGATGCTTGCCGTGGCGAGGAGAGCGGTCGCGTTCTTCGGCGGCACGGTTCCCATCGTCTACGAATGCCTCGATATCCATCGCCTCATGCTGCGCAAGGATATCGTCGGGCGGATGCTGCGCGCGGCCGAAAGCCAACTCGGCAAGGATGCGCGCCTGTTGATCACCAGTTCCCCCGCCTTTATCGAGCATTATTTCCGGCCCCTTTCCGGCATCGGCGCTCCGCCGATGCTTCTGGAAAACAAGGTGCTCGAAATCGACGGCACGGTCGAGCGGCGGACGGCCTCACCGGCCGAGAGCCCGCCGCCCGGCGCACCCTGGAAGATCGGCTGGTTCGGAGCGCTTCGCTGCCGCAGGTCGCTCGCCCTTCTCGCCGAATTCTCGCGCAAGATGGAGGGCCGCTTCGAGATCGTCATGCGCGGCAGGCCCGCCTATTCCGAGTTCGACGATTTCGACGGCTTCGTTCGCGACGAGCCCTTCATGCGGTTCGAAGGCGCCTATCGCAATCCCGAAGACCTGGCGGAAATCTATGGCGAGGTCCATTTCACCTGGGCGATCGACTTCTTCGAGGAGGGCCAGAATTCTGCCTGGCTGCTGCCGAACAGGCTTTACGAAGGCTGCCGCCACGGCCGAATCCCGATCGCCATGAAGGGGACGGAGACCGCTCGTTTCCTGTCCGTGCGGAGCATCGGCCTCGTTCTCGAGGGAGCCGACGTTGAGAGCCTCGCCACGGTTCTCGGTCCGCTGACGCCAAATTGCTATGCCGACGCCGCGGAGCGTATCAGCCGCTGCAATCCGGGATCCTGGGTGTTCGACCGGACGGATTGCGAAGCTCTGGTGCGGCAGCTGGCAACGCTCACGCTGCAGGCGCCGCAGACCGTTCCCGTAGTCGCGATGGCAGGTTCTAGCCACAAAGAAGGTGGATTTCTATGAGCTCAGATGAACTGACGTCCACGTCGAGCCTTATCGTCATACCCTGTCTCAACGAGGCCTCGCATATCGAGGCGCTGATCGAAAAGCTGCGCCCGTCACTCACACCGTTGAACGCGCGGGTCGTCATTGCCGACGGCGGCAGCACGGACGGAACGCGGGAGATCGCCCGGCGCCTTGCCACTGAGGATCCACGGGTGCTCTTCCTCGACAATCCGAAGCGCATACAAAGCGCAGCGGTCAATCGTGCGGTCGCCGAACTCGGCGCCGGCAGCGACTACCTGATCCGCATCGACGCCCACGGCACCTATCCGGACGATTATTGCGAGCGGCTTGTCGAGGATGCCTTGGCGACCGGCGCGGACTCGGTCGTGGTCGCCATGCAGACCGTCGGTTTCAGCACGTTCCAGAAGGCAACGGCCTTCGCGCAGAACTCCAAGCTCGGCAATGGCGGTTCGAAGCACCGCACCGGTGCCGTCGGTCACTGGGCCGAGCACGGTCACCATGCATTGATGCGCATCGAAGCCTTCAAGGCTGTCGGGGGCTATGACGAGAGCTTCA
The DNA here is from genome assembly GCF_030064585.1 of Ensifer meliloti. Taxonomy (NCBI): domain Bacteria; kingdom Pseudomonadati; phylum Pseudomonadota; class Alphaproteobacteria; order Hyphomicrobiales; family Rhizobiaceae; genus Ensifer; species Ensifer meliloti. The sequence continues at coordinate 379,049 of NZ_CP120364.1, forward strand.
GCCACAACGAGGACGCCGAACTCGACTATCGCCTCGGAAAGGCCGGCTACCGGATCTGGATGACCGACAAGACGAGCATGGTCTACTATCCGCGTGCCAAGCTCGTCCCGCTGTTCTGGCAATATTTCGGCTACGGCCGCGGCCGGGCAAAGAACTTCCTCAAGCATCGCGCAATGCCGGGGCTCAGGCAGATGCTGCCGCTTGCGGTGGCACCCATCGCTTTCGGCGCGCTTCTCGCGATCGTCAACTGGATGGCCGTGGTGCCAGTCGGGGTTTGGGCTGCCGCATGCCTCGGCTATGGCGTCTGGATGGCGCTCGGCCAGCGTAATCCTTACGGACCGCTCGCCGCCGTTGCGGCCATGGTCATGCATCTTGCCTGGTCCGCCGGGTTCTGGCGGGAACTCCTCGACTTCCGCCGCAGGGTGGCCTAATGCCGAACGAGCCTCTTCACATCGATATCGGCGTCTGCACGTATCGCCGGCCGGAGCTTGCCGAAACGCTTCGCTCGCTGGCTGCGATGAACGTGCCGGAGCGCGCCAGGCTGCGCGTGATCGTCGCCGACAACGACGCGGAACCGAGCGCCAGGGCTCTGGTCGAAGGGCTTCGCCCGCAGATGCCGTTCGATATTCTCTACGTTCACTGCCCTCACTCGAATATCTCGATCGCCCGCAATTGCTGCCTCGACAACAGCACCGGCGACTTCCTCGCCTTCCTCGATGACGACGAGACCGTTTCCGGCGACTGGCTGGTCCGCCTTCTGGAAACTGCGCGCATCACGGGAGCCGCCGCCGTGCTCGGTCCCGTCAGGGCGCACTACGGGCCTACGGCTCCCGGCTGGATGCGCAGCGGCGATTTCCACTCGACGCTGCCGGTCTGGGTAAAGGGAGAAATCCGGACCGGATACACCTGCAATGCGCTGCTCAGGCGCGATGCGGCTTCGCTCCTTGGCCGGCGCTTCAAGCTTTCACTCGGCAAGAGCGGCGGCGAGGACACGGATTTTTTCACTGGGATGCACTGCGCCGGCGGAATGATCGCCTTTTCGCCGGAAGCCTGGGTGCATGAGCCGGTACCGGAAAACAGGGCCTCTCTTGCCTGGCTTGCGAAGCGTCGTTTCCGCTCCGGACAGACCCATGGACGCCTTCTCGCCGAGAAAGCCAATGGCTTGCGCCAGGCCTGGAATGTCTCCCTTGCCGGGGCAAAGTCCGGCTTTTGCGCAACTGCCGCGGTCCTCTGCTTTCCTTCGGCCGCAAGGCGGAACCGCTTTGCGCTACGTGCCGTACTGCATGCCGGCGTCATCAGCGGCCTGCTGGGGCTGAAGGAAATCGAACAATACGGAGCCCGCGAGGTGACCTCGGCATGAACCCTCCGGCGATCGACAAGGTCCCCGACGTCACATTCGTCGTGGCCGCCTATAATTCCGCGGATACGATCGTGCGCGCGATCGAAAGCGCATTGGCGCAGGAAGGCGTGACCGTCGAGGTCGTCGTCGTCGACGATTGCTCGGCAGATGCGACGCCCGCGCTCGTGGCGGCGATCCCGGATCCCCGGGTCCGCCTGATCGCCCTTGATCGCAACCGCGGTCCGGGCGGCGCACGCAATGCCGGCATCGGAGCGGCGTGCGGCCGGTGGATCGCCGTTCTCGATTCGGACGACACGGTCCGGGCGGACCGGCTCAGGCGGATGATCGAGCGAGCGGACGCGGCCGGGGCGCAGATCGCCGTCGACAATCTCGACGTCGTCTCGCTGGACGGACGCAGTCTCAGGATGTTCTCCGAAGCCGAACTCGCCCGGCTGCCGCAGCTCACGCTTCCCGCCTTCATCGAGTCCAATGTGCTCTTTCGATCCGAGCACAATTTCGGCTACATGAAACCGATCTTCGAGCGCCGCTTCCTGGAAAACCAGCAGCTTCGCTTCGACGAGACGCTGCGCATCGGCGAGGACTACATCCTGCTGGCATCGGCCCTTGCCTGTGGCGGGCGCTGCGCGGTCGAGCCGTCCGCCGGCTACATCTATCATATCCGCGAGGGTTCCATCTCGCGTGTGTTGAGGCTCGATCACATAGACGCGATGATCGCCGCCGACGAGGCGTTCCTGCGCCGCTACGCGCTCGACGGCCTTGCGCAGAAAATGCAGCACAGGCGCATGCGCGGCTTCCGCGAAGCTCGCTCGTTCCTGGTCCTCGTCGATCAGTTGAAAAAGAGATCGTTGGCCGGCGCGCTCAAGACCGCGCTGGCCGACCCGCTTGCGCTCCGGCATCTCAGCATGCCGATCGCTGCCCGATTGCGCCGCCTTGCCGCGCGATTCGTGCATCCCTCCTCCCATTCGGCCCCCCGTGCCGCCCCCGTGACGGCGGCGGCTGAACGATCCCCGCTGGGCAACGACCCCCACATAAGCAAAGGATGATAAAATGGACCGTGTCAGGACCGTCAGAAAAGCAGTAATCCCAGTTGCCGGAAACGGAACGAGGTTCCTTCCGGCGACGAAGGCAGTGCCCAAGGAGATGTTGACGATCGTCGACCGGCCAGTCGTGCAGTATGCCGTGGACGAGGCCCGCCAGGCCGGAATCGAGCATATCGTCTTCGTCACCAGCCGGAACAAGCAGGTGATCGAGGACCATTTCGACGACGCGCCGGAGCTCATCTCGTCGCTTTCGCGCTCCGGCAAAAGCGCGCAGATTTCCGAACTCGAGGCCATGTTGCCGGCAGCCGGCTCGGTCAGTTTTACACGTCAGCAGGCCCCCCTCGGCCTCGGGCACGCGGTATGGTGTGCGCGTGACTTGATCGGCGACGAGCCCTTCGCGCTTCTGCTGCCGGACATGGTCTCCTTCGGCGCGCGCGGTTGCATGGCCGGCCTCATGGACCTCTATCACGAGGTTGGCGGCAACGTCGTCGGCGTCGAGCAATGCGCCCCCGAGGAAGCATCGAAATACGGCATCGTCGGCAAGGGCGAGACGGTCCGGCACGGTTTCTCCGTGACCGAGATGGTCGAAAAACCCGCCGCCGGAAAGGCGCCGTCCAACTACTATCTCAACGGCCGCTACATCCTTCAGCCGGAAATCTTCTCGATTCTGGCCCACCAGACGCGCGGCGCCGGCAATGAGATACAGTTGACCGATGGCATGCTGACGCTTTCGCAATCCCAGTCCTTCCACGCGCATCCTTATGAAGGCCGCACCTTCGACTGCGGTTCGAAGCAGGGCTTCATCGAAGCCAATGTCGCCTTCGCCCTTGCTCGTGCGGACATCGGCGATATCGTTTTCGAATCCGTCCGCGACATGGTTCTGTCTCACGAAAGCCGCATCCGGGCGGCATAAGCGACCGCTTCCGGCAGTCCTGCGGGACTGCCGGAGCGAGGACCGGAGAAGAAGATGAACAGAACGGCCCCCATGAAACAAAGAAGCGTTCCATTGAGCAGCATCACGCCCAGCGAAGAACAGTCAGACGGCTTTATCGACCTCGACCGGCTTGTCGCCGCAGTCTTTCGTCGTGCCCGGCTTGTGGCCGCATTCGTCGTGCTCTTCATTGCGCTGGGGGCCGCTTATCTCCTGTTTGCCACGCCCTATTACACGTCGATGACGCAGATCCTTCTCGACGAAAACCTGTCCAAATACGCCGAGGAGGAGCCTGCCCCGGTAAACAGCCAGATGCTCGACACCCAGATTGCGAGTGCGGTCGAGATCCTGAAGTCCGGCGAACTTGCGCTGCGCGTCGTAGACAAGCTCAAGCTTTCGGAAAACGATACCATCCTCAATCCGCCGCGCTCCCCGGTCGACATGGTCAAGGAATGGCTGAAGACGGCAACCGGGCTGTTTTCGGGCGAGCCGGATGTCACCGAGGAGGCAGCGCGCAACGGACGGCGGCAGAAGGCGGCCGCGATCATACAGCAATCGCTCGCGGTCGAGCGTGTCTCGCGCAGCTCGGTCGTGGCCGTGGCCTTTCGCTCGAGCGACCCCTTGCTCGCGGCGACGATCGCGCGCGGCTACGCAAGTGCCTATCTGACCGATCAGTTGAACGCCAATTTCGAGGCGACCGAGCGCGCATCCGTCTGGCTCCAGGAACGGCTTACGGACCTCCAGCAGCGCTCGCAGGCCGCCGCGCTTGAAGTCGCGCATTTCAGGGCCGAGAACGGTCTGACGGCTGCGCGGGGCGAGTTGATGTCCGAGCAGCAGATGGCCGACCTCAACAGCCAGCTCATCGTCGCCCAGGCCGATACGGCAAGTGCGTCGGCCCGCTACAACCAATACAAATCAATCGTCGACCAGGGACCGGAGAACGCGGTCAAGAACGCGACCATTTCCTCCAAGGAGGGTGACAATTCGGTGATCCGTGACCTGAGGACGCGCTATCTCACCGTCGGCAAGCGCGAGCGGGAAGTTTCGGACAATTTCGGCGCCGACCACCCGCAGGCGGTATCGCTCCGTGTCGAGCAGGAGGATGTCGCGCGGCAGATCTACCAGGAACTGCAGCAACTCACTGCAAGCTACAAGAACGAATACGAGGTCGCCCAGTCGCGCGAGGAATCGCTCAGGAAGAGCATCCAGGGCATTGCCGGCAAGACCTCCGACGCCAGCGAGCAACTCGTGCAATTAAGAGAGCTCGAACAGAAGGCCGCGGCTCTGAAGACGCTCTACGAGTCCTATCTCGGGCGCTACGAACAGGCGACGCAGCAGCAATCCTTCCCGATCGCGAAGGCTCGCGTCATCTCCGAGGCCGGCGTGCCCGTGTCGCCGTCGAGCCCCAAGAAAACCATGACTCTCGCGCTCTCGGCCGTGCTCGGCATGATGGTCGGCGGCGCTTACGCGGCCTTCCTCGAATTCCGCGAACGGACTTTCCGCCTGGAGGGCGACATACGCTCGATCCTCGGCCATCGCTCGCTCGGCTACGTTCCGCTGCTCGGAACGCGCATGAAGAAGAAGGCGCAACTGGTCCATGCGCATTTCGGCTCAGTGAAAAGACACGACGAAGCGGTGGACGATACGATGCCGTTCCAACGACTTTCACGTATCGTCGTCGACGCGCCGCGTTCGACCTTCGCGGAGACCTTCCGCAACGCCAAGCTTGCCTGCGACCAGATGCTGGCCGGCAGCGAAAGCCGCGTGATCGCCATTGCATCGGCCCTTCCGGACGAGGGAAAATCGATCATTGCTGCGAACTTCGCCGCACTACTGGCGGCGAGCGGCAAGCGCACCCTGCTCATCGATGCCGATATACGCAAGCCGGGACTGACCCAGATGATCACGCCCGCCCCGCGCACCGGGCTCGTCGAAACGCTGACCGGAGAAGCCACCTGGCCCGCCGGAATCAAGGTGGACCAGCGCACCAAGCTGGCAATCCTTCCGGCCGGCGGCGCTTCGCATCAGCGGCATCAGAGCAACGAACTGCTCGCCTCGCCGGCCATGGCGAACCTTATCGAGAACGCCCGCAACGCCTTCGATTATGTCGTCGTCGATCTTGCCGCACTCGCCCCTGTCGTCGACGCCAAGGCCTTCGCGCCGCTGGCCGACGGCATTCTCTTCGTGGTCGAATGGGGAAGGACGCCTTCGCGGCTCGTACGCGATCTGCTCCACTCGGAACCGTTGATCAACTCGAAGGTGCTGGGCGTCATCCTCAACAAGACGGACATGAACGAGCTCGGCAAATACAGCGACTTCGACGGGGCGGAGAAATATCGCCATCGCTACGGCAAATATTACGTCGAGAATACGATCACGGAAAACACCGCCGCTTGAGGCGACCGCGGCCGCGCCACTTGTGTGCGCGGCCTTTCGCCGTCAGACCCTGCGGCGATCGACGATCCAAGCGGCTGCCATTAACGCAATGACCGCCGTAAGGGCAATCAGTGCCAGCGCGTAGAAGAGCGAATATTCGACCAGCGACGGCAGGATCGAAAGAGCACGCCGCGCCCTGCTTGGCGACCGCCGCCAATCCGGCAGGTCGTCACGGTTGAAAGCCTCCAGCCGGCGGGTAAGAAAGTGCATATCGCGAAAACCGATTGCCAATCGAAGCCATGGAGCGGTCATGCTGCTGAACAACCGTGGCGATAGCGAGGCACTTCAGCGCCCCGAGCCGTCACCCGGCAGTCAATCTTTCCACCATCGGTGGAAGTGATGAACCGGACCGCGCCCCTGACCTATCTCCAGGCTGTCGGCTGCTGAGATTGCGGCATGCAGATACGCCTTGGCTGCGCTCGCCGCTTCGATCAGCGGCACGCCTTTCGCAAGGCCGGCGGCAATGGCTGCCGAAAGCGTGCAGCCGGTGCCGTGGTCGTTGCGCGTCTCGATCCGCCCGGCGGGAAGGCGGACAAGAGTGTCGCCGTCGAAGAAGAGGTCTGTGGCCTCCTGGCCCTTCAGGTGCCCGCCCTTGACCAGAACCGCATGTGCGCCCGTCCGCATGATCGCTTCCGCCTGGCGCGCCATCTCCGCCTTGTCCCCGGCGATTGCGCGCCCGGTCATGAGCGCGGCCTCGGCAAGATTGGGCGTGACGACGAGCGCCAGCGGCAACAGTTCTTCGATGAGCGCGGCAACGGCATCCGGACGAAGCAGCGCATCGCCGGAGGTAGCCACCATGACGGGATCCACGACGGCCAGTTTCCCGAACCGGCGCAATCCATCAGCAATGGCGGCGATCGTTTCCCGACGCGAGACCATGCCGATCTTGACGGCCTTCACGTCGAGGTCGGAGAAGACGGCGTCCATCTGCGCCGACACGATTTCAGCGGAAACATCCTCGACGGCCGTCACACCCCTGGTGTTCTGGGCCGTGATCGCAGTGATGACGCTGGCGCCGTAAACGCCGAGCGCTGAAAACGTCTTGAGGTCCGCTTGAATGCCGGCGCCGCCGCCCGAGTCCGAGCCGGCGATGCTGAGCGCGATCGCCGTCATGCGCAGTCCTCCTTCGCACGAGGGCAGATGATGCTTGCGAGTGGTACGGCAATGGACGTCATCGATCGATCTCCAGACGGAACATCACGGAGATCCAGGAAAAGGCGATGAAAAGGCGAACTTGCCGCTGGCGGCCTTCTTTCCGTTCCTACGCCGGCATGACCCGGATCAGGTTCAAGGGTCCGGCTCAACGCCATCTCAGCACCGTCTAGTGCTCCCCTCGGAATGCGCTATCTATGCGGCTGTAGCAGACCGATGTCAACGCGCCCGCGCAAAGGCTTGTAAGACCTATCTTTTAGGCCAGCCGGCAAAAATATACCCGCAGATTGGCAAGCTATGATGCAGTCATTCCTTCTGCCGCCGTCAATCGCTCGTTTCCTCCTCGAAAACGGCGGAGATTGCGTTATTCTTAGCGAAATTTCGTCGTACAGGAGGGAACACGCCATGAGTCTGCGCATCAACGATACCGCCCCTGATTTCACCGCCGAGACAACGCAGGGCACGATCAATTTCCATGAATGGATCGGCGACGGCTGGGCTGTCCTCTTCTCCCATCCGAAGAACTTCACCCCCGTCTGCACGACGGAACTCGGCGCCATGGCGGGGATCGAGCCGGAGTTCCGCAAACGCGGGGTCAAGATCATCGGCATCTCGGTCGATCCGGTCGAGAGCCACTCCAAGTGGAAGAACGACATCAAGGTCGCGACCGGCTTCGAGGTCGACTACCCGCTGATCGGCGACCGCGATCTGAAGGTGGCAAAGCTTTACGACATGCTGCCGGCCGGCGCCGGAGAGACGTCCGAAGGCCGCACCCCGGCTGACAATGCCACGGTGCGCTCGGTCTACGTCATCGGCCCCGACAAGAAGATCAAGCTGATCCTCACCTATCCTATGACCACCGGCCGCAACTTCAACGAGATACTGCGCGCCATCGACTCGATCCAGCTCACTGCCAAGCATCAGGTGGCAACGCCCGCCAACTGGCAGCAGGGCGAGGACGTCATCATCACGGCCGCCGTCTCCAACGAGGACGCCGTGCAGCGTTTCGGCTCTTTCGACACCGTGCTTCCCTATCTCCGGAAGACGAAGCAGCCAACGGCATAGCAAAACCCGCTGGCCAACAGTCAGTCGTAAGGGCGCGTCAATTCATCAAGGGTTGACGCACCCTTACCGCTTCTTCCTAACATTCTTGTTTAATACCCACAGGGCAGAACCATCCTGCCTCAATCCGCTTTGGCGGTGGAGATGATCTCCGCCAGAACCCCGTGCAGGGCGTCGCGATAGCCGTTGCGTGCCGAGGGGCCGCTTTCATCCGACGTCATGACCACCGTCAGGTTCAGGGACGGCACTATGTAGAGCATCTGGCCGCCATAGCCCCAAGCGTAATACACATCCTCGTCGCCGATCCGGCGCGTGAACCAGCCATATCCATAGCCGTCGCCGGTAAAACGGGAGGCGGTGCGCGGCTGCCAGGAAAGATCGACCCAATCGGCCGGGACGACCTGCCGTCCGTCCGCGGTGCGGCCGCGATTGCGATAGAGCTCGCCGAAGGCAAGCAGCGACCGCGCGCTCATCGCCATCTGGTTGCCGCCGAGATAGATGCCCTGGGGATCCCGCTCCCAGGCACCGATCCGGAAACCCTCGACCGGATCGAGCCATTCGCGCGCAAGCGCCAGTGTCGGCTTGCCGCCGACCTTGGTCAGTATTGCCGAGAGCAGATGGGTCGAGGCGGTCGAATAAAGCATCCGCCCTCCGGGCTCGTCGTCGAATGGCTGTGCCAGTGCGAAACGAACCCAATTACGGCTAGACACCCAGCGGCCGTAGTTCGGTCCGGACATCCGCCCCAATCCCGCCTGCATCGAAAGCAGGTTGCCGATGGTGATGTCGTTGATCCGGGGGTCGGCCTGCGACGGGAGGTCTTCCTTCAGGAGCGGGGCGATCTCTGCTCCGGGCCGTCGAGCAGACCCTTGTCGATCGCGATGCCCACAAGTGCGGACACGATCGATTTCGACGCAGACTTGATGTTGGTCGACTCCGAGGGCGTGTGGCCGCGATAACCCTTCTCGGAGACCGTCTCACCGTCCCTGGCAACGACCACAGTCTTCAGCGGTTTCAACTCGTCCCTGGTCTCCAGGCTCGTCAGCAAGGTGGTGACGGACTGATCCTGCGCGGCTGCCGCCGAGTGGAAACCGAGGAGTGCAAGGAGCGTAATAACGAGCATAGTCATGCGTTCGACCTAGGGCGAACGGCACGACAAGTCATCAAGTGCAATCCAAGCTCACGACGATGTGACCTCGCCGAAAGGTCGGCTACATCGATGCTCCGGGGTTCATTCCCTCCAGATCGCAACATCGACGGGTTTTAGCGTGCGGCCTCCCACGTAGAACTCGGCCGAGGCGCCCGCGGGCACCTCCGCGGGGATCCGGCCGAAATTGAAGGCGAAACGGAGATTGCCACGGCGCGTCACGCGAAGATCGCCGAGGTCGGGCAGGCTTTCCAACCCAGCCCAGCCGAGCGCGTCGCCGATCACCTTGTCGAGCAATGCGCCGTTGGCCGCAACCGCCAGGTAGCGTGCCTTGTCGTTGCCGACGAGCGCCGGCGTGCCGTTACGATACTCCCCGTCGAAGCTTGCGAGAACGGTCTCGTTCGTCCTGACGGTCTCGCGCCAACCGCCCGCCTCGTAGGCCTCGTTGCCATAGAGAACGGTTTCGCTGTGAAACTCCGGCAGCGACTCGACCCGCGAGACGCTGACATCGATGAGCTTCGCCAGCGGTCCTGGTGGTAGTCCCTCGGGGATGTGCATGTCCCTCGTCTTGCTGCCGCTGCGCGCACCGAAGACCACCTTGGCATCCGCTCGCGCGAGCCGCTCCACGAAAGCCTCCTCGGCAATGACGAGATCCGGCGCGAGGATCAGCTTGTATCCGTCGAGGTCCGAGTGCTGGCCGATGAAATCCACATCGACGCCGAGGCGGGCCGCCGTCGAATACCAGTCGAGCGCAACCGCCGAAGCGGAATAGCTCCGCCCCTGCGGCAGGACGCGTGTCGCCCAGCGAGATTCATAGTCGAGAAGAATCGCGACCTGCGCCTTGCCACGCACCTCTCCCTCGGGCAGGCGCTTCATTTCAGCGACGACTTCGGCGACTTCAAGATAGCCCTGATCCGCCTCGCTGTTTGGAAGAAGGAGGCCCGCGTGAAACTGTTCCTGCGCGAAAGGCGCCTGCCGCCAGCGGAAATAGGAGACCATGTCGACCCCATGGGCATAGGCGAGCCACGTCCAGAGCCGCACCATGCCGTCGGCGGGGGACTGGTTGTGCGCCGCCCAGTTCACCGGCCCCGGCTGCTGCTCCATGACCCAGACGCGGCCGCGGCCGACGACGCGGTAGAGATCGTGGTTGAAGGCCGGCTGGTCGGGATCCCCGACCCGGAGATAATGCTCCTTGTCCTTCGCTGCGAGGCGTCCGTTGAGCAGGCCGCCCATCGGATAGACGTCCCAGGAGGCGATGTCGATGTCCTCGCCCACCCTGTAATGATCGAAATCGGTGTTCTGCGACATGAAGTTGTGCGTCACCGGTCGCCCGGGCGAATGCGCCCGGATGATGTCGACCTGCGCCTTGTTGAAGCTCTTCACCTGATCGGAAGAGAAGCGGATGAAATCCACCCCGTGGGTGGGGCTCGGCTCCTCCACGAGATTGTTCGGCAGGTCGATTTCCTCGAAGCTATCGTAGCGCATCGACCAAAATGAGGTGCCCCAGGCGCGGTTCAGCTCATCGATCGAGCCGTAGCGTTCGGCCAGCCACAAGCGGAACGCCCCGACCGCCTCGGCGGAATAGCTGTAGATCGTGTCGTGGTCGCCATATTCATTGTCCGTCTGCCAGGCATGGACATAGATGTGTTCGCCATAGCGGCGCGCCATCGCCTCGGTGATGCGCGCCGCCTCGGAGCGGTAACGCCGGCTCGAGAAGCAATAGTGGCGTCGCGCGCCGAATTTGCGCACCGCTCCGGTCGCGTCCACCGGCAGAATCTCGGGATAGCGGTTCACGAGCCATTTCGGCGGGGCCGCCGTCGGCGTGCCGAGGATGACCTTGAGGCCGGCCTTGCCCAGAACATCGATCGCCTCGTCCAGCCATTCCCAATGAAATTCGCCCGACCGCGGCTCTATTTTCGCCCAGGCGAACTCACCGATGCGAACCCAGGAGAGGCCGAGCTCGGCCATTCGCCGGGCGTCCTCCGCCCATTTCCCGCGCGGCCATTGTTCCGGGTAGTAGCACACGCCGAGCTCAAGCCTGTCAGGCGTCCGTGCGTCGGAGTTGAAGTGATTGGGGCTAGTCAGCGGCATGTGCAAGGTAAAGTCCTTTGTCGTATTTCGATTGTCGGCGGAGAAACCGTCGCGACAATTGCGATCCGGTCTGGCTAATGTAAACGTTTATATTGCGCGCCGGAGCGTTGCGGCATCTTGGCCGGTCATCGTTCCGGCCTCAGCCGGTCGTCCGAGCGCTCGATGAGATCCGGCATCAGGAGCGTCTGCAGGGCCTCGGGCGGTTCTCCCTCCATCCGCCGCAGGATGAACTTGCCGAGCAGCGCGCTCGGCTCGCCGATCGGCAGGTAGTAGCTCGTGATCGGCGGTGCGAAATACTGGCTGACGTTCAAGTCGTCGGTCGCATTGATGACCGCGTCACGCCCATGCACCAGCCCGCGCGCGTGGAAGCCGGAAAAGGCCCCGAGCGCGGTGGCTTCGTTGGCACAGATATAGGCGGTGGGCGGATCGGCAAGCGCAGACATGGTCACCACATTCTCCCGGCCGAATGCCGGCGTCAGCCGACCATGAGCGACGAGGGCGGGATCGTAGGGCAGGCCCGCCTTTTCGAGCGCTTTGCGGTAGCTTTCCAGACGGACGACGCCATAGGCGAACTGCTCTTTCGGATTGAGCAGCGCGATCCGCCTGTGGCCGCGCTCGATCAACCGCGCCATGGACAGGCGGATCATCTGCTCGTTGTCGGCATCGACATAGGCATGCGGCGCATTGTGGATGCTCATCCCGTAGGTCACGAAGGGGAACTCCGCTTCCTGCATCAAGCGGATCCGCGGATCGTCGGCGCGCGTGCCCGAGATGATGATACCGTCCGCCTTCTTCATCGAAACGATCTGCCTGATCGTTTCCTGACTTTCCTGGAAGTCGCGCACGGCATAGAGCGAGACGCGATAGGGGCTTTCTTCCAGCGCCCAGGAAATACCGCTGAGGAGTTGCGCATATTCCACGCCCTCCCATTCGTTTTCCTTCGGGCCCGGCGCCGTCATGATGGCGGCAACCTGATAGGTCTTGCCGGTGCGCAGCTGCACGCCGTGAAGATTGAGCTCGTAGCCCACGCGTTCGGCCGCATCGAGCACGACGGCCCTGGTCTCCGGGCGAACCTGCGGAGAATGCTTCAGGGCCTTGGAGACCGTCGCAATCGACAGTCCCGTTTCCCGCGCTATCGTCTTTATGGTCGGTCGCTGCATGACGGCTTCAACTCTTCACCGGTTTTTCGTCGCGGAGGGATTGCGCCAGCAGCAGATAGACTGCGGACGTCCAGGCGAATGCCCGGTCCCGAAGGCCCCTGCCCGAGCGCGCGTCGAAGTTTTCGGCCATACCGTGTGCGTTGGCAAGTGCACAGAACTTCTGCGCGATTTCCCGCGCCAATGCACCCCCGCCCTGGCGGCGCACTCCATCCCACAGGAGATAGGTCGTCGGCGCCCAGATGGGTCCGCGCCAGTAACCATCGTCCTCGTAAAAGGGACTCCGGGGGCTCTCCGTCGCCGGGCCCCAATCGGTGATGAACGCGCCTTCGACCAGCCGGGCGACGAGCTGGCGGCACATTGCTGCCGGCAAGCGGGAGCCCAGCAGCAGCGGCATGAACTGGATCAGGCTCTCGCCCGGAAGAATTCGTTCGGGATCGGCGGCAAGACGCGCGGCAAAAGTTTCGCCGGTCCAGAGCGTGCCGACGAGGAGCGCTTGAAGTTCGTCGGCGATACGCAACCATCGGGCTGCTTTTCCCGGATCATCCTCCAGCAGGTTGGCAAGCGCCTCGCAGGCCAGGATGAGGAAGACCGGAAGGTCGGGTGACAGAACCGGGCCGCCTTCGGCAAAGAAGCTCGCATTATCCCAGCCGCTGTCATTGCCGTGGAAGTAGCTCGGCAACACATTGTTGCCGGCGCGGCCGTGGGTCAGCCAGTAGGAGACCTGCCTGCCGATCGCATCGCGCAGATAGGCTCGGCGTTCCGGCGTCAGGAAGGCGGGATTATCGCGCGCCATGCAGGAGACGGCCCAGCCGTGAACGGGGGGCTTGGTGAAGGCGAAGAGCGCTTCGCGGTCGTTGACGTAGTCCGGCAGCAGGCCGGAAGCGTCCTGATGGTCGAAGATCGCTGCGAACTGGCCGAAGGCGAGCTCTTCGTCGAAGGCGGCAACGCCGAGGGCCGAGAAGGCATTGTCCCAGCTCCAGATGTTGATCATGCCGTTTTTCGACATGTAGATCGCCGGCCGCGTCAGCACGCCTTCGGCCGGCACGGTGTTCGCCCAAAGGAGATACGCCGCGAGCCGTTGCGCTTCCTCCTGTCCGGGGACACCCGCCGGGATCGATCGACACCACGCGCCGAACTCGGCTGTAACGGCTGCATGTGCCTCCTCGAAGCTGCCGGGTCCTTCTGGCGGCGGGAGGGCGCGAAAGAAATCGACATTGCCCTCGAATGTCCCCTCGCCCGAGAGCGTAAAGGAAACATCGGTGGACCGGTCCCTGTCCCACTTGCCGGAAACGGCGAGTTCACCAAGACGGCCCCGCGGAATGAATTTCACGTTCTCACCCGCTGCAACGAGGCACCATTCGCCGCCGGGCGTGCGGTAGACATAGTCGTAGCGCGATCCTTCGACATGGAAACGCACGCCGGCATTTTCTCCGCGAATGTGCAACCGCTCGCCGTCTCCGATGACGAAGCGGACGATGCCTTCGCCGGTCCGCGCCACAAGCTGATCCGGCGACAGTTGGAAGCGCGTCGCCGCCGGCCGGCCTTCCCCGTCCAGGAACTCGACACGACACAGCCTTCCGAGCGAAGGACGCTCGTCGCCGCCGCTGACGCGTCTGAGGTAAAGCGCACGCTCGCCGTCAAGACCGGGAACACGCATCGTCGACAGCGTCAGGAAGCGCCCCTTTCGGCTGAAGGGAACATGGTCGATATCGAACAGCATTGCCTATCCCTTCACCGAAGAGCCGACGGCTCCATCCATGATATAGCGCTGCGCCAGGAAGAAGAGGGCGAGCGGCGGCAGGCAGAGGATGACGGTGATCGCTGCGATCGAGGTGACGTCGATCTCATGCAGGCCCTTGAACATCGAAAGCCCGAGGGTGAGCGTGTACTTCGACTGATCGTTGAGGAAGATCAACGGCCCCAGATAGTCGTTCCACGCATTCATGAAATGGAAGGTGCCGACCAGCACCAGGGCCGGCAGCATCAGAGGCAGATGGATGCGCCAGTAGATGTCGAAGCTGTTCGCTCCGTCCATGCGGGCTGCTTCGTCGATCTCCATCGGTATCGTCATGATGTATTGGCGAAGCAGGAAAACGAAGAAGGCGTCGGCGAAGTAGGCGGGCACGATCAGGGGTTTGAGCGTGTTGATCCAGCCCAGCATGTTGAACTCCATGTAGAGCGGAATCATCTTCACGTCCCAGGGTATCATCATGGTCGCGAGCAGCAGCACGAACAGGGCGTCGCGTCCGGGAAACCGGAAGCGGGCGAAGCCGAAGGCGACGAGCGAACTCGAAAGAAGCTGGCCGACCGTCGAAAGGACGACGACGATCAGCGAGTTCGAGAGATAGGTGCCGAAGGGCTGCTTGTTCCAGGCGGCTGCAAAATTCTCCCAGTGCCACTCGGACGGCCAAAGGACCGGTGGGAACCGATATAGCTCCGCCGTGCTTTTGACCGCCGTCATGAAAGTCCAGTAGAACGGCGCGATGAACAGGGCCGACAGCAGGATCAGCGTCGCATAGAGGACGGTCTTACGCATCGCGGTCTCCATCGGCCGGCCGGACCTCGCCCTCGTAATAGACCCACGCGGCGGACCAGCGCATGACGACGAGGCTGAGCGTCAACACGATGACGAACATCACCCAGGAGCCGGCGGCGGCGTACCCCATGTCGAAATATTTGAAGGCGTTGTCGTAGATGTACATGGCAAAGAAATAGGTGGAGCCGAGAGGGCCGCCCTTCGTCAGCAGAAGCGCTATCGTCAGCTGCTGGAATGCGGAGATGATCGAGGTGATGAAGGTGAAGATCAGCATCGGCCCGAGCATCGGCAGCGTGATGAACACCATCTGCGCCCAACCCGGAACCCCCGAGACGGTCGCGGCCTCGTAGAGCTCTTTCGGAATGGCCTTGAGACCGGTGAGAAGGATCAGCATCGTACCGCCGAGGCCCCAGAGGCTTGCGACGATGATGGCGACCAGCGCCAGGCTGGGATCGCCGAGCCAGTTCGGTCCATCGATGCCGACGAGCGAGAGCATGAAGTTCAACAGTCCGTATTCCCTGCTGTAGATCCAGCTCCAGATCGTCACAAGCGCAACGCCCGAGATCACGCTCGGCAAATAGAACACCGTGCGAAAGAAGCCGCTGGCGAAAGTCGCATGGTGCAGCAACAGCGCCAGCAGGAACGACATGACGATGTTGAACGGCACGTAGATCGCCGCGAACTTCACCGTGATCCAGAGGCTTTCCCGGAATTGCGGGTCCTCCATGAACATCGAGCGGTAGTTGTCGAGTCCGACGAAGGTGCGCTCGCCGACGACGGGCCAGTCGAAAAAGCTCATCGTCAGCGAGAAGCAGAGTGGGCCGAGGGTGAAGAAGAGGAACCCCAGTATCCATGGGGAGATGAACAGGAAGGGCGCAAGATGCCGCCCGGCATTTGCTCGTCTGCGCCGAACGAACTCCGCCTTCGGTCCCGTATGGGCAGCCATGTCCATCCCCCGCACTCCTTACTTCAGCAGGCGCTTGGAGCGCTTGACCGCATCGTCGAGATGGGCCTTGGCATTGCCCTGGTCGATCATCGTCGCCTCGATGGCGCGTGCCAGATTGTCCTGAATCTTGCCCCAGTTGGCGTTCTTCAGATAGGCGTGCCTTTCGGTGTTGGAGGTGGCGAGAATATCGAAGAAGGGCTTGTACACAGGGTCCTTCGTCATCCCTTTCGCCTCGGCCACGCTCTTGCGCACCGGCAGGTCGTTGACGCGCATCGCGACCGAGTCGGGCGAGGAGAAGAACTTCACGAATTCCCAGGCGAGGTCGGGATGGGCGGCGTCCTTGGCGATGGAGATCGCCGAAACGCCGAGTGCCGAATGGGCGGGACGGTCGCCGAATGTCGGCAGCGGCGCGACGCCATAGCTGAAGCCGGCGGCATCGATATCTGCCTTGTCCCACATGGCGCTCTGGAACATGGCGATCTTGCCGCCCTGGAACAGCGTGTCACCCCCCGTTTCGTCCCCGAGGTGCAGCGTCACGGCTTCCTCTTTCCTGGCCATGTCGGCGAACATGCCGAGCACGGCGGCGGCCGCGTCGCTATTCATGTAGCCATCGATCTCCTTGCCGTCGTCGGAGATGTATTTCGTGCCGTTCGACCACAGGAACTGCTCGAAATCATAGGGGTCCGGCTTGGCGTCGACGGCGAACCCGTAGACCTTGCCGGCCTCGTCGCGGAACTTGGCTGCCTTTGCGCGCAGATCGTCCCAGGTCCAGCCCTCCTTCGGCTCTTCGACACCCGCCTTTGCGAACATTTCTTTGTTGTAGAAGACCACCTGGGTGGTGAATCCCGAGGGCATGCCGTAGGTCTTGCCCTCGATACGCGTCGTGTTCATCAGGCCTTCCGGAAAATCGTCCGGCTTGATCTCGGCCGAATCGCGCGCGATCAGCTCATCGAGCGGCATCAGCGACGTGTAGTATTGCGGGAAGCTCCACATATACATGACATCGGGCGGATTGCCCGCTCCGAAGGCGGCGACGAGCTTCTGGTCGTAACCCTCGGCATAGGGTTCGACCTGAACCTTCACGCCGGGGTGCTTCTCTTCGAATTTTTTGGCGATCGCCTGCTGGATGGCAAGGCTCTCGCCCGTGTCCCAGGTCGCGAAACGCAAGACCTCCTCTGCGCGCGCAGTCGCCGCGCCGGCAACCGACAGGGCCAAAAGCGCTCCGATGATCGTCGTTTTCATATCAGGCATGTCTCTCCTCCAAAACCGGCGCACGCGCGCCCCTTGCCTTCTCGTTATCGATAAGTGCCTTCGTCTCCGGATCGAGCCGCCTCGCGATCGCCGTGCCTTCGGCATCGAACAGATGGCAGTGCTCGGGGGGCAGGCGGAGATGAACTTGATCTCGGCTCGCGACCGGATGGGTGCCGCGCACCACGGCGGTCAGATCACCACCGCCCTCGACACGGATATGAACGTGACTTTCCGCGCCGAGCCGCTCGACGAGCCTCACCGTGCCGGCGAGATGCGCCTCCTCCGGCGGAGTCAATTCGAGCTTGTCGGGGCGAATTCCGAGGGTGACCGGACGATCCCGGTTGAGCGGCTCGGACGAACAGGTATCGAGCGTCACCGGCCGCGATAAGCCGCCTCCGGCAAGCGTCACGCGGGTCGCAACCTGCTCCGCGACACCCGCCGGCAGGAAGTTCATCCGCGGTGAACCGATGAAGCCGGCGACGAAGAGATTTGCCGGACGATAGAACAGTTCGAGCGGCGTGCCGAACTGGCTGACGCGTCCCTTGTCGAGCACCACGACCCGATCGGAGAGGGTCATGGCCTCCACCTGATCATGCGTCACATAGATCATCGTCACGCCGAGGCGTTCGTGCAGCGCCGCCAGTTCGACGCGCATCGTCACTCTTAAACCGGCATCGAGATTGGAGAGCGGCTCGTCTAGCAGGAAGAGCTTCGGCTCGCGCACGATCGCCCTGCCGATCGCCACACGCTGACGCTGGCCGCCGGAAAGCTGGCGGGGCTTGCGGTCCAGGAGCTCCGTGATCCTCAGAATTTCGGCCGCATTGTTGACACGCCGGTCGATCTCGTTTCGCTTCATGCCGTTCAGCGCAAGGCCGAAGGAAAGGTTCTTGCGCACGTTCATATGCGGATAGAGCGCGTAGTTCTGGAAGACCATGGCGATGTCGCGCCTGGCGGACGGCAGATCGGTGATGTCGCGGTCGCCGAGTCGGATCGATCCCCCGTCGAGATTTTCAAGTCCGGCGATCGAGCGCAGGAGCGTGCTCTTGCCGCAGCCGGACGGCCCCAGAAAGCAGACGAACTCGCCGTCGGCGATCTCGAGATCGATGCCCTTCAAAATTTCATTGGTGCCGAAGGACTTGCGAAGATTGTCGATGCGGATTGTGGCCAAGCTCCCCTCCCGGCAGGCGGCTGATCAACCGCTTGCTCATCAGCTTGTTAAACGTTTATATCACCAATAAAAACGTTTAACTTCGTTGTAAAGAGGAAAATTTCCATCAGGCGGCCTTTACCTGCGCCAGCACCGCGTCGAGGGCCTCGAGGAAACGGTCGCAATCGTCTGCGCTGAAGGGCGCAGGCGGCTTGATTTTCAGCACGTTGTGCTGCGGTCCCTCGCTCGACAGCAGGATGCGGTGCCTCTCCTTCATTTCGGCAATGACGAAGTCGAGCTCCGCTGCGGCCGGCTCAAGGGTGTCGCGATCACGCACGAGCTCGATTCCGTTGAAGAGACCGTAACCGCGCACGTCGCCGATGATGGTATGGCGGCTGGCGAGTTCGCGCGCTCCATCCATCAGACGGTTTCCGACGACCGCACAATGGTGCATGAGGCGCTCATCGCGGATGATGTCGAGCACAGCGAGGCCGATCCCGGCCGATACCGGGTTTCCGCCGAACGTGTTGAAATATTCCATTCCATTTGCAAAGGCCGCGGCAATCGCCTCGGTGGTCACCACCGCCGCCATCGGGTGGCCGTTGCCGATCGGCTTGCCCATGGTGACTATGTCGGGCACGACTCCTTGCGTTTCATGCGCCCACATATGACTGCCGACACGGCCGAACCCCACCTGGACCTCGTCAGCGAGGCACAACCCACCGGCCGCACGTACATGCGCATAGGCCCCTCTGAGATAACCTTCCGGGAGCACCAGTTGACCGCCCGTGCCGAGGATGCCCTCGCTGAAGAAGAGCGCGGGTTTGCGCCCTTCCGCCGCCAGAGCATCGATCTGACGCTTCACGTCCTCGGCATATTTGCGCCCCGCGTCTGTATCGCCATAGCGATAGCGTCCACGATAGAGGTCCGGCATTTCGGCGACCCGCACATGGGCCGGCCGCCCTTCCCCGCCCTTGCCCGCGAATTTATAGGGACTGACATCGATCAGGCTTGTCAGATGGCCGTGATAGGCGTGATCGACGGTAATGACGTCGCGGTTGCCGGTATAGGCGCGCGCCAGCCGGATCGCGAGATCGTTGGCCTCGCTGCCGGAATTGACGAAGAAGCAGACGTTCAGCGGATCAGGGAAGAGCGCCGCAAGCCGGCGCGAATATTCCACCAGACTGTCATGCAGATAGCGCGAATTGGTATTGAGCCGCGCTATCTGCATCTGCGCCGCCTTGACGACGCGCGGATGGCAATGGCCGACGTGGCAGACATTGTTGACCATGTCGAGCCAGCGCGTGCCCTCGTCATCGATCAGGTAGGCGCCCTCGCCGGCAACGATCTTGAGAGGCGCCGAGCCGTAGGCGATGCTTAGGGAGCGACCGATGCGGTGCTGGCGTTCGCGCACCAGGAACGCCTTGTCGCGCTCGACGATCACGGACGCCGGAACGGAAAGGCCGAGCACGACGCTCGGATCGGGGCTGATCTCTCGCCAGACCTGCCACTGCTCTTTGACGCCGACGCCGTGCATGCGGCCCTCGAGGCCGAGATGATCGGTGACGATCTGGAAATGCAGATGCGGAACCCACCCGCCGTTTTCGGCGCGATTCCCCATGGCCCCGAAAGCTTCGCCCCTGGCGACCGGCTGGCCGATCGACAGCCGTGAGGCGCTTTCACGGGAGAGATGTCCGTAGAGCGTCCAGAACGTGTCGCCCTCGCCCGTCCTATGTTCGAGCAGAATGGTCGGTCCGAAACCGTAAGGGACCGCGTCGTCATGGTAAAATGCGACCTTGCCGGCGAAGGGTGCATGCACCGGCTCGTTGGCGGGAGCGAAGAGATCGATACCAAGGTGAATCGTGCGGCGCAGGCTTGCAGTCGCCTGGTAAGCGTCACCCTTGTAGACCGCTCTGTCCTCTCCGTAGAGGCCAAGGCCGAAATCCGCCCCCTCCGCATGAATATGTGCTTCGATGCGCGCTTGCGCCACGTCCTTGTCGAGACCTGCCCAGGTCTCGGAGCTGTTCGCGGAAAAATCGAAGACGGCTGGTTTCGGTCTTGCGATGCCCGGCTTGATGACGCCCAAAAAATCATGAGCATTGCTCTCCAGCCACCGCACCACCCGCGCTGCCTTCGGAATCGGTGCAAAACCGCAGGCGTCGCGAAGGCGGGCGATGGCAAAGGGCCGGTTCTCTTGCTCGAGGCGTCTCAGTTCCCGCCAGACGTCCTCCTGGCTGACGAGCAGATAGGTGTTTTCGGGGTTGTCGCGGATCTGCCTCGCCGCCATGCACATGCTGACGGCATAGCGGGTGCGCACGAGATCGAAGATTAGCTCGGCCTCCGTTTCGCCGAGCGGATTGACGCCGTGATAGCCGCCAGCCAGCCGCGAGATGGCGCCGATCGGATCCGGCGAACCGATCAGCGCATAGGCGGAAGCGACGGCCACTTCCACCACGCGATTGCTCTCGACCATATCGCCGAAGTCGAGCAGTCCGCTGACGCAGCCGTCGGCGTCGACGAGGACGTTATAGTCATTGGCATCATTATGGATGACCTGCCGGGGACAAGCCTTAAGGCGCGGCAGCACCGTGGAGACGAAGTGCTCGAGGATCGCGCGAACCGCTCGCCGCTTCTCCATACCCTCGATCAGATCGACATTGGCGAGGTGCATCTCCGCCCGGGCTATATCCCAGGCGTACTCTCTCCTGGCCCCGGGATGAGAGAAACCGGCGAGGCTGCGGTCGAGCTTGCCGAGCAGCGCCCCAAGGGTCTCGACGCTGTTGCTCGAGCGGTCGGCGGCTCGTGCCCAGGTTTCCCCGGGCAGCCACGTCAGAAGACGTGCGACGCGCGCTCCATTGAATTCGACGCGGGTGAACGAGGCGCCGGAGCGGCTCGGCAGGGCCTTCGCGACAGGCAGCTCCGTCGCCTCGCGCGCGAGATGGTCGAGAACCGCGATCTGCATGTCGAGCTCCTCGGGCGCGCCGAGGGCATGAAGCTTCAGCAGGAACGCGCGACCGTCGCTCGCCTGAATGCGGAAATTGAGATCGTGCTCGCCGGGCAGCGCCAGGATTTTTCCCGCGATGCCGTGTTCGGCGGCAAGCAGGGCCTCGATCGCTGCTATTCCCTGCACGTTCTTGATCTCGCTCGTCGTCATCGTTCCACTCGCTTCACCACGATACCGTTCTGCCGTCGAAGGCCCGGAAGCTGCCGCTCTCGGCGAGCCCGGTCCTGTCTACGATCGCCTTCAGGCCCGCGGCACTCTCCGCAACCGGCACACTCGCCTGAGGGCCGCCCATATCGGTTCTGACCCAGCCGGGGTGGAGCGACAGCACGGTGACACCGTGCGGGCGCAGATCCTGGGCGAGCTTGACCGTTGCCATGTTCAGCGCCGCTTTCGAACAACGATAGGCATAGTCTCCTTCGTCGTCGTCGAGCGTGCCCTCGGCAAGCGATCCTGCGCGGCTGCTGATATTGGCGACGATGCGATCGCCGCCAGCCAGGAGATTGCGGAGCAGCGCCCGCACGATCAGGATCGGCGCCAGGGCATTGACGCGCATCACCTCCAGGAAATCCTCGGGCTCCACGGTCGACAGTCCGCCTGTGTCGCCGCGGATTGCGGCATTGTTGATGAGGACATCGATCGGCCGCTCGCCGAGGCTTTCGGCAAGCGCCGCCATCGAGCTGGCGTCCGTGACGTCGAGTATCCGACGTTCGATGCCGGTTTCCCCATTCCCCGCCGAAGGTTGGCGGCCGCAGGCGATCACCCGCCAGCCGGCGGCTGCATATTGCCGTCCAAGTTCCTGACCAAGGCCCCGCGATGCGCCGGTGATCAGCACCGTGCGCGCACCCTCTTCCCCTCTCCTATCGATGCTTGATGTCATATTTCCGCTCGATCATGTTGATGAGGCTCGCCGCCGCGAGCGTCAGGAAGATGTAGAAGATGGCTGCCGAGTTATAGGGCGCAAAGGGCAGGAAACTCGCCGACTGGAACTCGCGCATGCGCTGGGTGATGTCGCGGATCGACAGAATCGACAGGAGCGACGTGTCCTTGAGGATCGCGATCAGCTCGTTGCCGAGCGGTGGAATGATGATCCGGAACGCCTGCGGCAGGACCACCAGCCGCGCCGTCTGCCACCGGTTGAGCCCGATGCTGCGCGCCGCTTCGATCTGGCCGATCGGGATCGCATTGATGCCGGAGCGGAAGATTTCCGCCAGATAGGCGGAATAGGCGAGCGCCATGGCGACGATGCCGCGCATCAGGTTCGGCGGATCGAGCACGCCTTGTGTCGCATCCTTCAGCGCTCCGCTTAAGGGCAGGCCGACATAGAGCACGATCACCAGCATCGGAATGCCGCGAATCGTGTCGACGACGAACTCCGAGCCGATCGCCAGGGGATGACGGCGGTGCAGATAGCCGCCGAAGGTGAGCAGACCGAGGATAATTGCCAGGACGGCGAAAGTGATGCCTGCGGCCCGGTCGCGATCGTTCAAAGCCGCCGTTTCCCAAAGGAGCGGCAAGCCCCCGGGTACGGCTGCCGACGGCAGAAGCGCCGCCGTCACCTCGTTCTTTTCCATCGCCGCGACTGCCTCCGCCGGGCCAAGGAAGGTTCGCACCGCCGCCTCTTCACCGGGCGCGCCCGGATATTGGCCGAAGCGCACCGCGCCTTTGAGGCCGGACGGCGTGTTGCTGACGATCGCGACCGTGCCGTCGAGCCGCCCCGCAAGCACATAGGCCGTGCGAGGCTGCAACAGGAACCAGGCGGCGACGAGCGTCAGGCCGAGGGTCGCGAGCGCGAAGATGATGCTGGTGCGCGCCGTATAATGCAACTGAAGCAATCCGACCCAGATGAGGCCGATGATCGCGGCGAGAAGATAGGCGGCAATGGCGGCGCGAACCGTCGTCGCCACGCCGGCGGCAAAGGCGATATGCGCAATGAAGAGGATGAACAGGAGCCCCGCACCGTTGACGAGGCCGATGCTTAACGCTCCCACGCGGCGCATGATGCTTTCCGGCGTGGATGCCTTGCCGGCACCGAAGAAAAGCATGAAGCCGAGCAGTGTCAGCGCGAAATAGGCCGGAAAAAGCACGGCCTCGATGCCGCGCAGGGTCATGTCCGCGGCGTCCGTGAGTTGCCGAGGGCTAAGCCCCTTCACAACGAGATCGGACGTGAAGGAATCGACGGCATTGGCGACGACCGACGCAAGGTAGGGGTGAACGGCGTCGCTCAGAAGCACGGTGGCCGCCGCAGCGAGATTGAGTACGGCGGCAGCGAGCGCCAGCCGCGGCCGCGGCGCCTTGGCTCGGGAAAAGACGAGAACGGCGACACCCGAGCCAAAGGCGACGAGCAGAGCAAGGAAACCCGGTACGAAGGCGGACGAGCCGTTCTCGACTCCGAGAATGGCTCTCAGCGAACGTTGGTAGTCTCCGGAGGAGGCGAAAAGATAGATGATGAACGGCAGCGCTGTCAGAATGATCAGATTGCTGGGCCGCACGCTTCTCAGGAACGACATTCATCCCTCCCGGGGATCCTGCGCAGAAATTCGGCCCCGGAGCGCAGACCGCTCCGGGGGTGCTCGGATGAGGTTACTTCACGCCCCAGTATTTGTTGACGAGCTGATCCAGCGTGCCGTCGTCGCGGATCATCTTCAGACCTTCGTTGAAGGCGGCGACATTGGCATCGCCCTTGCGGAAGACGAGGCCGAGCGGATCGGATTCGAGATCCCGGATCGCCACCACGAGTTCGCCGACGAACTCGCGTTCGTAAGCGGCAGCATTGGCCCCGTTGATGACGACGCCATCGACATCTTTGTTCTTGAGCGCGATGATCGCGGCGCTGAAGCTGTCATAGGCGACGACGTTTTCTTTGCCGACCACCCCCTCGGCGACCTGCGCATCCGTGGTGTTGGCCTGGGCGGAGAGCTTCTTGCCCTTCGACTTGAAGTCCTCCAGCGACACGCCATGGTCCTCGACCCGCATCAGTACCGCCTGGCTGTTGACGATGTAGGGATCCGAGAAGTCCATGGCCTTCTTGCGTTCCTCGGTAATCGACACGCCCGAGGCAACGAGATCGAAGTTGCCCTGGTCGAGCGCTGCGAAGATGCCGTCCCAACCGGTGGTCACGAATTCCGCCTGACAATTGATCTTGGCGCAGATCGCATTCACCACATCGATATCGAAACCGACGATCTGGCCGGTCGCAGGATCGACGCTCTCCATCGGCGGCGAGGTCGTGTCCGAGCCGACCTTCAGCAGCTTCCCGCCGAGATCGGCGGCCAAGGCCCCGCCCGAGGCCAGAACCGCAACCGCCAGTGCAATCATCAATTTTTTCATATTGTTCTCCTCCGTTGTAAAAGTCGTTTCTCAAACGCTGTGAGGTAGCCGCCCGCCGAGACTGTCGGGCTGCCTCTCGATCAGCCTTGGCCTGAAAACCTGTTTCAACGTCCGCGCATCCTCTCCCGCCATGCGCCGCAGCAGGAACTCCCCGAGGGTTCGCCCGAGAACTTCGATGGGCTGATAGAAGGTCGTGATCGGCGGCGTGAAATAGGCGCTGACATTGATGTCGTCATAGGCGACCACGTCGACATCGACGCCGATCCGCCGTCCACGCGAGCCCAGGCCCGAAAGCACGCCGAGCGTGGTCGACTCGTTGCTGCAGACGAAGGCCGTCGGCGGCCGCGCCGCGTCGAG
Source organism: Ensifer meliloti (assembly GCF_030064585.1). Taxonomy (NCBI): domain Bacteria; kingdom Pseudomonadati; phylum Pseudomonadota; class Alphaproteobacteria; order Hyphomicrobiales; family Rhizobiaceae; genus Ensifer; species Ensifer meliloti. Next base: position 403,993 of record NZ_CP120364.1, read on the forward strand.
AAGCCCGAGCGCGCTCTCGCGGCCGAAATGGGTAGAAAGGTCGCCTTCGGCGATCAGATCGTCGGACGGCGATAGGCCCGCCTCGCGAAAAGCCCGCATGAAGCCGTCCACCCTGTCCTCGGCGTAGGAGAGATGCCGGAGCGGATTGACGAGCGCGATCCGCCGGTGTCCGCCGGCAATCAGCCGGGCGGTCGCCGCATGGGCCGCCCATTCGTTGTCGATGTCGACATGCGCGTAGTCGAGGGGCTTCCGACAGCGACCAAGAGAGACGAAGGGAAACCGGCTCTCGACCAGAAGATCGATGCGCGGGTCGTCCGCGCGTATGCCTGAGAATATCAGTCCGTCCGCCAGACCCTCATCGATGATCCGGCGCGCCACCTCGCAGCCGTCCTCCACGTTGCGCACGACGTGGACCGACATGCGATAGTCGCTGCCTTCCAGCGCCTGACTGATGCCGCTGAGGATCTGGGTATATTCGACGCCGTCCCATTCATAGTCGCGCGCAGCCGTTACCGGCATGAGCACGGCAGCCTGGCAGGTCCGGCCGGTCCTCAGCGCCATGCCGCGGGCGTTGGCACGATAGCCGATCTCTGCAGCGGCGCGATGGATGAGCGCCTTCGTGGCCGGCGCAACCATGGGAGAGCCGTTGAGCGCCTTCGACACGGTCGCAATGGAATAGCCCGTAGCCTCGGCCAAAGCCTTGATCCCCGGCCGTGCGCGCGGCGACTGCGTGTTTTCCATGATCGGCCTCCCGACGAAAGCCGTATCAGTTGATAAAAACGATTTCAACGGAAAATATAAACGTTTTTATTCCGTGTTCGCATGACTATATGCGATCGGTGGATATGTCGGCGAACGATTGAGGATAATGCCTGCGCCACGAGAAACGGCGCGCAACAGGATGCCGAGAAACGAGCTCATGTCGATTACGACGACGCCGGCAAGCGGAAGCTCGTTTTCTTCGGTTTCTGCTCTCTACTTCCCGGTCTTGCCGGCAAAATCCGCCGGGTTCTTGTATTTCACCGTTTGCAGATGCTCGCAGTAGAGCACCAGCTCGCCCTCGTTCTTGAAGACCTGGTAGCTGGCGCGAATGAGCCCAAGGTCCTTGTAGCGGGGCGTTTTTTCCATGTTGGTGCGGATCGTGTAGATCGTGTCGCCTATGAAGACCGGCTTGATGAACCGCAGTTTGTCGTAGCCATAGGAAAAGGCGTTGACGCAGTTGGTAGCGACGAGGCCGAGACCGGCCGAGAACACGAAGGCGCCGGCAACGAGGCGACGGCCGAAGATGCCTTCCCGCTCCGCAAACATCTGGTCCTGGACATAAGGATGGATGTCGACGACCAAGGTATTGAAGAGATGGCTATCGCTCTCGCCGATCGTCCGGCGTAACGACCGGATGCGCTGACCGACGGGCCAATCCTCGTAGAACCAGTTTTCGGCGTTCCAGACCGGCAAAGCGGAATGGTCTTCCGGCATGTCGGCGGGACGTGTCGAAGAAACTCCGACGGTGGGCGTGAACTCATCCATGATCAGTACCTGCGTAAGAAGGCCGGAATTACCAGGGCCGTTTCCGACCTCTGCGCCGCCGTGGCGCAGAGGTCGTATTTCGTCGCGCTATTGGACCGCCGTCGTCCCATAGACCAGGTTCGGCAGCCAAAGCGACAGCTGCGGGAACATGCTCAGCATGACGAGAATGACCATCATCATCGCCAGGTAGGGCAGCACCTCGCGGGCATAGGCCATCATCGGCACTTTCAGCACCATGGACGAGATGTACATCAACCCCCCGACCGGCGGCGTGATGCCGGCGATGGTCAGGTTCGTGATGAAGACGACGCCGAAATGCACGCGATCGATGCCCACGCCGTCGATGATCGGGATCAGCATCGGCGTCAGGATGATCAGCGCCGCCGACCCCTCGATCGCCGTGCCGATGACGATCAGCAGGACGTTGATGAGGAGCAGCATCAGGAGCGGATTGTCGGTGGCTTCGCCGAGCCAGCCGGACATGGCCTGCGGCACCTGCTCCCAGGCGAGATAGAAACCGAAGGCTGCCGCCGCGCAGATCATGATCATGACCACGGCCGAATCGCGCACGGCCTCGGCAAGAACCTCCGGGATCTGGCGGAAGGTGAATTCGCGGTAGCCGAACACGGCGACGAAGAGCACGTAGACGACCACCACCGCACCGGCTTCCGTGGTGGTGAAAAGACCGTATCGCGTACCGGCGAAGATCACTACCGGGATCGACAGCGCCCAGAGCCCGTCGATCAGCGCCCGGACGCCCTCCGCGCGGGTGGCACGCTCCTTGCGCAACGGCTTGTAACCACGCTTGCGGGCGATGAAATAGGTGGTGACCATGAGCCCGGTCGCCAGGACGAGGCCAGGCATCACACCCGCTGCGAAGAGCCGGCCGATGGACGTCTCCGCCAGAAAACCATAGACGATAAGACCGATCGACGGTGGAATGAGGCTCGTGATGATAGCCGCCGACGATGTGATGACCGCGGCGAAGGCCCGGCTGTAGCCACGTTGCGACATCTCGACCCCGAGCGTCTTGGCAAGCATCGCCGCATCGGCATTGGCAGATGCGGTAAGTCCGCCGAGCAAGGTGCCGAGCACGGTGCACATCTGCGCCAGCGCGCCCGTCATGTGGCCGACCAGCACGTCCGCAAGCGCCAAAAGGCGCCGGGTGATGCCCGAGGCGTTCATGATGCAGCCGGCAAGAACGAACAGCGGCAGCGCCAACAAGGACACGGACTGGCTGCCCTCCGCCATTTCCTGCGCGAAATTGGCGAGCGGGATCATGTCCATATTGATGAGGAAGAAGGCGAACGCTCCGATCGCCATGGCCCAGGTGATCGGCGTCGACAGCAGAAACAGGACGACGACGAGAAGCGAGGGGCCGGCCAGATGGAATAGGGTCATATCAGCGATTCCAAATTGCGGTGCTGACGGGCGACCCAGGGCCTCTCGACGATCAGATGCTGGACGAACATCCCGGCGGAGGCGAGCGCCAGAGGCGCATAGGACAGGCTGCGCGACAGATCGAGTGCGATCGTATGCACATTGCGTGAGGTCCAGGCCTGCCAGGCGAAGAGGATGGTCATGACGATGAAGAAGAGCGCCAGCAGCAGATAGTTGAACCAGGCGACGGCTTTCCGCCAGCTGTCCGGGAGGGCCGCGACAAGCACGTCGATCGCCGCATGCGTGCCGAGACGGACGCCCGCGACGGCACCGAAGAAGACGAGATAGGCGAAGACCATCATCGCGAGTTCATAGGTCCAGGCGGCCGGCTGCGGAAAGACATAACGGCTGACGACCCCCCAGAGGATCGAGAAGACGATGACGAGGAGCGCCGCGACGCCGATTGCCTCATCGGCGCGGTGCAGGCTGAAGAGAGGAATTGTCTCCTCCGGCGAGCGTGAGCTTTCCATGATGCCTCGATTGTTTAGGGGCAATCCGAACTGGCGTCGATGCAGGCCCGTTTGGCATTCGGGGCGCGATCACGCCGGCGAAGACGCGGCCCCGCGGCAGCTGCGTCCAAGAGCGGGGTGAAGAAAAGTGTACGCGGTCTTCCGCCCACATCCCGCTCTAACTCTTCGAAACCGGCGTCTCCTACTCTGCCATCGCCTTCTGCACCTGATCATAGATGCCGGGCGTGATGTTCGGCACCTTCTCATAGGCAGCACGCGAGGCCTCGATGAATGACGGAATGTCGACATCCGTCACGATCTCCACGCCGGAGGCGGCGAGCTGCTTTGCATAGGCATCGTCCGTCTCCAGCGTCATCTGCGTCAGTTCCTTGGCAATCGTCTGCCCTTCCTCCAGGAGGATCTTCTGCAGGTCTTCGGGCAGGCTGTTGAAGAACTGGCTGGAGGCCACCCAGGCCGTGAACATGATCTGGTGGCCGGTCTTCGAAATGACCTTGCGGGTCTCGTTCAGCTTCGCCCCGGCGATCGAGCCGAAGGGACCCTCGGCCGCGTCGACGACTCCGGTCTGCAACGCATTGTAGACGTCTCCCCACGGCAATTCCGTCGGCCTTGCTCCGTAGTTGCCGAAGGTCGCCATCATGATCGGCGACGAGGGGACGCGAATGGTGACGCCGGCTAGGTCCGCGGGTGAGCGAACCGGCTTGTTGGCGATGATGTGACGGTAGCCGAACAGGCCGTTCGGCATGATGATCTTGATGCCCCGCGCCTCCAGCTTGCCGGAAAGGTCCTTGTAGAGATCCGAAGCGAAGAGACGGTCCGTCGCCGCCAGATCCGGATAGACATAGGGGCCGGCGAGGATCGACAGATCCGGCACGAACTGGCCTAGCTGACCATAATCGGTGGCGCTGAGCAGGCTTGCGCCGCTCATCACCATCTCATTGACCTTTTTTTGCGCGCCGAGCTGATCGCCCGTCATGACGGTAATGGCGATGCGTCCGCCGGAACGCTCACCGACACGCTCAGCATAGGTCTTCATCGCCTTGATGATGGGCTCGTTGGGATTCACCTGCGAGGTCGAGAATCGCAGGCTGTATTCCTGCGCGTTGGCAATGCCGCAGAACGACAATGCAGCCATCGCGGCCGCAGCGATCAAGGTTTTCATGCTGTCCTCCCTATTCCGGACTCCGCCTCTGGACTTTCACAAGTTTGAATAATATATTCACAAATGAACGAATGGCGTCAAGCGATGAATCGTCGCTCGATGGCCTTCAAAACAGAGAAAACCTCGACGGCTTCCACATCGCGACGGCTCAATTCGCGCGAACAATCTATTCCTAAATAAATTTTCGGACCGTCCGGATCTCGGAGAGCCCGGCAGTCGATCCATCCTCGGCCCGCGATCCTGGGCTCCTCCGCGCGTCATCCTTGACCAGGGTCACGCCGAGGATGACTGCGCTGGCACAAGAAAGGGCGCGGCGAGACCGGTGCACCAATCGGCTGATCATTGCGAACGGCACAAAATTTCATCACCGAGTGCAAACGGCTTACTTTTAAAGCAAACGGCTTACTTCGCGACAAAGGGCGTTTTCCGTCTTCTTCAGAGTTTTCAAGGTAATAGCCGAAGGGCGGAGATCTGGCACAGCATTTGCATTCCTACAACTGCTTCGGTCAATGGCGATTGAAGCGAGCTCAGGCGCCGCATACGCCTGCCGAAGACACCGACGTCGCAAGGTCTTTGCCTCCGTAAGGGTTTCCTCCCGGTCCCGGAGCGCAATTTCCGAGCGGCGTTTTTTTATGCCGGTTTCGGCCGGCCAAATCGAACCGACCTGAACTGCCGCGAAGCACTGCTCGAATTTTTCTATGAGCGCCCGCTTCGTAGAAGCTGCGGAGTGACCACATGACTGAAACTGCACGCGAGAAACTCGTCATCGTCGGCAACGGCATGGCTCCGGGCCGGATGCTGGAAGAGCTCTTCGAAAAGGCGCCCGGGCGTTATGCCGTAACGATCTTCAACGCCGAGCCGCGCGTCAATTACGACCGCATCATGCTCTCGCCGGTGCTATCCGGCGAGAAGGAGTATGAGGAGATCATCATCCATGGCGACGGATGGTACATCAAGCACGGCATCACCCTCTACAAGGGCCACAAGATCATTGCGATCGATCGCGACGCCAAGACCGTCACCTCCGACCACGGCGTCACGGAAAGCTATGACAAGCTGGTGATCGCCACCGGTTCGGTGCCCTTCATCATCCCCGTGCCGGGCAAGGAACTGCGCGGCGTCATCACCTATCGCGACCTGGACGATGTGCAGGCGATGCTGCTCGCGGCGCAATCTCGCGAAAAGGCGGTCGTCATCGGTGGCGGCCTGCTCGGGCTGGAGGCGGCAGCAGGTCTTCAGGCACGCGGCATGGACGTCACCGTTCTGCATGTCATGCCGACACTGATGGAACGCCAGCTCGATCCGGCCGCAGGCTACCTCCTGCAGAAGGCCGTCGAAGAGCGCGGCATCAAAGTCGTCACAAAGGCGAACACGAAGCGCATCCTCGGCGAGGAGAAGGTCGAGGGCATCGAACTCGACGATGGCCGGATCATTCCGGCGACGCTGGTCGTGATGGCCGTCGGTATCCGGCCGAATGCCGGTCTTGCCAAGGAAGCCGGGCTCGCCGTCAATCGCGGCATCGTCGTCGACGCCGGAATGCAGACGTCCGACGGGGACATCATGGCACTCGGCGAGTGTGCCGAAGTCGGCGGCATGGTCTACGGCCTCGTCGCGCCCCTTTACGAAATGGCGCGCGTCGCCGCCTCCCACCTCTCCGGCGACCGTCGCGCCGCCTTCGCGCATTCCGACACGCCGACGAAACTGAAGGTGACGGGCATCAACCTCTATTCGGTCGGCGACTTCGCCGATGCAGACGGACGCGAGGAGATCGTGCTGCGTGATGCCACTGCCGGCATCTACAAGCGGCTGGTACTGAAAGACAACCGCATCATCGGTACCGTGCTCTATGGGGACACCGCCGACGGTGCCTGGTTCAACGACCTTTTGAAGCGCGGGACGGACATCTCCGAAATGCGCGACACCCTTATCTTCGGCCAGGCCTATCAGGGGGGATCTCCGCTGGACCCTACGGCGGCCGTTGCAGCCTTGCCGGATGATGCGGAAATCTGCGGCTGCAACGGCGTGTGCAAGGGCAAGATCGTCGGAGCGATCACCTCCAAGGGCCTGACCTCGCTCGACGACGTGCGCGCCCACACCAAGGCTTCCGCCTCCTGCGGTTCCTGCACCGGCCTGGTCGAGCAGATCATGTCGCTGACGCTCGGCGACACCTACAATCCGGCTGCGGTGCAGCCGATGTGCAACTGCACCGATCTCGGCCATGACGACGTGCGGCGCCTGATCAAGGCGAAGAAGCTGAAATCCATTCCCGCCGTCATGCAGGAACTGGAATGGAAGACCTCCTGCGGCTGCGCGAAGTGTCGCCCCGCCCTCAATTATTACCTCGTCTGCGATTGGCCGGATGAATATGCCGACGATTACCAGTCGCGCTTCATCAACGAGCGTGTCCACGCCAATATCCAGAAGGACGGCACCTATTCCGTCGTACCCCGCATGTGGGGCGGCGTCACCAATTCGAAGGAACTTCGCGCCATCGCCGATGTCGTCGACAAGTTCAACGTGCCGCTGGTGAAGGTGACCGGCGGTCAGCGCATCGACCTGCTCGGCATCGAGAAGGAGGACCTGCCCGCCGTCTGGGCCGATCTCGGCCAGGCGGGCTTCGTTTCGGGTCAGGCCTACGCCAAGGGGCTCAGAACGGTGAAGACCTGCGTCGGCTCCGATTGGTGCCGCTTCGGCACGCAGGATTCGACCGGCCTCGGCATCCGCATCGAGAAATTCATGTGGGGCTCCTGGACGCCGGCCAAGCTGAAGATGGCCGTCTCCGGCTGCCCGCGCAATTGCGCGGAGGCGACCTGCAAGGACGTCGGCGTCATCTGCGTCGACTCCGGCTTCGAGATCCATTTCGCAGGTGCCGCCGGCCTCGACATCAAGGGCACCGAGGTTCTGGGTCTGGTCAGGACCGAGGACGAGGCGCTCGAACATATCGTCGCGCTGACGCAGATGTATCGCGAGCAGGCCCGCTACCTCGAGCGCATCTACAAATGGGCAAAGCGCGTCGGCCTCGACGAGATCCGCCGACAGATCATGGACGATGCGGAAAAGCGCAAGGCCTATTTCGACCGCTTCGTCTTCAGCCAGAAATTCGCCCAGGTCGACCCTTGGTCGGAACGGGTCTCCGGCAAGGACAAGCACGAGTTCCGGCCGATGGCGACGGTCGGCTTCAATCAGGCAGCGGAGTAATCGATGACGATGAACTGGATTGCAATTGGCGATATCAACGACATCCCGCTGCGCGGCGCCCGCTGCGTCAGGACGCCCACAGGCAAGATCGCGGTCTTCCGGACCGCCCATGACGAGGTCTTCGCTATCGAGGACCATTGCCCGCACAAGGGCGGCCCTCTTTCCCAGGGGATCGTGCACGGCACGGCCGTCACCTGCCCCCTGCACAATTGGGTGATCTCGCTCGAGACCGGCAAGGCGCTCGGTGCCGACGAGGGCGAGGTGCGCACGATCCCCATCCGCAACGACAATGGCGCATTGTTCGTCGCTCTCGAGAGCCTCGCACTGGCAGCGGCGGAATAAGAATGGCGCAGGAGATCAAGACCACCTGTCCCTATTGCGGCGTGGGCTGCGGCGTCATTGCCCGTGTGGGGGATGACGGCGCAGTGAGCGTCAAGGGCGATCCGGAACATCCCGCCAACTTCGGCAGGCTCTGTTCGAAAGGGTCGGCGCTCGCCGAGACCCTCGATCTCGACGGCCGCCTCCTTCACCCGGAAATCGGCGGCCGTCGCGCAGGCTGGAGCGAGGCGCTCGACCTCGTTGCCGAACGCTTTTCGCGCAGTATCGCCGAGCACGGTCCCGATTCGGTTGCCTTCTACGTCTCGGGACAATTGCTGACGGAGGACTATTACATCGCCAACAAGTTGATGAAGGGTTTCATCGGCTCGGCGAATATCGACACCAATTCCCGGCTCTGCATGTCCTCCTCCGTCGCGGGCCACCGCCGGGCCTTCGGTTCCGACACGGTGCCGGGCGCTTACGAGGACCTGGAGCTCGCCGAACTCGTGGTGCTGACGGGCTCCAATCTGGCCTGGTGCCATCCGGTTCTCTATCAGCGTCTCTCCGCAGCCAAGGCAAACCGCCCGGAGATGAAGATCGTCGTCATCGACCCTCGGCGCACGATGACCGCGGACATCGCCGACATGCATCTGGCGATCGCGCCCGACGGAGACGTCGCCCTCTTCAACGGCCTGCTTGCCCATCTCGCCGCAAGCGGTGCGGTCGACCGGAACTATATCTCGAATCACACGAGCGGCTTCGACGAGGCCGTCGCGGCCGCATCAAGGCTCGATCTTCCCGCACTTTCCACGGCGACCGGGCTGACTGTGGCGCAGCTTCGCGCCTTCTTCCGGCTCTTCGAAACGACCGAAAAGGTCGTGACCTGCTATAGTCAAGGCGTCAACCAGTCTGCCGCCGGGACCGACAAGGTCAATGCCATCATCAACTGCCATCTCGCGACCGGCCGCATCGGCCGGCCGGGCATGGGACCCTTCTCGCTGACCGGGCAGCCCAATGCGATGGGCGGGCGGGAGGTCGGGGGGCTGGCAAATATGCTTGCCGCCCATATGGACATCGAGAAATCGCTCCACCGGGATCAGGTACGGCGCTTCTGGGGCGCGCCCTCTGTGGCGAGCAAGCCCGGCCTCAAGGCGGTGGACATGTTCCGCGCGGTCGCAGACGGGCGCATCAAGGCGCTGTGGATCATGGCGACGAACCCGGTCGTCTCGATGCCCGACGCCGATGCCGTCGAAGCGGCGATCAAAGCCTGTCCCTTCGTGGTCGTCTCCGACATCGTGAGAGATACCGACACGGCCCGCCACGCCCACGTGCTCCTGCCCTCGCTCGGCTGGGGCGAGAAGGACGGTACGGTCACCAATTCCGAGCGCCGCATCTCGCGCCAGCGCCCCTTTCTCGCAGCCCCCGGCGAAGCGCGGCCCGACTGGTGGCAACTCGCCGAAGTCGGAAGGTGCATGGGCTTCGCCGCGGCCTTCACCCATGGTTCACCAGCCGAGATCTTCGCCGAGCATGCCGCGCTTTCGGGGTTCGAAAACGAAGGACGCCGCGATTTCGACATCAGCGCCCATGCGGAGATCGACGGCCCCGCCTATGACGGACTGAGGCCGTTTCAGTGGCCGCAGCCCCAGGGCAGCGCGCCGCAGAAGAAGCGGTTCTTTGCCGAGGGCGCGTTCTATCATCCGGATGGCCGCGCGCGCCTCGTCGCGGTCGAGGTGCCACAGCCAAGAAGTGCTAACGATGCCTTCCCCTTCACGCTCAACACCGGCCGGGTGCGCGACCACTGGCATACCATGACGCGCACGGGCAAGAGCGCCCGGCTGTCGGGCCATCTCGCCGAGCCATTCGTCGAGATTCATCCGCGTGACGCACAGGGCGCCGGCATCAGCGACGCCGACCTCGTCACCCTGGAAAGTCCGCACGGGGCGGCGATCGTCCGGGCGCTGGTCACCGACCGGCAGGCGGAAGGCAATTTCTTCGTGCCCATGCACTGGAACGACCAGTTCGCCTCCAAGGCGCGGATCGATGCGCTGGTGGCGCCGGTCACCGACCCGGTCTCCGGCCAGCCGGCGTCGAAGAACATGCCGGTCCGTGCGAGCCGCTTTGCGGCCGCCGCCTATGGCTTCGCGGTTTCGGCGCGTAAACCAAGGGAACTCGACGCCGCCTATTGGGCGCTCGCCAGGGCCGAGGGCGGGTGGCGGGTGGAACTCGCCTTCGCCGAAACGGATGCCGACTGGCTCGACTGGTGCCGGAAGACCTTTGCGATCGCCGCCGGGATCGAACCGATCGGCTATACGGACCGCACCTCCGGCGAGCTTCGCCTGGCCTTTTTCGAAGGGGACCGGCTGCTCGCTTCCCTGTTCCTTTCTCCGCGGCCGGTCGCCGTCGCGCGCAGCTGGGCGGTATCGCAGCTCGACGCTTCACACCACAATCTCGCCAAGCGCTTCGCGGTAACCGCCGGCCGCCCGGGCGCCGACACGCCCGATCCGGGCGCGACCGTCTGCTCGTGCTTCAGCGTCGGCGTCAACCAGATCACTGCCGCCGTCCGCGACGGTTGCCACAGCGTCGAAGCGGTGGGCGAGAGGCTCAGCGCCGGCACCAACTGCGGCTCCTGCCGCGCCGAGATCAAGGGGATCATAAATGGCTGCCTCACCCTCGCTGCGGAGTGATCTGGCCCAAAAGCCTCAGCGCGTGACCGCACTCGCGACGCTGCCGCTCTTCTGGCCCCTGAACGGCAAACAGGCCGTCGTCGCCGGCGGCAGCGATGCGGCCGCGTGGAAGGCAGAGCTGCTGGCGGCCTGCGGCGCGGAAGTTCACGTCTACGCGCCACGTGCGTCGCTGAGCGATGTCTTTCTAGACCTCCTCGCCCGTGGGCCCGCGCATGAGCACGGCTTGATCATTCACCACGACCAGGCGTGGCATGAGGGTGTTTTTCGCGACGCGGCAATCGCCATTGCCGATTGCGACGATCGGTCCGAAGCAGAAGCATTCTTCCGAGCCGGGCGGGGCGCCGGGGTACCCGTTAACGTCATCGACAAACCGGCCTTCTGCGCGTTCCAGTTCGGATCGATCGTGAACCGCTCGCCCGTGGTCGTCGCGATCTCGACCGACGGGGCGGCACCGATCCTGGCACAGGCGATCCGCCGGCGGATCGAAGCCCTGCTGCCGCCGGCACTCAAACATTGGGCGACGGTGGCGCAGGCGATCCGCGACCGCGTGAACGCGCGGCTGAAACCAGGCGCCGCGCGCCGCGCCTTCTGGGAGCGCTTCGTCGACCGGGTCTTTCTGGATGCACCGGAGGAGGGTGTAGAGACGCGGCTGATGGCGGAGATGGATCGTCTGGTCACGCGCCCCTCCGCCATCGGCCGCGTCACCATCGTCGGCGCCGGACCCGGCGACGCGGAACTCCTTACCCTGAAGGCGGTTCGCGCCCTGCAAGCCGCCGACGTGATCCTCTTTGACGAATGGATCCCTGACGACGTCCTGGAACTGGCGCGCCGGGAGGCAAGGCGCGTCCCCGTCGCGCCGAGCGTCAAGGGTCGAAGCAGAGACATCGCGGCTCTCGTCGGGGAAGGGAAGCGCGTTGTGCGCCTTCGGTCCGGGAACCCGATGGCGCTTGCCGGTACCGTCGAGGAGATCGCAGCGCTTGAAGGCCTTGGAGTTCCTGTCGAGATCGTGCCGGGTGTCGAGGCGGCACCTTGCCGTTCCGACGTGATCCAGGTGGCCTTCCGCCGGAGGGAGGTCTCGCAACCGGGCCTGCGCGCTGCCCATTGATGCAGACCGGGTGAACGCAACCGCTCAGGAGGCGGAGCCCGCGGAGCGGTTGGCGTTCCGCGATGCCTCCAGCCGATCGATGAACGGCCGTTGCGAAACATTTATCTTGCTGCGCGCCTCCTCGAGCGTGAACCATCCGGCGCGGTCGACCTCCGGGAAGACCTGCATCCTGCCGCTCCGCGGCGGCCACTCTGTCTCGAACACGTTGCTGCGCAGGCTGGCTACGTCGAATTCACTCTCATGCGCATAGGCCGTGACGAGCTTGCCGCCCTTCTGGCGCTCCTCGCCGAGAAACTCCAAGGGGCCGGTTATCGCGATGCCGGTCTCCTCGAGGAACTCCCGGCGCGCAGCGGTTTCCTGCTCTTCATCGGCATCATACTCACCCTTCGGGATCGACCAGGCCCCGAGGTCCCTGTTCATCCAGAAAGGCCCGCCCGGATGGACGAGCAGAACCAGGAGGTTGCCCGCTTCGTATCGATAAAGCAGAACGCCCGCACTTTTCTTCGGCATTTCGACCTGTCCGTTTGAAACTGCGCACTTGCGACGGAACCGCACACACTTTTCCTCATCCCGCTCTAAGGCCTGTTGAGATTCGGGCAACCCGCAGCGGCTTGTTTGCTCTCCTCATCCCTGTGACAAGCACACTAGGGCATATACACATCTGATCCTCTCACGGCCATTGCCTTGGGACGGATAAGCGGTTTTGACTTCGCATGCCCAAAACGATGCCACGGGCAGAACGCAGAAGTGGGAGCGAGGGCCCGCCGCATATATTCTCCCCCCTTGTGGGGAAGATGGCCGGCAGGCCAGAGGGGGTCTGCTCTCCCGCTCGCCCATCAGGACTACGTGACGCAGTCGTATGACCGCATCTTCGGAATGCCGCAGGGTATCCTCCCGGCAAATCGTCTTCGGCGGCATGCAGAGTTTGGCGTTCAACCCCCTCTGGCCTGCCGGCCATCTCCCCCACAAGGGGGGAGACAACAAGCGGCTTGACCTCACCTATGAATCTCAACAGGCCTTAGATCACGATGTTTTTAGGTCGGGTCGACCTAAAAACATGAACGTGATCGATTCCAAAAAGTTGGACGGGACGCGGGCGGAAAACCGCACACACTTTTCCTCATCCCGCTCTAGGAGGAACCCTCCTTCTTCGTCGCCAGCATGTCGGCGATCTCCATCGGGAACGGGAAGATTATCGTCGAGTTCTTTTCGCCGGCGATGACATTCAAGGTGCTGAGATAGCGCAATTGCATCGCCTGCGGTTTCCGGGCGAGAATTTCGGCCGCTTCCAGCAGTTTCGCCGCGGCCTGCTGCTCGCCCTCGGCATTGATGACCTTGGCGCGCCTTTCGCGTTCGGCCTCGGCCTGGCGCGCGATCGCCCGGATCATCGATTCGTTGATGTCGACATGCTTGATCTCGACAGTAGCGACCTTGATGCCCCATGCGTCGGTCTGCACGTCGAGGATCTTTTGAATGTCCTCGTTCAGACGGTCGCGCTCCGCCAGCATCTCGTCCAGATCGTGCTTGCCGAGTACGGATCTCAGCGTCGTCTGGGCGAGCTGGCTCGTCGCGGCCATGAAATCCTCGACCTGGATCGTCGATTTCTCCGCGTCGATGACCCGGAAATAGATCACTGCACTGACCCGCACCGAAACATTGTCGCGCGAGATAACGTCCTGGCTGGGCACGTCGAGAACACGGGTCCTGAGATCGACGCGCACCATCTGCTGCACATAGGGAAGGAGCAGGATCAGCCCCGGCCCCTTGACGCCGGTGAAACGGCCGAGCGTGAAGATCACGCCGCGTTCATATTCCCTGAGGATCCTGATCGCGTAGGCGACGACGATCAGCAGGAACAGGAGCGCGGCGGCAAAGGGCGCAAGATTTCCAAGCCAGGTCATGAGCGGTCTCCATCTCCTCCGGGCGCAGCGTTGCGCGCCACCTTGAGCGTGAGGCCCTCACGGCCGACGACCATCACGTCCTCTCCCGGGCCAAGCGATTCACTGCTGACGGCCCTCCACCGCTCGCCATGCGCGATCACGTAGCCGTCCGCTCCCGCCCAACTGTCGACCTTGCCGGAAATGCCGATCATCTCTTCCGCGCCGGTGGCGACCTTGTGCCGACGCGAAACAAGGGCGAGACGGGCGACCAGCAGGCTGAACGCGAGGCTGGCTATCGCAATACCGCTCAGTGCAGGCCAGGACACCTGCAGTCCGGGCATATCCGTATCGAAGAGAATGGCAGCGCCCAGCACCAGGGCCACGGTACCGCCGAGGCCGAGCACGCCGAAAGACGGCGCATGCGCCTCCGCCACCAGCAGCCCCGCCCCGAGGAGGATGAGGCCGACGCCGGCATAGCTCACCGGCAGCACCGCAAGCGCGTAGAGACCGAGCAGGAGGCTTATGCCGCCGATTGTACCCGGCACCACTGTGCCGGGCGCGAGAAACTCGAAGATGAGCCCGTAGATTCCGACCATCATCAGGAGGAGTGCGACGTTCGGATTGGTGATCACCGACAGCAGGCGCGTCCGCCAGTCCGGCGGCAGATCCTCTATGGCGAGCCCGGACGTATCGAGCCGAACGTCGGATTGGCCGATGCGGACGGCGCGGCCGTGGGCCTGCTTCAAGAGGTCGTCGACGCTGACGGCGGTGAAGTCGATGACCTGCTCGCGCGCGGCTGCGGCGGAGGAAAGGCTCGCGGCCTCGCGCACGGCCCGCTCCGCCCAGTCGACGTTGCGGTTGCGCAACTCCGCGAGGCCGCGGATATAAGCGACCGCATCGTTGATGAGTTTCGCTTCGCCGGCATTGGCCGGTTTGCGAGGCTCCGGCTTGTCCGGATCGCCAGGCTTTTCCTCGCCTTCCTGCTCGTCATTGCCAAACAATCCTCCGCCGATGGCGATCGGCGTCGCGGCGCCCAGATTCGTCCCCGGCGCCATGGCCGCAATGTGGCTGGCATAAAGGATATAGGTGCCGGCGCTTGCCGCCCGCGCTCCGCTGGGAGAGACGAAACTCGCGACCGGCACGGGAGAATCGAGGATGGCGCGTATGATGTCGCGCATCGACGTATCCAGTCCGCCGGGCGTGTCCATCTGCAGGACCACCAGCGCGGCGCCGCGATCCCTGGCCTGCTGAAGGCCGCGCGTCACATATTCTGCCGCGGCGGGGCTTATCGCGCCGTTGACGTGCAGGACGAGCGCCGTGCGCTCGGCTCCGGGCACCGGCGTGACAGGAAATGCGAAGGCCGACAGGAGACTGAACAACAGGATGAGGATGCGGGCCATTCGCCGTCGATACCTCACGGCTTCTCGTCTGCGGGCGCAGGCGGATAGCCGCAAACCACCTCGCCCGCTCCACCTTTCGTCGAAAATCAACGCATCCCAATATAGTGCAGAATCGCGGAAAGCGTAAGCGATGCCGCAGGCATGCTGCCGCAGAAGTTGCATCGGCGTTGCCGGGACGGGCGTCAGCCGGCCGGTGCCGCGGCCGAGTGCGGACGCGCGCCCCGGTGCAACCGGCGCGCCTGTGCCAGCGCGGCTATCTGCGCCGCCACGAAAATGGCGTGGTCGTTGACCTGCGGCAGGCCCATGAGTTCGCCAAAGGTGCCGCGGGCGAGAGGACCGGCGACGAAGAGGTCGTCCACCTCCCTGCCTTCGCTGTCGAGCGCCCTGCTGGTTTCGCTGCAGGCGAGGCCCAGTCCGACCGTGTCGGGGCGCAGATAGCCTGCGGCTCCGAGCGACTCCAGCCAGGACTGGCTTTGCAGGATCGACCGGTGCGCCGGGCCGGTGGTGATCACCACGGCGTCGAATTCCCCTTCTTCCGTTCCGCCGGCCCGCCGCCTCCGGAAAGTAACCGCGACATTCTTGCCGACGCGCGCAATATGAGCGATCGAACCGGCGAGGACGCGTATATCGCCGTCCCTCAGCCCCGCGCTCACGACCGCATCGATTTGCGGAGCTACACGAAAACGGTGCACATCCCAGAAAGGCCGCACGTGACGGACAAGCCGCCGCCGCTCGGTCATGGGCAGATTGCGCCAGATCTCACCGCCTTGTGCTCTGAGCGCATCGAGGACCGCATGCCATGTAAAGCCTTCCGCTTCCGCATCGAGGATCGTCCGGCGCACCTGGGAGAGCAACTTCGCTGCCGATCTCCAAGGCCGCGAGACGAAGTCGCCATAGGGGTCCTGCGCCCGGTCGGCATGTCCACGCGAACGCAGACCCCTGCGGGAAAAGGCGGTGATCGGCCCTTTGTGCCCGCGCCTGCGCAGAGTGGCGATCACGTCGGCGGAAGTCAGTCCCGTGCCGATGATCAGCACGCGGTCACCGGACCGTATCCTGTCGAGCGCATCCGGCTCGGTCGAATCCGGTACGAAACGTGGGTGCCCGGCGAGGACAGCGCCGATGCCCGCGGGCGCCTCCGGGGCCGGATGCGTGGTCGCCACCACCAGCACGTCGGCGCGGCTTAGCGTCCCGCCGTCGCCGCGAACCGCCCAGGCCGCTCCCTGACGCTCGACGGCGATCACCCTCTCGCGATGGTGTGCGATGCGCCCGTGTTCCAGGAACGGCGCGATCGCCTCGGCGACATAGCGACCGAAGAGCTGCCGGGCGGGATAGAGATGGCCGTCGCGGGCAAGCGCCTCGGGATCGTCGCGCGGTTCGCCCCGAAGCTCGAGCCAGCGCATGAAATGGTCGGGATCGTCCGGATCGATGCTCATGCGCGCGGCCGGGACATTGACGCGATGCGCGGGCTCCGCGGTATCATATGCAAGGCCGCATCCCAGCCGCTCCCGCGGCTCGAAGACGGCGATCTGCCAGCCATCCATGGCGCGATCCCGCGCCAGGTGCGTCGCGACCACGGCACCGGTGAAGCCGCCGCCGATGATTGCGACGGTCGGGCGCGTGATGTAATGGTCGACGGCATCCATCATATCGAAGACCTGCTGCGCAGCGACGACCGTGCCGTCGTTGAGTCTACCGTGTGAATTTGCCTGGCCGCTACTGCCCACAGCGGTCCGGGTGATCGGCATTCGTCGACCACCAATCCGGCCGCCGAGGTCGCGTCTATCCGGCTTTCAGCGCGAGCCGCCTGCCTGTCGCGATGAGCCGTGCCGCCGCATAGGTCTGGGTGACGATCTCAGGTACGAGGTCGATGTCGGGCAGGCTCCCCAATCCGAGCGGACCGATCGCGAAGAGGTTCGGCGTGCGTCCACCTGGGCTCAAGACTTCTCCCGTCGGACTGACCGCGATGCCGAGTTCGAGCTCATCGGGTTCGGCAAGCCCACCCGCAAAAAGACTCCGGAGCAAGGGCGTGCCAAGGTCCGGGGCGGAACAGCGGCATTCGATCACCTGATCGGCCCTGAGCAGTTCCTCAGCATGCTGGCCCGCCCAGCGCACCATGATGCCTTCCGGCAGTCGCCGCCCCGCCCGCCCGCGGCGAAGCACGGTCCGCCCCTCGGCAAGTTCCTGCTGCAGCCGCGCGTGGACAGCCGCCGGGAGGCGGTTTCTGTGGCTGTCGTAGATGGCCCGCAGGTGACGGTTGAACTGCCGCTTTTCCTGCGCCGAGAGCGATTGCCAGAGCGAGCGCGCCCGCCGGCGCAGGCCGTTCATGGCGGACTGCCAGCTTTGCCCCTTCGCTTCGGCTTCGGCGCAGGCCTGACGCACGAACCGAACGATCCGGCGCAGGCCCTGCGGCATCGGATCGACGGGGAAACTCGGGGCCGCCGCGAGCTGCGTATGCTTCTGCGGCAGGAAGCCGTGGCGCGAAACGAGCGTGACTTTTCCCGCATAACCGTTATCGCGCATCTGGAAAAGCTGGTCGACCACGCGAATGCCGCTCCCGAGCAGGACCGCGTGGCGCGGGTCGACGAGGCGGCGCGTCCGCACAAGCGGTCGCTCCTCGTCAGAAACCTCGAGGTCGCGCGGATGCACGCCGAAGCCCGTTGCAAGAATGACGATGTCGCATGTGTCATGTCCGCCGTCGCGCACAAGGCTGAAGCGACCACTTGCGAGTTTCCGCAAGCCTGTGACCGGCTCGTGGGAGAACCTCACCGTGATGTCGGAACGTCGGGCAAGCGCCTCGGAAAAGCGCTGATGCACGTAGTCGCTGAAGATGCCTTTCGGCACGAAAATCTGCCGGAAGCCCGGAATGGCCGCCGGAACGGCTGTTCGGAACTCATCGTTGGCGCAAAGCCAGTCGTTGAAATCGTCGGGCTGGCCGGCCGCGACCGAGAGGTCGCGCACCCGGCTGTTGAGAATCTCGCAGCGCTGCGCCGCGGAAAAGGCCTGGCCGCCGCTGATGGATGGATGCGGGTCGTACATGGTGAGGTGGAAAGATCCCCGCATCGACTTCATCAGCGCGATCGCCATCATGATGCCGGAAAATCCACGGCCGACGATCGCAATCTCCGGCTTCGAGGACGAGGCGGCCGTTGCTGACCTGCCGGCAAACAATCCAAGAACGGTCATGTGAGCTCCTTTCGCGAGCTGGCTGTCGCTCCGTGATCGGGGCAACTCTTAAGCAGGACTTCGAGACACACAAAAGCTCAAGTGAATTTCACGGGGTCGTATACCGCTCGCCCGTCGGGATTTTCCGGAACGACGCGCCGGCCAAAGAACGCCTTGCGCCGCCTCCTTCCCGCTTCAAGCGAAATAATTCTCCGGCCGAATACCGCCTAGCGCGCAATGACCGTTGCAGGGCTTCCAGTTCTTGCATGTTGTACCCTCAAATCGACTCCGACGTAAGAAACATGCGGCAACGTTTCGGCCTATGGTCATCCTTTTCGGGAGTAATCTATAATTTTTGTATTCTATTGCAAAGTTACCTAACGGCAAGCTATTTTGTCGAGGGGACGGCAACGGCACGCCGTAGTCACGCATAACCCTCTGTTGTTGCGAGGGAATTTTCTTTCTCCAAAGCAATCACCCCTACCGAGCGTCCACCTGCGCGACCGCCTCCGGGAGGGACTGGAAGAAAATAGCGCCTGCTCCATACTAAAGGGCGGCGGCAATGCTCCACGGAGGGACAAGGATGGGGAACATCTCGCAATTCGCCGGAAAGACCAAGCCGACGCCGCACCGCATCGAGAGCGAGGAAGAGGCCCTGGCGATTGCAAGGGAGTTGGCGCTCCGGTTCTCCGACCGCGCCAGCGAGCGCGACCTGGAGCGCGTCCTTCCTCACGACGAACTCGACCAGTTGGCCCAATCGGGACTGCTGGCGATCAGCATTCCATCGGAATACGAGGGCATCGACGTCTCCAACGTCGTGCTTGCCGAGATAGCGGCGATCCTGTCGGAGGCCGACAGCTCCATTGGTCAGATTCCGCAAGGCCACTTTTACGTCCTCGAGGCGCTGCGTCAGCATGCCACCGAAGAGCAGAAACAGTTCTTCTTCGGTCGCGCCATGGCAGGCGACCGATTCGGCAGCGCACTTTCGGAAAGCGGCGACAAGATCATCGGCGACGACAAAACCCGGATCACCGGGAATGGCGCGGGCTACCGCATCAACGGCCGGAAGCAATATTGTACGGGCGTTCTCTTCGCCGACTGGCTCGCGATCTCCGCGCTCGACGCCGCCGACCGCATGACCATGTCATTCGTTCCGCGCGCAGCGGACGGCGTCCGGATCATCGACGACTGGGACAGTTTCGGACAGCGCGTCACCGGCAGCGGCACCGCCGTCCTTGAAAACGTTCACGTGGATCTCGGTTCTGTCGTGCCGCATCACCGCGGCTTCGAGCGACCGAATACGATCGGTTCCGTCGGCCAGATCATCCATGCCGGCGTTGATCTCGGTATCGCGCGGGCGGCCTTCCGGGAGACCCTCGATCTCGTCCGAGACGCGGCAGCTGCCAAGGGAAACGGCATGGAGCGGGCATCGGAGGATGCTTTGACGACCGCCAGGGTCGGCGAAGTCGCAATACGCCTCGAGGCGGCCACCGCGCTCATCGAGCATGCCGGTCGCAAGGTCGATACCGCTCAGGTCGATCCGACCGAGGAACACGCGGTCGAAGCCAGCCTCTCGGTTACCGCCGCCAAGGTCCTTGCCGCCGAGGCCGCGCTGGAGGCAGCCAATGCGCTTTTCGATCTCGCCGGCTCCGCCTCTGCGAAAGTCGCGCTCAATCTCGACCGCTATTGGCGCAACGCCCGCGCCCACACGCTGCAGGACCCGGTGCGCTGGAAACATCACCTCGTCGGCAACTACCACCTCAAGGGCGTAAAGCCGCGCAGCGGGTTGCTGTGAGGACGAACGGTCGCATTGATGACTTCAAGGAGTGGACGTTACCAATGTCTGCCGCGGGGGACAGCGCCCTCCGCTCGCATGCCTGTGCTTGTCACAGGGATGAGAGCAGCGCCGCGTCTGCGGCGCGGAAAAGCCTTTTCAGCCCAAGGACTTGGGCTGGCTGGATTCCTGTGACAGGCACAGGAATGAGGGTTTGGGGAGGAGTGGCGTTACACCGATGTCTGCTGCGGGTATGAAAGGCCGGCTTATAGGACGGATCGACGGACCGCACCTCCGCCCTCATCCCTGTGCTCGTCACAGGGATCCAGCAGCGCCGTATCTGCGGCGCGGAAGAGTCTTTTCAGCCCAAGGACTTGAGCTGTCCGGATGCTGTGACAGGGCACAGGAATGAGGCGTTGGGGAGGAGTGGCGTTACACCGATGTAACGGGCATGGGCCCGGCTTATAAGACGTATCGAAGGGGCCGCGCGCTCAGCCCGCTTCGCTGAGAAGCGGGGCTACGGCGGCTTCTCTCTCGCTTGCTGCAAATTGCGCGAGCGTCATGTTGTCGAGGATGTCAGCCACGGCATCGCGGACAACGATCATCGAACGGCGCACGTGACAGGTTTCCGGGTCCGAACAGTCGTCGCAGACTTCATAGGCCGTGCGGCTCGCACAACGGATCGGCGCCAGCGGTCCGTCGAGCGTTCGTATCACCTGGCCGACCCGGATCTCGGATGCGGGCCGCGCCAGCGCGTAGCCGCCGCCCGGGCCTTTCTTCGAGCGAAGAAAGCCGGCATTCCTGAGTTCGAGCATGATCGTGTCGAGAAACTTCTTCGGCAAGTTGTTGCGAAGGGCGATTTCCGTGATGAAAGCCGTTTCGCCCGGCTGAAGCTGGGCAAGATCGACCATCGCCTTCAACCCGTACTTTCCTTTTTTTGTCAGCATGAGAACATCGCTTTCGAGAAGGATCACGGCAAAACGAGAAAAGCACGCGATCTTATCCGCGACCGCGACCCAGACACATCGATCCCGATCACGCGGATCGTCCAACTCTCGAGAGCCAAGTGCCGTTTCCCAGCCTGCCGAGCCAATCTGCCACGGCTCGCTTACTTCGGCATCCTAGGATTCAGTTATAGATCAAGCCTAAAGTGGCGGCAAGGAAATCAATTCACCTGCTACATAGATTTACTCTAATTACGCCGCATATCGCATCAAAAAACGCCGCAGTGCGAAACGAATCGTGAGTTCTTCTGCTGCCGCCGGGCTCTCAGCGCCTTTTGCGCGCCTTCGACTCGAAGGGATTCTCCGACGCGCGGAAATGCACGCGGATCGGCACGCCCGGCAGGTCGAAATCGTTTCGCAAACCGTTGATGAGGTAGCGGGTGTAGGACTCCGGCACCGCCTCGGGGCGTGTGCAGGAAACCATGAAACCCGGTGGCCGCGCCTTGACCTGCGTCATGTATTTGAGCTTGAGGCGGCGGCCCGAGACGGCCGGCGGGGGATGCTGCACCTGCTGCGATTCCAGCCACCGGTTGAGGCGCGCCGTGGAGATGCGCCGGTTCCAGACCTTGTCCGTTTCGATGATGGCCTGCATGAGCCGGTCGAGGCCATAGCCGGTGTGCCCGGAAATCGGCACTGCACGGATGCCGCGCGCCTGCGGCAACAGCCGCTCGGTCTTTTCGCGCAAGTCTACAAGCAGTGCCTGCCAGTTCTCGACGAGATCCCATTTGTTGAAAGCAAGCACGGCTGCACGCCCCTCGCGCAGCACCAGATCGACGATCTGCAGGTCTTGCTTCTCGAAAGGGACCGTGGCGTCGAAGACGATGACGACGGTCTCGGCGAAGCGGATCGCCCGCAACGCATCCGCAACCGAGAGCTTTTCGAGCTTCTCCTGAACCTTCGCCTTGCGGCGCATGCCGGCCGTATCGAACATCTTTATCGTGCGGCCGCGCCAGTCCCATTCGACGGAGATGGAGTCGCGGGTAATGCCCGCCTCCGGCCCCGTCAGCAGCCGGTCTTCGCCAAGGAACCGGTTGATCAGAGTCGACTTTCCGGCATTCGGCCGGCCGACGATCGCCACCCGGAGCGGCTTGGTTTCGTCATAGGCGGACTCGACCTCCTCGTCCTCGGTACCTTCACCGGCAACGGGGCGGATATCCACATTCGTCTCGGCAACGTCTTCCGCCGGCGGGAACGCCCTCTCCTCGCCGAGTGCGGCGACGATCGCGTCGCGCAGATCGAGCATGCCCTGGCCGTGTTCGGCCGAGATCGGGCAGGGTTCACCGAGGCCGAGCGTGAAGGCGTCGTAGAAGCCGCCTTCGGAGCCGCGGGCCTCGGATTTGTTGGCGACGACGACGACGGGCTTGCCCCGGCGGCGCAGCATTTCGGCGAGCGTCTGATCTGCCGGCGTCAGGCCGGCCTTGGCATCGACGACGAAGAGCGACAGATCCGCCTCGTCGATGGCCGCCTCGGTTTGCGCCCACATCCGCCCCTGCAGGCTGTCGGGTGACGATTCCTCGAGACCGGCCGTATCGATGATGCGGAACTTGAGGTCGACCAGCTTCGCGTCGCCCGGACGCCGGTCGCGGGTAACCCCCGGCGTATCGTCGACGAGCGCCAGCTTCTTGCCAACCAGGCGGTTGAACAAGGTGGACTTGCCGACATTGGGGCGCCCGATAATGGCGACGGTGAAGCTCATCTTGACATCCATGCTAAAGCGCCTCGCGTTCAGTGGAATTCACGCGACGCGCTTTAAGTTTCTGTTTTTGTGCATGCCGCTACCCGAAAACCGCTAGGCACTTCGGGCGACATGCTTTTCTTGTGCATGTCGTCATCCCAAAACCGCTGCGCACTTTTGGGCGACATGCTTCTAGCGTCAGGCCTTGCCTGTCGACGCGATCACATCCAGCAGCATCTGCGCCCGATTCATGATGCTGCGCGGGCTTTGCGCATCGTCGACGATCTGCTGGAACCAGCTCTTCGCCTTGGCATAGTCGCCGGCCTTGTAGGCCGAAAGGCCGAGCGCCTCGCGCGCCGAATGACGCATGGCATTCTGCGGAACGGCCAGTTGCTCGACCTCGGATGACACCTGCTCGTAGGTTCCCGCATCGATAAGCAGATAAGCCGCCCGCAGCCGAGCCGCATCGCGGAGCGCGGCCGGAATACGCGTATCCCTGCCGATCCCGGAGAACGCGGCGACTGCCGCATCCGTTTCACCCTTTTGCGCCTGCAGCGTCGCAACGCGCAGCTGCGCCAGAACCGGATAGGATCCGTAACCGTCCTTCTCGAGCTCCGTCAGAGCGGCGAGCGCCTCGTCCGACTTGTTCTCCCGGGCAAGGTTGAGCGCCGCGAGGAAGGTGTCGCCCGATTGCGACGAGGAGGCCTCCTGCCAGTAATCGTATCCGACCTTGCCGACGGTGCCGAGCACGATCAGAACGGCAATCCCGATGATGATGCCGCCGAAGCGCGTCCAGACGGCCTTCATCTGGTCCGAACGGAGTTCGTCGTTGACCTCGCGGATAAAGCTGTCGTCCTGGTTTACCATGTCCCGT
Source organism: Ensifer meliloti (assembly GCF_030064585.1). Classification (NCBI taxonomy): domain Bacteria; kingdom Pseudomonadati; phylum Pseudomonadota; class Alphaproteobacteria; order Hyphomicrobiales; family Rhizobiaceae; genus Ensifer; species Ensifer meliloti. The sequence continues at coordinate 427,663 of NZ_CP120364.1, forward strand.
CCCGGCCACCCGGCCCTGATCTGAAGAAGTTGGCGCGTTCTACCCGATTTTACGCCTGATGTAAGGGGGAGATCGACATTTAGAGGACGACCGGCTGAACGCCTATCAGAAGCTCATGCAGCTTCCAGACGAAGAGCACAAAGGCGACGAGGCCGATAATGACCGCCAGGACGTCGTTGCGCGCCGATTTGAACACTGGAAGCACCTTCTCGCCCGCGCGCTCGCGCCGTTTCAGCGAGATGCGCAGGATCACCGCCCAGGCGAGAAAGGAACCGAAGAGCAGGACCGAGGACGTCTCGCCATTCGCAAGGAGGTGCGCCAGCGCCCATATCTTGATCGAGAGGACCTGGGGATGCTTCAGCGCGACGGCGATGCGGCCCGCCGGAAGGAAGCCGGCGGCAAGCACGATGAAGGCGATGAGCATCAGCAGAAGGGCGATATGGCGCAGGAATATCGGCGGATCGTAGAGCATGCCCGTTTCGCCACGCGCCTGACCGAAGCCGTAGATGATCAGACAGAGGCCGACTAGGCTGACGATCGTGTAGAGCCCCATCCATGTGCCCTTGCCGCGGCTTTCGATGATGCCGGCACGAAAGCCGGGCGCAATCACGCGGACGAGGTGCATGCCGAGAAATATGATGATGCCGAGAACGAGTATGGCCATGGGTCACCGCTTGTTCGAGATGTCGGACCGCTACAGCGCCGCGCTTTGCCGGTCCACCTAACTACGCACTACCTTCGATAGCGCCTATTTTCCAGCCCAATCAAAGGATTGCCGCAATTTGCGGACAACTGCGACGAAACCAAACGTCACAGTTGAAACATGATTCGTATTTCTCTGGCTTTATCACTCGCTCTTTTTCCCGCTCTCGCCCTCGCCGATCCGCCGCCGGCACCCCCGTCGCCGAGCGGCAAACAGCTCGTCGTCGTCTCCTTCGACGGCGCGCACGACAACGCGCTTTGGGAGAAAAGCCTTGCCATGGCAAGGCGAACGGGCGCCCATTTCACCTATTTCCTCTCCTGCACCTTCCTGATGACGAAGGCCGACGGGAAGCAGACCTACCGGGCGCCCGGACAGAAGCAGGGACGTTCGAATGTCGGCTTCGCACAAAGCCGCGAAGAGATCGCGGTCCGCGTCGGCCACATCTGGCAGGCGCATCGCGAAGGTCACGACCTCGGCAGCCACGCCTGCGGCCATTTCGACGGCAAAGGCTGGAGCAAGGCCGATTGGGAGCGGGAGTTTTCCGCCTTCCGCGTGGCGCTCGCCGAAGCCTGGAAGAAAGCCGGCAAGCCGGAGGCCGAGCCGGAAGGCTGGGCCGATTTCGCGAAGAACGGCATCAAGGGCTTTCGCGCACCCTACCTGTCACTCAGCGACGGCCTGGTGCCTGCACTCGAGGCGTTCGGTTTCAGCTATGATGCGAGCCTCGTGACCAAAGGGCCCGGCTGGCCCAGCTTCGCCGGCGGTCTGCCGCGCTTCGGCCTGCCGCTCATTCCCGAAGGTCCTTCCCACCGGCCGGTTATCGGCATGGACTACAATCTCTTCGTCCGCCATTCGATGGGAGTCGAGAACAAACGCGACAGCGCCCGCTTCGAGGAGCGGACGCTTGCGGCGTTCCGCAATGCCTTCCGGAAGGAATATGAAGGCGAGCGGATCCCTCTTCAGCTCGGCTTCCACTTCGTCGAGATGAACGGCGGCGCCTATTGGCGGGCGCTCGATCGCTTTCTCTCGGAAACCTGCAGCAAGCCGGACGTCGCCTGCGTCAGCTATGCCGAAGCGTTGCCGATTATCGAGGCTGCGAGAAGGAAGGCGGATCGCTCCGCCTTCTGATGCCCGCCGTTACAGAGCCAGCTCTTCCTTACCGCCAGCGTCGATGAACTGCCGGTCGATTTCCGGCAGCGGCTCGTCGACCAATACCGACTCGAAGGCTTTAAGGCGTTTGTAGATCGACAGGAGCTCGACGATCGTCGTCCAGGAACCGACCAGGTATTGGAATGACTCCCGAACCTGCCCAAAAACGTTCAAAACCTGATTCATGACGCCGAGCGTGAGTTTTCCCGCCACAATCGCCGGTATCAGCACGAGAGTGCCGAATATGTTGTCGGCCTGCAGGTAGAAAATGCGCGCGATATTGAAGTACATGTAATGGAAGTAGAGGCGGAAATAGTTGCGCCTGACATTGTCGAAAAGCTGCGCGAGCGTTATCGGATCGGCGCGGTCCTCATGATCCTCGCCATAGACGAGTTCCTTTCGGTATGCCGCTTCGACGCGCTGATTGCGAAATTCGAGGCCCGGAAGCTTGATACCTACCACGGCGAGGAAGACCGTTCCGAACAGCGACCAGGAGATGGCGGCCCAGACGAGCGCATGCGGTATTTCGCCGACGACCGGCAGCACGTTTACCTGCTCGGAAAACTTGAAGAGAACCGGGAGAAAGGCGATCAACGTCATAACTGAGCTCACCAGGCCGACGCCCAGCCTTTCCATCGTGCTGGAAAATCGCATCGTGTCTTCCTGTACACGCTGCGATGCGCCTTCGACTTGCCGCAGCCTCGGCCAATGCGAGACATAGTATTCGTTCATCGCGGTACGCCAGCGAAAGATGTAGTGGCTGACGAAGAAGAGGTTCAGCACGCCTACGGTCACCGCCAGAAAGGCAATGCCCGAGACGCCGATCATACCCATGTAGAGTTGTTCTGCCGTGATCGGTGCCGTTCGCGCGAGCGCCTGCTGGATCATATCATAGAACGGGCCGTACCAGGCATTGAAGGCGACGCTGACCTGAACGGAAAAGTAGGTGTTGAAGATGATCAGCGCCGTGCCGAGGACCGACCAATACTGCCACCGATGCGGGCTGTAGGCGAACCAGAACGCGGCGAATAATCCTACGACCACCGCATAATAGATGTAGAACCAGAGAAAGGGTGCCGACCAGAAAACGGACACCCCGATGATAGGCTCCTGACCGGGCGGTAGCGGCGGCAAGCCGAGATAGGCGCCGATATCCCGTCCGCCGCCATACCATACGAGAACGGCAAGAAGGCTCCAGACGGCGGATGATATGAAAAACAGCTTCGGCTTGGGGAAGAAGGATTGGAACAAGGGACGGCACTCTCGTTTCGGGGAGGTCAAGGACTTGCCTCCTGATGCGCCGAAACTAGGGCAATTCACATTGCGCAACAATTACGGAATGCGAATGTTACTGTTATTTCATGTGGCTGCCGACGCTGTCTGCCCGGCTTAGTGAGGACCCGTCATCGTGCCAGGGCTTCATTTATCCTGCGCAATTCGGCGAGAACGACGATCCCGCAGATCATGAGAACGAAGGCCGCGACCAAGGTCGGCAAAGCATAGCTTCCGGTCCGCTCCGCGAGCCAGCCGGCGACCAGCGGCCCGACAATCTGGCCGATCCCGAAGGCGGCGGTCATGAAGGCGAGCGCCCGGCGCGGGCTTTCGGGGGCGAGTTGCCGGCCGATCTGCAGGCCATAGGCCGTGACCATCATGAAGGTGGCGCCGAGCATCAGCCCGCCGACAAGCGGCGCATAAGGCGAGGGCAAGGAGACCGTCAGCACGAGGCCCGCCGCCTCGACCAGCAGGCCGATCGCATAGACGCCGGCCAGCCCCAAGCGCGGCACGGCGAAACGCCAGAGATAGACGGACAGCGCAGCGCTAACGCCGGTGATCAGCCAGGCGAGGAACTCGACGCTGTGGCCGCCGCTTGAGTCGCGCGCCATGGCGACGAGGAAGGTGGCGGTGATCACGTAGCCGAAGCCGAAAAAGCCATAGGTGAGCGTCATCGCCATGAGCGATCGCGAACGGACGAGCGGCACCTCCGGTCGGCCGCCATTGGCGGCATGACGGCTCGCCGGCAGCAGCGCGGCCACCAGGACAGTTCCCGCGAGCGCAACCAGCGCGCCCATGAACCAGTCGGCCTGCGACATCGAAAAGCCGGCGACACCTGCGAGCGGCGCAGCCCAGACCGCGATAGAGGAAAGCGCGATGCCGAAACCGACGCCGCCGAAATGCACCGAGGGAACGTGCTCGGACCTGGCGGCGAGCCCCTGCCCCAGCACTATCCCCGAGATGAAGATCATCGCAAAGGCGCTCGCCAGGCCCGCAAGAAAGCGGATGATGGAATAGGCGAGCACAGAGGATGTAAGCCCCATGGCGGCCAGCAGCAGGGTCGTCGCGACGAGCGCCGCAAGACCGACCCCGCGTTCGCGGCCGTGCGCCCAGCCATAGCCGGCAAGCACCGCGCCTGCGAGATATCCGATGAAATTCGCCGAGGCGACTAGACCTGCATCACCAGGCGAAAGGCCGGTGTCGGTCATCATCGCCGGCAGGATGGGCGTATAGGAGAACCGGCCGAAGCCCATGGCCACCGCCATGGCGATCGCACCGGCGATCGCGGTCGCTGCGAGACTTCCCCTCGAACCGCTGCCGGCGGACTCGAAGCCGCTCGGCTCTGTCGAGTGCCTGGACGCCGGTTCGCTACGGTCCTGCCTTTGGAGAGTGCTCATGCCCTTTTATTGCATCGCAGCAAGAGAGCGGCAAATCATTATAATTGAACGGTTCATTGATGGAATCGAATGATGCGCGCTGAGAAAAGCGGGAGCGGGTGTGATACCCCCCTCTGCCCTGCCGGGAGGCGATCTCCCTGCCTCTAAAATAAGCTTAAACTTGTTGCGAGACTGACGTTGACGCAGAGCGCTTCCACCATCTGATCTCGCCCCTTGCGGGGGAGATGCCCGGCAGGGCAGAGGGGGGTGAGACTTCCGTCGCACACTTCTCCTAAGTCGCCCTAACCCGGCAGCGTCACGACCAGCGGCCCGCTGCGGGTGACGACCACCGTGTGCTCATATTGGACAGTCGGTGCCCGCGGTTCGCTGTAGAGGGTCCAGTCGTCGTCGCCGCCTTCGGCCCATTGCGCCCCCATCGACAGGAAGGGTTCGACCGTGAAAACCATGCCCTCGGTCATCCGCCGCCGCTCGGATGGGTCCGGCCAGGTTGCAATTTCGCTCGGTTCCTCGTGCAGCGACCGGCCGATGCCGTGGCTCGCCAGATTGGCGACGAGGGAATAGCGGTTCTTGCGCGCGAACTCGCCGATCGAATTGCCGATCGTGGCAAGCGACTGGCCCGGCTTGACCTGTTTCAGGCCCACCCACATCGCCCGCTTGCCGTCGCGGCAGAGCCGGTCGATCTCGGTCTTGACCGGCGGCACGGGAAAGGACGCACCGGTATCGGCGAAGAGCCCGCCTTTTTCGGCCGAAACGTCGATATTGACGAGATCGCCCGGCTGGATCACCCGGCGGCCGGGTATGCCGTGGGCGATTTCCTCGTTGACGCTGATGCAGGTCGCGCCGGGAAAATCATAGCAAAGCTCGGGTGCCGAACGGGCGCCGGCCTCCTCCAGCACCTTGCGGCCGATCGCGTCGAGCTCGGCCGTGGTGATGCCCGGTTCCAGCGCCTCGCCCATCGCCTGGAGCGCATTGGCACAAATGCGGCCGATTTCCTTCAGCCTTTCGAGGTCTTCGTCGTTGTTGAGGGTCATGGATGTCTCGCTTTCGCGGCCACTTTTAGCGCTACGACGCCGCATATGCCAGTGGCGACGCGGCTTAAGAAGCGCGCTCCTCCGCCAGCATCTCGCGTACCAGAGGCGCGACCTTGGTGCCGTAGAGTTCGATGCCGTGCAGGATCCGGTCATGCGGCATCGGACCGATCGCCATCTGCAGCAGGAAGCGGTCGTTTCCGAAGAGCTTCCGATGCGCAACGATCTTCCTGGCAACCGTTTCCGGATCGCCGAGGAAGAGATTGCCCGTCGGGCTGATCGCCTGATCGAAGTGGGCGCGGTTGGTCGGCCCCCAGCCGCGTTCGCGTCCGATGCGGTTCATCACCTCGGCTTGCGGCCCATAGAACTGATCTGCAGCTTCTTGCGTGGTATCCGCGATGAAGCCGTGGACGTTGATGCTCGTCTTCAGCTTCGACGGATCCTGCCCCGAGCGGCGCGCAGCTTCGCGGTAGAGCTGGAAGAGCGGCGCAAAGCGTGCCGGTTCGCCGCCGATGATCGCCAGCGCCATCGGCACACCGAGCGCACCGGCACGCGCAACCGACTGCGGCGTGCCGCCGACCGCGATCCAGAGCGGCAGCGGGTCCTGCAGCGGGCGCGGATAAACGCCGCGATCGTTGATCGGAGATCTCAGCGCACCCGACCAGGTGACCCTTTCACTATCGCGCAGCGCCAAAAGCAGATCGAGCTTTTCGGAGAAAAGCTGGTCGTAATCGTCCAGCGACTGGCCGAAGAGCGGGAATGATTCGATGAAGGAGCCACGTCCCGCCATGATCTCGGCGCGTCCGTTCGACAGGAGGTCGAGGGTGGCGAATTGCTGGAAGACGCGGACGGGATCGTCGGAGCTCAACACCGTCACCGCGCTCGTCAGCCGGATGCGGCTGGTGCACGCGGCAGCCGCCGCGAGGATCACCGCGGGTGCCGACGCCGCATAGTCCGGCCGGTGATGCTCGCCGAGGCCGAAAACGTCGAGGCCCACCTGATCGGCAAGCTCGATCTCCTCCAGGAGATCGGCAAGACGCCGGCGCCCCTCGGCTCCCTTGTCGGCTGCATTCGGATCGACGTCGGCGAATGTATAGAGTCCGAGTTCCATGGCTGGCTTCCTGCGAGATCTAGCGTTGCGCTAGAGATAATCGGCGCAGGACCAGGCCGCAAATGCGCCTTTGGAAAACGCACTGTTTCCAGCCCATGTCCATCGGGGTCAGGCGCTCTTCGGCTTCTTTTGCGAACGGGCGCCTGGGCGTGCTGACGTATTCAGCGCCACCGCGGCGCGAATGAGCGCGATGAACGCCTCTTCGTCGATCTCCTCGCCCTCACGGAAATCGATGGCACGCCGCGTATTGCCTTCCAGGCTGGAGTTGAAAAGGCCTGAAGGGTCTTCCAGCGAGGCACCTTTCGCGAAGGTCGTCTTCACGACCGCCTTATAGACTTCGCCGGTGCAGATTATCCCGGCGTGTTCCCACACGGGGACCCCTCTCCACTTCACTTCCTCGATCACTTCCGGGTCGGCCCGCCGGATGAGTTTCCGGATCCGGGCGAGCGTCTCGCCACGCCAATCGTCAAGGGCGTCGATTTTCGCATCTATCAGTTTGGAGGGAGGTGCTTCTTCTCCGTTCGAGCCGCTCGTCCTGTTGTCCATGGCCGTCACTTTCCTGATGGTTGTTGTCGCTCACATTCGTTCACCGGGCAACCGGCTGGCCTGCCTTACCCAGGCGGAGAATTGAGCTTGGTCTAGTTGGCCCTCGTAAATGTCGAGGTAACGTACTTCCGGATATTTGGACTTGCCGGGCGGGACAGGATCGAGCGCAGCGCCGCGGAAGAACGTCACCTTGATGTATTTGGTGAAGCAGTGAAAGCTGAGAAACCAGGCATCGTCCTCGACGCCGTAGAAAGGCGAGTTCCACTTGACCGCCTTGTGCACGCCGGGAACGGCCTCCACAATCAGAGCATCGAGGCGGCGCCCGATATGGCTCTTCCAGCCCGGCATGGCCGTGATGTAGGCCTGCACGGGGGCATCGCCATAGCCCTTCGCGATCTGCGGGTTGCCGCCCGAGAGCAGGGTCGGCTGTCCCGAGGCCGGCTTGGCGGCCGCCTTCTGTGCAACATTCTCGCTCTTCACCGGGGTCTTGCTGGCCATCTCTTCACCTCATTGCGCCGCAGGCCTGCCGCTGCGCCACCTCGCGGCATAGGGTAGCACGAACATATAGAGGCCGGTGAAAAGCAGCAGGAAGAGCGGGAGCAGCGGGGAATAGACCACCCATGCAGGAGGTTCTCCCAATCCGATGGCGGCGAAGTTGGCGATGACGGTTACCGTGAAGACGATGGATAACCACCGGTGGATCTGACGTATCCAGGCGTTCCAATCCATTGAATGATCTCCCATTGACATGAAGCGAGCCAGCCCCGACCGGCCCGGCAGGCGGGTTTCAGTTCAAACCCGCGAGAACGCGCTCCAGATTTTCGAAGAACTGCTGCCATCCGGCCTTGGCGCCGCCATAGGCCTGCCGCTGATCCGGCCGGAATCCGACCTGCTCCATGCGCAACTGGGTTCCCGTGCTTGTCGGGACGAGGGTGAAGGTCACCACGCTCTTCAAGTCGTAGGCCGGATCCTCATGGGCGAAATTCCAGGCGTAGCTCAGCCTTTTGTTCGGCTCCACGACGAGGACCTCGCAGTCCAACACGCCACCCCACTCACCGCGCAGGTTGAAACGGTGCCCGACGACAGGGCTGAAGTCGTTCTTCATCAGCCACTCCTCCATCAGGTGTGGTTGGGTGAGCGCGCGCCAGATCTTCTCTGGCGGATGAGCGATCTCCCGCTCGACGACGACGGAACGTGTTTCGTTCATTGGTCCATCCTTTTCAGTAGATCTTCGAGATCGTCGAAGCGGCTCTGCCAGAACCCGGCCATCTCACGCGTCCAGTCGACCAGCGGCGCGAGCGCACCGAGTTGCGCGCTATAATAGGTGTGGCGGCCTTCGTGGCGGTCGCGCACCAATCCGGCCTGCTTCAGGACGCCGAGATGCTTGGAGACGACCGGCTGCGAGACACCGGCGCGAGCCGTCAGAGCCCCGACCGTCCTCTCCCCTTCGCGGCACAGCCGCTCGAAGAGAGCCCGGCGAGTGGGATCGGCAAGCGTTCTGAAGAGCATGTCGTGCGCGTCGGACATTTGGGACATATACCCGGTTGGCTCTGGGTTGATGTATAGCCACCGGGCTATGAATGAGTCAAGGGGGAACTCAGGCGAGCGTGACGACGCGCAAAGGTCCCGGACGGCAGCACGCGCACAGCGCGGGCTCCATATATTTCCATGGATATGGGTCCGGGCGTGTGTTTTCTTCCCTCATTCCTGTGCTTGCCACAGGAAAGAGGATCGTTGGGAAGGGCTTCTGCCGCAGCGCTGAAGCGCAACGTGGAAGGTTCAACACTCAGGCAGCAATCAACGTCCGCTTGACTGCGCTGCGCCAGCCCTTGAGCTTCACCTTGCGCGTGGCCTCGTCCATGTGCGGCTCGAAGCGGCGGTCGCGCGCCCAGGACTTGGCGAACGCCTCCTGGTTTGGCCAGACGCCGGCGCGGCTACCGGCAAGCCAGGCGACGCCGAGCGCGGTGGTTTCGAGGATGACCGGGCGGTCGACCGGAGCGTCGAGCAGGTCCGACAGGCGCTGCATCGTCCAGTCTGAGGCGACCATGCCGCCATCGACTCGCAGGACCGTATCATTGCCGTTGCGGCGCCAATCCTTGTGCATGGCCTCGAGCAGGTCGCGGGTCTGGTAGCAGACGGCCTCAAGTGCCGCCCGTGCGAACTCTGCCGGGCCGGTATTGCGCGTCATGCCGAAGATCGCGCCTCGCGCATCCGGATCCCAATGGGGCGCTCCGAGACCGGTGAAGGCCGGCACCAGATAGACCTCCTGCGAGGGATCGGCGCTCTCGGCAAGCGAGCCCGTATCGGGGGCCGCCTTGATTACCTTGAGCCCGTCGCGCAGCCATTGCACGGCAGCACCGGCTACGAAGATCGAGCCTTCGAGCGCATAGGTCGTTTCGCCGTCGAGGCGGTAGGCGATGGTGGTCAGAAGGCGGTTCTTCGAGCGGACCATGTCCTTGCCGGTGTTGAGCAAGGCGAAGCAGCCGGTACCGTAGGTCGATTTCAGCATGCCCGGCTTGAAACAGGCTTGACCGATCGTTGCCGCCTGCTGGTCGCCGGCAACGCCGAGGATCGGGATCGCCGCGCCGAAGAGGGAGGGCTCCGTCACGCCGAAGTCGGCCGCGCAGTCCTTCACTTCCGGCAGCATCTCCTTCGGCACGCGCAGGATCTCGGTGAGCTCGTCGTCCCAGGCATTCTCGGCGATATTGTATAAGAGGGTACGCGAGGCATTCGTCGCGTCGGTGCAGAAGCACTTGCCGCCCGTCAGCCGCCAGATCAGGAAGGTGTCGATGGTGCCGAAGCAGAGTTCGCCTTTGGCTGCGCGCGCCTGCGCGCCCTTCACATTGGAAAGCAGCCAGTTGAGCTTCGTTCCCGAAAAATAGGGATCGAGCAGCAGACCGGTTTTCTTCACGAAGGTCTTTTCCAGTCCCTTCTTCTTGAGCTTGTCGCAAAAGGCGGCAGTGCGGCGGTCCTGCCAGACGATGGCATTGTGGATCGGCTTGCCGGTCTCGCGATCCCAGACGACAACCGTCTCCCGCTGGTTGGTGATACCGATCGCGGCAATATCATTCGCGGTGATGCCGGACTTATCGATCGCTTCCTTGACCGTGCTGACAACCGTCTGCCAGATCTCCTCCGGATCGTGCTCCACCCAGCCCGACTTCGGAAAGTGCTGCTTGAACTCTTTCTGCCCGACGCCCGCGATTTTCTGGTTGCCGTCGAAGACGATCGCGCGCGTGGACGTCGTGCCCTGATCGATCGCGAGAATATATCCGCCCATATGCCCCTCCTCGGCACGCGATTGAAAAGGCCGACCGGAATGCGACCGGAAGCCCGCATACGCTTTCCTCACTCCGCCCCCTTCGCCCTTCCTCGAGGGCGACATTCGAACGACTTCAATACGATAGAAAAACGAATGTCAAACGAAAACAAAACGCAACTTTTGCCAAGTGCTCCCGCGGACACGGACTCTGCTTTGCCGGGCGGAAAAACACAATTGTCACTGCCGCGCATTTGCGCGTAGGCTGACGCTGTTGCGTCGCAAAAGACCTGTGCGGCATCAGGACGGAGAGAGCGGGAATGACCAAGACTGCGGTGATAACGGGTTCCACGAGCGGCATTGGATTGGCGATCGCCCGGGCCCTGGCGAAGACCGGTGCCAATATCGTGCTGAACGGCTTCGGTGCGCCGGACGAGATCAGGACAGTCACGGATGAAGTCGCAGGCCTGAGCTCCGGTACGGTGCTTCATCACCCGGCCGACATGACCAAGCCCTCCGAAATCGCCGACATGACGGCGATGGTTGCCGATCGCTTCGGCGGCGCCGATCTCCTCGTCAACAATGCCGGCGTGCAGTTCGTCGAAAAGATCGAGGATTTTCCGGTCGAGCAATGGGACCGGATCATCGCCGTCAATCTCTCCTCCTCCTTTCACACCATTCGTGGCGCCATTCCGCCGATGAAGAAGAAGGGCTGGGGCCGGATCATCAATATCGCGTCCGCTCATGGCCTCGTGGCCTCCCCCTTCAAGTCCGCCTATGTCGCCGCCAAGCATGGTATCATGGGGTTGACGAAGACCGTGGCGCTGGAGGTGGCGGAGAGCGGCATCACCGTGAACTCGATCTGCCCCGGCTACGTTCTGACGCCGCTCGTCGAAAAGCAGATACCGGATCAGGCGAGAACGCGCGGCATCACCGAGGAGCAGGTGATCAACGAGGTGATGCTCAAGGGACAGCCGACGAAAAAGTTCATCACCGTCGAACAGGTTGCCTCCCTGGCGCTTTATCTTGCAAGCGACGATGCCGCCCAGATCACCGGGACGCATGTCTCGATGGATGGCGGCTGGACGGCGCAGTAATCGACGGCTGAGGGAAAGCCGGTTGAGGGATAAGGAAGTGGCATGGCACAGGCATCCGACAGCATCCGCTTCATCCTGAACGACACCGAGATCGCCCTTTCCGACGTCGCGCCGACAGCGACGCTGCTCGACTTTCTGCGGCTGGAGCGCCGCCTCACCGGCACCAAGGAAGGCTGCGCGGAGGGCGACTGCGGCGCCTGTACCGTGCTCGTCGGCCGGCTTTCGAAGGACGGCGGCGGAGCCGAAAACCTCGTCTATGAAAGCGTCAACGCCTGCATCCGCTTCACAGGCTCGCTGAATGCCACGCATGTCGTGACGGTCGAGCACCTGGCTGCCTCAGACGGCACATTGCATCCGGTGCAGCAGGCACTGGTGGATTTTCACGGCTCCCAATGCGGCTTCTGCACTCCGGGGATCGTGATGTCGCTTTACGGGCTCTGGCTTGCCAATGAAAAACCGAGCCGCGCGGCGATAGAAAAGGCGCTGCAGGGCAATCTCTGTCGCTGCACCGGCTACGAACCGATCGTGCGCGCGGCGGAAGCCGCGGCGGCGGAGCGCCCGGCCGCTCTCTTCGACCCGATCACCCGCACGCGGGAAGCGGTTACGGCGCGCCTTCAGGCGATGGGGCAAACGGAGACGATCGTCGTCCGCAGCGGCACGGACTGTCTGATCGTACCCGTCGACGCTGCGGACCTGGCAGGTGTTCTCGCTGATCATCCAGGCGCGACCATCGTCGCCGGCTGCACCGATGTCGGGCTCTGGGTGACGAAGCAGATGCGCTCGCTCAATCCGGTGGTCTTCATCAATGGCATCGCCGAATTGCAGCGGATCGAAAGCTCGACAGCAGGCCTGACGATCGGTGCAGGCGTGAGCTATACGGCGGCGCACGAGGCCCTGTCTTCAGCCTATCCGTCGTTGGGCCGGCTGCTCGACCGCATCGGCGGCGACCAGGTGCGCAACATGGGCACGATCGGCGGCAATATCGCCAATGGCTCGCCGATCGGCGACAGCCCGCCGCCCCTGATCGTTCTCGGCGCGACGGTTACGCTGCGCTCGAAGGACGGCCAGCGGACGCTGCCGCTCGAGGATTTCTTCATCGCCTATGGCAAGCAGGATCGCAGGCCCGGTGAATTCGTCGAGAGCCTCTTCGTCCCGGCTCTGCCCGCGGACGAGCGCTTTGCCGCCTACAAGATCTCGAAGCGCCGCGACGAGGACATTTCCGCCCTGCTCGGCGCCTTCCGCATCTCGCTCGACGGCGACCGGGTGAAAACCGCACGGATAGCCTTCGGCGGTATGGCGGCAACTCCGAAGCGGGCGAAGACCGTCGAAGCAGCGCTGATCGGTCAGGCCTGGACGGAGGAGACGGTCCGCACTGCGCAGGCCGCCTTCGAGACCGACTATCAGCCGATCACCGACTTGCGGGCCACCGGTGCCTATCGCATGCTTGCGGCAAAAAACCTGCTGATGCGCTTCTTCCTCGAGAGCATCGGAGAGACGGTCCGGTTGCAGCGGCTCGAGGAAGTGGCATGAGCGCCTGTCGCGATATTGGCGGATCGGAATTGCCCCTGACCGGTTGGCTTGCGGGGAGAGGGGACGAGTACGCCGCTTCCTTCCTCCCAGTCGACGAACGGGCTCGCAGAGAGGACGAGCGCGCACCGCTTATCCCTTCGCCCCGCCTGCGGGGAGAAGGCGCCGGCAGGCGGATGAGGGGCAAATTCCTCGTCAGGAGGCCCCGGCATGGATAAGTCCACCCTGGAGAGCCGCGCCACAATCACCGGACCGATGCACGCACCGCTCCGTCACGACAGCGCCCACAAGCATGTGGCGGGCACCGCCGATTATATCGACGACATGCCGGAACCCGCCGGCACCCTGCATGGCGCGCTCGGCCTCACGGACCGGGCGCATGCGGAAATCCTGGAGATGGACCTCGCCGCCGTCGCCGCCGTGCCCGGCGTCGTCTGCGTGCTCACGGCCAGGGACATGCCGCATTCCAACGACATCAGCCCCACCCATCTGCACGACGAGCCGGTGCTTGCCGACGGGCGGGTGGAGTTCCATGGCCAGCCGGCTTTCGCGGTCATCGCCGAAACGCGCGACGTCGCCCGCCGCGCCGCGCGGCTCGCCAGGATCACCTATCGTGACTTCCTGCCGGCGATCGATGTCATCGATGCCGTGGCAACCGGCGGCGAGCTGGTGACCCCGCCGCTGACGCTCGAGCGCGGCGACGCCGAAGGCGAGCTCGAGCGGGCGCCTCGCCGCATCCAGGGGCACATGCGAATCGGTGGCCAGGAGCACTTCTATCTGGAAGGCCATATCGCGCTCGCGATTCCCGGCGAGGATGACGAAATGACCGTCTGGGTATCGACGCAGCATCCGAGCGAAGTCCAGCGTATGGTCGCGCAGGTGCTCGGCGTTCCCTCCAACGCCATCACGGTGAATGTCCGCCGCATGGGCGGCGGCTTCGGCGGCAAGGAAACGCAGGGCAACCAGTTTGCAGCACTCGCCGCCGTCGCCGCGCGCAAGCTTCGCCGCGCCGTCAAGTTCCGCCCGGACCGGGACGACGACATGACCGCCACCGGCAAGCGGCACGATTTCCTGGTAAATTACGATGTCGGCTTCGACGAGGAGGGACGCATCCGGGCGGTCCAGGCGAATTATGCCGCGCGATGCGGTTTCTCCGCCGATCTCTCCGGTCCCGTCACCGACCGCGCCCTTTTCCATGCGGACAACGCCTACTTCTATCCGCATGTGAAGCTCACCTCGCAACCGCTTAAGACCAATACGGTTTCCAACACCGCCTTTCGCGGCTTCGGCGGGCCGCAGGGCATGCTCGGCGGCGAGCGGATCATCGAGGAGATCGCTTACGCGCTCGGGAAGGACCCGCTCGAAATCCGCAAGCTGAACTTCTATGGCGACCCGCATTCCGGCCGCAACGTCACGCCCTATCACCAGAAGATCGAAGACAACATCATCCGCCGGATCGTCGATGAGCTGGAAGCGAGCGCCGACTATCAGGCGCGCCGGGCGGCGATCATCGAATTCAACAGATCGAGCCGGGTTATCCGCAAGGGGATTGCATTGACGCCGGTGAAATTTGGCATCTCCTTCACCCTCACACATCTGAACCAGGCCGGCGCCCTCGTCCACATCTACACGGACGGCTCGGTTCACCTCAACCACGGCGGCACCGAGATGGGCCAGGGCGTCTATACGAAAGTGGCGCAGGTCCTTGCAGACAGTTTCCAGATCGACATCGACCGGGTGAAAATAACCGCGACCACGACCGGCAAGGTGCCGAATACGTCTGCGACAGCCGCCTCCTCCGGCTCCGACCTCAACGGCATGGCCGCCTTCGATGCTGCGCGTCAGATCAAGGAGCGGCTCGTCGCCTTTGCGGCCGAGCGCTGGCAGACAACGGCCGAAAACGTCACCTTCGTGGCCAATCATGTCCGGATCGGCGACGAGCTCGTGCCCTTTGCGCAGTTCGTGCAGGAGGCCTACGGTGCACGTGTCCAGCTCTCCGCCGCCGGCTTCTATGCGACGCCTGGCATCCATTGGGACCGGGCCGCCGGCCGCGGCACACCCTTCTACTACTTTGCCTATGGCGCGGCCGTTTCCGAGGTCTCGATCGATACGCTGACAGGCGAATACATGGTCGATCGCGTCGACGTGCTGCATGACGTCGGCCGTTCGCTTAATCCGGCGATCGATCTCGGCCAGATCGAGGGCGGCTTCGTTCAGGGCATGGGCTGGCTCACGACGGAAGAGCTCTGGTGGGACGAGAAGGGACGGCTGAGGACGCATGCGCCCTCGACCTACAAAATACCCCTTGCCTCGGATCGGCCGAAGACTTTCAACGTGCGCCTCGCCGAATGGTCGGAAAATGTGGAAGAGACGATCGGCAAGTCGAAGGCCGTAGGAGAGCCGCCCCTCATGCTGCCGATTTCGGTGGTCGAGGCTCTGTCGATGGCCGTCGCCAGCATCGCCGGCTATCGCGAGTGCCCCCGGCTCGATACGCCGGCAACGCCCGAGCGCGTCCTGATGGCGGTGGAGCGGCTTAGAGCGGGATGAGGAGTGCGGTTTTCCGCCCGCATGCGGTCTAGGGCCCGTTGAGATTCATCTTGAGTTTATGACGGCTGCTGCGAGATGGAGAACTGCAATCTCTCCTCACCCTCATCTCTGTGCTCGTCACAGAGATGGGAGCAGCCCCGCGTCTGCGGCGCGGGAGGAATTCTTTCAGCCCAAGGAGTTGGTGTGGCTGGATCCCTGTGACGAGCACAGGGATGAGGAGATCAAACAAGCCACGGCGGGGTATCCCGAATCTCAACAGGCCTTGAACTGCAGCGAACAGTTCGAATGAACAGCCTCTCTACCGCAGCAGGTCGTCGTCCTGCCGGGCCATGCGGCCGTCGAGAAACCCCAAGTCCTTTTTCATGTATTCGGATGTGGATTCGAGGTCGAGGCTTAAGCTCCGGCCTCTTATGCGGCGCAGTGCCGAAGCGGCAAACCGGATGATCCCGTTCAGTGGGAGAATCGGCTTTCTTTCAGTAAATTCTGTAAGATCGCAGGACATCTGAGCACCTTTTCAAAGCGGTGAAGTTGACTTGCAGGATGCCCGGATAGATGCTCCGATTCCAATCGAACATCCGTCTGCATGCATCAAGAGAACTTATCCATGAAGATGTCGAAGCAGTTTCCGCTGAATGCGCTGAAGGTCTTCGAGGCGGCCGCGCGGCTCGGCAGTTTCACCAAGGCGGGCGACGAACTCGGCATGACCCAGACGGCGGTCAGCTACCAGATCAAGCTGATCGAGGAGAATATCGGTGAGCCGCTCTTCCTGAGACGTCCGCGGCAGATCACGCTCACGGAGGTTGGGCAGCACCTGGCTCCGAAAGTGACGGAAGCCTTCGAGATGCTGCAGGAGGCGGTCGCCTCGGCGCGCGGGAATACGGAAGCGGCCTTGCTGATCAACTCCACGGCGACCTTTGCCTCGCAATGGCTCGCCCGGGAAATCGGAACGTTCCAACTCTATCATCCGAATATTGCAGTGCGTCTGGTGGCGAACGACGCGATCATCGATTTCAACAAGGAGTCGGTCGACGTCGCGATCCGCTCCGGCAAGGGCGACTGGCCCGGCCTCGTCAGCCATCGGCTGATGCGGGTGGAGTTTGCACCGATGCTCAGCCCAGCCCTTGCGGAGACGATCGGCGGCGTGCGGACGCCGCGGGACCTTTTGAAGCTCCGCATCATCGACCCTCGAGATCCGTGGTGGTCCTTGTGGTTTCGCGCTGCGGGGGTGGACGATCCGGATCTCGACGGCCGTCCGGCAAGCCGGCTCGGCGCCCAGGCCTTCGAAGCCAGGGCGGCGGTCGCCGGCCAAGGCGTCGCGATCCTGATGCCTGAATTCTATACCGACGACGTGGCGCTTGGCAGGCTTTACCAGCCGTTCGAACTGCGATGCAGCGACGGCCACGATTACTGGCTCGTCTATCCGCACGCCCGCCGCAACACCCCGAAGATCCGCGCTTTCCGAGACTGGATTCTTGGCAAGCTCGCTCCGGACGCTCGTCGAGACCCGCACTGAAGTATCGGAAGCGACTTTCGGACAGGACGCCCAACACCGTGAAACTACGGAGATCGCCCCTTCCCCGCTTCCCGTTTTTCTCGCAAGGTTGTGCGAACGGAGAGAAAAGGGACCTCGAATGTATGAATTCGCCATTGCCTGGGAATGGCTGGCCTTCGCCGTCCGCTGGCTGCATGTCGTTACTGCCATCGCCTGGATCGGCTCGTCTTTCTATTTCATCGCGCTCGATCTCGGTCTCGTAAAACGCGACCATCTGCCCCCGGGCGCCTATGGCGAGGAATGGCAGGTCCATGGCGGGGGTTTCTATCACATCCAGAAATATCTCGTGGCGCCAGCCGCCATGCCGGAGCACCTCACCTGGTTCAAGTGGGAGTCCTACGCGACTTGGCTCTCCGGCTTCGCCATGCTCTGCATCGTCTATTATGGCGGCGCCGACCTCTTCCTCATAGACCGGCATGTCCTGGACATTTCGGCCACCACCGCGATCCTGATCTCGCTTGCCTCGCTCGGTCTCGGCTGGGTCCTCTATGACCTTCTCTGCAAATCGCCGATCGGGAAAAGCACCTGGGGACTGATGGCGCTGCTCTATCTGGTACTGGTCGCCATGGCCTGGGGCTATACCCAGGTCTTCACCGGCCGCGCCGCCTTCCTGCATCTCGGCGCCTTCACCGCCACGATCATGTCGGCCAACGTCTTCCTGATCATCATCCCCAACCAGAAGATCGTCGTCGCCGACCTGATCGCCGGCCGCATGCCGGATCCAAGGCTCGGCGCGCAGGCGAAGCAGCGCTCGCTGCACAACAACTATCTGACGCTGCCCGTCATCTTCTTCATGCTATCGAACCACTATCCGCTCGCCTTCGCGACGGCCTTCAACTGGATCATCGCGGCGCTCGTCTTCCTGATGGGCGTTACGATCCGTCATTGGTTCAACACCACGCATGCGCGCAAGGGCAGGCCCACCTGGACCTGGCTTGTCACCACGCTCCTGTTCATCCTGATCATGTGGCTCTCGACGGCGCCGAAAATACTGACGGGAGAAGAACGGGCCGACACGGCACCGGCCTTCCGGCGCTTTGCCGAAAACGCGCATTTTCCCGCAATCAAGGAGACGATCTCGACCCGCTGCAGCATGTGCCACGCGGCCGAGCCGGTCTATGAAGGAATTGTGCGGGCTCCCAACGACGTCACGCTCGAAAGCGACGCCGAGATTGCTGCCCGCGCGCGGGAAATCTATATCCAGGCGGGGCGCAGCCATGCCATGCCGCCCGGCAACATAAGCGACATGACGGCGGAAGAGCGCAGGCTGGTGACGGCCTGGTTCGAAAGCGCCGTCGGGGAGACACGATGACATCCACCCTCATTCGCGGCCGCCTGCTGAGCTTCCATCGCGAACCTCAAGGCATCGACGACAGTGCCGCCTATGCCTACGAAAGCGACGGTGCCCTTCTCGTCGAGAACGGCGTGATCATGGCATCCGGCTCCTATGCAGCGGTCAAGGCGGCAGCGCCTGAGGAGGTCCCCGAGATCGACCATCGCCCGCACCTGATCGTGCCGGGCCTCATCGACACGCATTTGCATTTCCCGCAGATGCAGGTGATGGCCTCCTACGCGGCCGATCTGCTCGAATGGCTGAACACCTACACCTTTCCCGAGGAATGCCGTTTCGTCGAGACGGCGCATGCGGAGCGGATCGCCCGCCATTTCTTCGACGAGATGATCCGCCACGGCACGACGACGGCGACGGCCTACTGTTCGGTCCACAAGACCTCCGCCGACGCCTTCTTCGCAGAGAGCCTGAAGCGCGGCATGTGCATGATCGCAGGCAAGGTGATGATGGACCGCAATGCGCCGCAGGGCCTGCTCGACACGCCGGAGATGAGCTATGACGAGACCCGCGCTGTCATCGCCGACTGGCACGGCAAGGGCCGCAACCATGTGGCCATCACCCCCCGTTTCGCCATCACTTCCACGCCGGAGCAGATGGAGGTCGCGAAATTTCTCGTCGGCGAGTTTCCCGACCTGCATGTGCAGACGCATCTCTCCGAGAACCGCGACGAAATCGCCTATACCTCGGAACTCTATCCGGAAGCGACCGACTATACCGACGTCTACGCCCGCTACGGGCTGCTGGGGCCGAAAAGCCTGTTCGGACATTGCATCCACCTCTCCGAGCGCGAAGCGGATGCGATGAGCGAGACCGGCTCGGTCGCCGTCTTCTGCCCGACGTCCAATCTCTTCCTCGGCTCCGGCCTGTTTCCCCTGCGGGCGCTCAAGCGCCGGCAAAAACCGGTGCGCGTTTCCGTCGCCTCGGACATCGGCGGCGGCACCAGCTACTCGATGCTGAAGACGCTCGACGAGGCCTACAAGATCCTGCAATTGCAGGGCGAAAGGCTGAACCCCTTCGACAGCTTCTACATGATGACCCGCGGCAATGCCGAGGCACTGTCTCTCGCCGACCGTATCGGCACGCTGGAGCCCGGCACCGATGCGGACATTACGGTACTCGACATGGCGGCAACGCCTGCAATGGCGCTCAGAGCCGAAGTGGTCAATTCGCTGGCCGACGAACTCTTTCTCCTGCAGACGATGGGCGACGACCGCGCCGTGGTCGAGACCTACGTCGCCGGCAGGCCCTGCAAATCAACCCATGGCGCAGCCTGAGCAGAGTTGAAAACAAGAGGTAAGATTTTTTGACCTCTCGCTTTCTGCAACTATTACAAGCCCTCCGAAATCATGATAAGGGCTCGGCTGTCATTCACTCGATGAGGCCGATCCATGACGCAGATTCTCGAAATACGGGACCTCAAGGCCCTGGCCAGACGGCGCGTGCCGAAGCTTTTCTTCGATTATGCGGACAGCGGCGCATGGACGGAGGGAACCTACCGCGCCAACGAGGAGGATTTCGCCGGGATCAAGCTGCGCCAGCGGGTGCTGGTCGACATGTCCGACCGCTCGCTCGAAACGACGATGATCGGGCAGAAGGTCTCGATGCCGGTTGCGCTCGCCCCCACCGGCCTGACGGGCATGCAGCATGCCGACGGCGAGATGCTGGCGGCTCAGGCGGCCGAGGCTTTCGGCGTTCCCTTCACGCTGTCGACCATGAGCATCTGCTCGATCGAGGACGTCGCCTCGGTGACGACGAAGCCGTTCTGGTTCCAGCTCTATGTCATGCGCGAGCGCGAATTCGTGCTCGATCTGATCGACCGGGCCAAGGCCGCGAAGTGTTCCGCCCTCGTCCTGACGCTCGACCTGCAGATCCTCGGCCAGCGCCATAAGGACCTTCGCAACGGCCTGTCCGCGCCGCCGCGACTGACGCCGAAACACCTCTGGATGATGGCGACGCGGCCCGGCTGGTGCATGAAGATGCTCGGCACCAACCGCCGTACCTTCCGCAACATCGTCGGCCATGCCAAGAGCGTCGCCGATCTCTCCTCGCTTCAGGCCTGGACGAACGAACAGTTCGACCCGCAGCTTTCCTGGAAGGACGTCGAGTGGATCAAGGAGCGCTGGGGCGGTCCGCTGATCCTCAAGGGCATTCTCGATCCGGAAGACGCAAAAATTGCGGCGAAGACCGGCGCCGACGCAATCATCGTTTCGAACCATGGCGGACGCCAGCTCGACGGCGCGCATTCCTCGATCAGCATGCTGCCGCGCATCGTCGAGGCCGTCGGCGACCAGATCGAGGTACACCTCGACGGCGGCATTCGTTCCGGCCAGGACGTCCTGAAGGCGATCGCGCTCGGTGCGAAAGGCACCTATATCGGCCGCCCCTTCCTCTACGGCCTCGGCGCGCTCGGCAAGGAAGGCGTGACGCTCGCGCTCGACATCATCCGCAAAGAGATGGACACCACCATGGCGCTCTGCGGCAAACGCCGCATCACCGAGGTCGGCCGCGACATCATCGCCGAGTAGGCACGTCCGGAGCCGCACCATCAACCCTCATGAGTCGATCGTCGCGTAGCCGGAAGTTGTTAACTCGCGGGATATGGCGAGTGCGCGCCTGCAGAGCCACGAAGCGAGGTAACGGGGATGACTTTATATCTGGTTCTTTCTACTTGCTTGGTTTTTAATGCTTTAACTAATAGACGCTATCATCAAGTATACATAATTATACATTCCACGGTGGCTACTTATATGTATTCATGCGATAATGATTTACGTAACTTTTCTTCTCGTAGCGCGTTTTGTCAGCCCGTGATCGGGTTGCGGCCTACCGACGCGCCATCAGCTGCCGCGATAGGTGGAGTACCCGTAGGGCGAAAGCAGCAGCGGCACGTGGTAATGGCTGTCGGCATCTGCAATGCCGAAGCGCAGGGGAACGAGCTCGAGAAAGGCGGGATCCGGAAGCGTAACTCCGGTTGACCTTAAATAGTCGCCGGCGTGGAAGACGAGTTCGTAGGTCCCGGTCGTCAACCCGGCCCCCTCCATGAGCGGTCCACCGACACGGCCGTCGCTGTTGGTATGAACGCTACGGATCAGGTGCCGCGCATCGCCTTCGAGGCGGTAGAGATCGATCTTCAGCCCGTGGGCCGGTCTGCCGAGCGCGGTGTCGAGGACGTGGGTCGTCAGGCGGCCTGGCTTGCTCATCGCATTCACCCTTTGGATGGATCGGGAATGACGAAAGCCTCGTCGTAGTGGAATTCTTCCAGGTTGTTACCCGGCCCCTCGCGGTCGACGACGATGAACTCGCTGACGGCGCCCACTGACATCAGCGGATGATGCCAGACATTGCGGCCGTAGTTGACGCCCTGCCTGCCACCCGCAATGAAGACCCTCGGCCGGCCCGGACGGTCGCCTTCATCCTCGGCGACTACAACCAGCCACGGCCGGTCCCGGAGCGGCGAAAAGCTCTGGCTGCCGAGCGGATGGCGCTCCATCATCGTCACGGAATAGGGAAATACCCGGGGCTGCCCGCGAAAGATGTTGATGATGACGCCGGCACCCTCTCCCGCCGCATCGACGCGCGCGAGCGCGTGAAACCGTTCGGTATTGCCGCCATTGATGAAGCGCATCGAGGCCGGGTCGGCCTCGATGACGCTGCCGAACGGCGCGAAAGCCTCCCTGGTCAGAGGCTCGATCGAAAGCATATGCGACATCAGCCTGCCGTTCCGGCTCTCTGCGCGTTGACGCGCGAAGGCCCGGACGCGAAACGTGGCGTCCCGGCCGCACAGACGGACAGATCAGGAATGGTGTCAGGCATTGTCGTCTCCCGGAAGCATGGATCGGAGCCGCAGGCGGGCGATCCGCTCCACCTCGGCACAGGCCGTTTCAAATTCCTCTTCCTTGGAATTGTCAATGCGCCTCTCGAAAGCGGCGAGGATGTCTTCCTTCGTCAGCCCCTTCACCGCGATGATGAAGGGAAAGCCGAATTTCTTGGTGTAGGTCGTGTTCAACCCGGTGAAGCGCGAATGCTCTTCGGGGGAGAGCCGGTCGAGACCGGCAGACGCCTGCTCGGCTTTCGAAGCGGCCGTGAGCTCGCCCGCCACCGCCAGCTTGCCTGCAAGATTAGGATGAGCCCGTAATACCCGAAGCCGTTCGGCCGGGGAAGCCGCGCGGAACGCGTTGCAGAGCGCCGAATGGACGTTGCCAGCGGTCAATCCGGAAGAAGCCGCGCGATCATAGGCGCGTTCCGCGACCCAGGGCGAGTGCTCGAAGATGCCGCCGAAGCGCCGGATGAAATCATCGCGCTCCGACATCAGCGCGTACCGTTGGGCTTGTGGTGTTCGTACCAGTGGCGCGCGATGTCGATGCGGCGCGGCACCCAGACCTTGTCGTGGGACATCACATAGTCGATGAACCGCGCAAGCGCCGCGGCGCGACCGGGCCGCCCGACCAGACGGCAGTGCAGGCCGATATTCATCATCTTCGGGCTGCCTTCCCTGCCCTCCGCATAGAGCACGTCGAACGTGTCCTTGAGATAGGTGAAGAATTGGTCGCCGGAATTGAAGCCCTGATTGGTCGCAAAGCGCATGTCGTTGGCGTCGAGCGTATAGGGAATGATGAGATGCGGATTGCCGGGCGTCGGTCCGGGGACCCAATAGGGAAGCTCGTCCGCGTAGGAATCGCAGGAATAGAGGAAACCGCCCTCCTCCAGCACGAGCTTGAGCGTATTTGCCGAGGGCTTGCCCTGGTAGATGCCGAGCGGGCGCTCGCCGGTCAGTTCGGTGTGCAGCCGCACGACCTCGCGGATGTGCTGGCGCTCGATGTCTTCCGGAACGTCCTTGTATTCGAGCCAGCGCAGGCCGTGGCTGGCGATCTCCCAGCCGGCCTCCTTCATGGCGGCGACGGCTTCCGGATTGCGTGCCATGGCGAGCGTCACGCCATAGACCGTCAGCGTCACGCCCCGGTTCGTGAACATCCGCCACAACCGCCAGAAGCCGGCGCGGGCGCCATACTCGTAGATCGACTCCATATTGAGGTTGCGCTGTCCAGCCCATGGCTGAGCGCCGACGATCTCCGACAGCAGACACTCGGACGCCGGATCGCCGTCGAGAATGCAGCTTTCGCCGCCCTCCTCATAGTTCAGCACGAACTGCACGGCGATATTGGCGTCGCCCGGCCAACGCACCTCAGGCGGCCTGCGCCCGTAGCCGACGAGGTCGCGCGGATAGGAATTCTCGGACATGATTTCACCCTTCGACTTTTCCGGAACGGTAGCATCCCGCACCGGATTGTCGAGATGAGAAAAATGGCGATTCCGAGGTTACGGCCTGCCGGGGAGCGAGGCGGTCACCGCGACCGGCGGCGTGGCAAGAGTGTCCGTGCCGGGGCGCTGCCCGACCGAGAGTCCTGCCTTGGCCCGCGGGCGCGCTGAAATCTTTCCAAGCGGATGCTGCGAATGCACGCGCATCGGCGCTCCGGGCTCGTGCTCGATGAACAGGGCGAGGCTGCCGATCAGGAGCGGCTCGGTCAGCAGCGGTTCGAACAATCCGCGCAAGGGGGCCTCAACCCGCCGCCCCACATCGACGTTCAGAGGGCCGGTCAGCGGCATGTGGAAGCGATATTCGTCCATCACATGGGGATCGCCCCAGCGATGCAGGTTGGTGAATTGCGGAGCCGTGAGCCTGTCCGGGTCCGCCCGTTCGATATCGTCCTCACTCAGCGGAGCGCGAAACCGGTCGAGCGCCTGCAGGACTCGGGCGGCGAGCAGATGCATCGACTGGCTGGGCACCTCTGGCATCAGCCCCCAGCACTGGCTGAGGCGCGCAACCTCCAGCCGCTCGATCTGGAACGGCGTCTCCCCGCTCGTGAAAAGCATCATGGCCTTGAGCAATTGCGCTTCGTCCATATCCGGCCTCAGGCGGAAGGGCGCCATGATCATTGCATGAAAGCCGAAGCGGCGTGGAACGGCCGTGTAAAAGGCCATCTCCGAAACCGCAAGGCCGGCAATCGACGGCAGTTCCACGGCCTCCCCGGAATAGACGCTGCGGCCGAGCCAGCTGGCAGCTGCCGCAGAAAGCGGGTCTCCCATCGGCGGGGTGAAACAGATCGCATAGCGCATGGCGCAAGCTCCGGAAGTCCGTGGAAGCGGAATAAGGAAACGTGCGCTCCGCCCGCGTCCCGTTCGAGATCCAATGGCGGCGTGTTAAGTGATTTGCGTGACAGATTGACGAATTACGCAGGCCATACGGGGTCGTGAAGCCAGCCTCGCCTATCGCAATGCCGCGATATGGTGCGCACATTGGAAAGTTTGGGGGAGCGCGCTGGCTGGACGGCCGGCAATCTCGTCGACCGCGGATCGCGCCAGAGCATGCGCCAGTCCAAAGCTCACCTTGAATCCGCCCGTCAACACGAAGACCCTTTCGTGATCGGGGTGACGGCCGACCATGGGTTCGCGCCCCGTAGATCTGGGGCGCAGGCCCGCC
The DNA here is from genome assembly GCF_030064585.1 of Ensifer meliloti. Lineage (NCBI taxonomy): Bacteria > Pseudomonadati > Pseudomonadota > Alphaproteobacteria > Hyphomicrobiales > Rhizobiaceae > Ensifer > Ensifer meliloti. The sequence continues at coordinate 452,677 of NZ_CP120364.1, forward strand.
CAGCGCTCGACCACCGGGGCGCCGCGCAAAGCGGGCGCAAGAGCCGTTGCGCGGGCAAGCAGGGCATCGAGCTGGCCATCGGTGGAATAGGGTTCCTCGAACCGGTTCTCGCTCGTGCTGCCGACCGCCACCTGGCCGCTTTCATGCGGGACGACATAGAGCCCGTCGGCAAAGATGATGGGCAAAGCCGGATCGATATCGGCGCGAAGCAGCGCCGCCTGGCCTTTGACCGCACCGCCGCTCGGTGCCCGCAGCGGCTCGGTCAAACCGTCGATGAAGGAGAAGCTTTCGACGCCCGCGGCGAGGATCAGGCGATCGCAGGTCAAATCGCGCCCGTCCGCGAGTGAAATCCGGCCGCGCGCCGGATCGAGCGAGACGACTTCCGCCCCTTCCTCGAGCCGGACATGCGGAAATTGCTCCAATGCGGCCCGCAGCATCGCAAGCAGGCTGCGCGGCGCCAGCCGGGCGGCCAGCGTGTCATGGACGACACCGAAGGGCGCCGCATCGGCGGCCGGCCAACCGCCTGCATCGGCGTCGCGGACATGCCAATGGAACCGGCGTGCCGGAGTATGCCAATTCTGCGCCGCATCCTGCTCGCGACCAAGGGCGATCTCCCGCAGATGCGGCTTGCCAAGGGGCATGACACGGCCGGAGCGACGATAGCCTGCCGAGAGGCCCGTGGCTGTTTCAAGGGCGGCGATCTCGCCTTCGAGCGACACCAGGGCATCGAACTGGAACTGCTTCTTGTCGTTCCAGCGGTCGGGCATATGCGGCATGAGCGCGCCGAGGAGACCGCCGCTGGCGCCGGAACCGATCAGTCTGCGCTCGAGAAGCCGCGTCGCGAGGCCGGCGCGGGCAGCCATCACGGCGGCCCAGAGCCCCATGACGCCGCCGCCCACGATCAAAACTTCGCACATCGATTGACCTTCCCGGGCCGGAGAATTATCGGGTTCACCATGACAGGAACCGATCCCGGCCAGAGCCCTTCATCCTCGCGGCAAAACCTCGAATGGCACGAGGGCGATATGCCCTATTCGAAGGAATTTGGCGATCACTTTTATTGCCGCACCGACGGACGGCTCGAATGCGGCCACGTCTTTCTTGCCGGCAACCGGCTGCCGGAACGCTGGGAAGCGGGCGGCACATTCACGATCGGCGAACTCGGCTTCGGCACGGGGCTCAATTTCTGCGAAACCTGGCGCCAGTGGAAACAGTCGCCGGCGGCGGGGAGCCTCCAGTTCGTTTCCTTCGAGCGCTTTCCCATGCAAGCCGGGGAGATCGACCGCGCGCTGGCGCATTGGCCGGAAATCGACGAGGAGCGGCAAGCGCTCGTTGCCAATTGGCCCACGAACCCGGCCGGCCAGGTAGACATCGCCTTTACCGGGCAGGTACGGCTCACCGTCGTGATCGGCGCGGCGCTCGACGGCGTTTCAGCGTCCCCTCCGGACTTCGACGCCTGGTATCTCGACGGTTTCGCCCCCTCTCGCAATCCGGACATGTGGTCGGAAGAACTGATGCGGCTGGTGTTCGACACGACCGTCTCAGGCGGCAGCTTCGCGACCTATGCGGCAGCCGGCTTCGTCCGCCGCAACCTGGCGGCCGCGGGCTTCACCGTCGAGCGCCGCCCCGGCTTTGCCGGCAAGCGTGAGATGCTGCGCGGCGACAAATCCTGATTTCCCGGATCCGGTTGGGCTTATCCCGGAAAGACCACGGACTTGACCGTCGCGATCAACTGATCGGTGGGGACGGCGACGCAATTGCGGTCGATTTCGGCAAGTGTCTTTTCCTTGACCTGGTGCGAGAGCAGCTTCCTCAGGTCGCCGAGCGTCCTGGGCGCCGCGCAGATCACGAGGTTCTCGAAGGCATGGTCGTGGGCATAGTGGTCGAGCTTCCCGGCGATCTCCATGGCGAAGCGATGCTGCTCCTCCCGTACGGGGTCGCTGCTATACTCCATCGCCGAGCGGCCGTGACCGACCGACGAATGGCTGCGCCCGGGCCTGTCGGCCATGATGTCCTGACGACGCTTGGTCTCGATTTGGAATGTCTCCTCCTCCGGCTGCTGCCTGCCATCCTTCAGCAGGTTGACGTCCTTCACGATGCGCGCCGTGTTTCCATCGGCTGTCAGTATCCAGATTCGGTTCCGCACTATTGTCTCCCCGTGTCGATGGCAGATAGGTTGGCGAGGCTCACGGACAGAACGGCTGAGGCCGCGTCAGGTTCCTTGCCGCCGAATATCTGCGCATTCCGTGTCGGCGTGGCCTGCTCGCATCACGAGCCCGTCAGCAGCCGGCAATCGGCGAGGCCAAGCGGCCAGATTGTACGCTCAGGCCCTTCTTCTGCAAGGGGAACATACATGACGCGCTGCTTCTTTGCCGGCTATCGCCGCGGAACTCGGCGCGTGGTCATGCCCTTTCGCCGTGACGATGTTTTGCGCCTGCCGGCGTGATAGACGGCGCTGCCTTCGCAGCGGCGAAAAGATGCGGCTTGACTTTCCGGCGCAAAACAACGATCTAAGGCCTGCGTCACCTTCCGGCCGCCGCGTGAGCGCGCCCTCGGCATCACTTCGAAGCCGTGAAGAAGGAAAAGCGCGAAACATCGCCGCCCTCCGCGGCAGCACAGGCGCCTGACGATTTTCTATTAACCCACAAGTTCCCAATTCACGCGGGGTTCTTGACGCCAGATGACACCGGAACCGCATCCTGCCGTTCCGGCGAGAGCGTTTGGCGCCCCGAAAGGTATATGCATTGTCCACTTTCAAAGAGCTTGGCCTCTCCGAGCACATCGTGGCGACACTCTCCGCCAATGGTTTCGAAAAGCCGACGCCCATCCAGGCTCAAGCCATTCCGCTGGTCCTGAAAGACCATGACCTCATCGGTCTTGCGCAGACGGGCACCGGCAAGACCGCTGCGTTCGGCCTGCCGATGATCGAAAAGCTCGTAGCCGATGGCAGACGTCCCGATCCGCGCAACATTCGCGCTCTCGTGCTCGCACCTACCCGTGAACTGGTGAACCAGATCGCGGCCAACCTGAAGCTTTTCGTAAAGAAGAGCCCGCTCAAGATCGGCCTCGTCGTCGGTGGCGTTTCGATCAACAAGCAGACCGAACAGCTCGCCCGTGGCGTCGACATTCTCGTCGCGACCCCCGGCCGCCTGCTCGACCTCGTTTCTCGCAAGGCGGTGACGCTGACACAGGCTCGCTACCTCGTTCTCGACGAGGCTGACCAGATGCTCGATCTCGGCTTCATCCACGACCTGCGCAAGATTTCCAAGCTGGTGCCGAAGAATCGTCAGACGCTGCTCTTCTCCGCAACCATGCCGAAGCTGATTGCCGAGCTTGCCGGCGAATACCTGACCGATCCGGTCAAGGTCGAAGTCTCGCCTCCGGGTAAGGCCGCCGACAAGGTCGAACAATATGTGCATTTCGTCCCCGGCAAGGACCTGAAGACGACGATCCTGAAGCAGACGCTGACTGCCAATCCCGATGGGCTGTCGCTGATTTTCAGCCGCACCAAGCATGGCGCCGAGAAGCTGATGAAGCATCTCGACCATGTCGGCTTCAAGGCCGCCTCGATCCATGGCAACAAGAGCCAGGGCCAGCGGGAGCGCGCGCTGAAGGCATTCCGCGACGGTGAGATCCGCGTGCTCGTGGCGACGGATGTGGCCGCTCGCGGGATCGACATTCCAGGCGTCACCCACGTCTACAACTACGACCTGCCGGAAGTGCCCGACGCCTATGTGCACCGTATCGGCCGCACGGCCCGTAACGGCCGCGACGGCATCGCGATCGCATTCTGTGCGCCGGACGAAATCCGCCTGCTGCGTGACATCGAAAAGCTGATGGGCATCCAGATCGCCGTCGCCAGCGGCGAAGCACCCGCCGACCAGGCGCGCCCCTCCAAGGGACGTGGCGGTCGCGGCAACGGTCAGCCTCGTGGTAACGGCCAGCCTCGCGCCAATAGCGCAGGGCAGCGCCAGGGCGGACCCCGCCGCGATCGGCCGCAGCGCCAGGCGGCAGCCGGCGGATTCGCCGGCGATGAACTGCTGCGCGACGAGCGCTCGCACGAGCGCCGCGACCAGCGTGCTGCCGGGCATGGACCGGCGGACGGACGGCCGGAAGGCCACCGCAATCACAAGGCGCAGAAGCACCATGGGCGGCCCGGACCTCAGCAGGCCGGCCGCCGTGGGAGCGAACAGTCAGGCGAACGCAACGGCGGCGGCAATCGACCGCAGCGTGCCGACGGTCGCGGCCATCAGCGCTAGATCTAGGTCGGGTCGACCTAAAAACATGAACGTGATCGGTTCCAAGAAGTTGAGACGCGGGATGCGGGCGGAAAACCGCACACACTTTTCCTCATCCCGCTCGAGAGCACTTCGAGGATAAGTGCGCAGCGTCAAAGACTTAGAGCGTTTGGTGTTTCATGCGCTGAACGCCCTTAGGCGCAATGACGTCGTGGAACGGCGGGTAGATGCCCGCCGTTTCGACACTGCCCTGCGTCACCTGCGCCAGTTAGCCTTTGGGTCTGACGGACTGATAGATCGCGCTGGTGCCGTCTCTCTTCACCGCGAACACGTCATAGGATGCGCGAGGGTCGTCCCCCATGCCCAACGATCCGACGGGCATGCCCGGGACCGCGATGCCGGCAATGTCCGGGCGCTCGGCGAGGAGCCTTTCCACGGCATCCAGCGGTACATGGCCTTCCACGTAGTAGCCGCCGACGACAGCCGTATGGCAGCCTTGCATCTCATCCGGTATCGCATAGCGCTGCTTTACCGCAGACAGATCGTCGACGTCCTTTATGCCTACCGCAAAGCCGGCTCCCTTCATCGCCTCGGCCCATGCATGGCAGCAACCGCAATCTGGGTCCTTGTAGACGACCATTTCCCGGCCGGCCGCAAAGGCAGGCCCGATCGTCCAAGCCGACGCGGCCGCGGCCGCGGAAAACAGAAACTCTCTTCTTCTCATGGTTGCTCTCCTTTGAACATTGGTTGTGCGGCATTGAATTGACTGACTTTCTTCGGTGCACTCGACGAGGACAGCCGGCAGCCCTTCACCAAGCCGTAAACGGCCGGAATGACCACCAGGGTGAGGATCGTCGAGGATACCATTCCGCCGATCATCGGGACGGCGATCCGTTGCATGACCTCCGACCCGGACCCGGTGCTCCAAAGGATCGGCACAAGCCCCGCCATGATGGCGACGACGGTCATCATCTTCGGCCGGACACGCTCGACCGCCCCCACCATGATTGCCTCCTGCAGATCGGAATGCGTCAGGGAACGCCCCTCGGCCGCGCAAGCCGCGCGCCGCTCCCGCAATACCTGATCGAGATAGATCGAGGATTTTTCGCTCGCTGGCGGCCGGACCCTCCGCAACCGCCTCCAGCGGTTCGAAAGAGACATCCTCGCTTTGCCTGACCGCGACGAACGGGCGCCCGTCCGCCGTTTGCTTCGGCGCCGCCGAACATTCCGGCACCCCGTCCGGGTGCCGGTAGTAGATGATCTTGCCCGCCGGCTTTGCCGCAGGCGGCGTGGGTTCTCGTGCAGTTGCCCAAGGAAGAACTGTTGGGTAAGGCCGCCTGTCCCGGCTACGTAGCCTCCTTCGCCTGCCAGGACGAGGGAGCCGACCAGAACCAGGAATTTGAGCGTCTTCACGGGATCGCCTTCAGAAGGAGTTCACCCTGAACGGTTTCGGCCTCCCTTTGGAGCTTGGCCGCCAGTTTGAAGCGCCAGCCACCTTCCATGCCGAGATCGGTCCTGAACCGGTAAACTCCGGGCTCTGTCGAAGGCATGGCTTCGACGGCGGTGGTCATCGCCTCCATACCTTCCGGCGCCATGTCGAGCCGGGTCGCAAAAATGATCGCGCCGGAAACCGGCGGCTCTTTCGTCCTCTCGTCGATGAGACGGACGGCGACGATCGCTTCCGGTCCCTCGGCAATCTCGGGCTCGACGAGCTCGAACCGGTAGTCCGTAGCGGCGGCGTAGGCGTTCGTGAAGAAAAGCGCCAGGGCAAGGCAGGCGAGGCCTGCTCTCGGCATAAGATGGATTGCAGTCATGTGAACTCTCACCCGACGGGCCTGTCGGCCGCGTCCTTGGAAAACGTCGATGGTCGGACGCCCCACCTCTGTCGGGCGGAGCAGTTCCGTCGATTCGAAGAGTGAGATTCAGGCTTTGGGAGGCCGCGCCGGGGGGTCGATGGTGGCCGACGAAAGTTCGCTGTCCTCCAGGAGGGCGTGCGACGCGTCGCGCGCGTCGCGGTAGACGCTCCAGCCTTCGGCCCGGTTCGCGTGTGCAAGGATGTTGCCGGCGCAGACCAGCCCTAGAGGGCATGCGCTTCCGCAGTCGTTCTTTAGGGGCGGTTGCCGCGGGCAGCAGGACATGTCCTCGGAGACACCCGTGCTTGCCATGGCCTCCATTTGCATGTCCGACGGGGCCATCGCGCTCGTGGCCGCGCCGACGCTCACGGGGCCGATCACGACCGCGAGCAAGACGAGCAGACACAGGAAGCGCCGGAGCGCGACGACGACGAACATGCGCGTAAGCTGGCACAGGTCGGCGTCCAATGGAAGCCGGTCACGGAAAGTTGCGACCGACGACACCGGACGGCGCGCGTTCAGTGGTGCGAGTGCACCTCGCCATAGAGCTCGTCAAACCGCCGGCATTTCCTTTGCAGGCTCGCTCGCCGCTGTTCCCCCCGCGGCCGTTCGGTTGGTGAGATAGACCCCTGTCACGGCAATTACGGTGCCGATGATCATCGGCCAGGTCAGCGCTTCTCCGAAGAACAGCGCCGCCTCGCCGGCGGCAAGCGGCGGCACCAGATAGATGAGCGATGCCGCGCGCGATACCTGCCCGCGGCGAATGAGATAGAGCAGGAGCGCGATCGCTCCCATCGAGAGGCCCAGGACCGACCAGGCGAGCGCCGCGACAAGTTCGATATTCCAGGTGACCCGCAGGTCCTCGAGCATGAGCGCCAGGGGGATGGTGACGAGGAGCGCTCCCACATATTGCAGCGCTGCAATCGACCGGATGTCGCCAGTCTGCAGATAACGTTTCTGATAGAGCGTCCCGTAGGTGACGGCGGCCATGCCGAGAACGTTGACGGCTAGCGGCAGCAGGTGGATCGGCGTTGCGGCCGCGTCGATCGCCAGCATTTTCGGCGCAACCGCAAGCGCGATGCCGCAAAAGCCGAGGATAAGACCCAACTTCTGCTGACCCGCCAGCTTCTCGCCGATCAGCCAAGGCGCGACCGCAGCCGTCATCAGGGGCTGCAAGCCGGCAATGATGCCGGAGATCGCCGCGGGCACACCTTGCCCGATCGCCCACCATACGGCACCGAGATAGAGGCCGTGGAGGAAGATGCCGGACACGACGGCATGGCCGATCGCCGTGGCGGAGCGCGGCCACCGCGCACCGCTCAGGAGACAGAAGCCGATGAAGAGCAGAATGGCGAAGCTGTAGCGCAGCGCCAGGAAGGTCAGCGGATCGGCGAAGATGGCCGCATATTTTGCAACGACCCAGCCTGTCGACCAGAGCAGCACGAAGATGGCCGGGGCCAGGCGGGCGAGCATGAAATCTTTCCTGAGCGAATGGATTCACGACGATCCGCGCAGGATCGCCGCTGCCGCGATAGAGCGGCGATAGCGCCCCGTCAAAGGAATTTTTCTGATGGATAGCATCAGCGAATAGGAACCGCCGCTCCACAACCTACTGAACGCGTCTCCTCGAATCCTAAGGGCCTAAAATCCGGGCATCAGCCCGTTTTTTCTGCGCAGCGGAAGCCCAGGCTGCGCGTGCCGCTGCCCCGGTTCTCGCCCGGAAACGCCGAATACGGCCGCATCCGGCCGCGCCGCCACCCGCCAAATTTCTTCGACGGCAAATGTGCACGCTTCTTGCATTGCACTCTGCGTTGTATTCAAATGGTCGAAAATAAGGGGACCAGCCTTTGGCATTTGACGAAATGATCAATGCGGACAGCAGCCCGCGCCAGCCATATTCGACTTATCATCAATGGTATGCCAGTCAGGACAGAAACCGGCTCATCGCGAAATCGAAGGAAGCCGAAAAGATTTTTCGTAAGACGGGCATCACCTTCGCAGTCTACGGACACGCGGATTCCTCCGAAAAACTGATCCCCTTCGATCTCATACCCCGCATCATCTCCGGGCGCGAATGGCGCCGGCTCGCCCAAGGCATCGAACAGCGCGTCATCGCGCTCAACGCCTTTCTCGACGACATCTACCACAAGCAGGAAATCATCCGCGCCGGGCGCATCCCGCGCGAACTGGTCGAGAAGAACGACACCTTCCTGCCGCAGATGATCGGCTTCCGGCCGCCGGGCGGCGTCTACACCCACATCGTCGGTACCGACATCGTACGCACCGGCGAAGACCAGTACTATGTGCTGGAGGACAATGCCCGCACGCCGTCCGGCGTCAGCTACATGCTGGAAAACCGGGAAACGATGATGCAGATGTTTCCGGAGCTGTTCCACCAGAACCGCGTGCGGCCGGTAGAGAACTATCCCAATCTGCTTCGCCAGAGCCTTTCCTCGCTCGCTCCGGCCGGCTGCGAGGGCAAGCCGCGCGTTGCCGTCCTCACGCCCGGGATCTACAACTCGGCCTTCTACGAGCACGCATTCCTGGCGGATATGATGGGCGTCGAACTGGTGGAGGGCTCGGACCTGCGCGTCATCGACGGCAGGGTAAAGATGCGCACGACACGCGGGTACGAGGCGATAGACGTGCTTTACCGGCGCGTCGACGACGATTTCCTAGACCCCCTCACCTTCCGCCCGGATTCCGCCCTCGGGATACCGGGGATCATGGATGTCTATCGCGCCGGCAATATCACCATCGCCAATGCCCCCGGCACCGGCATTTCCGACGACAAGGCGATCTATTCCTACATGCCGGAAATTGTCGAATTCTATACCGGCCGCAAACCCCTTCTCGAGAACGTGCCCACCTGGCGCTGCTCGGAACCAGAGAGTCTCAAATACGTGCTCGAACATCTCGCCGAGCTCGTCGTCAAGGAGGTTCACGGCTCCGGCGGCTACGGCATGCTCGTCGGCCCGACCGCGACAAAAAAGGAATGTGCAGCCTTCGCCGAGAAGCTCAAATCCCGTCCCGGCAACTACATTGCCCAGCCGACATTGTCGCTCTCGACGGTGCCCATCATGGTCAACAAGGGCATTGCGCCGCGCCACGTCGATCTGCGTCCCTATGTGCTCGTCTCCGACAAGGTTCAGATCATTCCGGGCGGCCTGACCCGCGTGGCCCTGAAAGAAGGCTCCCTGGTGGTGAATTCCAGCCAGGGCGGCGGGACCAAGGATACCTGGGTGCTGGAGGACTGAGGCCATGCTGGGAAGAACTGCAAACGGCCTCTACTGGATGTTCCGCTATATCGAGCGCGCGGAGAACAGCGCCCGCCTCATCGATGCCGGATTGCGCATGTCGCTCACGCGCAGCGAAGCGGCCGAGGACGACTGGGACGGGGTGCTGCAAAGCGCGGACGTGCGCGAACTCTATGATCAGGTCCACGAAGGATTGACGAGCGGCGACGCGATCGACTTCCTTCTGCGTGACCGCACCAACCCGTCAAGCGTGATGTCGTGCATCGAGGCCGGCCGCAACAACGCCCGCATGGTCCGCACGGCGCTCACGCGCGAGACATGGGAAGCGATCAACGAATGCTGGATCGAAATGAAGGGAATCCTCGCCAGGAGGGCGAAGACCACCGACATGCCGGAGATCATCGACACGATTAAGCGGCGGGCCGGGCTTATCCGGGGCGCCTTCCACGGCACGATGCTCAGGAACGAGATATTCAACTTCTCTCGCATCGGCACCTTCATCGAGAGAGCCGACAACACCGCCCGCATCCTCGACGTCAAATATTACGTGCTTCTGCCGGCAGTCTCCGCGGTCGGATCGTCCATGGACAACGTCCAATGGGAGTCGATCCTGCGCTCGGTCTCCGCACACCGCTCCTATGGCTGGGTCTATGATGCCGAACTCAGGCCCGCAAATATCGCCGACTTCCTGATCGCAAACGGCCGCATGCCGCGCTCGCTGGCCTATTGCTACGACAAGCTAGTCTCCAATCTCGGTTATCTCGCGCGCGAATACGGCGAGCGGCACGCGGCCCACGAGACCGCCGAGCAGACGCTCGGCTTGCTGCGCAGCCAGTCGATCGCGGAAATTATGGATCAGGGGCTACACCAATATCTCAAGGAGTTCATCAACCAGAACAATCGCCTCGGCCGGGAAATCTCCGATGGTTACCGGTTCTATCAATGAGCTTCAGGGGGCGTAGATGTATCTGAAAATCAGCCACACGACCGAGTATCATTACGACGAACCGGTACAATATGCATTGCAGCGCCTGCGCCTCACGCCGGTAAATTTGCCGGGCCAGACCGTCCGGAACTGGAAGACGCTCGTGGACGGCGCCGCCATAGAAGTGAGCTATGACGACCAGTTCGGCAACCGCACGCATCTCGTCAGCCTCGACGCCGATCGGACGACCCTTTGCATAGAGGCGAAAGGCGAAGTCGAAACGGAAGACCGGGCCGGCGTAGTCGGCGCTCACCAGTCCTATGTGCCGCTGTGGCTCTACGCCCGCGAAACCCCGCTCACCAAGCCGGGCAAGCGGATCCGCGAGCTCGCGAAAGCCGCCGGAGGCGCCACCGAACTCGAGCGCATGCACGCGCTGATGACGATCATTCACGAGACCGTACGCTACGAACAGGGTGAGACCCAGGTCGGGACCTCCGCCGAGGAGGCACTGGAGCGCGGCAAGGGCGTATGTCAGGATCATGCCCATATCCTGATCTCTGCCGCGCGGACCCTTGGCCTGCCCGCACGCTACGTCTCTGGCTACCTCATGATGGAGGACCATCCGCAGCAGACCGCAAGCCACGCCTGGGCCGACGTGCACATTGCCGGCCTTGGCTGGGTGGGATTCGATCCCGCCAACAAGGTCTGCCCGGACGACCGCTATGTCCGCATCGCCTCGGGGCTATGCTACCGCGATGCCGCGCCGGTGTCGGGACTGGTGCACGGCACAGGCACCGAGACTCTGAAGGTGGCCGTGACGGTCGAGCAACAAGGGCAGAGCCAAGCTCAGAATTGAAGCGGAACTGGCCCGCGGTGTTATCGAAGAGAGGTTGGATCATTTCACCGTTTCAATGAAACCGTGAAATGATCCAGGTAAGTCTTCCGCTCCACTCAGCGCGATGCATTGGACTGCAGGATACGGCAGAGTGCGACCAATCCCCGGTCATAGCCGCCATTGACGACATCGCGGCAGCGCTTCAGCACCGTGCGCCGCTCGTTGGGGGACATGGCGTTGAAAGCTGCGATCGGAGTTTGGCCGGGGTTGCCTATTCCGCCCGCGCCGCCACCGGCACCCGGTCCGCCACCGCCGCCGCCGTTGTCGGGTCCACCTCCGCCGCCGCCCGAGCTGCCACCGCCAAGCCCGAGGCCAACGTCCAGTCCGACTCCGCTTCCGCCGCCGGCATTCGCACTCACATTGGCGTTGAGACCGCGGCTGCCGCCGAGCGAGACGTCCGCATCGGCGTCGATGCCGTTGCCGCCGCCGACATATGCACTGACAGTGCTATTGAGGCCGCGGCTGCCGCCCGCACTTGCATTGGCATTGGCGTTGACGCCGCGGCTGCCGCCGACGGATGCTGTGGCCGAAGTGTTGACCCCGCGCGATCCTCCGACGGACGCATCGACATCGGCGCTGACACCTCTGGATCCGCCCAGCGATGCGCCGACATTGGCATTGACGCCCCTCGAACCTCCGAGAGACACCCCGACGTTCAGGCCACCATTGCCTCCGACGCTTTGTGCAAAGCCGGGGGTCCTGGGAATAAAGGTCAGACTCGTTATGAGACCGACAGAGAGAACGAAGGCTTTCTTCCGCATGTTCACTTCCTCTTGCGACGGGGATGCGATTGCCCGATTGAGGAAACTTCCCAACACGCGCATAAGTTTCACGAACTGGCGTAGAGCATACAACTGTTCAAGGCGGGGCAGTATGCGACTGCCCCGTCTGGTGATGACGTCGCGGGGAGATTCGTACCCGACGGCTCCCCGGGTTCACGGCATCAGTGGCTGTCGCGCTCGACCACCGATCCGCGCGCGCCGACTAGGAAGTCCAGATCGGCGCCGGCGTCAGCCTGCGTCACGGTCTTGATATAGAGGCCGCCATAACCGCCCGTGAGCGGTTTTACCGGCGATACCCAGGCCGCACGGCGTCGTGCAAGTTCCTCGTCGGAGACATGGAGATGGAGCGTGCGATTCGGGATGTCGACCTCGATCAGGTCGCCATTCTCGACGAGCGCCAGGGGTCCGCCTTCCGCGGCTTCCGGCGCGGTATGAAGGATGACGGTGCCGTAGGCCGTACCCGACATGCGAGCATCCGAAATACGGATCATGTCGGTGATGCCCTTCTTCAGGACCTTCGGCGGCAGGCCCATATTGCCGACCTCGGCCATGCCCGGATAGCCTTTGGGGCCGCAATATTTCAGTACCATGATGCAGGTCTCGTCGATGTCGAGATCCTCACGGTTGATGCGTGCGTGATAGTCCTCAATGCTTTCGAATACGACCGCACGGCCTTTGTGCTGCATAAGGTGCGGCGAAGCGGCCGAAGGTTTCAGAACAGCACCGCGCGGCGCCAGATTGCCGCGCAGGACGGCGATGCCGCCCGATTTCGTCAGCGCCTTTTCCCGCGGCAGGATTACGTCCTCGTTGTAGTTCACGACGCCCTTGACGTCGTTCCAGATCGTGTCGCCGCTGACGGTGATGGCGTCGTTGTGCAGGAGGCCCATCTCCGCGACCGCCTTAATCACGACCGGCAGACCGCCGGCATAATAGAACTCCTCCATCAGATATTTGCCGGAAGGCTGGAGGTTGACGATGGTCGGCACATCGCGGCCGAGTCTGTCCCAATCGTCCAGCGAAAGATCGACGCCGACACGGCCCGCAAGCGCGAGCAGATGCAGCACCGCATTGGTCGAGCCGCCGACGGCGCCGTTGACGCGGATGGCGTTTTCGAAGGCCTCCTTGGTCAGGATATCGGAGGGCTTCAAGTCCTCCTTGACCATCTCGACAATGCGACGGCCGGTAAGCTGCGAAATCACCCGGCGGCGCGCATCGACGGCGGGAATGGCCGCATTGCCCGAAAGCGTCATGCCGAGCGCTTCGGCCATCGACGCCATGGTCGAGGCCGTGCCCATGGTCATACAGCTTCCCGCGGAACGGGCCATGCCCTGCTCGGCGTCCATGAACTCCTCAAGCGACATCTCGCCGGACTTCACCATTTCGGAAAACTGCCAGATCGCCGTGCCGGACCCGACGTCCTTGCCGCGCCACTTTCCATTGAGCATGGGGCCGCCGGAGACGACGATCGCCGGAATGTCGACGCTTGCCGCACCCATCAACAGGCTGGGCGTAGTCTTGTCGCAGCCGCCGAGCAGGACGACGCCATCGACCGGATTGCCGCGGATCGATTCCTCGACATCCATCGCCGCCAGGTTGCGGAACATCATCGCCGTCGGGCGGAGCGTGCTTTCGCCGGTCGAGAAGACCGGGAATTCCACCGGGAAGCCTCCCGCCTCGTAAACCCCGCGCTTCACGCGCTCGGCGAGGTCGCGCAGATGCGCATTGCACGGCGTGAGTTCCGACCAGGTGTTACAGATGCCGATGATCGGCCGCCCGTCGAAGGTGTCGGCGGGAAGCCCCTGGTTCTTCATCCAGGAGCGATGCATGATGGCATTCTTGCCAGTACCGCCGAACCACTCCTGCGAACGGAGCTTGCGCGGCCACTCAGCTTTCTTCTTCATTTCTTCCTTCCTTGCGCCCTGCGCGGGCTGGACACGCCGGCTTTACGCCCTGTTTTCTTCAGGCAAGCGTGTAGGCTGTCTTGACGTTGGTGTAGAACTCTGCGGCGTATTTGCCCTGCTCACGAGGGCCGTAAGAGGAAGCCTTGCGGCCGCCAAACGGCACGTGGAAATCGACGCCCGCCGTCGGCAGATTGACCATCACCATGCCGGCCTCGGCATTGCGCTTGAAATGCGTCGCATGCTTCAGGCTGGTGGTGGCGATCCCCGAAGACAGGCCGAACGGCGTGTCGTTGGCGACGGCGAGCGCCTCGTCGTAGTCCTTGACGCGGATGACGGCCGCGACCGGCCCGAAGATTTCCTCGCGCGAGATGCGCATCTCGTTGGTCGCCTCGGTGAACAGCGCCGGCTGCAGATAGAAGCCGGGCGTGTCGCGCGAGATCACCTCGCCGCCGAAGGCAAGCTTGGCGCCTTCCTGTTTGCCGATGGCGATATAGTCGGTGTCCTGGTTGAGCTGGCTCTGATCGACCACCGGTCCGATATGGGTGCCGGCCTTCAGCGCGTCGTCGACGACGAGACCCTTGATCCGCTCGCCCATGGCGGCGACGAACCGGTCATGGATGCCTTCGGTGACGATGATCCGCGACGAGGCGGTGCAGCGCTGGCCGGTCGAGAAGAAAGCGGAGTTGACCGCCGCTTCGACGGCGACGGTGAGATCGGCATCGTCGAGCACGACGAACGGGTTCTTGCCGCCCATCTCCAGCTGGTACTTGCGGTTATGTTCGACCGAGGCGACGGCGACCCGCTTTCCCGTCGCGGTCGAGCCGGTGAAGGTGATCGCCTGGACGTCCGGGCTGTCGAGCATCGCCTGGCCGACGACCGAGCCCTTGCCCATGACGAGGTTCAGCACACCCTTCGGCAGGCCGGCGCGGTGGAGGATGTCGACGATCGCCCACGAACAGCCCGGAACCAGCTCGGCCGGCTTGAAGACGATGGTGTTGCCGTAGCAAAGCGCCGGGGCGAGCTTCCAGGCGGGAATGGCGATCGGGAAATTCCAAGGCGTGATGATGCCGACGACGCCGGCCGGCTCGCGGGTGATCTCGACGCCGATCCCCGGCCGGACCGACGGGACGACCTCACCCGCAAGACGCAAAGTCTCGCCGGCGAAGAACTCGAAGATCTGGCCGGCGCGGACCGTCTCGCCGATACCCTCGGCGAGCGTCTTGCCCTCTTCGCGCGAGAGAAGGCGCCCCAGCTCGTCCTTGCGCGTCAGGATCTCGTCGGCGGTCTTCTTCAGGATCGCATGGCGCTCGAGAATGCCGGAGCGCGACCACGCGGGAAAGGCAGCTTTTGCCGCCGCGATCGCGGCTTTCGCGTCTTCGGCGCTCGCGCGTGCATATTCTCCGACGACATCATCGGTGTTCGACGGATTGATGTTCGCAACGCCGTCTCCGCCGACCCATTCGCCGGCGATCAGGTTCTGGTGAAGTGTCATGGGCTTCAGCCTCCTTGTCTTCTTGCCGCAAGCGGCCGTGATGGTTCACGGCCTCGGGCTTGCCATTGGCGATATGTCAGAGCTGATGGACAGCGACCTCTTCCTCCGCCGCGATCGCCAGCGGATTGCGCAGGGGCAGGCCGAATTCCTTGGCTTCGATTTCGAATACGTCTCCCTCCTCCGTGCGGATGCCGTCACCGAAAGAGAGCGTCGCCGTGCCGAACATGTGGACGTGGATGTCTCCCGGTGCGCGGAAGAGTCCGTATTTGAAATGGTGATATTCGAGATTGGCGAAGCTGTGCGACATGTTCGCCTCACCGGAAAGAAAAGGCTTCTCCCACAGCACCTTGCCGCCGCGAAGGATGCGCGATGCCCCGCGAATATCCTCGGGAGCCGCGCCGATGCGGATTTCCGGCCCGAAGCTCGCCTGCCGGAGCTTCGAATGTGCGAGCCACAGATAATTGACCCGCTCGGTCTTGTGATCTGAGAACTCGTTGGCAACCGCAAAGCCGAGCCGGAAGGGGACGCCCTTGTCGGAGATCACATAGATGCCGGCCATTTCGGGCTCCTCGCCGCCATCCTCCGCGAAGGACGGAGACACGAGCGGCTCGCCCGGGGCCACGGCCGTGGTGCCGTTGCCCTTGTAGAACCATTCCGGCTGCACGCCTTTCTCACCGGACTTCGGCTTACCGCCTTCGAGGCCCATGCGGAACATCTTCATCGAGTCGGTCAGCGTTTCCTCGGCGGCTTCCGTCGCCTTCTTGTGCATCGCGTCGCGCGTTGCAGCGGAGCCAAGATGCGTGAGCCCGGTCCCCGTCAGATGCAGATGGGCGGGATCGGGATGCGTGATCGGCGAAAGCAGCCGCCCCTGGGAATAGGCTTCCTCGAGATCGATCGTTTCGCCAAAGCCCTTGGCGTCGACGACGTCCCTGAGGCTCCGGCCGCTATTGGCCGCTTCCATCGCCAGAGCATAGACGCTCTCCGCTCCCCTGACGGCACGCGCCGTCTCGCCCGGGGCACGCACGGCGACGATAACCGAACCGTCTTCTTTCCTGACCTGAGAAATCAGCACGTTCTGTCCTTCCTGATGAATTGGCTTCCACGATGCCTTCCCTTGCGGAAAAGCAGCGCTTCGCCCGAGAGTGGCTCACGCCACCCAGTTACGGCAAACATGCCGCGTTTTTCTGTTGCGATCATCGGGGGCCGAGCGGAAGCCGGTCAGCCCTTGCCCTTGTTCTTGTTGTAGACGTCGAAGAACACGGCTGCGAGCAGCACGAGGCCCTTGATCAATTGCTGGTAGTCGATGCCGATGCCCATGATGGACATGCCGTTGTTCATGACGCCCATGATGAAAGCGCCGATCACCGCGCCGGTAATCTTGCCGACGCCACCCGAGGCGGACGCACCGCCGATGAAGCAGGCCGCGATCACGTCGAGCTCGAAGCCGACGCCGGCTTTCGGGGTCGCCGAGTTCAGACGGGCCGTGATGATCATGCCGGCAAGCGCCGCGAGCGCGCCCATGTTCACGAAGGCGTAGAAGGTCAGCCGTTCGGTATTGATGCCGGAGAGCTTGGTCGCCTTCTCGTTGCCGCCCATCGCGTATATCCGGCGGCCGATCGTCGAACGCGTGGTGACGAAGGTGTAGACGGCGATCAGCACGCCCATGACGACCAGGACGTTGGGCAGGCCCCGATAGGTCGAAAGCTGGAAGCCGAGGAACAGTGCCACCAGGCTGATGACCGCCATCTGGATCGCGAAGAACACGAACGGCTCGTTCTCCGTGCCGTGCTGCTCGTTGATCCGGCGATTGCGAACCCCGGCAAAGATCGCATAGCCGACGAGCAACAGCACGGCGACCAGGGCGACCATGTTCTTGATCGTCTCCGGGCTCGGGCTGAGGAAGTAAAGAAAGTCGGGAACGAATCCGGTCGAAAGTATCTGGAAGTCCTTCGGAAACGGTCCGATCGGACGGCCGCCGAGGACCACATAGGTCATTCCCCGGAACACCAGCATGCCTGCGAGCGTGACGATGAAGGACGGGATCTTCTGATAGGCGACCCAGTAGCCCTGCGCCGCGCCCATGATACCGCCCACGATCAGGCAGGCGGGAATGACCACAAAGGCAGGCAAGCCCCATTTGACGAGCATGATCGCCGAAATCGCGCCGATGAAGGCCACGATGGAGCCGACCGACAGATCGATGTGCCCGGCAACGATGATCAGCAGCATGCCCAGCGCCATGATGACGATGAACGAGTTCTGCAGCACCAGGTTCGTGATGTTGACGGGCCTGAAGAGGACGCCGTTGGTGACGAACTGGAAGAACAGCATGATGATGACGAGCGCGACCAGCAGGCCGTATTCGCGAATGTTGTTCCTGAGGTAGTCACCGATCGACGGTTTGGTGGTTTCGGTGCTCGTATCGGCGACCATTAGTGTTTCTCCCCTGAACGCATGATGGCGCGCATGATGGATTCCTGGCTTGCTTCCTCCTTGGAAAGCTCGGCCACCATGCGCCCCTCGTTCATGACATAGATGCGATCGCAGGTCCCGAGCAGCTCCGGCATCTCCGACGAGATCATCAGGATGCCTTTGCCCTCGGCCGCGAGCTGGTTGATGATGGTGTAGATCTCATACTTCGCGCCGATATCGATACCGCGCGTCGGCTCATCGAGTATGAGGACTTCGGGATTGGTGAACAGCCACTTGGACAGGACGACCTTCTGCTGGTTCCCGCCAGAGAGGTTGACCGTCTCCTGATAGATCGAATGGGAACGGATGCGGAGCTTCGAGCGATATTCGGCGGCGACCTTCCGTTCCTTGCGCTCGTCGATGACGCCGTTCGATGCGACCGCATGCAGATTGGCGAGCGTGGTGTTGTGCATGATGTTGTTGATCAGCACGAGACCGAGCTGCTTGCGGTCCTCCGTTACATAGGCAAGACCTGCCTTGATGGCCTTGGGAATCGTGCTCACGTCCACCGGCCGGCCATGCATCGTCACCTCGCCGGTGATCTTGTGGCCCCAGGACTTGCCGAAAACGCTCATCGCCGTCTCGGTGCGGCCGGCGCCCATCAGCCCGGCGATGCCGACGACCTCGCCGGCGCGAACCTTGAAGCTGACGTCATGCAGGAACTGCCGGTCGCGGTGATGCTGATGGTAGACGTTCCAGTTCTTCACCTCGAGCAGCGTGTCGCCGATCTTCGGTTCACGCGGCGGATAGCGGTCTTCCATGGCCCGGCCGACCATGCCGTTGATGATCCGGTCCTCGCTGATGTCTTCCTTGTGACAGTCGAGCGTCTCTACCGTTCCGCCATCACGCAGGATGGTGATCTGGTCGGCAACCTTCTTAATCTCGTTGAGCTTGTGAGAGATGATGATCGACGTCATGCCCTGGCTGCGGAACTCCATGAGCAGCTTCAAAAGCGCGTCGGAGTCGTTTTCGTTGAGGGATGCGGTCGGCTCGTCGAGGATCAGCAGGCGGACTTTCTTCGAAAGCGCCTTGGCAATCTCCACCAGCTGCTGCTTGCCGACGCCGATGTCGGTGATCAGCGTCGCGGGGGACTCGTTCAGGCCCACTTTCTTCAGGAGCTCCTGGGTGCGGGCAAAGGTCTGCGGCCAGTGGATCACGCCCTTTTCGGCCACCTCGTTGCCGAGAAAGATGTTCTCGGCGATCGAAAGCAGCGGAACGAGCGCCAGTTCCTGATGGATGATGATGATGCCGAGCTCTTCGCTGTCCGAGATCGTGCTGAACTGGCGAAGCTCGCCGTCGTAATGGATCTCGCCCTCATAGGTGCCGGCCGGATAGACTCCGCTCAGCACCTTCATCAAGGTCGACTTGCCGGCGCCGTTTTCCCCGACAAGCGCGTGGATCTCGCCTTCGCGGACCTTGAACGAGACATTGTCCAGGGCCTTGACGCCCGGAAACGTCTTCGTAATGCCCCGCATTTCAAGAATGATATTGTCCATACTCAGCCATTCCAGCTGCAGTCCGAGAGACTGCAGGCGCTCTCCCGTGCTGCGCGGTTGTTTCGACCGGCTCCGATACGAAATAAAACCACGCGGCGGGCCAAAGTGCTACAGCGACATTGCCACGAGACGCATGCCGCCTGGATTAAGAGGGTGCGCGAGCGTGTCGCGCACCCTCCCGGTTCGCCGCATCAGTTGTTGAGCTGATCTTCCGTGTAGTAGCCGGAACCGACGAGAACGTCCTTGGCGTTGGACTTGTCGACGGAAACGGGCTTCAGGAGGTAGGACGGAACGACCTTGACGCCGTTTTCATAGGTCTTCGTGTCGTTGACCTCCGGCTCCTTGCCATCCATGATCGCGTTGACCATGTTGACGGTGACCTTGGCCAGTTCACGGGTGTCCTTGAAGACCGTGGAATACTGCTCGCCGGCGAGGATCGACTTGACCGACGGCAGTTCGGCGTCCTGACCGGTGACGATTGGCATCGGCATGTCGCCGGAGCCGTAACCGACGCCCTTCAGAGCCGAGATGATGCCGATCGACAGACCGTCATAGGGCGACAGAACGCCATCGACCTTCGCATCGGTATAGGCGGACGACAGAAGGTTTTCCATGCGGGCCTGAGCCACGGCGCCATCCCAGCGCAGCGTGCCGACCTGGTCCATGCCCATCTGGCCGGACTTGACGACGATCTTGCCGCTGTCGATCAGAGGTTGCAGGACGGACATCGCGCCGTCGTAGAAAAAGAAGGCGTTGTTGTCGTCCGGCGAGCCGCCGAAAAGTTCGACGTTCTTCGGCTCGGTGGCACTGTCGAGCTTCAGACCCTCGACGAGCGAGGTCGCCTGCAGCACGCCAACCTGGAAGTTGTCGAAGGTGGCGTAGTAGTCGACATTGCCGGAATCGCGGATCAGGCGGTCGTAGGCGATGACCTTGACGCCGGCATCGGCAGCCTTCTGCAGGATGTCGGAGAGCGTCGTGCCGTCGATGGCGCCGATGACGAGGACCTTCGCGCCCTTGGTCACCATGTTCTCGATCTGCGCCAACTGGTTCGGAATGTCATCGTCGGCGAACTGCAGGTCCGGCGTATAGCCGGCCTCCTTGAACAGCTTCTCCATGGTCTCGCCGTCGGAAATCCAGCGCGTCGACGTCTTGGTCGGCATGGAGATGCCGACCATGCCCTTTTCCTGGGCGACTGCCGGCGCAGCGAAGCCGGCGACCGTGATCGCCGCAGCCGCGAGAAGCGAAGTAAAGAATTTCATCAGATCTCTCCCTGAGTGTTGAACCGGCAGGCACGGGGCCTCCGTCTATGCGCAGCGACCACCGTCGCGGAGCGTGACCCCCGGCGGTGGTTCAAGATAAAGGAAGCCCTCCCCGTCTTATCATACTCCCGCATGCGCTGGCGCATATGCTGGGAAACTGGAATCAATTGCCATAACTGTCAAATACAATATCGCTTTGCACGCATACCAAAATTGATATACCACCCTAAAAGAGTGTGATTTTTGAAACTCTTGAAAACGGAACCGAATGCGATGCTCGATGGCAGGCAGAATGCAGCCGGGCTCACAGGAGAACTGCTGGAAACGGGGCTTTTCCGCTCCGGATTGAAGATCAACCACTTGCGGCTCATCCTGGCGATCGACGACCATCGGCGCATCAGCGCCGCGGCCGATTCGCTCGGGATTTCGCAGCCGGCGGCATCGCGCATGCTCGCGGAGATCGAAGCGATCGTGAAGGCGCCGATCTGCGAGCGGGTGGCGCGCGGCGTCGAACTGACCCGCTACGGCGAGGCCCTGGCGCGCCGGGCCCGCACCATCTTTCTCGAGTTGCGCGAGGCTGCGCGCGAGATCAACGAGCTGAAGACCGGCAGCGGCGGATCGGTCTCGCTCGGATCGGTCACCGGCCCGGGACTCAATCTCGCAGTGCCGGCGATCCGCCAGGTGTCGACGGCCTATCCCGGCATCGAGATCAACGTGCAGATCGACAACAGCAACGTGCTGACGCGGGAGCTTCTGGCGGCGCGGCACGATTTCATCGTCGGGCGGATCCCCGACGACCTCAATCCGCGGCTGTTCAACCTGGTCGAAATCGGTTTCGAGGAGGTCTGCCTCATCGTCCGGGAGGGCCACCCGCTGTTGGACAAGGCGTCAGCCAGCGCCCACGACCTCCCGGCCTACGACTGGGTGTTCCAGCCGCCCGGTACACTGCTTCGACGCGCGGTCGAAGACAGTTTCGCTTCCGCCGGCGTCCGGCTTCCGGCAACGGTCATCAATACTTCATCGACCATCCTGACGCTGTCGATCGTGCGGAACACCAATGCGATCGCTCCGGTTGCGCTCGACGTCGCCAGGCTGGTGGCGGGCAACGGCACGGAAGCCGGCGAGATCCGGATTTTGCCGACCGAATTTCCGATCCGCATCAAACCCTATGGGCTGATCACGGCGGAAGGCCGGGCTCTCCCCCCGAGCGCAAAGCTGCTTTACGATCTGATCCTGAAGCAGAGCAGGGCGTGATCAGGTCCGCATAATCTTGATATCGCAAGATCCTGCCAACCAAGTGCCTGCCCGGAGAGACTTGATGTTCGGCATGTCGGTATTCCACTCGGTGCTCGAGCGCCTCAAGGCCGAGCGGGACGAAGAGCTGACGAACGAGGCAAGGGACGGATGGCGGGGCACCGTCATCGGCGCGGCGCCGGGCTTCATTGCCGAAAGCTCGGCCCACGCTTGGGCATCCCGCGGCGCCGTGGAACAGGCCTATCGCGCACTGGCGGCGGATGAGCGATCCGAACCTTTCTCCATGCCCGACTATCTCAAGCGCACCAGCCTTGCGGAAGTCGCTTCCGAGCTCGCGCTCGGAGAAGCGGAAACCGCGCTGACGCTCGCGGCCAAGCGAAGGCGTTTCGCCGCCGCGAATCATCCCGACAGGCTGCCAGTGGAAGCGCGGCTCAATGCGACCTTGCGCATGAAGCTCGCCAACATGCTCATCGACGAGGCTTTGAGGCGAATCGAAAAGCCGACGGTGACTGGATAAGCGTCAGTTCGTGCCGTCGGTCGTGTCGCCGGTGGTTTCGCCGGTGGTTTCGCCTTTGCTCTGGCTCTCCTCCTTCGGCCGGTAAAAGACGAGGAGGGACGCGCCCGCATAGGCGGTCACGACCAGAAAGATCGTCCCCCACATCACCTGCCCCCCGTAGAACTCCACCGCCGTCCATACAGCGCAGAACAGGATGATCAGCAGCCGGATCCACAAGGGACGATAGAAGGGATGATCCGGATCGATGAATTTGATCATTCTGGTTCCTCTGGGGAGACTTATGGCAAGTTCATCTACTGCATATTTCTGCAAATAGGTAGCAGGTAGTGGGGCCCTTCGCGGGGCCGCGCCTGAGTCTGTTGTGTCGCTCTATCACCAGGCGTTCGAGCTGTACGGCCCTTTGTGTCTCTGGTCGACAAAGGTTTGGATGTGATTTGATGCAGCCTCGCGTCTTAAACGGAAGGGAAACATGGCCTCGCGAAGGTTCGTCGAACGGCCGGAAGTCCCGCCGTTCCTCGATGACAAGAAGCCCTGATCGCCTCTGAGTTGCTAGATCACAATCATAAAAGTTGGGCCGAACATTGGTCGGTTTCCGGACGCATGGGTAGTTGCTACCCAGCTCCAGGCGGTTGACACTTGACGGTGCCAAGGCGATTGGAATAAATATTCCGTGTATTCAACAATTGGCCGTTTCATTCCAGTTCCTCTGCGGATGCCCCGCGACGCCTTCGCGCGATGAGCGTCAATCATCGTGTGCCAACCCGGTCGCACACCGGAATTCAAGGACGACAGTGATGACAGTGAGATTTGGTCTTCTGGGCGCCGGGCGTATCGGCAAGGTTCATGCGAAAGCCGTCAGCGGCAATGCCGATGCCCGCCTTGTCGCGGTGGCGGATGCCTTTCCGGCCGCCGCGGAAGCGATCGCCGGCGCCTATGGATGCGAAGTCCGGACGATCGATGCGATCGAAGCTGCCGCCGACATCGACGCCGTGGTGATCTGCACGCCGACGGATACTCATGCCGATCTGATCGAGCGCTTTGCCCGTGCCGGCAAGGCAATCTTCTGCGAGAAGCCGATCGATCTCGACGCCGAGCGCGTCAGGGCCTGCCTGAAGGTCGTGTCCGACACCAAGGCCAAGCTGATGGTTGGCTTCAACCGCCGCTTCGACCCGCATTTCATGGCCGTGCGCAAGGCGATCGACGACGGGCGCATCGGCGAGGTCGAGATGGTGACGATCACCTCGCGCGATCCCGGTGCGCCGCCGGTCGACTACATCAAGCGTTCGGGCGGGATCTTCCGGGACATGACGATCCATGATTTCGACATGGCGCGTTTCCTCCTCGGCGAGGAGCCCGTTTCGGTCACCGCGACTGCGGCCGTGCTCATCGACAAGGCGATCGGCGACGCCGGCGACTATGACAGCGTCTCGGTCATCCTGCAGACGGCATCCGGCAAGCAGGCGATCATCTCGAACTCGCGCCGCGCCACCTATGGTTACGACCAGCGTATCGAGGTTCACGGCTCCAAGGGCGCCGTCGCCGCTGAAAACCAGCGCCCCGTTTCGATCGAGATCGCGACCGGCGATGGCTACACGCGCCCGCCGCTGCACGATTTCTTCATGACGCGCTATACCGAAGCCTACGCCAACGAGATCGAAAGCTTCATAGCCGCAATAGAAAAAGGCGCCGAGATCGCGCCGTCGGGCAACGACGGCCTTGCCGCGCTGGCGCTCGCCGATGCGGCGGTCCGCTCGGTTGCGGAAAAGCGCCAGATCAGCATCGCCTGACGGCCTGCCGCCTTATCGTGGAGAAAGGCCGGGCGCTGGCCGGCCTTTTTGTCTCATGACGAGTTAAGCCCCTACCCGATGCGGCATCGTGGAGGATGATGAGGCCGCGTCCACGCTCGGCGCCAGCCCGGGCCGGCCCGTCAGAAACCCCTGGATGTGCCGGCAACCCTCGTCGACGATGATCTGTCTCTGCCGCTCGGTCTCGACGCCTTCGGTGACGACGGGAAGGTTGAGACTGTGGCCGAGAGCGATGATCGCGCGAATTATGGCATGGGCTGCCGGATCCTTGTCGAGCGAGGCGGTGAAGCTGCAGTCGATCTTGAGCTTGTCGAATGGAAACGTCTGGAGATTGCTGAGCGAGGAGTGGCCGGTGCCGAAGTCGTCCATCACGATCCGGACGCCAAGGAGACGCAGCCGGACCAGAGTTGCAAGGACGTCGTCGCGGTTATGCATCAGCGCGGCTTCGGTGATCTCCAGTTCGAGCCGCCTCGGTTCCAGCCCGGTCCGCATCAGGATGGATTCGATCCGGTCGAAAAGGTTCGGGAGGAGGAATTGTACCGGTGAGACGTTGACCGAGACCGGCAGCGGCTCGTGCCAACGCACCGCCTCACTGCAGGCCTCTTCCAGCACCCATTCGCCGATCTGAATGATCGAGCCGCTCTCCTCGGCGATCGGAATGAACAAATTTGGCCCGACAAGACCGCGATCGGGATGGCGCCAGCGCAACAGCGCCTCATAGCCGACGATCCTGTCGTCCCGCACGTCGACCAGCGGCTGATATTCGAGGAAGAGCTGCCGCCTGACGACCGCATGCCTCAGATCGTTTTCGATCTGCCGGCGCGTGCGCACGGCTGCGTCCATCTCGGCGTCGAAGAAACACGCGATGCCCTTGCCGGTCTGCTTCGCCCGATAGAGTGCCGTATCGGCATTGCCATAAAGCCGCTCGGCGGTGGTGCCGTCGCCCGGGCAGATCGCTACGCCGATGCTGACCCCGACCGCCATCGGATCGCGCCGCGTATCCATCTCTTCCGAAAAGAGCTTGAGGATACGGTCCGCCAGTAGTCGCGCTTCCGGCTGCGCCGCCCCGGTCTGGACGATGGCGAACTCGTCGCCGCCCAGCCGCGCGATCGTGTCGGCCTCTCCTGCCGCCGCCCGGAGGATATCGGCCACCTTCCTGAGAATACGGTCGCCTTCCCCATGGCCGAAAATGTCGTTCACGGCCTTGAAGCGATCGAGGTCGAGACACAGAACCGCCAGCGCGTCATCGTGGTGAACGGCGGCGGCCAAGGCCTGCCTCAGGCGGCGGTCGAAGGAGCTTCGATTGGAAAGATCCGTCAGCGCATCGTGGTGAGCGAGGTGTTCGATCGTCCGTTCGGCATCCTTGCGCGCCGTCAGATCCCGCACGAAGATCACGTCGCATTGCCGGCCCTTGTATTCGATCGTTCGGCAGAGCCTTTCGACGGGCACGTACCCGCCGTCCGCGTGAAGGAGCTCTCCCTCGCTTGCCCCCTCTCCGGCCCCGAGGTCGTTCGGGCTCCGTCTTTCGGGCGCCTCGGCGAACAGCTCCCGCCGTTGCCTGCCGACGAGCTCGGCGGGCTTTCGACCACTGAGAGTGGCGAAGCGTTCGTTCACTTCGATGACTTCGCCGCCGCGAAGGATTACCATGCCCTCCAGCGAGGCATTGGCGAGCCCCTTGAGGTCCGTCAGGTGCCTGTCGACGAAGAGAGCGCCGAAGGCCATGAGAATGAGCGTGGTCGATGCGGCGATGACGCCGCCCGCCAGCCAGAACGGATCGAAGACGTGCGTTGCCGCGACGCTCGGGTCGGGGATCAGGACGACGCCGCTCATCGACGTGAAGTGCAGGACGCATATCGCGGCCACCAGGAGCAGGATGGATGCGGCGAGGGCGCGCACGCCGCGCAGCGCCTGGAACGAATGCAGGGCGAGCCCGGCGATCAAGGTGCCGAGAAGAACGGCGGCGAAACTCGTTTCCGGATCGAATGCGACCCGTCCCTGGACCTCGATGGCGCGCATGCCGCTCACGTGCATGGCGGCAAATCCGAGCCCGAGCAGCAAACCGCCAACGGCCGGAGCATGGCGCGAGGTTCCAGCCAGACCGACCGAAAAGGCAACCCAGGACGCCGCGATCGCGACCGCGATGGAAAAGCTCGTGCCGCCGACGCCGTAGGCGATGGGGATTCCCCCGTCATAGGCGAGCATCGCGATGAAATGCGTCGACCATACGCCGACGCCGCAGGCAAAGGCGCAGACCGCAATCCAGAGGTGCCGCTGACTGCCTGCGCTGCGCCGGGCGCGCTCGAGAAGCAGCATCGTCGCGACGCTGCCGGCAAGGCAGACGACCGCCGCCACCACGATCAGGCGCCAGTCATGATCATCGCGTATGTATGCAATCGCTGAAAACATCGCCGTCCCCCACGCCGAAGACAGCTTGGCAACGAGACTCTAAATAACCGTAAATTGAAGACTGCGCAGCACTCGCGTCAGCCGGAACTCTGCGACAGCGACCCGGCAGACCGGCCGCCTCACGGATGTCCCGCTGCTGCAATGTTTCCGTCGATCGCACCGAGGGCCCGATCGAGATGACCGTCGAAAACAAGCCGCTGCTCGTCCGGGACCACCCTTATCTGCGGCATGCCCTGCAGGCGGACCTGCAGCGAATGCGCGAGGCCCTCCTCCAATCCCTTCTCCAGAAGATCGAAATAGCGCGTGCCCGGCCCCGTCACGAAGATCGGCATCGGCTCGTAGAGACTGAGCATCCGCGAAATGCCGTTTCCGAGCGCCAAGCCGGCCTGGCGGAAGGCATAGCCGCCCATCCGATTCCCCTGGCGCGCGCTCGCGGCGATCTTGTCCATCTCCGAAAGCGGCACGAACTTCGCCGGTATCGTGTCGGAGGGCACCTCGAAGGCCGTGCGCAGGATCCCGTAGAAGCCCGCTGCCGCCTCGATGCAGCCATAGCTGCCGCAGCGGCAAAGCCCCGCGGACGCCTGATGCAGCATATGACCGAAATCCGGCGCCGAGACATCGAGCTCGCCGGACTTGCCTCTTCTGGCGAGCCCAAGCCCGATGCTGTGACCGAGCGAGACGGCGGCAAGCGCATGGAAACCGCTCTCTCTTTCCTCTTCCCTTACCGCGAGGGCGTGCGCCACCAGCAGCGACTCGTTGCTCAGCATGATCCTCGCGCGCCAGGCGGGCCGGAGCAGTTCCACGAAGTCGAGTTGCTCGCTGCCGAAAACCGGCGACCAGATGAGCCGCGCGCCACCGCCCGCCACGAGCCCCTTGCTGCTGATCGAAACGGCAAGCACCTCGTCCTTCGAGATATTCGAGCGGACGAGCAGGCGTTCGAGCGCTGCTGCCAGAACCTCCCCGAAAGCGGCAGTGCCGCGAAGATCATGGCTGCGCGCATCCTCGAAACGGTCGAGCAGGATGCCGCCATAGTCCGCAAGCGAGTATTGCACGACGTCGGAGGAAATGCGCACGACGATCACGTAGCCGCAGCCGCGTCTCGGCTCGAAAAGAACCCGCGGGCGGCCGCGGCCGCCCTGGACGTGCTGCTCGGTCTTGGCGATGATCCCGGAGCGCTCCAGCTCAGCGGTGATGACGGAGATCGTCGCCGAGGCAAGACCCGTCTGAGCCGCAATCTCCGTATGGGAGAGCGAGCCTTTACGGCGGAGCGCCGCGAGAACGAGGGCGCTGTTCTGCTGACGCACAAGCTCGGTGCTGGATTTGGTCAGCATCGGTTCGCCTTGCAGCGCCGCGCGCCCGACGAGGCGCTCAAAGGGCGCTGCAGCTCTTCAAGGTGCCGCATGTTCAATCCCTGAACCGGTGCGATCAAGTGAAACATGCATTAGCGTTAGCGGGTCCCTCGAAGACATGCCCCTCCCAAAGCATCTGACGGCCGAGAAGACAAGGCGCATTCATGTTTTCCGTAGCGATTTCAACGCGCTGCGGCAATGAAACACACGTTTCGGCGGCCTTGTTGACAGCTTGCGGAAACTCTGACATTTATTTTCTCGACTGTCGAGAAAAAACGCGGCGACGCGATAGACGGCAGCATCTGGAGGCTCGTCGGGGATGCGTGCGGGAGGTTCGTGCGCGCGGCCGGGCCATTTGGGAGGATAGGATGAAATCCATTTTGAAGCTGATGGCGGGGGCTGCCATCATAGCGTCCATGCATTCCGCGGCGATCGCCAAGGATCTGGTCATCGGCGTTTCCTGGTCCAATTTCCAGGAAGAGCGCTGGAAGACCGACGAGGCCGCCATCAAGGCCGCGCTCGAAGCTTCGGGCGACAAGTATATCTCGGCCGACGCGCAGTCTTCCGCCGCCAAGCAGCTCACCGACATCGAGTCGCTGATCGCCCAGGGCGCCAACGCGCTCATCGTGCTTGCGCAGGACTCCGACGCAATCGGCCCGGCGATCGAGAAGGCAGCCGCCGAGGGAATTCCGGTCGTGGGCTATGATCGCCTGATCGAAAATCCCGACGCCTTCTACATCACCTTCGATAACAAGGAAGTCGGCCGCCTTCAGGCGCGCGAGGTATTCAAGCAGAAGCCGGAAGGCAACTTCGTCTTCATCAAGGGGTCCTCCGCCGATCCGAACGCCGATTTCCTCTTCTCCGGGCAGCTGGAAGTCCTGAAGGAAGCGATCGACGCGGGCAAGATCAAGAATGTCGGCGAAGCCTATACCGATGGCTGGAAGCCGGAGAACGCCCAGAAGAACATGGAGCAGTTCCTGACCGCCAACGACAACAAGGTCGACGCGGTCGTGGCCTCCAACGACGGCACTGCCGGCGGCGCGATCGCGGCACTCGACGCCCAGGGCCTTGCGGGCTCGGTTCCGGTTTCCGGCCAGGATGCCGACAAGGCTGCGCTGAACCGCGTGGCGCTCGGCACGCAGACGGTTTCGGTCTGGAAGGACTCCCGTGAGCTCGGCAAGAAGGCAGCCGAAATCGCCGTGGCGCTTGCCGGCGGCAAAACCATGGACGAAGTCGAAGGCGTGCAGACCTTCAACGGCGGGCCGAAGGGCGTCGCCATGAAGTCCGTCTTTCTCGCGCCGCTGGCGATCACCAAGGACAATCTGAACGTCGTCATCGACGCCGGCTGGATTTCCAAGGAAGAAGCCTGCCAGGGCGCCAAGAGCGACGTTGCTGCCTGCAAATAACCGCAACGAAATGGCCGATCTCTGGTCTTCAAGAGCGCCGCAACGCACACCGTTGCGGCGCTCTTGCAAGGTGCGAAGCGGATCGAACGACATCGACAGATAAGTGGGGGATGGCATGGCCATGGCCGACATCACAAAAGCCAACCAGACACGGGCCGATCAGATACCGGGCACGCAGGCCGGCCGCGCCCGCACGACGGACGAAAACCCGGTGAAACGCTTCTTCCGTGCCACCGAAATCGATACCCGGCTGCTCGGCATGGTCGGCGCGCTGATCATCATATGGCTCGGTTTCCAGGTGATGACCGGCGGACTGTTCGACGGCCTGTTCCTGAAACCGCGCAACCTGTGGAACCTGACCGTCCAGACCTCATCCGTCGCCGTCATGGCGACCGGTATGGTGCTGGTCATCGTCACCCGCAACATCGACCTCTCGGTCGGCTCCGTGCTCGGCTTCTGCGGCATGATCATGGGCGTCCTGCAGGCGCAGGTCCTGCCGCAATATCTCGGCCTCGGCCATCCCGCCACCTGGGCGATCACCCTTGCCTGCGGCATCGCGGTCGGCGGAGCCATCGGCGCGCTTCACGGATCGATCATCGCCTTCCTCAACGTTCCCGCTTTCATCGTGACGCTCGGCGGCCTGCTGGTCTGGCGCGGCGCAACCTGGTTCGTGACGAGCGGCCAGACGGTTGCGCCGATGGACGCCACCTTCCGTCTCATGGGCGGCGGCACCGAGGGTTCCATCGGCGCGACGGCAAGCTGGATCGTCGGCTTCCTCGCCTGTATCGCCATCGTCGGCGCCATTTTGAATTCGCGCAAGCAGCGCAAGCGCTTCGGCTTCCCGCTGCGCCCTGTCTGGGCCGAATATTTCCTGTCGATCCTCGGCTGCGCCCTGGTGCTTGGCGCAGTCGCCGTGGCCAACCATTATTACTGGCCGGTCAATATCGCCCGCAGATATGCCGATGCGAACGGCATCGACTGGCCTGACGGAGGCCTGCAGATCTCGCACGGCATTGCCATTCCTGTCCTGGTCGCGATCGTCGTCGGCATCGTCATGACCTTCATCGCCACCCGCCTTCGCTTCGGCCGCTACGTCTTCGCACTCGGCGGCAACCCCGAAGCGGCCGAGCTCGCCGGCATCAAGACGCGCTGGGTCACCGTCAAGATCTTCACGCTGATGGGCGTGCTCTGCGCCATCGCAGCGGCCATCTCGACGGCGCGCCTCAACGCGGCGACCAATGCCCAGGGCGAGCTCGACGAGCTCTACACGATCGCGGCCGCAGTCATCGGCGGGACCTCGCTTGCCGGCGGCGTCGGCACCATTGCCGGCGCGATGATCGGCGCGCTCGTCATGCAATCCCTGCAGTCGGGCATGGTCCTTCTGGGGATCGATACGCCCTTCCAGCGGATCGTCGTCGGCGTCGTGCTCGTCACCGCCGTCTGGCTCGACACCGTCTACCGCGCCCGCGCAAAATAATCAGGAGTTCGAACATGACTGAACAACGCACTCCGCTCGTGGAAATGAAGAACATTTCCATCTCCTTCGGCGGCATCCACGCGGTGGACGATGCTTCCGTCGATCTCTACCCCGGCGAGGTGGTCGCCCTCCTCGGCCATAACGGTGCCGGCAAGTCCACGCTCATCAAGATTCTCTCCGGCGCCTACAAGCGCGATGCAGGCGAGATCCTGATCAACGGCGAGCCGGCCGAGATCAACAATCCGCGCGACGCCAAGAAATACGGCATCGAGACGATCTACCAGACGCTCGCCGTGGCCGACAATGTCGACGCCGCCGCCAATCTCTATCTCGGCCGCGAACTGCGCACCCCCTGGGGCACGCTCGACGACGTGGCGATGGAAGCCAAGGCCCGCGAAGTGATGGGCCGGCTCAACCCCAACTTCCAGCGCTTCAAGGAGCCGGTGAAGGCGCTTTCCGGCGGCCAGCGGCAATCGGTGGCGATCGCCCGCGCCATCCTCTTCGACGCCCGCATCCTGATCATGGACGAGCCGACCGCGGCGCTCGGGCCGCAGGAAACCGCGCAGGTGGGCGAGCTCATCAAGCAATTGAAGCGCGAGGGCATCGGCATCTTCCTGATCAGCCACGACATCCACGACGTCTTCGACCTCGCCGACCGCGTCTCCGTCATGAAAAACGGCCAGGTCGTCGGCCACGCCCGCACCGAGGACGTGACCAAGGACGAGGTGCTCGGCATGATCATCATGGGCAAGGTGCCCCCCAAGGCCATCCCCGGCCCCGGCGCCATGCAGATGGCGTGAGGCGACACGAACGCCCCCAATGCCGCGTCGACGGACGCGGCATTTTCTTCGCGCAAGCCGCTTCGCGCGGACACCAAACGCAAATTTCCGCTGCAAACTCAGTCAATCACCATTGAAGCGGCGCGCAAGCTAGGCTAAGAACCGCTCACAGCCTGCTTCGGCGGCCCTGCCGCCAAACGGATGCACCCGTAGCTCAGCTGGATAGAGTGTTGGATTCCGATTCCAAAGGTCACAGGTTCGAATCCTGTCGGGTGCGCCAAATATCGCCGGTCCATTCTGGACACATAGGTTACGGTTTATTCCTGAGACATAGGTAACACTTTCGGCCCGAACGGGTTTTGAAGTGGTTCCAGTCTGCATGTCTCGTCATCGAAATAATTCAGATCATACTGCATGAAGCTGGTGAGCCATATTTGGTCTTCGACCTGTTTGATTCCGACGGTCTGCCCGGCGAAGACCTGGCTTAAGTTGATCTTCTTGCGTTTGTAGCAGATGCGCCCGCATGTGGTGACGGTCACCGCCTGGTCGTGGAAAGGCTAGCCCAGACTCGGCAGTCCGCGGTAGGGGCGCGGTGAAACGCTGTAGCACTCGGCTGGGCAGGCCATATTAAGGCCTGATGGGGCCGTTCGATGTTGAATTCTTCGACGAAGTCGTCGAAGCGGGCCTGCTGCTGCAGGAAATTGGCACCGGCCGGTTTGGTTGTCTCTAGCTTCAAGGCCGGATGCATGCGCTCATGGCGGCCGTTCTGCTGCGGATTGCCTGGTTTGATACGTTCAATGTCGATGCCAAGCCTGAGCCACCACACCGATAACCGGGAAAGATTGAACAGTGCATTGGGGCTGGCGAAGGGCACGCCGTTGTCGGTTCTGATCGCACGGGGTAAGCCGAACTCTGCGCTCGAACACGGTGAAAGCGTAAACCTCCTTGGTGGTGTGAAGCGCCTCACAGGCCAGGAGGTAGCGGCTGGCGAAATCGGTGATCGGCAACGGATAGCAGTAGCGCTTGTCGGCGAGCATGAACTCACCCTTGTAATCGGCGCACCACAAGTCGTTCGCTCGACACGGTTGGGAGAGTGGTGTTCCCTGTGCCCTGTTTCGCCGTCGCTTGCGGTGCTCGACCAGCCCGTTGCGGTCGAGCACCGCGTGCACGGTTGAGATCGCCGGCATTTGCACGTCCGGGTAAAGCCCGCGCCAGTCGTTCCCTGATCTTCGGTGCGCCCCAATTCGGCTTCTCCTGCTTGGCACGCACAATCAGCTTCTCGATTTGGAATGGAAGCTGATTGGCGTGCCGGTAAGGACGCCGCGAGCGGTCGGTCAGTCCTTCCAGCCCGCAGGCATTATAGCGGCTGATGATCTTGTGGCCGGTCTTGCGGGAGATGCCGAACTCGCGGCAAAGCACCGCGATCTTCTCGCCATCCAGAACCCGCGCAACGAATTTGAGACGTTCGTCCATGCGGTTGCACTCCTGCAAAGGCACCTTTGCTCTCCTCGCAAAGGCCGAATGTGTAACCCATGTCTCCGGAATGAAATGTCACCCATCTCTCGGGAAGGGCATACAGAACTGGTCGCGGCAGGGCCGTGTGGCCGGACCTTCGAGGACGCCTTCATTCTGGCAAATGCTGGGATGTTTGGGGTGAGCGGTGCCACCGCCGACGAGCGGGCCGTGGCTGCTGGTAAGCTGGCAAAGAAGCATAAGAAGTCAACGTTCGCGCTGACCTACGCGATCAGCAACACCGAGTGGACGCCGCCGCGCTACTTGGCCGATGGTCTGAAGAGCAGATCATTGCGGTGCTGAAGGAGGCCGAGGCTGGCGCCAAGACCGGCGACCTGGCGCGGCGGCACGGTGTGTCTGAAGCGACGATCTACAACTGGAAGGCCAAGTATGGCGGCCTGGAGGTTTCCGAGGCGAAGCGGCTGCGGGCACTCGAGGACGAGAACGCCAAGCTCAAGCGGCTTCTGGCCGAGGCGATGCTGGACAACGCCGGCTTGAAGGACCTTCTCGCAAAAAATTGGTGACGCCCGCTG
Organism: Ensifer meliloti; assembly: GCF_030064585.1. NCBI lineage: Bacteria > Pseudomonadati > Pseudomonadota > Alphaproteobacteria > Hyphomicrobiales > Rhizobiaceae > Ensifer > Ensifer meliloti. The sequence continues at coordinate 486,285 of NZ_CP120364.1, forward strand.
CCAAGCGAGAGGCGGTCGCTCGTCTCCAGGCAGCCCTAGGGATGAGCGAGCGGCGGGCGTGCCGTGTTATCGGCGCTGACCGGAAGAGCATGCGTTATCGGTCGCAGCGGGATGATGATGCCGACCTTCGGTTGAAGCTGCGCGAGCTTGCGCAGCAGCGCCGCCGGTTCGGCTATCGCCGGCTGCACATCCTGCTGCGGCGCGAAGGCCTGGTGATCAACCGCAAGAAGACCCAGCGGCTTTATCGCGAGGAGAAGCTGGCGGTCCGACGACGACGCAACCGCCGTCGTGCCGTCGGCGCGCGGGCGCCGGCGCCTGTGCTGGCGTTGCCCAACCAGCGATGGAGCCTGGATTTCGTGCATGATCAGATGGTCTCGGGACGCCGGTTCCGAGTGCTCAACATCGTCGACGACGTGACCCGCGAGTGCTTGCGTGCGGTGCCGGACACGTCGATCTCGGGGCGTAGGGTCGTGCGGGAGCTTACGGATCTGATCGCTGAGCGCGGCAAGCCAGGGATGATCGTCAGTGATAAACCGAGCTGACGTCGAACGCGGTCCTGGCCTGGTGCGGGGAGTTCGGCGTCGAGTGGCATTACATCGCCCCGGGCAAGCCAATGCAGAATGGCTACGTCGAGAGCTTCAACGGCCGCATGCGCGACGAGCTGCTCAACGAGACGCTGTTCCTCAGCCTGGATCATGCCCGCGTGGTGATCGCCGCCTGGGCGGAGGACCACAACCAGGAGCGCCCGCACTCAGCCCTGGGATACGAGACCCCAGCGGCGTTCGCCGCTGAACTGCATCAGCAATGGCCTGCTGCGCTACGCCATACGGGCTCCGCTCCGCAGGCCATTGCTCACCCCGCGCTCATGCGCAACAAAGCCGCCGGGCTCTAATCGGCGCTGGTGGAAATCAGGGGGGCACGTCAGAGGCATTCCAAGCTTACAGCAATGCTGGTGCGTTCGGCGGTAAAGATCGGATTTGAAGCGGATAAGCTCCGCCGATTGTCCGATAGAGCCGCCATTAAATACACATTCCCCGCCGATGGCCGCCGATTGCCGCACAAAGCCTGATGCCTTGAATGAGAACATAGACTTATGACGATTTCGTAGTGCTCACTTTCATCGGGCGCTGCCCGCCAATTCCAAAAAATCGCCTTTTTTGGCGAACGACTTACCGTCGGCAACCCGATATTCTTGCCGATTCCACGCTAACGTTGAACGCCCGCATATTCATGCCGCGCGGCCCTTCTGCGCCGGGATCGGCTTGTCGGGTGCCTTTCTGTCGTCGATCCATGCCCGTGTCTCGGATAGGAGTTCGGCCGACAGCGCGGGGTTGTCGATCGACCGGGCGAGGATGAGCGCGCCGACCATCGCCGACCAACTGCCGATCGCCGCTCTGCGGCGCGTGGCGGGATCCTCACCCGGCATGATCTCTGTGAGGGTGCCGATCTGTGAGGCGAGGACCTGCGCCATGGATGCGCGGGCCTCGGGGGCCTGTTGCCGCATGAACCCCGCGAGGGCGGCCATGGGGCAGCCCAGATCCGGATGCTCGCGATGGGGTTCCGAGAGATAGGTGTCGATCCAGGCGCTGAGATCGTCGATCACTGACTGGCTGCCGACGGCATGAGCGATGGTCTGGGCGACCAGATCGTCCTTCGACTGAAAATGTCCGTAGAAGCCGCCATGGGTCATCCCGGCCGCCTTCATCACTTCGGCGACGCTCACGGCATCGAAGCCCTTCTCGCGGAACAGGCGTCCCGCCTCGGTCAGGATGCGGCTGCGGTTCTGCGCCTTCTGGTCCTGGCTCACTTTCATTTCCGTTGATCTCCCGCGCGGCATTGACATTTTGATGATGGTTATCATATTTGGCACATTGATGACTATCATCATGAATATAGTTTCGATGCCGTGAAAGGGCAATGCCATGACCGCCAAACCATCCGTCCTCATTACCGGCGCCTCCACCGGCATCGGCGCGACCTATGCCGAGCGCTTCGCACGGCGCGGCCATGACCTCGTGCTCGTTGCCCGAAACACAGCGCGAATGGAGACGGTGGCGGAACGGCTGCGAAGCGAGACAAGCGTCGCGATCGACATCATGGCGGCGGACCTCGTGAATCCGCAGGAGCGTGCAACGGTCGAGGCGCGGCTGGGCGAGGATGCGCGGATCGGAATCCTCATCAACAATGCCGGAACGAGCCTTGCGGGAACCTTCATCGAGCACGCCGTGGAGGACATCGACCGGCTTGTGGCGCTCAACACGACCGCTTTGGTGCGGCTTGCCCATGCCATAGCGCCGCGCCTTGCGTCAGCGGGCGAAGGCGCGATCGTAAACATCGGTTCAGCGGTCGGCCTGGCGCCGGAATACGGCATGCCGGTCTATGGTGCGACCAAGGCCTTCGTCCTGCATCTCTCCCAGGCGCTCAGCCTCCAGCTCGGACCCCAGGGCGTCTATGTCCAGGCTGTGCTTCCAGCGGCGACCCGCACCGAAATCTGGGGCCACGCCGGGGTCGACGTCGACACGCTGCCGGCCGTGATGGAAGTGGACGATCTGGTGGACGCGGCGCTGGCTGGCTTCGATCGCCGCGAAGCCGTCACCATCCCGCCGCTGCACGACCTCGGACAATGGGAGGCCTTCGAGGCAGCCCGGCAATCCATGATCTCAGGCTTCGGACAGTCCCGGCCAGCCGAACGCTATCTGGTCGGCGCCTGAGGGCCGCTCGAACCGAGCGAATTTAGATCATCAAAACGAAAGACAGCGACAATGACCGATACAGATCTGTTCAGCGCCTACGACCTCGGCGGCCTCACGCTTAAAAACCGCATCGTCATGGCGCCGCTGACGCGCAACCGCGCCGGCGCCGGCCTCGTGCCGAGCGAGTTTGCAGCAAACTATTATGCGCAGCGCGCGAGCGCCGGGCTCATCATCACCGAGGCGACGCAGGTTTCGAAGCAGGCCCAGGGCTACCAGAATACGCCCGGCCTCTATACGCCCGAGCAGGTCGCAGGCTGGCGCAAGGTGACCGACGTGGTTCATGCCAAGGGCGCTCGCATCTTCGTCCAGCTCTGGCATGTGGGCCGCGTGAGCCATGTCGATCTTCACGGCGGGGAGGCTCCGGTCGCCCCCTCGGCGATCCGCGCCGAGACCAAGACGTTCGTGAACAATGGTTTCGCCGATGTGTCCGAGCCGCGTGCGCTGGAACTGACGGAAATCCCTGGCATCGTCGAGGACTTCCGCCGCGCCGCCGCCAATGCGATTGATGCCGGTTTCGACGGGGTCGAGGTGCATGGCGCGAACGGCTATCTGCTCGACCAGTTCCTGCGCGAAACCGCCAATGTGCGTACCGACGCCTATGGCGGTTCGATCGAAAACCGGGCCCGGCTGCTGGTCGAAGTGACGGCCGCGGTGGCGAACGAGATCGGCGCGCAGCGCACGGGTATCCGCATTTCGCCGGTGTCGCCGGCCAGCGGCATCGTACCGGCGAGTGACGAGCAGCCGCAATTCAACCACGTCGTCGAAGCGCTTGACGGTCTCGGCATCGCCTATATCCACGTGGTCGAGGGCGCGACAGGCGGGCCGCGCGATGCGAGGCCTTTCGATTTCGATGCGCTGAGGCAGCGGTTCCGCAACACCTACATCGCCAACAATGGCTACGATCTTGAGCTGGCCAAGTCGCGTCTCAGCGAGGGGAAGGCCGACCTCTTCGCCTTTGGCCACCACTTCATCGCCAATCCCGATCTGGTCGAACGGCTGAAAAGCGGTGCCCCGCTCGCCCAGATGAACCCCGCCACGATCTATGGCGGCGGCGCGGAGGGCTACACCGATTATCCCTCCATCTCGGCCGAGGCGACCGCCGCCTGAACAGGTGGCCGTCGAACCCATTGAAGGAAGGATCTTTGCAATGTCGAGCAACAACCATCTCACCGCACCTACTCAGTTCGTCGAGGCGAACGGCATCCGCTACGCCTATCGCCGCTTCGGCGCCGAAAGCGGCACGCCGCTTGTGTTTCTCCAGCATTTCCGGGGCGGGATGGACAATTGGGACCCGCTGGTCACCGACGGTCTTGCCGCCGGCCGGCCGGCGATCCTGTTCAACTATGCGGGCGTCGCCAGTTCAACCGGCGAGAGCGCGACGACGATCGACGGCATGGCAGATCACGTCGCGATCTTCGTGAAAGCGCTTGGCCTCACCATCGTCGACGTGCTCGGCTTTTCGATCGGCGGCTTCGTCGCGCAGAGCTTCGCCCATCGCTGTCCTGAACTGGTCCGTCGCCTCGTTCTGACCGGCACAGGACCGCGCAACGGCGACCAGAATCCCGATCCGCGCATCTTCCAGGTCGCTGGCAACCCCGTTCCGACCGTCGATGACTTCCTGTTCCTGTTCTTCTCGCCATCCGAGGCGAGTCAGGCAGCGGGCCGCGCCTTCTGGGAACGCCGGCACGCACGTCACGACCAGGATCCGCCGTCCTCGCCCGAGGCCATGCAGGCACAGATGGCAGCGATCGTAGAATGGACCCAGCCACGTGGCGAGCGCTTCGCCTATCTGAAAGAGATCGGTCAGCCGACGCTGGTAGTCAACGGCCATGACGACATCATGGTGCCGACGATCAATTCCTTCCACCTGCAGCAGCACATCCCGAATGCGCAGCTGATCGTCTATCCCGATTCCGGGCACGGATCGCAATTCCAGTATCCCGAGTTGTTCGTGGCACACACCGGCCTGTTCCTGGACAAGGCGTGACGCTGGGTCGGAGACAGGTGCGGTGTCGGGCTTCGGCCCGGCGCAACGCTTCGATCCCCCTTCGACGCAACCCAATCGACGCCGTCATCGCATGCGCGCGGTGATCAACGACCCCAAAAGGAATAGCGCAATGACTTTCAAAGCACTTCTGGCCACGCGAGAGAACGAAGCGCTCTCGACGAAGGTGACCGACTTCGACGACGCCGATCTGATGCCGGGCGATGTCACGGTCAGGGTCGACTATTCGACCGTGAACTACAAGGACGCGGGCGCGCTGAGCGGCCGGATCGACGTCATCAAGCAGTTTCCGCTGGTCCCGGGCATCGATCTTGCCGGTACGGTGGAAGCCTCGTCCTATCCCGGCATCGCGGTGGGCGACAAGGTCGTCGCGAACAGTTGGGGCCTCAGCCAGACCCACCACGGCGGCTATGCTCAGAAGGCGCGGCTGAGCGGCGACTGGCTGGTCAAGATCCCAGAACCCTTTTCAACGAAGGACGCCATGGCGATCGGCACGGCCGGTTACACAGCCATGCTGTGCGTGCTGGCCCTGGAACATGGCGGCATCACACCCGATCGCGGCGATATCATCGTCACGGGCGCCAACGGCGGGGTCGGATCGATCGCGATCGCGCTGCTCTCTGATCTCGGCTACCGCGTGGTCGCCTCGACCGGCCGTCTCGAAGAAGCTGACTATCTGCGCGAGCTCGGCGCGGCCGAAGTCATCGATCGCCGCACGCTTTCGGAGCCAGGAAAGCCCGTCGCGAGCGAACGTTGGGCCGGTGCGGTGGACTCCGTGGGTAGTCATACGCTGGCGAATGTGCTGGCCCAGACCCGGTATCGCGGCGTCGTGACGGCGTGCGGTCTGGCCCAGGGCCTCGATCTTCCCGCGACCGTCCTGCCGTTCATCCTGCGCAATGTCACGCTTGCCGGCATCGATTCCGTCAACGCGCCGCGGGAGGTCCGCATCGAGGCCTGGTCGCGTCTGGCCCGTGACCTCGATCTCGACAAGCTCGCCCGCACGACGACGGTGGTCGGCCTCGCCGACGTGCCCGATATCGCGAGGCGCGTCCTTGAAGGCAAGATCCAGGGACGCACTGTCGTCGACGTCAATGCCTGAGAATTCCGTCAGGGTTCTCGAACCGATGGGAGAGACAGCATGAAGGCCTTCATCCTCGACCGCTACGGCAAGAAACAGGCGCTGCGTCTCGGCGACATGCCCGAGCCCGTGCCCGGTCCCGACGACGTGCTGGTTGCGGTCGAGGCGGCGGGCCTCAACCAGCTCGACTCCAAGATCCGGGACGGCGCGTTCAAGCCGATTCTGCCCTACAAGCCGCCGCTCGTGCTCGGCCATGATCTGGCCGGGACGGTCGTCCAGGTCGGCGCGAAGGTGCGGCGATTCAAAGCCGGTGACGCGGTCTATGCCCGTCCCCGTGATGGACAGATCGGCACCTTCGCCGAACGCATCGCCGTCAAGGAAGCCGATCTCGCGCTCAAACCCGCCAATCTGACGATGGCGGAAGCGGCGTCGATCCCGCTGGTCGGGCTGACCGCCTGGCAGGTGCTGGTCGAGCGCGCGCAGATCAAGCCGGGACAGAAAGTGCTGATCCATGCGGGATCGGGCGGTGTCGGCACCTCCGCCATCCAGCTCGCCAAACATCTCGGCGCGACCGTCGCGACGACGGCAAGTGCCGCCAACGCCGCTTTGGTGAGGGAGCTGGGGGCGGACATCGTCATCAACTATCGCAGCCAGAAGTTCGAGGAAGAGCTCTCGGGCTACGACGTCGTCCTCAACAGCCTCGACGCCGCGACGCTGGAGAAATCGCTGAGGGTCCTGAAGCCCGGCGGCAAGCTGATCTCCATCTCCGGCCCGCCAGACCCTGCCTTCGCACGCGCCCGGGGCTTGAATGTGGCGATTCGGCTCGTGCTGCGCATGATGAGCGCTGGTATCCGGCGCAAGGCTAAGCGGGCAGGTGTCGACTATTCGTTCCTGTTCATGCACGCCGACGGCGGGCAACTGGGCCGGATCGCGAAGCTGATCGAGGATGGCACGATCCGTCCGGTGGTCGATGGCGTCTTCCCCTTCGAGCAATTGAACGAAGCCTTCGCCACCATCGATACCGGTCGCGCCAAGGGGAAGGTCGTCGTCACGCTGAAGTGACGCGATTTCCCGAAACAAGGATTCCACCATGGCCACCCATATCCGCAGTGCAGACTGGAAGACGGCGCCCACCCGTCACGTTGAGGCTGCCGGCACGCGCTTCGCCTATCGTCGTCTCGGGCCTGACGGCGGGGTGCCGGTGGTGTTGCTCAACCACTGGGGCGCGAACCTCGAAAATTTCGATTTCCCCATCGTCGAGGGTCTGGCGGCCGATCGGCCTGTCTATGCACTCGACTATCGCGGCATCGGCACATCCGGCGGCACGGCGCCGCTCAGCGTGGCCGAGATGGCGAACGACACGATCGCAACGATCCGCGCGCTGGGACTGACATCGGTCGACCTGATTGGCTTTTCGCTTGGCGGCTTCGTCGCGCAGCAGATCCTGTTCGACGCGCCCGATCTCGTCCGTCGTGCCATCCTTGCCGGCACGGGTCCGGCAGGTGGGACCGGGATCGAACGGGTCGGCGCCGTATCGTGGCCGCTCATCATCAAAGGCCTGCTCACCTTCCGCGATCCCAAATTCTATCTCTTCTTCACATCAAGCGCGGCAGGCAGACATGCCGCCTCCGAATTCCTTGCTCGATTGAAGGAGCGGACGAGGGATCGTGACAAGGCGGTTTCGCTAACAGCCTTCCTGCGCCAGTTGAAGGCGATCAAGGCCTGGGGGCCAACAGGCGTCGCAGCCGCTGGACACCATCCTCAAGCCCGTCCTCGTGGCGAACGGCGATCATGACATCATGGTGCCGAGCGAGAACTCGTCGGACCTGGCGCGCCGCATCCCCGGAGCCGAGCTCGTCCTTTACCCCGACGCCGGGCATGGCGGCATCTTCCAGTACAACGATGCCTTCCTGACGAAGGCAAAGGTCTTCCTGGCCGCCTGACAGGTGAGGCTCGATCCGACAGGGATACACATGATGAACGATATGACGCTCGGCCGGACCGGCCGTTTACGGCTTCTTCGCCATGGGTTTTGCCCTCTATTTCACATCCCAGGGCGCCGGGCCGCTGGCTGCTGCGGGCCGGAGCCGACGTCACCAATCTCCTGATCGACCCCATGACGACGTAAACGGAAGAGGAAAGCGGCGATGTCCCTGCGCTATCTGGAGGACTTTGCAGTGGGTCAGACCTTCACGGCCGGACCAGTGCGGATCGAGGAGAGTGAGATCAAGCAGTTCGCCGGCGCGTTCGACCCCCAGCCGTTCCATCTCGACAGCAAAGCGGCGCAGAGCAGTTTTTTCCGCGGACTGGCGGCCAGCGGCTGGCACACTGCCGCAATAACCATGCGCTTGCTGGTGGAGAGCGAATTGAAGCCTGCCGGCGGGATTATCGGCGCCGGATTTGACGAACTGCGGTGGCCGCGCGCTGTCCGGCCAGATGATGAACTGCGGATCGAAGCCGAAATCCTCGAAGTTCGACCGTCGAAGTCGAAACCGGATCAGGGCATGATCAAGGTCCGGACCAAAACGCTGAACCAGAATAACGATCCAGTGCAGATTTCAGTCGGCAACCTTGTCGTGCTTCGGATGCGACCTGCTGAGTAACCAGCCGCATGTTCACTGCGGTGTCGCCGAGTCCTGGCTGGTCGAACAGTGCGCGGTTACAATGTTCTTCGACTCTGGCCGTCAATGTCGTCGTCAGCTTCCATATCTGATCACGTAAGCCATCCAGCCCATGGGTGAGGGATCAGAAGCTCTCCGACCACGGCCGCAAATCCAGCTCCTGCGTCCAGGCGCTGCGATGCTGATGGTGCAGGGTCCAGTAGGCGTCGGCGATCGCGTCGATGTTCAGAAGACCATCCGGGCCACGGCTGTCCTGCAATTCCGGGCGCTTCGACAGCAGGCGCTCGCCGGCGATTCCCCCGTCGATCACCACATGCGCGACATGCACCCCCCAAGGGCCAAATTCGCGCGCCAGGGACTGGGAGAGGTTGCGAAGCGCGCCCTTCGCGGCGCTGAACGGCGCGTAATTCGCCTTGCCCCGGAGGCTGCCGCTCGCACCCGTGAAGATGAGGCTCGGCCCATGGCTGAAGGGTTGATCGCGGTTCTGGCGGGCGAGGAGCGCGGGCAAGGCTGCGCGCGCCAGATGGTATGCTCCCAGCGCATGTTCGCGCCAATGCGCCTCGAATTCCTCTTGCGCCAACTCGAGGAACGGCGCGGGGCGATTGCTGCCGGCGTTGTGGACGGCGACCGCGAGCGGCGCCTGCTCCTCGGCGGCGGCGACGAAGCGCTTCACATCTTCCTGGTTCGCCACATCGCCTGATGTCGCGCGGACGGTGATGCCATCGGCGTCCAACCGGGACCGGGTCGCTTCCAGCTTCTCGGCATTGCGTCCGGCGAGCACGACAGGATAGCCCTCCCTGCCAAACCGGCGCGCGATGGCCGCCCCAAGGCCTTGGACGGACCCGACACCGGCAATCAGGATGCTTCCGCGAATTGCCGCGTCCCCTGGTTCCGAACTGGATATCATCTCGCTTTCCTTCTTCACCCGAGGGCAGACCGCAATGCGGCTTTGGCGGCCGTCATTCGGCGTCACCAACCCGGACGATGAGCTTCCCGAAGTTTTGGCCGTCGAGCAGGCCGATGAAGGCTGACGGGGCGTTGTCGAGTCCGTCGACAACGTCTTCCCGATAGCGAACCTCACCCGATGCGATCCAGGCGGAGACGTCGCACAGGAAATCCGGATACTGGTAGACGAACTCGCGCTGGATGAAGCCCCGCAGAAGGAGGCTCTTGCTCAGGATCGCGCGCATCAGCCCGGGCAGGCGGTCGGGGCCGGGAAAGCTCTCTCCGGCATGGTTGTACTGAGCGATGAGGCCGCAGACCGGAATGCGGGCGAAGTCGTTTAGGAGCGGAAAGACCCCATCCGAGACCTTTCCGCCGACATTCTCGAAATAGACATCGATGCCGTCGGGACAGGCGGAAGCGAGTTCCGTGGCGAAGTCCGCAGAGCGATGATCGACCACGGCGTCGAAGCCGAGCTCGTCGCGCACGAAGGCGCATTTGTCCTCCCCGCCGGCGATGCCCACGGCCCGCGCGCCCTTGATCCGCGCGATCTGCCCGACCAGCGAGCCGACCGGGCCGCTGGCCGCCGCGACGACGACGGTCTCGCCGGGCTTGGGCTGCCCGATCGTGAGCAGGCCGGAATAGGCGGTGAATCCGGGCATGCCGAGAACGCCCAGCGCGGTGGTAATGGGCGCTTGTGTGGGGTTGAGCTTCCGCAGGCCGCTGCCGTCGGAGACCGAGAAGCTCTGCCAGCCGGAATAGGAGAGGACGATATCCCCGGCCGCAAAGCCAGGATGGCGGGACAGAAGAACCTGCGCGACCGTGCCGCCCTCCATCACGTCCCCGACTTCGACCGGTTTGGCATAGGACTTTGCGGCGCTCATTCGGCCGCGCATATAGGGGTCGAGCGAGAGATAGAGGGTCTTCAGCAGCACTTCGCCTTCGGCCGGATCAGACGCTGGCCGGTCCTCGAAGCGGAAGTTCTCAAGCGTGGGCGCGCCCTCCGGCCTAGAAGCCAGGAGCACCTGGCGATTGAGATAGGGTGGTGTCGTCATGCGGTCTAACTCCCTTATCCGCCGGGCAAAGGCGGGCTCAGCACCGGTCCCTGGCGAATTGTATCGGCTCGGCGGCCTACCAGCGCGGTGCTGCGTCCGCCAACTGAAGCTCACCCCGGCCGAATGAAAAGTTCTCGTTCGGGATCGGGATGAGCGTGATGAAGATATCGTCCGGCGAAATGTCGACGGCTTCGACGACAAGGCGGTTGATGGCGGCCACCAGCTTGCGCTTGTCGTCCAGGGGACGATGAGCGCCAACCATGACGGTGACGATCATCGCATTGGCCGGATTGCGCTTCATGCCGAAGAAGGTCGGATGGATGAACAGTTCGTCGGGGCCGTGCTCGCTGAGGATGACGAAGCGGTCGTCCTCCGGGATTCCGAGGCCCTGGACAAGGGACTGGTTGAGCGCGTCGGCAAGGGCGCGTTTCTGGTCGCTGGAATAGCGGCCGGCGGGGATATGGGCGTTGAAAACGGGCATGGCAGGATCCTTCGCTGCGGTATCAGAGCGCTTCGAGCGCGAGCGCGATGCCCTGTCCGCCGCCGATGCACAGCGTGACGATGCCCTTCGACAGCCCGTCACGCTTCATGGAGTAAAGGAGACGCGTGGTCAGGATCGCGCCGGTCGCGCCGATGGGATGGCCATGGGCGACGGCGCCGCCTTCGACATTGACGATGTCCTCGGGCAGCCCGAGTTCCTTGATGATCGCCAGAGGCACGGCCGCGAAGGCCTCATTGATCTCGATCCGCTCGATGTCGCCGAGCGTCCAGCCGGCGCGGTCGAGCGCCTTGCGCACGGCGGGAACGGGTCCAAGGCCGAACAGACCCGGCTCGACGGCGGCGACCCCGAAGCCGGCCAGTCGCGCGAACGGTTCGATGCCCTTGGTCTCGGCGAAGCCGCGCTCGGCGACGATCATCGCAGCGGCGGCGCTGTTCAGGCCGGGCGCGTTACCGGCGGTGATCGTCCCGTCCTTGCGGAAGGCGGGCTTCAGCCTGGCGAGCGTCTCCGCCGTCGTATCGGGGCGCGGCGCTTCGTCGGTGTCGAAGATCTCGGTTCCCTTGCGGCCGTTGATCTCGACCGGCACGATCTCCTCCGAGAATTTTCCGGCATCGCGTGCCGCAGCGAAACACTGCTGGGAACGCGCCGCGAAGGCGTCCTGCGCCTCGCGCGTGATCTTGAGCTGGGTGACGAGGTCTTCGGTGTGCCAGCCGGAGTGCTCGCCGGAAAACGCATCGTTGAGCCCGTCCGTCAGCATGCTGTCGAGGATCTGGGCGGGCCCCATGCGGTAGCCCCAGCGCCCGCCATCCATGAGATAAGGCGCGCGGTCCATGTTCTCCATGCCGCCGGCGATGGCGGCATGGCTCGCTCCGGCGGCGATCTCCAGCGCGGCGCTCAGGATCGCCTGAGCGCCGGAGCCACAGACGCGGTTGACGGTCAGCGCCGGCACGGACACCGGCAGGCCGCCGCCGAGCGCCGCCTGTCTTGCCGGGTTCATCCGGTTGCCGGCCTGGATGACGTTGCCCATGACGACGGTGCCGATGTCGTCGCCGGACAGGCCGGCGCGCTTGAGCGTCTCCTTTACGGCGACCGCCCCGAGCTCGGTGGCGGCCACGCCCTTCAGCGTCCCGTTATAGGCCCCGATGGCGGTGCGAACCGGATGGGCGAGGATGATATCAGTGGTGCTCATGGGGTTTCTCCCGATTGGAGTGGAATGGTGTCTGTCAGGCGACGGTCCGCCAGGGGAGATGACTGCGAGGATTGCTGCGTTCGACCTGTCACGAATGTCTCCAGACACGGGCATATGCCTGCTTATGGGCGAAAAATCAGACGGAACGAAGTATCTCTTGCAATGCCGTCACCTTCACAGGACCGAGCTGGGTCTCGATCTTGCGTTGGCAGTCCTCCCAGAGCGGAACGGCCTGCTGGAGAATATCGACTCCACGGGCTGTGAGCTTCACGGCGGCCTCGCGGTGATCATCCTTTCCGCGGTCCATCGCCGCTAAGCCGAGACGCTCCAAGACCCGAACATTGCGCCCGAGCGTCGAGCGATCCAGCTCGACGCTCCGGGCCAGCTCCGTCAAGCTCACGGGCTGCCGACGCTGGATGGTTCGCAGCAGGGAGAACTGGGCGATATTAATGCCAACCGGCGCGAGCGCCCGATCGTAGACCGAGCCTATCCTTCGGGTCGCCAAGCGCAGCATGGAACAGTAGCAGCGAGACATAGTGCGTGTATATACCCTCATTCGATGAATGTCGACCCACGAACCGGCCCGTGACAATGGCCGGAGTGTGCGGGATTCGAACCGTGCTTAAAGGAGGGCGATAGCGTAGATATAGTTCTCGTCTTCACCCGGCGCGGCGCGCCATTTCAGTACAGAACTGCATCTCGGCCGAAGCAATGAAAGCGCGCTGCATATCCGAGATTTCGTCGTCGCCCAATTGATGGATCGGCTCGGGTCCTAGACCGTCCGTGCCATCCGTCGGAGCCAGACACCGTTCTCTCACTCGATTGGAAAAAGGGCAGCACGTCCTTGATGGACCAGTGGGGCAACCCAGCTTTCGCCCAGCGGACGAAATCCACTGCGGGTGCCCGCATCCAGACGCCAGCGTTCACGGCCGAGGAGCCGCCGAGGACCTTTCCACGGGGTACGGCGAACGACCGCTCGCCCCACCCCTTTTCTGAGGTGTACCCCCAGTCGTGATCCGGATCGCCGCCGATGACGGTCTGCAACCTGACTGCATCGGGTCTCGACCATGAGGATGAGATAATGCAAGAACAAAAGAAGAACAATCAACCGATGCTCGAACTCCTTAAAAATCGGGGAGGCGACCACAGGAGATCGTCCATTGAGTGACGAACTTGGCGCAAAGCCCCACGACGAAGCCGGGCCGTATGTCCACTACTGCGAGCATCCGGGCTGCACCCGATGGGGCAGCTTCGGCGTCGCCGTCGGTCGAGCGGAACCGCACTGGTTCTGCTCTGAGCATCAGCCTGAGTGGAAGTCGCGCCACGAGGCACAGCCGCGGCATTGACCTTCGCCGCGCAAGCAACCCCGCCACCAACATCCCGTGGCTCGTGGCGGGGTCTGCTCTAAATTGCTCCTGAAAAGCTATCTCGTTACCTTCGTGCCTTAGCGCGCTGCGAGCACATACAATATTTGCCAAATGGCTTTCTCCGTCCAGCAAGACGTCCGGATTAATTCGAAAGGGCGAAGACTGCCTGAATCGCTTTACGAATGAAGGATAGGGCCACTCACAGTTCGCCCTGTACATTCAAGGGAACCAATTAGCAGTCTTGCTGTGGTCGCATTCGAGGCGCATCATACGACCATCAGCGGCACACGACACGGGCACCGCTGGCTGAGAGATCATCGCGCTTTCGCCCCAATGCGGAGGTCGCGCGATGCTTTATCACCATCTGCATTTAGATGCAATTTTGCCTGATGACGTCAGTCTTCTGAAGGAAATCTTTACGCAGCTCGTAATTGAAAGAGGGCTTAACCGGGACTGCGAGGATGCAGAGCATATCGCCGTAAGGTTGATTTCACTCTTCCAATCCGGGGTACACGATCGGGAAATGCTGCACGAAATGGCATCTCCTGCATGTCGGGAAGAATCCCGCCCTCACCCTGTCTCGCCGAGCCGTTCTACTCTCCCTCATCCGTCTGCGCCCGGAACCACCGTAGAACACCTCTTTGGGTCGAGGGCACTTCGGACCGTTGTTGATTGAAATAGATTGAGCCCGTCGCAGCAATAAGCACTCGAACGGATTACCTTAGCGCCGAGCATTTCGGCATTCAGGTCCCCCAACCTGATCAGAGTGCCCGCCCGTTCCCTCGCGCGGGCACTCACTTTTTTTGATGGCTTCATTTGCTCTGAAGATAGTCCATGACCTTCTTTCGGTTCGGCCCGGCTTCCCGGATAGCTTCAAGGGCCTTCTGCCGTGTCACCTTCGCCGTCCTCATGAGATAAGCGACCTCGTGCTCCTGTTCTGAAACGAGCTCGCGGTCGCGGCCTTTCTTCTTTGGATTGTCTGCCATGCTTTCCTCCATCAAACATGGATGAAGGATAGGAGCCACCGGCCACGGACAAGAGCGGGCATCTCACGCCCAGTGACATGTTCCAGTTTTTCGGAACTTTATAACCAGCGCGCTGTTTGAAGAGCGTTCCTATATCAGTGGATGTTCTCCTCTGAATGTTGGCTTAGCGGACAATCGCACAAGTCAACCAACTGCAGCGCTCCTTTTCAGTTTCGCCGGGGGCGCTGCCTTTCTCGCCCTTGGGCTCTCGTCTGCTTCAGGCGGGAACATACCGCTCCTGCAGGGTTGAGCGCGATAGACAGAGGCAGCCGGATGGACCCGCTCGACGTCGCTGGCATCGCAATTCTACTTACCGTCACTGCATTATTCGCCGTTGCGTGGGTCGCACTCTGAGCAGGTGCCCAGTTTTTTGGAACCATTTCAGCGCCTTGTTGTTACATGCGTCGCGTGACACAGGTGGCGTTAACGCGAACTCGCGTCGGCTTCTAATTTGCCCTCCAACTGCCGGAGCCGACTTGAGCAGGCAGCGCCTTCCCTTGCCGGGGGCGCTGCCATTTCAACGCCTGAGCTGCGCGCCGTCGCGTTGGCTGGCCTCGATCCTCTGAAGGATCTCTCGCATTACACATGTATCGAAGGAAAGGCTGTTCAGCGTGTTCTCGACAGCCTTCATTGAGGTGGCCGCTTCGCCCCCCTGTTTCTCCACCGCCGAGATCCGGAGTTCGTGATTGTCGATCTGCCGGAGCGACACTTCGGCAGCTGTAAGACGCTTGTCGAGGCGATCGATGGAATTCGCCTGCGAGTCCTGATTGGCGTTCACCCTCTCCCAGGTCGCGCCCCACGCTACGAGGCCGCCGGCAAAGCCGAACAGGATCACCAGGGTGTTGAGGTTATATTCAAACCTCCATTTCGGTGTTGCGACCATCTTTTCGGTTTCCTGTGTTTCAGCCAATGCCCTGCCCCTCGTATGCAATGCTGGATGGTTACTGCTGCGCCGCGTCGTGGCGGGCACATTCGCTCTGGGTCCAGGCGCGGGCGCCGCATAGCCCCGCGACTGTCTCGTCGATCTTGTCCTGATCGGCCGGCGTCGCGCCTTGCGCGCCGATCAAGGCAGTTCCCACGACGGCCCTAGCCGCCTGGTTGAGCCGGTCTTTCGACGCACTGACCTGTTGCGTTGACGTACAGCCGGCGCGCTCAATGCACAGGCGGCGGTTAAAGCGAGCGCGATCAGCTTCATCACGCAGTTCTCCAATTGCTTTGTTGGTTGCGGAATCCAGTTCGGCGCGTTCGAGTTTCCGGCCTTCTTCCCGCGCTCCGAGGATGATCCAGAGCGCGTTGACCGTCTGCGTGCCAATAAAGACGAGGATGCCGCCGACAGCAGCGCTAGCCGCCAAAGAGAGGTGGCTGAACATCACGCCATCCCCTCGACCTGTTTTGCCACGGCCTTCCGGTCGGCGTTCTTGCGCCAGTATAGGAAGCCGGCAATGCCGCCGAACGCGACGAGGATCAGGAGGAGGTTCTGCCACGGTATGCCGCCGATCGCGGTGAGCAGCGAGGCGCCGCCGCCAATGACAGACGGGGTGATGACCTCTTTCGACTTCCACCAAGGCGCATCGAGGCTGGGCGGTGTGACAGGAACAGGAACCGGCCTCTCCTCGGTCACCGGCGCGACCTTGACCTCCGGCCGTGCAGCTTCGCCCGGGGTGAGCGCCACGAGCGCCGTGTGCATGGCAGCGCGCGTTTTTGGACCAACGTCGCCGTCGACCTGCAGGCGCTGGTCGGCCTGAAACTGAAGGACGTTGTCGGCGCGGTAGCCGAGAAGAACGAGCGAGATCCGCGCCAATCGATCGAAGCGATCGGACAAGCCATTCTTGCCGCCGTTTATCTTTCTCGTAACGGTCTCACAGTCCCCTTCGTCGGCCCAGCGGTTCAGGTCGCGTGTGTCCCAATAGAACAAGGGAACCAGGCCTTCCCAAGGATCGGAATTGACTGCATCCGGATCTTTGACGAAGTCCGGGCAGTCGAGGCCAGCGGCAAGGCACCAGTTGCGGAACTGACGATAGTTGTCCTTGCCAGAGCTGCATGCCGGTGCGACCGCGGTAAAGATACCCGTCGCCGTCCTTCTCAGGCGTGTTGCCGAGATCGGCGCGAGTGTCGTAGCGCTGCTGCGCCGGCGTCGGACCCCAGATCTCTCGATCGTATCGGAAGTCGCCGCTTTCATGCATGAGCTGGGCGAAATACTGGGCGAGCCGGTGCGGCCGATCCATGCCGAACCGGTCGCCGTACCTGTCCAGCGCCACAAGCACAGACGTGAGGTTGCTCTCGTTCACTTTGCCCTTTGCGGCAGCGCGAACGTGCTGAGCGGTGATGGCGCTCATTCGTTTCTCCTGATTGTCGTTGGGGATGTCAGCGGGGCTAAGCCACACTGGCTAATGGTGACCGATGAAAGTTGGGCCTAAACTGAAACTGGTCGTCACGCCCCTCGTAGGCGGCCGCGAGGCTCGTCACCGGCCGCAGCCTTGACGGGCCTCGACATTGATCCACATCAATGGAAATGGGACTCGGACATGGACGATAGCGAAGCGAAAAGTGCCGGCCGAAGAGAGCCAGCTTCTGCCCTCTCGGAAATCGCGGCACAGTGCGCGGATTCGAAACTTCTGGACTTTGCGGCGCAGCTTGCCGGCCTGGCCGAGGACCTCAAAGCTCTAGCGGCAAGACCGATCGAGCCAATCCCCTTAGCCGCGCTGGACCCCTTTTAACTACTTGATTCCTTTGGTTGCTCAATCCCGTTGCCGGTCACCGTGGTGGAACTTTTCCCTTGACGCACCCGTTGAGACGAATTGGCTCTCAAACGAAAGCGAACACGGCCATGAATGCGCAGAAGGCAGGAATGGCCCGGTTGTTTTTGGCGGCCCCAGATCTGCGTGCTAGCGCGTGGATGATGAATAGCTCCGTATTTCTGAAGCTCTGCGTGGCTTACGAGCATGCGTGTCTGCGCCGCGACGGCCTTCGATGCGCCGCCGAGAAAGACGACGAGGCCCTGATTGGATGCGAAGCTGAATGCAGAAGCCTAGAAGCTGCCGCGGTCACTTACATTCGGACACAGCGGCAATTCTCCGGCCTTCGTTGAAAGTGACGTATTCAGGGTGGCAACGCCGCGACAAGCGACGCGACAAGAGCGACGGCGGCGAAAGTTGCGATACATTCTATGACCTTGACGCGTTCGGCAGTGCGCATCGCACTCCTCCTTCGGTGCGCCCCTGAAAACGAAACGTTCCGCAACAAAGGTGGTTGCCCTCGAGCGGCATCGTCGCGCCGGGGACACGGTCTTATCCATCTGAATTTCCCTTTTGGGGTTTGGACGGTTTGAATCTGCGCACCGACCTTCAAGCTCGACTTGTGAAGGCGTTTCTGCTCCATTGGGTGCAAAGACGGAGCATTCATGGAACTTCTGCAGGGTGAATAAACGCCTCTCTGGCAAACGCTCTATTTGGATTTCGAAGTGCTCTATCTGGTGCAGATAGAGGATGCGTCATGAAAAAAACCGAACGCTACCTCGCGAGACTTGCGCCACATGCGAGCACCCTAACAAAGGATGGCGCCGCCCATCAGATCGGAGCAATCTGTTACCGAACCAACCAAATGGGCGCCGTTGAGGTTTTGTTGATCACAACTCGCGCTTCGGGTCGGTGGACGATCCCGAAAGGCTGGCCCATCAAGAACCTGAAACCACACCAGGCAGCTGAAAGAGAAGCGTGGGAAGAGGCTGGCGTAGCTGGAAAAGCGAAGAAGCGAGCACTTGGGTATTTCACCTATTTAAAAACTCTCGACGACGGACACAAAACAGCATCGATCGTTGAGGTATTCAGGCTGAAGGTGGACGAACTGCACCACAAGTTCCCGGAGCAAGGAGAGAGGCAGGTGGCGTGGCTGTCCCCAGTGGAGGCCGCCAGACGTGTGCAGGAGCCGGAACTGAAAGGGTTACTGATGCGCATGCTCAAAGAACCCAGTAGCTAAATTCCCGCCTGGTCTGATGGACAGATCTCAACAGCGATGGCGAGAAATTCACTCGACCAGCATCGGAAACCGTGCCCATATGGTTGAGCCGGAGCTGTCGTTCGGTTCACGAAGAGGCAAGCACAATGTCTTACGATCGGAACGGCAAGCGATCTCATCGGACGAGCGTGATCAGGTTCCTCGCTGCGCTGGCGCTTCCCGCGGTATTGCTCAGTTCAGCGATTGCTGTCGCCGAATGGGCGCGAGACCCAACCCCTACAACTGCGGCCGTTGAAACGCCGGCAGCTCGGCCGTGAAATCTTCGACGCTTGGCTGCGTGAAAACGAGCACCCACTGCACCGGACTCGCCTTGCGACTGTAATGGCCGCCCTCGTGCCCGGTTCGAGGGCGACGAAGATCTTGTTGAGCCACTTTTCATCGTACTGTTGGAAAGGAAATTGAGCTCGGCCCAACTTCCGTTTCACGGATGAAGTCGAGCAGGATCGCCGCGCCGGGTGGCACGGTTTTGTCCATCTGATTTCCTTTCTTGCTTGAAAAGACCTCGCCCTGGAGGCGATAGAGGACCTCACCTGATGGGGTCGGAATGCTTCACGGAACTTCTTCCTACGATCTCCGTTCGGCATCTTCGAAAAAGCTTCGGCGACTGCCTCAGAGAGAACCGCGATGAACGAATTTAATGGGAGCAGCAGCCATCCCGACGAAGATGACATGCTGCGAGAGCAGATGAACTCTGGGATCCCCCTAATCAGGGCGGGCCGAGCACGCCTCCGGCTCGCTCTGCCTCGGCATCGCGACATAATCCCGAGGACCCGGACGCCGGCTTTCCAAAGCCTTTGCAGAACCTACGAGGTCACTGCATTGATGGTGGACAAGCTCCGCAAAGAAGTCCCGTGCCGCGAGGAGCTGTTGGCGGAATATGAGCAAATCTGCCGCGGCATTGAGGATGATGCGAACGCGATGCTGGACGGAGAGAAGAGCGATCGGTGGTGTTAAGACGGCCATTCGAACGCCGGCAGTTCGGCGATGAACTCCTCAGCGCTCGGCTGCGCGCGCTCGCCGGCCAGCACCTTCCCCAGCTCGGCCGTGGAATAGGTCCACACCGCCGACCGCCAGCCGAACAACGCTGAGCGGTGATGGCGCTCATCGGTTTCTCCTGATTGGAATGTTTGAGAGTTGACTTAGCCCGAATGGGCGAATGGAGACTGCCGGCGCATTGTGGTAACGCCGCGCAGGCGTCCCGCCGTCTCGAGCGGACGGGGCGGTTAGAGGCCTGGCGCCTGCCTCCTGCGACCGGGCCTCGCCCGGGGAGCGCCTGACGCAGGCGATCGAATAGCCGCCCTCGTGCCCAAAATTTTCTGGATTGTGGATTAAGCTTGAAGGGCGAATGGCTGCACGAATGTGTGGGTGTGGCTTCAGCTCCAGCACGCAGGCGATACCCTCTTCCTCCCCGTAAGGACGAGCCCGTTAAGCCTGATAGCTGAATGGTTGGAGGACCTGATCTGTGGTTTGCTTCTGTTAGCAGCCGCCTCATTTACGGCGGCCGGAGGCTCGTTGCTAACCGGGGGGTGGCGACGAGCCTCGCCCAAATACTCCCTGGTGGCGTGCGTACAGCTGACCCGTGATCCTCGGCCCCGGATCGCGGGTCTTTTGTGTTTTGGAAGCAAAAGCCCCCTTCTCTTCTCATCCCCGAACATGAGTTCGAGGGCGACGGAAAGGGTTTCCCGAGCCATGATTCACCTTACTGTTGGGAGAAAGTATCTACCCTAGGGCAGAAAAGAATCCCGCCGAAGCGGGGCTAGGCGGATCCGGTTTTGGACCTTTTGCTTTCCTCGAAACTCACATCTATGACCCGCAACGGCATGTCGTGTTGTAATTCGGGAGAAAGGTGATGTCAGCAGAGACGCCCGATTGGTCGGCCGGGCATGGACGGCTCCGAGTCGAGCTATTCTTATCGAGCCTGCTATTGGGGCTGATATCGCATGGCTATGCGAAGTGGAGCGACAGCACCATTCTGCCATTCAAGATTGAGGGGCTTCCAGCGGAGTGGACGATCCTGGGTTTAGCGCTGTTCACGTTCTATTGCCTGGTGCATTTCATTCTGAAGACGCTGCGCGAGAGCCAGACGGTTGGAGAAAGGAGCGCGGCGGTCGGAAGGGCTGTTGAACACGCCCAAAACATGCTTGAGAAGCGTCATCTGTACAACGATACCCTCTCGAAGGAGGCACACGAGATTAACGATAAGCTCAGCAAGCTATCGGCACTGCTGGATAGGCTTGCCGCAGAGAACAATGCGATTATTCGGAGTATCGAGAGCAATGCTCAAGAATATCTAATAGAACGACGGAAAACGCTTGCCATTGAGCAGGAAAACTTCCAAGAGGTCGCCCGCAAGTTCAGCGAACTGGCCAATGAACGCGACTTCCTTTTAGCAGACACTGATCTCTCTGGCGTGAAACAAAGTCTGAATTCCGCAATTACTTCTATCCAGCGGAGGGCATCGGCACGGAGGCCAGACACCCATGTGCTATCCGCCGCCCTTCCGATTATTGTCTCATTGGCTCTTATATTATGGAGCGCGCCTCGCATTGTAGATGCTGCAGTCAATGCATCGGGCCCGTTCCATTATGAAGTGAACCAAGCCCCACCGAGTGGCGCCTATAACTGATGCTCCGGCAGAAACGTAAGTCCATGGCTCGTTGAGACGCGTCTTCGATGTGGCCCGCGTGTCCGACCGGAACTCGACGAAGTCGTTCATAAAGATCCCGGCGACGAAAGCCGCCATAGTCGTGACCGCCCATATGATAGCTGTCACCAGAGACGTTCTGCTGGACGTTGAAATTGTGCCGGATGGTACGGAAGCCGACTAGCAGGTGAAACGCGGTTGCAGCACGGCCGGCGCTCTTTGCCACCGCGTTACGGGTCGACCTCGTTCGTACACTCCGAAAAAGAGGTCGCCAGGCTGAACCGAGACGCAAAACTTCGGAATTCTCTTTTTGAGGCATTTCTTGCCCGAATGTGGCAGGCGCTTAACCACTTAACCAGAACGGCACACAAGGTTCTTGAAGCCACCGCCCGTCGCCCGTAGCATTACAGACAAACCCATAAGGGGTTTGGGATGGCCCCCAGCCCTACACTCCATCTCGATGGAAGGCCCAGGCCCCTCGCCTCGGGCTTTTGTCTGCGGGCTAATCTGCTGGCTCGGTCACCCCTCGACTTTCGCTAGCAAGAAACAAGTGGTCTAGTCCACCTGTCCGAATTGTGCGCTTTGTTTTTAAGCCTTAAAAGATCCGCTAGTCACTTTGAGCCTTCTCACGAATTACCGCTCCGCGAAATCTAGAGGGAAGAAATGATCCTCAATGGAACTAGCCTGTCTGACGTCATCCGTGGCTTTCTTAGCGACGACCAGATATGGGGATATGCAGGCGACGATTATCTCTACGGCGGCGTCGGCAATGACAGGATCTTTGGCGGCGATGGCAATGACTATATCGTCGGCGGCGTCGGCGATGACTATGCCGAGGGCGGCGAGGGTAACGATCGGCTCGACGGCGGCCTCGGGAACGATGCGTTCATGGGTGGAATAGGGAACGACATCTTTGACGGCGGGGAAGGCAACGACGTTCTCGATGGCGGCCATGGCCATGACCAGATGCTGGGCGGTCGGGGACACGACAAGATTTTTGGTGGCGCGGGAGAAGATTACATCGACGCAGACGAGGGCGACGACATTATTTTTGCTGGGTCCGGAGACGACGGCTTCAACAATCGGGTGAACCCCGCAACGGGCAAGCTGACGCAGCAGGCGGTAGGTGGTGGCGCCGGCAACGATACCATCTATGGCGAAGGGGGCAACGACGCTCTAAAGGGCCAATCCGGAAACGACCGGGTCTATGGCGGCATCGGCGACGACATCGTCGATGGCGGCAACGGAAACAACTATCTCGATGGCGGCGACGGCAACGATGTGTTGGATTCGGAGGGCGGAAGCGACGAAGCCCATGGTGGCAGCGGCAATGACAGAATCTCGGTGGGGGCCGGTAACGACCGGGCCTTTGGGGATGACGGAGATGACATCCTGACCAGCGGGGCCGGCGACGATTATCTGAGCGGCGGCATCCATCAGGATCGCCTTTTTGGCGGCACTGGCAATGACACACTGCGGGGTGACGCAGGCCGAGACGTTCTCTCAGGCGACGCGGGAAGCGACATACTCTGGGGCGGATCCGATTCCGACCGCTTTGTCTTCAAGGGCTTAGGGGCACTATCTGGCCAGGATACCGTCATGGATTTTCAGGATGGCCTGGACTTGCTTGCCATCGAGAGGCTCGGGGTCAAGCAGTACTCCAATTCCGGCGCCGCAGGTACGATCTACGCCTACGACGCCACCGGCGGCGACGTGCTGGTGAAGGGCTATAATTCTGCCGGGAACGCGTTCTCCATCCTGGTGGACGATCCCAACGGCAGTCTCACCGCTGCCAACTTCTCGAGGGCGGACTTCGTTTTCGCATAGGCCCGGGGCGATGGCCTAACTGCAGTCGGCAGTCCCATCCACCCGTACCGAGCATCGGCTGCGGATAGGTGCTGCACATCCCCGATCACCTCATATCCGAGCTGGTTAAGCTCGATGAGGAGCCGCGGCTTGCGTTTTAGGTCTGCAAGTCTCGTGTCCATGTCGGCCGAACCTTAGTCCGGCTCATCGATGGCAAAGGTTCTTAGGCGGAGCGCTGAGCGAAATCATCGAGGCATATTGGAGTTGTCACCCGGAGCGGCATTCTCGTCTGCCGCTCGTGTGAGTGATGCCTTAGAGCTCCCCGCGTCGTCCCTTCTGGGAAGCTCTGAGGTGCGCACGCTTTACAGGACTTTCAAGGATGCGAGACCGAGACGACCACAGCCTACCGGAAGAAAGCGCATCCACTGACGAGAAACCCGCGCCAGACACTCCAAAGAGAACGATTCCATATCGACGGAAGTCGGTTGGCGTTAACCACGAACGCGATACCGCCCGCCTGAAAGCGTTGGAATATCTCGGCAGACGGTGGCTGTTACACCACTAGCAGTGCCGGCATTAACGCCGGAGCTGCGCGCCGTCCCGCTGACTGGCCTCGATCCGCTGCAGGGTCTCGCGCATCACGCGCATAACGATGGAAAGGCTGTTGAGCGTGTTCTCGACAGCCTTTATTGAGGTAGCCGCTTCGGCCGCCTGCTTCTCCACCGCCGATATTCGGCTCGTGATTATCGATCTACCGGAGGGAGACGTCCGTCAGGCGCTTGTCGAGGCCATCGATGGAATTGCCTGCGAATCCTGATTGGCATTCACCCTCTGCCGTGTCGCGCGCCCCACCCTACGAGGCCGCAGCCAAAGCCGAACAGGATCACCAGCGTGTTGAGGTCATATTCAAACCTCCATTTCAGAGTTGCGACCATTTTTCCGGTTTCCTGTGTTTCGGCCAATGCCCTACATGGACGATAGCGATGCGAAATGGGCCGGCCGAGACGAACCGGCTTCTGACCTCTCGGAAATCGCGGCGCACCGCGCGGCTTACGATTTGCTGGACTTTGCAGCGCAGCTCGCAGGCCGCCGAGAATCTAAAGGCTCTGAACGCAAGACCGATTGAGCCCATTTCGCTTTTGGTCGAAACCGAAAGATCAGGCTGAAGCAAGCCTTCCTGGATGAATGTGTGGCTGTGGCTTCAGCTCCAAGACGCAGGGGGGATACCCTCTTCCTCCCCGTAAGGACGAGCCCGTTAACACTGATAGCTGTGGAGGATCTGATCTGTGGTTTGCTTCTGGTTAGCAGCCGCCTCATTTATGGCGGCCAGAGGCTCGTTGCCAACCGCAGAAGGCGACGAGCCTCGCCCAATAAAGCCGCACCTCGTATCATGCGTACCGCTAACCCGTGATCCTCGGCCCCGGATCGCGGGTCTTTTGTGTTTTGGAAAGCAAGCCCCTTCTCATCCCATCTCCGAACATGGGATGGGTTCGAGGACGACGGGATACATCGCCCGCCGCCTCGCTGGTGCTGCCTGCAGGGTTAGCCAAGCTTGCGACCACACCGACGTATGCGCCTGCATAAGAGGCCTTATCGCTGCCGGCGCCGCCATCGATCTATCTGCTTGGATGGGGGTGCCTCAAAATAGATTTTGGGCTGGCCGATTCTACCCGATATCACCTGCATCGGGTCGCTATGGGCGCGGTGCGCCCCAATCGTTTCAATGCGCCCTCCCCGGTCAGGCATCTTGTGCCAGGTGAAAAGCGCTTCGTCGGAAAGCGGATTGGAAAAACCCTGATTGAGATCGACCATGATTTCCCAGATACCGCGCTCTTGCGGCTGAATATGTTGTCATCGAAATTTGGCCAATCGGCCTGCTGCCCAGACAATGAGTTATTGGGCGCCTCTCTATAACTCGTGAAACCAAAATAATATTTGAGTAATAGCAAGCTATTCTATCGCTCAGGTTCCCGGTGCGAGAGACCACCTCAGGTTGGCCCTATCGGCATCCCAACGCGGGGATTGGTCTCCCGATCGCCGAATTCCTATTCGGCTCGCAGTGGAGCAACCGTCGAACGCAATTCGTTGATAAGGCTCGCCCTGTTCGTGTTCTAACGGTCGAGACCTCGAACGTCCGGATTTCGTGCGAAGTACTCGATCAGCATTTCTACGAGGACCCGGACTTTGCGAGCGGGGTGCTGACCCGGCGGTCGGACGACATACGCGCCTGCCGAAGGTGCGGATAGCGTCTCATAATCGGAACGAGCGTGCCGGAGGCCACATATTCGTGTGTGATGCAATCGGGGAGCCAGGCGATGCCGAGTCCGGCCGCAACCAGAAGGAACAGCAAATTTCGTCCAGGCAACGTCGCCCGCTGGCGCATGTCTCCCGTGAAACCCATTGCCGTCCATAGCGGCGGAGAAAGGAGGTCTTCATGACCCTCGTAACGGACTTGATTCGCTTCTTCGTCCTCAAGACTCGGTCCTCGTTCTGATCGACCACCAGCCCTATCAGCTCACAAACGTGAACAGCCACGAACCGCAGATGCTGGTCAACAATGCGGCGGCTCTGGCGAAGGCTGCCAAGGCTTTCGCCGTGCCCACGATTCTGACGAGCGTGATCGCTGATCGGGGCGGCCGCATCTTCCCCCAGATCACTGACGTGTTTCCCGGCCAAGAGGTGATCGATCGGACGTTCATCAACACCTGGCAGGATGAGAAGGTCGTGGACGCGGTCAAGGCCACCGGCCGCAAGCAGCTCATCCTCGCGGGCCTGTGGACCGAGATATGCGTTGCGCCGGCGATCCAGGCGCTCGGCGAAAGTTGGGACGTGACGGTTGTCACCGATGCGTCCGGCGGCACTTCGGTCGAGGCCCACGAGGTCGCCATCCAGCCCATGATCATGGCTGGCGCGAACATGATGACCTGGCTGGCGGTGGCTGCGGAATGGCAGCGCGGCTGGCCCCGGACATGCCGCCGAGCTTTCGGAGGTGCTCGTGCAGCATGCCGCCGGCAGCGGCATCGCCTTCCGTTGGGAGCAGCAGTTGCTCAACACGCCGGTGCCAAGGACGCGGGCTGATCTGAACGGGGATGACGAGATTCTTGAACGACGCTTTGTGAGCCGATCGTTTGTCAAGCCTCGTCATCCCCATTCTGCTTCGCTCCGTATCTTTCAAGAGATTTGCCCCGTACCGGAACAAAGCGGAATGCGATTCGGTTGACTCCCCTGGATATGCAGGGAGTTAGCCATGGCAGTCTCGGCACGAGCCCAATGGAAGGGCTATCTCCGATTTGGTGAAGTCACTGCGCCGGTGGCGCTATATACCGCGACGTCGACCTCCGACCGGATCGCCTTCCACACGGTCAACCGCGAGACCGGAAACCGGGTGCGGCGCGAGTTCATTGACAGCGTCTCCGGCAAGCCGGTGGAAAAGGAAGATCAGGTCAAGGGCTACGAGATCGGCGACGAGCGATATGTGGTGCTCGAGCCGGAGGAAGTCGCCTCAGCCGTTCCGGAGAGCGACAAGACCTTGCGGGTCCAGGCATTCATTCCCTGCGACGACGTCGAAAAGGTCTATTTCGACAAGCCCTATTATCTGACACCGGACAAGATGGGCACGGATGCCTTTGCCTTGCTTCGGGAAGGCATGCGCAAGAAGAAGGTCGCCGCAATCGCCCAAACGGTCCTCTTCCGGCGCATGCGCACCGTTCTGCTTCGACCGCATGACAAGGGACTGATCGCTACGACCCTGAACTTCGACTACGAGGTCCGGAGCGCTAAGGAGGCCTTCAAGGAGATTCCGGACATCAAGATCGAGGGCGAGATGCTCGATCTCGCCAAGCACATCATCGGCATGAAGAAGGGCACTTTCTCGGCCGAAGAATTCGACGATCGCTACGAGGCCGCGCTCGCCGATCTGATCAAGGCCAAGCTCGAAGGCAAGTCGCTGCCGAAACGCGCACCGCCGAAAGTCTCGAAAGCCAATGACCTGCTCGAGGCGCTCCGCCAAAGCGCAGGGATGAAGAAGCCCCCGGCAGCCTCGAAGAAGCGCGCGGGCAAGGAAAGCGCGGCAAAGACCAAGACGAAAACGGCTGCAAAGAGCGCGCCCGCCCAGCGCCGCCGCGCCAGCTAGGGAGGTGAACGATGGCGCCCCCACGCCCATACTGGAAAGGCTACCTGAAGCTCTCGCTCGTCACCTGCCCCGTCTCGATGATGCCGGCGACCAGCGAGTCCGAGAAGGTCCGCTTCCACACGCTCAACCGCACGTCCAACAACCGCGTCGTGTCCAGGTATGTCGATGCGGTGACCGGCAAGGAGGTCGACGAAGACGACGAGGTGAAAGGTTACGAGCGCGGTGAAAACGATTTCCTCGTGATCGAGGACGAAGAGCTGGAGAGTGTCGCTCTCGAAAGTGCGAGGACGATCGACATCGAGAAATTCGTTCCGCGCGATACGATCGAATGGATCTGGCTGGAGAAGCCTCACTACCTTACGCCTTCGGACGAAGTCGGCCACGAAGCATTCAGCGTGATCCGCGACGCCATGGTAGCCGAGAAGGTCGCCGGCATTTCCCGGCTCGTGATCGGCCGCCGCGAACGAGCCGTGATGCTGGAACCGTGCGGCAAAGGCATCGTCGTATGGACCCTTCGCTATGGCGACGAGGTGCGCAAGCCGGAGAACTATTTCGCCGATATCGGCGATGGGGATAACGATCCGAAACTGATGAGCCTCGTCACCTCGCTGATCGAAGAGCGCAGCAAACCGTGGAATCCCAACATGGTCAGCGATCCCGTTCAGGAAAAGCTGCTCGAAATTATAGAAAGCAAGCGGAAGTCGGCGAAGAAGGTAGCCAAGCCGAAAGCCAAGGAGGGAGAGCCGGTCCACGCCGGGAACGTCATCGACCTCATGGCGGCGCTCAAGGGAAGCCTCGAGAAAAAGAAACCCGGGGGCAAGAAGTCTTGAGGAGGGATGGCGAGCGGCTTACGTGGAGCTACCCAGGTACCCGGTACATCCAACATTGCTAGGTCGTCGGCCAGGTTGGCCTGCGCCCTGTGGCGCGGTTGGAAAGTGTCGAATCTAGGAACTCCGACCTTCGAGCAGCTCCGCGTCTTTCTGGCGGTGGTCGATAGCGGAAGCGTTGCCGGGGCCGCGTGCAAGCTCAACCACGCCGTCTTGGTCATCACCTACGGTGTAGCCAATCTCGAATCGCAGCTGGACCTTGAACTATTCGATCACGGGCACGCGCAAACCGCAACTCACGGCCGCCGGGCGCGCCGTGCTCGCCAAAGCGCATGGGCTCGCCGAAGGTATCGACGGCCTGCGCACCAAGGTCAAGGCCCTGCATGACGGGCTGGAAGTAGAAGTGGATATGGCCGTCGACGTCATGCTGCCGAGGAGCGGCTGGGAAAGGTGCTGCGAGCCTTCGCCGAAGCGCTCCGACTGCATGTCGAGGCGCTCGGGGCGGTGACCGCGGCAGTACTGGACCACAACGCCATCATCGGCATCTCCGGTCCCTTGGCGACCGGCGTTCGAGGCGTGAGTGCATCGCGGCGGGCTCCGTATCAATGGCCCCAGTGGCGGCACCCCATCACCCGCTCGGGCGCATGGAGCGGACCGCAGGCGGGGATTTTTTCGTGCACAGCCCGCGTCGGCTTGCGGATCTTGGCGTGAAGCAGCGCGGTTGCGCTGGGAATCGGCTGCGGAAACATGCCTCTCCCACTCATACAACCCGACCTGGCAGTGGTGCGCTGCTCCGGCTTTCCATCCCGGACCACAAGGGGGCATCTACCGTTTCGGCGGCATCTGGCGCGGGGATACCCCGCCGGGCCCGGCCGCGGCGTGGCTGCTGAACCAGTTCCTGATGCTCGGAGCCGCGGACATCGAGGAAGCGGGACTTTCCGACATTTAGTAGAGCACTTCCAGGAAAATGTGTAACGGTTTTCCGTCCGGAGGTGCTTAGTTTTAAAGGGTTGGAACAGGCTTGCGCGCCCAAGGGCGCCGAGCTCAGCAGATCGCTTGAGCCGGTGCGGCGGTATCCGGCGCGGCCGCAGACGGAAGAGGTGCTTGGTGCTGGAAGGGTTGGTGGCCAGACGATGGGTGGTCGGACGATGACCAGGGCGGTGGAAACCCCCATTCCCCAAACAGCGAAATGGCGTGACCACACAACAGAGTTGCAGATGGACTGGCCAGGTCCGCCGCAGCTCCGATCGCGACGTGTTCTTTATCTGGCTGGGGCTTATTCGGCCTGGTCCATTCAAGGGAATCGCTTAGCTAGAACTTCGCTGAGATAAGTGGGACGCGTGATGCGTGCCGCCTTGGCAACCCCTCTTCACAGGTCTAGATTACCACTCGCGGCGAAGGGGGCCCTGATGACATCAAGCTTCAACGTGCATGATGCAGCCGGCTATGAGCAGCTTATGGGCCGCTGGAGCCGGAAGCTTGCGCCGAAATTCATAGACTTTGCCGGCGTCGCCGATGGCGAAAAGGTCTTGGATGTCGGCTGCGGCACCGGCAGTCTCACCTTCGCGCTCGCGGATGCCGCCAGGCTCAAAGAGATCGCCGCGATCGACTATTCACCCGTCTTCGTGGAGGAGGCGACCCGGCGCAACACCAATCCGCGCATAAAGATAAGAGAAGCGGATGCCTGCGCCCTCCCGTTCGAAGACAGGACGTTCGACCGCGCCTTCGCCCTTCTCGTGCTCCACTTCGTCCCCGAAGCGGGCAAGGCCGTGGCCGAGATGCGCCGCGTGGTGCGTCCGGGTGGCGTCGTCGCGGCGGCGGTGTGGGACCATCTCGGCGGAATGCCCGGTATGCGCATGATGGTCGACACAGTGGCGGCGCTCAGCGAAGGCGGGCGCCGACTTCGCGCCCGCTACTGCTTCCAGCCGATGATGCAGCCAGGAGAAATGAAGCGGACATTCGTCGAGCAGGGTCTCGCGAACATTACGGAAAGCGAGCTGATGATCCGCATGGATTACGGGAACTTCGACGATTACTGGGCGCCCGTTGGCGCCGGCGAAGGGCCGCTCGGAAAATATGTGGCAACGCTTGATGCGGAGGAGCGGGCGCGCACCGGTGCCGCCGTGCGCGACGCCTACGAGGCCGGCCGGCCCGACGGTCCGCGCTCCTTTGCGAACGTCGCCTGGGTCTGCCGGGGCACAGTTCCGTGATCGAGCCGCACGCTAACGCGTTCACTGACATTCTCAGCCGGTCCGCTTGGCCAGCATAGGCACACGACCTAATGCAGAACAGGCGGCGCTTCACGCCGGAACAGCGCGATCAGCGAGATACCGTGCTGCAAAAGAAGCTCCGCGGCCAGCAAATCCATCGTCGCGACGTCTTCGGCGCAACCGCTGATAATTCTGGCGAGACTGATCGAGTTTGCTGCAAACCGATCATCGCCGATTTCCTGTGCCTCGTCCGCGGTGGCTTCAAGTGCGTCTGCGACGAGGGTCATCAGGTTTGCGCGCTCGCGAGGCGTCATCTCATTCAGGGTCTTGGCAGAATCCCGCATTGCTGGCTCCTCTAGTCGTTAAGGCGGCCTCCGCAGGCGCGGCCGGTCGGCCGGGCGGACGTATGCCAGGTTTATTGTTGGAGTACGGGTCGAAGCTTTCACTGCATAGATCGGTATCAGGCACGGCGAATGCAAGGAATGGCTACTATGCGGCTACCGCATGCCGGGCTGCTACCGGCAACCACGCTCCGAATGATCCGTGAAGGTCACTGGCCACGTCTTCAGAGCGGGATGAGGAGAACTGCATGCGGTTTTCCGCCCGCGTGCCGCCCTGCTTATTAGAATCGATTACCTCCATGATTTTAGGCCGATCCGACCTGAAATCATAGTGATCTAAGCGGCCTATGTCCCTCCCCGCTCCAGCCACGCCTTCAGCGCAACCGCATTGTTGTGGGCCTCGTCGCGCGCCGCATAAAGCAGCGTCAGCGGCCCCTCACTCAACCGTTCGCGCAACTCCGCCACCGCCGCCCCCGCCGCCCCGCTCTCGAGCTCCTCCGCATAGGCGACGCAGAACGCATTCCAATCCTGCGGCTTCCCATGAAACCGCTTGCGCAGCGCGTCGCTGGGCGCAATGTCCTTGAGCCAGAGGTCGATGCCGGCCTTTTCCTTGGCGACGCCGCGCGGCCATAGCCGGTCGACGAGAATGCGCGTCCCGTCGGACGCCTCCGGCGCCTGGTAGACGCGCTTCAACTGGAGTGATGCCATAGGGCCCCCACGAGACGGGCCGGGGCGGCCGTAACCTTCCCCGGCGAGGAAAACTGCTTTCATTCAGCGTAGCGGAGCCTTCCTAATCGTGGAAGAATCCCTGTATCTCTTCCGGCGTGACCTTGCCGTCGCGGTTGATATCGACCTTGTCGAACACCCGCTTGTGAATGGTGCTGATCTCCTCGAAGGAAAGAGCGCCGTCATTGTCCGCATCGGTGATGGCGAACATGATCTTCATCATCTGGCGGTGCATCGTCTGCCGGTGCATCATCATGTCCCGCATTCGGTCGCGGTGCCGCATCCGGTCGCCGCGCTTCCCGTCGCCGCGTATCATGTCCTCGCGCATCATGTCTGGCTGATCGCCTTGGGTGACGCTTCCAGCGCCCCCCTGATCGCCGGGTTGCAAGTCGGGTTCAATGGCCTGATCCTGGGCCGGCATTTCTCCTGCGGGCGGAATTGGAGCGGGGGCCTGCGCGGCGGCGGCCGTTGCGGCGCTGATGGCCATGGTGGCGGCAAGAGCCGTCACGGTCGGAAATTTCATCGGTGACATGTGAGCTCCTCCTCGAGTTGCACGTCGGGGTGCGGTAGCGGCTGCATTGTCCTTGCACGGCGCGGCGGCTTCGCCGCGGTCATGGAACAGCCGCCTCATCGCCTGCTAACCGCAAGGGCGTGGAGAGGTTCCGATACGCGCCGCCCTTCTTTCGGAGCCGGGCAAAAGCGCCTTACACCTCAGTGCCATCACGAACGGCGCGCCAGGCGGCGATGATCGCCCCGGCGGCTACCTCGCCGGCGCGGTCGTCTGTCAGCCAGGAGATGACCGACATCCGCATCACCTTGCGGCCTCGCCAGACGGCGCCACCGGCGAACAGGATGCCGTCGGCCTGCAGCCGGGCGGTCGTCGCCTGGGTCAGCCGGTCGCCTTCCTCACCCGGCATTGCCGCTCCGAAGCGCACAAGGACCTGATTGAGGGCTACCTCGTTCAGGACGTTTATGCCGTCTTCGCCGCTCAGCCGCTCGGCGATGGCGCGGGCGACGCGGCAGTGCCGGTCGACCATGGCGGCAATGCCTTCGCGTCCCAGATGCTTGATCATCGCCCAGGTGGCAAAACCGCGGGCTCGGCGCGACAGTTCGGGCACGAAATGGCTCGGGTCGCGTTCACCTTCGGTGGTCGGCGGCAGGTAGCTCGCGGCGATCGTCATCGCCCGGCGATGCGCTTCCTGATCGCGGATGATGGCATATCCGCAGTCATAGGGCGTCTGCAGCCATTTGTGCCCATCGGTCGCCCAGGAGTGGGCTTCGTCGATCCCGTCGGTGAGCCCGCGCTTTCCGGGAGTGGCGCGCGCCCAGAGGCCGAAGGCGCCGTCGACATGAACCCAGGCGCCCAAACCCCGGGCAATCGGCATAATGCCGGCGAAGTCGTCGAAGGCACCGGTATTGATCTGTCCTGCCTGCAGTATCGCAATGCAGGGACCGGAGACCTGCGCCGCTGCCCCGGCAAAAGCCGGCCCGGTGATGCGACCCATGTCGTCGGTCTGGACGCGAAGGACGCGGTCGTGCCCGAAGCCGAGAAACTGCAGCGCCGAAAAGACCGTCGCATGCGCGTCGTCGCCGATCAGGACCGCGACCGGCGGCGCGCCGAAGAGGCCCTGCGCCTCGACATCCCATCCGGCCTGCCGCAGCACCTCTCCGCGCGCTGCGGCAAGGCAGATGAAATTGGCAAGCGTCGCCCCGGTCGCAAAACCGACGGAACTCTCCCGCGGCAGGTCGAGAAGATCGAGCAGCCAGTTGGCCGCGATCGCCTCGGCGGCGGCTGCGGCCGGCGCCGCGTGGTGGTTGCCGGCGTTCTGGCCCCAGGCGCTCGTCATCCAGTCGGCCGCAACCCCGACCGGATGCGAACCGCCGATGACCCAGCCGAAGAAGCGCGGCCCCGTCATCGCGTGAAGCCCCGGCTCCGCCTTGGCGGCAAGCTCGCCGATCACTTCGCTACCGGCGCTTCCCCGTTCCGGCAGAGTTTCACGAAACGTCTCCAAGGCGGCGGGGTAGGATAGCTCCGGCCGCTGCGGCAGCTCCGCAATTTTCTCGCGGAAATGCGCGGCGTGCTCCGCCGCACGCTGAAGAATTTCGCGGGTCGTCTCCTCCTTCATGAACTGTCTCCAGGTGTTGCCTTACGAACGAGGCCGCCCGCTTCAGGCCGCCCCGCGTTCCTCTATCGGCCGGACGTTCTGGTTCATCCGGAAGAGATTGAGCGGGTCGTAATGCCGCTTGATCTCGACGAGCCGGCCATAGTTCGCGCCGTAGGCGGCCTCGACCCGGTCCATCTCATCCTCAGGCATGAAATTGACGTAGGCCGTGCCGGCGGCATGGGGTTTTGCCGCTTCGAAGAGATGCCTCGCCCAGTCGATGCAGGCCTGGTCCATCGCGGGGTCCCGCCATCGGCCATGCACGTTCATGACGAAGTGCGAGTTGCGCTGCGGGAAAGCGGTTTCCTCGGGCGCGACGCGACCGGCGGCGCCGCCGACATGGGCGATGAATATCTCGCATTCCGGGCCCGGCAACTGCCGGATTGATTCGGTGAGAATCCCGATCGCCTGATCGGAAAGCTCCATGAAGTCGTGGCTCTTCCAGTAGTTGCGGGCACCCGGAGCGAGTAAGGGGTCGAAAGCCTGCTGCCAACCGACGAAGGGATGCGGCGATACCACGTCGGCGATCGGGTTGCCGATCGCCCGCAGCCCCGCCATCGCCTTCTCGCCCGCTTCGAGATCGCCGCAATAGCACATGGCGAGCACGACGACCTCCTTGCCTTGCCATTCGGCCGGAAGGAAGGGCAGCGGCGGCGCCTGGCGCATCACCACCCAGCAGGTGAGTTCGTCCGGCGCATTTTCGAGCGCCTGCCTATATTGCTGAAGCACGCTTCCGGCTTCGGCAAAGGGATGGATGACGAGCCCGGAGAGCACCTCGGGGCCGAGTTCGTGCAGGCGGAATTCGAAGGCCGTCACGACCCCGAAATTGCCGCCGCCGCCCCTGATGGCCCAGAAAAGGTCGCGGTGTTCGGTGGGGCTCGCCCGCACCAGCTCGCCGTTCGCCGTGACCACATCGGCCGAAAGCAGGTTGTCGATCGTCAATCCGAATTTGCGCGTGATCCAGCCGAACCCGCCGCCGAGCGTCAGGCCGGCAATACCGGTCGTCGAGTTGATGCCGGTCGGCAATGCAAGACGGAAGGCCTGCGTCTCCATGTCCAGATCGGCAAGCGTCGCTCCCGGCTCGACCCAGGCCGTCTTCGTCGTCGCATCGACCCGAACCGACTTCATCGGCGTGAGATCGATTACCATGCCGCCGTCGCAGACCGCGTTGCCGGCGATGTTGTGACCGCCGCCGCGCACCGCGACGAGCAACTGGTTCTCCGCCGCGAAGCGCACCGCATTGACGACGTCGGCAGCTCCAGCGCATTGCACGATCAGCCCGGGCCTACGGTCGATCATGCCGTTCCAGATCGTGCGCGCCTCGTCATAGGCGGCGGCGGTCGCAACCAGGACGCGCCCGCGAAGGCGCGCGGTAAATGCCTCGATTGCCGCGGCGCTGACCATTGTTATTCCGCTTTGTAGATTGGTGAGGCACATGTCGTTCATGATTCGCTCCTCCCGCGGTGAACCATTGCCCCCAGCGGCGGGCATTCTGCGCCTTTGCCCTGCACCCGGCAAGCAGACCCGCGGTCGCCGTCCCTAGTCCTTTGGAGTTAGGTTGCAGGGCGCCGACACGGGTTCCCGCCACCGCAATTGTTGCAATCGCGGCTAAAATGCTCCAATGAACCGCCGGCGCGGCAATCCGCGAAATGGCGGTCGAAGGCAGTATGGAGAGGGAAAGTCGTGGGCATGAAGGTGGTCATTCTCGCCGGCGGATACGGCACCCGCATTTCGGAGGAGAGCCACCTCAGGCCGAAGCCTATGATCGAGATCGGCGGGCGCCCGATCCTCTGGCACATCATGAAGATCTACAGCCATTACGGCTTTTCGAATTTCGTTATCTGCCTCGGCTATCGCGGCTACATGATCAAGGAGTACTTCTCCAACTACGTTCTGCATTCCTCCGACGTCACCTTCGACATGGCGACGGGCGAAACAGCCTATCACACGAAGAGTGCCGAACCCTGGCGGGTGACGCTGGTCGATACGGGACCGGAATCCATGACCGGCGGCCGCCTGAAGCGTGTCGCCGGCTATCTCGGCGATACCTTCTGCCTGACCTATGGCGACGGCGTCGCCGATGTCGACGTTCGCGCGCTCACCGAATTCCATTTGCGTCACGGCCGCGAGGCGACGGTGACGAGCGTCGTGCCGCCGGGACGCTATGGTGCGCTCGCCACCGAAGCCGGGCAGGTCATGAGCTTTACCGAAAAGCCGGCCGGCGACAACGGCCGTATCAATGGCGGCTTCTTCGTTCTCAATCGCTCCGTGCTCGACCGCATAGAGGGAGATCACGTCCCCTTCGAAAGCGCGCCGCTCGAGGGCCTGGCGCGTGACGGGCAGCTGATGGCCTTCCCGCATGACGGTTTCTGGCGCCCGATGGACACGCTGCGCGACAAGACCCAGCTCGAGGAGCTCTGGCAGCAGAACCGCGCTCCCTGGAAGATCTGGGCGTGAGCCGTCTCCCTGATCCGGAATTCTGGGCGGGAAAGCGCGTCCTGCTGACCGGCCATACGGGCTTCAAGGGGAGCTGGGCGGCTGTATGGCTCAAAGAGATGGGCGCGCATGTGACCGGCTATGCCCTTCCGCCCGCCTCCCGGCCGTCGCTCCATGACTTGCTGCATCCGAGCGGAGCCCCGGGCGGGCAATTCGGCGATATACGCGACGGTGAAGCGATTGCGACGATTGCACGGAAGAGCGAGCCGGAGATCGTCCTGCATATGGCGGCGCAGCCGCTGGTCCGCGAAAGCTATGCGGCGCCTGCCGAAACCTTCGACGTCAATGTCATGGGCACGGTCCGGCTGCTCGAAGCGGCCCGTGCGACGCCTTCCGTGAAAGCCGTTCTCGTTGTGACGACGGACAAGGTCTATCGCAACGACGAGAGCGGACGGCATTTCCGGGAGAGCGACACGCTCGGCGGGCACGACCCCTATTCGGGCTCCAAGGCAGCCTGCGAGCTTGCCGTCGCAACCTGGCGCAGCGCCTATCTTAGAGAGTGCGGCATTCGCGTCGCCACGGCACGAGGCGGCAATGTGATCGGCGGCGGCGACTTTTCCGCCGACCGGCTGGTGCCCGACGTCGTGCGCGCCGCGCTTTCCGGCACCCGGCTCAATATCCGAAGCCCGCTCGCGACGCGCCCCTGGCAGCACGTGCTCGATTGTCTCAACGGCTATTTTCTCTTCGCCGAGGCGCTCTTCAAGGGCGAAAGCGATGTCGACGCGCTGAATTTCGGCCCCTCGCCCTCCGAGCAGGCGATCCCCGTGCGCGACGTGGCGAACGCGGTGCAGGCCGCGATGGGGCTCGACCCCGAATGGGACGACGTCTCGGCGCTCGAGCAACCGCGCGAGATGCGAACGCTCGGCCTTGATCCGGCTCTCGCCGGCGAGACCCTCGCCTGGCGCCCCCGCCTCGCCCAGAGCCAGGCGATCGAGTGGACCGCGCGCTGGTACGACGGCTGGCGTCGCGGCGAAGCTGCGCGTCAGCTCACGCTCGATCAGATAGAAGCATTCACGAAAGGCCTTTGACCCAAGATGTCCCACTCCTGCCGCTTCTGCTCGACCCCGCTTGAAACCGTTGTGGCCGACCTCGGGGCGACGCCCTGGTCCAACTCGTTTCTCGAACCGACCGAGGAGGCGATCGCCCGGGAGAAGGCTTTTCCGCTGAAGGTGATGGTCTGTTCCGAATGCCTGCTCGTCCAGACGACGGAGACGGTCCCGGCCGACGAAATCTTCAACGCCGACTACCACTATCTCTCGTCATTCTCGACGAGCTGGCTCGACCATGCGCGCCGTTATGCAGAGGCGATGGCCGAACGCTTCGCTCTCGACGGCCGCTCGCAGGTGGTGGAAGTCGCGTCGAATGACGGCTATCTGCTGCAGTATTTCGCGGCCAAGCGAATTCCGGTGCTCGGCGTCGAGCCGGCGGCCAATGCCGCGAGGATCGCCGAAGGCCGCAACGTGCCGACTCATGTCGCCTTCTTCGGCCGCGACACAGCCAACGCGCTCGTCGCCCGCGGCATCCGCGCCGATCTCACCGCCGCCAACAATGTGCTTGCGCATGTGCCGGATATCGCCGATTTCGTCAGCGGCTTTGCGATCCTCCTGAAGCCGGACGGCGTCGCTACCTTCGAGTTTCCGCACCTCCTGCGGCTGATCGAAGGCATCCAATTCGACACGATCTATCACGAGCACTATTCCTACCTGTCGCTCGCGGCCGTCGAACGTATCTTCGCCGCTTGCGGGCTGAAGGTCTTCGATGTCGAGGAACTGCCGACCCATGGCGGCTCGCTGCGCGTCTACGCCCAGCCGGTGACCGGAACGAGACCGGCGACCGAGACGCTCGCAGAAGTGCGGGCCGAGGAGGAAAGCGTCGGGCTCACGCAGATGCCCACCTACGCCGCCTTCGGCAAGCGCATCGCTTCGGTCTGCGATGGATTCCGCGCGTTTCTCGCGGACGCCAGAAGCGAGAACAAGCGCGTGGCGGCTTATGGCGCGGCGGCAAAGGGCAACACCTTCCTGAACGTCTGCGGGCTCACCGCGTCGGACATCGACTTCATCGTCGACCGCAACGATCTGAAGCAGGGCAAGCTCTCGCCCGGCAGCCACATTCCGATCTACGATCCCGCCAGGATCGAGGCCGTAAAACCCGACTATGTCGTCATCCTGCCCTGGAACCTGACCGACGAGATCGTCGCCGCCCACGCCTATATCCGCTCCTGGGACGGCCGCTTCGTCGTCGCCATTCCGCAAGTGCGGGTGATCTGAGCCGGGCTGCCGCGCTGCACCTCATTCGCCCAGGCTGCCCGATCGCCTCCGGTATTCCGACGGGCTGCATCCCATCAGATCCTGGAACTGGGTCGACAGGTGAAAGGCCGAGCTAAATCCGAGCAAGGCGGCAATTTCCTTGATAGGCTTATCCGTATTGGTCAGGATGTCCTGTGTCCGCCGGATCCTGAGCGCCATCTGGTGCTGCTTGGGTGAGGCTCCCGTCTTCTCCTTGAATACCCTCCGGAAATAGGAATAGCTGACACCGAGTTCGCGGGCAATTTCCTCGACCGGCATCTGGTCCGCACAGCGTTCCATCAAGAGCACGCGCGCCCTTTCGACCAGCCGGTCCGCAGGAGCAGCGGAGGCGCCTTCCTGCTGCTGTGAGAGTAGCGCCAGCAATTGCAGGCCGAGCGTTGATAGAACCGGCTGGTTTTTCAAACCGTCTTCGACAGCACGGTCGTGAATCTCATCGAAAATGGCGGCGAATTCCGGCCCCGAGGGCAAGACGGGGCGCGCGGGGTCGATTAGGCCGATCGCACGCGCAAAGTCGAATGCCGGGCTTCGGCATTCTATCCAGTTCTCCGTCCAGCCCAGTTCCGGATCCGGAGCAAACCGATGCCAGACGCCGGGGAACAGGAGAACGATCGATCCGCCTTCCACCAGTTGCGTTTTCCCGCGCCGTCCGAATTCGAACATGCCCCGCCCGTCCGCGATCAGGATCACCTGATAGGCCTGGAGGATCCTCCCTCTTTTCCAGTCGAAGTGGTGGTCATCGGGATGACGTATCGGCGGGTAGATCGAATGCGGAGGTATTTTCGTATGGCCGGTCGATACTGCCGTGCACCCCCAGGCCGAACACAGCCTGTTATCGGGCAGATAGAGGAAATAGTTCTCCGCCAAAGGCATCCCCTCAGGATCACTTTTTATATGCTTCTGATCATTTTTGCGGAAAAGACCATGATGTCAATCCGCATGGCCGATGCTAGGGTTTACCCGGGGATGCAAGTTTCGGCTGTCGGCAACGGAAGCCGCCATGGCCGCAGGGAGAGCGCGGTCCTCGGAGGAGATATGATGAACCGATCGCCGCACGGGGCAGCAGGCACGAGCCTGCTGCCGGAGCATGATCTTTGCCTTGCGGTTGCGGGGCGCTCATGACGGACCGCATCTTGAAGGTGGGCCTCTTCGGCATCGGTCTGTCCACTTACTGGCCCCAGTTTGAGAGCCTGGAGGATCGGCTCACAGGCTATGTCGGACAGATGGCCGAGAAATTGGCCCGACCCGACATCGAGGTGGTGAACCTGGGCCTCATCGACTCTGCCGAGGCGGCATACGACGCTGGTCACCGCTTTCGCGAGGCCGATGTCGATATCATATTCCTTCACGTCACTACCTATGCTCTGTCGTCCACCGTTCTGCCCGTGGTCCGGCGAGCCCGCGTGCCGGTGGTGATCCTCAATCTTCAGCCTGCGGCCGCGATCGACTACCACAGCTTCAATGCGCTCGGCGACAGGACCAAGATGACCGGTGACTGGCTCGCCCATTGCGGAGCCTGCCCGGTACCGGAAATCGCCAATGTGTTCCGGCGGTCGGGCATCGCGTTCCACCAGATCACGGGCATGCTCAACGGCGATCCGCATGTCGACCGGGAGATTGGCGACTGGATGGACGCGGCGCGGGTCGCCCATGTCATGGCACATAACCGCCTGGGCGTGATGGGCCGGTACTATAACGGCATGCTCGACATCTATTCCGACCTGACCGCCCAAGCGGCCGCCTTCGGAACCCACATCGAGGTCGTCGAGATCGACGAGCTCGCCCGGCTCCGGCGCGAGGCGACCGAGGCGGAGGTCGAGCTTTGCCTCGAAAATATCCGGAGCGAGTTCGACATCCAGCCGGACTGCGATCCCGCCGAACTGCACCGGGCAGCGCATACGGCCGTGGCCCTGCGCAAGCTTGCCGAGCAGAAAAAGCTCGGCTCGCTCGCCTACTATTACGAATCGATGGCGGGGCATGAATACGAGGATCTCATCGCATCGGTGATCGTCGGCTGCTCGCTTCTGACGGCGGCAGGCATTCCGGTCGCGGGCGAGTACGAGATCAAGAACGCCCAGGCGATGAAGATCATGGACACCTTCGGCGCGGGCGGATCCTTCACCGAATACTACGCCATGGACTTCAACGACGACGTCGTCCTCATGGGGCATGACGGACCGGGGCACATCAAGGTTTCGGAAGGCAGAACAAAGATACGTCCCCTCAAGGTTTATCACGGCAAGGTCGGCTCCGGCATCAGCGTCGAAATGTCCGTCAGGCATGGTCCCGTGACGCTTCTTTCCGTGATCGAGCGTGAGGGCCGGATCGTCCTCCTATGTGCGGAGGGACAATCCGTGCCTGGTCCGATTCTCGAGATCGGGAATACCAACAGCCGCTACAAGTTCGATGTCGGGGCGCGCCGTTTCGTGGAGGACTGGAACGCGCAGGGGCCGGCGCATCACTGCGCCGTCGGCGTCGGTCACATCGCCCGCAAGATCGCAAAACTCGGCGAACTTCTCGGTCTGCAAGTGGTCCAGGTGTGCTGAACGGACAAATCCGGGAGAGCTGCAACTCGAGACCCGCGAGAAACCTATAGTCAACAGGTGAGGAGGACCTGAAATGCCTGCAGAAAAATCAACGAACTTCATCCGAGCGCGGCGGCTGATCGGCCTGTTCTTTGCCGCCACCATGGGGCTGGCAAGCCCGATGGCGACCGCGGCGGAGATCAATCTGGACGCACCAGCCCCGACCTTTCCTCCCGAGATCGCCAAGTTTCAGGCGATCGAGCCCGGCAGCGCCGAAGGCCTGACAATCGGATTCACCCAGCTCATTCTCGGCGTCCCTTTCCCCGATGCGCTTCAGGCCGGCATGGAGAAGGCTGCTGAAACGGCCGGCTTCAAGCTGGTCACCTGCGACTCCAAGCTCGACGCAGCGACGGCACTCAACTGCGCCCGCCAGTTCAAGACCCAGAATGTCGACGGCCTCGTCACATTTCAGGCGGACGCCGCCGCTGCTGCCAACATCTGCGCCGAGGGCCCGCAGGTGCCGGTCATCGCCATCGACATCGAACAGAAACCTTGCGAAACGGCCTTCGTCGGTGCCGCCAATTCCTATGCCGGCGAGATCGTGGGCCACGAGCTGGGTATGCACTTCGCCAAAAACTTCAACTGCGAGTACGACGCCTTCGTCTCGCTGGAATCGACGGCCGTCGGCGTCGTCAACGACCAGCGCATGGGCGGCATCCGCAAGGCATTCGAAGCGGTGTGCGGGCCGGTACAGAACCTTCGCATCATCGACACCGGTGCCGGCGGGCAGGCCGATGCAGCGCAGCGCCAGTTCACTGACACGTTGACGGCTCTTCCCGGCGCCACCAAGGTCATCACGGTCGGCATCAACGAGGACGTCGTCATAGCCGCCCTTGCGGCGGCGCGCACCCAGGGTCGCAACCAGGACCTGTATCTCGGCGTCCAGAACTTTGACCCCGACAATTGCCAGATCTGGACTGCGTCGCATTTCATCGCGACTGCCGCCTATTTCCCGGAGCGGTATGCCGAGCTGATCGTTCCCAATCTGGTGAAGGCCATCAAGGGCGAGACGATCAACCAGCAGATTCTCGTTCCGCATGAACTGATCACGCCGGAGAACATCTCCAAGGTCTATCCGGAGTTTGCCTGCAAATGACGGCGGATTTCCTCGCCGTACGCGGCATCAGGAAATCGTTCGGCCAGATCGAGGTTCTCCATGGCGTGGACCTCGATCTGCCGGCAGGAACGATTACCGCCCTTCTGGGGGAGAACGGGGCCGGCAAGTCCACATTCGTGCGGATCCTGGCCGGAGACCACATGCCCGACGGCGGCACGATCTCTGTGGACGGCGCCGTTGCCTCCTTTCGCGGTGTGGGAGATGCGCGCGCGGCGGGAATCCGTTTGATCGCCCAGGAGATCGCCGATGCGCCGACGCTCTCGGTGGCGGAGAACATTCTGCTCGGTGCATGGCCGACGCGGGCCGGGCTCGTCGATTACCGGTCCATGCGCGAACTGGCACGACAGGCGCTGGAAATGCTTGGCACCGAACTTCCACTGGAGGCGAAGGTCGCCTCTCTGCGGTTGGGCGAACGGCAGATCATCGAGATCGCCCGCTCCACGATAGGCGCCTCGAAATGCATTATTTTCGACGAGGCGACCGCGGCCCTCTCGGACGCGGAGGCACGCAAGCTCTTCCAGTTGATTCGGCGTCTTGCGGGACGCGGCGTCGCCATTCTCTACATCACCCACCGGCTCGACGAAGTGTTCGCGCTTGCCGACCGGGTGTGTGTCCTGCGCGACGGCCGCGTTTGCCTCGATCGCGCGGCGGGCGACGTCACTCAGGACCAGGTCATAGAGGTGATGGTGGGCCGCGCGGTCGCTTATGCGCGACATGCCGTACCGCCATCGACCGACGCTCCTCCGGTGCTGAAAGCAACCGGCCTGGGGTCTGCTTCCTTCTCAGACGTTTCCTTTGCGTTGCGCCCGGGCGAGATCCTGGGCGTCTACGGTAAGGTCGGCTCGGGCGTTCAGGAATTGTCGAGTTCGCTGGTCGGCGCGCGCGCATTCGACGAAGGAACACTGTATGTGGAAGGCTCGCCGAGGCACTTCCGGCACCCGGCGGACGCGATTGCGGCTGGCATAGGCCATCTATCGGCGGATCGCGCGGCCGACGGCCTACTTCGCACGATGACGCTTGCGGAAAATCTTTCAGCTCCCAGCTGGGGCCGCCTGGCCAGGCGCGGCTTCGTGAACCGCCGCAAGCTGCGCCAGGCCTATTGCCGCTGGCATCGCTCGTTGCACATCAAGGCCGCCGCTTCCGGCGAACAACTGATCACGGAACTGTCCGGCGGCAACCAGCAGAAGGTTCTGCTAGGCCGGTGGCTTGAAGCCGGTTCGAAAATCCTCGTGCTGAGCGAACCGACACGCGGCGTCGACGTCGGCGCCCGCCAGGAAATTTACCGCGTGCTCGCCGGACTGGCTGCCAAGGGCCACGCCATCGTCGTCGCCACCTCGGATTACGAGGACATCACGGCCGTTGCCAGCCGCGCGCTGGTCATGGTGCGCGGACGGATGGTCGCTGAGATCCCGTACGAGCGCATTTCGACTGAAGCCCTGACTGAAGCCGCAGGAGGCGGTGTCCATGCCTGACAATCTTCAATCCGAGACCCTCCCCATGGCCGATCTGGAGCGCAACCGGAACAGGGCGGCAATCCGCAGGGCGCCGGAATCGGCCGCCCTGCTCGCATTCCTTGTTGCGGAGATCATCTTCTTCTCGCTGAGCTCACCCTACTTCCTGACCTGGGGAAACTGGGTCAACGTCTTCACCGCGCTTTCGATCACCGGCGTTCTTGCCGCGGGAGGCACAATGCTTCTGATTGCGGGCCAATTCGATCTGTCGGTCGGTAGCGGCGTCGCCTTCGTCGCCCTCGTGCTGGCCTTGACCATCGACAGCCTGGGGGTTCTGCCGGCCAGCGTGCTTGCGATGCTCGTCGGCGTCGGAATCGGCCTGATCAACGGCTTTCTGGTGACGAGGATCGGTGTCAACGCGCTCATCACAACGCTCGGGACGCTGGCCATCTTTCGCGGCCTCACGCAGTCCATCGGCGGCGGCAGGAATATCCCGATCGCCAATTTCGACTGGGCTATCTGGCGTCCCTTCCTGAACATTCCGCTCTCGGCGCTCGTCTTCCTGCTCGT
This sequence comes from Ensifer meliloti, assembly GCF_030064585.1. Classification (NCBI taxonomy): domain Bacteria; kingdom Pseudomonadati; phylum Pseudomonadota; class Alphaproteobacteria; order Hyphomicrobiales; family Rhizobiaceae; genus Ensifer; species Ensifer meliloti. The sequence continues at coordinate 530,203 of NZ_CP120364.1, forward strand.
TGCTATCATGGTCGGCATCGTGCTCAAACGCTCCGTCTTCGGCCGCTCGATCTATGCGATCGGCGCGAATGAAAACGCTGCCCGCCTCGTCGGCATCAGGACCAAGGGCGTGGTATTCGCGGGCTTTCTCCTCTCCGGCGCCTTCATCGGGCTCGGCGGTCTCATCAGCGCCTCGCAGCTCGGCTCGACATCCGGAACCACGGGTCTCGGATTGGAGCTTGCCGTCGTCACGGCAGTCATTCTCGGAGGTACCTCGCTGAAGGGCGGGACCGGCACCATGCTCGGTACCGTGATCGGATTGTTGATTGTCGGCGTTCTCAACAACGGCTTGACGCTGATGAACGTCAACTCGTCCTGGCAGCAGGCCGCCACGGGCTTACTTTTGATCCTGGCCGTGTCTTTCGATCAGCTCCGCCAGCGGCTCGTCGGCCGACGGTGAACATGATGCACACGCAATCGACGATCCGCCTGCTCGACAATATAGATGTCCCGATGAGCGATGGCGTGAGGCTGAAGACGGATATCTGGCTACCCGCGACGGAAGAGCCGTGCCCCGTTCTGCTGCAGCGAACGCCGTATCGTCGGGAGACGCCGTTCGGCTCCCAGTACATTTCAGCATTGGAGTTCCAGACGGCTCTAGGACGGGGCTATGCCGTCGTCGTGCAGGATACGCGAGGGCGTTACGGCTCGGAAGGCGATTTCACCCCCTTCCAGACCGAGGCGAGCGATGGGGCGGATACCATCGGCTGGCTTCGTATGCAGCCGTTCTGCAACGGCTCGGTTGCGATGTTCGGCGCCTCCTATGTCGGTGCGACGCAGATCCTCGCTCTTGCGGAAAACCCGGAAGGTTTGAAGGCGATAGCGCCGCAGCTGACCACAGCCCGCCACGGCGAAACCTGGATGTATCGCGGCGGAGCGGTGGAACTCGCCTTCATACTGCTTTGGGTGATCGAATCGCTTGGTCCCGATCATCTGCAGCATCGTATCTCTTTCTTGCCGGCAGGCATGCGCGAGCGTGCCCGGGCTTTGTTGCAGACGTTGCGGGAGAGCCCTCACGCCGCCTTCGAGCGTCTTCCGGTCCTCGATGACGCGATCATCGAGCTTGCACCATACCTCGCGGACTGGCTCGATTCGAAAGCGATCGCCGGCGAGCGCAACCGCGACCGTCTCGAATGGGTTGAGAAAAGTCGGGCGGCGCTGCTCGTGGTCGGCGGCTGGAACGACATCTTCGTGGAAGGGACGATCGAGCTCTTCGAGAAGGCGAGATCGCGCTGGTCCCGAGGCGAGTACATGCCAGACCGCCTTATCATCGGTCCCTGGTCGCACGGCAACCCGACCGACTGGCAGGGCCGGGAGTGGCTGGGTTACGCTGCGTCCACCGTCGATCTCCCGGAGGAAACCCTAAGGTTCTTCGACAGCGCTCTCGAGGACCGGGAACCGGCATCCCCCGTGGTCCGCTACTTCCGCTCCGGATCCAACACCTGGCACGCCGCGCCCGACTGGCCCCTTCCGGACAGCATTGAGGTGTCGCTCATTCTCGATTGCAGCCGGTTTTCGCTCGGCTCCACGCCTGCCGAACAGGCGAGCGCTTCCTTCATCTCCGACCCGTTGAAGCCGGTTCCCACTGCCGGTGGCGCCACTTTTCTGCCCGGCCTTTTGCTCGGCCGCAACTCCGGCCCGGTGGACCAGGCCGCGATCGAAGCGCGCGACGATGTCGTGATTTTCACCGGCCAGCCGCTGGGTGAAGATCTGGAGGTTACGGGACTAGTCAGAGCACGGCTCTGGGTATCGTCCTCAGCCGCAAGCTGTGACTGGACGGCACGGCTCTGCGAAGTCGGCGCGGATGGCGGAAGCTCCGGCATTGTGGACGGCATCCTGCGCTGGTCCCGTTCGAGACAAGCAGGAGGCGAACCACAAGAAATCGCCGTGCGCCTCGGTCACATCAGCCGCCTGTTCCGCAAGGGATGCCGGCTCCGGCTGCAGATCGCCTCGTCGAACTTTCCACGCTTCGACCGCAATCCGCAGTCCGGCATCCCGCCGACCTTGGCGAGAGCCTCCGATTTCATCAGAGCAGAACAGCGCATCTTCTCGGGAGAGGCTTTCCCAAGCCGACTCATCCTGCCAGTGGTGACCACGAGCTATGCGCAGGCGGAAACGCTGTCGGCACTGGGAAGGTAAGATACTTGCAGTCGCGGCGATCTCCCTCAAACGGGAAGCGGACCGATCAAAGCCTCTTCAGGAAGCCATCCGGCGCAACGGTCACCATCAACTTGTTCTGAACCGACCGGTCGATCTCGAACTCAGGATGCGACTTCAGATACTCATGCACCGCGGTCTTCGGATTGTCGCCCACGTCCCAGGGGCGGTCGTCGAAGAAACCCGCGGGCATGTCTTCGACCAGAGTGTCGAAGACCACGCAATAGCAGCCGGCCGTCACCAACGGCGCATAGGCTTCGAGTTCGGCGAGCACATGCGCATGGGTATGCATGGAATCGAGGCATACCATGACGCGGCTGTAGCCGGCCGACGCCTCGCGCACCTGCGCGACGATGTCCGGATCGATGGAAGATCCCTCAAACATCTGGATGCGGCTCGCCAACGGATGGCTCTCGATCGCCGCGCGGTTGTGGGGGCGGATGTCGATGTCGATGCCGATGACCTTGCGCTTGGACCGGCTGGGGTCGAATGAAACGCCCGCCTCGATCGCGTCGCACATGTCGAGCATCGCGAGCAGCGAGGCGCTCATGATCAGCGAGCCGCCATGCGCGATCCCCGTCTCGATCACCAGATCGGGCCGTGTCGCCCAGATCAACTCCTGCATCGCCACGATATCCTGCGGATATTGGATGATCGGGCGCCCCATCCAATCGAAATTATAGACGTAGCGCTTCGCCATAGAAGCCTCGCGCCACCGGTTCGAAAGCGCCTGGAAATCGCCGTCACGGCCATAGCCGTCGATCGCGGCCGCCCGCTCGGTGCGGAATTGTTCGATGGGGTCCATGTCAGATCCTGCTTCTTGTGGAGGGCCGCGGGTGGGAACCGGTATCCGGCTCTCCCTCGCCCAGGATTTCTGCGATGCGCTCTAGCACAGGTGCTGCAGCAAAAGCGAACTCGTCCTTCGACCTGTCGACAGCGATCGGTGCGAATGAAATCGTCGGCGCACCTTCGTCCACAGCTACGGAGCATTTCGTCCGGGATTGGATGGCTGCGCACCACTCGGCGTGGCTCGTCTGACGCCCGCTTGCGACGTTGTAGACGGAATGGCGGCCCTCCTGCGCGATCCGCAAGAGGAGGTCCACGGCATCGTCGATCCAGATATAATCCTTGCTCGAATCGAGCGCGGTTTGGAGCTGGATACGGCCGCTGCCTGCCTCACGGCACAGCGCGCCCAGGAACGTGTCCGACTTCGCCTCGCCGGGCCCGACGACGTTCGACAAGCGGGCGACCCGCACCTTCTCGCGGCCCGAGGCGAGGCAGATCGCTTCCCCCGTCAACTTGGAGAGATTGTAGAGATCCGAAGGATCGAGAGGCGAGGCCGTCAGCCGGGCTTCCTCGCGCGTATCTTCGCTGCCAGCATAGACTCGAGTGGACGAGAGATAGAGAAAGGACGAAAACCCATTCTCACGCAGGAGCTTCGCTGCGAGCGAGACATGCGCTTCGATCGTGTCGAACGGCCGCGTGCGGAAATCGGCCGTAAGGCCGATGGCATAGACGACATGGCCGAGGTCCTCGCCGGCCGCAGGCATAGCGGCGCGGGAAGGAACACGCACCTCGGCACCCCGGTTGCGCAATCGGCGGACGAGATTGCGCCCGATGAAACCGGAGCCGCCGAATACCGTGAACATCACGATCGCACCCCCAGGCGCCTCAGCGGATTGCCGCCGCAGACGGTGTAGGCTTCGACCTCGCCGCGCACGATGGACCCGGCAGCGATGACACAGCCCTTGCGCAACAGGGCGCCGTCCAGGATCACCGAATTCGCCCCGATCCAGACATCCTCCTCGACGACGATGCCGCCGCGGCTCGGCAGGAAGCCCTGTTCCCGGATCAGGCGATCCCGGTCGCCATAGGCGTGATTGACCGGAGCGAAGGTACAATTGGCCGCGATCAAGACATTGTCGGCGATGCTTATGCCATTGCCGGTGTAGAAAACGCAGCCGCTGTTGACATAACAGAAGCGGCCGATCGTGAGATCGCCGGTGCCGCCCGCCGGTTTGATCTTGACGAAGCTGTCGATGACCGATGCCTCTCCGACGACGATCTGTGTACCCCGCACGGAATCCTCGATATCGCAAAGCGGGCTGATCTTAGCCGAGGGATGCACCTCGATCATGATGACTCCGATATCCGGGCGCCGGAATTTCCCGGCGTCAAAGGCTGTTTGAGGTCTCTCTTTTCCAGTTAGCGCTTGCCGCGTCAACGCCGGATCGTGCAAGAAGCACCGGTTGAAATGTTCTCTCGAGGGCCTCATGTCGCGGTTCAGCCGTCTCTCCACGCCACTCGCCGGCCTGACTGTCATCGAGCGCAAGCAGACGGGTGACGAACGCGGCTTTTTCTCACGCTTCTTCTGCCGGGACGAATTGCGCGATTTCGGAACTGACGGAACGATCTCGCAGATCAACCACACCCTGACGCGAGCGAAGGGCACGATCCGTGGCATGCACTTCCAGCGGCCGCCCCATGACGAGGCGAAGTTCGTCTCGTGCCTGGCCGGCGCCGTTTTCGACGTCGCCGTCGACATCAGGCCGGATTCACCCACCTATCTGCAATGGCACGGTGAAATCCTGAGCGCCGAGAATGCCCGCTCGATGATGATCCCCGGCGGGTTTGCCCATGGCTTCCAGACGCTGAGCGGCAGTTGCGAACTCGTCTACCTGCACGACAAGCCCTACGCGCCCGACGCGGAAGGCGGGCTCAATCCGCTCGACCCGCGGCTTGCCATTTCCTGGCCGCTCGAAGTGGCGCAGATGTCGGAGCGCGATCGCGCCTTCGCCTTCATCTCCGCTTGAGGCCGCAGCCGAAGCGGCGGCGCTTCACCCGAAGGTGATGGAATCGTCGACGATGATGACGGGCCGGCCGCGGGAGCAGGCTTCGACCCGCGCCTCGACGCGGTAGACGGATTTCAGCATGTCGGCCGTGACGACCGTGCGCGTCGGGCCGCTTGCGACGACGGAGCCGCCGCTGATCACGATCGTGTCTTCGCAGTAGCGCAGCGCATGATTGAGATCGTGCAGGGCGATCAGTACCGCCATGCCGGATTGAGCGGCGAGGCGCTTCATGAAGCCGAGCACCTCGATCTGGCGGAAGAGATCGAGCGCCGAGGTCGGCTCGTCCATCAGGAGAACCTCCGGCTTGCGCACGAGCGCCTGTGCGATCGAGACGAGCTGGCGCTGTCCCCCGGATAGTTCGCCAAGTCCGCGGAAGGCGAGATCGTTGATCTTGAGCGCCGCGAGCACGCGATCGATCTCCGCCAGTTCGCCGTCCTTCACCTTCCATCCCGATCCCTGCTTCGCAGAAAGCAGAACCGACTCGTAGACGGTCAGGACGGCATTGGCGCCGGTGTCCTGCGGCATGTAGCAGATCGCCTCAGCACCCTTGGCCGTGTCGGATAGGTGGACGAGGCCGGGGCCGGCGGCAAGGCCGGCGATCCGCTTGAACAGCGTCGACTTCCCGGCCGCGTTAGGGCCGATGACGGCGGTAAGATGCCCGCCTTTCAATGTCCCGGTATTGATGTCGGAAAGAACGACGCGCCGGCCATAGGTCGCACCGACATCCTTGAGGGCGAGGCTTACCATGCGCGCTTCCTGTTGGTGAAGATCAGCACGAAGAAGAAGGGGACGCCGACGAGCGCCGTGATGATGCCGATCGGCAGCACCGCACCGGGGATGAGCATCTTGCTGACGACCGAGGTGACGGAGAGCAGCAGTGCGCCGCAAAGCACCGAGGCCGGCAGGAAGAAGCGCTGGTCTTCGCCGACGAGCATGCGGGCGATATGCGGCCCGACCAGGCCGATGAAACCGATCGTGCCGACGAAGGAAACCGGGATCGCCGCGAGCAGACTGACCGTCAGCATCGTTTCGAGCCTGAGCCGGCGGACATTGATGCCGAAGCTCGCCGCCTTGTCCTCGCCGAGCCGCAGCGCGGTCAGCGCCCAGGCGCGCCTTGCAAAGATTGGCACCGCAACGAGCAGCACCGCGCCGGTGACCCAGACCTTCGGCCAGGTTGCCTTGGTGAGGCTTCCCATGGTCCAGAACACGACCGCCGCCAGCGCCTGTTCGGATGCGAGATATTCGAGCAGCGCCAGCGCCGCATTGAAGGTGAAGACGAGCGCGATACCGAGAAGGACGATCGTCTCGACGGTGACGCCGCGCATTGTGGAGGCGAAATGGATGAAGAGCGCCGCCACCATCGCCATCAGGAAGGCGTTGACCGGCACCATATATTGAACGGCGACCGGGAACACTGCGACGCCGGCGACGAGCCCGAGCGCTGCGCCGAAGCCGGCGGCGGCCGAAATGCCGAGCGTGAACGGGCTCGCCAGCGGATTGGCCAGGATCGTCTGCATTTGCGCACCCGCCAGAGACAGCGAGGCGCCGACCGTCACCGCCATCAGGGCGATCGGCATGCGTATATCCCAGATCACGACGCGGAGCTGATCGCTCACGGTCTCGGCATTAAAAAGCGCCGTCAGGACGTCGGAAAGCGTATAGTTTGCAGGGCCGAGCGCCATATCGACGGCAACGGAAACGAACAGCGCGGCAACGAGGCCCGAGAGCATGACGAGCCGGCGAAAGACGAGGGCGCGGTATCGTCCGCGCCCTTCGATGCTTGCGATTTCCTCGGCGACAGCAGCCATCATTCGCCTCCGCCGATGAGCGAGACCAAATGATCTGGCCGACAGGCGACCGGAAGGACTTTCCTCGGTATTCGCATTCGAACCTCGCGAACAGGAGATCGGAGGGCTTTCGCCCTCCGATCCGAAGCCTTACCGGCTTGCATTCAGGGAAACGAAGTAGCCGCTCTTGTACGGCAGCGGCAGGAAACGCTCGTGCAGTTCCTTGAACGTCGCCTCGGGATCGAGATCGCCGAAGAGGTCCGGGTGGAGCCACTTTGCCATCTGCTGAATGGCCACGAACTGATAGGGGTTGTTGTAGAACTGATGCCAGATGGCATGGACGTTGCCTTCCTTGACTGCCTTCACACCCGTGAAAGCCGGACGCTCGGTGAGACCTTCGAGCTTACGCTGCGCCTCCTTCTCGTCCGCGCCATAGCCGACGCCGACCCAGGCCCCGCCGGGCACGTAACCTTCCCAGTTACCGCCCGTAATGATGATCTGGTCGGGATTGGATGCGATGACCTGCTCCGGATTGACAGTGCCGAAGGTGCCGGGAATGATGTCCTTCGCCATGTTCACGCCGCCTGCGAACTCGACCATCCTGCCGAAATTCTCGTTACCGAAGGACATGCAGCAGTCATCCGAATAACCGCCGGCGCGCTCCATGAAAACGAGCGGCTTCTTCGGGTTGGCCTTGGCGAGGGTATCGGTCACCTTGGCGATGCTGTCGGCGCGGAACTTGATGAATTCCTCGGCCTTTTCCTCCTTGCCGAAGAGCTTGCCGATGAGGCGCATGCTCGGCTCGGTGTTCTCCATCGGCTTTTCGCGGAAATCGACATAGACGAGCGGGATACCGACCTTCTCGAGCTTCTCGATATAACCAGCCTCCTCCGTCGCCGTTTTGGCGTCGATATTCATCAGCATGACGTCGGGCTTCAGCGCGACCGCCTGTTCGATGTCGAAGGTTCCGTCCTTCATTCCGCCGAAGGTCGGCAGCTTGGCAATGTCAGGGTACTTCGCGAGATAGGCGGCGTAGGTTTCCGGGTCGGCCTTGGCGAGGTCGTCGCGCCAGCCGACGACGCGCTTGAACGGCTCGTCCTTGTCGAGAGCGCCGACGAAGTAGATCTGGCGCCCCTCTCCAAGGATCACATGCTCGACCGGCACGTTGACCTCGACCTCGCGACCGGTTACGTCCGTCACCTTGAGGGTGTCGGCAAGCGCAACGCTTGAAATGAATAAGCAGAAACCCGCAGCGGCAGCGGCCACCTTGTTGAAAAACTTCATCGTTCCCTGCTCCATGAAAATTCGATGCCTTCTAATATTTCATGACTTTACCGGTCAACATATATCTTTTAGAACGCTTCCAAACAGACGAGACCGGGACCGAAAATGAGCGACGTGGCAACGCGGCCCAACTATGATCTTCGCGACGAAATCAAAGCCTATTGGTCGGAACGTGCGGCCACTTTCGATCTCTCTCCCGGCCACGAGATTTTTTCCGAGGAGGAACGCGCCGCTTGGCATCGGCTCATCCTGCGCCATCTCGGCGAAGGAGCCGGCCGCTCGGCACTCGACCTTGCAAGCGGGACCGGGGTGGTCTCGCACCTTCTCGACGACCTCGGCTTCCGGGTGGCTGGCATGGACTGGTCCGAACCGATGCTCGAACGCGCACGGCAAAAAGCGAAGAGCCGCGGACGCGATATTTCCTTCCGCATGGGCGATGCGGAAAATACCATGGAGCCGGACGACCATTATGACGTGGTCGTCAACCGGCATCTGGTATGGACGCTCGTCGATCCGGCCGCGGCCTTTAGGGAATGGCTTCGCGTGCTGAAGCCAGGCGGCAGGGTGCTGATCGTCGATGGCGATTTCGTCAATGTGACCCGGCTCGAACGGTTCTTTTCGTCGCTCAACGCTTGGGGGCAGCGTGTCGGGCTCCTGAGACCCGACGCGCCGTCCCAGCCCCGGGAGATGCTGGAAACGCATCGAAGCATACTTGCCCGCGTCCACTTCTCGCAAGGGGCGCGCGCCGAGGCCGTAGTCGGGCTGCTGCGGGCCGCCGGGTTCGCCGATACAACAGTCGATACCGATCTCGGAGAGATACATCGGATGCAGGCGAAGAATTGGAATGTGTTCAAAGGCCTCGCACGAAGAAGCCAGCACCGCTTTGCGATCCGCGCAAGCAAACCGGTGGCCTGATACCGGCCTACTGAACAGGCTGCGCGCAGCGACGGGCCATAAAGCACTCTTGAGCTTCGACGTGTCGGTGCTCTAGATCACGTTCATGCTTTTGGGTCGAGTCGACCTAAAAGCATGAACGTGATCGATTCCAAGAAGTTAGAGCGGGATGCGGGCGGAAAACCGCGCACATTTTTCCTCATCCCGCTCTATCTCTCCCGGAGGCTGCGCTGCCATCGTGGTTCAGCAGCTCGTGCCGACTCCACGTGAGTGGAGTCGCAAATGGATAGGCCCATACGATGTCGACAGATCTCAATCTCAATCTCCTGCGGTCGTTTTTCATGATCGCCGAAGAGCGAAGCCTCACGCGGGCAGCGGCCCGGCTCAACATGAGCCAGCCATCGGTCAGCCAGGCGCTGCAACGACTGGAGGAGCAGTTGGCCTGTCAGCTCGTCCTTCGCGGCAGCCGGAAGTTCGAGCTGACGGCCCGGGGGCAGAAAATCTACGAGGAATGCGGCGAGATCTTCCGAGCCGTCGAGCGTATCGGCCAGCTCACGCAGGAGAGGACCGCCGAAGAGTTCGGCGAGGTGCGCATCCAGATCATCTCGAACCTCGAGTCCCCGCTCATAAACGAAGCGCTGCGTCTCTACCATCAGCGCTTTCCCTCCGTAACCTGGGTGATGGAGGTCCAGAACAGCCAGGATACGGTCAAGCGGATCCAGACGGAGAAATGCGGAATAGGATTATGTCTCCTGTCGCGCCCCGTCTTCAGCCTGAATTGCCAGTTGCTGTTTCGCGAGGAATTCAGCGTCTATTGTGGCGCTGAGCATCCCCTTTTCGGTCGTAAGGAGGTGGAGAAGAGGGAACTGCGGCAGGAGTCATTTGTTTCCTTTACCTGCGCCACCGAAGGCATGGGCCTCGAGCCCATGGCGGTCCTCAGCCAAAGCCTCGGTCTCGGCGAACGGATCAGCGGGCAAAGCCCCAATCTCGAGGAAGTAAGACGCATGATCGTCGCCGGTCTCGGGATCGGAATCCTCCCGTTGACGGCGGTTCACGACGAAGTCGCGAGCGGACTTCTCTGGCCGCTCGAAATCAAGGGTTATCCGCTCGGCGCGGACGTGTTTTTGGTGACGCACCCGGAAGGCGACTATTCCCGCGCCGAGCAACATTTCATCGACCTGGTGCAGGAGCTACGCTCGCTCTACCCGGAAATGCACTGAGCGCGCGTCCCGACGAAAAACCGTTATACACTTTTCCTGGAAGTGCTCCGATCAATCAGCGGTCGGCGCGCGCCACGACGGCATGCAACAGGACATTGAGGCCCGGCGCAAGATCGTCGCGGTCGCAGTCCTCCTCGTTGTTGTGGGTGATGCCGCCGTTGCAGGGCGTGAAGATCATTGCCGTCGGGCAATGTCGGGCGAGGAAATAGGCATCGTGCCCGGCCTGGGACTGGATGTCGCGCCAGTCATAGCCCATCCGGACCGCTTCCGCCCGGATTCCTTCCACCATCGCGTGATCGAAGATGTCCCCGCCCCAAAACCACTCGTCCTCTATGACCGCGTCGCAGCCGGCGCGGGCGGCGCTTTCGAAGACCGCACGGCGCATCTTTTCACCCATGACCCGCGCCGTCGCCGCATCGGGATGGCGAACGTCGCAGATCGCTTGGGCCGTGTCGGAGAGAATGCCCGGTTTGTTCGGCCACGCCGCCAGCCGGGCGCCTGTCGCCTTGCCGTCGCCGACGGCAAAATCCCAGCCGATGTCGTCCACGGCAGTCAGCCAGCGTGCGCCCGCGATCAGCGCATTGCGGCGCAGGTCCATTGGCGTCGGGCCGGTATGCGCCGTCTTGCCCGAAAAACGCACCCGCATCCCGTAGCTCGGATATCCGCTCGTCACCACTCCGACATCGCGATTCTCGAGGTCGAGGATCGGCCCCTGCTCGATATGTAATTCGTAATAGGCATCGATCTCACCGGCACGACAGGGCTTGTTTCCGTTGTAACCGATGCGCTCGAGCTCGGCGCCAAAACGCGCTCCGTCGTCGGAGACGAGCTCTTTGACCCAGTCCCCGTCATAGGCCCCGACGAAGCAACCGGATGCGACCATGGGCGGCGAGAAACGCGCTCCCTCTTCATTCGTCCAGTTGACGACCACGATCGGGCGGCGGGTGACATGACCGACGTCGTTCAGCGTACGGATCACCTCGAGTCCGGAGAGAACGCCGGCGATCCCATCGAAGCGACCACCGTTGATCTGGGTGTCGAGATGGCTGCCGATCAGCACCGGCGGCAGCGACGGATCGCTTCCTTCGCGGCGGCCGAAGATGTTGCCGAGTTCATCGATCTCAACGCACAGCCCCGCATCACGACACCAGTTGACGAAGAGGTCGCGCATTCTGCGATCATCGTCCGTCAGCGTTAGGCGGGCGAGGCCGCCCGGCCGCCCCTGGCCGATTTCGGCGGAAGTCTCGATGGTCGACCAGAAGCGATCGATGTTGGCACGGGTGTTCGATGCGAACGACATGGTTCACCTTTCAAATGCAATTGCGGACGAAGCGGCTCACATTCCGAGCGACATCAGTGTCATCAGCCCCGGAAAGAGAACGAGGAGGAACATGATGAGCGCCATGACGCCGATGAACGGCAGCAGGTAGCGGAAGGACGCCGACATCGGTATGCCACCGGTGCGGCACGCGGCCATCAGGTCGATGCCGAGTGGCGGTGTATTGGCGCCGATCGCCAGGTTGATGGTCAGCAGCACGCCGAAATAGACCGGGTCGATCTCGAAGACCCGCAGCACCGGCAGGAAAACGGGCGCCAGGATGAGAATGATGGCGATCGATTCCATGAACGTGCCGAGGACCAGGACCGCGACCATCATCAGCATGAGTGCGACTGTGGCGCTCTCGGTCGCGCCGGTGATGGCATTGACGACGAGCTGCGGAACCTGCTCGACCGTCAGGATCCAGCCGAAGACGGAGGCGGCCGCGATGACGATGAGGATGGAACCGGTCATTTCCGTCGTGTCGCGCAGGAGGCTGAAGACCTTGGCGAGCGTCAGCTGGCGATAAATGAGGGCCCCGACGAGCAGCGCATAGGCGACGCCGATGCCCGCCGCCTCCGTCGGCGTGAAGATGCCGAAGCGGATGCCGCCGACGATGATGACTGGCGCGAGCAGGGCAAGCACGGATTCGCGCAGGGCGGTGCCCAGCCGAGTCCAGCTGAACGGTTCTCCGCCCTTCCAACCGTTCTTGCGGGAAATCCACCACGCGACGACCATCAGCCCGAGACCGAGCAGGATGCCTGGGCCGATGGAGTGGATGAAAAGCTGCCCGATCGACGTTCCGGTCGCCGTTCCGTAGACGATCAGGACTATGGACGGAGGAATGACCGTGCCAAGCGAACCGGCGCAGCCGAGACCTGCGGCGGAGAAACCCGGATGGTAGCCGCGCTCCTTCATGGCCGGCAGCAGCATGGAACCGATCGCCACCACGTCCGCGACACCCGATCCAGAGAGCGAGCCGAACATCATGCAGGCGGCAATCATCACGATAGCGAGACCACCCGTCCGCTGGCCCACGACAGCCGCGCAGAGATTGACGATCCTCGGGGCGAGCCCCCCATGCACCATGAGCAGGCCGGCGAGCAGGAAAAGCGGGATTGCCAGCAGCGTGAAGCTGTCGATCCCCGCCACCATGCGCTGCGCGACCACCATCAGCGGCAAGACATCGCCGACCAGCAGATAAGCGACCGAGGAAAGCGCAAGCGCGATCGCGATCGGCGCATCGATCAGGAGCAAGAGAATGAAGACGGCAAAGAGGACGAGAAGGGCAAGGCTCATTTGCGCAGTTCCGCGGCAACGAGGGCAACGAAGGCGATGGCACCCGTGACCGGCAGCGCGAGATAGACGAGCCCCGCGGGCCAGCTCAGCACCGTGGTTTCATGCGACCATGTCAGCACCGTTATCTTCCATCCGGACCAGATGACGACGACTAGGAACAGGAGGGATGCCAGACGCGCGAGCACGGCAAAGAAGGAACGCAACCGGCCGGGCGCAACAAGCAGGTCCGTCAGGCCGGCGCAAAGATGCGTGTCGCGGACGAAGGCGGAAACCGCACCGATGAACGTCACCCAAACCAATAGAAGACGGGGGATTTCCTCAGACCAACGGGGTGTGAAGGAAAGGGCATAACGGCAAATGACGACGTAGACGATGATGGCGGTGAAGGTGGCGATGGCCAGGCCGCCCACCGCGCGGGCTAAGTTGTCTATGGCATTGGAAATCCGCGGACGCGGTATCGATGCGTCTTGCATGGAAGCCTCGCTGTGTGGACGGACGGACATGATCCGGCGATGGGAAACGTCCCGCCCGCAACCGGCGGGCAGGACGATCATATTACTTGCGATAGCTGTCCATGACTTCAAGCAGCTGGGGACCGAAGACGTCCTTCTCGCTTTCCCAGATCGGCTTCAGGGCGTCGGCGAAAGCAGCCTTGTCCACCTCGTTGAACTGCATGCCTTTCGATTTCAGCTTCTCGATCAGCGCGACCTCGTTATCGGCAACCATCTGGCGCTGCGCGTTGCCCCACTTGACGGCCGCTTCCTTCACGATGGCCTGGTCCTCGGGGGAAACCTGCGCCCAGGTCATGCTCGACACGGTCAGGCATGCGGCCCCCCAGATGTGACCGGTCATCGAAACGTATTTCTGTACTTCGTAGAACGACGAGGCATCGATGATCGAGAGCGGATTTTCCTGCGCGTCGAACACGCCCTGCTGCAGGGCCGAGTATAGCTCGCCGAAGGCCAGCGGCGCCGGCTGCGCGCCGAGACGTTCGAACGTCGCAAGCCGAACCTTGTCCGGCGTTACGCGGATCTTGAGGCCGGCGAGATCGGCCGGCTTGACGATCGGATGCTTGTTATTGGTGATGTTGCGGAAGCCGTTTTCCCACCAGGCGAGAACCTCGATGCCTTTCGGCCGAAGCAGATCGGCAAGCGCTGTGCCGAGCTTGCCGTCGAGCGCGGCGAAGGCCTGTTCGCGACTGGTCCAGGCATAGGGCATCTCGATGATCCCGAACTTCGGCTCGACGAACTGGAAGGAGCCGCTGCCGATCAGGCCGCCCTGTATGGTGCCTATCTGCATGCCCTCGATGACTTCCTTCTCCGTGCCGAGTTGGCCGGAGGGGAAGATCTCGATCTTGACGCGGCCTTCCGTCTTCTCCGAGACCTCCTTGGCGAAGTCCGTCGAGGCCTTGTGCCAGCTATGGATATCGGCAAGCACATGGCCGAAACGAATCGTCGTTTCGGCCATGACAGCAGAATGAGCGGAAAGGCCGACAATGCCAGCCATCACTGTGGCGGCAAGACCGCGTGAAATTTTCGAAATGCCCAGTTTCATAGCGCCCTCATTTGTTGCGTTTATTCTGGGCATATTAGGCGTGCATGATGCCCGCAACGCAAATAGCCGGACTCAATGGCAAACATTGAGTCCGCTTATGGGAGCGGCCGCGATTTCCTGTGAGAAACGATCGCATCATTCCACGGTCGCGATACATTCGATCTCGATATCGAAATGCGTCCAAGGCTTGATCGCCACGCAACTGCGGGCCGGAAAGCCGCCAGGAAAATACGCGCGATAAACCGCGTTCATCTCCGCAGCCAAATCGTTATCGGTGATAAAGACGAGCGATTTGAAGACGTTGTCGAGCGAGGAGCCAGCATGGCGGAGGGTGAATGAGAGCGCGTCCATGCAGGCGCGCGTCTGGGTGGCCATGTCCCCCCTGACGATCTCGCCTGTCTTCAGGTCGATCGGCGGCATCCCGCACGTGTAGAGAAAACCGCCAACGCGGGTCAACGCGGAGGTCGGCGCGCCCAGTCTTCGGATTGCTTCGGAAATCACGGGGATTTCAATGATTTCGTGCTTCATGTCGCATGACCCTTTATAGCGGCGCAGATCGTACCCGGTCGTGTGGGAGACAGCATTTGCGCCACGTTTCAACCAATGTCTAGCCGCAGCGTATGTCGCGTTCCAAGCCCCTGCATCTTGTTCTGCACGGCCCCCGCGGCAGCCACAAAGCTGCCGCCTAATGGTCAGCAAAATGCCCCCTCGTCGCCGCACCGAGCACTTCCGAGGCGTACATGCTCCCCGAGTAGCTTGCGTCGTTTCGACGGCGGAGCGAATGAGCAAGGCGGTATTGCTGCCGATCAAGTCATGCACGTCATGGAGGACAGAACATGATTACTCGCTATACACTCGTTGCATCGCTGACCGTTGCAGCCTCCAGCTTAATGCTTCTCAGCCCGGCTTCGGCGCTCGAAATCGCGCAGGCGCAACAGGCGCAGCCGACACAGACCCAACCCGACGCCAGCGGCACGAGCGCCCCGATCAGCGATCAGAAGATCGAGGCCTTCGCAGTGGCCTATCTTCAGGTCGACAAGGTAAGGCAGGAGTACTCCACGAAAATCGGGGCTACCACCGACGAGGCTGCGAAGGCAAAGCTGCAGAACGAAGCCAGCCAGGAAATGGTCAAGGCCGTGGAAACCGCGCCGAACATGTCGGTGGAGGAATATACGACGATCCTGAAGGCTGCGCAGAGTGATCCGGCGCTTGCCCAGAAGGTTCAGGAAAAGCTCCAGACGTCGACGCCGCAGCAGCCGCAGCAGCAATAAGCACGGCTTCGACACTTTGAGCAGCTCCGAGAAGATCGCGTGACGGTCTTCTGTCCGGAATTGCGCAATGTCAAAGACTAGATCGTTTCACCATTGAGTGAAACGATCTAAGCTCTTCAGCCCACGAGCCAGAACAGCGCCGCGCCTATCAGAACGAACAGCCCCACAGCGGCCAGGAAACGCAGCGTGCCGGCGCTCGTATTGTCGCCGAGCACCCGATTCCAGTATTCGCCGCCAGTGGCGTCGTTCGTTTCGATGCCCGCTTCTGCCGGCGTCGTCGCGACCTTTCCGTCGCCTGCACTGAAATTGCGCGGCCGCGGCTGTGGCGGGTCGGGGCGCGCCCGGTCCGCCTCGCCGAGATACGGCACACCGCTTCCTGCATCGCCGGCATCAGCGACGTGATCGTCGGGCTCCGCACCACCGCCGGGAGCGAGACCAGTCCGGACCGGCATTCTTTCCTGTTTCCCCGCCATAGTTGGACTCCCTTGTGCGAAATGAGAACGGGGGCGCCATCACGCCCCCACCCGTGCCAAAACGGCAAATCGTTCAGCCGCTTCGATTGGACTGGTTGTGGGATCCACCGGGCTCGGTCACGCCCTTCAGGCCAGTGCCAGCCATTTGCGGTTGTTCACGGGCCGCGTCGGCGAGCGAGACTATCCCGACCAGCTGCTTGTCATGGTTCACAACGGGCAGCCGTCGAACCTGGATGTCGCCCATGTTGCGCGCGACATCGTCCACCTCATCGTCGTCGAAGCAATATTTCACGTCCGTGGTCATGATGTCGGCGACCCGTGCCTGAGGGTCCATACCATCGGCAACGCCGCGCACGACGATGTCTCTGTCGGTTATCATGCCGATCAGGCGGTCATCGTCTCCGACCGGCATGAAGCCGATATCGTTTTCCGCCATCTGCCGCGCAACTTCCGTTATGGTGTCGTTGGGGCTTGCAAGATGAACGTCTCTTGTCATGATCTCCGATACACGCATTTGTTTTCTCCTTCACGTTTCAACGGCGGCCCGCGAATGCTCAAGCCGCCGTGACGGCCGCTCACCGCCCGTCGTCCGGGCGAGCCGCCGGATTTCCTTCGGGCGAAGCGGGTGCCCCAGTCCCCGCCGCGGTCTGCTTTTCGCGCCGCCTGCTGCCGTTGGCCTGGACCTCGCTCTCCCGCGCGGAGCCGTCTCTCTGCGTTTCCGGTCCCTGCATTTCCGATCCTTGCATTTCCGGTGCTTGCATTTCCGGTCCATTCATTTCTCTGGCCGCCTGCTCCCAGTGGCGCTGATGCTGCCCGTCCGGCCGCCCCTCCTGCTCCCAGATCGCATAGGCTCTGCGCCTGATGAGCTCTTCCCGCTCGTTGTCCATGTCCCTTAGCTCGTCCATGTCCCTTACCTCGCCGCTGGACTTCGTTGATGGCGAGTTTCAAACGGCGCGACCGTCCATTTGTTCCGCCCGCGCCTCGATGACCTTCATATGTGCTTTGGCGGCTCCGGATTTTCGTCCGGATTAGGGAGCGGAATTTCATCCGGAAGGCGGTCCGGATCGGGCTCCTCGATCGGCGGCTCCGGATGCCAAGGCGGCAAGTCCGGCGGCGGCGGCTCGGGTACTGGCTCCAGCTGACGCGGGTTCGGCATTTTTGTCTCCCTTGAGCATGCGGGGGCGACACCCCTTTTCGGAACAATCCCGACCGTGCGGGATTGTTCCGCCGCCGGCGCAGGGAACGGGGCGAAGCGCGGAACCCTTTGGGTCGATCGCGGGTTTGACTCAACATCAGCAAGAGCAAAAACCAGGAGAGAGCCCATGCCCAGACATCCGGACTATGGCAGAAACGATCCCTACGGCCGTCGCGATTGGGCCCGCCGCGACTGGGAGAACGAGCGCCAACGCGACCCTTACAACTATGGATCCGAGCGCCGCGGTCGGGCGCGCAGCCGCTTCGATGAAGATGTCGAGCCGCGTGGCGTCGACTACGAGAGCTCGATGTCGTGGCCGGCCGGGAACTACCGCGGCGGCGAAAGCGAACGCGAACGCTGGAGCGACGACGACTACGATCGTAAGGGCCGCGAGCGTTATTTCAGGGATTATCACGGGCCCGGTTACGGCTATCGCAGCGAGGGCCGTTACCGCGGCTATGGAGGTTACGGCGAAACGCGCGACTATCGTCGCGACCGCGATTTTCTCGACCGCGCCAGCGACGAGGTCGCTTCCTGGTTCGGTGACGAAGATGCCGAGCGCAGGCGGGAGATGGACCGGCACCGCGGCAAGGGTCCGAAAGGCTACAGGCGCACCGACGGCCGCATCCAGGAAGATGTCAGCGACCGCCTGAGCGACGACGGCGCTCTCGACGCCTCCAACATCGAAGTGAGCGTGACGAACGGCGAAGTACAGCTCAACGGATCGGTGAGCTCGAAATGGGCAAAACGCCGCGCCGAGGACTGTGCCGAAAACGTCTCCGGAGTCACGAATGTGCAAAACAATCTGCGCATAGAGACGGCGGATGCCGCCACCGTCCAGCAGACCCCCAACCTCACCGATCTTAGCTGAGGCGATTGCGGGCATGCGAGCCGAGGGGTGCCGCGTAAGCTTGCGCGGCGTCTTTGCCTAGATCAGGTTAGAGCGGGATGCCCGCGGGGAAAACCGCGCACACTTTTCTTCATCCCGCTCTTAGCTAAGGCCTATTGAGATACCGCGGCGGCTTGTTTGATTTCCCCTGTGCTCGTCACAGGGCAGCCAGACCAAGTCCTTGGGCTGAAAGAACCCTTCCCGCGCCGCAGACGCGGCGCTGCTGGATCTCTGTGACAAGCACAGAGATGAGGAAGAGAAGAATTTCAGTCCTCCGATACGTTTCCTCAGCCGAAGCGCCCGGCAACCTTGTCCGCACCGCCCTACGCGCCGACAAAAGCAATCAGAGCGCCATCATTCATCTTGAAGCAGCCGTCATAACTCGAGATAAATCTCAACAGGCCTTAGCTGGAAGCTCGTCGCTCTTCCGCGACCGATTTTGCCTGCCGCGCCCTCGAGCGCGCCGAGCGCTGAAGAAAACTCAGCAAGCGCTGTTCCTCCACACGCAGTTCGCTATCCAAGCGCCCGCGCGCCTGAAGCTGCCGTGCCGAGATCGAGGCCGACTTGTCGGCGAGAGCGAGCACATCCGGATGAATGTAGCTGCTCCGGCTGATGGCGGGCGTGTTGTGAAGAACTGACGCAGCCGCTTCGCTCATCTGCTTGATCGTCGGCCACTCACCCTGCTCGATCGAGGTCCGGGCGGCCGTGAAAGCCGCGAGAGTGCCGCCCCAGGTCCGGAATGTCTTTGCGGAAACGGCTGCACCGGCCATGTCCGTGAGGTACCGGTTGAGCCGGCCGGAATCGACCGGCCGAAGGGCGTCATTTTCATCCTTCCAAACGAAAAGCTGTCTGCCCGGCAGATCCGCGATCTCTTCCAGCAACTGCTGCAATTTGGGGCGACGGAGCAGGCGCTGGACGCGCTTGCCGCCCTTGCCGATGAATTTCAGCTCTATGAAGCCATCGCCCAGCCTGAGATGCCGCTTCAGCAGCGTGGTGGCACCGTAGCTCCCATTGGCCTGCACGTAAGCCTGGTTGCCGGTGCGCAGATGGGCCTCGTCCAGCAAGGCCACGAGCGCAGCGAGCACGGTTTGCATGTTTTCCACGTCGCCCTGCATGTGGCGCCGTATGGTGCGGCGTATCTTGGGCAATGCCTTGCCGAATTCCACCAGTTGCGCGAATTTATCGGCGCTCCTGAGAGCCTGCCACTCCCTGTGGTAGCGGTACTGTTTTCGTCCGCGTGCATCGTAGCCCGTGGCCTGCAGATGCCCCCGTTCTTCGAGGCAGATCCAGACGTCTTCATAGGCAGGCGGCAGGCCCAGCGCCGCTATGCGGCTCCTGATCGACGGATCGGTAACGATCGAGCCGTCCGGCATTCGGTAGACAAACCCCTTGCCACGCCTTTGCCGCCGGATGCCCGGTTCGCTGTCGCTGACATAGACGAGCCCGGTTTCCTCGGGCACGTGACCGGCCGCCGCCAGGTTCCGCGGACCATCCGCGATCACGCAAGGCGGACATTCGAGCACGTCGACCGACGTTGCTCTAGCCATTGCCTCCCTCCTGCGGCACGAAGGCGACGACGCTCTGCGCCGGGATAGTGTTGCGATCCGCGCTGGCGCGCATGCCGAACGGTTCGTCGGCTGCCGTGTCGAGCACGCGTAGCCAGCGCCTGCTTCCATTTCCGTGGGGCAGGGCTATCTCGCAATCACCGCCGGCATTGAGCACGAGGACGATCTCGCCGGCCGGCGGAGCTTCGCCCTGCCCGACGCGGCAGATATAGGCGCAGATCAGGCGGAGCTCAGCGTCGTGCCAGGCGTCCTCGTCCATCGGGCTGCCATCCGCCTTGTACCAGGCGATTTCGACCCGTCCATTCTCCTCGGGCTCTCCGTCGAGGAACCGTTCCTGCCGCAGGACAGGGTGTTCCTTGCGGAAGGCGAGGAGCTTGCGGCAGAAATCCACGAAGCCATCGTCCGCACCGCTCCAATCGAGCCAGCCGATCTCGTTATCCTGGCAATAGGCGTTGTTGTTGCCCTGCTGGCTGTTTCCCAGCTCGTCGCCGCCGAGCACCATCGGCACGCCCTGGCTGATCATCAGGGTGGCGAGCATGGCCGCCCGCCGTCGCTTGCGGGCCTCGATGATCTCTCCGTTGTCGGTTGGGCCTTCGGCGCCCATGTTGTCGGAATGATTGTCGGAGTGCCCGTCCCGGTTCTCCTCGCCGTTCGCCTCGTTGTGTTTTTCGCCGTACGAGACCGTGTCTGTCAGGGTGAAGCCGTCATGGGCGCTCACCAGGTTGATCGACGAGGTCGCGGCACGGTCCGAATGCCTGAACTGAACCGGCGAGCCGAGAATGCGCTCGGCAAGCACCGGAACCATGCCGCCATCTCCCTTCCAGAAGCGCCGGACATCGTCGCGGAACCGGTCGTTCCATTCGCGGAACGGCGGCGGGAAACCGCCGAGCTGATAGCCGCCCTCGCCGACGTCCCAGGGTTCGGCGATCAGCTTCACACCCGCCAGAATCGGATCCTGCCGGATCGCGTCGAAAAAGCCGCCTTCGCGATCGAACTCCATGTATTCGCGGCCGAGCGTGCTTGCGAGATCGAAGCGGAAGCCGTCGATATGCATCACGCCCACCCAGTAACGCAGGCTGTCGAAGACCATGCGCAGCACCAGGGGATGGGCAACATTGAGCGTGTTGCCGGTGCCCGTCGTGTCGTAGGTGTGGCGCGGCTTGTCCGGCGACTGGCGGTAATAGCTGAAATTGTCGAGCCCGCGGAAGCTCAAGGTCGGGCCGCGTTCCGAACCCTCGGCCGTATGGTTGTAGACGACATCCATCAGAACTTCGATGCCGGCGGAATGAAACCGCTTCACCATCGTCTTGAATTCGGTAAAGCGGTCGCCCTTGAGATAGCGCTCGTGGGGAGCGAAGAATCCGAGCGTCTGATACCCCCAATAATTTCTGAGGTTCCGCTCCACCAGGTAGCGGTCGTCGAGGAAATACTGCACCGGCATCAATTCGATCGCCGAAACGCCGAGCTTCGTCAAGTGCTCGATGATCGGATCGCTCGCCATGCCGAGAAACGTGCCACGCAGCTCGTCCGGCACGCCGGGATGCGTCATGGTCATGCCGCGGACATGCGCCTCGTAGATGATCGTTTCAGTCCAGGGGCGGCGGATCGCTTCTTCGCCCGCCCAGTCGAAAGTCGGGTCCTGAACGACGCCCTTCACCATGAAGGGGGCGCTGTCGCGCTCGTCAAAGGAAAGGTCGCCCTCAGGGCTGCCGATCGTATAGCCGAAGAGGGCATCGTCCCAGATGAGCTCACCCGCGACCAGCTTGGCGTAGGGATCGAGCAGCAGCTTGTTCGGATTGAAGCGGTGACCATTGTGCGGGTCGTAAGGTCCGTGGGCGCGGTAGCCATAGAGGGTGCCGGGACCGATACCCTCGATGTAACCGGACCAGATATCGCCCTCGCGCTTCGGCAGCGGCATGCGCGCCGTTTCCTCGCGCCCATCCTCGGAAAACAGGCAGAGCTCGATCTTCTCCGCATGCGCCGAGAAGACCGCAAAATGCGTCCCCTGGCCGGTGTATTCTGCACCGAGTTCAGGTTTCATGAAATCGAGTTCGGAAAAAGTCAGGTTCATTCAGTCGCGCCCTCTACCGCCTTGCCCGGCAGCTTTGATGCAACGCAACGGGCCGGCATTTGTTCCTCTCCCCCGAACGGGTGCCGGGGGAACTTTCCCCGCCCTCGGCCAGTTCCTCGCCTTTCATCTCGAAGGACATATCGATGCCGGCAAGTTCGACGCGTGCACATTTCAGAAACAGCTGGGGCGCAAATTTCATCGACGGCGACACATGCCGGTTTCGTTTGTGGGCTCCCGACGAGCGGGACGTCGATCTGGTTCTCGGCGGGGCCGCGCATAAGATGCAGTCGCTCGACGGCGGCTGGTTCGAAATCACGCTCGAGGCGAAGGCGGGAGAGCGCTATTGCTTCCGCCTTGCCGACGGCACCGAGGTGGCCGATCCCGCCTCCTCGGCACAGGAGCGGGAAGCGTCGGGTACGTCGATCGTCGTCGATCACGCCGCCTATGAATGGCAGGCTTCCTCCTGGCGCGGCAGGCCCTGGGAGGAGGCGGTCATTTCGGAGTTGCATGTCGGCTGCTTCACGCCGGAGGGCACCTTCCGCGCTGCAATCGAGCGCTTGCCGGATCTGGCAGGGGCCGGAATCACCGCGATCGAGATCATGCCCGTCGCGCAATTCCCCGGTGCGCGGGGCTGGGGCTACGACGGCGTGCTGCACTATGCTCCGCACAATGCCTACGGCAAGCCGGATGACCTGAAGGCGCTCGTGGATGCGGCCCATTCGCTCGGTCTGACGGTCCTGCTCGATGTCGTTTATAACCACTTCGGGCCGGAGGGAAATTACCTTTCCCGCTATGCGAGCCGCTTCTTCAACAAGGATCGCCCGACACCGTGGGGGGCGTCGATCGCCTTCGAGGAGGAAGCGGTCCGGCGCTATTTCATCGAGAACGCGCTCTACTGGCTCGGCGATTTCCGTATCGACGGATTGCGTCTCGATGCGACCGAACAGATCCGCGATACGACCAAGCCGCATTTTCTCGTCGCGCTGGAGCACGAGCTTCGGAAAACGTTCGCCGAGCGGCAAATCCACCTGGTGCTGGAAGACGCTCACCGCCGCAGAAGCCTTCTGCAGCGCGACGCGAGCGGCTCGCGCATGCTCTTCGATGCGGCATGGAACGACGATCTTCACAATGCCCTCCACGTCGTGGCGACCGGCGAAACCAAGGGCCACTATCGCCCCTTCGCGGACGAGCCCTGGGGCAAGATCCGCAGCGCGCTGACCGATGGCTTCGCCGTGCCGGCAAAGGAAGACAATTTCTCCACTGAGGGGAGCCGAGCCCGCGTGCCGCCGCAAGGCCGCGTGAATTTCCTGCAGAACCACGACCAGATTGGCAACCGCGCCTTCGGCGAACGTCTTGCCTCGCTCCTCCAGGAGGACAGCCTGCGCGTATTGGCGGCCATGCACATGCTGACGCCGCAAATCCCTCTCCTGTTCATGGGTGAAGAATACGGCGAGACGCAGCCCTTCTATTTCTTCTCCGACTACCAGGGGGAAATAGCCGAGGCTATCCGGCTCGGACGCCGGGACGAAGCCGAAAATTTCGGCGGCCTTCCAGAGGGCAAGACGATGGATGATCTGCCTGATCCGCTCGACCCGGACGTCTTTGCCGGTTCGAAGCTACGTTGGAACCGCGCGGCAAGCCCTGCCGGCGAGCGGCATCTTGCCTATATGCGCGACCTCGCCGGGATAAGGCAGCGGCACATCGTACCGCTGATCGCCGGCACCGCCGTACCGGATTGCCGTGCATACGAGACCAAGGATGGCATCATCGCCGTCGACTGGCAATTCGGGGAGGCCTGCCTGGAATTGCGCGTCAATCTTTTGCACGAGACACACGCCGTTCCCGCACTACGCGGTCAGCCGATCTTCACGAGCGAAACGTCCGGTGGCGAGACCGTCTACGGCAGCGAGTTGGCCGGCCCTGGCATCGTCGTCGCCATAGCACGGTGACCGCCATCGGCAGACCGTGGAACATGCCTTGAGCCTCACGGTTAGACATCGCGCCCGAGAATAAAGGCGGAGAGTCTCGAGGAACGATGCCGAAACAGCTTGTGAAACTTGGCCCGGCCCTTGCCGGCGAACACGCCGAGGCAACGACGATTGCCTCTCTGCGGCGGCAGGCGGAGGGGTGCGAGCGCTGCGACCTCTACAAGAACGCCACGCAACTGGTCTTCGGCGAGGGTCCGGTCGACGCGCGTGTCGTGCTCGTCGGCGAACAGCCCGGCGACCGCGAGGACCTTGCCGGGCGCCCGTTCGTCGGACCCGCCGGGCGCATCCTGGACGAGTGCCTGCACGAAGCCGGCATCGACCGGTCGGAATGCTATCTCACCAATGCCGTTAAACACTTTAAATTCGAACAGCGCGGCAAGCGCCGAATGCATTCGCGGCCGAACGCCGGTGAGATTCAGGCCTGCGCCTGGTGGCTCGGCGCCGAACTCGCTGAGCTCCGCCCCGAAATCGTCGTCGCGCTCGGGGCAACGGCGCTGATGTCCCTGCTCGGGCGAAGCGTGGGTGTCACCAGAAACCGCGGCGAGCTTCTGACGGCGTCCGGCGGCTTCTCCGTGCTCGTGACCATCCACCCCTCCTATCTTCTGAGAATCCGAGGCCGATCCGACCCCGAAGCGGAACGCGCCCGGTTTGTCGACGATCTCGCCAAGGTGGCGGCTCGCATCGGTTGACCGGTCAGGACTGCCGGTCGAGTTCCGGATAGTGGCGGAAGACGCAGGATTCGTTGAAGGCGAGCCGCCGCTTCGAGGCCAGATAGCTCAGAATTCTCGGCCGTGCACGAACGGCATCGTGCAAGGCGACCAGTCCGGGAATGTTTGCCTCATAGGCATCCATCGCCTTGGGAAAGGCATAGCGGAGTCCTTCGATCACCTGGAAAAGCGAAAGATCGACGTAGCTCAGCCGGTCCCCGACCATATGTTCCGGGCCCCTGGGATTTTGTGTGAGCACGCGTTCGAAATAGCCGAGAAACTTCGGCAGGCGCTCGGAGAGGAAATCGGCCGACCGCCTCAGCGCTTCAGGCTTCTGGTCCTCATAATAGAGCGACACGGCGATCGGATGGTGCGTGTCGTGAACCTCCGCGACGAAATCGGTGATCGCCAGCTGCAGACCATTTGTGAAGATTCGAAGCCCCTCGTCCTCGGCAACGAGGCCGAGCCTCGGCCCGAGATAAAAAAGTATGTTGGCGACGTGGCTTATGACGAGGTCGCCATCGACGAGAAACGGGGGAGCGAAGGGAGCGGCGGCTTCACCGGGCATCTTCATCAGCTTCAGCATTTCGTTCGTGCCGCCCGGCTGGCGGGCAATGTCGAGGTAATCCGCGCCGGCCTCCTCCAGCGCAAGGCGCACGAATTCACCGCGGCCGGGAATGCCGTCCCAGTAATAGAGCTTGTATGGCATGAAAGGTCCCCTTCTTTGCCAGCATTCATCTTGGTTCGCGGCCGAAGTCTTTTCCGAGCTCGTTCTCGCCTTTCGCGCACGCCCGGTGCTCCGAGCTATCTTCTTGTATCGGCACGATTGAAGGAAACATACAGCCGCGGAATTCGTTCCGGTTCGGCAGGGAACAGAACATCCTGCGCCGAGGAGAAACCAATGAAAATCGAAGAGCTCATATTCGCCGAAAGCGGCGGCGTACCAAACAACCCGCGCCTGCCGGTTCTGGTCTATCGTCAAGCGATCGACGTTACGGAAAATGGAGCCACACGGATAGAGGAACGCTTCAGGGCCAATGGTTGGCGCGGCCTGTGGCGCGACGGCGTCTTTGCCCATCACCATTACCATTGCGGTGCGCACGAGGTTCTCGGGATCGCGGAAGGCCGGGCACGGCTGCTGATCGGAGGGCCGGACGGTCAGGAGGTCGAGGTCGCCGCCGGCGACGTCATCCTCCTCCCCGCGGGTACGGGCCACCGCCGGAACGAAGCAAGCGTGGATTTCCTGGTCGTCGGCGGCTATCCGCCGGGGCAGGACGCCGGGATTCAGAGCGGCGCCGCGACCGCGGATGACCGTGAGGCGATCGTCTCGGTGCCGCTGCCGAGCCTTGACCCCATTCTCGGCGCCGAGGGACCTGCGGTCACGGTCTGGCAGTCCGCCATGCATACGGAACGCGGTCTCGGCGAAGGACAGGGCCACTGATCACTCGCCGCAATCGTTAGCGCAGCCAGACGGGGAGATCGGCGGCCGTGCGGCAGCCCGCCGCCCGCTCTTTCAGTCCCAGTTTTTCCCAGGCGAATTTCTGGGCAGCAGCCTGTGCCATTTCCTTGGTCTCGTAGATGTCCGGCAGCACATAGGCCTTATGGCCACACGACAGGAGCGCCCTGTGACTCAACAGATCGTAGTGAAGCTCGAGGTATTCTTCGGAATGCAAGGAACCGTCCCAGGTGGCGAGAGGAAAACGGCGGCCGTCGCGGGAAGTTCCATGAAGCCCGCCGCTTGCTGCGACGGTAAGGGCTGCGGACGGAACATAGACGTCGCTTCCGAGTTGATGACGCTTACGGGAGGTCAGTCATGAGCACGAACAAGCATGGAGAACCGCGCCCGGGGGATGATGCGCGCCCGCTCGATCCCCCGAGCGTCGACGAGCCGATCGACGCATGGGAGCGAGATCGGAAGAGCGCGCCAGAGGTCGGAAACCAACTCGACGAACTGCGCGAGCGGATCGCCCGGCTTCAAGCCGAAATCGACGCCATCGCAACCGAGACCCACACGGCCGTGGGCACCGTGCCCGGAGCCGACAGGCTCGAAACAGCGAGAGACGTGGTTGCCGAAAAGCGCGAGGAGATCAAGCGCCTGACGGCGCGTCTCGAAGAGATCGAGCAGACGCTTGGCGGCAGCGCCGCCTAGTTTACTCGATCTAAAACACGGTCATCCACACGCCGCGCCAGAAAAGCGAGTTTGGGTCATCGAGGCGTTCGCAATCGTCCGTCGCAGGCTTCCTGATCTTTGCAGATGCCGGCTTGCGGTCGTTTGCGGGAGGGACAGGGCGCCCTTCGCGTTCCGTCGCGGGCTCCGGTTTTTTGATCGTAAGCATCGCGAGATCCTTTCCGCCGTAAAGGCGTTTCCCCTCAAGTGCTCCTTCCGCTTCCGTCTCCGAGTTCCTTCTTCGGTTCAGTGCCGGTGAATGAATTTGCAGAAGCGGCTGGGTTGCCCGTCGTCAGTCATGTCCTGATGGAGGAAAGCCAGATTCTCCTCGTCGAAGATCTTGAAGAATTCGTCCCAGGAAATTTTCTCCAGCGTGTCTTCCGGCTTGCCGAAATCAACGCGGAGGAGACCACCACCGTCTTCGGTCGCGCCCTTCACGCGCGCCGGCTGTCCTTTGCGGGCCTCTATCCAATTGCGGATTGTGTCGTGGTCGATCGTAGTCATCGCAGCGGTCATCGGAAACTCCATGAACTGGGATGCCGGAGGCGCCTCGAGCGCCATCTTCAGCGGCAGGGAACGCGGTGTGCCCTCACCGCGCCCTAGCTGTGTAAATCGATCGCTGCGCTTATTGTTCCGCCTCAGCGCCGCGCGCGGTCGCCTGGCACCGCGGCGGTTGCCTCGTCGTCGTGCGGTTCCCAGCCGAATATGCTGCGCCCGCCGAAACGCGCGGAGTCCCTGAATTCGCCCGCGACGATCTCCTTGAGGTCGGGGCCCGTGACGTAGCGCTCCAGCCGGCGCGACTGCTCGTCGAGCCGCTTCAGCGCCGCAAGCTCTTCCTGGCGCCCGAGGCGGCCCTTGCTGACCGCTGATTTCATGATCCTGATCGTCTCGTCATAGACTTTCAACGGCACCGGGAACGGGTGGCGGTCCTTGCCGCCATGGGCGAGCGAAAAGCGGGCGGGGTCCGAGAACCTGCATGGCGTCCCGTGGACCACCTCCGCGACCATCGCCAGCGCCTTGACCGTCCGCGCGCCGACGCCTGGCACCAGCAGCAGGTCCTTGAAGTCCTCCGGACCACGGTCGGCGGCGGCGGCGAAGTTGCCGTGAAGGCGCCGGAGATTGACGTCGCTTTCGCGCACGTCGTGGTGGGTAGGCATGAAGAGATGCGGCAGCATCGGCTGTGCCAGCGCGGCCACAGGAGCCCCACGAGACTCGATCCGGGCGACCTCGCGCAGGAGCCCGTCGGGCCCGAGGGACTGGAGGAGATCGAGCTGCGCAG
Source organism: Ensifer meliloti (assembly GCF_030064585.1). Taxonomy (NCBI): domain Bacteria; kingdom Pseudomonadati; phylum Pseudomonadota; class Alphaproteobacteria; order Hyphomicrobiales; family Rhizobiaceae; genus Ensifer; species Ensifer meliloti. The sequence continues at coordinate 558,212 of NZ_CP120364.1, forward strand.
TCCGCGAGGCGGCGGCGCGGCGGTCGGCAAGATTGACGATCTCGCCCTGTTCTCTGCCTTCGATCGCGCTATGCGGCGCGTCGACGAAGCTTGTCAGGCCCTCCGAGAGCCAGTGATAGCGCCTCGCCTGCCGGCGGTCGCCGTTCATGCCCTGCTGGACGACCACCCACCTGGCATCGTCCGTGACGATGAAACCGTGCAGGTAGAGATCGAAGCCGTCCTGAACGGCGGCACTGTCGACCTTGGCGACGAGGCGGCTCGCTTCTGCCAATGCACCGCCATCGAAACCGACGCGATCGCCAATCGATATGAGTTCGCCCGGCGTCTTGCGGGAGTGCTGGCCGCGGCCGCCGCAGACATGGATGCCCAGCTCGCCGGCAACCGGGGTGAGACCGCGTTTCAACGCACCTATGACGCTCGTGGTGATACCGGAGGAATGCCAGTCCATGCCCATGACGGCGCCGAAAGACTGGAACCAGAACGGATGCGCCAGCCGCCTTAGAAACTCGTCGCGTCCATAGTGGTGAACGACCGCTTCGGTGACCAGCGCGCCGAGGCGCGTCATACGGTCGCCGAGCCATCGCGGCACGCGGCCGCCATGCAGCGGGAGATCCGCGTTGCCTGCTCTTTGAGCCATAGTGTTTCCGTTCGTCATCCCGGCCGACAGGGCGCGTCGCCATCCGGCGTCGCGTCGATCCACTTAACATAGTGGAATTTAGAGCACGAAGCGAAAAACGCAGACATGAGGGCGCGTTGTACGCGACGAAAGCCTTGAGATCGAGTTGCGATGCTGAGACGGCGACGCCGCGGATCGAAGGCAATCCGCCAGCCGGAGGGATGGGAGCACCACAGTGCGAGCGCGATTAGCCTTCGCACTGCAGCCCGCCTCCTCCGGCGGCCGCCTTCGATCACGACCCTCCGATATGCCGTCGCCTGCCTAGCCGACGAACATCTGGCGCAACCGAGCAAACAGGCCTGGCTGTTTCTCTACAAGCATTGCGCGGATGTGGCGGGCGGCCGTCGATGCGCTGACCGTCGCGCCGAAATGGCAATAGCAGATGACCTTATGTAATTGCTCGTCGCTCAGCTCGAAGAACCGCCTGGCTTCACCGTAGCTGTCGTTCTCCATCCCGGCAGTCCGGAGGACCGGATCCTCGAAGGCGACGGAGATCGGCGAACCGTCGCCGCGCATGGCCGCGCGGACTCTCGCTGGCTGATACTCTGTCTCGTGCAGCGTCGAAAGGCGTCTGTGAGGATCCCGTTCCAGGAGTTCCGCCCAACGCTCAAGGCGCTCCTTGCGCGATAACGTCCGTCGCGGCAGGTCCTGCTTGACCTCGGCGACGCCCTGTAACTGCTCGATTGCTTGGTGCTTCATTGCGACCTCCTACTCTAACGATAGTTGGTCCCCCAATTTCCACCTCGTAGGCCTGATCAGCGTGACTCCAACCGGTCGGGAAGTCCAATCACGAAAATAGATCATGCCAAATTTGGCGCATGACGTTGCCCGCCGCGGCGGTCGTCACCCCTTGACGGCGCCGGACGTCAACCCCGCCACGATCTTGCGCTGGAAGATCAGGACGAGAACGAGCAGCGGCAGCGTCACCGTGACGGACGCGGCCATGATCTGGCCGAACGGATATTCATAGCGGCTGCTGCCTGTCAGAAGGCCGATCGCTACCGGAACCGTCCGGTTCTCGTCGGTCAGGATGAAGGTGAGCGCAAAGAGGAATTCGTTCCATGCAAGGATGAACGACAGCAGACCGGTGCTGGCAATCGCAGGCCCCATCAGCGGCAGCAGCACGTGGGTGAGGATGCGCAGGCGCGAACAGCCGTCGATGAGCGCCGCCTCCTCCAATTCGCTCGGCAGGTCACGGATGAAGCTCGTCAGGATCCATGTCGTAAAGGGCAAAGTGAGAATGAGATAGGAGACGATCAGCGCCGACGGCCGATTGTAGAGCCCGAGCCATCCGATCACCTCGAACATTCCCGAAAGCACCACCACTTGCGGAAAGACCGAGATCATGAGAACGGCGATCAGAACAATGCGGCCCGGCGGGAAATGCAGGCGGCCGAGCGCGTAAGCCGCAAGAATGCCGATGACGAGGGAGATCGCGGTACTGACAAGCGCGACCACGCCGGAATTGACGAGCGCGCCCATGAATACCGGATTGTCGAACAATTGCCTGTAGTTGCTGAAATCGAGCGCCGGCAGCAGAGTGAACTGGTAAAGCGCCTGCCCCGTCTTGGTCGAGGAGACGATCGCCCAGTAATAGGGAAACAGCATGTAGACGAGGACGGCCGCCACGCCGGCATAGAGTCCGGCCGTCTTTACGCGGCGCAAGGTCCGGTAAGTCGCGTTCGAATAGCGCCTCGTGGTGACTGCGCTCACCGTCATCGATACCCCCCTCAGCCTGTCGCCCGATCGAGGCGCAAAAGCCCGACGATGACGATAGCGATCAGTCCGATGATCATGAACACCCAGGTGGAAGCAGCGGCTCCAAGGCCGAGGTCCTGAAAGCTGATGAGCTGGTCGCGCGCATAGATCGACATCGTCATCGTGTTTTCGTTGTTGGCCGCAAGCACGTAGCTCAGATCGAACATGCGGAGCGCGTCGAGCGTGCGGAAGAGTATCGCGACACCGATCGCCGGCGTCGCGAGCGGCAAGGTTATGGACCAGAAGCGTTTCCAGTGCGGCACGCCGGAAACGTCGGCTGCCTCGTAGATTTCCTCGGGGATCAGTTGCAGGCCGGCGAGAATGAGGAGCACCATGAACGGCGTCGTCACCCAGACATCGATGAAGATCACCGTCCCGAGGATCAGCGAAGGATCGGCTGTCCAGGCGACGCCGTTTTCGACGAGTCCCAACGCGACCAGGAGCTTGTTGATCAGGCCGAACTGATCGTTGAGCATCCATTCCCAGATCCGGGCCGAGACGACCATCGGCATCGCCCAGGGAATGAGGATCGCCGCCCGCACGATGCCGCGGCCGAGAAAAGCGCGGTGCAGGAGCAAGGCGATCGCAAGTCCGAGAAGCGTCTCCAACCCGACGGATACGAGCGTGAAGACGAGCGTGTTCCTGACCGCGCCCCAGAACACCGGATCTTCGGCGACTTCCACGAAGTTCTCGATACCCACGAATCCGTAGTCCGAAGGGGCGTCGAGATAAGCGTCGGTGAAGGAGAAGAAAATGCTGCGGGCGAGCGGCCATATCGCCACGGCCATCAGCGTCAGCAGCAACGGGAGCAGGAATATCCATGCGGTGCGGCGTTGCTGCCGCTCCATCCGGCGGGCGGCGTTCACGACGAGGCTCCAAGGGCCAATGAAACGCTCGCGCGGTGATCGATGCGCCGGCCATCCTCTCCGAAGAGGTAGAGACTTTCCGGTTGCCAGCTCAGGCCGACGGGGTCGCCGGGGGCGACTTGCGGTGGACTTCCCGTTGAACGAACCGTCCAGACCAGCGTCTCGGTGAGCCGCACATAGCAGACATATTCATAGCCGAGGTCCTCCATGCGCTCGAAGGTCCCGCGGATCGCACCTTTCGTTTCGGCACCGACAAGCTTCAAAGCCTCCGGCCGCAAGCCGATTTCGGCAGGCCTTCCTTCGGCCGCGACATACTCTGCGGCGTAGGCGAAGCCGCCGGCTCCCCTCAGAACCGTAGCGGCGGGGCCGGTCGCTTCGAGCGGGGCGAAATTCATTCTAGGGCTGCCGAGGAAGCCGGCAACGAAGCGATTTTCCGGCCGGTCGTAAAGCTCGCGCGGCCGCCCCACCTGCTCGATCTGCCCGTGGTTGAGAATGAGTATCCGATCGGCGAGCGTCATCGCTTCCGTCTGGTCGTGGGTGACATAGATCATCGTCGTCTTGACGTCGGCGTGCAGCTTGGCGATCTCGAAGCGCATTTCCATGCGCAGGTCCGCGTCGAGATTGGAAAGCGGCTCGTCGAAGAGGAAGACTTCCGGTTGGCCGACCAGCGCACGGCCGATCGCCACGCGTTGCCGCTGACCGCCGGAAAGCTGGCGCGGCCGACGCTCGAGCAGGTGACCGATCTTCAGCATGTCCGCGACCCTGGCGACACGGCGACGGATTTCATCCTTGCCGAGCCGCGCCGTTTCCAACGCAAAGCCGATGTTTCGCGCCACATTCATATGCGGGTAGAGCGCGTATGACTGGAAGACGAAGGCAAGTTCACGTTTGGACGCCGGCACGTCCGTCACCTGGTCGCCGCCGATAAACACGTCGCCGCCGGAAACCGGCACGAGGCCGGCGATCAGTCGCAGAAGCGTCGACTTTCCGCAACCGGATGGGCCGACGAAGACGACGAACTCCCCGTCCTCGATCTCGAGATCGATGGAGCGGATCACGTCATATGTGCCGAAGGTCTTGCTGACATTCTTCAGGGAGACCGAAGCCATTCCATTTCCCTTCCAGGCCTTTCGCGGCAGCGCGTCCAACGCAGCCGGTTCGATGAGGCGCCCCCGGCCGGGCCGCGGGCGCAGCTCTCGTCATTTCGCCTTCACGTCTCGCTCGAGGCGGCGCTCGAGGTCGGCGAGCTCCTTGGCGACATCGTCCTTGCCGGAGATGATGTCGTGAACGGCCCGGTAGAAGGTGCGGGAAACACGGTTATAGTTCTTGCCTGTCGCAGCCGACGGACGTGCGACCGATTCCTCGAAGGCGGTCTTCGCCATGCCGAGGAACGGGATCTTCGCCAGCACATCGGCGTCCTCGTAGAGCGGCTCGACGGTCGGATTGTAGCCGCCTTCGATCGCACGCATCTTCTGGTCTTCCGCGCCGACCATATAGCGCAGCAGCTCCGCTGCAAGCTCCGGCTTCTTGGAATATTTGGAGACGCCGAGATAGGCCGTGCCGAGCGCGCCGCTCGACTTCTGCCCTTCCGCACCGACGGGAAGCGCGCTCACTCCGACCTTACCGACGAGCTTGCCACCCTCGGCCTGCGATGTTCCCCAGACATAGGGCCAGTTGCGGTGGAAGACGGCATTACCGCTCTCGAAGAGGGCGCGTGAGTTCTCCTCGTCATAGTTCAAGACCCCCTCGGGCGAGATCGTACCGATCCAGCCGCGGGCACGGGTGAGCGCCGCCTCCGTCTGCGGATTGTTGATCGTCACCTCACCGTCGTCGGAGAGAATAGTGCCGCCGCCGGCGGAAGCGATCCACTCCAGAGCATCGCAGGTCAGGCCCTCATAGCTCCTGCCCTGCCAGGCATAGCCCCAGATGTCCGGGCTGCCGGCCTTGCGCTCCGCGTCCTGGATCTCCTTGGCTGTCGCCGTCAGCTCGTCCCAGGTCTTCGGCGGCTGCTTGCCGTATTTCTCCAGAAGGTCCTTGCGGTAGAACATGAGGCCCGTATCGATGTAGAAGGGCATCGACAGGAGCTTGCCGTCGAGGCGCGCCGCATCCGCGGCAGAGGCGAAATGCGCCGTAACCTCGTTCTCGGGTACGAGAGAGGTCAGGTCGAGGAGATGATCCTTGAACATGCCGAGCCAGATGACGTCGATATAGAGGACATCCATGTCCGACGACTGGGCCGCGAACAATTGCTGATAGATCGGAATGGCGTCGTCGAGGTTCTGTGGCATCCGGTTGAGCTTCACCTCGTGCCCGGTGTCTTTCGTCCATTTCTGGACGGCCTTCTCGCATAGTTCGTAGTCGGTCGCCGAACAGAACATCGACACGGTGTCCGCCTTTGCCGGAAAGGCCGATGCGACGGCAAAAACGGTCATGCCTGCGAGTGTTTTCAACATATGCTTCATGTTCGTTCCCTCATTTGTTCTCTTGTGAACGCAAGCTATATCGCAGCCTCCCGCCGCCGATATTTCGTCAGATCCTCTTTGAAAGGCAGGTTGCGGCCGCCATATCCCGTTACCGCCAGCGAGCCGCAGATCACGCCGAGCTCGATCGCGCCGCCGATGTCGGGCTCGGTCAGAAGCCCGTGAGCGAAGCCGGCGTTGAAACAGTCGCCTGCGCCCGTGGTATCGAAGGCCTCGACGGCAAGCGCCGGCACACGAGTCGTCCGGCCCTTTGAGGAAGCGATCGCTCCATCCGCTCCGCATTTGACCACGACGGTCGGGCAGAAGCGTGCGATCGACGATAGCGCACGCTCCACGTCCTCCTCGCCCGTCAGCGCCTTCGTTTCCGATGCGTTCGGCAGAAAGACGTCGATCAGTCCCAGCATCTCCTCCATTCCGGGCGTCGAGAGCCGATAGTCGACATGCTGGCAGTCGGAACAGACGGTGATCCCGAGTTCGCGCGCGGCCTCGATCAGCCGCCGTCTTTCAGTGTCGAGCGAGAACCCCTGCAGAAGCAGTATGCGCGGCCTGATCCGCGCCAGATCCTCCGGCGTCGGCAAGGGATCCGGCTCTTCGGCATAGCTGATGAAGCCGCGGTCATGCACGAAAGAAAAGGCTGCACTCACGCGGCGCAGCGGCCTGTCGAGATGGATGAAGAGGCGATCGTCGATATTCTCGCGGCGGGCTTCCTCGAGGATCATGCGGCTGAAGATATCGTTGCCGAACTGGCACCACCAGCCGGCACTCGTTCCAAGCCGCGCGAATGCCAGCGCCGTCGAATAGGCCGCACCCGGCACCCACTCGAATTCCTCCGCCCAGAGATCGGCGCTGATCTTCGGCACCTCCGGGAGGCCACGGAAGATCAGGTCGAAGTAGTATTCTCCGACCACCATCACGTCATGGCGCGAACCGGGGCCGGCGCCGTTCACGACCATTCCCCTGCGAATTCCGCGTGTGCCGCCAGATATTCATCGACCAGTGGCACGGCGCGCGAATAGGAAAGCACAAGAGGGTGAGCCATGAGCGCCTGGACCGCAAGATCGCGGCTGCGTTCCCTGATCGCCCGCACGGCCAGCCGTTCGTAGCGTTTCACATTGTGGACGATCTGCGACTGCGCTTCCGGCATCGCACCGATCTTCAGCGGCCGGATACCTTCCCCATCGACCACGCAGCTCACCTCGATGACATCGTCGTCCCGCAAGCCTTCGATGGCGCCTTCGTTACGCACGTTAAGACCGGTGTAGCAGGGTTTGCCGGTCTCAAGCGCATCAACCAGATTGAGCGCGACGCCGGCATAGCCCTCGCCCTCCTCTCCCGTCTCGGCGGCAGCAAGGCCTTCGACCAGCCGGTCGGCCTCTTCCATGCTGAGGGCGTCCGTCAGCGCATAATGCATATAGGTGGCGTTGCGACGCCGCTCGTAGGCGTAATAGGCGGCGAGCGCCGCCTCCGCGTCGGCATTCAAATCCATCGCGCTAAGCCGCGTGATCAGCGCTGCGTTCAGGTCCTTGACCTCCTCGCCGCGCGTGCGCGCATCGGCCTTGAGCGCTTCGACCGCCTTCTCCGCATAATAGTAATAGTAGAGATATTCGTTGATCCAGTTGCGCTGGCTTCTGATGAGGCTCGCATCGAACATGCGCTGCGAGGTGGAGCGAAGAAAGCCGTCGTCATCGAGCAGAGGCTGAAGCACTTCCTTGCCGTCAATTGTCGCGCGCCTGGTAAAGGACAGATGATTGAGCCCATAGACCTCGCAGCGCACGTCGTTCTGCTGCACCTTGTGCCAGTGCGCCAGCGCCTCCTGCGCACCGTTCGCCCCATCACAGATGCCGACGGTGCGACGATAGCCCTCGTTCTGGAGGGCCTGAGTCACGAGTCCCGCCGGATTGGTGAAGTTGAACAGCCACGCATCGGGACTGACCTTCTTCAGGATCTCGGCATATTTCAGGATGACCGGAATGCTGCGAAGCGCCATGGCAAAGCCGCCGGGACCGGTGGTTTCCTGGCCAAGCACCCCATGGGCCAGCGCAATGCGCTCGTCCTTGATACGCCCATCCTCATTGCCGGGGCGAACCGTCGTGACGACATAGCGCGCGCCGTCGAGCGCGCGTTCGGCGTCGGCCGCCATGGTGATCCGGACCGGGGACTGCATGCGCCGCGCCAGTTCCTGGCTTATGCGCCCGAAAAGCTCGAGTTTGCGCTCGTTGATGTCCTGCAGGCAGATCTCGGTTAGGCCGCTTCTCTCCGCGCGCCTGAGCGCCGAACCGACAAAAAGGGGTGCCCGGACTCCGCCGCCGCCGATCAAGGTCAGTTTCATTCTTTACTCCGCCGTTCCGATCGTGGTATCGCTACTGGATATAACCAGTTATGTCAATTCGCGGAAGAAGCCGTTTTCCCTGTTTTCCACTGCGGGCCGCAGGGATAGTCAGCGGCGCCTGCCGGCGAACCGAAAAGCCGCTTGGCCCTTGTCTTCGGTCGGGCAGGGTGCAATGCAAATGAACATCCGGAAACCGGCGGCTGAAACAAGAGAGCATGGCACGACAAGCAAACCTACCGGACGAAAGCCCGATCGATCGCAACCATCCGGATGCGCTTTACGCACAGCTGCGAAACCTTCTGAGAGGCATGATCGAGCGGCGCGAGCTGGCAGTGAACGATAAGCTCCCTTCCGAGCGGGAGCTGGTGGCCGCCTACGGCGTCAGCCGCATCACCGTGCGCCAGGCGATCAAGGAACTCGAAAATCTCGGCTACCTGCAGACGCGGCCCGGAAAGGGCATCTACGTGACCGCGCCCGCCCCGTTTTACGAACTGGAAGTCGTTCGCAGCTTCACCCAGACAGCCCAAGCAAACAATCGCAAGCCCGGCATGCGGCTCCTCAAGGCGGAGATTGTCCGGGCCGATACGGAGGTCGCAAGACCGCTTTCGCTGCCGACCGGCGCCGAAGTGGTCTTTTTGGAGAGGCTGCGCCTTCTCGACGATTTACCGGTGGTCGTGCAGCGGGATTGGTTCTCCGCCTCGCTCGCGCCCGGCATTCTCGACATCGACTGGACGGTCGAGAACAGGTCGCTTTACGGCGAATTCGAGAACCGCTACGGCATCGTCCCGACGCGCGGACAATCGACCTTGAGCGCGAGGCTAGCATCCGACCTCGAGGCGTCCCTACTCCAACTCGAGCGGCCGGCGGCCGTCCTGACGCTCGATCAGATCGCCTATGACAATCACAACCATACCGTCAATATCAGCGCGGCAGCCTATCATCCAACCCGCTATCCGCTCTCGCTGAGGCAGTCGCACCGGCGCTTCTAGAGCACTTCAGAAACGTGTGTAGCGGTTTTCCCTCCGGAAGTGCGTAGTATCAAAGCGTTAGAGCAACTCCGGGAAACGTCTAATACCGCCCTCCCGCCAGCCTCAATCTTCCCGGAAGGCATGCCGCATCTGGTCGGTAAGGGGCTTGGTCAGATAGGAGATGACCGTCCGGTCAGCGATCTTGATGAACACCTCGGCCGGCATGCCGGGATAGAGCGAAAGGCCCTTCAGCTTGGCGAGGCTCTCCGCTTTCGGCCGGATGCGCAGCGGGTAGTAGCTGGCGCCGGTGCGCTCGTCGGTGACGAGATCAGGAGCGACGGTCACGACTTCGGCTTCGACCTCCGGCGTGGTGCGCTGGTTGAAGGCGCTGAAGCGGATTTCGACCGGCTGGCCGACACGGATCTGGTCGATGTCATGGGTCGCTACCTTCGCCTCGACCGTCAGGTCCTCGGCCTCCGGCACGACAAGCATCAGCGTTTCGCCCGGATTGATGACGCCGTTGACCGTATGGATCGCCAGTTGGTAGATGCGCCCGGGAAGCGGCGCGGTAATATCGAGGCGGCGCAGCTGGTCGGTCGCGGCGGTGCGGCGCTCCTCATATTCGGCGATCTTCGCCTCGACGTCCGTCAGTTCCTTCGATATCTCGCTGCGCCGGTCCTCGTCCAGCTGCAGGATCTGCAGGTCGATCTCGCTCGACTTGCCGCGGGCCTGGGCCCGGGCGGCGATGTGCCTGCCGCGTCCACCCTCGAGCTCCGCCCGCTGGCGCTTCAGCGTCGTTACCCGCTGCATCGGCACGAGCCCCTGGCCGAAAAGCGAATCGACCCCGGTCAGTTCCTCCGCAATCAGCTTCAGCGCCTCCTCGATCGCGTTCAACTGGACCGTGAGCCCCTCGACCTCATCGGCGAGCTGCGCCTTTCTCGAATCGAGCTGTCCCTTCATGCCCGAGAGCGCCGACCGGCGGCTCGCAAAGAGCCGCTGTTCGCCCTCTATGAGCTTCGCCGCCGCCGTGCCGGGGATGAACTCGGCAAGATCCTCTTCGATTTCGAAGGATGCGGCGCCGATCCGCTCGGCCTGCAGCCGGGCGCGTCGGGCGTAGAACTGCGCCAGCGTGCTTTCGATGATCGCCAGATTGGCGCGCACGGTCGTACCGTCCAGGCGGATCAGCACCTGGCCCGCCTCGACGCGATCGCCCTCCTTGACCAGGAGTTCGCCGACGATGCCGCCGGTCAGATGCTGGACTTTCTTGACGTTGTCGTCGACGATCACGACACCGCCGGCAACGATGGCGCTCGACAGCTCCGTCGTCGCGGCCCAGCCGCCGACGCCGGCGACGAGGGCAAGCGCAAGGACCGAGACGCCGATCAAATGGCGGGAGAGCGACCGACGTGCAGTCGGCTTCTGCTGCTGGAGCCATCCTTTCATTGCTTCGCCTCCTGCCCCTCTGCAACGACTTTCAGGGCATTCTGTCGCTCCACCTGTTGCGGGCGAAGTACCTGGCCGAGAACTTGCTCCTTCGGCCCGTAGGCCTGCATGCGGCCCTCGTTCATCATCAGCACGAGATCGACGCTTGCAAGCGCACTCGGCCGATGGGCGACGACGATGACGATGCCGCCGCGGCTGCGCACGCTCATGATCGCTTCGCTGAGCGCCTGCTCGCCCTCCGCATCGAGATTGGAATTCGGCTCGTCGAGAACGACGAGGAAGGGATCGCCGTAAAGGGCCCGCGCCAGAGCCACCCGTTGACGCTGGCCGGCCGACAGCGTCATGCCGCCATCGCCGATTTCGGTGTCATAGCCGTTCGGCAGGCGCAGGATCAGGTCGTTGACACGCGCCGCCTTGGCGGCGGCGACGATCGCCTCCGATGTCGCGTCTTCGGCAAAGCGGCAGATGTTCTGCGCGATCGTCCCGGCGAACAGTTCCACGTCCTGCGGCAGGTATCCGACATGTCTGCCGAGCGCGTCGCTGTCCCACTGGTCGAGCGCCGCGCCGTCGAGCCGAACGGAACCGCGATAGGCGGGCCAGATGCCCAGGATGGCGCGCGCCAAGGACGATTTTCCCGAGGCACTCGGGCCGATAACGCCGACGGCGCCGCCTGCACGGACGGTGAAGTTCACATCAGAGACGATGAGGCGCTGCGCCGCTGGCGGACCGCTTGCCAGCCCCTCGACCGTAAGGCGTTCGTGCGGGTCCGGAAGCTGGAGCGGCGCATCGGCTTCCGGCAGGGCTTTGAGCAATTCCTTGAGACGCTGCCAGCTCTGACGCGCGGCGACAAGACCGCGCCAATTGCCGATCGCAAGTTCCACGGGTGCAAGAGCCCGGGCCGTCAGGATCGAGCCGGCGATGATGATGCCGGGCGAAGCCTCGCCGCGGATCACCAGAACGGCGCCGGCCGCCAAAACGCCGGATTGCAGCGCCATGCGGAAGACCTTCGACAACGCGCCGTAGCCGTTGCCGATGTCGGACGTACGCCGGTTCTCGTCGCGGAACTCCGTATTGCGGCGCTCCCACAGCGCGGTGAGCCGCGCGGACATGCCCATGGCATGCACTACCTCGGCATTGCGCTGGGAGGCCTGAGCGAAGACGTTGCGCAGCCCCCCGGCTTCGGACGCTTTCTTGGCAGGCGCCTGCGTGCCGCGGTTGGTGAGATAGGTGAGCAACGTCAGGATCAACCCGCCGATGATCGCGATCAATCCGATGACCGGGTGAAAGAGAAAACAAATCGCGATGTAGAAAGGTAGCCAGGGCAGGTCGAAGAGCGCCGCCGGACCGACACCCGACAGGAACGACCGGACCTGATCGAAGTCGCGCAGCGCCTGGAGGCCGTCTCCCTGCATTCTGAGCTTCAACGGCGCCTTCACGATGGCGCGGTAAATGCGTCCGTTCAGGCTCTCATCGAGCGCGCCGGCGATGCGCACCAGCATCCGCCCGCGGATGAGCTCGAAGGCTCCCTGAAAGGCATAAAGCAACAGCGCGAGAAGAGAGAGCGCAATCAACGACGGAATGCTGCGGCTCGGCAGGATCCGATCGTAGACTTCGAGCATGAAGAACGAACCGGTGAGATAGAGAAGATTGACGAGCGCGCTGGCGACGCCGACGCCGATAAAGGCCGCCCGGCAATCGCGAAGCGCGGCGGCTGGATCGGCATTCCTGCCCTTGGATGTAGCCATGAACTCAGGCACCGGCTGATGTCTCGCTATCGGGTTTCAGGTGCATGTGGCCCCTTCTCTCTTGCTCCGCCGCCGAACACCGGAGACCGGTCATCCGCATCGACGCTTTTTGTCTCGCTGTCTGGATCGTGCCGGCTCATACTTCAAAAGCTCGCAAGGAAGAGTTGTTCCCCGAAATACAATGATGTACGCCAAACTTGCTTAATTGACTACCGGGCACTGCGAATCCCGCGCTTTGCCGCCGGCATTCGGCGCCATCACTCCATCGAAGCAGCGGCCTCGGCCAGAGGGGCGGACTCGGTCGGAGGCGCAGGCGCGTCCGCCGCTGCCAGAGGGCTTCCCTCGATGCTGCCGCCCCTTCCCCATGTCGCGGCAAGGCTCATCAGTTCCTCCATTTCCCGCCGAAGCCGATGCCATGCCAGGATGTCGTCCGCGTGCGTCGCATTCGTGCGCGGATCATAGAAGCGGTCTATCTCGTCGCCGGCGCTTCTGCGGGCGGCCTCGAGCCGCCCCTTCAAGGCGCCCGACTCCTCCTTCAGCGAAAAATACCGGCGCATTACCGCAATCAGGGCAAGATCGTTCGGACTGGCGTTCACAAGCATTCCTCCGCATAATTTCTTCAGCCCGACGGCGCAGGGGCTCGCGGCCGGCAGGGCCGGCCCCAATTGCCCAAGACTTTGGCCCTTTTCCGGCAAGACAGGAGAAAATACGGCGCACGAAAAAGAACGACCCGGCGGAATTTCCGCCGGGTCGTTCCTTGTCCTGATGAGGCCTTTCGGCCGGATGGGTCCAGGGGCCCGGGTCTGGCTCAGGCCTCGACGCGTCTGCGCCCGCGCGTGTCGTCCTCGTCCTGCTCCATTTCCCACCTGTTGTGCCGGATCGAAGACCAGAGCGAAAGACCTATGAGGCCCGCCCCGCCGAGGCCGGTAATGACTTCGGGAATGTGGATCAGCGTCTGGAAGTACATGACCACGGAAAGGATCAGGATTGCGTAGAAGGCGCCGTGCTCCAGGTAACGGTATTCACTGAGCGTGCCCTTCTCGACCAGCATGATCGTCATTGAGCGGACATACATCGCCCCGATGCCGAGCCCGATGGCGATGATGAAAAGGTTCTGGGTCAGAGCGAAAGCGCCGATGACCCCGTCGAAGGAGAAGCTGGCGTCGAGCACTTCCAGATAAAGGAAAGCCCCGAAGCCCCCCTTCGCCGCAGCGCTCATCGTCTGCTGAGAGGCGTCGAGCAGACCGCCGACCACCTCGACCGCCAGGAAGGTGAGGAGGCCGTAAACGCAGGCATGAACGAAGACCACGGCTTCTTCCGCTTCGAGCAGCCTCGAAAAGCCGAGTATGAGCGCAAGCACGAAGGCAATCTCGACGCCCTTGATGGTCGCAAAGCGTGCCATCCGGCTCTCCAGCCATGCGATCCAGTGCACGTCCTTCTCATGATCGAAGAAGTAGGTGAGACCGACCATCATCAGGAACGTACCGCCGAACGCGGCGATCGGCAGATGCGCCTCGTGCATGATCCGGGAGTATTCCTCGGGCCGGGACGCGGCGAGAATCACGGCATCGATCGGACCGATACCCGCGGCGATGACCACGATCAGCAGCGGAAAGACGATGCGCATGCCGAAAACGGCGATGAGAATGCCCCAGGTCAGGAAGCGTTGCTGCCAGACGGGAGTCATGTCCTTGAGCTTGTTGGCATTGACGATGGCGTTGTCGAAGGACAACGAGATTTCCAGGACGGCAAGCACGGTGCAGATGAAGAACACCGTCATCATTCCGCCGATGGTGCCGGTCGACTGCCAGCCGAGCCATCCGCCAAGCAGAAGCCCGGCAGCCGTAACGATGAACGCCCATTTGAAATAACCGAGGGCGGGTGTCTGTGTGCTGGATCCGGTCATGGGCGAACCTCCCCTCCACGCGCTGTGGAAGCGTTGGCGAAAGGGAGATTTCCGGAGACAAAAAAACGCACGGCCGTATGGGCACATGCGTGAGGCATGAGATCAGTTTTCATGGTAGCTATATCCGCCGGCGTGACTTGCTGGCGGTACCGACATCACGAGAGCGCCGTAAACTCTCGCCAGAGGGGCCCGGCACCAATGTTCATCCCGCATTCCGATGTCCAAGAGCGGGACGCCTCTTACTTAGCGATGCCGCGCCTTGCGTCAAGGGGCAGACGCCTACTCGCGGCGGAACCAAAAGCCCGTCTCCCAAGTTTCATTTCCAACCGGCAACAACCCGCGAGGCTAGGCGTCATTGCATTGTTTCTGGTGGGATAAGAGTGTCGAGTTGGAACTCGGAACCGAGGGCAAATATCGCGACGTGAAAAGCACGCGCGAGGCCGTAGAATGCCTGTTGCAGCGATGGCCGCGCCGGGATGGACCGGCGCTGGCCGCAGCCAAGCGCGTATGCCTTCAGGCTCTGGAAGGCAAGGTAAAGACTGAAAGGGCCCGCAGGGCCTTTATAAAGGCAGCGGAAGAGGCGCATATTTCGATCCGCAGCCATTAGACTAAGACAATGGATTCAAACGCGTCGAAAGGACGCGGTCGAGCGAGTTTCGGAGTGGGACGCGGGAGGCGCCGTGCTGGCGGCTTTCGGATTGGGCGAGGAAGAACGATGTACGAGATTCCATGGAGCAAGCCCGTCAATATCAACATGCTCGACGGCAGGTGCCGCACGGTTGTCGGCCCGCTCGACGCGATGCACTGCCTGCAAAGCGAGTGGCCGGTGCGGGACGGCGCCTATTATGGCTGCGCCATACGCGCCTGCAATGCGGCGCTCAAGCGTAGAAAAAGGCCGGAAGACGCGCGGGCTGCCTTCATCGCCGCTTTGCGGGAGGCCTTTCTGACGGTCGTGCCGCTGCAGGAGGAAGGTCATGGACCCCGGCCCCTGGAATGAATGCGTCCCCGTGCGGATGCCCGATGATGCGAAGATTCACATGGTGTCGAACACCCGTCAGGCGGTCGAGTTGCTGACGAAGCGCTGGCCGGTCAGCCACGGCCAGGCTTACCAGGCGGCAATCGACATCTGCATGTCGGTGCTCGAACGCGAATCCCCCGCTTATGTCGCGCGGGCGGCCTTCGTCGCAGCCGCGAAAGAGGCGCAGGTCAATATCGTAAGCTGACCCGCCTTTGAGCGGGAGGACACAAAGCAGCATGCGGTTTCCCGCATGAATCCGCCCCGATTCAACGTGCCTACGGAGCGTTGCGCCGCTGACGGTGCCTGGCGTCGAATGGGAACTCTTCGCCTGATTGCGTGTTGATCAGCGGATCAACAAACGTGGGATACCCGATGCCAAAGGCCAATGGTTTCAGCAGGTTTGCAAGTACGGTGGCGGAATATTCCGGGCGCCCCGCCGTCTTTGTCCTCGCCCTTGTATCGATAGCCGTGTGGGGCCTCACAGGCCCGATCTTCGGTTTTTCCCAGACGTGGCAACTCGTCGTCAATACCGGCACGACGATCGTCACCTTCCTGATGGTCTTCGTCCTTCAGAACACGCAGAACCGCGACGGCCGGGCGCTTCAGGCGAAGCTCGACGAGCTCATTCTCACCAGCGCGGCTGAGAACAGTTATGTAGGCATCGAAAGGCTGGACGAGAAAGAGCTGAAACGCCTAGCCGAGATCCTCCAGCAGCACGCGCACGATGAAGACGATCATACGCTTCGGGAAAAGGTCTCAAGCGTTATCAGCCGGCGGCCGCCGACCCGGAGCTAGGCGTCGGAACCAAAACACGCCGCATCCGTTTGCCTGACGAATGGCGGGCAACCGCAGAACCCAATGCGGCATGGAAGCGCCGCAGCGAGCGAGGAGGTGCCCTATGCATCTTGTTGGTACACAAGTTATCCCCGAACAGGGCGGAAAAGCCGGCTTCACGGTCGAGTTCGTCGGTGAAGGCGGTGAAATCGTCTCGGTCTCGATGCGCAGCGACGCGGCCGCAAACCTCAACCGACTCAACGCCATCGAAATGGCGCAAGCCGTCATGCGTGAGCTCGCGAGCGCCGATTGCAGCGCGATCGAGGAGTCCCAGGAAACCTCGAAAATCCACCGCAGCGCACGCGGCGCGAAGGACACGGATGAAATGGAAAGGCAGCTCGACGAGGGCCTCGAGGACACATTCCCCGCCAGCGATCCGGTATCCGTTACGGTTTCCACCATCCCGACCGACCGCGCGAAGAACGGTCAGCCATGAACCAGCCGTCGCCCGTTGCCTTGATCACCGGTGCCGGGTCCGGCATCGGCCGAGCCACCGCTCTTGCGCTTGCCGCGGACGGCGTGACAGTCGGAGCGCTGGGGCGCACCCGCACGGAAGTGGAGGAGGTTGCCGACGAGATCGTCGGTGCCGGCGGCCAGGCCATGGCACTGGAGGCGGATGTCTCCGACGAGTTGCAGATGCGCAATGCTGTCAGGGATCTGGTGCTCAAGTTCGGCCATTTAGATATCGTCGTCGCGAATGCCGGCATCAACGGCGTCTGGGCGCCGATCGACGACCTGAAGCCTTTCGAATGGGACGAGACGATCGCCGTCAACCTGCGCGGCACCTTTCTGACCCTGCATCTGACGGTTCCCTACCTGAAACAGCGAGGGGGCGGCGCCATCGTGGTCGTTTCGTCGATCAATGGCACCCGGACGTTCACGACACCGGGCGCCACGGCCTACACGGCTACGAAGGCGGCACAGGTTGCGATCGTTCAGCAATTAGCGCTGGAGCTCGGTAAGCACCACATCCGGGTCAACGCCGTTTGCCCCGGTGAGATCGAAACGAACATCAGCGACAACACCAAGCTGCGCCACGAAGAGGAAACGGCAATTCCCGTCGAATGGCCGGAGGGGCAGGTGCCTATCACCGACGGGCAACCGGGGCGGAGCGAAGACGTGGCGGAGCTCATCCGTTTCCTCGTCTCCGAGCGCGCGCGCCACGTGACTGGAAGTCCCGTCTGGATCGACGGCGGCCAGGGCCTGCTACGGTAGCCCATCCCAGCGTCAAGTTCCTGCGATGATTTTACTTTTGAGGTGGAACAAAGGCAGCTCTCTGTCTGCTGCGCTGTCGACACGCGAACCCAACCTGTCGCACCGTGGACTTGACGGTTGTCCGGCCGCTCCTATACGTTACATGTAACGATTTCGAATGGAGGTAACGTCATGCCGACGCCTGTCACTCAACGGGTGCAAAAGCGCCGAGACGCGCTGCGGGCGGCTGGGTTGCGCCCCGTGCAAATATGGGTTCCGGATACACGCCGACCCGGTTTTGCCGACGAGTGCCGTCGCCAGGCGGAGGCGGTCGCTGCGGCTGATGCTGCCGACCGCGATCTGGATGCCTTCATTGACGCCGCTCTGTCCGATCCCGACGGCGATGCATGAGGCGTGGCGATCTCGTTACCGTCGCCATGCCGGGGGACTTCGGGAAGCCCCGGCCCGCCCTCATCATCCAGGCTGATTTGTTCGAGGACACCGGCACGGTGACGGTGCTGCTGGTGTCGGAAGCGTTGCTGGATGCCCCTCTGTTGCGGCCTACTGTTCGACCGACGCGGGAGAATGGGCTTCGTAAACCGTCACAGATAATGATCGACAAGGCCATGCCGGTGAAACGAGATAAACTCGGCCCGCCCTTCGGCCGACTCGACGACCAAATGATGCTTTCCGTCGCTCGCTCGCTGGCCGTCTTCCTTGGTCTTGCCTGATATGCGTTTCCTTCGGGCGTGCGCTGTCAGAGCCTGTCTTGCGAAAAAGCCATCGGGTTCGCGATCGTGACAAAGCGGGAATTCAACAAGCAAATCCGGACAGGAAAGGGCCCCGCCCGGGGTGGCGGGGCCTACTACTTCGTTCGTTATTATTGAGGAGCGCGTGGATCCGTAGGGGCTTTGCGGAGAGGGAACTTGTTCCACGCGATCCGACTGTCAAACCCTGCAGCGATGCGTTTGTTCCCTTAGATCACGATGTTTTAGGTCGGGTCGACCTAAAAACATGAACGTGATTGATTCCAAGAAGTTGACGCGGGATGCGGGCGGAAAACCGCCCACACTTTTCCTCATCCCGCTCAAGCACCGGATAAAGTTGTCCCGCCCGGATTTTTCCCGGACGATACCGCCGACGAGGGGCAAGCGATCGCGGCGAATGAATCGTTAACCATCTAGCCGATAGACGTGGCTGGTGATGAACGTAAGGTGATTCGATGGCAGCTGAGTTTGGTGAACGAACCATGGTCCGGGGCGGCAAAGTCGTCGCGTTTCCTCTGGCGGCAC
Organism: Ensifer meliloti; assembly: GCF_030064585.1. Classification (NCBI taxonomy): domain Bacteria; kingdom Pseudomonadati; phylum Pseudomonadota; class Alphaproteobacteria; order Hyphomicrobiales; family Rhizobiaceae; genus Ensifer; species Ensifer meliloti. The sequence continues at coordinate 576,721 of NZ_CP120364.1, forward strand.
GCGCCGGCGACGTCGACCGCTGCGCGCGTGAACTCGACCGGATACATGGGGCCGCTGCCGTCCACTACTGGAAGAGCGAATGCCGGAAGCTCGCCGAGCAGCTTTCCGCACTGGGTCTACGGGAGGACGAGATCCGAAACGAGGTCCTCGCGTTCCAGGCGGAAGTCCAGATCGCTATCGCCGGACGCTATCAGGAGCTGGCGGCCCGGAACCGCTCCGACAGCCGCCCATGATGCTTTGATCTTTCAGCAAGTCTTTGTAACGCGGAGCGGATCGATCACCCGGTCCAGCTGTGTACGCTGAACTGCGCTTCCTCGGCGGCCTTGATGAAGGCGGCACGTGCGACATCGGGCTCGTCATCCCCGTCGATCACGCGCTCGCAGGCTGTGAAGGCATGGCGCTTTGCTTTTCCGTCGGCAATCGGCCAGTGATTCTTGAGGCAAAGAAAAGCATCACGGGTGCTTTGTACCCGGAGGACGCGGTTTTCACCCGCCTCCAGAATCACCGCTTCGCTCCAGAGACGATCCTGCGTCAGCATGTCGACATTCCTTCAAGTTGGGTATCGACGGGGGCAGGCCGGTTGATCCCCTCGAGAACGAGACCGCCTAGTTCCGGATTGACCCGGCGGATGTCCGCAAGAGCCACGATCCCGGCCGCGTGTCGCTTGCCGTTGACGACGACGAGACGTCGGATGCGCAGGTCGTGCATCTTCTGGGCGGCAAGCAGGAGGCTGTCATCCTCCTCGCAGGATTCGGCGGCGACCGTCATGAACTCGAACACGGCCGTCGAACTGGACAGCCCCTGCGCGACGACGGAGGTGACTATGTCGCGATCCGTGACGATCCCGAGGATCGTTCCGACACCCGGCGTTTCCACCGGCACCGCGCCAACCCCTGTCTCGGCCATCAGCCGGGCGACGGATTGCGCCGTATCGGTGGGCGAAACGGTGAAAACCTGCCGAGACATTACATCCCGAACACGGACCATCTTGTCCTCATGGCCGGCCATCGATGAGACTCCTCCCATTGATTGAGGCCGGAACTGCCACTTCATCTGCCGTCGACTTCTTGAGAGTGAGGTCGACCCGGTAGGGGACAATAACCTGAGGTTGCCAGGTATTCCGCCCAGGTTTCTTCGGATTTGGATTTTCAGGCGGCCGGGCAAATTTCGGACGCTTCTGTTTCAGTCGAACGCGCACGATACGCTCCCTTCTCTTGCGTGGACATGCGGGGGCTGAAAACGCAGCCTTTTCCTTAACGCACGAAGGTAGAAGGGGTTCCGGTCTAATTGCCCTTGGGCAGCCGTCTCAAGGCGGCTCAGGGTCCAGATCCGTCCGGGCCCTCGCATCCTGGAGGATGGAAGCGATTTCCGTCGTCATCGCGTTCTGCCTGGCAAAGGCTTCCGAGGGTACGACGCCGGGATCTTCTTCGTGATCCTGAACGATCGGGACGTTTTCCAGGGCGCGGTTGATCTCCGCCCAGACGTCCTTGTGGCGGTAAAGCGCAGATAGAACGGCAACAAGGATTTCTCTTTGCGCCGCCAGCCGAAACTCAATGCTTTGATTTTCCATGTTGCCCCCAAGGGCTTGCGTGGCGGCGCCGGCCGCCACGCTCGTGATTCAGGGGATAGGAGCCGGACGAAGCAGGCTTGCGCATGCATGCTGCGCACCTACAGCGCCGCGTCTCCGTCAGATGCGCAAGTCTACTGCAAGACTTCCACGACCGTGTGCGTCTTCGGATTTACGACAACGCGCTTATCGTTGACGATGGCATAGGCAAAATCGGGCTGGTCCGGAATCGTGTGGATCTCCACCGTTTCCGGAATCGGTTGCCCGACCACGATCTCACCTTCGTACGCGATAGAAGGCGTGTTCTGCTCCATCACATAGGTTCTTACTTCGCCCGGCAGGACGACCGTCGTCTGCGCGACGGCTGACGAACCGATCAAAAGCAGGGCAGCAGTCATAGAGGCAAGTCTCTTCATGGCGTTCTCCTTCCACTCAACTGGATGTCCCTAGACCACTCAAACTGGTGATGTCGCTTTTGGTTCCCGTGGCCGAGCGGCGGATTGCGGCGTATCTCCGCGTGAACGGCCGTACGATCAGGTGCCGGATTGAAGCGCGTCCGGGAAATATCCCCAGGGCCTCAGGAACCAAAGGGCCGGAAAGGCATTTCCTAACGTCACGAGAAATCTTCATAGGCAGAAGGGCAATATTCGACATGCCTGCTATCGGCGGTCACGTATCGCAACAATCACCGCTGCTTGAGGAGCAAGTCGTCGATCTGATTCCCGCTCTGCGGGCGTTCGCTCGTACGTTCACGTCAGCGTCGTTCGAGGCCGACGACCTCGTACAGGAGACATTGCTCCGGGCGCTGAGAAGCATCGAGCAGTTCGAGCCCGGCACGAGCCTCAAGTCCTGGCTGTTCACGATCATGCGCAATGCGTTTCGCACGCAGTACAAGATTCGCACGCGGGAAAGCCCGGGGAGCACCAATTGCGCCGAATTGCCGATTCCAACCGCGCCGGCGCAGGAGTGGTCCGTCCTCAACGGCGAGCTACGCAGCGCGCTTGGGGCTCTTTCACCGGAGCACCGCGAAGTCCTCGTGCTCGTTGCCGGGTTCGGAATGAGCTACAAGGAAGCCGCTGACATATGCGACTGCGCGATCGGTACGATCAAGAGCCGGCTCAGCCGGGCACGCGACGAACTGACGGCGCAAATGCATGGAAACCCGCTGAACTGAGCGGACGAGCGGCTCCGTCCTGGCAAACCGGCTTCCGGTCAGCGCTTCCGCTCGTCAAGGGCTTTTTGCAACTCCCGCGCCAGTTCGAGAAGTCGCTCCGGGACCGCTTCCTTGCGCATCTTCTGGACGAGCGATGCAATCCGCTCGTCAATGGCTTTTTCCGCGTCCGCATCCGCGGAAGCCCTGCTATCGTCCATTCGCCCGTCCTTAATCACGACCCGGATCCTGCTACAGAATATTGTTCCCGCTTAGCGCTGTAAATCATCAAAACGGCGGGCGTGAAAGGGCTGCAGCCCTGGTGAGCTGAAACATTCTTCCGACCGTGAGGGTAAACCGGAAACTTTATACCTCGGCCCCGAATACCGTTTGCCGGCGCGTTCCGCAAGCGCACCGCGCTTTCAGCATGCGCGGTTACTTGTCCGAGACGTGTTCCTTCTTTCCCTTGCGCTTGGTCGAGGCCATTTCCTCGAGTTCCTTTTCGGTCATGGACTCTTCCATGCCCCGAGAGGCGCCCTTGAGTTCGCTCTTCTTCTTCTCGCCTCGTTTGGCGGCAAGGGCCGCGCCGGCGGCCTTCTGCTGCGCCTTCGACTTTGCAGGCATGGCTCCTTTCTCCTTTCAGTGCATGGCACTCACCGCAATGCACGGAACCAGTTCGCTCCCGCACCGCGCGTCGCTGCCGGAACCGGCGAGACTCGATTATGTTCCGCCGCTCGAGCGAGCTTTACGGTTCTGACGGGGAGCGGAAACAATGACGGAAGGTCGGGGCGCATGGCGGGACGGGAACGAAGGCGCTTTCCGTCCCGCTCTGCTTCGCTCTATTCGTTGTCGATCTCCAGTTTCTTGCTGAAGACCAGCGCGAGGATCGTGCAAAGGGCGCCGGAGAGAAGATAGTAGCCTGCGAAGGCGAGCCCGAAGCGGCTGGTCAGCCCCAGTGCGACCAGCGGCGCAAAGCCTGCGCCGATCAGCCAGGACAGATCCGAGGTGAGCGCCGCCCCCGTGTAGCGGTAGGCCTTGCCGAAGCGCGAGGCAACGGCTCCGGCGGCCTGGCCGAAGGAGAGGCCGAGGATCGTGAAACCGACGATCACGAAGACATCGCGACCGGTGGCGCCAGCCTGGAGCAGCATCGGGGCGACGAAGCTGAAGATCGCGATCAGGACCGCGCAAATTCCGAGGTGATTGCGCCGGCCGATACGATCGGCAATCAGCCCGGAAGCGATGATGGCGAGGATGCCGCAGACCGCGCCGAGGAACTGCACCATCAAGAACGAACTTGCGCCATGATCCGTGTAGATTTCCACCCAGCTGAGCGGAAACACGGTCACCAGATGGAAGAGAGCGAAGCTTGCAAGCGGGACGAAGGCGCCGACGAGGACGTTGCCTCCATTTACCCTGAGCACTTCCGTGACCCGGGCCGCCTGAAGCTCGTGCACGTCGAGCAGCGTTCCGAATTCCTTCGTCATGACGAGCCGCAGGCGGGTGAACAGCGCGACGACGTTGATCGCAAAGGCTACGAAGAACGGGTAGCGCCAACCCCAGGCGAGAAAGTCCGCTTCCGAAATCGAAACGAGAAAATAGGCGAAGAGGGCGCTGGCGAGCATGAAGCCGAGTGGCGCGCCCAGCTGCGGAATCATCGCGTACCAGCCGCGATGGTGCTGCGGCGCGTTCAGAGCGAGAAGCGAGGCGAGCCCGTCCCATGCGCCGCCAAGCGCAAATCCCTGACCGAGACGAAAGACGGCAAGCAGCACGATGGACCAAGCGCCGAGCGTCGCATAGCCCGGCAGGAAGGCAATCGAGGCCGTCGAGCCTCCGAGGAGGAAAAGTGCGATCGTCAGCTTGACGCCTCGGCCGTAAGTCCGGTCGATGGCCATGAAGACCAGCGAACCGACCGGTCTTGCAACGAAGGCGAGCGAAAAAATGGCGAAGGAGTAGAGCGTCGCCGTCAGCCGATCGGGGGCGAAAGGAAAGAAGAGCTGCGGAAAAACGACCACCGAGGCGATGCCATAGACGAAGAAGTCGAAGAATTCCGCTGCCCGGCCGATGACGACGCCGATGGCAATATTTCCGGCAGATACGGGCGTGTCGTCGTGGATGCGCCGCGCGTCGCGCTCCATCGCAGAGGACGACGGTCCCAAGGATTGTTGCATTGCACTGCTCATCAAACGCTCCCGCACTCGCACGGGGGCTAAGAACATGCGGTGTTCCGCCGCACCCGCTCGAACTCTCAAGATGAGAGCGCAAGGCTCCCTTGGAGGGATCTTGACCAATCAACCGCTCATATCAAGGGGAGAAACGCGAAATATTGCCGTTTCACGCCCGCACTGTCTGCAAGCGCCGGAAGATGCTGCGGCGCAAAACGACTGCGGCGGATTGCTGCAGTGCGACCATCGACCTCATACCTTTCCCCTCCACTCTACTTTAGTCGCAGGGCGGTCGAAACAAATAGAGCTTCGAGCCGTGCCAGAACTGTTGAAGTTTTCCCGCCGCCTCGCCGTTTTGCCGCTGTTCTTCGTGATGGCGGGATGCGACATGGTGGTGATGTCGCCATCCGGCGATATCGCTGCGCAGCAACGCGATCTGATCGTCATATCGACGATCCTCATGCTGCTGATCATCGTCCCGGTCGTTTTCCTGACGCTTTTCTTCGCCTGGCGGTATCGGCGGTCCAACACGAGCGCCACCTACGATCCGGAGTGGCACCACTCGACGGCGCTCGAGGTGGTGATCTGGTCGGCACCGCTTGCGATCATCATCGCGCTCGGGGCGATTACCTGGATCAGCACGCACAAGCTCGATCCCTATCGCCCGCTCGACCGGCTGGACGCGGAAAGGGCGGTACCCGCGGACGCCAGACCGCTAACCGTCGAGGTCGTGGCGCTCGACTGGAAATGGCTGTTCTTCTATCCCGACCTCGGGGTCGCGACCGTCAACGAGCTCGCAGCGCCCGTCGACGTTCCGATCCATTTCAAGATCACCGCCTCCTCGGTGATGAACTCCTTCTATATTCCGGCCCTTGCCGGCCAGATCTATGCGATGCCGGGCATGGAAACGAAGCTCCACGCGGTGATCAACAAGCCGGGCGAATATGAAGGCTTCTCGGCCAATTACAGCGGCGACGGCTTCTCTCACATGCGCTTCAAGTTCCACGGGCTCGACCGGCAGGGCTTCGACGATTGGGTGGCGCGGGTGAAGGCGCAGGGAACCGCGCTCAACCGCGACGCCTATCTGAAGCTCGAAAAGCCGAGCGAAAGGGAGCCGGTCCGCTATTACGCCGCGGTCGAGGACGGCTTGTATCGGGCAATCCTCAATCTATGCGTCGCACCCGGCAAGATGTGCATGGAGCAGATGATGCACATCGACATGATGGGGGGCGCCGGCAAGGAGAGCGCCGAGAACCGGGAAAAGCTGGAATACGACAACAGGCATTCCCTGGCGGAAGGAGCACCGGCCGCAACGCACCCGGCGACGGGCACACCCGCGCGCAGCCAGCAGGAGCCGCAGGGCACCGGCGCCGAGGAGCCGATGCAGCACGATATGCCCATGGGAGGACACGAGGGACACTCGATGCCGGGCATGAACCATCAGAGCGATCCGGCACCGCCGCAGCTCAACCATTGAACACGGCGCGTTGCGCACGATTGAACAGGTTTCCCATGTTCTCCGATCCAGATTTTCTTAAGCTCATCTTCGGCCGGCTTACCCTCGACGCGATCCCTTATCACGAGCCGATCCTCGTCGTGACCTTTCTCGCCGTCGCGCTCGGCGGCATCGCGCTGATCGGGCTCATCACCTATTACCGCTTCTGGGGGACGCTGTGGCGCGACTGGCTGACGAGCGTCGACCACAAGAAGATCGGCATCATGTACATCATTCTCGCGCTGGTGATGCTGCTGCGCGGATTTTCCGACGCGATAATGATGCGGCTGCAGCAGGCGATGGCCTTCGGTGGCTCGGAAGGCTACCTGCCGCCGCATCATTATGACCAGGTCTTCACCGCGCACGGCGTCATCATGATCTTCTTCATGGCGATGCCCTTCGTGACAGGGCTGATGAACTTCGTCGTGCCGCTGCAGATCGGCGCGCGCGACGTCTCCTTCCCCTTCCTCAACAATTTCTCCTTCTGGATGACGACGGCCGGCGCGATCATCATCATGCTGTCGCTCTTCGTCGGCGAGTTCGCGCGGACCGGATGGCTTGCCTATCCGCCGCTGTCGGGCGCGGACTACAGCCCCGGCGTCGGGGTCGACTATTACATCTGGGGCCTGCAGATCGCCGGCATCGGAACGACGCTGTCGGGGATAAACCTCATCGCCACCATCGTGAAGATGCGCGCCCCCGGCATGACGATGATGAAGATGCCGGTCTTCACCTGGACGTCGCTCTGCACCAACGTGCTGATCGTCGCAACCTTTCCGGTGCTGACCGCCACGCTGGCGCTGCTTACGCTCGACCGCTACGCCGGCACGAACTTCTTCACCAACGACCTCGGCGGCAATCCGATGATGTATGTCAACCTCATCTGGATCTGGGGCCATCCGGAGGTCTATATCCTCATCCTGCCGGCCTTCGGCATCTTCTCGGAAGTCGTCGCGACCTTCTGCGGCAAGCGGCTCTTCGGCTATGCCTCGATGGTCTATGCGACGGTCGTCATCACCATCCTCTCCTACATCGTCTGGCTGCACCACTTCTTCACCATGGGCTCGGGTGCGAGCGTCAACGCCTTCTTTGGCATCACGACGATGATCATCTCGATCCCGACCGGAGCGAAGATGTTCAACTGGCTCTTCACCATGTATCGCGGCCGCATCCGCTACGAGGTGCCGATGCTGTGGACCATCGGTTTCATGGTGACCTTCGTCCTCGGCGGCATGACCGGCGTCCTGCTTGCCGTCCCGCCGGCCGATTTCGTGCTGCACAATTCGCTGTTCCTCATCGCCCACTTCCACAATGTCATCATAGGCGGCGTCGTCTTCGGGCTGATGGCAGGCGTCGTCTACTGGTTCCCGAAGGCCTTCGGATTCAGGCTCGACGCCTTCTGGGGAAAGATGTCCTTCTGGTTCTGGCTGACCGGCTTCTACTTCGCCTTCATGCCGCTCTACGTGCTCGGGCTCATGGGGGTCACGCGCCGCGTCAGCCAGTTCGAGGATCCCTCGCTGCAGATCTGGTTCGTCATCGCGGCCTTCGGCGCCTTCCTGATCGCACTCGGCATCCTGTCGATGCTGATCCAGCTCGTCGTCAGCTTCGTGAGACGCGAAGAGCTGCGCGACACGACCGGCGACCCCTGGGACGGGCGCACGCTCGAGTGGTCGACCGCCTCGCCACCACCGGATTACAACTTCGCCTTCACCCCGCTCGTCCACGATCAGGACTCCTGGTGGGACATGAAAAAGCGCGGCCACAGCCGACCACTTGCAGGCTTCAAGCCGATCCACATGCCGAAGAACACCGGCACAGGCGTCATCCTCGGGGCGATCAGCGTCGTCTTCGCCTTCGCCATGGTCTGGTACATGTGGTGGCTGGTGATCCTCTCCTTCGTCGCCATGGCGGCGATCGCCATCGGTCACACCTTCAACTATGACCGCGACTTCCACATTCCCGCAAATGTCGTCGCCGACACAGAGGGCAAGCGGACCGAAGCGCTTGCCGCCAAGGTGCAAGCATGACCGAGTTCCAAACCGAACGCGCGCTCGATGAGGGCCAGGCGCCGATCTTCTACCTGACGGAGGAGCATCACCCCGAAGGGAGCACGATGCTCGGCTTCTGGCTCTATCTGATGAGCGACTGCCTGATCTTCGCGGTTCTCTTCGCCACCCATGCGGTTCTCGGCCGCAACTATGCCGCAGGCCCCTCGCCCGCCGATCTCTTCGACCTGCCGCTCGTCGCGGTGAACACGTCGATGCTGCTGTTCTCCTCGATCACCTACGGCTTCGCCATGCTGGCGATGGAACGTTACGAGAAAAAAACGACGCTCGCCTGGATGGCGGTCACCGCGCTCTTCGGCATCGCCTTCGTCGGGCTCGAGCTCTACGAGTTCGCGCATCTGATCCATGAGGGCGCCGGACCGCAGCGCAGCGCCTTCCTGTCCTCCTTCTTCACGCTCGTCGGCACGCACGGCCTGCACGTGACCGCCGGCATCGGCTGGATGTTCGTGCTCATGGCGCAGATCGCAAAGCGCGGGCTGATCCCGGAAAACAAGCGCCGCCTCATGTGCCTTTCGATGTTCTGGCACTTCCTCGACGTCGTCTGGATCGGCGTCTTTTCCTTCGTCTATCTTATGGGAGTTCTCGGATGAGTACGCACGCACCTTCGCACGAGGACGCTTTCGAGACCCATCACGGCCACAGCCATGGTCACGACGCGGGACATGGAACGCTGAAGAGCTACGTGACCGGCTTCGTCCTCTCCGTCATCCTGACCGCGATCCCCTTCTGGCTGGTGATGGCCGACGTTCTCGACAGCGCCGTCCTCACCGCCGCGATCATCATGGCTCTCGGCGCCCTCCAGATCGTCGTCCACATGATCTTCTTCCTGCACATGAACACCCGCTCGGAAGGCGGCTGGACGATGATGGCGCTGATCTTCACGATCCTTCTCGTCGCCATCGCGCTTTCCGGCTCGCTCTGGGTCATGCATCATCTGAACACGAACATGATGCCGATGAGCCCGGAAATGATGAAGAACATGCCGTGAATCGGGACTTCGACCCTCACCCTAATCCTCTCCCCGCAAGCGGGGAGAGGGACGTGCCCCGGAGAAACGTCGGCGGCCCTGGTGGCGACGGTGCTCGCCGCTTGTCCCTTCTCCCCGCTCGCGGGAGAAGGTGGCGGCAGCCGGATGAGGGGGGCGCAAGCCTCTGAGATCATATTGGTTCCGCTTCGAAGCAGGAACGTCATGAGCGACACCGAACTCACGTCCAGCCCGCACTCCCGGCTCTCGCTTGCGATCCTCAGCGTCCTCGGCCTCCTGCTCATCGCGGCTTTTGCTGCGCTCGGCACGTGGCAGCTCAAGCGCCTCTCCTGGAAGGTCGACCTGATCGCCCGGGTCGAGGAGCGCGTCCACGCGGCACCCGTGCCTGTGCCACCCCGCAATGACTGGCTGAACGTCAACGCCGCGCGAGACGAATACCGGCGCGTCGCTCTCCAGGGCCGCTTCCTCAACGACAAGGAAACGCTGGTCTATGCCGCAACCGAACGCGGCGCCGGCTATTGGGTTGTGACGCCCCTTGCGGCTGCCGATGGGACGACCGTGCTCGTGAACCGCGGCTTCGTACCGACGGAGAGGCGTGAGGCGGCGACGCGGCGGGAAGGCCAGATCGAGGGCGAAGCGAAGGTCACCGGCCTCATGCGCATGGACGAGCCGAACGGCTCGCTCCTGCAGTCGAACAGACCTGGGGAAAACCGTTGGTACTCGCGCGACGTGGGTGGGATCGCTGCGGCGCGTGGCCTCTCCGAGGTCGCGCCCTACTTCGTTGACGCGGATGCTAGCCCGAATCGACGGGGGCTTCCCGTCGGCGGACTGACGCGCGTCGTCTTCCCCAACAATCACCTCGTTTATGCCGTCACCTGGTACGGTCTCGCGGCCATGACGGTGGGTATGCTGGTGATTTTGTGGAGGTCGGTGAGGAGATCGGTCCCGGCGCGGCGTGACGGCCGCGCCGGCCAAGACATCAATTCGCGGAGTTGAGGGTCATCGACGTGCCCGCGGCCGCGACGTTGAGGCCGAGCTGGCCGGTGACGCTGACCGTCTGGAGGTGGATAGAGCCGGAGGTGCCGCCGACGAGGACATTGGCGCCGACACCCGCACCGAGCGTCGCCTCGGCGCTCGCGCCCTTATAGATACCGCTCAGGGAACCATGGTGGTAGCCTGCCGTCGGCGCGAACACGGCCCAGATCAACCGGCTGCGCATCGTGAAACCCACATCGATCCCGAGTTTGCGAATTTCTCCCGTGTAGCGATCCTCGATCAGATCGCCGCCCAGCGACCGGAAAGCGCACTCGACCTCTTTGGACGAACCGAGCACGTAGCCGGCGCCGCCGCCGATGTCGCATTCCAGATAGCCGATCTTCACACCGCCGCGCGCGTCCTGCACCGCCGGCGGCGGCGCCGGCTCCTGATAGGTCAGATCGGCGGCATTGGCGCCTGCGGCGGCAAACGCGATCGCGGCCGCGGAAAACGCCATGGCGAGAGTCTTTTTCATGCATCTTCTCCTTTTCGGCTCATCATCGGCAGAAACCCCGGCCGATCGTCCGAAACAAATTCAGTAATGTCAGCTGCACGGAAAGATTTCGTGCCGCTATGCCTGCCACTCAGGCGGGCTCACGTTTTCGTTGCATTGAGACAATTCGGAGGCAGGCTCGGCAACAACTTACTTTTGCGCAGAAGTGTTGCCTTTCGGTCAAAGCCTGAAGCGCACCGCCTCGAACGAACTGCCACGCGCATCAGCCGCCGTTGACGAGATTGAGGATGAGCTGGTGAACATTACCGCCGTCGCTGAGCTCGGCCCTGTCGAAGTCGCGGCTCTTCTGTCTTTGCGCGCGGGAGATTTCGCCGAGCCGCTTGGTCATTTCGGATTTGATCTTGCGGCATTGGGGATCGTCGGCAACGGTGAGGCCCACGGTGGCGGCCTCGATGGCGCTCACCATCTCCTTGATGAAGTCGCCATGCACCAGCTCATGCTTTCTCACGCCGGCGATGAAGGTCTGCCAGTGCGCCTCAATATTGGCCGGCAGCTTTCCGGCAAGCTTCGGCAGCGTATAGGTGATGGTGAGCTTCGGCAGCGCCGAGGCGAGCACGCACGCGCCGTCTCGCTCCTCGTATTTCCGCCTCCAGGTGAGCTTGAAGCTCGTATGGGCGATCGCGCGCCCGAGGCCGCCCACCTGCGGTCCTCGTTCGCCGATGGAAGCGTAGAGCTCCGGTCCGGACTGCCCGGTGATCGCGTAAGTCTTGACATTTTCGACCACCTGCCATTCGGCCCGGGCGGCCGCCGGCGTCATGAGAACACAGGCCAACAGAAAACAAGTTCGACGGCCCGCCAAGCCAACCCCCACAAAAACCTTCATTGAATGCGGGCGCAACCTAACGGGGATGGACCCGGCTTTCAATCGTCCCGATCTGCCCGTACTCGGCTCCTGCCGGTCAGACGCTGCTCAACAGGAGACTGGTCTCGCTGTTGGCCACACCGTCGATCATCCGCACCTCGCGCAGGATCCGGTCGAATTCGGAGAGATTGGCCGCGCGTATGTTGGCCACCAGATCCCAGTTGCCGTTTGTGGTGTGCAGCGTGTAGATCTCGGGCATGCCGCGCAGTCTGCGAACCACCTGCGTCGTCGACTTCCCCACAACCTCGATCATCATCACCGCATGAACGGTGTTGACGTCGTAGTCTTCCCTGACGCGCACCGTGAACCCGAGAAGCGTCCCGGTCTCGAGCAGGCGATCCAGGCGATTTTGCACGGTGCCGCGCGCCACGCCCAGCGCGTCGGAAAGTTTGGAAAGCGATGCCCGCCCGTCGGCGCGCAGATGCGCAATGATCCGGCGGTCCAGATCATCCGGGGTGTATTTTGCAACTGCTGAATCGCCAACTCCTGTTCTGCTCATATTGCACGATCCGAGTGGAAAAATTGCTCAATTCGGTGCCGAAAATAGCACATGTTTGCGCTTTCGACCAGCGCGCGCAATCGCTACCCTGTCCTGGAGTACAGCAAGCCGCCAAGAGGAATCTCCATGTTCTCCCCGCTTCCTTCAGCCAAGGCCATGGTGCCCTTCGTCAGCGTCGACAACATGATGCGCCTCGTTCATCACCTGGGCATCGAAACGGTTCTGGCAGAGCTCACGGACACCATCGAGGCGGATTTCCGCCGCTGGGAGAGCTTCGACAAGACCCCGCGCGTTGCCAGCCATTCGCGCGACGGCGTCATCGAACTGATGCCGACCTCCGACGGCAGGGTCTACAGCTTCAAATATGTCAACGGCCACCCGAAGAACACCGCCGAGGGGCTGCAGACGGTGACCGCCTTCGGGCTGCTCGCCGAGGTTTCGACAGGCTATCCCGCACTGCTCACCGAGATGACGATACTGACGGCGCTTAGAACCGCCGCAACCTCGGCGATGGCCGCACGGCACCTGGCACCGAAGGGTGCGCGCACGATGGCGATGATCGGCAACGGTGCCCAGGCCGAGTTCCAGGCGCTGGCGATGAAGGCCGTCTGCGGCATCGACACCATCCGGCTCTACGATATCGACCCTCGGGCAACGGAGAAGGCCGCCCGCAACCTCGACGGTTCCGGCCTCAAGATCCTGTCGTGCAGGTCCGCCCAGGAAGCGATCGAAGGCGCGGAGATCGTTACCACCTGTACGGCCGACAAGCAGTTCGCCACGATCCTCACCGACAACATGGTCGGCGCCGGCGTCCACATCAACGCAATCGGCGGCGATTGTCCCGGCAAAACGGAATTGCATCGCGATATCCTGAAGCGCTCGGACGTCTTCGTCGAATACCCGCCACAGACCCGCATCGAGGGTGAGATCCAGCAGATGGCGCCGGACTTTCCGGTTACCGAACTCTGGAAGGTCGTCACCGGCGAGGCGCAGGGCCGCCGCGATGCCCGCCAGATCACCCTCTTCGACAGCGTCGGCTTCGCCATCGAGGATTTCTCGGCGCTCCGCTACGTGCGAGCCCGCCTTCCCGGAACGGATTTCTACCAGAATCTCGACATGATCGCCGATCCCGACGATCCGCGCGACCTGTTCGGCATGTTGCTCAGGGCAAAAGAGAACGAAGAAACGATCTGAGCGCTTCCAGGAAGGGTTTCGACCCGGCCCGCCTTACCGCCCCTGCAGACGCGATATCGCCTTACGGGCATCTCCAATGAGGGGATGGCCGGGATAACGGCGGATAAAGCGTTCGTAGGCTTGCATGGTATTTTCCGCCCGTACTGCCTCGAATTCCGATCTCACGGCCCGTTCGTAGTCGGGTGGCTTTTGCATTTCCGCTCCGCTTGGCTTCATCGCGCCTTTCGCGGCAGGCGAAGACATTGCCAAAAATCCCAGGGCAAGCAACTGCACCGCTTTGCGATGTCACAGACCGCTCCAATCCTATCGATCTGGTTACATTAACAGTAGCCACTGTCGGCGTTACGTCCGGGATGTCTCCGACACCTACATCGACGGCGACGTGAACGGCGACAGGAAAGCGGACTTCGCCATACATCTGGATGACGCCGTCACGCTGGAGAAGGGCTACTTCGTCCGCTAGATCGCGCCGATTTTAGGTCGGACCGACCTCGAATCATGTGCGCGCCTGCAACCGGCTCCGATGAACCGTGGGAGCGCCCTACCTGACTGATTTGCGGACACAATCTCCTTTCCAACTCGCCACTCCGCGGCTAGCATGAAAAAACAGGAGCAATTTGAAGTTGCGCCGCTTGAATTGCGGCGTGACTTGAATCGAGGAAAGTGCTGAGATCCCACTCGGTCGATGCGGGTCCCACACAAGCCGTTTCAGGGGAGCATTGCATGCGCGTTTCGAGAGTTCTGGCTGCGGCTCTTTCATGCGGGCTGCTCACGACCATCGGCATCGTCGCGGGAAACGCTTATGCGCAGCAGCCCCCTCCAGCCGTCACCGTGGCGCCGGCCGCGATCATTGACCTGCGCGAAAGCGTGGATCTGACGGGCAAGGTCGTTGCAGTTCAGAAGGTCGACATCCGCGCCCGTGTGTCCGGCTTCCTCGAGAAGGTCAATTTCGAGGATGGGCAGAAGGTCTCGGCGGGAACGGTGCTTTATCAGGTGGAGGACGGCGCCTATCGCGCCGCCCTGCAGGAGATCGGGGGTTCGATCGCGGCAGCGGAGGCTCAGCGGGACCTTGCCGTTCTCGAACGTGACCGCGCCCAGCGGTTGATCTCCACCAATACGGTTGCGCAGGCGACGCTCGACACTGCGAACGCACAGGTGAAAAAGGCCGAGGCCGATATCCTGCGCCTCAAGGGCAGCAAGCAGAATGCCGAACTCAATCTTTCCTACACGAAGATCCTCGCGCCGTTCGATGGCGTCGTCGGCCTGACCACGGTCGATGTCGGCGCCCTCGTCGCGCCGGACAGCGGATCGCTGGTGACGCTGACGCGCCTCGACCCGATCTATGTCGAGTTTCCCGTCGCGACCTCTCTTTATTTCTCCTACCGCGAGCGCGTCGAAAAGGGTGAGATGTCGAGCGGCGCCAATGTCAGCATCACGCTTCCGAACGGCACCGACTACCCGCAGAAAGGCACGATAGACTTCGTCGCGAGCGCGGTCTCCCAAGGGACCGACACCGTTACGGTTCGCGCCGAGTTTCCCAATCCCGGGGGGATCCTTCTCGACGGCACGCTCGTCAGGGTCGTTCTCGAGCAGTCCGATCCGCAGGACGTGCTGGCCGTGCCACAGCAGGCGGTCCAGCGCGACCAGCAGGGCGCCTTCGTCATGGTGGTCGACGCCAATTCCAAGGTCGAGCTTCGCCGCGTCGACGTCAGCCGCTCCAGCCGCGGCCAGGCCGTCGTCGCCAAGGGGCTGAAGGAGGGCGAGAACGTCATAACGGAGGGCGTGGGCAAGGTGCGGCCGGGGATCGTCGTCGACGCTGTGGCCGCAACGACGACGGGTGGCTGAGCGATGATCTCCGAAATCTTCATCGATCGCCCGCGCTTTGCCGCGGTCATTTCCATCGTGCTGACGCTCGCGGGGCTGATCGCCCTGACGAGACTGCCGATCGCGCAGTTTCCCGACATCGTCCCGCCGCAGGTCAGCGTCACGGCGAGCTATCCCGGCGCAGGCGCGGACGTGGTCGAGGCAACGGTCGCCCAGCCGCTCGAGAGCAAGGTCGTCGGCGTCGACAACATGCTCTACATGAAATCGACGAGCGGCGCCGACGGGACCTACTCTCTGACCGTCACCTTCGCCGTCGGCACCGATCCGGACATTGCCACCGTCAACGTACAGAACCGCGTCGCGCTCGCCGAGCCGGTGCTGCCGGCCGAAGTCAAGCAGAGCGGCGTCAGCGTCCAGAAGAGATCCTCCTCGCTGATGCAGGTGATCGCCATTCACGGCGAGAATGACGAATTCGACAATCTGTTCCTCTCGAACTACGCGACGATCAACGTGCTCGACACGATCAAACGCGTGCCCGGCGTCGGCGATGCAACGCTGTTCGGCGCTCAGGACTATTCGATGCGGGTCGTCCTCGACATCGACCGCCTGACCAATCTGGGACTGACGCCGACGGACGTGATCAACGCACTGAAGACGCAGAACGTCCAGGCCGCGATCGGCCGCATCGGCGCCCAGCCGATGACGGACGACCCGCTGTTCCAGTTGAACATCCAGACGCAGGGGCGGCTGACCGACCCCGCCCAGTTCGAAGACGTCGTGCTCCGGGCCGAGGCGGACGGCTCGTTCGTCCGCATTCGCGACGTCGCGCGCGTCGAGCTGGGTTCGGTGAGCGCGGACTCCACCGCCCGCATCAACGGCAAGCCGGTCGCGATGATCGGCACCTATCAGGCGCCGGGCGCCAATGCGCTCGCCGCCACCGAGGGCGTGCAGCAGGCGATGGACCGCCTCGCCGCGGCCTTCCCGGAGGGGCTCACCTATACGGTCTCCTACGACACGTCCGATTTCGTGCAGGCGAGCGTGGAGAATGTCGAGCATACGCTCTTCGAGGCCTTTGCCCTCGTCATCATCGTCGTCTTCCTCTTTCTCGGCAATTGGCGCGCCGCGCTGATCCCGCTCATCGCCGTTCCGGTGGCGCTCGTCGGCACCTTTGCCGTGATCCTGGCGATGGGCTTTTCGCTGAACACGGTCTCGCTTCTGGCGCTGGTGCTCGCGATCGGCATCGTCGTCGACGACGCGATCGTCGTCGTGGAAAATGTCGAGCGGGTGATGGAGGAAAATCCCGGCATGAGCGCGGCGCAGGCCGCGCGTCTGGCGATGGGCGAAATCACCGGGGCGATCGTCGCCATCACGCTCGTCCTGCTTTCGGTCTTCGTACCGGTCGCCTTCATTCCGGGCCTCAGCGGGCAGCTCTTTCAGCAATTCGCCGTCGCCGTCTCGGTATCGATGGTCATTTCCGCGATCAACGCGCTGACCCTCAGCCCGGCGCTTTGCGCAATCCTCCTGAAACCGCATCACGGCCCGAAACGCGGCATCCTGGGCTGGATCTCGCGCGGCATCGACCGCACCCGCAATGGCTATGCCCATGTCGCCGGAAGCATTGCGCGCAGAGCCATCATCGGCGTGATCCTCCTGGCGGTCGCCATCGGCGCCAGCGGCTGGCTGTTCCGGATCGTCCCCACGGGCTTCCTGCCGAGCGAGGATCAGGGCGCATTCTTTGCGGAGATCCGCCTTCCGGAAGGTGCCTCCTTCAACCGGACGGACGCCGTAGTGCGCGAGGTCGAAACCATGCTCGGCGGCATCGAGGGCGTGGCGAACGTCACCACCGTCACCGGCTACAGTTTCCTCGACGGCATCGCCAAATCGAGCAGTGCCTTCGCGATCGTCACGATGAAGCCCTTCGCCGAACGCCAGGACGAGTCCGCCTCGGTCAATGCCGCGATCGGTACCGTGATGGCCAGGGGCGCGGCAATTCGCAATGCCCAGGTCTTCGCCTTCAACCTGCCGCCCATCATCGGTCTCGGGACGGGGTCGGGCTTCGAATATCAGTTGCTCGACCTGCAGGGCCGGTCGCCGGCAGAGCTTGCCGCGACAGCGGGCGGGCTGATGGTCGCGGCCAATCAGAACCCACAGCTCGGACCCACCTTCAGCACCTATTCGGCGAACTCGCCGCAGCTCTATCTCAATCTCGACCGCGATCGGCTGCAAGCGCTCGGGGTCTCTGTAAGCGATCTTTTCGCAACGCTGCAGGGCACGCTCGGATCCTATTACGTCAACGACTTCAATCTTTTCGGCCGAAGCTGGAAAGTCACGATGCAGGCGGCCGAAGCCGATCGCGATGCGGTCGACGACATCTCCCGGTTGCATGTACGCAACGCCGCGGGCGATATGGTCCCCGTGGCCTCGGTCGCGCGCGTGGACTACATCGTCGGGCCGCAGTCGATCGTGCGCTACAACAACTACCGCTCGATCACACTCAACGGGCAGCCGGCGCCCGGCGTCTCCTCGGGTCAGGCGCTTGCCGCTATGGAACAGGTCTCCGCCGCGACTCTGCCGCCGGGCTACAGCTTCGAGTGGACGGGAACGGCGCTGCAGGAGCTCGAGGCCGCCGGCCAGACGACGGTGATCCTGGCATTGGCCCTGCTCTTCGCCTATCTCTTCCTCGTGGCGCTTTACGAAAGCTGGACGATCCCCATACCGGTTCTGCTTTCGGTGTCCGTCGGGGTGGCCGGTGCTCTCGTGGCGGTGCTGGTTGCCGGTCTCTCCTTCGACATCTATGCCCAGATCGGCCTCGTCGTCTTAATCGCGCTCGCCTCAAAGAACGCGATCCTGATCGTCGAATTCGCAAAATTCCAGCGGGAGAAAGGTGCGACCATCGTCGATGCCGCGGTCGAGGGCGCGCGCACCCGTTTCCGCGCGGTGATGATGACCAGCTTCGCCTTTATCGTCGGGCTGATCCCGCTCGTCACGGCCGATGGCGCCGGCATGCTCAGCCGCAGGGCGGTCGGCACGGGCGTTGCCGGCGGCATGCTCGCCGCTTCGCTCCTCGGGATATTCATCATTCCGGCGCTCTATGTCGTGTTCCAGTGGCTGCGCGAGAGGGGCCACAAGCTCGCCGGCCTGTCGTCGCATGCGGCCGGCGAGGCGCCACATGCTGCAACGGAGAGCGCTGAAAGTGTCAAGCCCGCCACCGGCCAGCAGGCGCAAACCGTCGGACAAGATCGGAACGTCCCCGACTGAACCTACATCTCCACGAGGAAATAGGTGGTCGGCCCGTAGGGCGTGTCGTTCGAGAGACGGAAAGCAACGCGCCCGCTGCCGCTGTCGACCGGCGGATAAACGGTGCCGTCGAGACCGACCGGCGACACGCTCCATCTGGCAGCGGTTCGCGACAGTTCGAGATCGACATAGCCCTTCCGAATTCTCACCGGCAGCGCGCCGAAATCCTCGATCACCTTCTCTTCGCTGTCGCGAAAGATCATGCCGGTGTTCTGCGCATCGGTGGCAAGGATCAGGAGCAGGCGCCGGCTTTCAGAAAGTTTGCCTTCCGGGTCGATGGCCGAAAGCGCCACGAGGCCGTTCCCGTCCGCTCGTCCGATGCGCATGAGACCGAGATCGATCGGCTCACGCAGAGAGGAGAAGGCAGCAGCTTCCGTAGCGGGCGTCGAAACGCGGAGCTGCCCGGCCCGGCGGTCAAGGAGGACCTGTCCCGTATCGCTCTCGTAAAATCCGCTTGCGATATCGGTGCGGTTTTCGGCCGCGAGCATGTGTTCGTCGCGGAGTGCGGCAAGGATCGTTCCGGCGTCCCGGTCGCGTGGTTGCGTGATACCGGTTTCTCCATCAAACCGGTCTGCCGGAAGCAAGCCAATGCGCCCGACCAGCGCTAGATCGGTCAATCGCTCCGGCTCGCGGGCCTGCATGTCCTCGCCGAGATCCTCCTCGCCGCGAACGGCGAAGGGGATCGTAATGGCGGAGGTCGCCACGTCGCCGCGGCGAAAGACGAGTGCGCCGAGCGTCTCGCCGGCGCGCGCCACGGGATCGAGCGCAATCGCATAGGGTAGCATCGCCTTCTTGTGCGGAAAGGGTTCGCCATAGGCGAGCGCAATCGGCCCGTGGCCGTGACGGCAAAGCACGTCCCAGCCCTGGAGTGCAGCGTAGGCCGGCATTGTCAGCCCTGCCTCGTAGCGATAGCGGTTCCAGAAGAGATGGTCGTATTCGCTGACGATAAACGGCTTTCCGAGCCACCGCGCCGCGGCGATCATGCGCATGTAGTTGGCGCCGTCGGCAAGCGAACTCACCTGCGTCAGGGCGCTGCCCGGCGAATAGCCGCCGACCCAATCGTGATAGGTGTTCATCGTCACGGCGCCGAGATCGCGCCGGCTGAGTGCGGTCTGCACCGTCGGCCAATTATTGTAGGTGCTGATCAGGCCGCGATAACCGAGACCGCGCAGGACCTCGCTCATGCGTGCGGCAGAGGCGCGCTCGGTCTCGACGAAGAAGGCCTGAAGATCGCGCATGCGCGGACCGTCGGCGTAGCGGTTGGCGGGAAGCCTCACCGTTGCCGTTTCGACCCGCTCGTCGGCGCCGAGATCTCCCCAGGCACGCGCGAGCGTTTCCGTCGATCCGTAGCGGGCCGAAAGCCAGCGGTTAAAGGGTTTCGCCACCGCCTCGTCATAGGCGGGCCTTTCGGGCCGCTCATGCACGACGCTGTCGAATTCGATGCCGTTTTCATTGGCAAGGATCACCAGCGCGAGCGCGTCGTCACGGATGGTCGCCGTCCCCGTATAGGGATTGACGCTCGCGAGAAACTTCTCCTGCAGCTTGCTCCAGTGCGCAACGGCATCTTCGTCGAAATGCAGCCGGAGCTTGAGATCGCCGTTGGCGTCCCATCGGTCGTCATGGCCGCCATAGGCGCCGCGCGGGGACGAGAGCCCGTCGATGATCCAGTAGATGCCGTTGCGCTTCAGCGCCGCCAGCAGGTAATGGATGCGATCCAGCGTCTCCGGATCGAAATCGAAATCCTTCTGCCTGCCGAACATCAGGCTGGCATCGACAAAATGCAGCCGGGCGATGTTGTATCCGTGCATCGCAAGCTGGCGGGCATAGCGCTCGGCGCCGTCATGGTCCGGAAAACCGCCCGAAGCCGGGCTCCAGGCGAGCGACGCGCATAGCATTCTGACCGGCTGTTCCGGCGCCCTGGCAAAGGCCAGCCGGCCATCCGGACCTGCGACGAGGCGGCTATCCGCGTCGATCGAAGCGTTCGGCAGCAAGGACGAGAAATCGAGCGGACTGCCGGCGCGGACTTCGAGCGAGACCTCGCGAACCGGCACCCATTTGGAGGCACTTGTGGCCGGGGCAAGCCAGGTGCAAAGCAGCGCCGCCGCGAGCGATCGCCTCCTCATGCCGTCTTTCCGAGGGCCGGTTCACCGAGAGAGGATTCCCCGAGAGAGGGCTTTCCGAGGATCGTGCTTTCGATCGGCTCGGCAGGCAGCCGCCGCCTTCGCAGGAAGCCTACAGGAAGGGCCGCCGCATGGAAGAACCAGGCGACGACCGTATAGAGACCCATGCTGAGGCCGCCCTTTCGGAAGCTGACGGCGAGAACGGCGACCGCGAAACTCGCGCAGACGGCGGCGAGCGCCAGGAGCGTATCAGGCAGCAGCAGGATCAGGCCGAGACAGGCGAGCCACCAGAGATAGACGAGACCCCAGAGTTTCAGCTCCGGCAGTTCCTGCAGAAGCTGAAAGAAATAGGGCTTGCCGAGAGAAGCGCGCAGTAGCTCGCCGATCCCGTAGAGATATTTGGTCTTCCAGCGGCGAACGAGCAGCCGGTAGGAATTGACCGTGTGGCCGAAGTGCTGGACGAAACGGCGGTCGAGCCGGTAAAGCCTCCAGCCGGCACTTCTGAGGCGAATGCCGAGGTCGAATTCCTCGTAGCCGTGCAGGTTGCGGTCCGAGAGGTAGCCGACGTCCTCGATGGCACTACGCCTGTAGAGCCCGCCGCCGTTCATGCGGTCGATCGGACCCGTCCGGTTCTCGGGCGCATTGCGGCTGACGCGGCGCGCGAATTCGAGATTCGAGATGTGCATCTCCTCCACATGTCCGGTAACGCCCGCCATGGTCGGATGGTCGGCCAGGAAGCGCACGGCGTCTTTGAGGAAGGCAGCGTCGAGCAGCATGTCGCCGTCGATGAGACAGACGTAATCATGACGGGAATGCTGGAAGCCGAGCTGCGGGCCGATGCCGCAGCTCGGTCGCGCGGGCGGGGCGATCTGTGCGATGATGACGGGATATTGCGAGGCGATCTCGACCGTGCGGTCGCAGGAGCCGCTGTCGGCGATGATGACCTCGCCGCCCGTGTCCTGAAGCGCCGCAAGCGCGCTCTCGACGGTTGCGGCAATCCGCTTCTCTTCATTCAATGTCTTGATGATGATGGATATGGTCAAGAGAGCCCCCAAAATCGTGCAGCGAAAATCTATCCGCGGTAGTATGCGCTTTGGTTCATGCCCGCGATTTTCGGCTGGAACCGGGCCAAAGGCTGACAAGCAGCCAGCCGGCGCCGACACCGCAGCCGGCCCCCGCCATTTTGACCGCAAGGTCTATCAACCGGGCATGGCGGTCGGCGGCGAGCATCTGCGTGAGTTCCAGCCCGATTGCCGCCGCGAGCATAGCCGCCAGAACGGCGAGCACGTGCTGGGGATAGGCGATCGCGAACATGAGACCCGTCAGCCCGAATGCCCCGAACCGTTCAATCTGCACCGAGCTGCCCATGTGCGGGCGCAGATCGAGCGGAGAGAGGGTCGAATAGGCAATGACGCCAAGAAGGAGCCACGCAAGAACGGATGCGATGCGCCTGACATTCATTTCGTCACGGCCCGGTAAACGTCTAGCGTCTTCAGTGCCACGCTCGACCAGCTATAGACGGCTTCGACGCGCTCGGTCTGCGCGAGCACCTCTTGTTCGTCGGGGGGATTGGCGATCTTTTCGGCGATGGCAGAGGAAAGCGCGTCGACGTTCCCCAGCGGAAAATAATCGCCGGCGGGCAGGCCGAGCTGCCGGTTGGCAACGATGTCGCTTGCCAGAACCGGGAGGCCATGGGCCATCGCCTCCAGAAGCGCGATCGGCATGCCTTCGTGGCTCGACGGCAGCACGAAGAGCGCCGCATTGGCGAAGAGTTCCACCAGGCGATCGCCGGTCTGGAACCCCGTCAGGACGACGCCCGGCACGCGGCTGGCCAGCGCCCGTACCTCCTCTTCGTAGACGCCCGCGAATTCCGCACCGCCCGCAAGCACGAGATCGAATCCGCTATTTCCAAGTTTTGCATATGCCTGGATGAGATCGATCTGCCGCTTCTCCGGAACAAGCCGCGCCGCAAGCAGGATATAGCGCCGTCGCGTCAGACGGAATTCGCCGAGAATGCCGGTTTCGCTGCTGGAGCGCGAAACGGTGACGCCATTCGGCACCAAAGACACCGGTACGCGATAGCGTTCGCCCATCGTGTCGGCGATATCCCTGGAGATTGCGATGCGGCCTTGCGCGAGCCGCATGCCCATGCGTTCACCCGCTCGCAACATCCTTCTGGCGAAAGCCCCCCATTTCTGTCGGTCGTAGTCGTAGCCGTGGTGGGTCACGACGACGTTCAGGCGCATCAGCCGGGCGAGCGGTACCAGGAGCGCCGGGCCGACGGCGTGGATGTGCAGGATATCCGGGCGCCGCAGCGCCGCATAGCATACACCGAGGAAGGTATGGACGATGGCCTCGAGCGCCATCATACGTGGAGACCACAGGGGAGTGACGCGAATTCCATTCCAGGAATGCGGCGCAGGAACCGGAAGATAACGCCGGCGTCCGACGACCTCGACATCCCAACCATGCGCGATCAGCCTGCCTGCGAGCATCTCCACGTGCTTTTCGACGCCGCCCTGAACGTTCGGAATGCCACGAAGACCGAGCATCATTACGCGGCGGCGCTCGATCGGCAGCTCACGATAAACGCTTGCAGGCATGCTCGCGGTTGCGCCGCCCGGCATTGCCGATGCATCCGGCCCTGCCGAAGGTCGATCTCGGGAAACTCCCGATCTTCTGCTCATGGTTGTTGCGCCCCAGCGATAACCCAATTCGCATCTTTTACGAGCAGAACACTTACCATCCCGGTAAGACGGTCATTAGATTCGTAGAGGTCTGACCGAAAATCAGACGGCGATGGGCGGCGATTGCGAAATGGCCTGGACGGATGCATGCCTCCGTCATCCCTGGGATCCAGCAGCGCCGCGTCTGTGGCGGGGGAAGAGTTCTTTCAGCCCAAGGACTTGGGCTGGCTGGATTCCGGTGACGGGCACAGGAATGAGGATCGGATGAGAAGCCTCAGGCCACGCCGACCGCCCCATAAAGATCGAGCGTCCTCTCGCGGTAGGCGGCGGCGGAGAATTCGCTCGCGACCCAGGACCGGGCGGCAGCCCCCATGCGCGCGCGTTCCGCCGGCGAAAGGGCGGCCATTTCGCGCAGGGCCCTGGCGAGGTCCCCGGCGTCTCCCGGAGCCGCAAGCAGACCGGTCTCGCCTTCCTTGACCATCTCCGGAATCCCGCCGATCGCCGCGCCGATCACCGGGCGCTGGAGCGCGTAGGTTTCGAGCACGCTGATGGGGGCGTTTTCGTACCATTCCGACGGCAGCACGAGCGCGCGGGACTCGCCGATCAGCCTGTGCAGCTTCTCGCCGGAGAGATAGCCGGCGAAGGTCACGTCCGCCTTGAGCTCGGCCGCGAGGCTGCGAAGGGCCTGCTCCTCCGGACCGGTGCCGGCGATGACCAGCCGCTGGTTCGACAAAGCCGCCGCCCTGATCAGGGTCGCGAGGCCCTTTTCCGGCGCCAAGCGGCCGGCAAAGGCGAAATAATCGCCCTCCTGCCAATCACCGGAAAGAGCCGTGACATCGACGAAATTGGGGATGTGAACCATCTTCTCGCGCGGCCAGCCCCATTCGGCGAGCTTTTCCAGATAGAAGCGGCTTGGCACGACCAGCCGGTCCACCTTGTCGCGGTAGAGCCCAAGCAAGCGGTGCAGCACCGTTTCCGCGAGAACCACCGCGCTCAGGGGGGCCGAACCCTTGACGCAGCGATGGCGCAGGACATTGTAGACCCTGCCGCCGCGACAGTCCTCGCATACCCGGCCGTCCCGCAGCATCTTGTAGGAGGGGCAGGCGAGCTTCAGGTCGTGGACCGTCATCACCACCGGAATGCCAGCGGCTTTCAGGGTCGAGAAGATCGCCGGCGACAGATGATGATAGACATTGTGCGCATGGGCGACCGAAGGGCGGGCGCGGTCGATGAGCCTGCCGAGATTGCGCTGCGCCTCGAGCGAATAGATGACGCTCGCCGCCTGGACGGCCTTGCGCAGGAGACCGGTGCGGCGGCCGTATTCTATCTCCGAAATGAAATAATCCGACCAGGGCGAGGATTCGTTGAGTTCGTGCTGCATGGCGAAGGGAACAATGTCCCAGCCGATCTCACCGAACATGCTCATATGGTCGAAGAAGACCGCCTCCGCTCCGCCGCGGCGGTAGAAATAGTTGTTGATCGCAAGAAGGCGCTTCCCGGTCACCAGAGCCTCCTTACCAGCCGATCCGGTCAGCGACGTTGTCGACGGGAAGGATGCAGCATCCTTTTCCGACGGCGTAGCGGACCAGATGATCGAAGGTGTCGGGGGTACAGCCGTAGCTTGTGGGCTGCGCGGCGATATCGTGAGTGAAAAAGATCAGCCAGCCGGGACGCTCGGCGACATCGTCTATCCAGCGTGTCAGCGCGCGCGCCTCATCCTCCGGCTGGCGTATCTCGACGCCCTTGAGCATCATCGGATCGACGGCACCGCGGTTGATATCCTCGCCCCCTGCCCGGCAGGTCCGGTAGCGGCGGCGGAGCTCGGCCCGTGCCGACGGCCAGGCAGCGTTGTAGGGGAAAGCAAAATTCGATGGGGGCGGCGAGACGCCGACGCCCTTCAGGTACTCGGCATTGCGGTCGAGATCGGCGCCGAGCCCGGCAATTTCGCGCAACTTTCGGTGGGCGAAGGTGTGACAGCCGATTTCGTGTCCGCGGGCGAGCAACTCGCTGCACCCTTCGGGCGTGATCAGGCTTCGATCCGGCTCCACCTGCCCGGCAAGCCCGCCCGCTATATAGAAGGTGCCGCGGACTCCATACTTCTCGAGGATGGCTGCGCCCGCGCCAAGCGCGCTGTCGGGGACATCGTCGAAGGTGAAGGAGACGAGCGGAACCTTCGTCTCCAACTGGCGCCGGGCCCCAGCCAGCCTCCAGATCGCCCGGTTCGCCAGCCTGTCGACGAGCGGACCGAGCCCACTCAGCTTCTCAAGCATGCGCTACCCTCCCCTGACGAGCGCGTGCAGGAGCAGCCGCCAGTTCCGCGCTCGACTGCAACGACAGTCCATAAAGCGCGACCATGAATGTGAACCACAGAAGGCTCCCCCCCTCGAAGAAGAGACTTTCGAGGCCGGCGTTGAAGATCGTGTAGAGCCATATGCGGACGAACAGCCTCGTCAGATGCGAATGCTCGCGCTCCGGAGCAATGCGGGCGATCTTTCTAAGCGGCAGGAAAAGAATCCAGATCAGGGTCAGGACAAGGCCCGGGAAGCCCGTCATCAGGGCAATGTCGAGATAGGAATTGTGACCGTTGGCGGCAGCGACGGCCCAGGTCTCGACCGAGCCGCCGCTATAGACCAGTTCTTCCGTCTGCCAGAAGGCCTTGAAGCCATAGCCTGTGAGAGGCTGTTCGGCGAGCGCGCCGAAGGCGAAACGCCAGATATCGGCGCGATTGGTAAAGGTCGCATCGATGCCGAGCCCGCTGATGAAATCGCCGAGCGGGGCGAAGACGGCGGAGCCCACCGCAAAGAGATTGAAAAGACCGACGCCACCGACGGCAATCGGGATTCGAAGAAAGCGCACCTTCTCGAATATGAGCGCGAGCAGCAGAATGGCCGGCAGCATCGCGGTCGACGTTTTGCCCCCGGTGTTGACGAGGAAGACGAAAGACAGCGCGACGATGACGATCCCTGCAAACCTCGACCAGGTGTTCATGACGTAAAGGCCGATGAAGGCTGCGATCACCATGGCAGCCGCGGCGCTGTTCTTGTGGGGAAAGTGGCCGCGCCACAGGCCGGCGTTCATCGGCTCGCGCAGTTCTGACGCCTGATGGATCGCGAGCAAAGGCTTGAAGACGATGCCGTAATAGGCGACGGCGAGCATGATGAGGATGCCGATGCCGAGCATCTTGGCGAAGTGGCGTTCCGAAGCGGGCAACAACAGGTAGACGCCGGCATTGACGGTGACCATCAACGCGAGGATCGCACCCTTGATGCCGAGCATCGGATGCGCCGAAACCAGCGAAACGAAGATGAACCAGGAAAAGAGGATCGCCAGCAGCGCGCGCGGCTGCAGGATCGCTTCCCGCAAAGGGTGCACCAGGCCGTAGCCGAGCATGCCGGTGAAAAGCAGGAGCGAGATGATCTGGTTCAGCCGGTTGGAATTGCCGGCGGAAGGGTCCAGCACCGCCTCGCCCGTCAGATCCACGAAGGGATTGATGGAGATCCAGAAGAACAGGAAGATCGCCATGAAGAGCACGGTGCCGACACGCGCCTTCACCGCATTCGTCGGCTCGACCTCTCCGTAGCCCGCGCGATCCATCTCCCGGGCTCCTCAGGCGGCCACGTGGGTCTTGCCGCGAAGGAATTTCCAGAGGCCGAGGGCAAGTGCCGCGGCGATGCCGATTGCGAGACCCAGAAGGGCGCCGCCGATCAGCAGGATCAAGGTACGCGGGGGCCAGCTTCGCGCATTGGGCGGCAGGGCACGCGAGATGACGCGAATGTTCGTGGTGTCGATCTGCTGGCGTTCGGTGATCTGCTGCGCGCGTGCCAGATGGGTTTCGTAGATCGCCGCCTTGCTGCGCGCGTCGCGTTCGAGGTCACGAAGCTGCACCTGGGCCTGGTTATCGGTGAAGACGTTCGACTTTTCGTCATCCGCCTTGCCGCGGAGCGCATCGAGCGCCTTTTGCTCCCGGTCGAAGTCGGCCTTCGCGCGCTCCAGAATGCGGCGGGCTTCATCCTTCATCGCGGCTTCCAGCGTCGTGCGCTCCGAGCGCGCGGCAACGAGCCGCGGATGTCGCTCGCCATAAGTAAGCTGCATGGAGCCGATCTGCTGCTGCAAGGCGTTATACTGCTGGCGCAGATTGGTCATGTTCGCCGACTCGAACACCGAGGCGCTGGCGGTCTGACCCTCGGCAACAGCCGCGCTCATCTGCCTGTAACGCGTTTCCGCCTGAATGAAGCGCTGCTGACCGTCGAGGACCTGTGTGTTGAGCTCGCTCGAAAGCTGGTTGCTGACGAGCTCGCCATTGGTGGATTGCAGACCGTTGTCGCGCCGGAAATCCTCGACCCTCTTCTCCGCTTCGGTGACGTTGCGGCGCAGCTCATCGAGTCGTTCATTCAGGTTCTGCGCCACCCGGCCGGCGCTCTCGGCGGCCGACTGGAAGAGCTCCGCCTCGAAAGCCTCGACGATCGCGTCCGAGAGGGCAATGGCCTTGGCCGGTTCCTCGCTCCACACCTTCAGGATCACGACGAAGGAGCGTTCCTCCCGGCGCGCCTCGACCCTCTCGGACAAGGCGCGCATGGCCGCCAATTCCTTGTCCGCCTTGGCGTCCCGCGGGGCGATAAGCGTCTTCAGCCAGTCGAGCAATGTCGGCCTGACGAATTCGGGGTCGTCCGCAAGCCGCATCTCGTCGATGACGCGTTGGAGGACGTTGCGCGAGGTCAGTATCCGGAGCTTGCTTTCGACTTCCAGCAATTGCGCGTCGCGCTGCGGATTGGTCGTAAAGACGTCGTCGCTGACGACGTTGAGATTGGAAGGGTCCACGACGAGATCGGTATAGACCGTGTATCGCGGCGTCGCCGTCACGGCATAGGCGAAGGCGGCGGCAACCGCGAGGACGAGCGCGAGCACGATCCAGCGGGCGCCGTTGCGCAGCCACGCGATGAGGTCATTGACCCCGATGCTGCCCAGGAGGTGGAGTTGCGGGAAGAAATCCGCGACGGGGGAAGGCTGCTTCTCAAGAGCGCGCGCCTGATGGGCGGGGACGGGAATATCCACCACGCGGGCGGAGGTGCCATCCTCCGCTTCGGCGGGAGCCTCCTCGTTAGCGGCGGACTCTTCCGTTACCGCGGGCACGAGGTCGAGCAACGACCCTCCGCCCGAGCGAAGGCGCTGATGTGGCCTTTCAAGGCGTAATCCCATTCCCTCGGGCTCGCTGCGCCGATACATCCGCTTTCCCAATCCCCTTGGAGCCACCAAGGTGCTTATTGCCGCATAAGCAATTCCCCATGCAGATTTAGGGCCTGCAGGGTGAATATTCGGTTAAACGGAAGTGTTCGGGCGGTAACCTTTGGGCAGACCAGCTGGCGTAGGCATCCTCACGCGTCTGGCTGCTGGCGCATTCAAAGCATATCCGCTACGCACCGGATTTCTCCGAGTGGGGATCGTATTGTCCCGACGATTCCCAGGCTGTGGGAGTGCAAAGTGCCAAAGCGGGGGCTTGCTTATCCCACATATCTCGGTGGAGAGCCGCTCTTAGAGGTCGACCAGTTTCTGAACAGCCTCGTCTACGCGGGCTCTGTCACCCGGTCCAAGCGGCAAGATCGGCCGCGGGGGCAATGCCTGAAAGAGGTTCAGGACGCTCCCGATGGCGTACATCACGCGGAAACTGCCGAACTCCTTGAACAGGGCCCATAGCGGTTGGAATGCCATGTCGATCCGGTGCGCTTCCGCGCGATCGCCCGCTTTTGCCGCCCGGGCGAGTTTCGATGCGGGAACAGGCAAGAGACCGCCGACGACGCTGAACCACGCATCGGCACCCGACAGGAGCGCATCTGCTGCGCCCCAATCGCCGCTGTAGCCGATAGCGAAAGCTGCAGACGTGTTCGCCCGCAGTCGAGCGATCTCACCCCCGAAATCGCCGTCGGCGGGCAACGGCATCTTCACCGCGGCAATATTCGGCACCTGCGAGAGCCGTACGATCAGTTCCTCGCTGAAGACGAACCTGGTCGTGCCCGGATTATTGTAGATGCAGAGCGGCAAGTCGGAAGCGCCGGCAACGGCAACAAAATGCTGATAAGCCTCCTCCTCGGTCAGAGGCGTGTAGGATACGGGAGCCAGGAGGAGTCCGTCGGCCCCGGCTTCCTTCGCGTCGCGCGCGAGCGCCTGAGCCTCGTCGGTCCTGAGTGCGCCGACACCGACGATGAGGGGAACTCTGCCTCCCACGCATTCGACAGCGATCTCCACTGCCCGTCGCCGTTCACCGCGCGAGAGAAATGCGTAAGCCCCTGTGCTGCCGAGCAATCCAATCGAGTCCACGCGTGCTACGCGGATACGCTCGAGCAGTCGCGACAGCGCCTCTTCGGAGATCTTGCCGTCCACATCGGCGGGTGTGGGCGGGAACGCTGACAGGCCTTCAAACAGAACAGCGGGTGCCATCGTCATTTCCCATCGACTGCGTCAGAACAGGCCTCGCTCATACAATCGCGACTGAACGACGGCAAGACATGCAATCAAAAATCCGTCGGCAGCCGGCTCCAGATCTCTCGCAGGCGTGCCTTGCCGCCGCTGCAGTCAACGATAAAATTGCCATCAATGAGGAAAGGAAGCCGCATGGCGAGCATGACGATCCGCAACCTCGATGACGGGCTTAAGAAGCGTCTGCGCATTCGTGCCGCCGCGCATGGGCGTTCAATGGAGGACGAAGCGCGGGACATCCTTCGCGCCGCGCTTTCGACAGGCGAAAACCGACCGGCCAATCTCGCGGCAGCAATCCGCTCCCGCATCGTGCCGCTCGGAGGCGTTGAGCTTGAGCTACCCCCTCGCGAGGCCATCCGCGACCTACCGGATTTCTCCGGGTGATCATTCTCGACACCAATGTTCTGTCGGAGCTGCTTGCCCCGGCGCCTTCCGTCGCGGTAGAGACCTCGCTTGCCGAACAACAACCGGCGACTGTATTTACCAGGACGGTAACGGGAACCTGAACTTCTCTACGGTTCGACGCGCAGATTGGCGCGATCGCATGGTCTCGCGGCGCCTCCGTGGCAACCCGCAAGGTCGCGGATTTTGCTGACGCCGGGGTAATTGTCATCAATCCCTGGGATCATCGGCCCTGAAATTTCTACGCCCGTTTAAAAGTCTGTCAGTAGCCGGCTCCAGGTCTCGGAGGCGAGGCCGCCGATATAGATGTCGTTGCGCTCTGCCGCTTCCTTGAGGTCCGCATGGCGGGTCACCATGCAGAAGTAGCCGCGGTGCCGGAATGACAGCCATCGCTGGCGCGATATCGCGTTCATCAGGAACGGCTGTGCCATGCCGACCGCCACGGCATAGCCTTCCGCATCGAGCCGCGCGAACATTGCCGCGGCGACGTCGCGTTCGCGCCCCCCTTCGCAGACGAGATTGAGCACCGTGGCCACCGCACCTTGCTTGCCGAAAGAAAGAAAGGCGCCGATCGTGCGGCCGTCCGCCAGAACGACTTTCCTGCATTGGAGCGTCCCGAGGCTCCGGTTCATCGAAGCGACGCCCACGAGCCAATCGAATTCGGCTCGCGACCAGGCCGGGCGGATCGCAAAGCGTTCCAGCATCGGGCTCGCGCATTCGAGGAACTCCTCGACGCCCGCTGCCTCGATCCTGCATTCGCCCTCCGCCTTCGGCCGCATAGAGGGCCGCAACCGGCGCAGTGCACGGTCAATCAGCCTGAGGGCGCCTACGAGTACACGCGAGCGCGCTATCGGGAAGTGACTGCCCGCAAGAATCGCCGCAGCGGTCAGCGGCAGAAACGAACGCTGCCATTCGAGGCTCTGGATCGGCAGGACGATGCCACCTCCCGCAACCCAATGGTCGGCGCTGACCGGCGACGCATTGTCGGAAAAGCACATGTCCTGGCGAGCCGCCCGCATGGTGCGCGCAAGACGCGCCGCTCCAACGGCTCCTGCTTTACCATCCGCCATGAAGGCACAGAGAAGACGGGCCATGATCGGGCGGCCATTGACCATGAACGCCATCGGCACCGCGAGTATTGCGCTGTCTATGCCGGTCGCACCGTTCTCGTGCACGACGCTGCCGAGTTCGGGAGAATAGTGGGGGCTGCCGAAGAAGACGGTCTCGAGATAACGTCCAAGGTCATTCTCGGGCGCGTGGTCCTGCCTT
Organism: Ensifer meliloti; assembly: GCF_030064585.1. Classification (NCBI taxonomy): domain Bacteria; kingdom Pseudomonadati; phylum Pseudomonadota; class Alphaproteobacteria; order Hyphomicrobiales; family Rhizobiaceae; genus Ensifer; species Ensifer meliloti. The sequence continues at coordinate 608,320 of NZ_CP120364.1, forward strand.
CGGAAAATCCTGTTGAACAGCCGTCCGACCGCCGGAATGTCGCCGGGCGCCATGGCGCGCGTACCGCGGCGCTGCCCTGCACCGACCGGCACGCTCTCGAATACGCGAATTTCATCCACCTCCATCGTCATATGGCGCCCGCTCCAAAGGCGAGCGCAGCCTGGCGGCGATCGCGCCGCACCAAGTGCAGGAGCACGCTCCATGAGGCGACCACCATCGTGATTTCGATTGCGTAGAAGGACAGGAAAGTTCCCATCGGCGGGGCGTACCAGCTTGCCCATGCGGCAAGGCCGGCGCCGGCGATGCTACCGAGCCCCATGACGGTCGCACGGGCGGCGTGTGCGCCGGAGGCGCCGAGTGCCTCGACCGCGACGGACCACATCGCGAGCGGCACCACGACCCAGCAGAGGCTTCTGACGAAGCCGACCAGCGAGAGATAGTCCTTGCCGAAGAGGTAGGGCAGGACCGGCGCCAGAACGAAGACCGTGACGGCCGCAGCGAGGCTGATGACGATTGCGGCAGCGAGCACCCGGCGCACCCGCTGGAGGGCGTGGTGAAGCCCCGCCGCCGTCGCCCTCGCCGAACCCGGGTAGATAAGCCGGTTGAGCGCTTCCACCGAAAGATAGCTGCTCTCAAGCATGCGGCGAGCGACACTGTAGCTTGCGACGACCTCGGCGGTGGTGACGAGGCTCAGGACAAGCAGGTCGGCATTCTGGCGCAGCGCACGCAGGATGAAGGGAATGCTGAAGTAAAGGCCTTGCGGGAGTTCCTCCCGCACGATGCGGTAGCGCGGCGCACCAAGTCCGCGGATTGCCCGCATACACAAGAGCGCCACGAGGACATGGCACAGAAACTGCCACACCGCCCAGGATGCGACGCTGGTGACGCCGAAGGCGATGCAGGCGAGTGCCGCCGCAACCGTGCGCGCCGCCGCAAAACCGACGACGACCTTGTTCGCGGAGGCAAAATTCGTGTGAGCGATAAAGATCTGCTCGGTGAGCACGATGCCCCGGACCAGCAGGATATTGGTGACGAGCATCAGCGTGATCACGGCGACGTTCGTCACGGGGTCCGGCGAAATGGTGAAGAAGAACGGCAGGACCACCGCTCCCAACAGGACCAGAGCTGCCCCACTCGCCGCCGTCAGGATGAGATTGTGTCCGAGCATCTGCGGGTAGATCGCGCGGTCGCGCGCGACCCGGCGCACCAGGCATTCCATCGCCCCGAGCCCGCAGAGATGGACGGCGATGTTGGCGACCGCAGTAATTGCGACGAAAACGCTGAACTCGCGGACGCCGAGCCAGCGGGCAAGGATGGCAAAGGTAAGGAGTTGCGCCGCCGAACCGAGAACCAGACTGCCGCCGGAGGCGAGATAGGACATGACCATCGGCAGGAATGGTCTGTCACCGCGCTGTTCCGTTACACCTTCCGAGGCCATCCGTTCTGCCTTGACAATCCGACTTAAGGGCCGGCACCGGGCCGCGACCCGCACCTCGCCGATTGAGGCGCACACTAGCGAGGATAAGTGATTGGCCGGTTAACATAAGCTTTGTGACGCCATGTGTTATCGGACGCCTTGCATTTCAGCTTCCGTTTACCTGCACGCGCTAGTGTGCGCCGGACGACATCCAATCCGATAACCGAAGGAGCCTTCGTGCTGCAGGGCGACAATCATCTTGACGGCCGGACCGAGGGTCGCGCGCCGCGGCTCGTACGATTCATGGGCGTCGACCTCGAACTCGCACCGGACGTGCTCGTGCCGAGGGAGGAGACGGAACTCCTTGGGCGGAACGCCGCAGCGATCCTGACCGGGTGCGCCGGATCGGCGACCGTGATTGACATGTGCTGCGGATCCGGCAATCTCGCTCTGGGGATCGCCGAGGAGGTACCGCTTGCGCGTGTCTGGGGTGCCGACCTCACCGACAGCACGGTCGCGCTTGCGCGGCGCAACGTCGATCGCCTCTCGCTTGGCGACCGCGTCGTCATCCGGCAGGGCGACCTGTTCGCCGCCCTCGCCGGAGAAGACCTCGAGGGCGCCGTCGACATGATCGTCTGCAACCCGCCATATATCTCGACATCCCGCCTCGAAGGCGACAGCGCGCATCTTCTCGCGAGCGAGCCGCGGGAGGCGTTCGACGGCGGCCCCTACGGCATATCCATCCATCAGCGGCTGATCCGCGAGGCCGTCGCCTTCCTCAAGCCGGGCGGCTGGCTTCTCTTCGAGTTCGGAGAGGGACAGGATCGCCAGGCCACGGCGCTTCTCGCCCGAACGAAGGCGTATGAGGCAGTGACATTCGCGGAGGACTCGGCCGGAAAGCCGCGGGTCGCACTCGCGCGCAGGCTGGGAGGTGCAGCGGCAACCGCCGCGGCTGACGGGGCAAGCAGATGAGCGACATCCGTTCGCTCGCAGTCGAGGATATCCCGGCTGTCGCGCGGCTCTTCCAGAAGGTTTTCCGCAACAGCGCGGAGGAGCCGCCGCCTGCGTTCATCGAATATCTTCGGCAACTCTATATCGATGCCCCGGGCAACGACCCGGAAATCCGCCCGCTCGTGTACAGCAACGATGACGGCCGGATTTCCGGCTTCGTCGGAGCGAACACTCTGGCCATGACGTATCGCGGCAGGCCATTGCGCGCCGCCATCTGCGGCTCGCTGATGGTCGAAGGTCACGAAAGCGATCCGATGGCCGGCGCGCGGCTGCTGAAAGCGTTCCTTGCAGGACCGCAGGACCTTTCCTTCAGCGAAACGGCCAGCGAAATTTCGACGCAGATGTGGACGAAGCTGCGTGGCGTCGTGCTGCCGCAATACAGCCTCGACTGGATACGCGTCGTCCGGCCCGCATCCTTCGGCCTCGATCTCGTCGCGAGCCGGTTCGGCCCTGCTCGCGCGCTCGGCCCGCTGGCTCATGCGTTCGACCGCCGTTATCGCGGCAAGTTGCGACGCGGCGAGTTGCGCTGGTCGGGCGTGCCCGACGCCGCCACCACCCAGGGTCCGCTGCAGGTCGCCGACCTCGACCGGCATGGCTTCGCCGAGCTCTTCGAACCCTTGACCCGGCAGTTTGCCGTGCAGCCGGCCTGGGCCGAGGGCCAGCTAGACCATATCCTCGAAGACGCGGAGAAGAAGCCGGAATTCGGCGAGCCGGTGCTTGCGGCCGTGAGGACGCGAAGTGGTGCGCCCGTCGGAGCGTTTTTCTACCACCTGCAGCCCGGCGGAACTGCCAGGGTTCTCCAGGTCCTCGCCCTGCCGGGACAGGCCGGGCCGATCCTTGACTGCCTGATAGAGCACGCCGCCGCGCGCGGCGCCGCTGCCGTTCGCGGTCGAACCCAGCCGGCACTGCTGGAGGCCATGATGGGCCGCCGTATCGGCTTCGTCCATGCCGCCTCGACCGTCGTCCACTCCCGCGAGGAGGAGCTCGTCGACGCCTTCCGTCACGCACAGGGTTTCATCAACGGGCTGGCGGGGGAACACTGGAGCCGGCTGATCGGCGGGACTTTCAACCGGATCTAGAGCACTTCCACGAATGTGCATGGCGGCCTTGCGTCCGGGAATGCGTCGTTCGCAATGCACTAGATCACGATGACTTTAGGCCGGCTCGACCTAAAATCATCGACGTGATCCGTTCTGGCGCTTGCGCGTATGTAAGCCATCTTGCCGATGGCACCGCAGAGGAAACGTATCGAAGGACTGCAATCTCTCCTCCTTCCTCATCCCTGTGTTTGTCACAGGGTTCCAGCAGCGCCGCGTCTGCGGCGCGGGGAAGAGTTCTTCCAGCCCAATGACATGGGCTGGCTGGATTCCCGTGACGAGCACAGGAATGCGGAGATCAAATAGGCCGCGGGATATCCCGAAACTTAGCAGGCTCTAGACTTGAAGCTGCTCGGCAAGCGGCTTTTGATAGACGACGATCGGGGCGTGGTAGGGTACACGCTTGTAAAGATCGATGACGTCCTGGTTCACCAGCCGAACGCACCCCGACGAGACTGCCTTGCCGATCGATTTCCACTCCGGCGTGCCGTGCAGACGGTACAGTGTGTCCTGCCCGTCCTGGAAGATGTACAGCGCGCGGGCACCCAAGGGATTGTCGATGCCGGGGGCCATGCCGCCATTCGCGACGGAGTATTTTTCGAGTTCCGGCCGGCGGGCGATCATATCGGCCGGGGGCTTCCACCGAGGCCAGGGCTGGCGCCAGTGTATGATCCCTTCGCCCTCCCAGGCGAAGCCCTCGCGCCCAATGCCGACGCCGTAGCGCATTGCCGTTCCGCCAGGCTCGATGAGGTAAAGGAACCGCCCGGGCGTGTCGACGACCACCGTCCCCGCCGGTTCGCCGGTGGGGTCCGGCACCCGCTGGCGAAAGTATTTCGGATCCATCTCCCTATAGGGGACTGCCGGAATAAAATGTCCGCCATCTTCGACGGCAGCATATCTGGCTTCCAGTTCGGCATCGCTCGCCAGCCCGATCGGGCGGCTCACCGGACGCGGCACGGGAGCGCGCTCGGTCTGCGGCGCAGAGGTCGAGCACCCCGCGACGGCTGCTGTTGCGGAGATCGCTCCCAGAAGAAGCGTTCGTCTTTGTAGTTGGATTTTGTTAAACATCTCAAGCAGGTACGAAGAGAGAAACGGGGGTCGCGTGTAGACGTGTAGCCGACTCGCGTGGATTGCCAAACTCACGGCCAATCACATATTCGATATCTGCAACCCGTTCTAACTCTTGGAATCGATCACGTTCATGCTTTTCGGTCGACCCGACCAAAAAGCTTCGTGATCTAGGAATGCAGCTGGCGCGATCCCGAAGATCTGGGTATGGCGGCCGGCAGCGGCGCCGGCTGGCCACAATAGACGGGGTACAGCGTCGGCTCGGACAGAAGGAAGCCCTGCACATGCGTTGCGCCGGCCTTTTTGACGGCTTCGAGCTGTCCGTAGGTCTCGATGCCCTCGACGATCACCGTCGGCGCAACGCAGGAAGCGAGCCCTACCAAATGATGGAGGAACCCCTTGCCCTTGCCCACACCCTGGCCGCGGCCGATGAAGAAGGCGTCCAGTTTCACGATGTCGACGGGAACGGACAACAGCGATTCCGGCGTCGAGTGACCCGTTCCGAAACTGTCCAGGGCGATTCTGTAGCCCAGTGCGCGTGCGCCCTCGATGAATTCCGCCGCCATCGGCAGAGTGGCCAGCGGTAGGCACTCCGTTATTTCGAGAACCAGGCGCGAGGCCATTTCCCGATTTCGCGAAAGCAGGTCGTAAAGTTCCGACCAGGTGTTCTCGTCGAAAATATTGCCGGCCGAGACATCGCAACCCAACACGCCTGACGGGTTGCAGTCAAGCCACTCGAATGCGAGACCGACCATGTATCGATCGAATGACGCAACACGTCCCGACGCTTCGAGAAAAGCAGTGAATTCCTCGCTCGTCCTGACCGCTCCGTCACGTTCTACGAGTCTGCCGAGGCATTCCGAATAGAGCACCTCGCCCGTGTCGTGGACCGCATTGACCTGCTGCAGGGAAAAGCCTATTCGCCCCTCCCTCATCGCTTGGGTCACGGCGCCGACGACACGGTCGAATCTTCTCAGATGTTCCATCCGGCGACGCGCCTCGTTCGGTCAGTTTTCGATAGCGATGTCCCCATCGGGCGTCGTGTCGAGAAGATGCTCGCGAATATCGTCTATCTTCCCGACGGAGGTTCCGACGCCGAGCGTTTCCTTGACATCCTCCAGTGTTGCGTCCGTCACTTCGCCGCCATTCGTGAAGCTTGCAATCGCCTCGCGCAGCGCTTCATCGCTGAGAGCCGGATCGGTCGGGATGACGTCCGAGCCGAATTCGGCCTCGAACTCGGCATATGCGATCGCATAGGCGGAGATTGCCGCCATCCGCGGGTCGTTCGAGTTCAGGTAGGCGTGATAGTTCCGGCCGAGCGAGCTCAGCTTTGCCGTTTCGGCCTGCGGATTTTTAGGCTTCGGCGTCGGGACAGCCGTTTTCGTGGCCCTGGCCTTGACTGTCTTGCCGGATCTGCCGGTGGCCGCTCGTTCGGACTTCCTGCCGTGCTTGAACAGGTCCTGGAGGAAACGCGGCGTGCCCGCGCGTTCGCCGCCCGATCTGCCCGAATCGGATCGAGCCTTCGCATGGCTTCCGCTATTGCCGTGGCTTCCGCTCTTGCCGTGGCCGCCGCCATTGCCGCCACCATTGCCGTTGCCGCCACCACCATTGCCGCCGCCGTTGCCCCCACCGTTGCCGCCCTTGGCGAAGGCGATGTCCGACATGCCGGGCGCAATGCCCGCCAGGGGCGCACCTGAGAGTGCCAGCGCAATAAGACCTCGTCCGACGAATTTGGAAACAGGCATGAGGGCCTCCTATCGAATGTCGCGGCCGTTCTTGCACCGGCCGGTTTTCTGCTTCAATTGACTAAGCGATAGCGTGCAACTGGCGCGGGTTCCACCGCCGCCGGACCAATGCGCCGGTTGATAGGACTTAGGTCCGTGGGCACGGTCGTCAAAAGTCCCAAGATGCGCTATGACCAAGGGGTAAGGGATGGCGCGCGTTGACCGGCCGGCCGGAAATGATAATTTGGCGGTTGCAAAAGAATGCAGCAGTGCCGGCGACGAATTGAGCGGGCCATCGTGAGATTTCTCGTGCACGTCGACGACCTCATCAGACGGTGGAACTCTCAGCCGCTGGCAAAGCAGTTCCTCATTATCGGTGGCTCGGTAGCCGCTGCGGCGATGCTCGTCGTCGGTGCCTTCGTGACGAGCCTTATAGAGGAAGCCGTGACGCGCAACTCCGCGGCAACCACGGCGCTCTATGTCGACAGCGTGATTGCGCCGCTCCTGCCCGACATGCAAACGACGCAGGTGCTCGACGACTCGGTGGCACGGGCGCTTGACGAAACGCTTGGGCAGGGCGCTTTGGGCGACCGGCTCGCGTCGTTCCGACTTTGGCGGGCCGACGGCACCGTTCTCTATTCAAGCGAAAAGGCCATGGTTGGTCGGAAGTACGAGCTGGGTCCGGAGCTGACGGCAGCATTCGACGGCGGCATGGTCGCTCGTTTCATGCCTCTCGACGAGGCCGACGGCGAGACGGAGCGCCTTTCGAAAAGTCCTCTCCTGGAGATCTACAATCCCCTTCTCCAACCCTGGTCCGGCGAGGTGGTCGCCGTCTCGGAATTCCACGAGATTGCCGATGAGTTCGAGCAGAGCCTCAATCGGGCGCGGCTTCACACGTGGATCGCCGTTGCCGGCTTCACGCTCGCCTTCTTCGTCGCGCTTTCGGCCATCGTCCTGCGCGGCAGCAGAACGATCGAGAAACAGCGCCATGCGCTCGGGCAGCGCGTCGATGAGCTTTCGGCGCTGCTTGCGCAGAACGAGGCACTGCGCGCGCGCCTGCGCCAGGCCTCCCAGCGTGCGACGGCGCTGAACGAAACCCTGTTGCGGCGGATCGGCGCCGACCTCCATGACGGACCGGCGCAGCTCGTGGCTTATGCTTCGCTTCGGCTGGACAGCAACAAGCTTGTCAGCCCCTCGACCCCCGCCGAACTGCGCGAGCGTGAGATCGCCGCCATCAAGGGCAGCCTCGACGAGGCGATGAACGAGATCAGGACGCTGTGCAACGGTCTGGTGCTGCCGCAGATAGAGACCGCCAGCCTGAGGGAGATTCTGGAGCGTTGCGTTCGGGCCCATGAACAACGAACGGGAACGGCCGTGGACTTGTCGATGAGCGGCCCGCCCGAGCGCCTTTCCGCATCGGCGAAGATCTGCGTATACCGTTTCGTGCAGGAAGCACTTAACAACGCCTTTCGTCACGGTGGCGGCATTGCTCAGCGCGTGACGCAGAACACGAACGGTGACAAGATTACCGTCGAGGTTGCAGATGGCGGTCCGGGCTTCGACCTAAGCGAAGTGCGACCGACGAGCCTCGGCCTCGCGGGTCTTAAAGGCCGGGTCGAGAGCCTCGGCGGAACATTCGAGATCAACCCCAACGCGCCCGGCACCATCGTCCGGATGTCGCTTGGCCTCGAGGAAATGGAGCAGGCATGATGACGGGAATTCGAGTAGCCGTGGTCGATGATCACCCTCTGTTCAGGGAGGGTGTGACGCGGAGCCTGTCGGAGATCGACGGGTTCGAGATCGTCGCGGAAGGCGGGTCGCGGGACGAAGCGGTCGCGATTGCGCAAACCATCAACCCTGACGTCATGCTGCTCGACATCTCCATGCCGGGCGGCGGGCTGAACGCCATTCCGGCGATCTTGAGCGTTGCGCCCTCGCAGAAGATCGTCATGCTGACCGTTTCCGAGGCGAATGACGACGTCGCGGCAGCCCTGAAGGAGGGCGCGAAGGGTTACATTCTCAAGGGGATCGGCGCGAGGGCGCTGGCGGAAGTCATTCGCACCGTCGCCTCAGGCGAGAGCTATGTCGCCCCCACCCTTTCCGCCAAGCTGCTGACGGGGCAGCTGGCCAATTCTGCACCGGCCAAGTCCAACCTCGTTGCCGAGCTGACGCGGCGCGAACAGGAGGTCCTGCACCTCGTCGCCTCGGGAATGAGCAACAAGCAGATTGCCCGAAAGCTCGATCTGCACGAGAAAACGGTGAAACATCACATGACGCAGATCATGGCGAAGCTCGACGTCGCCAACCGGACGGAGGCGGCCATGGTGCTGCGCGACGCGCTCGACTGGCGTCCGGTCAGTCAATGAAGGACAGAAGCCGTCTCCGGTCGGCCGACGTTGCCCGCCGGTTGACGATCGTGCGCCCGCGCGAATCCCTCATGATGTAACGGGCGCCTTCGATCACTTCGCTGATGCCGTCCCGGTGACGTACGCGCAGGATGGCGCCGCCGTCTTCCACGGACGTCGCTGCTTTTCCGCTTGCCCGGCCGGAATTCGAATTGCCGCCGCCTTTGCCGTTCGAGCCGCCGCCCCTGCCATTCCCGTTTCCGCCGCCGCCACCGTTTCCGCCGCCTCGTCCGCCGCCGCCGCCGCCACCGCCGCGTCCGCCGCCGCGCCCGCCGCCGCTACCGCCTCCCTTGGCGAGAGCGGATTGCGGTTCCAGTTCGATGCCTGAGCCCGACAGCGCGATTTTGTAAGGCGATACGGCGACGGGAAGGCCGACCGAAACCCAGCACAGTGCTGCGAGAAAGTTTCGACGCGTGACCATCACGCTCCTCCTGAAGAGTTTCACCGGCCTGCGCCTGCTCGCGGTCTCGCGAATGCATTGACGCTATCACCGATCGTCGGCATCGCCGCCGACGCGACAACAGTCCACCGGGAAAGCCTGACATTCGCTTTCGCCGGCTGTTGCGCCATCTTTGTTCACGGTCTGGTCAGTGCGTCAACTGCAATCGGGGTGTTTCAGACGTTTCGCTTTCACCAGTCGGACGATCGTCCGATGCGATTCGGACCAAAGTCCGACGATGGGCGCGGCGGCCAGGCGAAGGCGGCACTGCAGCCTCCCGAATGAGAGGCTGCAGGAAAGGGATATCTATCCGGTTGCCATTGCGCAACCTGCCGGGCCACGATGGTGCTGCGGTCCGGCGACGCGGCCGGCTCAGGCCGCCCGCACGCCCGCCTTCATCGGGATCTCGATGTCGACTTCGAGCGTGGTGACGTGCTCGCCGCGTTCCATCGTGACGTTGACCTTGTCGCGGTCGACCTGGACATGCTTGGCGATGACGGCGAGAATTTCTTCCCGAAGCACCGCCACGAGATCCGACTGGCCGACCGACGCGCGCTCATGCGCCAGCAGCACCTGCAGGCGCTCGCGGGCCGTCGGCGCCGAGGTCTGCTTGCTGAAGAAACGGAAAATGCTCATGCTGCCCTCCGTCCGAATATCTTGCCCAGGAAGCCACGCTTCTCGCCAGGAATCGTCATCGGTACCGTTTCTCCCGCAAGGCGGCGCGCAGCATCCAGATAGGCACGCGCCGGAGCGCTGCTGCTGTCGGCGAGCGTCACCGGGGCACCGAGGTTGGAAGCCTTGAGAACGTCCATGCTCTCGGGAACGATGCCAATGAGCGGGATGGAGAGTATCTCGAGGACGTCATCGACCTTGAGCATGTCGCCACGCTCGGCACGGACGGCATCGTAGCGCGTCAGCAGCAGGTGCTTCTCGACCCGCTCTCCGCGCTCTGCCCTTTCGGTCTTGGCATCGAGCAGGCCGATGATGCGGTCGGAGTCGCGAACGGAGGAGACTTCCGGATTGGTGACGATGACTGCGAGGTCAGCGTGGCGCATGGCGAGCGTTGCGCCGCGCTCTATCCCGGCCGGGCTGTCGCAAATGATCCAGTCGAAGTGTTTCTTGAGTTCTTCCATCACCCGCTCGACGCCCTCGGGGGTCAGGCTGTCCTTGTCGCGGGTCTGCGATGCCGGCAGCAGGAAGAGGGTGTCGAGCCGTTTGTCGCGGATCAGCGCCTGCGGCAGCTTCGCGTCGCCCTGGATCACGTTGACGAGGTCGTAGACGACCCGGCGCTCGGCGCCCATGACGAGGTCGAGATTGCGCAGCCCGACGTCGAAATCGACGACGACCGTTTTCTCGTTGCGCTGCGCCAGCGCCGCACCCAGTGCGGCCGTTGACGTCGTCTTGCCGACGCCGCCCTTTCCAGATGTAACTACAACTACTTTCGCCATCTTCCCGCTCCTGTTGTCAGAGCGGGATGAGGAAAATTGTGAGCGGTTTTCCGCCCGCATCCCCGCTCTAATCCGATAAATCCCGCCGGCAACCGGCTCAGTTAAGTCTTTCCGCCATGATCGAATCGCCTTCCAGCCAGAGCTGGACCGACTGGCCGCGCAGATTGGGCGCCATGTCCTCGGCCGTCTTGTAGACGCCGTCGATTGCCAGCAATTCCGCTTCGAGCCGGCGGCAGAAGATGCGCGCAGACGCGTTTCCGACCGATCCTGCCAGCGCCCGCCCTCGGAGCGTCCCGTAGATATGGACCGAACCTCCTGCGACGATCTCCGCGCCGGATGCGACGGAGCCGACCACCGTCACGTCGCCTTCCGGGAAGATGACCGACTGTCCGGACCGAACCGGTTCCCGGACGATGATCGATGCCGTCGCCCGTACCGGCTGAACTTCCTCCGGCGTAACCGGCGCAGCGGCCTTTCCCTTGCCGGCCTTCGGCGGATCGGCAAGATCGACCTCGGGCACCTCGAAATCGGGCGCCGGCCGGCCGCCCTTCATGGCGGGCGGCATTCCCGGCTCGAAAAGCGAGGGACGCCCGCCTTCGATCCCCATAACCCTGACATTGCGCTGGCCGAGCTCGTCGAGCAGGCTCTTCAACTGTTTCCGGTCGATCTCGAGATCCGCCACGTCGAGCACCACCGGGCGCCCCAGGAAGAAACCCGCCGAACGCGAAGCGAGGTCATCGAGCCGGCCAAGCCACCAGTCGAGCGGCAGTTCCGGGGAAAGCACCAGCGCCAGGAAGGAGCGGCCCTTGATGCGGATCGAGCGAGCGTCTGTTAGCACTTTGGTCATCTTCGTTAATTTTTGGTTGCCAAGATGTAGGCGAGCCATGGTTAACAAATGGTTAACCGGGCCTCCTTCTTTGCCTGATCTTCGGTCCGTTTCGCCTCCGCATGACGTGGAGATTTTCGTGACGTGCGGACCATCTGTCCGCAACGAGACTCGACGGAACCGGCGACCAGTTCTAGGCAGCATGGTGACGATGGGAGCTTGCACAGGGCTGACGGCTGGGGAAAAGGGACATCAAAAAGGAGAGAGGAAGTTTCGGTTCCTCTCTCCTTTTGCAGCAGGCCGACCACTGCAGGTCAATCCGGGCGCCCTGCCTTAGCCTGAATGAAGGCGCCTATGTCCCAGATGGGAAATTCCTCCTCCGCCTCCGGAAGGCCGATATCTCGGCGCATCCGATTCGAAAGATGGGTGATCTGGTTTTGCGCCTGACGGCGCCTCCAGGCGGCTGACATCAGCGCGCGTGCGGTCTTCCAGACGCCGAATTTCCGGTAAAGTTCATCGACCGTCGCCGCGAGGGGTTCGACAACTATAGCTTGTGGTTCACGCATGACTGTCCGTCCCGGCGCAGTGACGCAGCCAGGTCCTTTCGAGGATCAAAGACGTGCGGATGCGGAACGCAAAAATGCGAACAATAGTCCCGTCAGCCGGTCACGTCAGGAAAAAGGGAAGCGCCAAATGGCGGAAATGCGGGCTTGTGAGCCTTGGATCAGTAGCGGCTGAAGCCAGATGCACGACGCATCGAGGGCATGATAGCCGTTCCGCCACAGAGGCGCACAAACACGAGATTGGAATCCATCTTACGCCTCCTCTGATTTGAATTGCGGATGAGGTGATCCTTGCACGAGACCGACCGATCGGCAAGTACTCAATTTCGAATTGCAGCCGCCGAGCGAACTCCGTTGCAGAAAAGCAACACTTTCCGATTGAAAGACCGATCTCCGCCGCGAAGGCTCAAATCGATCGAACTGCCGTGAGCGGCCCGCCGGCCGGTCGATCTACCCGGTCGGTCCGCTGCGGAGAAGCGCATCGATCTCCGCCATTGTTGCGGCCGGCAATGGCCCCGTCTGCATCGCCGCGAGATTCTCCCGGACCTGCGCCTCTGACTTGAAACCCGGTATGGGGAAGGTGCTGGGCGAACGGGCGAGAAGCCAGCCCAGCGCGCCTTGAGCCAACGTTCTGCCGCCCGTCTGGAGAAGCTCCCTGAGCTCTGCAAGGCGCCGGAGATAGTCGGCACGTGGCCGTCCGTCCTCGAAGAACCTCACCCAGTTGTGACCGGCCGCGCGCACGTCGTTGTCAGGCAGGCGCGTGTCAGGATTGAACTTGCCGGTCAGAAACCCCATCGCCAATGGCGACCGGTTCAGGCTCGCAAGATCGTTGCTCTCGCACATCGCAAGCATTTCGGGCCCGTCGGTGAAGACGTTGAGCTCCTGCTGAACTGCGACGAAATGCGGAAACTTCACCATCCGCTTCGCGCCGGCGGCGTTGTCCGTGCTCCAGCCCCAGAAACGGATGGCACCTGTCTCCGCCAGTTTTTCAAGTGTCTCGCCGGCAGCATCCGCCTGATCGTGCGACAGTTCGCCGACATGTATCTGATAGAGGTCGATATGGCCGGTGCCCAAACGCTGGAGCGACGCCGTGCAGGCCTGCTCGATATAGGAGGGGCTGACATCCGTGCCGATCAGGGCACGTTTGGCACGGTCGTAGGTATATCCGAACTTGGTTGCGACGATTGCCTCGCCTCGTCGCCCCTTCAAGGCTCGGCCAATGACCTCCTCGCTATGACCGGTTCCATAAGCGTCGGCGGTGTCGATCAGCGATGCACCCATATCGAGCCCGACATGTATTGCGCGGATTGACTGTTCGTCATCGACCTCTCCCCAGCCGTCCGCCTTCCCGTCGAGGGTGAAGAAACCTCCGATCGCCCAACAGCCGAGGCCGATCGATCCGGCGGAGAGGCCGGAGCGACCCAATGGCCTGTGCCCGATCGCTGATACGTCGTTGGCAAGCATGATCATTCTTCCCTTTGTGGAACGATGCTCGCGAACTATGCCACCGCCCAAACGGCGTCCGAAGTTCCGATTCTGCAGGGTGTTTTTCGCCGATGAAAAACCGGCCGGTGCGGTGCAATCCGGCCTCGGCCGCATCGAACCGGCAGAAAAGTCAGTCAATTCAGCTCGTATGTTATTGCTTGGCGAGACTCATGTTACGCTAACAGCGCATCTCCGGTTGAAGGCATGGCGGCCGCTTCTCTACTCGCCGTCTGCTATCAATCGAAGATGATCGTCAGCAGCGGAGAAAACACCATGAACCGCAACGTTATCATTGGCATTATCGTGCTCGCGATTATCATTCTCGCGGTCATATTCTTCATGCCAGGGACGGCTGAAACGCCCCCGGCGACTGAAACGACTCCCCCGGCGACGACGGAGCCCGCGCCCACAGAGCCGGCACCGGCACCGACGACACCTGCACCCTCTCAATAAAGCCGGCCGATCGCACGCCCCGTTTAAAGACGGGGCGTGCGATCGGATTCTTACTCGATCTCCTCGACCGGCTGCACCAGCTGCGGCCCGAGATGCAGGTAGCGCGTCGCCTTGCGCTTGGCGGCAATGTCCGCCCAGACGCGCTCGACTTGAGCCACGTCTAGATTCGTCGCGCGTCCGACCTCGTCGGCACTGAGTCCGTTGTTGAGGCCGAAGAGGCAGAGGTCCATGCGGTCATAAGGCAGGGAGAAATAGAACTCCTCCTGCGTCTGCTCGAGCGAATAGGTGTCGGTGGTCGGCGGCCGGCGCCGAATTTCCTCGGGAATTCCGAGATGTCCGGCGAGCGCATAGACTTGCGATTTGTAGAGATGGGCGATCGGCTTGACGTCCGCCGCGCCATCGCCATTCTTGACGAAGAAGCCCTGATCGTATTCCAGCCTGTTCGGCGTGCCGAGCACGGCGAAGTTCAGCCGATCGGCATGGTAATATTCAACCTGCTTGCGAGTACGCTGCTTCATGTTCGTTGCGGCGACGATGCCGAGATAGACGGAAGGCGGCATACGCAGCTTCGTCTGCTTCCCTTCGGGATCCTGCACAACGAGCGAGGAAATGTTGTAGCCGTCGCCTTCGAGCGCATTGGCGATGACGATCTTCGACGCCCAGCCCGGGCCGTAATCGGGAACGAGTTCGCGAATGAAGGCATCGCGCCGCTGATAGCAGCCCATGGCATCGAGCGTCGGTCCGATATCCTCGACCACCGCCTCGACACCGAACGTCCCGGCGACCAGCCGGCCGAGGCGCAGGCTTTCCGGATCGGAATCGTTCTCCGGCATGAAGAGGCAGAAGACGTTCTTCGCACCGACGGCGCGCACGGCCAGTGCGACCGAGACGCTCGAATCGATGCCGCCGGAAAGGCCGAGTACGAGGCCGCGTTTGCGCAGGCTGCGCAACTGGGCCCGCAATCCGGCGACTATTCGGTCGGCCTCCGCAGCTTCGTCGATTTCCAGCGTGTCGGCCGAGAAGACGAGCCTGTTCTGGTCGGGTCGGATATTCATTCTGCAGGCTCCAATGTTTCGGCCGCAAGGCGGCGGCTGACTTTTCCTGTATCCGTCTTCGGCAATTCGGTGCGGAACTCGACGATCTTCGGCACCATGAAATCCTCGAGATGGCGGCTGCAATGACGGATGATGTCCTTCTCCGTCAGCGTCGGGTCCGACAACACGACGAGGGCGCCGATCGCGGCTCCAAGCACCGGATCGGGAACACCGATGACCACGGCCTCGGCAATTCCCGGATGCGCATGCAGCACGGTCTCGACCTCCTTGGGCGCCACCTTTTCTCCGCGCGTCTTGATGATGTCGTCCTTGCGGCCGACGAAATAGAGGAAACCCTCCTCGTCGGTACGGAACAGGTCACCGGTGTGAAGCACCTTTTCCCAGGGATTAGGGCCGGGGCGGAGCATGCGCTCGGTCGCGGCGTCGTTGCGCCAGTAGCCCTGCATCACATGCGGGCCGCGAATGACCAGTTCGCCGGGTACACCGGGCGGTACGCGGTTTCCTTCGTCATCGACCACGAAGGCTTCGGTATTCGGTATGGCGATCCCGACGGAACCCGGGCGCCGGTCGAGCTCTTCCGGCGGCAGATAGGTGCAGCGCTTGCATTCCGTCAGTCCGTACATGGAATAGAGCCGGGCGCCCGGGAAAAGCTCCCTCAGGCGGGCAATATGCGCCGGCGGCAGTGCTGCCGCGGTATTGGAGAGATAACGAAGGCTCGGCAGGAAGCCGGGTTCGAGATCACGCATCTGCAGGATCATTGCCGCCATGGTCGGCACCAGCGGGAAGCCGGTAACCCTTTCGGTCCGGATGCGGTCGAAGATCGCCTGCGGGAAGGCGAATGACTTTTCGAGCACGAGCGTCGCGCCGAGCCGGACCGCCATCAGCAGCTGATAGAGTCCGTAGTCGAAGGCAAGCGGCAGCACGTTCAGGATGATGTCGTCAGGCGTGTTGCGGAGATAGGTGGTGATCGACTCGGAGGCCGCATCGATATTGCGATGCGTCATCATCACGCCCTTGGGACGGCCGGTCGAGCCGGAGGTATAGATCAGCATGCCGAGGTCGACGTCGATGCCGCCGTGGCGGACGGGGGCGGGTGCAGCCGTCAGGCATTCCTCGAAGGAAGCAGCACCGTCCGGGATGCGGCCGCCCGGCGCGGCGGTCGAGGCGACGAATGGCGCATGGCCCGGAGCAAGCGCCAGCGCCTCGGCAACCACCGGCATCAGCTTGGCCTGCGTCAGGATCGCCGCCGCCTCGCAGTCGGCGACGATGTAGGCAAGCTTGTCAGCCTTGGTCGAAGCGTTGATCGGGCTGAAGGTCGCTCCGGCCTTGAGAATCGCGAAAATCGCGGCGGCCGCCTCCCAGCAATTGTCCATGAAGACCAGAACCCGATCGTTCCGCTTCACGCCATTTTCGGCAAGAGCGGCGGCGAGGCGGGTCGAAAGATCGTCGAGTTCGGCATAGCCGAGCCGCCGGCGATCGGTGACCAGCGCCGTCTTTGCCCCGTTGGCCGCGGCGTTCCTGATGAGGAATTGCTCGAACCGCATGATGGTGATACCCCCGTCCCTTCGCCGCTTACGCCGAGACCGGCACGGCGGCTTTGGCTTCGATGAAAGCCGAAATCCGCGCGAGCGAGTCGAGATTTTGCGGGACGATGTCGGCATCGGCCATCACGATCCCGAAATCGTCTTCGATGAAGGCCACCAGTTCCAGAACGCCGGTCGAATCGATGATGTCGTTCTCGATCAGCGAAGCGTCGTCGGCGAGTTCGTATGCGCTGTCGCCGAAGAGAAAGTTCTCGATGACGAATGCCTTGATCTTGTCCTTAATCGCTTGGGTCATTCCACTATCCTTTTTTCCAACGGTTTTTACGCGGCCTCAGCCTTGCGAAGGCTGGTGCCGGTGAATGTCTGCAGCCAGAGTTGCGTCGACAGGACGCCGACGAAGGCCGCGTTGTCGCGAAAGCCCGAGGCTGGGCGCGACTGGCATTTCTGGTAGAGTTTCGTTACCGCTTTGGCATTGAAGAGCCCGCCGGCGGTGACCGCGTCCTCGCTCATCGCGGAGCGCACATAATCGAGTTCGCCCGCGCCGCTGAAGGAGTGGCTGTCTGGAGCGCGATAGGGCTGCTTCGTCCGGCGGCCGATCGCCGGCGGCAGCAGGTCTTTCGTCGCCTCCCGTAGAATATGCTTCTCGACGAGCCCTCTGAGTTTCATTTCCGGCGGCAGCTTTGCGGCGAATTCGACGAGGCGGTGGTCGAGGAACGGGAAACGGCCCTCGATCCCATGCGCCATCGCCATGCGGTCGCCCTGGCTCGAGAGAATATATCCGGGCAGCAGGAAGCGGCTTTCGAGATATTGGGCCTGATGCAGCGGATGCCAGCGGCCGAAGGCAGCGGGGAGCCGGCTGACCAATTCTTCCGCCGCATCATAGCCCTTGAGTTCGGCGCGCAGGTCCGACGAGAAGAACATCTTGGTTGCCGCCGTGCCCTTGAGGCGTGGCCGATGCGAAAAGAGCGGGTCGTCGAGGGCCACGTCGCCGGCGCCGAAAAAGGCGGCGAGATACTCGGCCGACTGCTGCTGCAGGCCTGGCAGATAGGGGTAAAGCTTGCGGAACAGATGCGGCCTGATCCGCGAGCCTGGTTGCCGGCCGCAGAAACGGCGGACGCGCGCTTCCTTGAAGATGTCGTAACCGGCGAATACCTCGTCGGCGCCCTCGCCCGTCAGCACCACTTTCAGACCCGCCTCGCGCACCAGGCCGGACAATTTGTAGAGCGGCGCGGGCGCAGTGCGGATGATCGGCTTCTCGGTAAAGCGGATGACATCGGGAAAGTCCCTGGCGATGTCGCCGGCGCGGCATGCGACCGCGCGGTGTTCGGTTCCGAGCGCCGCTGCCATCTCCTCCTGGAATGCGCTTTCGTCATGCTCCGCGCTATCGAAGGTGACGGAGAAGGTGCGCAAGCCTTGGGCCGTCATCCCGGCCGCCAGCGCCGAGATGATGGACGAATCGAGGCCTCCGGAAAGATAGGCGCCGACGGGCACATCGGCCCGCATGCGGATCCGCGTCGCGTCCGTCAGGAGCGCGCGCAATTCCTCCGCAGCGCGGCTTTCCTCCGCATAGGCTGGGCGCTCGTCCCGGTCCGGATAGTCGAGCTGCCAATAGGGCCTTGTCGTGGTGCCGTTCTGATCGGCGATCATCAGATGCCCGGGCTCGAGCTCGTGGATGTCGCGGAAGGGCGTACGCGGCGCGATTGGCGCCCATAGGGTGAATATCTGGTCGAGCGCGATCGGGTCGATCTCTGCGGAGACCCCCGGAACTTCGAGGAGCGCCTTGACCTCGGATGCGAAATAGAGCGTGCCGCCTTTCAATGTGTGGAAGAGCGGGCGCACACCCATGCGGTCGCGCGCGAGCATCATCCGGCGCCGGCGTGCGTCCCAGATCGCGAAGGCGAAATCGCCGTTGAGGAGAGAGAGACAGTCCTCGCCCATCTCTTCGTAAAGATGGAGGATTACCTCCGTATCGCTGGAGGTGCGGAAACGGCGGCCCCTGGCGCGCAGTTCGTCGCGCAACTCCACATAGTTGAAGATTTCACCATTGAAGGCGATCGTCAGCTCGCCGCTCGGGTCGGACATCGGCTGCTGGCCGTCCCCGAGCCCCACAATCGACAGCCGAACATGACCGAGGCCCGCACCCGGCGCGGTGAAGATCCCACGCTCGTCCGGGCCGCGGTGCCCGATCGCGGCCGTCATCCTTTCGAGAAGGGGCTTACCGTCCCGTATTGAACCAAGATACCCGCCGAATCCGCACATGCCTATTCGCTCTCACGCCCGCAATGACACCCAAATATAGCCTGAATACCGGAGAGAATAGTTAATCAGCGGAGCTTTTTTCAATAATGGTAAATCGTCTTCTTGGCCTCAATAATAATCGCCTCGTCTTTGCGCCGCTTACTATTCATATTTACTTTGATACGTTTTTACACTTATTTTACTAAAATTGGATCGACTGACAAATCGTGCAGTCTTAACAGATCGATAACGGGACCGCGCGCCGTCAGGTTCTTTCACACTGCAGGACTCGAGGCGTGGAACCGCGTAGTTTCCATTTTGTTAAGAAAAAGCGTCCAATCTTAACGTTTGAGCTGCACATCTCGGAGCACATGATGAGCTACGATTGGACCGGCGAGCGGACACGTCGGATGAAGATGATGAGATATGCGATCGCCATTGCGCTCGCCCTCGGGCTAATAGCCGGCGCGGCGTCCTGGACCCTGCAGACCATCTAAGCCGTATCGCATTCGGCTTGCCCGGCAGGGAAACGCGCCCGATACATCTTTCCTAACTCGAATTGAGTAAGCGCTAAACCTTGACGCGAGCGCGCGCCGGGAGTGAAATCCGCGTTGAGGCGTATGCCTTGAGGCCGCCCGCCGAATACGTTTGAGGAGGCGGCCTCACCAGTTTCGAGGGGGCGATAGGTGGACCCCGCCGCATAACCGATCAGCAGCAGCGCGGGTTCACCTATCGGGTCGGTGCCGGACCGGTTCGATGGCACACCGAAACGCAAATTCCTTCGCGAT
This sequence comes from Ensifer meliloti, assembly GCF_030064585.1. Classification (NCBI taxonomy): domain Bacteria; kingdom Pseudomonadati; phylum Pseudomonadota; class Alphaproteobacteria; order Hyphomicrobiales; family Rhizobiaceae; genus Ensifer; species Ensifer meliloti. The sequence goes on from NZ_CP120364.1 coordinate 627,881, forward strand.
TTGCAAAATGGCGCGGGAACAAAGCAGTTCCTTGCGTGTTCTTCGACGCAGCCGCGTGGAGGGTCGAATGCAGAGAAAATTCATGCCGACGGACGTATTCCTGCGCCTCGAGAAGGAATGGCAGCACATGCGCCATGCAAAGCACAATCTCGAGATCGAGGCCGTTCCTGCGAACGATCAGCGAATCGACGGCATCAATGAGCTGGAGCCCTCCGCGTCCCCGCGGAACCCGCATAGGAGCTAGTCCGCTTCGCCCCTTAAATTGCGATGATCATTGCGTGGATGCAAAAGGTAGAGCGGATGCGGGCGCAAAGCTGCACGCATCCGCTCTACCCTGCAGGCGTGGAAGATATTCTGACCGGGTCTGTCGGGAACTGCGAATCCCGAACGTCCTTGGGCCGTACAGAATGTCCCCTTATCGAAGGAGATCCTTCCATGCCCAAGATTATCTCCCATCTCTGGTTCCCGGAAAACGCGCGTGAGGCGGTCGACTTCTACGTATCGACGATCCCGAATTCCGCCATATCGGGCAGCACCACCGTGCCCGCCGAAACACCCAGCGGCCCGCCGGGCAGCGTCACGGTGATCGAATTCAGGCTCGGCGACCAGAATTTCACCGCGCTCGAAGCCGGTTTCTCGATCCTTTCAACCACGCTTACTCAATCCAGGACGCCTGCGACAACCTGGAAGAGCTCGACCGCATCTGGGAGGCCTTCCTCGACAATGGCGGCCAAGCGGAGCACTGCGGCTGGCTGAAGGACCGCCGGGGCCTGTCCTGGCAGATCGTTCCCCGCGTCCTCGGCGAGATGATCTCGGATGCGAACCGCGAAAGAGCGAAGCGCGTGACGGAAGCCATGCTTGCCATGGTGAAGTTCGATATCGCCGCACTCGAGCGGGCTCACCGCGGTTAGCTTTACAGCACCGCGCTCACGACTTCGTGGCTGCAGAGTAGCGCCGCAGGGGTTATTATCCCGCCCCGTGAGCCACAGGCTAGCGCGGGATGAGGAAAAGTGTGTGCGGTTTTCCGCCCGCATCCCGCGTCTCAACTTCTTGGAATTGATCACGTTCATGCTTTCAGGTCGACCTGACCCAAAAGCATCGTGATCTAGAGAGCTTCGGGCCGAAGGGAGGGAGCGATGACTTTCACGCGGCGCGCAGTCGTTCAGGGGCTAGGCATCGGTATGTCGCTGCCGCTTGTGCCGCGGGCGTGGGGCCAGGCTGCCGACCTCACGACGCGGGTCATACCGAAGAGCGAAGAACCGTTGCCGCTCATCGGCCTCGGCACCTGGATCACCTTCAACGTCGGAGATGACCCCGTACTGATGGGCGAATGTGCCGCCGTGATCGCTGCATTCTTCGAAGGCGGCGGTCGCATGATCGATTCCTCGCCGATGTACGGATCGTCCCAGCCGACCATCGGCTACGGCCTCGGCAAGCTCGGATATCCAAAGCAGCTCTTCTCGGCGGAAAAGGTCTGGATATCGGACCCCGGCGAAGGCGCCGCCCAGATCGAAGCATCGAAGGACTACTGGGGCGTCGAAAAATTCGATCTCATGCAGGTTCACAATCTCGTCTCCTGGGAGGAGCACCTGCCCGCGCTCTTCGACATGAAGGCGGCAGGCCGGCTGCGCTATGTCGGCATCACCACCTCGGAGGGGCGGAGGCACCGCGAGATCGAACAGGTCATGGCGACCCAGCCGATCGATTTCGTCCAGGTCACCTACAATATTCTCGACCGCGAGGTGGAGGAGCGCATCTTGCCGCTGGCGCAGGAGAAGGGCATTGCCGTGATCGTCAACCGGCCGTTCCGGCAGGGCGGTCTGATCCGGCAGGTTGAAGACGAACCGTTGCCGGACTGGATTGCGGAGACCGGCGCTCGCAGCTGGGCGCAGTTTCTCCTGAAGTTCATCATTTCGCATCCGGCGGTCACCTGCGCAATCCCGGCGACGACGCGCGTCGACCATGTACGGGAGAATCTCGAGGCCGCAAGAGGCATCCTGCCCGACGAGAAGCTGCGCGGGCGCATGGCCGGCTATGTGGAGGCGCTGTGAAGCATGACCCTGTCGCGGCGTGATACGGATTTGACGTGATGTCGGAGTGGGCGACTTACAGGCTCGCGGATTTCCTGATGTTTTCGCCGCGCGTCTATTTTCGCCTCGTCGAACGCTACAATCAGGGACTCTGGCCGCTTCAGCTGGTCTTCGTCGCGGGCGCGCTTGCCATCCTGTTCGCCACCGCAACGGACGGACGGCGCGCCCGCGCCGCGGCCATGGCGACGCTGGCCCTGGCCTGGCTCTTCTGCGCGTGGCAATTTCTGTGGCTGCGTTACTCCACCATAAACTGGGCGATGTCCTATGCGACGGCGGCCTTCATGCTGCAGGCCGGTTTGCTGCTTCTCGCGATCCGGTGGACGCAACGCGGCGCATTGCCCGCGAACAGCCTGCGCCGGCGTGGCGGCATTGGCCTGATGGTCTTCGGCTCGCTCGGCTATCCTTTCGGCCCGCTGCTTGCCGGCCGCGCGCCCGCCTCGGCCGAGTCCTTCGGTGCAATGCCGGATCCGACCGTTGCCGTGACGCTCGGCGCCCTCGTGGCGCTCATGCCGCAGAAGCTGTGGCTGCTTCTGCCCATTCCGGTCCTCTGGTGCGCCTTCAGCGCCCTCACCCTTCTGGCCCTGGAGGATGCGGGCGCCTGGGCACCTTTCGCGGTGATCTTCGTGACATTTGCCCTCCTCCTCGTCAGACGATGAGGGAAACTCACTCCTTCACCGCTCCCGTCATCGACGACACGTAATAATCGACGAAGAAGGAATAGAGAATGACCACGGGCAGCGAACCGAACAGTGCGCCCGCCATCAGCGCGCCCCATTCGAAGACGTCGCCGCGCACCAGTTCCGTCAGCACGCCGACCGGTACGGTCTTGTTCTCCGAGGACTGGATGAATGTCAGCGCGTAGATGAACTCGTTCCACGAGAGCGTGAAGGCGAAGATGCCGGCCGATATCAGGCCCGGCACCGCAAGCGGCAGGATGATCTTCACCAGAATCTGCCAGCGCGTGGCTCCGTCCACCAGCGCGCTTTCTTCGAGCTCGAAAGGGATCGAGCGGAAATAGCCCATCAGGAGCCAGGTGCAGAACGGTATGAGGAACGTCGGATAGGTGAAGATCAGCGCCAGCTTGGAATCGTAGATGCCGAACTTGAAGACGATGAAGGCGAGCGGGATGAACAGGATCGACGGCGGCACCAGATAGGCGAGGAAGATCAGCAGCCCGACGGGCCGCGCCCCGGTGAAGCGCACCCGCTCGATCGCATAAGCCGCGAAAACCGATGCGGCAAGCGACAGGATGGTCGAGCCTACGGCCACCAGCATCGTGTTCCATAGCCAGCCCGGATAGGAGGTCTCGAAGAGCAGATATTTGATGTGGTCGAGCGTCGGACGGACCACCCAGAAGGGGCTATAATTGTTGTAGTCGGTCAACTGCGCATTTGGCTTCACCGCTGTGATCGCCATCCAGTAGAACGGGAAGAGCAATACGAAGACGAAGACCGCCATCGGCAGGTAAAGCACCACGATCCGCCGCGGCAGGCGGTTCAGATAGCTCATGCCCTCGGCCGTGTCGGTGAGGACCTCGTCGTCGGTTCGTGTGGTTGTGTTCATTTTTGTCCTCCCGCTCAATCCTGGCCGCCCTGCTGCCATTTGCGGCGTTGCAGACCGAAGAAGCTGAACATGATTGCGGCGAGCAGGAAGGGGATCATGGCGACGGCGATCGCTGCCCCCTCCCCGAGCTGCCCGCCGGGAATGCCGCGCTGGAACGAAAGCGTCGCCATCAGATGGGTTGCGTTGACCGGCCCGCCCTTGGTCAGCACGTAGATCAGCTGGAAATCGGTGAAGGTGAACAGCACCGAGAAGGTCATGACGACCGCGATGATCGGGGTCAGCATCGGCAGGGTGACATAGCGGAAACGCTGCCAGCTGGTGGCGCCGTCGAGCGAGGCTGCCTCCTGCAGCGAAGCCGGGATCGTCTGCAGGCCGGCGAGAAGCGAGATCGCGACGAAGGGAATTCCGCGCCAGACATTGGCGGCAATGACGGAAGCGCGCGCATTGTTCGGGTCGCCCAGGAAGTTGATCGGCCCGTCGATGATACCGAGCTGCATCAGCGACCAGGAGATGATGGAAAACTGCGAATCGTAGATCCACCAGAAGGCGAGCGCCGAAAGCACGGTCGGCACGACCCAGGGCAGGAGCACGATCGCGCGGAAGAAGGACTTGAAAGGCAGGTTTTCGTTCAGCAGCAGCGCCAGCCACAGCCCGAGCACGAATTTCAGGATCGACGCCACGAAGGTGTAGAGCAGCGTGTTGTAGACCGACAGCCAGAAGACCGAATCCCGGGCCAGGAATTCGTAATTCTCGATCCCGATGAAGACGCCGTCGCGGCCGATGCGGGTGTCGGTGAAGCCGAGCCAGACGCCCAGCCCGAGCGGATAGGTCAGAAAGCAGATCAGAAAGACGGCTGCCGGCAGCATGAACAGGAAGCCGAGCATATTGTTGTTCTGCATCAGCGAAGCCGTGGTGGATGGCTTTCCGGACGGCGTTATGGAGGACATCGGGCTTCTCCGGCTGGAGGAACGGATCTCGAGGCATTTGCCGGCAGCGTTTGCTGCCGGCTTTGAGGCGGCCCTACTGCATGTTTCCTTTAATCCTATCCGATTAACGGACAAAAACATGCAGCAGATCAAAGTGCTACAGCGACCTTTGCGCGTCTGATAAGACGCGCGGCGCTGTAGGCAGCGGCTGGATCAGACGCGATAATAGCGGTTCGCCCGCCGTTCGGCCTCGATGACAGCGTCTTCCGGCGTCGCCTGGCCGGTGACCGCACTGGCGAACATGTCGACCAGGACGTAGTCGGCCATGACGCCTGCCGAGGCATAGCCGAGCGGTCCGGCATAGCCGTTCGGCCGCAGCGTCTCCGAGGCGCGCGCATAGGGTGCGTGGATCGGGTCCGAGGTCCAGACCGGGTTGTCGGCGAAGGCCTTCAGCGGCTGGCAGCAATAGGCGCTCGATCCCTCGATCCAGGCGTTCATCTGGTCGGCTTCCATCATGAACTTGAGATAGGCCTTGGCGGCTTCGGGATACTTCCTGTGCTTGAACAGCAGGATCGAGCTCGTCTGGTGGAGTTCGACGCTCTGGCCGACCGGACCGACCGGGAAGTTGGTCGTGCGGATGTCGGCTGCAAGCTCCGCAAGGGCCGCGTCCTTCTTGGCCGCATAGTAGAGCGAGACGCCGTTTGCCGTCAGCGATACCTGCCCCGCAAGGAAGGCGCGGTTGTTGTTGATGTCGAGCCAGCTTTCGGTACCCGGGATGAAGGTCTCGTATAGCGACTTCGCGTAATTGACCGCAGCGAGCGTTTCCGGGCTGTTGATCGTGACCTTGCCGCTCTCGTCGACCATCTTGCCGCCATGGCTCCACAGGAGCCAATGGGCGTAGTTGTTGCCGTCACCGACCGCTTTTCCATGGGGGAAACCGGCCGGGGTTCCCTTGGCTTTGAGAGCCTTGCAGAGTTCGAGAAAGCCGGCCGTGTCCTTCGGGAATTCACTGAAGCCGGCCGCCTTCATGTGGCTCTCGCGGTAGCAGACGGCGTTGCCGATCGCGGCCAGCGGCATGGCGATGAACTGCCCGTCGCGGCTCGCATAGCCCTTCAGGCCGTCGTACCATCCACCATATTTGTTGCCGAGATAGTCGGCGAGCTCCGTCAGGTCGACGAGCTTGTCCGGATATTGATGTGCGTCGTCGAACCAGCACATCACCATATCAGGGCCGGAGCCGACATTGGCGGCAACCGCCGCCTTCGGCCGGATGTCCTCCCAGCTTTCCTTGTCGATGCGGACTTCGACGCCCGTCGCCTCCGTGAACTTCTTGGTATTGGCGATCCACGCGTCTTCATCACCCTTGACGAAGGGCGTCCATCTGAGAAGCCTGAGGCTTGCCCCCTCCTCCGGCTTGTAGCTCGGCTCGGCCTGCGCGAAGGACGGGCGGATGCCCAGACCCGCAACGCCGGCGAGTGCGGCGGAGCTTGCGAGAAAATCACGTCTCTTTATCGGCATGCTACTCCTCCTCAAAAAGCGGGAGCGTCTTTCTCCGCATTCACCGTCCCGCTTGGCGAATGCGGCTTGAGCGATGCCGGCCACTGCCTGGCATCTTTATTGGCCCACGAAGGCTCCTCCCTTCGTCAGCGACGTCAGGCGACCAGCCGCCGTCCGGTTCCGGCGTCGAACAAGTGCACATGCGCGGCATCGATTGCGAGATGGATCGTTTCGCCGGGCTTGGCATTCACCCTCTCGCGGAAAACACAGGTCACATCGTGGCCGCCGAGCCTTGCGATCAGTTGCGTCTCGTAGCCGGTCGGCTCGATCACCGCGATTTCGGCCGGAAGCCCGTTCGGATCGAGAGCCATGTATTCGGGCCTCAGTCCGTAGACGAGATCGCGCCCCTGGGCGGCTGCCGCCGGCCGCGCCACGGGCAGAGCCGTTCCGTCGGCCGTGAGGAAGACACTCGGATCGGCCGGATCGAGACGGCCCTTGAGCATGTTCATCGCAGGCGAGCCGATGAAACCGGCCACGAAGAGATTGGCGGGGTCGTCGTAGAGCTCGAGCGGTGCGCCGATCTGCTCGACGATGCCGTCATGCATGACGACGATCTTGTCGGCCATGGTCATCGCCTCGATCTGGTCATGCGTCACGTAGACGGTCGTGGTCTTCAGCCGCTGGTGCAGTTCCTTGATCTCGGCGCGCATGGCGACGCGCAGCTTGGCATCGAGATTGGAAAGCGGTTCGTCGAAGAGAAACACCTGCGGGTCGCGCACGATCGCCCGCCCCATGGCGACGCGCTGGCGCTGACCGCCGGAAAGCTGACGCGGATAGCGGTCCAGCAGCTTCGAAAGGCCAAGAATTTCGGCCGCCACACCGACGCGTTTGTCGATTTCGGATTTCGGTCTGCTTGCCAGCATCAGCGAGAAGGCCATGTTGTCGGCGACCGTCATATGCGGATAGAGCGCATAATTCTGGAACACCATGGCGATGTCGCGGTCCTTCGGCGGCAAGCGGTTGACCACCTGGTTGCCGATGCGGATTTCGCCCGCGGTGATGTTTTCGAGGCCCGCCAGCATCCGGAGCAAGGTGGATTTGCCGCAACCGGAAGGGCCGACGAGAATGACGAACTCGCCATCCTCGATCTCGATGTTCACGCCCTTGATGACAGGGAAAGCACCGAAGGACTTCCGGACATCGACAAAATCCACGCCTGCCATTTGCGTTCCTCCCAGAACTGATCTTTATCCTTGCGGCCGCCCAATTCATCGTTCGCGCGACCGCGCCAGGCTGAAAACCTCTTTTTATCCGCGGCCGACCAGCGGCATCCTGGTCGCCATCACGGTCATCGTGAGAACATTGGCCGAGAGCGGCAGGCTCGCCATGTAGACGACCGCCTCGGCGATGTGCTCGATCGGTATCGTCGGCTCCGCCGCAACCTCGCCATTGGCCTGCAGCACGCCGGTGCTCATCCTCGCGGTCATGTCGGTCGCGGCATTGCCGATGTCGATCTGGCCACAGGCAATGTCGTGCATCCGGCCATCGAGCGCCGTCGATTTCGTGAGGCCGGTAATGGCGTGCTTGGTCGCGGTATAGGGCGCCGAATTGGGCCGCGGCGTCTGCGCGGAAATCGAGCCGTTGTTGATGATCCGGCCCCCGCGCGGCGTCTGCGCCTTCATCAGCCGGAAGGCATGTTGCGTGCACAGAAAGGCGCCCGTCAGGTTCGCCGCGACGATACCGTTCCACTGTTCGAAGGTCACCTCTTCGAGGGGCACGGGCGGCACGTTCGAGCCGGCATTGTTGACGAGGAGATCCAGCCGGGCGAATTCCGTCCGGACGGCCGCGAAGAGAGCCGCGACCTGATCCGGATCGCCGACATCGCAGACGACCGGGCGGACGATATTGCCGGTCCGCCCGCCGATTTCGCCGGCCGCAGCCTCGAGTACATCCGGACGGCGGCCGGTAATGACGACGCTGTAGCCTTCCGTACTCAAGGCCTGGGCGATGCCACGGCCGACACCGGTCCCGCCGCCCGTGACCAGCGCGATCCTGCCCTCGCCCGATCCCTTTCCTTGCGCCATCTCAGACCCTTCCTCCGAGTTCGTCTTCGATATGGATCCGGATGATCTCGTCGAAGTTGCTCTCGGCCGTGAAGCCGAGTTCCCGCGCACGGCGGGCATCGAAGTCGGTCGCCCAGCCGGAGACGATCGTCTGGATCAACGGATCCGGCTCGCGGCGGATGAGGCTCACGGCCTTTTGGCCGGCAATGCGGGCGAGCGCCTCGATCTCCTCGCCGACCAGCGCCGAGAGCCCCGGCATGGTGAGGTTGCGCCGCGGCCCGATGACACCCGTGTCCATTCGCGCCGCATGGATGAAGAAGCCCACGGCCGAGCGCGGGCTCGCGAACCAATGCCGGACATTCTCGTCCACCGGCAGGATAGCTTCCTGGCCGACGAGCGGCTCGCGCAGGATGTTGGAAAAGAAGCCGGATGCGGCCTTGTTCGGCTTTCCGGGCCGGATGCAGATGGTCGGCAGCCGAATGCCGATACCGTCGAAGAAGCCGCGGCGGGTATAATCGGCGAGCAGCAGTTCGGAGATCGCCTTTTGCGTCCCGTAGCTGGTCAGCGGCGTGGTGAAGAACTCGTCGCCGATCTTTTCCGGAAACGGCTGGCCGAAGACGGCGATAGAGGAGGCGAAGAGGACGCGCGGGAGGTAGCGCTTACGTTGTCCCTCGCGGCGGATCGCCTCGAAGAGCGCGCGTGTGCCGTCGAGATTGACCAGGTAGCCTTTGTCGAAGTCGGCCTCCGCCTCTCCCGAGACGATCGCCGCGAGATGGATGATCACGTCCGGCCGCGAGGAGATCAGGCGCTCTGCGCTGCCTTCGGTGGACAGGTCGATCGCAAGCGTCGTCGCAAGCGACGAAAATGCCGGCGGCAGGGGCGGCTCCACCACGTCCGCCAATGTCAGGCTGGCGATCTCGCGTCCTAGCGAACCGGGCTCCGCGGCCAGCCTTTCGACCAGCTTCCGGCCGATCATGCCGGCGGCACCAATGACCATTACATGCATTTTCGGCGAACCTCCTCCTGTTCGGCCACCCGGGCAGTCCTGGCTCAGCTTGACTTTCTGTTCGCTCCGTTTGCCTGCTCGTCCGCCAGCAAAGCCTTCGTCGTCTCATAGATCCGGATCAGATGATGGTGAAAGGCGGCGACGACAGCCGCCCGGTCATGCTGCCTCAAGGCGGCGACGATGTCGCTGTGATCCTTGTAGCTCGCTTCGATTGCTCCGGGCCGTGACATGGCGCTTCGCCGGTAGTCCATCATATAGGTGTAAAGGTCGGTGACGAAATCGGAGAGCAGCGGATTGCCGCAGGCCCGGTAGATCGCCACATGGAACTCGCGGTCGCAGATCAGAAAGCGCATCGCGTCGTCGCCGCAGATCTTCTGCGCGTCGAGCAGGCTGTCAAGCTTGCGCAGCGCCTCTTCATCGATGTTCTCTGCCGCGTCGCCGACCACCTTCAACTCGATGTGAAGCCTTGCGGCGTGAACGTCCTCGAGATCGTAGCTGTCGATCGCGTTCGGGGAAGCGATCGTCACTGTGACATGGCTCAGATCGACATTCCCGACGCGCGTTCGGCTTCCTTGCGACACCTCGACCACACCGCGCGCCGCCAGCGTCTGGATTGCCCCGCGCACCGTCTCGCGGCTCACATGGAGCACGCTCGCAAGCTCGCGCTCGCCCGGCAGCACATCGCCCGGCCTCAGCATGTTGGTCGCAACCAGCACCATAAGCTTGTCGGCAATGAGGTCGCGCGCGGTACGGCGCTCGAGGCTCTTCCCGACTTTAGGCATATGCGTGAGGATTGGACTTCCATTCACCGCGGCGCCTCCAACTGATCCACTGGTTGGTCCAGCAGATCAGTATTACAAATAGAGTGCCTATGGGAGCGCGCGGTCAAGGGAGGTTCGTTGCGGCAGCGCACCAAAAATGCACGGCTCCGTTGTGCAGCGCCGTGGGATAGGAGAGCTCGGCCGCCCTCATCCGCCCGCCGGCACCTTCTCCCCGCACGCCGGGCGAAGCGGACCCGCGTCGCCCGCCTAAGTTCCCTCTCCCCGCCTGCGGGGTGAGGGGCAAGTCCAGGCTCAGACGGTTGAGAATAGCCGCTCGGAGGCACTCTATCCGTGATCATGCCCCTCGTGGTCGCCGAGCGACGGCAGGTCGAGGCTGAACGTTTCGACAAGATCGGCCACTTGCTGCGGGCTCAGGTAGCGCGGATTGAGGTTGCGCAGCAGCAGGTAGAGCTTTGCCGTCTCCTCCAGTTCCTCCGTCGCAAAGACCGCTGCCTCCAGACTGTCGCCGGCGACGACCGGCCCGTGGTTGGAGAGCAGCACGGAGGAATATTTGCCCGCGAGCCCGCGGATCGCATCGGCGACGGCCGGGTCTCCGGGGCGGTAATAGGGCACGAGCGCCGTCTCCCCGGCCCGCATGAGGTAATAGGGCGTCATCGGCGGAAGGGCCGCCCGCGGATCGATCTCCGGCAGCATCGTCAGCGCGACCGCGTGGGTCGAATGGAGATGCACGATCGCACGGGCGCTGCCGCGCGTCTCATAGAGGGCGGAATGAAGGGGAATCTCCTTCGTCGGCTTGTCGCCCGAGACGAGCCGGCCGCCGGCATCGAGCCGCGAAATGCGCGCGGGGTCGAGGAAGCCGAGCGAGGCGTTGGTGGGCGTCACCAGCCAGCCACCGTCTTCGAGTCTCATCGATATGTTTCCGGAAGAGCCGGGTGTCAGGCCCCGCTCGAAGAGGGACCGGCCGTAGCGGCAGATTTCTTCGCGAAGACGCGTTACTGACATTGGTGGTCCTTTCCGTTCAGGCTGTAGCGCCTTCGATAAGTTCAAATCCAAGATCGGCGACGTGGGACGGGTGATCGTTGATGACCAACTCAGCCGCCAGCTTTCCCGTCGCGACGCGAGGCGTGCGAATGGTCGTCAGAGGTTGCGGCGTGGCCTGGCCGATGTCGAGGCCGTTGTGGCCGAAAAGGGCGAGCCTGGTGGGAACGGGAATGGCGCGTGCAAGACAATGAAAATATCCGCCGAGCGCCATGTCGTCGTTCGAGAAATAGACCGCATCGAGTCCCGGAGCCCTTCGAAGAAGCTGCTCGAGCCCCGCCCGCCCGCTCTCCACCGAAGAAGCACCCGCACGGATTTCCCGATCCACGAGGGGAACGCCGGCGAGGTTCAGCGCTTCACGAAAGCCGTCGAAGCGTTTGCCGGCGCGTGTGTCGCGGTCGAGATCGTGGCCGACATAGCCGATCCGGCGATAACCTCGCTTCAACAGGAATTCGGCGCTTGCGCGACCCGCCTCACGATTGGAAAAGCCGACCGCCAGGTCTATGGCGGTCCCGTCGATATCGAGCAGTTCGACGACACGACAGCCGCTCGCCCGCAGCATCTTGAGCGTGCCCTCCGTATGCTCGAAGCCGGCAAGCATCACCGCCGTCGGCCGCCAGGCGAGCATGGCGGCGACAAGTGCCTCCTCGCGCTCCGGCTCATAGTCCGTCACGGAAAAGACGGCCTGATAGCGATTTTCCTCCAGAACGGCGCTTGCACCCCGCAGCACGTCCGGGAACACGATGTTGGTGAGCGACGGGATGACGAAGGCGACGAGGCGGGACCCGGCCGAGGCCAAGGTTCCGGCGATCCGGTTCGGTACGTAGCCAAGCCGCTCGACCGCATCCAACACGCGCTCCCGGGCCTTGCCGGAGAACGAGCCGTGATTGCGCAGCACGCGGGAAACCGTGCTCTCGCCCACGCCCGCGGCTTCCGCCACCTCTGCGAGCGTTACGGTCGTCTGCTGCTTGAAGCCCGTCGTCACTTCGCGCCTGTTCCAGTTTGACGTGGCCGCTAGGGGCTCTGATCGACTTCATAGGCGGAAATTTTTGGCAGCGCTACCAATTTTAGTTGGCAGCGCTGCCAAAGCTCACTAGAACGGGTGCCTGGCAACTGGAGGAGACGAAATGGCATCGAAGATCGCAGTGCTCGGGCTCGGCTCGATGGGCTTCGGTATGGCGTGCTCGATGAAAAGCGCGGGCCTCGACGTATCGGGCTACGACGTCGCCCCGCCCGCAGTGGAGCGTTTCGTCGCCGAAGGCGGTCGCGGAGCGGGCACGCCAGGCGAGGCCGTGACGGGCGCCGACGTCGTCGTTTCGGTCGTCGTGAGCGGCGCGCAGACCGAAGCCGTTCTGTTCGGCCCCGATGGCGTCGCAGGCGCGATGAAGCCCGGTGCCGTCTTCGTATCGTCTGCGACCATGGATCCGGCGATCGCGCGCGACCTGGCGCAGCGGATCAAAGCACTCGGGCTTCACTATCTGGACGCGCCGATCTCAGGCGGCGCGGCAAAGGCGTCGAAGGGCGAACTGACGATCATGGCTTCGGGTTCGCCGCAGGCCTTCGCCGCCGCCCGCCCTGCCCTCGACGCCATGGCCGCCAAGGTCTACGAACTCGGCGACACCGCCGGGACCGGCGCCGCGTTCAAGATGATCAACCAGCTTCTCGCCGGCGTGCATATCGCGGCCGCCTGCGAAGCGATCGCCTTCGCGGCCAAACAGGGGCTGGACCTCGACAAAGTATACGAGGTGATCACCGCCTCGGCCGGCAATTCCTGGATGTTCGAAAACCGCATCCCGCATGTGCTCGCGGGAGATTACGCCCCGCTGAGCGCCATCGAGATTTTCGTGAAGGACCTCGGCATCGTCCAGGATATGGCGCGCGCGGAGCGCTATCCGGTGCCGCTCGTGGCGGCCGCACTGCAGATGTATCTTGCAGCCTCGGGCGCAGGCATGGGGCGCGACGACGATTCCTCCCTCGCGCGGCTCTACGCCCAGCTCTCCGGGGCCACGCTGCCCGGCACGAATAATCCATAAGGAAGACGCGCATGCCCGTTTTTGCCGCCAATTTGACGATGATGTTTACCGAGTTGCCGTTCCTCGACCGCTTCGACGCGGCCGCCGACGCCGGATTCACCGCCGTCGAGTATCTTTTTCCCTACGAGGTGCCGCCGGAAGCGATCGCCGAACGGCTTGCCCGCAACAGGCTTGAGCAGGCACTGTTCAACCTGCCGCCGGGCGATTGGGCAGCCGGCGAACGCGGCATCGCCGCCCTGCCCGGCCGCTACGATGCGTTGAAATCGGATGTCGACAAGGCGCTCGACTACGCGGCCGCGACCGGCGCCAAGCGCCTGCACCTGATGGCAGGTCTTGCTGATGCATCCGACCCGGAGGCCGCATCCCGTTACCGCCGGTCGGTCGCCTATACCGCCGGGCGCCTGGCCGACGAGGGCATCGATCTCCTCATCGAACCGATCAACGGCCGCAACATGCCGGGTTATTTCCTCAACGATTTCGGGACCACCGAGCGGCTCATCGCCGAGCTCGCGCTCCCCAACCTCAAGCTGCAATTCGACATCTATCACCGGCAGGTCCTGCACGGCGACGTCGCAATGGCACTCCGCCAGCTTATGCCGGTCACCGGCCATATCCAGATCGCCAGCGTGCCCTCGCGGAATGAGCCGGATGGCGAGGAGTTGAACTATCGCTACCTCTTTGAAGAAATCGACCGGCTCGGCTATGGCGGCTTCGTCGGCTGCGAATATAACCCGCGCGGCCAGACGCTGGACGGCCTCGGCTGGTTCAAACCCTTTCGACGGAGCTGACCCATGACAATCCTGCTCGGATCGATCGCCGACGACTACACGGGCGCCTCCGATCTCGCCAACACGCTGACGAAGAACGGGCTTCGCACCGTGCAGACGGTCGGCATTCCCGATCCGTCGCTCGCCCTTCCCGACGTCGATGCAGTGGTCGTTTCCCTGAAGATCCGCTCGGTCGCAGCGAAGGACGCCGTGGCCGCCGCCCTCGAGGCGGAAAGCTGGCTGCGTGGCCGCGGCGCCGGCCATGTGCTCTACAAGATCTGCTCTACCTTCGATTCGACGGATCTCGGTAATATCGGGCCGGTGACCGAAGCGCTTCTGAGCGTCTCGGGCGGCGACATCGCCCTCGTCACGCCGGCCTTTCCGGAAACGGGACGGACCGTCTATCTCGGCCATCTTTTCGTCAACGGCCAGCCGCTCGACGAAAGCCCGTTGAAAGACCATCCCCTCAACCCGATGCGCGACGCCAATCTGGCGCGGGTGCTCACCCGTCAGTCGCGCGGCAAGGTCGGCCTCGTCGATATGCCGACCGTGACAGGCGGAGCCGATGCGGTAAGGGCGCGGCTCGAACGGTTACGCGCCGAAGGTGCCGCCGCGGCGATCGCGGATGCGGTCTTCGAACGCGACCTCGAAACGCTCGGGGAGGCAGCGCTCGAAATGCCCGTTTCGACCGGCGCGTCGGGCCTCGGCCTCGGCCTCGCCCGCGCGCTTCTGCGCTCCGGCCGGGCGTCGGCAAGCGACGGCGAAAACGACGTCATCCGCCCCGTCGGCGGACTTGCCGCGGTGGTCGCCGGCAGTTGTTCGGCGGCTACGCTGAAGCAGCTCGACGCGGCCGAACGCCATATGCCGGTGCTGCGGCTCGACACGGAAAAGCTCCTCGCCGGATCGGACGAGATTTCCGCAGCGATTGCCTGGGCCGGGGAACGGATAGCCGAGGGCCCGGTGGCCATCGCCGCGAGCGCCGCACCTGAGGTCGTTTCGCGTTTGCAGGCGCGATACGGGCGAGAGGCATCCGGGCACGCGGTCGAGACGGCAACCGCCGCGATCGCCGGCGAACTGGTCGAGCGGGGGGTGAGACGCCTCGTCGTCGCCGGCGGAGAGACCTCCGGCGCGACCGTCGACAGGCTCGGCATCCCGGCTTTCCTGATCGGTCCGGAGATCGCCCCCGGCGTCCCTCTGCTGAGGACGATCGGCGCTGGCGGAAACGACATGTTGCTGGCACTGAAATCGGGCAATTTCGGCGGCGAGGATTTCTTCGCCACGGCGCTGTCGATGATGCGATGAGAGGTAAGGCGGGCGGTCCCCCTCGTATCCGCCGCCCGCCCGCTGCACGCTTCCTCAAATCGGACCGAGGAGAGCATGCAGACTTGCGTTTGCCACAGCGCGTCCGCGCTAGGGCTCTTAAAGGCCGTTGTCCTTCAGGATCTGCGCCGCGTTTTCCTTGGTCACCTTCATCGTGTCGAGCGTGACGGTCTTCTCGACCTTTTCCCCCTTCAGGAACTTCACCGCTTGGCGCAGACCCTCTGCTCCCGGCGTCGCATAGAGGAAGGTAGCGGTCAGTTCGCCGTTGTTGACCCAGGTCACGCCTTCGTTCGGGAGAGCATCGATGCCGATGAACTTCATTTCCTTCTCACGGCCTGCGTCCTTCGCCGCCAGGTAGGCGCCATAGGCCATCGGATCGTTGTGGCCGTATACGAGGTCGATCTTCTCGTTGTTGCGCAGCGCCGTCGCCATGATGTTGTAGGCCTGGTCCTGCTTCCAGTCGCCGGATTGCTGATCGAGCAGGTTCTTGATGCCGGGCTCCTTGTCGGTGAACTCGTGGAAGCCGTCGTGGCGGTCATGGGCCGGCTGGGTACCCATGCCGCCCCATATCTCGACGATATTGCCTTCAGCCTTGCCCTTGCCGCCGAGAAGCTCGACCGCATATTCGCCGGCCGCGCGGCCGATCAGTTTGTTGTCGCCGCCGACGAACTGGGTGTACTGGTCGGTCTCGACGTTGCGGTCGAGAACGAAGACCGGGATCTTGGCATCGATCGCCTGCTGCACCACGCCGGTGAGCCCTGCGGACTCTTTCGGCGATACGAGCAATGCGTCCACCTCCTGGCGAATGAGGTTCTCGACGTCGGCCACCTGCTTTTCCGTCCTGTCCTCACCGTCGGTTATGATCAGCTCGACATCCGGATGCTTTGCGGCCTCGGCGATGATGTCCTTGTTGAACTGCGCGCGCCACGGCTCGATCGTCGTCGCCTGGCTGAAGCCGATGCGAAACTTCTTGTCCTGGGCCAGGGCGTCGTCCGCCGGCATGAGCGCGGTCGGCGCGGCGAGAACGGCGGCGACCGCCGTCAGTTTCAGGATGTCACGGCGTTTCATTTCTTCTTTCCTCCCATTGTTATGGACAACGTCTCTCTCGACGTCCGCTCCTCCACGGACGTGTCTCCTTGAGCCGGGCGCCGGCTTGCGCCCGGCAGCCGCAACTGCGCGAGAAGATCGTAGGCATTGCGCTCCTGAACGAGCACGGTGCCGATGATGATCACGCCCTTCAGCACCAGCTGAAGATTGGAATTGATGTTGTGGAGCTGCAGGATGTTGGAGAGCAGGCCGAAGATCAGGACGCCGCAGAACGTCCCGGCAAGGCTCCCGCGTCCTCCCATCAGGCTCGTCCCGCCGATGACCACTGCCGCGATCGCATCCAGTTCGAGGCCCGCGCCAGCGTCCGGCTTGCCCTGGCGGTACTGCGCCACATAGAGCACCGCTGCGATGCCCGCGAGAAGACCCGATATCGCATAGGTGACGATCTTCACCCGGCCCGCATTGATGCCGGAAAGGCGCGCCGCCTCCTCGTTTCCGCCGATGGCGTAGATATAGCGGCCGAAAGGCGTGAAGCGCAGCACCGCGCCGTAGAGAAGAATCGCGACGATGAAGAATATGCCGGGCATCGGCACGATGCCGAAGACGAGCTGCCGCAGCATATCGAAGTCGGCGGTGGCATTGCTGCCGGTATAGACCGGCAGAACGGCGTTGTTCTGCCCGGCGGTGAGCCGGGCGATGCCGAGCGCCGTGACCATCATGGCAAGCGTGACGATGAATGGCTGCAACCGTCCGACCACGATGATCACGCCGTTGACTGCGCCGAACATGAGGCCGACCGCCGGCGCCACGAGCAGAACGCCGAGCACGCCGAATTTCGTCTGCATCTGAGGCAAGAGGAAGCTCAGAACCAGGGCACAGAGAACGATGCCGGCTGCGGCAGGCAGAACGGTACCGCGTGTCCGGTCAAGCTGGATGTCGCGGATATGCGTCACGCCCGTACGGGATTTCTCGATATTCAGGAAGACGAAGCGTACGGCCGCCGCACCGACGACCAGGACGGCAAGCCCGACGGCCGGCAGACCCAGATAGAGGGCGGCCGTGTCCCCCGGAACGGTCAAGAGCATCGCGCAGACGACGGTGCAGATCGCCATCAGCGAGCCGACCGAAAGGTCTATGCCGCCGGTCAGAATGACGGCCGTCATGCCGGTGGCGATCAGCCCGGTGGTCGATACCTGCCGCAACACGTCGAGGAGATTGCCGGAGGAGAGAAAGATGTTCCTGCCCGATGACGTCACCGGTGAGGACAGGACTCCGATCAGGAAAATGGCGATCAGCCCCCAATAGAGTTTCGTGCGCGAGAGAGCCTTCAGGAAATTCATGCAACCGCCCTTCCGCGCGCGCTCCGCGGTGCGGCGAGCTGCATGATGCGCTCCTCGCTCGCCTCCTCCCGGGAGATGAGTCCGGTCTGCCGCCCCTCGGCCATCACCAGAATGCGGTCAGCGAGGAGCAGAAGCTCCGGCAATTCGGAACTGACCACCACGATCGCCAGCCCGTCGCCGGCGAGCTTGAAAATGAGATCGTAGATCTCGCGCTTCGCACCGACGTCGATGCCGCGCGTCGGCTCGTCGAGAAGAAGGACGCGCGGCCCGGTCGCCAGCCACTTGCCGATGACGACCTTCTGCTGGTTGCCGCCGGACAGGGTTCCGGCCGCCTGACCGGTCCCGGCGCAGCGAACGCCGAGCGCATCGACCGCCCCTTTCGCAAGCGCACGCTCGCCTTCGAAGGAGCGCAGCCCGAATCGTGCGAGCCTTCCAACAAGCGGCAGGGCCACATTGTCTCTGATCGATTCATGAAGATGCAGCCCCTTCGCCTTGCGGTCCTCCGTCACCAGAGCAAAACCGAGGCGGCGAGCATCGCGGGGCGAGCTTATCTCGACGGGGCTGCCGGCCAACCGGATTTCACCGCCGCGAAGGCCTTCATTCGCAGCAAAGATCGTCTCCAGGATTTCCGTGCGCCCCGCGCCGAGCAAGCCGCCGATGCCGAGGATTTCGCCGGCGCGAACGTCGAAGCTCACCCCCTTCAGCACGTCGCGCCAGCCATGCCGTCCGGATACGGCAAGCGACAGGTCCCTGACCGAAAGGACGGGCTCGCCGCCGCCTTTGCCCCGGTCGGGCCGGTGCGCGTCGAGGAGGTTGCGGCCCACCATTGCGGCGATGATCGCATTCTCGTCCAGTCCGGCCATCGGCCGGGTCCACACATGGCGGCCATCGCGGAAGACGGTGACCCGGTCGCTGAGCTGCATGACCTCGTCGATCCGGTGCGAAATATAGATGATGCCGACGCCGTCGGCTGCAAGTTGCCGCATGATCTTGAAGAGGCGCCGACACTCGCCGGGCGAAAGCGCCGAGGTCGGCTCGTCCATGATCAGAATGCGCGCTTCCACGGACAGGGCCTTCGCGATCTCGACGAGCTGTTGTTCGCCGACCCGCAATTGCCCCACACGCGCCTCCGGGTCGAACTCGATTCCGAGGCGGTTCAACAGCCCTCGTGCGGCCTCCAGGCTCGCCTTGCGATCCACGAAAAGACCGGCGATCACCCGTTCGCGGCCGAGGAAGATGTTGTCGGCGACGCCGAGTTCGGGGACGAGGTTGAGTTCCTGATGGATGATGGCGATCCCGGCAGCCTCGGCATCGCGCACATTGAAGAAGCGGACGGTTTCTCCATCGACACGGACGGTGCCCTCGTAGTCCGTGTAGACACCGGACAGGACCTTCATCAGCGTCGACTTGCCGGCGCCGTTCTCGCCCATGAGCGCGTGGATTTCGCCCGCGCGCAACTCGAAGCGCACATCCTTGAGCGCCGCGACGCCGCCGAACGATTTCGAGATCGCTTCGGCCATTAGAATTGGCCGGTCGGATTTTGTGGTGGCCGAATCACGGGGGATAGCATCGCGCATGATATTGGCAGCCTCCCTACCGCCGACATCTGACGCTCTATTCGCCTATTTCCTGCAGCCTATTCTAAACGTTTCGACGCTGTCAAGCAGACCGATCGGGCCTTCATTGCGTAATTTCAGCAATTCAAATACAGTTTCGCGAGCAAATCACCAAAACGTTTCGGAAGAGATGCAGCAGCGACGAAATTCACGGAAATCCGGTGCACCGACCATGCTCGACGTCGCCAAGGCGGCGCATGTCTCCGTGGCGACGGTCTCGGCCATGATCAACGGCTCGGCCCCGGTCAGTCCGGAATTGCGCAACCGCATCGAGCAGGCGATCGGCCTCATAGGCTACAAGCGCAACGCGATCGCCCGCAGCCTCAAGCTCGGAACGACCCGCACCGTGGGCCTGATGGTTGCCGATATTACCAATCCGTTCTTCACCGATGTCGTAGCCGTCATCCAGGACGTGCTGCATCGGGCCGGCTACGCCGTGATGCTCTGCTGCAACGACGAGGACGTCGCCCTGCAGGACGAGCAGATCGCCCTGTTGATCGACCGGAGCGTGGACGGCCTGATCATCGCGCCAGCCGGAGACGACGAGACGTTGAAACGCATGATCGCGAGCGCCAATCTTCCAACCGTGCTGATCGACCGGCTTTGCGACGGCATCGACACCGATGCGGTCGTGCTCGACAATCGTCGCGCGGTTCAGGACGCAACCATCTATATGCTGGGTCTCGGCCATCGTCGCATCGGCTATATTTCCGGCTCGCTCGACACTTCGACCGGGCGGGAGCGTCTTGCCGGCTATCGGGCAGCGTTGGAGGCGGCGGGGCTCCCCTGCGAGGAGGACCTGATCCGCATCGGCAATTTTCGGGAGAAGGACGCCTACACCGCCGCGCTCCAGCTGCTGACGAGTCCCGAGCGTCCAACGGCGATTTTCTCCGCCAACAACCTGATGGTCATCGGGGTGATGAAGGCGATCCGGGATATCGGCCTTCACTGCCCGGACGACGTTTCGGTCGCAAGCTTCGACGATTTTCCCTGGGCTGACGTCTTCCAGCCGCATCTGACGACGATCGCCCAGCCGGTCCAGGCGATCGGCGAACAGGCCGCACAGCTCGTGCTCGACCGTCTTTCCGGCGCCAGCCCGGAAGCGCCGCGCCGGCTCGTGCTTCAGGGACGGCTGGTGATCCGCGACTCCTGCCGGCCGGTCGGCAGCCTGGCGCCGCGCGCGATCGCCTGACCCATTTTCCCAAAAGATCCCGGGTGTCGGGGCTTCAGTCGTCGTGCAAGGCGCGAGCGATCGGCGGGCCGAGATTCAAGTCGCGGAACCTTGCCGCAAAGCCCGCGCGTTCCGGAGAGCAGGCCGTGGCTCCGACCTCGGCATCGGCGGCGGAAAAGGGACAGAGCCGCGCCATCTGCCAGCGTTCCTCGCCAAAGCGGAATTGCACCCGCACCGCATCCCCATGCCGCGTCAGCCGCACCTCCAGAGGGTCCGAAGGCGCCTTGGCGTGTAGCGGGATGACCGACCAGTCCGATACGCCGCGCGTCACGACCACGCTGAAATGCATCAGCCCGTCGGTATATTCGATACCGCATTTGATCCAGTTCTGTTCGTCGAACCGCAGCATCAGACCGGCCTGGTCGTAAAGCTGCTCATACTGACCGACGATCGTCGCCGAGGCGGTGAAATCGCCTGAAACCGGACGAAGATAGGCATGTCCGCTGTCGCGCACGAAGCCGTAGAAGGTTTCGCGCCAGAAATCCGTATTGCCGTCGGTCTTGAGCGACAGATCGCGTTCGTCGCCCTCCCAGCTTGCCGGCTCGTTCAGCCAGCGATACGCGCTTGCCATTCAGTCCCTCCATCCATCCCACTGTTTAATTGCTCGGCAGCTGTCGCGCACCCCACTCGCTCTTCGGGATCGCTTTGCCGATCGCGAAGCTGAAGGAAGTGACCGATGTCGTTTCGGGGCTCACTTCGCATTTGAAGTCGATGGCGTACCATGTCGACCGGCTGCGGAAGGCGCCGCCATCGGCGTTCAGTCCCGTCTGCGAGATGAAGCCCCCGGAAGGGCCGAAGGGAACGAGCATGTCCGGAAAGGCACCGGGCATTTCGCGTCGCACCTGCTCGAGCGCCTCGATGCTGCAGAGCTGCACGATCCGCTTTTTCGGCGTCAGCCTGCCGATCGCCTGTTTCACGCGCGGGTCCGACAGGGCGTTTTCAGAATAGAGTTCCTTCGCCTGGACGAGTTGGCTCGACTCACGCTCGGCCTTCGCCTCGGCTGGCTGCGTCGGCTCCGCCCTTGCTTCCTCCAGAACCGGTTTCTCCTGGGGAACAGCTGCAGCCGGCGGCGCGGCTGCAGCGTCGGCCGCCTCGTTCGCTGCGCTCCGGGCATCGACGCGTAATTCCGCAAGCGCTGTCCTGCTTTCCGCCGGCTTTTCGCTGGCGGTATTCTCCGTCTTTGCCGGGGCGGGCCGCGAGGCCTCCGGCGTCTCGCTCGGCGTTTCGGTCTTCTTCGGCGCGGCCGGAGGCAACTCGGGCCGAGGCGGCTTTTCCTTTTCGACCGGCGCTGCCGCCGACTCGAACGCCTCAGGCTGAGGGCGCGCCTGCTCGCTCTTGGCCGCGTTCGGCTTTTGCTCGGGCTTTTCCGCACTCTTCGGCTGCGGAACGAGCTCGACGCTGACGCTTTGTTCCTTTCCCGGCGGAGACAATTCCGGCAGCCGAACCAGCAGCAAGAAGGCGAGCGCCAGGTGCAGGGCGAGCGAGGTCGGCATGCCCCAACCGGTTTCTCCCCACATTTTCCTGGCGAAGTGCTGCATTGCTCAAAGGTCACGGACTCGGAAGCACCGAACCTAAGAGTTCGAGCGCCCCGCAACAAGTGCGGGACGCGCGTCGGTCAAGCGTATTCGACCTGATAAGGCTTTTCGAAGAAATGCTCCTCGAGATTACATCCGCTGCCGCCGCGGTCGATGACGACGAATTCGGAGGTCGAACGAAGCGGCGTCAGAATTCCGTGCCAGACATTTTGCGCGATGTTGACCCCCTGGCCCGGCGCGGTCTCGAAGGCGATCGGCTCGCCGGGCTTCCCGCCCTCATCGGGCGCCACGACGACGAGGAATGGATTTCCCGTCAGCGGGATGAAGGCCTGGCTTCCGAGCGGATGCCGTTCCACCATCTTCAGCGTCAATGGGATGTCGTAGGGTTCGCCCTTCAAGAGGCTGACCAGCGTTCGGGCTTCCGGGCCGCTCGTCTCCACCTTCGCAAGGTCGTGATAGCGGATGCATTTGCCGGTGTTGATCGGAAAGCTCTTCGCATCATCAGGCTCGATGACGTCGCCGAAGGGCGCGAACTCGCTTCGCGAAAGCGGGCGGATCGGTAGAGGTATCATGGTCTTTCCTCCCTGGTGGACCAATTGTCTTCGGGCGCCGGCACCGATCACTGGATCAGCACCGCCCTGAAATCATTGACGTTCGTGCCGGTCGGGCCCGGCTTGAAAAGGTCTCCAAGCGCATCGAAGGCCGCCCAGCTGTCGTTTTTCTGAAGCAGCGCAGCGGCATCCAGGCGCCGCGCCAGCAGGCGGGCGATCGTCGTATGATCGGCGAAGGCGCCGGCATTGTCCTCGGATCCGTCGATGCCGTCGGTGTCCGCAGCGAGCGCCGAGATCCCGCCGATGCCGTCGATGCCGAGCGCCAGCGACAGCAGGAACTCGCTGTTGCGCCCGCCGCGTCCTTCGCCCCGGACGGTCACCGTCGTTTCGCCGCCGGAAAGGAGGACGGCGGGCTTCGGAAAGGGCCGGCCGCGCAGCGCCGTCTCGCGCGCGATCGCCGCATGAACGAGTCCCACGTCGCGCGCCTCCCCTTCGATCGCATCGGAAAGAATAACGGCCTCGATACCCAAGGCCCGGGCCCTGGACGCCGCGGCCTCCAGCGAGACGCCTGCCGAAGCGATCAACCGCACCTCGTTGCGGGCAAAGCGCGGATCGGAAGGTCTCGGCGCATCCGCCGCAGCGCTTGCCAGCCAGCGCATGAGCTTTTCCGGCAAAGCGAGACGATAGCGCTCGACGATCTTCAGAGCGTCCTCGCGGCTGGCTGCGTCGGCGATCGTCGGGCCGGATGCGACCAGCGCCGCGTCGTCGCCCGGAATATCGGAGACCACGAGGGAGACGACCCTGGCCGGATGGGCCGCAGCGGCCAGGCGGCCGCCCTTGATTAAGGAAACATGCTTGCGTACCGCGTTCATCGCGCTGATCGGCGCGCCTGACGCGAGAAGCGCCCGATTGACGGCAATTTCATCCTCGAGCGAAAGCGCCGGCGGTGGTGCGGGCAGGAGCGCCGAACCGCCGCCGCAGATCAGCGCCACGACCAGGTCGTCCCCGGTCAGGCCGCTGACCGCCGCGAGGAGCCGCTTCGACGCCTTCATCCCGCCCTCGTCCGGCAAGGGATGGGAGGCTTCGAGCACCTCGATATTCTTGCAACGCGCGCCGAAGCCGTAGCGCGTAACGACCACGCCGCTGAGCGGCCCCTCCCAGGCGGTTTCGAACGCCCGGGCCATCTGAGCAGCGCCCTTGCCGGCTCCGATGACGACCGTGCGCCCCTTCGGCCGCTCCGGCAGATTTGCGGCGATGACGCGTTCCGGATCAGCGGCAGACACCGCAGAGGCGAACAGGCTCTCCAGGAATTGACGCGGGTTGGCGACGGCGGCCATTGTTCCTCCCGTTTGAGAAATGCGCGGGCGGCGGCTCCTCCTTCCGCCGCCCGGATGCATGATCTCCACGGCGGATGAGGCCGCCGGCCGATCATGCGCGTCCTCGATCGCGACTTATGCGACCTCGTGGTTCGCCATCCGCTCGAGCGCCCGCACGAGCCCGGAATGGTCGAGCCCGCTGTCGCCATTGGCGGCGCAGTTGTTGAAGAGTTCCTGGGTGGCCGCCGTGTTCGGCAGCGAGATGCCGAGGCTTTTCGCTCCCTGCAGCGCGAGGTTCAGGTCTTTCTGGTGCAGCGAGATGCGGAAGCCCGGCTCGAAGGTACGCTTGATCATCCGATCGCCATGGACTTCGAGGATGCGCGACGATGCAAAGCCGCCCATCAGTGCCTCACGGACGCGGGCCGGATCGGCCCCTGCCTTGGACGCGAAGACCAGCGCCTCGGAGACTGCCTCGATGGTCAGCGCCACGATGATCTGGTTTGCGACCTTGGTGACCTGGCCGTCGCCGCAATCGCCGACGAGCGTGATGTTCTTGCCCATCAGCTTGAAGAGCGGCAGGGCGCGTTCGAAGGAGCTCGGCTTGCCGCCGCCCATGATGCTGAGCGAGGCGTTCTTGGCGCCGACCTCGCCTCCGGAAACCGGCGCGTCGATATATTCGGCACCGGTTTCGCGGACCTTCTTGGCGAACCCCTTCGTCTCGATCGGCGAGATGGAGCTCATGTCGATGACGAGCTTGCCCTCGCCCAGGCCGTAGTAGACGCCATTCTCACCGAACAGGACGTCCTTCACTTCCGGCGTATCCGGCAGCATCAGGATGATCGTGTCGACCGTCTCCGCGAGCGCCTTCGGCGTTTCGACGATTTCCAGCCCGTTGTCGACGAGCTCCTGGCGCGGCGGGATGACGAAATTGGACGTGATGATCTTGTGGCCGGCATCCTGAAGGTGGCGCGCCATCGGCGTGCCCATGATACCCAGTCCAATGAAACCGATAGATGCCATCGTGCTTAGCTCCTGATTTGGATGATGTCTGCGGATTGTTTGCGCTGGCGCTCGGTGCCGAGCCACCCAAGTCCTTCCGCCGTCGTCGCCAGCGGCTTGTATTCGCACCCGATCCAGCCGTCGTAGCCGGCCGCTTCCAGCGCGTCGAAGACGAAGGGATAGTTGATCTCGCCGGTGCCCGGCTCGTTGCGCCCGGGATTGTCCGCAAGCTGTATGTGCGTGATCTGTTCGCGGTAGCGCCTGTAGGTGCCGACAAGTTCGCCCTCGGTGCGCTGCTGGTGGTAGAGGTCGTACTGGATGAAGAGGTTATCGCTCCCGACCTCCTCGATGATCGACGCCGCCTGCCCGACCGTGTTGAGATAAAAGCCGGGAATATCGAAGGGGTTGATCGGTTCGATCAGGAGGCGGATGCCGCCCTTGCCGAGTTCGGCCGCCGCAAGCTTCAGATTGGCGACGAGGGTCGTGCGCAGCACGCTGTCGGGTACACCGTCCGGGGCAATCCCCACGAGGCAATTGACCTGGCGGCAGGCGAGCGCAGTCGCATAGTCGATGGCCGTTGCGACCCCCTTGCGGAATTCGTCGATGCGATCCGGCAGGATCGCGATGCCCCGTTCGCCGCCGGCCCAGTCGCCGGCCGGCAGGTTGTGCAGCACTTGCGTCAGGCCGTGGCGGTCGAGTTCGCCGCGCAGCGCCGTCCTATCGAACTCGTAGGGAAAGAGATATTCAACGCCTTCGAACCCCGCCTTGGCGGCCAGTGCGAAACGGTCGAGGAACGGCGCCTCGTTGAACAGCATCGTCAGGTTCGCAGCAAATCTCGGCATGCGATCACTCCTCTGTGGTAAGCGGGATGCGGGCGGAACCGCGTAGGACGTTCTTCAATCGAGAAGGGCGGCAATCGCGGTCGGGGCATCCTCGCCGCGCTCGGCGAGTTCCTCGAACTCGACGACCGCGTTGATGTCCGCGCCCATGGCGATGTTGGTGACGCGCTCCAGGATGAACTCGATGACGACGGGCACCTGGTGCTCTTCCATCAGCGCCTGCGCCCGATCGAAGGCGTCGGCGAATTCATTCGGGCTCCTGACACGGATCGCCTTGCAGCCGAGCCCCTCGGCAACCGCCACGTGGTCGACCCCGTAACCCTTCTCCGCGTCGCCGTCGGCATTGATGTTTTCAAAGGCCAGACTGACCTCGAAATCCATGTTGAAGCCGCGTTGGGCCTGACGGATAAGCCCGAGATAGGAATTGTTCACGACGACATGCAGGTAAGGCAGCTTGTGCTGGGCGCCGACCGCGAGCTCTTCGATCAGGAACTGGAAATCGTAATCGCCGGAAAGAGCAACGATCTGCCGGTTCGGATCGGCGGCCCGCACGCCGAGTGCTGCCGGCAGGGTCCAGCCGAGCGGACCGGCCTGGCCGCAATTGATCCAGTTGCGCGGCTTGTAGACGTGCAGGAATTGCGCGCCGGCAATCTGGCTCAAGCCGATGGTCGAGACGTAGCAGGTGTCGCGGCCGAAAGACTTGTTCATCTCCTCGTAGACGCGCTGGGGTTTCAGCGGGGTCTGATCGAAATGGGTCTTGCGCAGCATCGTCCGCTTGCGCTCCCGGCACTCCTGGGCCCAGGCAGACCAGTCGCGCAACTTGCCGGCCGTCTTCCATTCGGTCGCGACGTCGAGGAAGAGCTTGAGCGCGGCACCCGCGTCGGAGACGATGCCGAAATCGGGCGCGAACACGCGGCCGATCTGCGTCGGCTCGATATCGACATGGATGAACTTGCGGCCTTCCGTATAGGTCGGGATGTTGCCGGTGTGGCGGTTTGCCCAGCGATTGCCGATGCCGAAGACGAAATCGGAGGCGAGCAGCGTCGCATTGCCGTAACGATGCGAGGTCTGCAGACCGCACATGCCCGCCATCAGCGGGTGGTCGTCCGGGATGACGCCCCAGCCCATCAGCGTCGGAACGACCGGAACGCCGGTGATCTCGGCGAATTCGGTAAGGAGATCGGAGGCGTCCGCATTGATGATGCCGCCGCCGGCGACGATCAGCGGCCTCTCTGCCTCGTTGAGCATGGCGAGCGCCTTTTCGGCCTGCGCACGGGTGGCGGCGGGCTTGTAGGCGGAGAGCGGCTCATAGGTTTCCGGATCGAATTCGATCTCGGCAAGCTGGACGTCGACGGGCAGGTCGATGAGGACCGGCCCCGGCCGACCCGAGCGCATCAGGTGGAAGGCCTTCTGGAAGACGAAGGGAACCAGCGCCGGCTCCATGACGGTGACCGCCCATTTGGTGACCGGCGCCGCGATCTTCGCGATGTCGACCGCCTGGAAATCCTCCTTGTCGAGACGCGCACGCGGCGCCTGCCCGGTGATGCAGAGGATCGGGATCGAATCCGCGGAGGCCGAATAGAGGCCGGTGATCATGTCCGTGCCGGCCGGGCCGGAGGTGCCTATGCAGACACCGATATTGCCGTGCTTGGCGCGGGTGTAGCCCTCCGCCATGTGCGAAGCGCCTTCGACGTGGCGAGCGAGTATGTGACGGATCGATCCGCGCGCCCTGAGGGCCGAGTAGAATGGATTGATCGCCGCGCCGGGTACGCCGAAGGCGCAATCGATCCCTTCTTTTTCCAGAACATAAACCGCTGCATCGACTGCGCGCATCTTGGACATGGGAACTCCTCCTGTTTGTATGGAAGGTAAATCCATGCCGCATCCATTTCAACGTGTTTATGGAAATCATTCCCATCATATGGAAATAAAGATTTTCAACAAATAGGAGAAAATCGGATGCAATGGCTGTAGAGCATGATCTCAGGCGGCAAATGATTTGGAGACTGGCATGGAGGCGAACGGCAAGGGGAAGAGGGGGCGCAAGGCGGGAGAGAACGCCGCGCCGGCTTCCGTTCAGGTGCTGGACAGAAGCCTGTCCCTGCTGGCGATCATCGCCGAAGGCGACGGCTCGACCTTGACCGCGCTTTCGGAGCGGTCAGGCATGGCGCCTTCGACCGTGCACCGGCTGCTGACGTCGCTCGCCCAGCACGGGATGGTGGCGAACGACGCGGAGGCCGGCACATGGACCGTCGGCGTCAAGGCGTTCGAGATCGGCAACGCCTTCCTGCGCTTTCGCAAGCTCGGCACGATCAGCCGTCCGTTCCTGAAGCGGCTCATGGACGAAAGCGGCGAGACGGCGAATATCGGCATAGAGGAAGACGGCGACGTGGTTTTCATCTCCCAGGTCGAAAGCCACGCGCCGATGCGCGCCTTCTTCCGTCCCGGGCGGCGGGCCCCGATCCACGCGTCCGGCATCGGCAAGGCCATTCTTTCGACCTGGTCCGATACGGAGATCGCCAAGACCCTGAGCGGCAGAACGCTCGCGTGCTTTACCGGGCGGACGCTCGCCACGCTGCCGGACCTGATCCGCAACGTTCAGGAGATCCGCTTTCGCGGCTGGTCGGTCGATGACGAAGAGCACACGCTCGGCATGCGCTGCATCGCAGCCCCGCTCTTCAACGAGTACGGCGAGGCGATCGGCGGCATCTCGATCTCCGGCCCCACCGTCCGCATCGACGACGAGAGACTCGGCGTGCTCGGCCCCGCCGTGCGCCGCATGGCGGACGAGTTGACGCGCGCGATCGGCGGGCACAGGCCGGAGGAAGGCTGAAGGCGCGTCGCATCCAGCATCGAGCTCACCGGAGAATCAAACGAAACCGAAGACCAGATCGCTCGCCGTCAGAGCTGCAAGCGAAGCATTCGCAATCAGGATCCCGTCCGTATCGGAACCGCTGAAGGCGACATGAATGCCGGCGTCCGTATCGGTCGCGACGGCGACGAAATCGGCGTAATCGTGAATGCCGGTCCTGTCTGAAGCGGCAGCGGAAAAGGCTATGACGTCGCCGCTGCTTATGCTGAAGTCGACAATACGGTCTATGCCGCTCTGTCCGGCGATTTCGTCCGACCAGAGAAACGTGTCCGCTCCGCTGCCGCCGATCAGCGTATCGGTGCCGTTGCCGCCGCTCAAAAGGTCGTCATGCGCGCCGCCCTCGAGCCGGTCTTCGCCATCGCCGCCGAACAGCCGATCCCACTCCGAATATCCCCGCAGGATGTCGTTTCCGCCCCGCCCTTCGAGAAGATCGTTGCCGCTCAGGGCATCGAACACGTCGTTACCGTTTCCACCCCGGAGCGTATCGTTCCGAATTCCGGTCGTTACCGTGAAATCCTCGATATTGGTGAAGGTCAATCCAGTCTGGAGTGCTCCCAGCGTCGCATCGAAGTCGATTGCAACCGAGAGCGATCCGAGGCCCAACTGAAGCAGGTCGCGCCCCTCGCCGCCATCGACTTCTCCCTTGAAGGCCGCCCTGAAGGCGTCATTTCCGTCGCCGCCGAGCATCACCGATCCATCGCCCAGGCTGCCGCGTCCGGGAATGGCGTCCGCAATCCAGTCGTCGCCAGCGCCCCCGTCAAGAATGTCCCTCCCGCCGCCATTGGCGAGCGTGTCCATGCCGTCGCCGCCAAAAGCAACATCGTCACCGAGACCGGTGGTTATCATGTCGTTGCCCGCGCCGCTGTCGATGCGGTCGTTGCCGTCCTCGCCGTGGAACGCATCACGCTCGGCTCCCCCTTCGAGGCGGTCGTCCCCGGCGCCGGCATATACGAAGGATACAAGGAGATCGGTCGTGATCACCGTATCGTTGCCGGCTCCGAGCCCAAGACTGGCTAATTCTATGTTGCGGAAGACCGTTCCGGTCGACGCCGTCCCTGCAATGAAGTCGATGGTGACGTCGCTCGTACGTGATCGTTCCTCGATCCGGACCGAATCCTCGCCCTCGCCGCCGTCGACCGAAGCGGAATAAAGTGTGGTCGTAATGAGGTCGCTGCCATCGCCGCCCGTGATGTGATTGACGCCGCGCCCATCGGTGATCGAATCGTTGCCCGCTCCGCCGTCGACGACATCGTCTCCGGCATCCGTCCTGATGACGTCTCCGAGAGCGCTCCCCTGGACACGGTCGTTTCCGCTGCCAGTGATCACCTCGATCCGCTCGATCTCGCTATACTGGGCGAAGACGTGGCGCTCGTCCGGAGTTCCGCTTCCGATGATCGCGTGGCCGGTGTTCGCGTTGAACACGACATCGTCCGAGGTCGCAGCCAGATCGATTGTCAACGTATCGTCTCCAGCGCCTCCGATGACGGTGCTGCCGGTACCGACGAGCACGAAGCGGTCGTTCCCGTCGCCGCCCTCCAGCCGGTCGTAGCCGCCCGTATTCGTGATGATGTCGTTTCCGGCCCCCGCGGCGACGACGTCGATGCCGGCTCCGGTCGAGATCCTGTCGTTGCTTACCGTTCCCACGATCCGGTCGTTTCCACTTCCGGCAACGAGACGGACCCACTCGACGTCGTGGAAGAAGATGTGCCGTTCCTCGGCGCTGCCATATCCGATGATGCCGTGGCCGCTGGCACCGTTGAAGACCAGCTGACCGGACAGCGCCGAGACATCCACTGTCAGCCCATCGTAGCCGCTGCCGCCGGTGACCGCGCCGCCGGTGCCGGTCAGGATGATGTGGTCGGCGCCGGCGCCGCCGTCGAGCCGGTCATAGCCGCTCGAACTCGTCAACACGTCGTCTGAATCACCGCCGTCGACGAAATCGTCGCCGCCACCCGCGTCGATCGTGTCGCCACCGTCCAGGCCCCAGATACGATCGGTCTCATCCGTACCTTGAAGTATATCGTAACCGCTCGAACCCACGATCGTCGCCATGACGCCATTCTCCCTGACCGATTGAAGGTCGCGGCACCCCATTGCACCACAACATTGAAGACGGCAGTCAATGTATAACTATTAGTATTTATCAGCAACTCCGACGATCTTGATAATATAATACGGATTTATTTCCAAAATCGTATTAAATTTTTTCAATTGGGGAAATATAACTGCGGCATCAATCGTGTATTCCGGCGAGCCTTTGCGCTGCCTCCAGAAAGGCTGCGATGACGGGTCCGGGGTTCGGCCGGCTGATGACGTACACGTCGGCTTCCGGCGCGGGGTCGGCGAGCGGCCGGTAAACCACGCCCGGCCGCGAGAGGGTTCTGATGCATTGCGGGACGAGTGCCACGCCGAGCCCCGCGGCAACGAGGCTGGTGAGGGAATAGGATTCCACGACCTCGTTCGTGATATCAGGTACGAATCCCGCCGCTACGCAGCAATCATGCAGGTAGCGGGCAAAGCGGGAGTCCGCGAGCCTCAGGAAGACGAAGTTTTCCTTTCGGAGATCACCGAGCTCGATCGTCTCTGAACCCGCCAGGCGATGGTGCTCGGGCAGGGCCACGCCCACCTTCTCGTGCCAGGCGACATGCGTAACGAGGTCCGGATTGTTTCGAGGCCTGCGCACGAAACTGAGGTCGGTGCGATGGGAGAGCAGGGCCGCCTCCTGCGCCTCCGGGTCCATCTCATGGATTCGGACGAACACGCCGGGCCATGCATCCCGGAACCGCGCGATCAGGTTGGACAACGGCCCCAGCAGCACCGAGCCGGTCGTCGCTATGTTCAGCGTTCCTACCTGCCCGGAACCGATGGCGCGCGCCTGGTGGGTTGCGTGCTCCACCTGACCGAGGATCATCCGGGCATGTTCGAGAAAATTGGCGCCCGCCTCGGTCAGCTCGACATTACGGCTGGAACGCTCGAACAGCCGCGTGCCGATTTCCGCCTCCAGATCCCTGATCTGCTGGCTCAAGGGCGGCTGCGAGATGTTGAGGCCCCTGGCGGCTGCCGTGAAACTCGCGGCATCGGCCACCGCAACGAAATAGCGCAGGTGACGTAGCTCCATGGCATAACCCTATCGATACATTGTTACTCTGGATCGAGTTGAACAATATATTGGACGTATCGCGGAGCAAGCCGGTAAAGTCGTTGCAGAGAGGCGGAGGCACCGTCTCCGCCACGCATCTCGATGGGACTCACATGCAGAAGAACTACTATTTTCCGGAAGGCGGCCATCCTCCTCAGACCAACCTGCTTACCGACCGCGCCATCTTCACCGAGGCCTATGCGATCATTCCAAAGGGCGTCATGCGCGACATCGTGACGAGCTATCTGCCCTTCTGGACGAACACACGGCTCTGGGTCCTGTCGCGACCGCTTTCCGGCTTCGCCGAGACCTTCTCGCAATATATTATGGAGGTCGGCCCTTCCGGCGGCAGCAACAGGCCGGAGACGGATCCCCGCGCCGAAGCAGTGCTGTTCGTGGTGGACGGCGAGTTCCATCTGACGCTCGGCGACGAGACGCATCTGATGCAATCCGGCGGCTATGCCTTCATCCCGCCCGGCACCGAATGGAGCCTCAGAAACGAATCCGGTGCGCCGACGCGCTTCCACTGGATCCGCAAGGCCTATGAGAAGGTTGACGGGGTTCCCCTTCCCGAGCCGATCGTCACCAACGAGCGCGAGATCCCACCCTCCCCCATGCCGGAAACGGACGGGCGCTGGGCCACCACCCGCTTCGTCGATCCTTCCGACATGCGCCACGACATGCATGTCACGATCGTGACCTTCGAGCCCGGCGGCGTCATCCCGTTCATGGAAACCCATGTGATGGAACACGGGCTCTACGTGCTCGAAGGCAAGGCCGTGTACCGACTCAACAATGACTGGGTGGAGGTGGAAGCAGGCGACTATATGTGGCTCAGGGCGTTCTGCCCGCAAGCCTGCTATGCCGGCGGACCGGGCAAATTCCGCTACCTGCTCTACAAGGACGTGAACCGCCACATGACGCTCGGCAACCCGGGCAGGCTCGCCTGATATTGCAGCCTGCCGCGATCCGCCATAGCTTGGGCGCATGGCGACGCCGAAGCTGGAGGCCTACCGCAAGAAGCGGGATTTTTCGAAGACGCCGGAGCCGGTCGGAAATCTGACCGGCGGCGGCAATCGCTTCGTCGTGCACAAGCACCATGCGACCGCCGACCACTACGATTTGCGGCTTGAGGTCGACGGCGTGCTGAAAAGCTGGGCGGTGCCGAAAGGTCCGTCGCTCAATCCGGCCGACAAGCGGCTGGCGGTGGAGACGGAGGACCATCCCCTCGACTATATCGACTTCGAGGGCGTGATCCCCGAAGGCGAATATGGCGGCGGTCCGATGATCGTCTGGGACAAGGGCGTCTGGGCGCCGATGGGCGATGTCGACGACGACCTGCGCAAGGGCGCCTTCAAGTTTCGCCTGGCAGGGGAGAAACTCAACGGCGGATGGATGCTGGCGCGTCTGAAGCCTCGCCCGGGAGAGGAGGACCAGCGCAACTGGCTCCTTTTCAAGGAGCGCGATCCGGCCGCCGACACATCGATCGATATCCTTGCCGCCCGGCCGGAAAGCGTCAAATCCGGCCGGCGGATCGAGGAACTGGTGGAGAAGCCGAAGGCCCCGCCAAAGCCGGTCAAGCTCAATCCCGGCGCGCTTGCCGGTGCGGTCAAGGCCGCACCACCCGAACGCATCGAACCTCAACTCGCAACACAGACGATTCTCCCCCCGGAAGCCGAAAAGGACTCGAAAAAGCCCGAGCGCTGGCTGCACGAGATCAAGTTCGACGGCTATCGCACCATGGCCCACGTGGCGGACGGAAAGGTGCGCCTCGTCACCCGCGGCGGGCTCGACTGGACGAAGCGCTACGGAGACCTGCCGGAGGCTTTCCGGCGGCTGCCGTGCCGCGATGTGATCATCGACGGCGAGATCGTCGTGCTGGACGAGACGGGGGTCAGCCGCTTCGCGCTGCTGCAGGATGCGCTTTCCACCGGCGCCGGCAACAGCCTCGTCTTCTACGCCTTCGACCTCCTGCATCTCAACGGCTGGAACCTTTTCGACGTCCCGCTCGAAAAGCGCAAGGCACTGTTGAAGCAATTGCTTGCAGAGCAGGTCTCAAGCCGCTCGGCGATCCAGTTCAGCGATCATGTGCTGGGTGAGGGGCGCGCGCTTTACGACCGGGCCTCCGAGATGGGCCTGGAAGGGATCGTCTCCAAACGCATCTCGGCACCCTACCGAAGCGGCCGGTCGAAGACCTGGACCAAGACGAAGGCTTTGAAGGCGGAGGATTTCGTGATCGTCGGCTACACCGTTTCGGAGGCGGCCGAGGGCATTGCGTCGCTTGCACTCGGAGAGTGGGCCGACGGCGAGCTGGAATATCGCGGCAAGGTTGGAACCGGCTTCGACGCGCAGATGCTCAAGGAGTTGCTCGCAAGGCTCGAACCCTTGCGCGCCGGCGCCGCAAAGCTCGAGGGAGCGCCGAGGGAGATCATCTGGGTGCGGCCCTTGCTCCGGGCGCATATCCACTACGGCAACCGGACGACCGATAACGTCCTGCGTCACGCCGTCTTCAAGGGGCTCCGCGACGTCGAGCTGTCGACGCCGGTTTCCATGTCGAGAAAGCGCCTGATCTCGGACGCGGACCTCGCCGGCATATCGATCACCAACCCGACCCGGCGGCTCTTCGGCAAATCCGGCCCGACCAAGCTCGACCTTGCCGTCTATTATGCGATGATCGGCGACTTCATGCTGCCGCATATTCTCGGCCGTCCCGTTTCGCTGGTACGCTGCCCGACCGGCCGGACGCAGGATTGCTTCTTCCAGCGCCACCCTTTTACCGGCATGCCGCCTTCGGTCGCGACGTTCCAGGCAACCAACTCGGAGGGCGAGGCGAAAACCTACCTGTCGGTCGAGGACGCGAGAGGATACCTGGCGCTGGCGCAGTTCGGCGTCGTCGAATTCCACAATTGGGGGACGACGCGCAAGCTGCTCGGCAAGCCGGATCGCGTCGTCTTCGATCTCGATCCCGGCGAGGGCATCGCCTGGCGCGAGGTGGTCGAGGCCGCGATCCACATCAAGGCCGAACTCGAGGCGCTCGCGCTGGTACCCTTCGTAAAGACATCTGGCGGCAGGGGAGTGCACGTCGTCGTACCGGTCGTGCCGAAGCTCGACTGGAAGAAATTCCATCAGGCAACGAGCGCGCTCGCGACCCGTCTCGCGGCCACCGCTCCCGACACCTTCACCACCACCATGGGCAAGGACAACCGCATAAGGCGCATTTTCATCGACTTCCATCGCAACGCCCGCAGCCATACCTGGGCGGCCCCCTATTCGCTGCGCGCCCGCACCAATCTGCCCGCCTCCACCCCGCTCAGGTGGGCGGATCTGGAGACTATCGACGCTCCGGCGGATTTGAACTATTCTTCGCTGCCGGGCCTTCTGGCCACGTCCGGCGATCCCTGGGCCGATATCGACGACTTCGCGAGGGATCTGCCTATACTGTAGTCGTTGAGGCGCGGGATGCAGGCGGAAACCGCATGCACTTTCCTCATCCCGCTCTGGCAGATGTGATCGTAGTGCCGCGTAGGGAGAAAACCATGGCACCAAGGGCAAGTTGGAAGGGCTATATCAGACTGAGTCTCGTGAGCTGTCCGGTGAGGCTCTACCCCGCCACCAGCGCAAGCGAGCGCATTTCCTTCAATCAGCTTCACAAGGACACCCATAACCGGATCAACATGAAGCCCGTCGATCCGGAGCTCGGCCTCGTCGAGCGTTCGGACCTCGTGAAAGGCTACGAATACGAAGACAAGAAATACATCATCATCGAGGATTCGGATCTGGAAAGCGTCCGGATCGAATCCAATCACACGATGAACATCGAGGCTTTCGTCGACGCCGGTTCCGTTGACGTCATCTATCAGGACGCCCCTTATTACCTGGCGCCCGACGGGGCCATGGCCGAGGAAACCTTCGTCGTCCTGCGTGAAGCTCTGCGCCAAAGCGGGAAGCTCGCGATCGCCCGTCTCGTGCTGTCCAGCCGCGAACGGGTGGTGACCATCGGTCCGCGCGAGACCGGAATGTTCGTCTGCACCTTGCGCAATCCCAACGAGGTGCGCGGCACGGCGGATTATTTCGGCAACATTCCGGTCGGCAAACCGGATCCCGAGATGCTGCAGCTTGCCGAAGCGCTCATCGAGCAGAAGACGACCACCTTCGATCCGAAGCAGTACGAGGACCGCTACGAGGTCGCGCTGATGCAGATGATCCGCGAGAAGCTCAAGGGTCACAAGCCGATCATTGCGCAGGCGCCCGAACGCGGCAACGTCGTCAATCTCATGGATGCCCTGAAGGCGAGCCTTTCCCAGGCCAAGCCGCCCGCCCGGAGCAAGCCCAAGGCGGAGCCCGCAGCAAAGGAGCCCGCTGCCAAAGCCGCGGCGGCGAAACGCGTAACTGCTAAACCCGCGGCCAAGAAGAAAGCCTGATGGCGCTTGCCGGTCGGACATTCGGTATCGTGGGCGCGCTCGCCGCCTTTCCGCGGCGGCTGGCGGCTCGCGAGGTCGAGCGCCAGGGCGGGCACCTCAGGCGCGGTGTCAACAGGCAGACGAAGTTCGTGGTCTTCGGGCGCGGGCTGCTCGCAAAGGCGTCCGAAGCAGAGATCGAGGCTCGCTTCGACAGCGAAACCGGGCAGCGTCGGCGCGTGCTCAGCGAAAACGGCTTCCTCCGCCTGCTCGGACTGGCGAGCGCCCCGGAAACATCGGCGCTTACGCGGCAATCGCTCGTCGACCAGTCCGGGCTCTCCCCTCGCCACCTCGATCTTCTGTCGTTGTTCGACGCTTTCGAGCATGACGGCGAGCCCTATTCTTTCCGTGATCTGATCCTCGCCAGAAAATATGCGGGACTGATGGCCAGCGGCGCCGGCTGGGGCGCGATCGCGCGCTCGGTCCACCGCTCCGGAAACGTCGCCTCCCTCACCGCGCTCTCGCTGCACCACGAAGGCAAGGATACGATCTATGCGCGACGCGCCGAGGGCTTGAGCGAGCTCGACGGTCAATTGCTGCTCGACGTCGGCTCTCCCGACGAGGAGGCGCTCGAAGATCTCTTCGCTCAGGCCGAAGCGGCCGAAGAGGCGGGGGAATACGACCAGGCGGCCGCGTTCTACCAGCGCTATCTCGCCATCGACCGCACCGACGAGGTTGCAGCGTTCAACCGGGCCAACTGCCTCAGAGCCGCCGGGCGGGAGGCCGAAGCGGCGCATGACTATGCCCGCGCCATAAAGCTCGATCCTTGCTTCGTCGAGGCCTGGTTCAATCTTGCCGGGCTGATGGGCGAACGTGGGCGCACGGACACGGCCAGGCGGCATCTGAGGAGAGCGGTCGAAATCGATGGCGATTACGCCGATGCCATCTTCAACCTGGCGAAGCTGGAGTTCGATGCCGGCAATCTCGCCGAAGCCCGCCGCTGGTGGATGCGTTACCTCGAGCTCGATCAGCATTCCGAATGGGCACGCGCCGCCGAGCGCGGCGTGCAGTTCGTGAACCTTCATCTCCTCTCCAGAACGGCTGGCTGACATGAGCGGAAAATTCCTGTTCGACGGGCCGGGCGATGCGCCCGTCACCATTCTCCTCGCGCATGGAGCCGGCGCGCCGATGGATTCGACTTCGATGACCGCGGCCGCCATGGCGCTTGCAGGGGTGGGTTTTCGCGTCGCCCGCTTCGAGTTCGGCTATATGGCAGCCCGGCGCACTGCCGACGGGCGCAAGCCCCCGCCCCGCGCGGAAACGCTCAATCCGGAGTATCGGGCGGCCGTTGCCGAGCTCGGCGCCCAAGGCACCCTCGTGATCGGCGGCAAGTCCATGGGCGGTCGCGTCGCCAGCATGGTCGCCGACGACCTTCACGCCGAGGGCAAGATCGCCGGGCTCCTTTGCCTCGGCTATCCCTTCCATCCCCCCGGAAAACCGGACCAGTTGCGCACCCGACATCTTACCGATCTCAAGACGCCTGCACTGATCTGTCAGGGGACCCGCGACGAATTCGGCACCCGCGACGAGGTTTCGCGATACGCCTTGTCCGACAGGATCGAACTTCTCTGGCTGGAGGACGGCGACCACGACCTCAAGCCGCGCAAGACAGTCTCGGGCTTCTCGACCGCAGATCACCTGAAGACGCTGGCCGAGGCGGTTGCGCGATGGGCGGATCGCCTCGCGCCTTGAGCTCCTCATGAAGATCGCGACCTTCAACATCAACGGCGTGAACAAGCGGCTCGACATCCTCTTGACCTGGCTCGGTACGGCCGAGCCGGACGTGGTCTGCCTGCAGGAGCTCAAGGCGACTGACGGACAGTTTCCGAGAGCCGCGATCGAGGCGGCCGGTTACGGTGCCGTCTGGCGGGGCCAGACCGCCTGGAACGGCGTTGCCATTCTCGCCCGCGATCGTGAGCCGGTGCTCACGCGAACCGGGTTGCCCGGCGATTCCTCGGATACGCAGAGCCGCTACATCGAAGCTGCGGTGAACGGCATCCTGATTGCGTCGCTCTATGCGCCCAACGGCAATCCGCAGCCCGGGCCGAAATTCGACTACAAGCTCGCCTGGCACCTGCGCTTCAACCAGCATGCCGCCGCGCTGCTCGAGACGGGCGTGCCGGTGGTGCTCGCCGGCGACTACAACGTCGTTCCGGAACCGCGCGACATCTATCCGACCCGCTCCTACGACGACAACGCCCTCGTCCAGCCGGAAAGCCGCGCAGCCTTCCGGAGCCTTGTCGATCAGGGCTGGCTCGACGCACTGCGCAAGATCCACCCGAAAGAGCAGCTCTTCACTTTCTGGGACTACCGCCGCAACCGCTGGCAGCGCGACGCCGGCCTTCGCCTCGACCACATTCTCCTGAGCCGCAAGCTCCGGCGCCGCCTGACCGGCGCCGGCATCGACCGGGAGATCCGTGCGCTTGAAGGGTCGAGCGACCATGCGCCGGTATGGGTGTCGATGCGGGATTAGTTCCTGCACGTTTTGCAGCTTTCGCTGGCAGGCGACCGGACGGCCAGCTTCCTCCACCGGCGTGCCTTACGTTTCTTCCACCAGATGATGACGCCGGTGGCGGATAGCATGGCGACCAGCGCGCCCATCAAGGTCATGGAGACCTTGAACGGAAGACCCCACACGGCTGCCATCTGCAGGGCAGTCAGCCAAGTCGTGACGGTATCGCCGGCCGCTTGCCCGGTGGGCAGGTAGATTCCGAGAAATGCGCCGCTGTCGCCATGGAAAGCGAGACGCGTATTCCCGCCTTCACGGAACTCACCCGCGTCACGACTCGATGTCACGATGTCACGATGTAGGTGTAAACCGCGCCGAGGGTCGTACCCCACCCAGTCTTCCCTTTCTACGGCAGATCCGCGTGCCTTGCGTGCTCGGCGACAAGTCGCCGCGCCACGGCGAGCGCCTCCTTGCGATCGGTCAGCGGCTGGTAGCGCGGCTCGGCGAGCCTGGGAGCATGTTCCCGGAAGCGAGTGGCCGCCTGCGTCGGCAGGGGCGCCTTCGTCACCGGATTATAGACTTCTTTCAGATTGAAAGAGACCGAAGACCAGGCCAGCACGAACAGCATGGCCCAAACCCAAAGCCCGCCTGCGCGGTGGAGATCGAAGCTGAACTTGTGCGGCCCGCCATAAATCCGCAGCCGCCACGCCTTGCCCCATTGCCGCCGGAAGTTCTTGGCCCGCCGAACGACTAGTCAACCACTAGCGGAAGCTCTCGCCGCAACAGCCTTCGCTGGATTCAGCTGCAGGAAATGTTCGCCTCAAAGGCAGCTGGTGATGCCACCGTCGACATAGAGTATGTGACCGGTGACGAAGCTCGATG
This sequence comes from Ensifer meliloti, assembly GCF_030064585.1. NCBI lineage: Bacteria > Pseudomonadati > Pseudomonadota > Alphaproteobacteria > Hyphomicrobiales > Rhizobiaceae > Ensifer > Ensifer meliloti. The sequence continues at coordinate 667,239 of NZ_CP120364.1, forward strand.
CGGCCGACGCCAGGAACACAGCGGCCCCTGCCAGCTCGCCGGTATCGCCCCAGCGGCCAAGCGGCGTTCTCTGCTCGAGCCATGTCGAGAACTTCTCGTCCGAAACCAGCGCACTGTTCAGTTCCGTCTTGAAGTAGCCTGGCGCAAGCCCGTTGACGCGGATGCCGTATCGGCCCCAGTCGAGCGCCATGCCTTTGGTCAGCATTTTGAGCCCGCCTTTAGACGCGGCGTAGGGCGCAATCGAGGGACGTGCGAGTTCGCTCTGGACCGAACAGATATTGATTATCGTCCCCTCGCGGCGTTCGATCATCCCCTGAACGACCGCCTGGCCGACAAGGAAAGCACTCGTCAAATTGGTTTCGATGACGCGCCTGAAGGCGTCTTCCGGGAATTCGTGAAGCGGCGTGCGGTGCTGTATTCCCGCATTGTTGACCAGAATGTCGATACGGCCTCGCTCGGCGAGAATATCGGCCACCGCTCGGCCGACCTCGGCCGACTTGGTGACGTCGAAGGCCGAGGTTCCCACGGTGAAGCCGTGCTCTTCGAGTTCCGCACGCGCACCGGCAAGGCGCGCCTCGTCGCGACCGTTGAGGATAACTGACGCCCCCGCCTCGCAAAGAGCGTGCGCCATGGTGAGGCCGAGCCCGCCGCTCGATCCGGTAATCAGGGCAACCCGGCCGCTCAGATCGAAAAGCGCGGGAAGACCGCTTATCCGCGGCGCGGCGTTTGAGGCGCCATCCATCATGTCTCGGGCTCCTGGGACGGGCGTGCCCACTCGGCACGGCGGGCATGGCGGAGCTTTGGCTTCGCCACCCACCCGGAACATAAGAGAAAACAGGGCTGTGGTACAGTTCCTGACCGGCGGTCGAGGTGGGATCAGCGTCCCATCCAGCCGCCGTCCACGGTGAGGATCGTGCCCGAGACGTAATCGGATGCCGCCGAGGCCAGAAAGACCGCCGGGTCGGCAAAGTCCTCGGGCCGGCCGCAGCGGCCCGCGGGGATGCGCGCGAGAATGGATTCGGCGCGGCTCGGATCGTTGCGCAAGGCCTCGGTATTGTCGGTGGCGATGTAGCCCGGGGGCAATGGCATTGACCTGAATGTTCCGGGCTGCCCATTCGTTGGCGAAAGCCTTGGCGAGCTGGCCGACCCCGCCCTTCGAGGCCGCATAGTCCGGCACGGTGATGCTCCCTGGAAGGTCAGGAGCGAGGCGGTGAAGATCACTTTCCCGCCCTTCCCGCGGGCGATCATGCCGCGGCCCACTGCCTGGGTCAGCAGAACTGCGCCGTAAGATTGGTTTCGATCACCTCGTCCCACCAGGCCCGCATGGGTGCCGACGGCGACCCGATGGCGGCGCTCGATGCGCGCATGCGCGTGCGGGTGATAGAGGGCTTGCGCGTGGCCGACATGTCGGCCGTCCCCGACATCAATGCCGGCAACACCAATGCTCCCGAGGGCAACCGCTGCGCCGGTTTCATTCTGGGAACGGCGTAAGAACGCAGCGCCTCGTCACGCCTCTGAGCCGTTTTCAGGAGCGTCTCGAGCATTACGACAGGGTCGGCCAATGAGGGCGTTCATGTTCCCGGTGGATGCAATCGCGTGTCCAGCGCAAATGGCTCTTGGAATTTGAGGGCATAGGCGGCCGGCGCGGCGCCCGCGAGAAAGACCAGGTTCCAGCTATGCGGCGAGACCGCGCTCGGGATTGCGACGAACCGATGGCGTCGAAGCAGATCATCCCCATAGGCTTGCTGTCCCGCGCCGGGAATGCCCGGCCGTGCCCAGTTGGGATTAGGCACGCTTTTCGGATCGACGACATAGACATCGCCGGCGTCCGCGATGGCTGCGGCCGTCATTGTATGCGCCACCATGTCCAGCGCCCGAAAACCCTTATGAACCGCGACCTCAAGGATCGCCGTCGCAGGGTCGAGTGAGCAGTAGACCGCACGAACCCCCTTACTGTTCCAGCGGCCGCCCACTCGGTAGGCGCCTTCTCCGCTATCCCATGTCGGTGCGTGGACGGCTTGGTCGAGCCGCCAAGCCACCAACTCGGTCCCGCCGAGCGCAACCGGCAGAAGGGTCATGCATAGATGCCGTATTCGACGCGGTCGAGATGATCCTCGACCAGCTCGACGCCGGCCGGCGTCCCGAGAAGATCAATCGGGCGGCGTTGGTCTAGTCCGACCGCCGGACGCTCCAGCCATTGTTCGGCTTCCGCCTGCGATCCAAAAATATCCGTCGCCTTTGCGAGTATTTCCGCAAACTTCCACGCGCGACCACTCTGCTCCTGGCTAAGCGGCTTGTTGGGTGTCTCCTTGCGCCGCTGCCACGTGCGCAAACTCATACCTACTGCCTTTTCGAGCGACTCGGTCTTGCCGATGAAGACGAGATTCCCGACAAGGTGATCCAGTGCCGATGCCGGCAGACCACGCAAGAGAAGCTCGTGCGCGTCGAGCGCATTGGTCAGGTGATGCGCCAGAACACGCGAACCGCCGAGTAAGGTCTCGATTTTTTGCAGCTCACCACCGCCTGCCGCTGGTATCGGTGCTTTTGCCGCGAGAGCCATAATTTTTCTCCTACGTCATCTGTCGCTCAAAATATGCCACCTGTCGCGACCGGTTTCAAGGGTTTCGGAGGACAGGCGACTTTTTTGCCTATCTGCGAGCCTCAGTCCCTGTGTCTGTCGTCGCCGAGGAAGGTCCTGGCAATTTCGGAAACGAGATCCGGGAGGACCCTGAACGCGTAGGGTTCATGGACGCGCTCGAACTTCTGGTGGAACTCCCGTCCCCAAGGTCCGAGATTGACGGTCGGAAAACGCAGCGCGTTTTCGGATGGCCGATCGACCAGACGTGAGATCGGGGTGTTGTCCGAAACGACCTGGCTGCCGCTGGCGGCAAGCCCGAGGAAACTCATGTCGGAGATTCCGTAAAAATGCGGCTTCCAGATGAGGCTTCGCGCGGGATCGTTGCCAAGACCGGCACGCGCCTTCTCGATCGCCTGATGAAGGGAGCGGTCGTTTCCTTCCGCCAGGCGCAGATGGCTGGGCGGATAATGCAATCCCGAGAAGCCGATGACGATGGCGGGGCCGGAAAGGCGCGCGATACCGACGAGCCACTCAGTAAGTTGCCGCGTAGCGACGAGAGGGTTGTCGCTCTGGGAGAATTCCCTTTCCTTCTCGGCATAGAATGCGTCGAAGCCGTGCCCGAAAACGCGTGCAGCCGCCGCCCGCAATTCCTGGAACGACAGAAGGCGCGGCTTGGCTGGTAGGCCGCCCGCACTTCTGCCGACGAGCTTGCCGTATTCCGCCGACTGTGCCGAAAACGTCTCGATGGCCTCGTTCGCGCCGGTCAGCACCTCCTCTCGGAAGCGCTCAAAGAGTGCGTCCGCCGTCATCGAATGGTAGAGCCAGTTGAAAGCTATCCAGAAGCGCTCCGGCGTCGTCACTTCGTAACCGTCGCGCAGGTCCTTCGCCTCGAGGCAGATCGGCGGCGGCGAGATGTCGTTGTCGTCGCGATCCGCCAGGGAAGCATTCCCTTCCAGGCGTGCCAGGATCCCGGCCGCCATGGCCTGTGCGCTCACCCCTTCGAAGGGGTAGCTCGCATGAGAGCTGCAGCCGATCACCAGGGCAAAGGGTAGGAGCTTGCCGATCGTGCCGGCGTAAACGGCCCGTCCTTCGCTGCCGTCGCCCTGATCCGAGGTCACGTCGAGGTTGATGCCCCCGGCTATTTCGATGTCGAAATCCCTGACCAAGCCGGGCAACGCGTCCCGGAGCGATCGCATTCCCCGGCTTTCCCGTTCCTCGTCGGGGGTGGCGACCAGCATGAGATTGCCCTGTCGGTCCGTGTCGGCCGCGAATTGTTCGAGACAGGCTATGGCCACGGCGAGTCCGCTCTTCATGTCGAGAAGGCCGCGGCCGGGGAGGAAGTCGCCACTCGCCAGGTCCTGCAGGGCCTGCTCTTCCTGTTCGGATCGGCCGGTTCGCGCCGACAGGCTTTCGATGAGTGCATCCTTGAGCGCCAGGCTGTCGCATGCCAGCGCCTTGAGCTCGTGATAGTTGTCGGTCGACACGGTGTCGAAGTGGCCGGCCATGACCAGTGTTCGCTTGCCCGTGCCGCGAACGAGCGCAACGACATTGCGGGTCAGCGGTTCGCCGTGACTTGCAAGGAGGCCCAGGTCCTGCGGATGCTCCCGAAAATAGGGGAGTTCGCCGAGAAGCCCATGGAGGCGATCCGCGAAGGATGCTTCGCCCGGCGTGCCGGTTTCACTGGGCCAGGACGTCATGCGCAGAGCGAATTGCCGGACGCGCTCGCTGTCGATCCGGCTTCCAGCGCGAGAGACAGTCTCTTCTTGTGCATTCGTCATCGCAATTCTCCGTCTTCAGTTCGACAGGTGCTTTCGAAGGAATCCACGCGTTCGGTCTTCACCAACGGTGTGTGGGCCATGATTGCGTCGGAACTGAACGAGCTGATCTCGACGATACGGGTAACTGACGGTGTCTCGAAAAGCGAGACGTTTATGATGCGGGGACGCGCTTGATCGGAAGGGTGTGGTGACCCGACGGCTTGGCCGCCACGCCGGCGCGGCCTTTTTCAGCACGCGCTTTTGCATATCGCGAGAGGCCGATCTTGATGCCGACCAGCACGGGGGCGGCGATGACGAAGAGGAGGCCGATCGCGTTGAATGCGGTGTCGAAGGCGATCACGGTGGACTGACCTGCCACGGCCCGGCCGAGAAGACTGGCCGCCCCGCGGCTCGCGGCAGCCGCGTCCATCCCTTTTGCCGTTAGCAGGGCAGCGGTGGTCGTCAGCCGATCGGCGATGGCGGGAGCTCCTGCGGTGACGTTGGCGCCGAGGACCGCGAGATTGTGGGAGACGTTGTGCTCGATCAGGGTCTGGAGTGCGCTGACCCCTATGAGACCGCCGAGCTGGCGGCCCGTATTGAAGAGACCGATACCGGAGGCGAGATTTCGGCTTTTGAGATTGCTGAAGGCGATCAGGGTGATCGACAGGAACAGGAAGCCAAGGCCGGCGCCGCGCAAAAGGATCGCTGCCATCATGTCGCCCGCACCGCTTTCGCTGGTCGACCCGGACAGCATCCACATCGCCGCCATGATCATCAGGATGCCGAAGGGCACGGTGGCGACCGGAGGAACACGGCGGAGCTGCATGAGAAAGGCGGCGATGAGGAGCGCGCCGATGAAAAGTGCCCCGCTCGGCAGCAGGAGCTGCCCGGCGTCTGTCGGCGTGAAGGCAAGGACGGACACGGCAAAGGACGGGATCAGGAACGCGCTCCCGAACAATGCGGCGCCGGCGACGAAACTGACGATGAAGGCGAAGCAGAAATCCTCCGTTTCGAACAGGGTGAAGTCGAACAGGCCCTGTCCTTTGGCGAGCACCTGCTGACCGAGAAAGGCCAGAAGCGTGGCTGTACCGATCACTGCCAGCCACAGGATTCGCGGCTCCTCGAACCAGTCCCACCGGCTGCCCTGGCTGAAGACGTAGGTGAAGCAGAAAAGCGCAATGGAAATCAGGGAGAAGCCGATCCAGTCAAACGGCCGCCGCGCGGCTCGTGCGGGCATCGGGGCATCCGCGATCAGCAGAAGCCCGGCAGCCGCCAGCGCCAGCGGAACGATGCTGAAGAAGATCCATGTCCAGGACTGGCTATCGAGCAGCCAGCCCTGAAGCGCCGGGGCAATCGTCGCGGGAGCGACGACGGACCCCATCGCGAACAGGGCCTGGAGGATCGGCTGACGGGACCGCGGAAAGGCGAGAAAGATGATCGCCTGGCCGCCGACGAGCAGGGTGCCGCCGCAAAAGCCCTGAATCATTCGAAGAGCGACGAGGAGGTCCAGCCGGGCCGTCATGGCGGCAATGCCGCATGCCATGCCCATGGCCAGCGTCGAGCCGACGATCAGGCTGCGCGGATCGAAGCGGCTCATCAGCCAGGAGGCGGCCATGAACCCGATAAGCTTGAAAGCGGTGTAGCCGACATCCAACCGGGCGAACTCGTCGGGCGTCGCATATGTGTCGCCGATGATATCGCCGCGCCCGAGCGAGAGCACGGTGCTGGCGATCGCCTCGGTCAGCGTCGCAAGCACTATGCCGGCGACGAGAAGGCCCCCTGCCATGGATATGTCGCGGCCCGGCGTGGCGGTGGCGATGGTCATGAACCGCTCTCCAGATCGATCTCGACACGCGCTGACAGGCCCGGCAGGAGGCGGCCCGACAGCGGATTGCCGGCGAACCGGATCTTCACCGGAACGCGCTGGACGACGCGGACGAAGTTGCCCGTGGCGTTGTCTGCGGGCAGCAGGCTGAAGGCAGAGCCGCTGCCGGGTGAAAAACTGTCCACCACGCCTTCAAGCGCTCCGCTCGGGTAACCATCGATGGTGATGCTGGCGCGCTGACCGGGCCGGATATGTTCGAGCTGGGTTTCCTTGAAATTCGCGACGATCCATACATTGTCGAGCGGAACGATATCGAGCAGGGAAGCGCCCGGCGCTACGAGCCGGCCGACGCGCACCTGCCGGTTGCCGATGACGCCGCCGACGGGGGCGCGCACCACGGTGCTCTCCAGATCAAGCCCGGCGAGGTCGCGCGCGGCCTCCGCCTGTGCCACCGCAGCGACGGCGGCTTCGCGCTGCGCGGCAAGCACGGCGATGCGCTGCTGCTGCGCCTCCACCGTTGCGGAAGCCGCCAACACGTTCGCCTCGGCCCTCGATTTCGCCGCGTCGCTTTCGTCGACATGGGCCTGGCTGATCGTGTTGCTGCGGATAAGCTCGCGGCGGCGGTCAGAGGCCTTGGCCGCCAGGTTCAACTCGGCCACGACCGAACGTCGCTGCGCTTCGGCCTGGCGGATCAGGGCATGCTGAAGCGCCATCTCCGCATCGACGTTGGTCAGCCGTGCCTCTGCCGCTTCGACATTGGCCACCGCTTGCGCAAGCTTTGCGCGGTAGTCCCGATCGTCGATCCGGAAGAGCACGTCGCCCGCCCGTACCGCTTGGTTGTCCTCGACTTCGACAGCCGTGACGTAGCCTGCGACCTTTGGGGCAAGCGAGGTAACATCCCCGCGGACATAGGCGTTGTCGGTCGACGCCGCTCCGCTCTCGCGGGCCCAGGTCCACCCGGCAACGACGACGACGACCGCGCCGAGGCACAGCGCCAGGCCGATCATCTTTTTCCTGTTGGGTCGCGCCACGGCGACACCGTTCCCGGACCTTGCGCCGGTGATGATGGCGACCTTCTCCTCCAGCGATTCCATCTTCTCACTTCCTATTGGGTGTCGATTGCCGCAGCCCTGCCGCAGGGATCTGCGCCAGGGCTGCCGCGCTGATGAGCGTCTAGCCGTCACTCCCCGACCGGCGTGGTCAGTTCCGTTTCGTCAGTGTCCAGAACGAACACCGCCAGCAGCCGTGCAGGTTCCGTGTCGCTGGCGTTCGCACTTACTTCATGTTGCGAGCCTGGATCTTCGTAGAAGTTTTCGCCGACCTGATAGACCTTTTCCGGGGAGCCGTTGACGCTGCTGCGGATCGCGCCTTCGAGCACCGTCGCATAGATGAAGGCAGACTTCGGATGCGTGTGGGCGGGCGAACCGCCGCCGGGACCGTATTCGACAAGGACGCCCCTCATGCTTTTGCCGGGCACGTTCGGAAGGGCGTGGTCGAATACGACGGTCACCTTGCCGGCAGGCCGGTCGCCGGCCGAGGCTGCAGTGAACGAGAGTGCTGCAAGAGCAACGGCCGAGAGGAATCGCGTGAACATTTCAGTTCTCCTTTGAGAGTGCTTTGGTGTGGCGCGGCCCGGTGCCGGGTCGCCTTTTCGATTGTTCGCGGGAGCCTCAGCCCGCGGCTTGCCGGCCGAGCCAGTCCTCGAAGCGGATCGCGCCGAGGCGCGGGTTCTTGCCGGGGGTCAGCGATTGATCGTCAAGCACGGCGCCGAAGTAGCGCGCGTGGACATCGGGCAGGACCTTGCGCGGGTCCTCAGTCGACCGCAGGAAGCGCCTGACCAGTTCATCGAGCGGTATCGCCTCGGGACCGGCGACTTCGAGCGTGCCGTTGACCGGCGGTGCGACCGCGACCTCGGCGAGCGCCGCCGCCACGTCGTCGGAGGCGATCGGCTGGATCAGCGCCGGCGACAGGCGGATCTCGTCGCCGACGGCCGCCGCTTGGGCAATGCCGCCGACGAACTCGAAGAATTGCGTGGCACGCAGGATGGTGTAGGGAATGCCGGATGCCTTGATGAGGTTTTCCTGCGCGACCTTCGCACGGAAATACCCGTTGTCGGGAAGACGTTCGCTGCCGACGATCGACAGGGCCACGTGGTGGCGGACGCCGGCGGCAGCTTCAGCAGCCAGCAGGTTGCGGCCCGACGTCTCGAAGAAATCGAGAACGGCCTTGTCCTCCCACACCGGCGCGTTCGCCACGTCGACGACGACATCCGCGCCGTCCAGCGCCCCCGCGAGGCCCTCGCGGGTGATGGTGTTCACGCCCGTATTGGGGGCGGCTGCGAGCACATCGTGGCCGCGCTCGCGAAGGTTCTGCACAAGTTTCGATCCGATGAGGCCGGTGCCTCCGATAACGACGATCTTCATCGCTTGTCTCCGCTTCTCTCGACTGCAACCATTGCCGTCGGTCTGAACGGAGAGTGCCTGCGCGCGTCAGGGAAGTCCCTGTGGCGGGCTTGAATTGCCCTTCAAGGAAGCTTGGAATTGCGTCCAAAGGAGCGGTTGTTCGACCGGCATGCCTTGCTGCCGGCGGTGCAGCCAGTTACGCGATGCCGTGCAATCAGATATTATTCGCCAGTTGCCCGGACAGCGAGCGCGGCCGGCCAGGGGATGCCGAAGTGCAATTCATGTTTGGAGACTACGTGCTCGACCAGGAGCGCCGGGAACTCACTCGGCGCGGACAGGTCGTGTCCGTCGGACCGCAGGTCTTCGACCTCCTGCTGCATCTGGTCGGCACCCGCGACCGTGTCGTCAGCAAGGACGAGTTGCTCCAGGCGGTGTGGGGCGGCCGCATCGTCTCGGAATCGACGATCACCAGCCACATCAATGCGGTTCGCAAAGCCATCGGCGACACCGGCGGGGAGCAGCGCCTGATCCGGACGGTCGCCCGCAAGGGCTTCCGCTTCGTCGGCGACATCAGGATCGGCGGGATCGGAGAAGTCCGACAGCCCGTCGGGCCAGGCGCCGCGTTACAGGCCTCCGGCGGATCGGGAGAAACAGCCTCCGCACTCGTCCTTCCGGACAAACCCTCCATCACCGTCCTGCCTTTTCAGAATCTCAGCGGTGATCCGGAGCAGGAATATTTCGCAGACGGCATCGTGGAGGACATCATCACGGCCCTCTCGCGCATCCGCTGGCTGTTCGTCATCGCCCGCAATTCGAGTTTTAGGTATAAAGGCCGGGCGGTGGAGGTGAAGGACGTCGGTAGGGAGCTTGGCGTGCGCTATGTGCTGGAAGGCAGCGTGCGCAAATCCGGAAACAGGGTGCGCATAACCGGGCAGCTCATCGACGCGACGACGGGGACGCATCTCTGGGCGGAGCGCTTCGAGGGCACCCTGGACGACATTTTCGAGCTGCAGGACCGGATGGCGGAAAGCGTCGTCGGCGCTATCGCACCTCAGGTCGAGCGGGCGGAAATGGAGCGCGCCAAGTGCAAGCCGACGGAAAGCCTCGACGCCCACGACTATTATCTGCGTGGAATGGCAAAACTGCACAGCGGAACCCATGAAGCAATCGAGGCGGCACTGCCCTTGTTCTATCGGGCGATCGAGCTCGATCAGGAATTTGCGTCTGCCTATGCCGGGGCCGCCTGGTGTTACTTCTGGCGCAAGTTGAATGGCTGGATGGTCGATCGGGCCGAGGAGATAGCCGAGGGCGCGCGCCTGGCGCGGCGGGCAGTGGAACTTGGCCGGGACGATGCGGTGGCGCTGACAAGAAGCGGTCACGCGCTCGGACATCTCGTCGGCGACCTGGACGGCGGCATTGCGCTCATCGACCGGGCACGGCTGCTCAACCCCAACTTCGCCCCCGCCTGGTTCCTCGGCGGCTTCCTGCGCGTTTTCCGCGGTGAACCGGAGAGTGCGATCGAGCATATCGAGCACGCCGCACGTCTGAGCCCCCTGGACCAGGAAATGTTCCGGATGCAGGCCGGAACGGCACTCGCGCATTTCTTCGCCGGTCGCTTCGACTCCGCCCTGGTCTGGGCGGAAAGGGCGCTGGGAAACCTGCCCAGCCTGCTCGTCGCGGTCGCCCTGGTGGCGGCGAGCCACGCGCTTGCCGGGCGGACGGAGGAAGCGCGAAAGACGATGCAGCGCCTGCGGGCGCTCGACCCGTCACTGCGCGTGTCCACCCTTCGGGACTGGCTGCCGATTCATCGCCCGGAAGACCTCGCCCGATTTGCGGACGGACTGCGGCTGGCCGGATTGCCCGAGTGATCGGATGCGGGGGAAAGCCGCTAGACACACCGTTTCTGGAAATGCTTACATCTAGCCTTCGTATGTGCCGACGATCTCCGCCTCGCCGATTAGATGCTTGCAGGCCCTCTCCCAGGCTTCTGCCGCGCCCACGTCGTCGGGGATCGAAAGATTGGCCGCGTCGAGGGCGGCAAGCCTGAACCGGTAACGGTGCACGCCTGTTCCGGAAGGCGGCTGCGGCCCGTCGTAACGGGCGTTTCCGAAATCGTTTCTGATGAACTTGATCCCACGTTCGGGTCCGGTATCGACCGCTTGCGGAAGCTCAGTCCAGCTGCCGGGAATGTTGATGATCGAGCAGTGGCGGAACAAACCGCTCACCGCATCGGGATCCTCGACGATCAACGCGAAGCTCTGCGTTGCCTCGGGCGTCCCCGTCCATTTCAGCGGCGGGAACAGGTTCTCGCCGAAGCGGGTATATTTCTGCGGTATCGGCTGGCCGTCGGCGAATACGGGACTGATCAGACTGAAGGTCATCAGTTGCCTCCTTCCATGTACGAGCAAATGCCGCAGCGATCTTTGCACGTCCCACGGAACGCACAGGCGCGGCTGCTACAAAAGCGAGAGCGCGGGCATTGGCCCATCGGCGCCTCCTCGCGCGAATAGGAGAACCAAGAGCCGCGACTTGTGTTCCCGACGGCGGCAGGCGCCGCGAATCCCAGCCGCACGAACAGCGCGCGATAGGCAGATAAAATTTCATCGGACGGCGGGAACTTTGATGCTCATGATTGTGTTGATGGAGGGCACATAGGCGGCGAGTGGGCCGGTCGCATTCAACACGTTTCCCGGAACATGAACGATGCAGATACTGTCTGTCACGGCCGAAATTTTTCCGCTCGTCAAGACCGGCGGCCTGGCAGATGTAGCGGGATCGCTCCCCAAGGCACTCAGGGCCCACGGCATCCACACGCGCAGCTTCGTTCCGGGTTACCCCGGCGTCATGCGCGCGCTCAGCGACGCGACCCCGGTCGCCGAGTTTGAAAGCCTGTTCGGCGAACGCGCCATTCTCATCGCGGCGCGGGCTCACGGGCTGGATCTCTTCGTGCTCGATGCGCCGGCCTTCTATGACAGGCAAGGGGCTCTCTACGTAGACAGGCATGGCCGGGATTATGCGGACAACTGGAAACGCTTCGCCGCCTTCTCGCTGGTCGCATCGCAAATCGCGCGCGGGCTCGTTCCCAACTGGCGGCCGCACATCATTCACGCACATGACTGGCACGCGGCGATGAGCCTCCTCTATCTGAAGTACGCCGGCGACGACACCATTCCTCGCGTCCTGACCGTGCACAACCTTGCGTTCCAGGGGCAATTCCCGGCCCACTACTTCCCCGAGCTCGGCCTCCCGGCGGAAGCATATTCGATCGACGGCGTCGAATATTACGGCGATATCGGGTTCCTCAAGGGCGGCCTGCAGGCAGCCGATGCGATCACGGTCGTCAGCCCCACCTATGCGCGGGAAATCATGTCCCCGGCCTTCGGCATGGGGCTGGAAGGCGTGATGAACGAACGGCATGCGGATGTCGTGGGCATCGTCAACGGCATAGACCTGGAAGTATGGGATCCATCCTCGGATCCCTGCATCGAGCATCACTATTCGGCGCGCGTGCCGCTGCGCCGCCTGCCCAACCGGCAGGTGCTGCTCCGGCATTTCGGCCTGCCGGACACCTGCGGACCGATCTTCGCCAGCGTCAACCGGTTGACATGGCAGAAGGGCATGGACTTTCTCGCTGCGACCGCCGGCGAGATTGTCAAGAATGGCGGCACCCTGATCATCCATGGGCAAGGCGAGGAGAAGCTGGAAGCCGCATTCATGGATCTCATGCGACGGTTCCCGCAAAACATCAGTGTAAGCATCGGTTATGACGAGCACCTCGCCCACAGGATTCATGCCGGCGCGGATGCAATGCTCGTTCCGTCCCGGTTCGAGCCCTGCGGCCTCACGCAGCTTTACGCGCTGCGCTACGGCTGCGTACCGGTCGTCGCCCGCACGGGCGGCCTGTCGGAGACCATCATCGATGCCAACGATGCCGCGCTCCATGCCCATGTCGCGACGGGCATACAGTTTGCGCCCATCGACGAGGACGGACTGCGCCATGCACTGCGCCGCACCTTCCGGCTCTACCGGCTGCGACGCGTCTGGGAGGGACTTCGCCGCCAGGGCATGAAAACCGACTGCTCGTGGCATCGCAGTGCGGCCCGCTATGCGGAGCTTTACAGCGAACTCCTCAATCCCGACATGCGCCTGGTCGGCAGCGCCTGACCTGGAAACTCCAGGAAAAGTGCGCAGCGGTTTTCCGTCCGGAATTTCGAAAGCAAAAGGGCTGGGCATTCAGGGGAAAGCGGAAATGCTCCAGCATGCGCCGGCGCCGTCCCTCGCCTTTCCCGGAATTCCGCAATTTCGCAAATTGCTATCATTCGCAAAGGTGATGAATTGATAAGCAGTGCGGCATGGATTGCGCCGCCCGAATATGCGAATGGCTGCGCAGGTTGCCGCGCCGGATTCTCTGAAATCCGTGCCTCGCGACCGGAAACGTTCCGCGGGACCGCGGACCCGCTCTGAAGGAATTCGCATCCATGGCCGTCGACAGCGTCCCCGGCAACCTTTCCCGTGAAAACGGCGCCGCCCGCGCCGGCGTGGTCGTTATGCTCCTCGGCATGTTGATGTTCTCGGTGAACGACGTCATGGGGAAGTGGCTCGTCGCCACCTACTCGGTCGGCCAGGTGGTGCTTATCCGCAGCATCGCCGCTGCCCTTCTGCTCGCGCCCTTCCTGTGGGTAAGCGGCCCGAAAAAACTCTTCACTCTCGAGCGGCCCGGCCTTCAGCTTGCCCGCGTCGTCGCCTCGACCGCCGAGGTGGTCGCGTTCTATTTCGCCGTCGTCTACCTGCCGCTGGCTGACGTCATGACCTATTGGCTGGCGGCGCCGATCTATGTCGCGGCCGTTTCGCCGCTGGTGCTGAAGGAACCTGTCGGCTGGCGGCGCTGGACGGCGATCGGCATCGGCTTCGTTGGCGTCGTCGTCGCGCTCGAGCCGTCGTCACAGGCCTTCACGCTGCCGGCCGTCATCTCGATTCTCGGCAGCATGACCTTCGCCTTCATGATGATTTCCGGGCGTTCGCTGCGCGGCACTCCGGATACGACGCTCGCCTTCTGGCAGATTGTCGGCGCCGCGGTCGCCGGCCTCGTCTGGGCACCCTTCGACTGGACACCCCTCAAACCACTCGACACGGCGCTCATCTGCCTGCTCGGCGCCGTAGCAATGATCGCCCATGTCCTCGTCAACCGGGCGCTGAAGCTCGCCGATGCCGCGACGGTCGCCCCGTTGCAGTATACGCTACTCTTCTGGGCAATCTTCTTCGGCTGGCTGATCTTCGGCGATACGCCGCGGCTGTCGATGGTGATCGGCGCCGCCCTCATCGTCGCCTCCGGTCTCTTCATCTTCTTCCGCGAACAGCAACTGAAAAGGCAGGGGCGGCTAAAGGGCTAATCCCGGGCACGACTTCCACACTTCATCAACGCTAAGAATATCGATTATCGCGCCTATCGATTTCGCTTATGTAACGTCTGCCCCTACAGTTCCCTGGAAGCGCCGAACAAAGGCGCAACCGAGGGGAAAGAACATGCGAAAGCTCATTCTGGCGCTGGCACTCGCCGGCACTGCACTGTCTTCTTCCGCCGTTGCTGCGGAGAAGCTAAAGATCGGAACCGAGGGTGCCTATCCGCCCTTCAACTTCGTCGATTCCAGCGGCAAGATCGGCGGTTTCGACGTGGAAATCGGTCTCGCGCTCTGCGAGCGCATGAAGGTCGAGTGCGAAGTCGTCGCCCAGGATTGGGACGGCATCATTCCGGGCCTGCTTGCCAAGAAGTACGACATGATTATCGCGTCGATGTTCATTACCGAGGAGCGCAAGAAGCAGGTGGCTTTCACCAATCCCTATTACCTGGCCGCGATGACGCATGCGGCACCGAAGGGTGCCGGCATCAGCGCCTTCAGCAACGAGGCGCTCCAGGGCAAGGTGATCGGCGCCCAATCCGGCACGACCCAGGCCGACTATATCGCCGCCGTCTACCCGGATGCCGAGATCAAGCTCTATCCCACCCAGGACGAAGCCAATCTCGACATGGTCAACGGTAGGCTCGACCTGCAGGTCGGCGACATGCTGCCGCTGCTCGATTGGGTCACCAAGAATGACGACGGCAAGGGTTGCTGCGAGCTCGTCGGCGAGCCGATCACCGACAAAAAATTCGTCGGCGACGGCGTCGGTATTGCTGTCCGGCAGGAGGACAACGAAATGCGCGAGAAGCTGAACAAGGCGCTTGATGAGATCCGCGCCGACGGGACCTACAAGAAGATCAACGACAAGTATTTCACCATTGACGTCTATACGATGAAGTGACGGCGCATGCCTCTCATCCGGCCTGCCGGCAGGCCGGATGAGAGGCAAAATCTATTTTTTTCCCGAGAAGGCAAAGACGTCGACCGGCTCATCAAGCCCCCGCAAGGCATAGGAACCCAGATTTTCCATCTGCCCTGCACAGCCTGCCTTTTCGACGAAGGCTCTTGAGAGCAGAACCGGACGCTTCAGCTCCTTCGTAAGGGTTTCGAGACGCGAGGCGATGTTGACCGCCGGTCCGATCACCGTGAAGTCCAGACGCCGGCGCGAACCGATATTGCCATACATCACATCGCCGACATGGACGCCGATGCCGTAGCCGAGCGGATCGTGGCCCTTGCGCAGGTTCTCCTCATTGAGAACGGCAAGAGCGGCCTGCGCCTCGCCGATGGCTCCGAGAAGCTGACTGCAGGCACAGGGATTGCTGAGCGGAAAGATCGCCAGCAGCCCGTCGCCCATGAATTTCAGGATCTCCCCGCCGTGCCGCTCGATCGGTTCCGACATGGCGTCGAAATAGCCGTTGAGGAGTTCGATGACGTCGTCCCTGGGCCATAGGTCGGACAGCTTCGTGAAGTCGCGCAGATCGCAGATGAGGATCGCCGCGCCTACCGTCACGCCGCTGCCGCGTGTGGTCGCTCCGGCCAGGATCTGCTCGCTCGCATGCGGCCCGACATAGGTCTCGAGAAGCGTGCGGGCGAAGCGGTTCTTCAGCCGGATTTCACTGACAAGCGCCAGGGCCGGCAGAATATCCTTCAGGAAGGCGAGATCATCGGAGCTGAATCCGCCCGGCCTGTCGCTTGCAAAGGTGACCGCGTGCCGCTTGCCGAGCGTATGGAGCAGGGGCCAGATGATGTACTCGGTCAGTCCCTCCGCGCGCAGTTCATCATAGAGCGGGTAATCCGGACCCGCCGATGTCGGGTCGTCAAGGCGTCTGCGCACTTCTTCCGCCCCCTCGTTGAAATCGCGCAAGGGGCTGCTCAGATATTGCGTGGTGTCCTCGACGCCGTAGGCATAGGTATCAAGCTCCGCCTCCGCCAGACCCTTTCGCCATAGAATCCGTGCACCGATCCACTGCGGGTGGTGAATTCTGAAATGCAGGGTGGCGCGGGCGACGGGCACGCCGGCCTCCACCAGCTTGTCGCACATCTCCACGAAGATGTTGTCGATAAAGCGTTCGCCGCGCGTCTCGATGACGAGCCAGTCGATGATCCGGCGCCGCCGCGCCGGCCATGTCCCCTCGCTTTCGCCGGGCAAAGGCGGCTGTGGCTGTGTCGGAGACTGAACTGCGACGTTCGCCTCGCTCGGGTTCGTGGTGGCCATTTCAAAACCCCAGGGATTGCTGCGCGGGCTCCGGCGGAGCGACCTTGACGCCTTCCATTTCGAGCATTCCGAGCTTCGTGGAAGAACCGCCCGGCGCCGAGAAACCGCCGATCTTGCCGCCGGCTGCGAGAACCCGATGGCACGGGATGATCAGTGCCACGGGATTCTTCGCCATCGCTTGGCCGACATCCCGGGCCGCCTCCGGGCCTGCGCCGAGATCCTTCGCAAGGGCGCCGTAGGTCGTCGTGCTGCCCCACGGGATCTTTCGCGCGGCCTGATAGATCTTCTCGAAAAAGGCGCCCTGTCCCTGCAGATCGAGATCGAAGCGGGAAAAATCCGTCTCCCTTCCCTCGAAATAGTCCTTCACCGCCGCGACCGCTTCGGCAACCCGCGGCGGCGGCTCGTGCGGCGCTCCGTCGGGCAAACGCCGCAGAAGCAGTCGCTCGGTGGATTCGGCGCTTCGCGTCGGCAGCTGGAAGCGCGTGATGCCGGCATCGCTCCAGGCGATGCCGCAGAAACCGCGTGCGGTTTCGAAAATATGGTAATGGTTCATGAGTTCGCTCTCCTCCAGCACCGCATGCCCGACTGAGGCACGCCGAGTTGCTGTAGCGCTTCGAATTCCTTCATGGAGAATCGTGCGCCCGGGCCTTCAATTCAACCCGTTTTCCCTAGGGGAGACCTAAAAAAGACGATCTGATTTTCGTCATTCATGCCTTGGCGCTCGCCGGATCTCTTGCGAGGATGCGGATAACTCGAACTGACCGGTGCATCGCTTGACCTCAGATGTCGATTTCTTCGCGCGTAGCGCCGTCCAGGTGGCGGCTGATCTGATCGGCGCCGATTTCACCGTTTCCGGTGTCGGCGGCACGATAGTCGAGACGGAGGCCTACCTGCCTGATGACGCGGCGTCGCATAGTTTCGCCGGCACCACGGCGCGCAATCGCGCCATGTTCGGTCCGCCGGCGCATGCCTACATCTATCTCTCCTACGGCCTGCACTGGTGCCTGAATTTCGTCTGCCTGCCAGGCAGCGCCGTACTGATCCGCGCGATCGAACCGCGATGGGGCATAGACACGATGCGGGCGAGACGTGGCGTCCGTGAAGAGAGGCTATTGTGTTCCGGACCGGGACGTGTCGGACAGGCGCTGGCGATCAGCCGGGAGCTGGACGGATTGCCTCTCGGAGAGGATCCGTTCCGCCTCACCCTGCCCTCCACGAAACCGCCGCTCGCCGCCGGCATCCGCGTCGGCATAACCAAGGCGGTAGAACAGCCCTGGCGGTTCGGGCTGGCCGGCTCATCCTTTGTGAGCCGCAAGTTCTGATGCAGCTTCGCCGGTCGGGTGAAGCCGCTCTTCGGTTCCGTTCAAGTTGACACGGAGACCCGCTTCTGTCCTTAAGCTACATCCCACGCGTCTGATCGGACGCGCAAATATCGCTGTAGCACTTTGATCTTCTGCATGTCGTTGTCCTTCGATCGGGTAGAATTAAAGGACAAATGCATCGATGCTTCGATCAGAGCTGATCGTAAGTGGATGAGTTTGATGACATCACGATGGGCCTGGTTGTTTTCGCAGGTCATGCGGCGAATCTGGTTTCCAGCCACGCTTTTCTCCATTCTTGCGATTATAACTGCACTCATCGCAATTTTCCTTGGCCCATTCCGAGAGACCTTCCGAACCGGATAGGAGCGGACGCAGTCGACATAGACGAATCCTCGAAAAAGCGCTCGCAGGTTTTCGCCCGCATCCCGCTCGAATTCTCTAGGATCGTGGATACCAGTCGTTCAATGACCATAACATGCATCAGAGGAGGCAATTAGATGACGAAATCGAACATAGGCTTCATCGGGCTCGGATTGATGGGCCAGGGCATGGCGGCAAATATCCTGAAAAAGGGTTGGCCGCTCCAGGTGATGGCGCATCGCAACCGGGCGCCGGTGGAGATGCTCGTGGCCGAGGGCGCACGCGAAGCCAAGACGCCGCGTGAGATGGCGGAGCAATGCGACGTCATCGTCCTCTGCGTTACCGGCTCGCCGGAAGTCCTTTCGGTCATCGGCGGCCCGGATGGCATCGCGAGTGCGGGCAGGCCGGTCACCATCGTCGACTGTTCGACATCCGATCCCTCCGTCACGACGAAGCTTGCAGCCGATCTCGCGGGAAGCGGCCTTACGCTCATCGATGCGCCGCTCAGCCGTACGCCGGCCGATGCCGCCGCGGGCACGCTCGATGTCATGGTCGGCGGCTCGGAGTCAGACGTGCAGCGCGTGTGGCCGGTACTCGAATGTTTCGCCGGTCGGATCATCCACACGGGGCCGACCGGCTCCGGTCACACGATGAAACTGCTCAACAACTTCCTATCGATGGGCTACGCGGCGCTCTATTCCGAAGCGCTGATGCTCGGACGCAAGGCCGGGCTGACGCCCGAGGTCTTCGACAGCGTCATTCGCGGCGGCCGGATGGATTGCCCTTTCTATCAGACCTTCTTCCGCTGGGTCTTGGAACGCGACCCGAATGCCCACAAATTCGCGATCCGCAACGGCTTCAAGGACATGAGCTATCTTGCCGGCTACGCCATTGCCGCCGGCGTCGCCAATCCCGTCGGGGCAGCCGTCCGGAACTCATTTGCACAGGCGGTCGGCGCGGGCCGCGGCGAGGATTACGTGCCTATGCTGTCGGATTTCATCGCCGAGGCGAACGGTCTCGAGTGAACGCAACGGCGAGCGCCTTTTGCCGGGCGGTCTGACAGAATTCCATCAGCGGTGAAATGCAATCTTGCAGGGATGCAACATTGCCACTGGTCTGCGGCTTTGACTGAGTCCCGCGGAATGGTGAATGTGACTGCGGCTGAAAATGGAACAAACGTTCCGGCGTCGCCGCATCTCAGCACCATTCCCCGAGGAGACATCCGACATGACCGCCCTCCCCTTCGCCCTCAACCATATGGCCGCGCCCGCCCTCCCGGTCGACGCGTTCTTCTCGCTTGCGAACTCGCTCGGCATCTCCATGGTCGAAATCCGCAACGACCTCGCCGGCAACGCCATTGCCGACGGGACGCCTCCGGAGGAGGTGAAAGCCCTTGCGGAGAAGCACGGGCTGACGATCGTCTCGATCAACGCCTTGCAGCGCTTCAACGAATGGAACGAGCAACGGGCAGACGAAGCGCGCGAGCTCATCTCCTATGCACGCGATTGCGGCGCGAAGGCGCTGGTGCTGGTGCCCGTCAATGACGGCAGCGGCAAAGAGGACGGCGTCCGACAAAGCAATCTTCGGCAGGCGCTCGGCGCGCTGAAGCCGATGCTCGACGCGGCCGGCATCACCGGCCTCGTCGAGCCGCTCGGCTTCGAAGCCTGCTCGCTGCGCTCGAAGGCGGAGGCCGCCGAAGCGATCCGGGCAGTTTCCGGTGAACGGAGCTTCCGCCTGGTGCACGACACGTTCCACCATCACCTTGCTGGCGAAGACCAGTTTTTTCCGGATCTCACCGGCCTCGTGCACATCTCCGGCGTCATCGACGCAAACCTGGCCGTCTCGGACATGCGCGATCCGCATCGCGTTCTCGTCGACGCCGCCGACAGGCTGGACAATCAAGGCCAGACTCGCCGGCTGCAGGATCAAGGCTATGCTGGGCCCTTCTCATTCGAGCCCTTTGCCCCTTCCGTGCACGAACTTGCCGACCCGGCGGACGCCCTGCGCGAGAGCATGGACTACCTCCGGTTACGGAGCTGACCGCCACCAGCAGTGGAAAGAGCGGGAATCCAAACCGGCGCGCCCACGCGCTCTTGACGGCGCCCGGATAAAATGGAATACATATTCCGTAATATCAAAACTCTGGTTTGTTTGTTCCGTTTTGATTGGAGGTGCAGCGGGAGTGCCGCTTCCGGTCGAAGACTGGACGCGATTTCGGGAAGAAGATCGCGTTCCCGGCTGAAGAAGGTGTGGCCGGCACCAAGTGGAGGAGAAGAACAATGAAGAAATTTTTCCTGGGCACTGCGATGGCCGTCCTGATGTCGACGGCCGCGCATGCGGAGACTATCGGCGTGTCGATGGCGCTCTTTGACGACAACTTCCTGACGGTGCTGCGCAGCGGGATGCAGGAATATGCAAAGACGCTCGACGGCGTCGAGCTGCAGGTCGAAGACGCGCAGAACGACGTCGCGAAACAGCAGAGTCAGATCCAGAACTTCATCGCCGCGGGGGTCGATGCCATCATCGTCAACCCGGTCGACACCGATGCGACTGCCGCCATGTCGAAGATCGCTGCGGATGCCGGCATTCCGCTGGTCTATGTCAACCGCGAGCCGGTGAACGTCGATACGCTTCCGGACAAGCAGGCCTTCGTGGCGTCGAACGAACAGGAATCCGGCACGCTGCAGACCAAGGAAATCTGTAAGATGCTGGGCGGCAAGGGCAAGGCCGTGGTCATGATGGGCGAGCTCTCCAACCAGGCTGCCCGCATGCGCACCAAGGACATCCACGACGTGATCGCGACCGACGAATGCAAGGGCATCGAGATCGTCGAGGAGCAGACCGCGAACTGGTCGCGCACCCAGGGCTCGGATCTCATGACGAACTGGCTTTCCGCCGGCCTCGAATTCGACGCCGTCATCTCCAACAACGACGAAATGGCGATCGGCGCAATCCAGGCGCTGAAAGCGGCCGGGCGCTCGATGGACTCCGTCGTCATCGGCGGCATCGACGCGACACAGGATGCGCTCGCCGCCATGGCGGCCGGCGATCTCGATGTGACGGTGTTCCAGAATGCCGCCGGCCAGGGCAAGGGCTCAGTCGATGCCGCCCTTAAGCTCGCCAAGGGCGAGCCGGTTGAAAAGAAGGTCTACATTCCCTTCGAGCTCGTCACGAAGGATAACCTGGCGCAATATCAGACGAAGAACTGATCGTTCGCTGCATGGGGCGCGGCAAAGCCGCACCCCCGCTTACAAAGAGTCATGGGGCGCGGTCATCCCGCGCTCCCTTTGAGGGCCGCGCATCTTATCGGCCGAGCCTGCAAGGCCGAAAGGGGAGGCATGTTCCGCACGCCGCGTGGACATTCCGGTTGAACCGGAACATGGGAGGCTACCAGAATGACACTCAGTCCCACGACAATGGCAGCCGTGCGCGCCAGCGGCGCCGTTCCGAAATCCGAATACCTTCTGACTGCCGAGGGCGTTCGCAAGGAGTTTCCGGGTGTCGTTGCGCTCGACGACGTGGAGTTCAAGCTGAAGCGCGGCACCGTGCATGCGCTCATGGGCGAGAACGGAGCCGGCAAGTCGACCTTGATGAAGATCCTCGCCGGGATCTATTATCCCGACCAGGGCGAGGTGAAACTCAGGGGCGCCGGCATCCGGCTGAAGTCGCCACTCGACGCACTCGAGAACGGCATCGCCATGATCCATCAGGAACTGAACCTGATGCCTTTCATGACCGTCGCCGAGAACATCTGGATCCGCCGGGAACCCAAGAACCGTTTCGGTTTCGTCGATCATGGCGAAATGCGCCGCATGACGGCAAAGCTCTTCGAGCGGCTCAAGATCGATCTCGATCCGGAGATCGAGGTCCGTCACCTCTCGGTCGCCAACCGCCAGATGGTCGAGATCGCCAAGGCGGTCTCCTACGAGTCCGACGTGCTGATCATGGACGAGCCCACCTCGGCGCTCACCGAGCGCGAGGTCGCGCATTTATTCGAGATCATCCGTGACCTGCGCTCGCAGGGTATCGGCATCGTCTACATCACCCACAAGATGAACGAGCTGTTCGAGATCGCCGACGAGTTCTCGGTGTTCCGCGACGGCAAATATATCGGCACCCACCTCTCGAACGAGGTCACCCGCGACGACATCATCCGCATGATGGTCGGACGTGAAATCACCCAGATGTTCCCGAAGGAGGAGGTGCCGATCGGCGACGTGGTGCTGTCGGTGAAGAACCTGACGCTCAACGGCGTCTTCCGCGACGTCTCCTTCGATGTGCGCGCCGGCGAGATCCTCGGCGTTGCCGGCCTCGTCGGATCCGGCCGCTCCAACGTCGCCGAGACGCTCTTCGGGGTCACGCCGGCGAGCTCGGGCACGATCGCGATCGACGGGAAAGAGGTCGTGATCGACAGCGCCAACAAGGCGATCCGTCACCGGATGGCGTTTCTCACCGAGGATCGCAAGGACACCGGCTGTCTGCTCATCCTCGACATTCTCGAAAACATGCAGATCGCCGTGCTGCAGGACAAATTCGTCAAGCGCGGCTTCGTCAGCGAGAGGGAAGTCACTGCCGCCTGCGAGGAGATGAGCCGCAAGCTTCGGGTCAAGACGCCGAACCTGCAGGAGCGCGTCGAGAATCTCTCGGGCGGCAACCAGCAGAAGGTGCTGATCGGCCGCTGGCTGCTCACCAATCCGCGCATCCTGATCCTCGACGAGCCGACGCGCGGCATCGATGTTGGCGCCAAGGCCGAAATCCACCGCCTGGTGACCGAACTTGCCCGCAACGGTGTCGCGGTCATCATGATCTCGTCGGAAATGCCGGAAGTGCTCGGGATGAGCGACCGGATCATGGTGATGCACGAGGGCCGGGTCACCGGCATTCTCGACAGGGCGGAAGCCACCCAAATCAAGGTCATGGAGCTTGCGGCGCGATAGGGCGGGATGAGGAAAAGTGTAAGGTTTTCGCCCGCATTCCGCTCTGACCTTTGGAACCGATCAAGGCGAACTGCCGACCGCAGGGAGGAAAGAAGATGAATACCAATGTCGCAGCACAGGGCACGGGCTCGTCCCTCGCCCGCTCGAGACGGCGCATGCCGCCCGAGCTCAACATCTTTCTGGTGCTGATCGGTATCGCGCTCGTCTACGAGGTTCTCGGCTGGCTCTTCGTCGGCCAGAGCTTTCTGATGAATTCGCAGCGCCTGACGATCATGATCCTGCAGGTGTCGGTGATCGGCATCATCGCCGTCGGCGTCACGCAGGTCATCATCACGGGCGGCATCGACCTCTCGTCAGGCTCGGTCGTCGGCATGACCGCGATGATCTCGGCGAGCGTCGCGCAGGCCTCCACCTGGCCGCGGGCGCTCTATCCGTCACTGACCGACCTTCCGGCCATCGTACCGATCGGCCTTGGTGTCGGGATCGGTCTGCTCGCCGGCTTCATCAACGGCCAGCTCATCGCCAGGACCAAGATTCCGCCCTTCATCGCCACGCTCGGCATGATGGTGTCGGCCCGCGGTGTCTCCAAGTGGTACACGAAGGGTCAGCCGGTCTCGGGTCTCACCGAGCAATTCAACTTCATCGGCACGGGCATCTGGCCGGTGATCGTCTTCCTCGTCGTGGCGCTGATATTCCACATCGCGCTGCGCTACACCCGCTACGGCAAATTCACCTACGCGATCGGCGCCAATGTCCAGGCCGCGCGCGTCTCCGGCATCAATGTCGAAGCCCATCTGGTGAAGGTCTATGCGATCGCCGGCATGCTTGCGGGCCTCGCAGGCGTGGTCACCGCCGCCCGCGCCCAGACGGCGCAGGCCGGCATGGGCGTCATGTACGAACTCGACGCGATCGCCGCGACCGTCATCGGCGGCACGTCGCTCACAGGCGGCGTCGGCCGTGTCACCGGTACGGTGATCGGCACGGTGATCCTTGGCGTGATGACGTCAGGCTTCACCTTCCTCCGGGTCGACGCCTACTACCAGGAGATCGTCAAGGGCATCATCATCGTCGCTGCTGTCGTTGTCGACGTCTATCGCCAGAAAGGCCGGAAAAAGACATAAACATACTGCTCCTCCAAGCAAAATTATCGGCCGGGATGAAGGAATTCATCCCGGCTTTTTTCTTTCCTCGCCAACGCTTTGAGCCGTGATATTCTCGTGAATGACATATGCTCGTCTTGCAACGCAGCCCCTTCGACTCTGGGCTGGCTCGTAGGTCGCCGATAGACTATATGGCAGCATGCAAAACTATCGGAGAATTACCATGTCGTCGCAGCGCCAGCTTGCGAAGCACAGCCGGCCCCGGTTCATGTTCCAGCTCTGGAGCGCGATGCTAAGCGTCCATACCCGCGAAGCGGCCTCCCTCTTCCGGTACCGCGTGCGATAAACCACTTACGGTAAGGTGCCTGACTGTTTTCCGTCCGGAGCGCTTATTTTCAAAGTGAGACTAGCTCGCGAGAACCAGCCCTCCGTAGCGACTGATTTCGTTTTCGATTTCAGCGACCAGCGTATCTAGCGCGGAATTTCTCACCTTTCTGGCGCGGCGGGCGACATATGCCAAGGCAGGCGGCGTGGGCAAGCGTTCGGTGACGATCTGCATTTCGGGGCGCAGATGACGCCCGCTCAGAAGTGCTACACCCATGGCCGAAGTGACCGCGGCAACGATACCAGCAGCGCTTGCACATTCGAATACGGTTTCAAGAACCACTCCGCCGTCCTGTCCGATGTCGAGCGCCCATCTACATTCGTCGTCGAAGGACAGGAAGGGAATCGGGCCCTGCTGCGCCAGTGACAGCTGCGGGTGCTTGACCCAATGGAGCTCCTCCCGGAACAGAACGACGTCGGTCGGCCGGACTTCATGAGCGAAAACCTGCAGGATCGCGGCGTCTAGCTCCCCCCGCTCCAGCATCGCTCGCAGGACTAGACTCATGCGGACTTTGGTGCGGACGGCGACATTCGGATGCAGGCGGCGAAATCTCCCCAATATCCGCGCGAGGTCGCTGCACGCCGTGTCTTCGGTCAAGCCGAGCGCGATGCGTCCTTCAAGTGACGCTTTCGATAAGCTCAGAAGCGCTTCGTCATGCAAGCCGAGGATTTTCCCGGCATAATCCAGCAAATCATCTCCGGCTGCGGTAAACATCGCTCCGCCCGGGCTCCGGCCGAGCAGGTCACAATCGAGGCTCGTCTCGAGCCGTTTGATCTTGTGGCTGACGGCAGACTGCGACAGGCCCAGGGCCTCGGCCGCGCGGGTTATCCCGCCGTGACGCCGGATCGCCCACAAGGCGCGCAGCGCATCGATTTCCAAACGTCGGCCGTTGAACTCTTTCATTGCGGTCCCAGTCATGAAAATTGCGAAGACGATGCGGCTTAAGCTGTCATTTGGCAAGAATGCATTAGCGTTTCGGTCGAACTGTCATGCAGTGATCGAAATTTGTCATGTGCAAACGGAACCTCCGTTGCCTATGGCTGAGCGGCAAACCACATGACCTGAGAACGCGATGACCCACCAGCCCATCTCGCTGTCCGCTCCAAGACATCACCGTCTCCTTTGGCCGATGATGGCAACGCTCCTGGTCGTCGGCTGGAGCTCCGGTTTCGTCGGCATTCGCTATGCCAGCGAAGGGGCAGGTGTCATGCTGGTTCTGTTCTGGCGCACTCTTCTATCGGGAGTGATCCTGCTGCCTTTCGCACTGACCATCGGTCCGCGGTTGCGGATGCGCGGGATTGCGGAGCAGATGCTGTTCGGTGTGATGTCCGTATTTTTGTACCTTGGTGGCTTTGCACTTGCCATCGAGCAGCGGGTGCCGACGGGGCTGGTCGCCCTCATCTCCGACCTCTTACCGTTGGCGATTGCCGCCCTGTCGCAACCCGTTTTGGGTGAACGCCTGAGCGCGCGACAATGGTTTGGGACGGCGATTGCGGTTTTCGGCGTGCTGATCGTCTCGTTCGACAGCCTCAGTTTCGGTGCGGCCCCCTTGTGGGCATATGGGTTGACAGTCGGTTCGATGCTGGTTTTTGCCCTTGCCTCGGTTCTACACAAGCGGCGGCGAACCCAGCACATGCCCGTGCACCAGAGCCTTTGCATCCACACCCTGACCGGTTCGGTGCTGTTCGGGCTGTGCGCCATGATGCAAGGCGATCTCGCTCCACCCCTCACGGCCGCTTTCGCCGTGGGAATGGTGTGGCTGGTGCTGATCGCAACCTTTGCCGCCTATTCGATCTATTACACGAGCCTGCGCCTCTTCCCGGTGGCTCAGGTCAGCGCTGCGATCTACCTCAGTCCGCCTGTCACCATGCTGTGGGCTTGGGCGCTGTTTTCCGAGCCATTAACTGCGGCCACCTTCATAGGCCTGACGGTGACGCTGGTGGGCGTCTGGATGACGTCGCGCAGCTGAGATTGTGCGGAGATCCTGAGCCTGCACTTCCAGAAGGTAAGATAGACCTTCGGGAACGGTTCATTGTTTCAGTGAACAGTGCAGGCCTCTAAGCCCACCGAGGAGACGGCGCCGAAACGGAATTGCGCACCACCAGATCGGGCCTCAGGAAGATTTCCGTTTCGGCGGGGCGCCGGTCGGAGAGAAGCTCCAGCAGAAGCGCCATGGCGTGTTTGCCGATCAGCGTGCGCGGCTGACGGATCGTGGTCAGGGCCGGCGTCATGAATGTCGCCTGAGGCACGTCGTCGAAACCTGTCACCGAGAAATCGCGCGGTATGTCATAGCCGCGCGCCTTCAGCCCGATCATCACCCCGAGTGCCGTCTGATCGTTGACGCACATGAATGCCGTCGGCAGCGTGTCGCGAACGAAGAGCCGCTCGACGGCAGCCCTGCCGCTCTCGAGCGTGCCATCGCCGTCCTGGACCAGCCGAAGTTCCGCCGGCACCCCCGCCGCATCGAGGCCCGCATCATAGCCGGCGCGGCGCCGCTTATAGGCAAGGCGGGTTCGCGAATCGCCGATGAAAGCGATCTTGCGATGGCCTTCGGCGATGAGGAGATCGACCACCTTGCGGGCGCCCTCCACATCGTCGACACCCACATAGGGTATGCCGCCGTTGAAGACGGGCTCGAAGATGCCGACGCTCGGCGGCAGCCGCGCCGCTATCGTGTCGTGGCCGAAGGGCAGGATGCCGGTAAAGAGGATCAGACCCGCCGCCTGGTTGGAGTTGAGAAACTTCAGATATTCGACCGCGCGCTGGGCGTCGTTCTGGGTATGGCCGATCAGCACGCCGTAGCCGTGCGACCGTGCCTCGTTTTCGAGGCCGACCAGAATACTCGAAAAGTTCGGATCGCCGATATCCGGAGCGACGACCAGGATCATGTTCGAGCGGCCGAGGCGCAGGCTGCGTGCCATGGCATTGGTGGTGTAACCGGTGATCGCGATCGCCTGGTTGACCTTCAGCCGCGTGGATTTCGCAACCTTCTCCGGGTTGTGGATTGCCCGCGATACCGTCGCGATCGAAACTTCAGCGATCCTAGCGACGTCTTCGATGGTTGCGGGCGTGGAATCCGACACTGCGCTCTGCCTTGCGTCTCCCTACTGCATGTTTCCCTAGATCCCGATTCAAGGATAAAACAAGCAGCCAATTCAATCTGCTGCGGCCTTTGCGTGTCCGATAAGAACGCGCGGCGCTGTACAAGGCGGGACACTACACACACCGCGGGCAACGTCAAAGGCGACGGGGCAAATTCCTGTGCATGTCGTCATGTAAACCTTTACATTGCGAGTGTAAAGGTTTACATGACGTCCATTCGCGGTCGGGAGCCGCAAGGGGGAAATCGATGAATCCGGAGACGGTCGACGCCGCGCGCGTCGTGCTGGAGGCACGGCGGATCAGCAAGTCGTTCAGCGGCGTGCAGGTGCTCTTCAGTGTCAATTTCGAGCTTCGCGCCGGCGAAATCCACGCCCTGATGGGCGAGAACGGCGCCGGCAAGTCGACGCTCGTCAAGATTCTCTCAGGTTTCGAGCAGCCGTCCTCGGGCGAGGTCCTGCTCGACGGCCAGCCGGTAACGCTTCCTGCTAACGGTGCGGCCGAAGCGCTGGGCATCGTCATCATCCACCAGGAATTCAATCTTGCCGAACACCTGACTGTTACCGAAAGCCTGTTTCTCGGTCGCGAGGTGACGCGTTTCGGCGTGCTCGACCGCAAGTATATGCGCGCGGAGACGCGCCGGGTTCTCGATCTGCTTGGCTGTCATGTGGACGCGAACGCGCTGATCGGCAGTCTTTCCATTGCCGAAAAGCAGATGGTTGAGATCGCCAAGGCCATCAGCCGCGACGCGCGGATCGTCTTCATGGACGAGCCCACGGCCGTTCTATCCCGCGAGGAGACCAACTTCCTTTTCCGGCAGGTCCGCAAGCTGCGCGACCGGGGCACGAGCTTCGTCTTCGTGTCGCACAAGCTCGACGAAGTCATCGAACTGACCGACCGCGTGACGGTGCTGCGCGACGGGCAGTGGGTGAAGACTGCCGCGACTTCGATGCTCGACGGCGAGTCGATCGCGCAGCTCATGGTCGGCCGCGAATTGTCGAGCCTCTTTCCCGCCAAGAAAGAGCCGAACGTCGACGAAGAGGTCGTGCTGCGTGTCGACGCCGTCTCGACCGACTATGTCCAGGAAGCCCGCTTCGAGGTGCGCAAAGGCGAAATCCTCGGCTTTTCGGGTATGATCGGCTCCGGCCGCACCGAACTCATGGAGGCGGTCGCCGGCCTCAGGCCCCGCCTGTCGGGCGAGGTGACGATCCGTGGAGAGACCGTGCCCTCCGGCGACGTGCACGCGGCCAACCGGCGCGGTCTTGCCTACATGACCAAGGACCGCAAGGCGAAGGGCCTGCTGCTCAATTCCGGCATGACGGCGAACCTAACCTTGCAGTCGCTCGGCCGGCATGCCCGCATCGGCTATCTCAGCCCGGCGAGCGAGGCGGCTGCGCTCAAAAAAGCCCGCCGCCGCTTCGACATCCGCGTGCGCGACGGCAACGTCGTCGCCAGGCGCATGTCCGGCGGCAACCAGCAGAAGCTGCTGCTCGCCAAGGTGATGGAAACGGAACCGGACATCATCATCATCGACGAGCCAACACGCGGCATCGACGTCGGCACCAAGCAGCAGATCTATCATTTCATCTCGGCGCTCGCGCGCGACGGCCGCTCGATCATCGTCGTCTCTTCCGAAATGCCTGAGGTCATCGGGCTTTGCACCAGGGTCGCGGTGATGCGCGACGGACGCATCGTCGGCATGCTCGAAGGAGACGAGATCTCCGAGCAGGAGATCATGCGCTACGCAGCCGGGCTGAAGAAAATGGCTGCGGCCTGACCGGCTTGGACGCGCGGCGAAGGCAGGCACAGGAAAAGGAATTCCCCCGGGCTCCGGGGCGGGAGGTTGATCTGGACATGAGCGTGAACGAGGAAAGCATCCAAAGCACAACACACCGCCGGACCTGGCGGGACGTCGATCTCAGGGCGGTGGCGCCGTTTGCCGCGCTTGCACTGCTGTTGATCGTCGGTGCCATGGTCAACCCCAACTTCATCAGTCTCAACAACCTCGCCAACGTCGCCACCCGCAGCGCCTTCATCGCCATCATCGCGGTGGGCGCCACCTTCGTCATTTCCGCAGGCGACCTCGACCTTTCCGTCGGCTCGATGGTCGCCTTCGTCGCAAGCCTGATGATCCTGTTCATGAATTCCGGCGTGA
This sequence comes from Ensifer meliloti, assembly GCF_030064585.1. NCBI lineage: Bacteria > Pseudomonadati > Pseudomonadota > Alphaproteobacteria > Hyphomicrobiales > Rhizobiaceae > Ensifer > Ensifer meliloti. Next base: position 696,776 of record NZ_CP120364.1, read on the forward strand.
TCGCCGATCCGGCACTGATGCTCACGGCCGCGGTCCTTTTTGCGGTCGTCGCCGGTAGCGTCTGCGGGCTCGCCAACGGGCTGATCACCACGGTCGGCAGAATCGAGCCCTTCATCGCGACGCTCGGCACGATGGGCATCTATCGCGGCCTTACCACCTGGCTGTCGCAAGGCGGCGCCATCACCCTGCGCGAGCCGGAATTACAGGAGCTCTATCGCCCGGCCTATTTCGGCAGCATTCTCGGCATGCCGGTGCCGATCGCGATCATCCTCGCGGTCACCGCCGTCGCCGCCTTCATCCTTTATCGCACGCGTTACGGCCGGCACGTGGTCGCGGTCGGCTCCAACAGCGACGTGGCCCGTTATTCCGGCATCGCCGTCAACCGCGTGCGCACCATCGCCTTCGTCATCCAGGGACTCTGCGTCGCCGTCGCCGTGCTGCTCTACGTGCCGCGCCTCGGCTCCACCTCGGCCACGACCGGCATCCTCTGGGAACTGCAGGCCATCACCGCCGTAGTCGTCGGCGGAACGGCGCTCAAGGGCGGCGCGGGCCGCGTCTGGGGCACGATCTGCGGTGCCTTCATTCTCGAATTGGTCGGAAACATCATGCTCTTGTCGAACTTCATCAGCGAATACCTGATCGGCGCGATGCAAGGTGCGATCATCATCATCGCGATGCTTGTCCAGCGCTCGCTGGTACGCAAATCGTGACCAGGCCGGATCTAGGGCGATCCGGCCACATCAACCACGACCTAGAATTATTGGGAGGAAGACGCATGCGAAAGGGATTAATGGGCTTTGCCGCCGTCGCGATGATGGCACTGACGAGTGCAGCCCATGCACAAGACAAGAACGTCACGATCGGCGTGTCGATCCCGGCGGCCGACCATGGCTGGACCGCCGGTGTCGTGTTCCATGCCGAGCGCGTTGCCAAGCTGCTCATGGAACAGCATCCGGGCCTCAACGTCATCGTCAAGACCTCGCCGGACCCGGCGAGCCAGGCCAACGCCGTGCAGGACCTCGAAACGCAGGGGATCGACGCCCTCGTGATCCTGCCGACCGACCCCGATCCGCTGGTCAACGCCATCAAGGAAGTCAAGGGCAAGGGCACCTTCGTCGCCTTGGTGGACCGCGCGCCCTCGACCAACGACAACAGCGTGCGTGACCTCTATGTCGCCGGTAACAACCCGGCACTCGGCCAGGTCGCCGGCGAATACATCAAGGCCACAACTCCGGAAGCCAAGGTGGTCGTCATTCGCGGCCTGCCGATCCCGATCGACCAGCAGCGTCAGGACGGCTTCGACAAGGGCATCGCCGGCTCCAAGGTCGAAATCCTGGACCGCCAATACGGCAACTGGAATCGCGATGACGCCTTTAAGGTTATGCAAGACTACCTGACCAAGTATCCGCAGATCGACGTCGTTTGGTGCCAGGATGACGACATGGCCGTCGGCGTGCTGCAGGCGATCGACCAGGCCAAGCGCACCGACATCCAGTATGTGGTCGCCGGAGCCGGTTCGAAGGACATGATCAAGAAGGTCATGGACGGCGACAAGATGATCCCGGTCGACGTGCTCTATCCGCCGGCAATGGTCGGCACCGCACTTGAAATGACCGTTGCCAACTTCTACGGCCAGGTCCCGGTTCGCGGCACCTACACGATCGATGCGACGCTGGTGACCAAGGAAAACGCCAAGGACTTCTATTTCCCCGACTCGCCGTTCTGATCGGACGCCGGAGCTAGTGAAGATACGGCCTGCCTGAGGCTTTCCTCGGGCGGGCCGTTTAATGGCCTTTATACAACGGGCTACCCCCTCTGCCCTGCCGGGCATCTCCCCCGCAAGGGCCCCGCAAGGGGGGAGATTGACAAGGGGCGAACTCCCGCTCCCTCGATGTGCCTTCGTTTCGGCGCGTGCTGGCTTAACTCGAGGCACCGCTTTGCTTCTGGCCGATCTCCCCCCTTGCGGGGAGATGCCCGGCAGGGCAGAGGGAGTGACCGTGGGCACTCCCGCCGCCGACCCGATATGCCGCGCCACCGCTCACCCCGCCGGAAACGACGCCACCACCTTTAACCCGCGACCGCCGTCACCCTCCTCCAGCCGCATGGTCCCGCCGTAAAGCGCGGCGATTTCCTCGACGATCGGCAGGCCGAGTCCGGTACCGGGGGCTTCCTCGCCGCCGCGCCGGAAACGCTTGAGCGCCGCCTCGCGCAGCTCCGGCGGAATGCCCGGGCCGTTATCCTCCACTTCCAGCAGGACCGAGTGGTCTCGGCTCTCGACGCGCACGGTCACCTCCGCCCCGCGGCCGGCATAAAGCAACGCATTGCCGATGAGGTTCTTCAGGAGTTCGCCGACAAGCAGAGGCTCGGCGCGGATCCAGTGCTCGCCCTCGCCGGCAAAGCCGAGGTCGATGCCGGCTTCGCCCGCCGCCGGCACGTGGTCCGCCGTCACGGCGCGGGCAAGCCCGCCGAGCTCGACCCGCTCCAATCCCCGTGCCTCGTCTCTGCCCGCGGCATCGATCTTCGCCATCAGCAGCAGTTGAGCGAGAATGCGCTCGGCATTGGCGACGGCTTCGTCCGCCTTCATCGCCGCCGCCCGGGTTTCTTCAATCGTCGTCGCCCGCTGCGCAAGCGCAACCTGCGTGCGGATGATCGCGAGCGGAGTCCTGAGCTGATGGCTGGCATTGCCGGTGAAGTGCCGCAGCGCATCGAGGGCCGATTGCAGGCGGACCATGAAAGAGTTCACGGTATCGACGAGCCCCTGGACTTCGTTCGGCACCTGCTCGCGGATCGGATGCAGATCGTCCGGACTGCGCTCCGCGATCGCATCGCCAAGCCGATAGAGCGGCCTCAAGGAAAAGGTGACGGCGACCCAGACGATCATCGCCGCGCCGGCGATCATCAGCCCAAGGCGCAGGGCCGAGCGGATGATGATGGTCTGCGCGAGCTGGCGCCGGGCGATCGTCGTCTCGGCGACGGTGACGACGAAGGGAACGGAATTGACCCCGGTCGAGGCGGAGCGTCTGAGTGCTGCGACGCGGATAGGTTCGCCGCGAAAGACGGCATCTGCGAAGCTCGTCGATTGACCGGTGCTTTCGGAGAGCGAAGGCAGGGTCTGATAACCGGTGATGAACTCGCCGGGCGGGCCGTCCACCCGATAAAACACCCGGTCCTGCGCCGCGGATGTCAGCATCTCGAGCGCGACATAGGGGATATCGACCTGCAACGAGCCGTCTTCGGCCACGACCACGCGCTCGGCGATCGCCAACGCCGATCCGGCAAGCACGCGGTCCGAGACGGCATTCGCCGTCTTGATGGCTTCCCGGTAGGTATCCGCCAGTGCGACGACGCCGATCACCGCTGTCGAGATCAGGAGCCAGCCGAGCAGCCTGCGCCGCAGCGAATAGACGACCTTTCTCATTCCGGGGACGGCCTTCATTCGGGACCGGCCGTCTTGTCGAGATAATACCCGATGCCGCGGGCGGTGCGGACGGTCAACCCGAAGGGCGCCAGCCGCTTGCGCAGCCGGCTCACATATTGCTCGATCGCATTGGGACTCAGATCGTCGTCCAGGCCCGTCAGCGATTGCACGATCGCGTCCTTGGCGACGACCTTTCCGGCGCGCATGAACAAAAGCTCGAGAAGACCGAGTTCGCGCGCCGGAATTTCGATCGGCATGCCTGCCGAGGAGAAACTCCGCGAGGTGAGGTCGAGCGAGACATTGCCATAGCTGACGACGGAGGCTCGCAACCCCGCCTGCCGGCGCAACAGCACCCGCACCCGCGCCTCGAACTCGCCGATATCGAAAGGCTTGATCAAATAATCGTCGGCGCCGAGGTCGAGTCCCTTGACCCTCTCCTCGGGCGTGCCGCGCGCCGTCAGGATGAGAACCGCCGCGCGGTTTTGGCGTGCCCGCATGGCACGCAGCACGTCCAGTCCATCCATCTCCGGCAGGTTCAAATCGAGGATCACCAGATCGAAGCTTTCGGCCGCGGCAACCGCATGCGCAGACGCCCCGTCGCTCACGACGTCGACGGCATAGCCGCTGCCCCGCAGAAGCGTCGAAAGACCCTCCGCCAGGGCCCGATTGTCCTCAACCAGCAAGATACGCAATATCGCCTCTCCCCGGGATCACTCTATCGGTCGCGAGCTTGCTTGTGAACGGCAGCGCTCTCAGGCATTGTGAATTCATGCGGTTCTTGATTTCTTTCGGTTTTTTGTTCCTGTCGGGCGCGCTCGCCGAGGCCGCGCCCACGTTCTTCCCGGCGCTCTCCGGTGACGGCGCCGCACCGGTCGTGACCGTCTATTCCTCGCTCGACGAACCCTTGGCGAGACCGATGATCGACGGCTTCCAGAAGGCCAATCCGGATGTCGCGGTCCGCTACGAGGACATGCTGACCGGCGAGATCTACGACAGGATCGTCAAGGAGACCGATGCCGGCGAGAAGACCGCCGATTTCGCCTTTTCCTCCGCCATGGACCTGCAGGTCAAGCTCAGCAATGACGGTTATGCGCAACGCAGCGACCTGCCGATGAGCGGACTCTGGCCGGCCTGGGCGAACTGGCGCAACACGGCTTACGCGCTCACCTTCGAGCCGGCCGTCTTCGTCTACCACAAGCCGAGCTTCAGGAACGAGCGGCCGCCGGCCACGCGGGCCGAATTCGTCGACTATCTCAAACGGAAGGGAAACGCCGTCTTCGGCCGCATCGGCACCTACGATATCGAACGCTCCGGCGTCGGCTTCCTCTTCATGTCGCGCGACCAGGAGCAATTCGGCGACATCTGGACGGTGATCCGCACGATGGGGGCGGCCGGAGTGAAGCTTTATTCGACCAGTCAGGCAATCCTGGAGAGGATTTCGGACGGGCGCTTCGTGCTCGGGTACAACATCCTCGGTTCCTATGCGGCCGACTGGGCATCGCGGCATCCGGATGTCGGCATCATACTCCCGAAGGACTATACGGTGGTCATGTCGCGCATCGGGCTGGTGCCGCAGGCGGCAGCCGCCCCGGAACTCGGCCGCCGCTATCTCGAATTCTTCATGTCGAAGGAGGGCCAGACGATCATGGCACGCGAGTTGCAGATCCCGGCGGTCAGTCCCGAAGTCGCCGGCGAGAACACCGCGAACACCATGAGGGAAATGCTCGGAGGTCAGTTGAAACCCGTACCGGTCAGTCCCGGACTGATGGTCTATCTTGACCAGGTCAAGCGGGCGAGGCTGATTGCCCGCTGGAACGAGATGCTGCGCCTGCAGTGAACAATAGGCAGGCAAACAAGTCATTTACGCGAAGCGGACTTGATGTCAGGTTAATGTCAGCTTTCTATGTTGCTTAAGGTCGCCGGCGAACCGTGGAGGCGGACCGCCGGCAGCGTATCGGGAGGATTCACCAGTCCGGTCTAAGGTCGCCGTCGATGTCGACCAGCCGCTTCTCCCCTTCGCGAACGATAATCAACGTGCGCGTGACGAAGCGCGCCTCACGGAGGACCGACCTTGAAACACTTCTTCCTCGCATCCATTCTCGCCGGCGCAATTGCTCTGCCGGCCTATGCCGCCGACTACACGATCATCGCGCCGGCCAATCCCGGCGGCGGCTGGGACCAGACCGCCCGCTCCCTGCAGACCGTCATGCAGCAGGAGGGCATTTCCGGCAACGTGCAGGTCCAGAACGTTCCGGGCGCCGGCGGCACGATCGGCCTTGCCCAGTTCGCCAGCCAGCAGAAGGGCAACCCGAACGCGCTCCTCGTCGGCGGTTACGTGATGGTCGGCGCCATACTCACCAACAACTCGCCGGTTACCCTCAAGGACGTGACGCCGATCGCGCGGCTTACGGGCGAATACGAGGCGATCGTCGTTCCCGCCGCCTCCGAGATCCAGACGATGAAAGACCTCGTCGAGGCGCTGAAGAAGGATCCGGGCGCGGTTTCCTGGGCAGGCGGCTCGGCCGGCGGCACCGACCACATCGCGGTCGGCCTGATCGCCAAGGCCGCCGGTGTCGATCCGACCAAGATCAACTACATCGCCTATTCCGGCGGCGGCGAGGCGCTTGCCGCGATCCTCGGCAACCAGGTAACCGCCGGCATTTCCGGTTACGGTGAATTCGAGTCTCAGGTGAAGGCCGGAACGCTCCGCCTGCTCGCCGTCTCCAGCGCCGAGCGCCTCGAGGGTATCGACGCGCCGACGCTGAAGGAATCCGGCGTCGACGTTGTCGTCGAAAACTGGCGCATGGTCGCCGCTGCCCCTGGACTCACGGAAGAACAGAAGGCCGCAGTCTCCGCCGACATCGAGAAGCTTGCCAAATCCGCAGGCTGGCAGGAAGTGCTGAAGACCAAAGGCTGGCAGGACACCTATCTCGCCGGCGCCGCCTTCGACGAGCAGCTCGCCAACGACATTTCCGCCACGGAAACCGTCCTGAAGGACATCGGACTGGTCAAATGAACAAGGGCAACAACCCTTCCGCCGACACGCGCCGCCCCGACCGGGCGGCGCTGGTCATCGCCGCCGTTCTGGCAGCAATCGCCGGTGTGATCTTCTGGGACGTGTCGCGCCTGAGCGGCCTTGCCGGCTACTCGCAAGTCGGGCCAATGACAGTGCCCTATGCGATCGCCTGCTGTCTCATCGCGCTTGCGGTCTGGACGGCGGTCGAAGCCTGGCGGGGCGACTTTCCCGAACGTGAGCACCAGCGGGCGGGTCCGGTTGTCTGGATCGTCGCCGGGCTTGCGGCGCAGATGCTGCTCTTGAACACGCTCGGCTTCTCGATCGCGACCGGTATTCTCTTCGCCCTCACGGCCCGCGGCTTCGGCAAACGCAAATTATGGCTGACCGTGCCGATCGGCATCGTGTTCAGTTTCATCGTCTGGGCTATCTTCGCCAAGCTCCTGCAATTGTCGCTGCCCGCAGGGCCGCTTGAACGCCTGTTCTTCTAGAGCGGAATGAGAAAAAGTGCGTGCGGTCTGCCGCCCGCGTCCCGCTCTTAACCTATCAGATCGATCACGTTCATGATTTTAGGTCGATCCTAGCGCCGTGATCTAAAGAGGCCGACGACATGGGTACTTTCGATTTCCTGTTGCAGGGGCTGCTGGTCGCTGCCCAGCCGATGAACCTTCTCTACGCACTCATCGGCGTAACGCTCGGCACCGCCGTGGGCGTGCTGCCCGGCATCGGCCCCGCATTGACCGTCGCACTGCTCCTGCCGGTCACCTATCAGCTCGATCCGGCCGGGTCGCTCATCATGTTCGCCGGCATCTATTATGGCGGCATGTATGGGGGTTCGACCACGTCGATCCTGCTCAACACCCCCGGCGAAAGCGCCTCGATCGTCACCGCGCTCGAGGGCAACAAGATGGCGCGCGCCGGCCGCGGCGGTCCGGCGCTTGCCACGGCAGCCATCGGCTCCTTCGTCGCCGGCCTCATCGCCACGCTCGGATTGGCCTTTATTGCGCCCTACATCGTCAAGCTGGCGCTCGTCTTCGGCCCGCGCGAATATTTCGCGCTGATGGTGCTCGCCTTCGTCACCGTCTCCTCCGCTTTCGGCGACTCGACGCTTCGGGGGCTCACCTCGCTCTTCATCGGCCTGACCCTTGCCTGTATCGGCATCGACCAGCTGACCGGCCAGGCGCGCCTCTCCTTCGGCGTGCCCGACCTCCTCGACGGCATCGAGGTGACGACTCTCGCCGTGGCCATGTTCGCGATCGGCGAGACGCTGTTCATCGCCGCGCAAGGCGACCGCGGCCCGGACAAGGTGGAAGCGGTCAGGGGCTCGGTCTGGATGAGCGCCACGGATTGGGCGCGCTCCTGGAAGCCGTGGCTGCGCGGCACCTTCATCGGCTTTCCCATCGGCGCCATGCCGGCCGGGGGCGCCGAGATCGGCACTTTCCTCTCCTATGCAGCGGAGAAGCGACTGACCAAACATCCGGAGGAATTCGGCAACGGCGCCATCGAAGGCGTGGCTGGCCCGGAAGCCGCCAACAACGCATCCGCTGCGGGCACGTTGGTGCCGCTCCTGACGCTCGGCCTGCCGACCACGGCGACGGCTGCGATCATGCTCGCCGGTTTCCAGCAATACGGGCTGCAGCCGGGACCGCTGCTTTTCGCCACCAATCCCCAGCTGGTCTGGGGTCTGATCGCCAGCCTCCTCATCGCCAATTTCATGCTGCTCGTCCTCAACCTGCCCCTGATTGGGCTCTGGGTGAAGCTATTGACGATCCCGAAGCCTTGGCTCTACGCGGGCATCCTGCTCTTCGCGACGCTCGGCACCATCGGCGCCAATCCGTCGGTCTTCGAGCTCGGCATGCTGCTGGCCTTCGGCCTTCTGGGCTACGTCATGCGCGTCTTCGGCTATCCGATCGCGCCGGTGGTCGTCGGGTTGATCCTCGGGCCGCTCGCCGAGCAGCAGCTCCGCAGGGCACTCTCGATCAGCCAGGGCGACATCACCGTGCTCTTCACGTCGCCGATCGCGGCCGTGCTCCTGGTGATCGCCGCGCTCGCGCTGGTCGTGCCGCTGATCCTGAGGGCCCGCGGCCGCGGCGAAGTGCTCGCACAACTCGCCGCCAGCGAAGACTGAGCGGCTTCTCACGATTTGGCAGGTCGGTTACCGCCGTTCGGGCCTGCTTTCGCTGCATGGCTGGGCTGAGGTTTTGTGCATTGCAAAACAACCCTGCCGGGCCCATCTTTTGCTCATCGAATAGAAAACGAAAGCGAGCAAGAGATGACCAGCAAGAACCGCATGGGCTTCATCGGCCGCGCCTTCGCCGTGCTCGGCGCCGCAACCGCTGCTGCCGCCGCCGTTGAAGGGCATCGCCGTCCCAAAGCACAGGATCTCCGCACCCTCGGCATCGATCCGGCAGCCTTCCCGGATAACCGCCGGGGCTGACCTACCGGGCGTCCAAGCCCCAAGCCGGAACAGGATCGCGTCGCCATAAGGCGACGCCCCCTCCGCTTGGGAACTGTCTTCCCACTGCGACCGTCAGCCGAACGGCTTCAGCTTCAACCGGCTGCGATGATCCTCCGGCCCGTTACGCCCGGACCGGCACACTCCGCGGAAATACAACTTCTGCCACTTCTCCCGTACCGCATCGGAGTTCGGATCGTTCAGCCCCTTATTGAAGCTGTTCCGGCTGTCCGACCACGCTTTATACTCGCCTTCGAGCTCCGGATCTTCCGACAGTTTGCGCATTTCCGGCGTGACGGCCTCGAGCCCGCCGCGCGAAACAGGAAAGATGTGACAGATCGGCTCGCCCGCTTCGAAACGGGCGCCTAGTGCCCTGCCCGGGTGAACCGCCAGTTCATGGCGAATGTGTAGGGCGACCAATCCGTCTCTACCGTCAGCGCTGCGATGCCGTCCTTCGGCCTGTTCAACGGTCCCGTCACGAATAGGTCGGTTCCGCTGTCCGTCTTGAACAGGCAGGGCATATGAAAGGTCAGCGTACCGCTTCCGAAGTGGCTGACGGCCGGCGCATGCGTGCCCGGATCCGGTCGGTTGCGAACGGCATTCTCCCGTTCGCCTCCGTCCCACACCGCGGAAAACCGGCCGCATTCAGAATTTCCCACCCATGCGCATTCGCGATATTCAAGGGCAGGCAGCGATAGGCAAAGCGCTGGTTTGTCCCGTTCATCCACTCCCGCTCCAGGGGAGCGGGGCGGATGGTCATCTCATGTCCGTCGATCACATAGGCCCCGGTCCGAGCACCCATCCATTGTCGAACCTGAACGGGTAACCCGCCTCGACGGAAAAGGGGACAGAGTTCCCGGATGTGTCGGCCCCGATGCCCCGGTAGGAGCTCAAGCCCCCATCGAGCCATGAGTACATTCCTATACTGTCCACATACCAGCCGTCCTCGCCGATATGGGTCCAATAGGCGCCGATCGAACTCGCATGGAGGTCGATCGAGCCCACCTCGAACTGCAGTCTCCCGAGAGTATTGCCTCCGTTCGAGCCCGAAGTGCCGGTATAGGCATCGAACAGCCCAACACGATCCTGGCTTCCGTCGTCGTGCAGGGCGCCGATCAGGTCCTGACCGGCTTGAAGTCCCCATAGCTCTCCCGAGAAGGAATGGGAATTCGCAAATAAAAATGGCGCCGGCAAACTGGCCGGCGCCACGAAGATTTTACGGTCCCGCGCGCTTTAAGGTCACGCGGACGTCCGGCAAGAAATCAAGCGACCTTGGCAACCGCCGTCGGCACGCTCGAGATCGTCTTCAGGATGACCGAAGCGATCTGGTAGGGGTCGCCCTGGGAGTTCGGGCGGCGATCTTCGAGATAGCCGCGATAGCCGTTGTTGACGAAGCTGTGCGGAACGCGAATGGAGGCGCCGCGGTCGGCCACGCCGTAGCTGAACTTGTCCCACGGCGCCGTCTCGTGCTTGCCGGTCAGGCGCAAATGGTTGTCCGGGCCATAGACGTTGATGTGGTCGTGCAGGTTCTTCTCGAAGGCTGCCATCAGCGCTTCGAAATAGTCCTTGCCGCCGACTTCGCGCAGATAGGCAGTCGAGAAGTTGGCGTGCATGCCGGAGCCGTTCCAGTCCGTGTCGCCGAGCGGCTTGCAGTGGAACTCGACGTCGATGCCGTATTTCTCTGTTAGGCGCAGCAGAAGGTAGCGCGCCAGCCAGACTTCATCGGCAGCCTTCTTGGAGCCCTTGCCGAAGACCTGGAATTCCCATTGGCCCTTGGCCACTTCGGCGTTGATGCCTTCGTGGTTGATGCCCGCGGCCAGGCAGATGTCGAGATGCTCTTCGACGATCTGGCGCGCGATGTCGCCGACATTCTTGTAGCCCACGCCGGTGTAGTACGGGCCCTGCGGCGCCGGATAGCCCTGCTCCGGGAAGCCCAGCGGGCGGCCGTTCTTGTAGAAGAAATATTCCTGCTCGAAGCCGAACCAGGCGCTTTCATCGTCGAGAACCGTTGCACGGGTATTCGACGGATGCGGCGTCTTGCCGTCCGGCATCATGACCTCGCACATGACCAATGCGCCATTCGTGCGGACCGGATCGGGATAGACGGCAACCGGCTTCAGGACGCAATCGGAGCTGCGCCCTTCGGCCTGCTGCGTCGAGCTGCCGTCGAAGCCCCAGAGCGGAAGCTGCTCGAGCGTCGGAAACGCGTCGAATTCCTTGATCTGCGTCTTCCCGCGGAGATTTGGGACGGGCGTGTAGCCATCGAGCCAGATGTACTCGAGCTTATACTTGGTCATTAGCGAATCTCTCTAACGTGGTGCTGCATGGTTTGAGCAAATCCTGCCGGGTACAGCGCTACACACGCCCAACCGCCAGGGATCGATTACCCTGAAGCATCAAGCGTGCCAGTTGGGCGGCTGGAGAGACTCTTTTTTCGGCTTAAGGCACCGCGGCGACGCGAATCGGCGGGGACGCGCCCCGCGGACGCAGCCGGAAAGAATCGTCGGCATTGCTGCGCAAAGCCCGGCATTTCTCCGCGGTTCGGGGCCGGCCTGGGTAGAAAAACATGCAGCAATTCAAATCGATACCGCGGTCTCCTCGCTTCCGGAAAGGTGGCTGGAGGCGCCTCTCCTGCGCATCCTTTTCGGCGTCCGCGGCCTGAAAATTCCTGCCCAAAAATTATTGAGCAGGCGCCGCTGCCTAAAAAATCGCACTCGCGGCCGTTGCATCAGTAAATGCGTCGGAGAATGCTCGCAATTCCGGCACGGAATTGAACGAAATTTCGGCAATTCGCGTAAATCATGTGCAAATCCCGCCTGGTTGCACTATGTTTCTCCCAGAACTCACGGGAGACCAGAGCATGGCCACAAGTCTTTACGGCAAGTCTGCGACGATCCTGAAGTTTCCGGCCGCTGTGTCGCGGAAGGCCGAGGAGCGGCGTTCCGAAGCCCAGCGCGAACTGAATCTCGCACCGTCGGACGTGTGCGCCGCCGTCGATGGCTGCTGGTATCACGAAGAAGCCCTGAGCGACGAAACAAAGCACTGAGCGGGGCGGTTATTCCCGCTCACCGTCGCCCGCCGACCTCGTCGATGTGGTGCAGCATGTCGGCCGGGTCGTCGAAAATGCGGTAGGCACCGGCTTGCCGCAGTTCCTCATGTCCGTAGCCTCCGCTCAGCAAGCCGATGGCCAAGGCACGGCAGCGCACCGCCGCCAGCATGTCCCAGATACTGTCGCCAACCACCACTGCCGTCTCGATCGGAGCGCCGAGCTGTTCGGCGGCGGCGAGAAAGAGATCCGGATCGGGCTTGGCATATTTGACGACGTCTCGTGTCACGACCGGCACGACGGCCGGATCGACGCCGAGAGCGGCGAGATTGACGGCGGCGGTCTCCATCCGCCCGCTCGTGGCGATCGCATAGGAGATCTTCGCATCGGTGAGCCACGTTAGAAGCTCGCGCGCGCCGGGCAACGGTCTTATACTGTCCGCCTGCCGCCTGTAGGCCTCGGCGTGGCGCTGACGCAATCGCGCAACCCTGTCACCGCTGATTTCCATATTCGTTTCGCGCAGGAGCTGGTCGGTGAAGAGGCCGCCGCTCATGCCGATCTTGCGATGGATGCGCCAGACCGAAAGGTCGATCCCTTCTGCGTCGAGGGCTTCCTTCCAGGCAAGCACGTGCTGGTAGACGCTGTCGACGAGTGTGCCGTCCAGATCGAACAGGAAGACGGGTTCGATGCGCATGCTCTTTCTCCCGGTAACGGCCTTCGCGCGTCCGATCGGACGCGGGCCATGGCGCCGTCACCTGCGGAAATATGGGTCAGGTTTCGCAGCCGAACAGACAGCCTGTCTACTTTTCCTTTGTGAACCTTGATCGCGTCTGCGTGCAAGTGCAACTATCCCATCGCATGGCGGATGGTTCTCGAAATCCGGGTGAGGAAAGCCGGCCGCGAGGAAGCGACGAGCTTCCATGAAAGGACCGCCTGCGCCATGCGCCGTGGTAGCAGCCCGACGGAGACGAACCAGGCTGCCAGCATGGCACGACGGCGCAGCGAGACGTTCATCTGCATGCTGGCGACGGCACCGTGAGCGGCGAGGCCGAGCCTCGAATCCGCAGCCACCGGATGGCGCCCGCCGTCCACGCAGAGCGATGCAAGACGCTCCTCCAGATGCACCGGATCGCGCAGGTTCGCTTTGGGCGAAACCGATAGACCGACATCGGCCGCCTGTTCGTTGAGGGCATGCAGCCGGTGAAAATCGTGCTCAACCCTCCAGCGCGCCCTCTGCCCGAGTTTTTCGGCGAAGACCGAATGATTGCTGCCGTGCATCCGGTAGGCGCCGAGGCAGGCTTCGAGCGACGTCACCTTTCCGTAGAGCGGGGCGAGCGTGACAAGGTAGCCGTCGGCACCCTGCCGGAACTCGGTTTCCGGAACCGGCATGATGACATCGAGAGCCGAGCGTGCAAAGGCCAGTCCGCTGGTGACCGTCGTCTGGTATCGTGCGCGGCGCGCCAGTTGCGGCGTTACGTCACCGGAGTCGAACGGGACCTCCAGAGGCGGGAAGATGTCCTTGACGCGCAGGTCCTCGTCTACGAGGTGCAGCCGGAACTGCATCTGGGCCGTGTCGTCGCTCCATTGGGCAAGCAATTCGGAAACGGCGGCCGGGTAAAGATAGTCGTCGGCGTCGAGGAAGAGAACGATCGCCCCACGACTTGCCGCAAAGCCGGTGTTGAAAGCGGCTGCGTGACCGCCATTTTCCTCCCGCAGGCAGGCCTTGATCCGTCCGCCGTAGGACGCGATCACCTCCGCCGACCCGTCGGTCGACGCATCGTCTACGACGATGACTTCGACCGTCGCGTAGTCCTGGTCGAGGGCACTGTCGATCGCGCGGTTCAGGAACCGCGCATAATTGTAATTCGCTATGATGATGGAGACAGGAAGATGGTCTCGGATGGAATGCATCGCAGTGAACCTCGCGTTTCGGCTTTGGTCGCGGCGAACCTTCTCATGCAGGTCCTTGAGGGTGATGCCCGTCCCGAAAGCACAGCCTCTCGGGCTGCGGTGAAGACAACGGCGCAGTTGCGCCGGGGCGGGCGGCGACGATCGTGCTCGATCCTGCGTGAGCCTCCCCAGTTTTGTGGCATTTGAGTGACCGCCGCAGCGGCGGCACGCCGTTCTGCAGCCTTACCGTGCCGATGATCGAGCCTATGCCCGGATAGGCAGCAAAGTGACCTCGGTTGACGCGCCTCCGGCGGCTGATATACCAGTTTTACAGCCAAAATGACGCAGGGAGGAAGCCGCGTGGATGCCAGACACCCCAAATACGTGACGGTGATTGCCACGCGATTCACGGCGCGAGGCGCAACATTGCAGCCCGCGAACGCGATGCCGGTCGCAGGCAAAGGACAAGCAGGCACAGGACAAGCAGGTCCCGGAAAAGGATGGGCCTTCTGATGCAGCTTTCGAAAAAGACGATCGGCAGCCTGCCGCGCACCGTCAAAAGGCCCCATTACGACCTCGGGACAGTCACCGTCGGCATCGTCCACCTCGGCATCGGTGCCTTTCATCGCGCGCACCAGGCCGTCTACACCGATGCGCTGCTCTCCGAGGATCCGTCCTGGGGCATCTGCGGCGTCTCGCTGCGCAGCCCGGAGACCCGCGACGCGCTTCAACCGCAGGACGGGCTCTACACCCTCGCCGTCCAGGACGGCGAAGGCTCCGATCTCAGCGTGGTCGGCAGTGTCGTCGAGCTCCTTTGCGCGCCGGAGGACCCGGAAGCCGTCCTTCGCCGCATGGCGGATCCCGGCACACGGATCGTGTCGCTGACGATCACCGAGAAGGGCTATTGCCATAACCCGGCAACCGGCACGCTCGACGAAGGCCACCCGGACATCGTCCACGATCTCGCAAACCCCGCGCGGCCGCGATCTGCGATCGGCTTCATCGTCGAGGCGATTTCGCGCCGCGTCAGCGCCGGTATCGCGCCCTTCACGCTGCTCTCCTGCGATAATCTTCCGGGGAATGGCCATGTCCTGAAGCGTATCGTCACGCAGTTCGCGGAAGCGCGCGATCCCGCCCTCGCCGCCGTCGTCCGCAACGTCGCGTCGCCTTCGACCATGGTGGATCGCATCGTTCCGGCCACCACCGACAGCGACCGGAGAGCGGTCGCCTCAGCAATGGGGCTCGAAGATGCCTGGCCGATCATGACCGAACCCTTCCGGCAATGGGTGATCGAGGAGGATTTCCCGCTCGGCCGCCCGGCCTGGGAAAAGGCGGGAGCGCTCTTCGTCCAAGACGTCTCCGCCTTCGAGTTCATGAAGCTCCGGCTTCTGAACGGGAGCCATTCCACGCTCGCCTATCTCGGCTATCTCGCCGGTGCCGAGACCGTGGCGGACGCCATGGCCCTTCCAGGCATGGAAGCGTTGGTCGAAGGGTTGATGCGCCACGAGGTGAGCCCCACCCTTCCGCAACTGCCCGGCTTCGACCTTCCGGCCTATCGGGCCGAACTCCTTCAGCGCTTTTGCAATCCGGCGCTTCGCCACCGCACCTGGCAGATCGCCATGGACGGCTCGCAGAAGCTGCCGCAGCGCCTCCTCGGCTCGATCCGCGACCGCTTGCGGGCAGGGGCCGGCTATGACCGGCTGGCGCTCGGGGTTGCCGCCTGGATGCGCTATGCGCGCGGCCTGGACGAGGCGGGCCGTCCCATCGACGTGCGCGATCCGCATGCTGCCCGGATCGCCGCGCTTGCGCAGGGAATTGACGAGCCGGATCGCATCATCGATGCCTTCCTGACGATGACGGACGTCTTCGGCACGGACCTTCCGGCGAGCGCCCCATTTCGCGCCGCCCTGATCAAGGCGCTGGATGGACTCCTCCGGAACGGGTCGGCGGCAACGCTTCGAAGTTTTCGGCGGTAAGGGCAAGCGAAGGATGGCCATGTTCGATCTCAGCGGCAAAACGGCACTGGTTACCGGCGGCGGACGCGGCCTCGGACTGGAGATGGCGAAGGCGCTTGCCGGGGCCGGCGCCTGGACGGTGATCAACGGCCGCACCGGCCAAGGCCTTGAAGAGGCGCGCAAGCGGCTCCACGGCGACGCCATCGAGATCGGGATTGCGGCCGGCGACATAACCCGCGACGCCCCGGCGATTATCGCCGCTGCGGTCGAAAAGACGGGCGGCCTCGACATTCTCATCCACGCGGTCGGCGAACGCGACCGCCGCGGGACGGAAGCGATGGAACCGCACGAATTTGCGGCTCTGTTGAACATCGACCTGACCGCGGCCTACACCGTGGCAAAGACCGCCCTTCCCTATCTCAGGCGTTCCGCGGCCGGGCGGCTGATCTTCGTGACCTCTATCGCCGCCTTTGCGGCGCGGGCCGGCGATCCCGCCTATACGGCGGCGAAGGGCGGGCTCGCCGCACTGACGCGCTCGCTCGCCGTCGAACTCGGCGCCGACAATCTCACCGTCAACGCGATCGCGCCCGGCTGGTTTGCAACCGAGACCAATGCGCATCTCGCAGCCGATCCGGCGCTCAAGGCCTTCGTCGACATCCGCATTCCGCTGAAGCGCTGGGGGCGGCCGGAAGAGATCGCCCCCGCCGCCGTCTTCCTAGCCTCGCCGGCCGCGAGCTTCGTCAACGGAATCACGCTCACCGTCGACGGCGGGATGACCGTGCAGATGTGAGGACGGTGCGTGCCGGCAACCGGGGGAGCCCTACCCCTCTTTCGCCTCCTCGTTCCCCCTGAGCAGGTGGATCAGCGCCGAGAAGTCCTCTGCCCCGTGGCCGAGCTTCTCGAAGAGGCTGTAAAGCTGCGTCGCCTGTGCACCCATCGGCGTCGCCGCGCCGCTGGCGCTGGCGGCCTGCTGCGAGAGTTTCAGGTCTTTCAGCATGAGGCTCGCGGCGAAACCCGGTTTGTAGCCGCCATTGGCAGGCGAGGCCGGAACCGGGCCGGGCACCGGGCAATAGGTCGTCAGCGACCAGCACTGGCCCGACGAGGTAGAGGCCACGTCGAAGAGCGCCTGATGCGAGAGGCCGAGCCGTTCGGCGAGCACGAAGGCCTCGCAGACCGCCGCCATGGAAACGCCGAGGATCATGTTGTTGCAGATCTTCGCCGCCTGGCCGGCGCCGGCGTCGCCGCAATGGACGATCTTCTTGCCCATGGCTTCGAGCAGGTGCTTTCCGCGCGAGAAGGCGCCCTCGCTTCCTCCGACCATGAAGGTCAGCGTAGCGGCCGCCGCGCCCGCCGTGCCGCCGGAAACCGGCGCGTCGAGCGAAGGGCAGCCGGCCTTTTCGGCAAAGCCGTGCACCTTGCGCGCGCTTTCGACATCGATCGTAGAACTGTCGATAAGAAGCGTGCCGGGATCGACGAAGCCGAGCAGTTCGTCCCATACGTAAAGGACATGCGCGCTCGCCGGCAGCATGGTGATGACGCATTCCATCTCACGCACGGCCTGGGCGATCGAGCCGGCGACCGAGACGCCCGTCTTGGCGGCGGCATTGCGCGAGGCTTCCGACAGGTCGAAGCCGGTCACCGCGTGGCCTGCCTTCACCAGATTGGCGGCCATCGGTCCGCCCATGTTGCCAAGCCCGATAAAGGCGATCTTCGTCATCTTGCCTCTCCTCCTCAACTGAAACCTGTCACGAACCGCCCGCGCGGGCCTTATGCCTTCCCGGCGAAGAGCGCCGCGCCGTCATTCCTCCCGAAACGGGCGAGCAGATCGGGGGTAGCTTCCGAAAGCCCGACCGACCATTTCGGATTCCGGTCCTTGTCGATCACCGCGGCCCTGACGCCCTCGTAGAAATCCGGATTGGAAAGCATGCCGAGGGTCGCGGCATATTCCCGCTCGAGGCATTCGTTGAGCGTTGCGCTGGAGCGCCCTACCCTTAAGAGCGACAGCGTCAGCTTGAGGCTGATCGCCGATCGGGTCTTCAGGAGTTCGAGCGTCTCGCGCGCGAAATCCGACTCGTCCTTCTCCAGCGCCGCGAAGATCTCCTCCACGGCATTGAAGGCGAAGCAACGGTCGATGACGGACAGGTGGTCCAGCAGGGCCGATGCCGGGGGCTCGCTCGAAACGGCGCGGATCGCCGCCGAAACGTCATCGGCCGTGGCCGAGGCGGAGAGCGAGGAGAGCGCGCCGAGGAGCTCGCCGATCCTCTCGGAGGGAACGAAACTGTCGGCGAGCCGCGCATGGATGACCGCCGCCGCACCGATGTCGCGGCCCGTCAGCCCGAGATAGGTACCGAACTCGCCGGGCGCGCGCGGCAGGAGCCAGGTCGCGCCGACATCGGTGAAATAGCCGATCCCCGTTTCCGGCATGGCAAAGCGTGTCCTCTCGGTCACGATCCGATGGCTGCCATGGGAGGAAACCCCGACGCCGCCGCCCATCACGATCCCGTCCATGATCGCGATATAGGGCTTGGAATAGGCTGAAATTCGGCTGTTGACGATGAACTCCTCGCGCCAGAACTGCGCACCTTCGCCAGGCCGTTCGCGGCCGCTTTCGTAGATCATCCGGATGTCGCCGCCGGCGCAGAGGCCCCGTTCGCCCTCGCCCGTGACAAGCACTGCGGCAATCTCCGGGTCGCGCTCGAATTCGGTCAGCGCCGCAGCGATCGCGCGGATCATCGTGCGATTGAGGCTGTTCAGTGCGCGCGGACGGTTGAGCCGCAGCCTGCCGATCGCGCCCTGGCGCTCGACAATGACCTCCGGAAGCGTGGTCTGCATCTCCATCGAAAATCCTTCCTATTTCCGTCCCATGATCGCACGCGACACGATCAGCCGCATGATCTCGTTGGTACCTTCGAGTATCTGGTGCACCCTGAGGTCCCGGACAATCTTCTCGACGCCGTAGTCGGCGAGATAGCCGTAGCCGCCATGCAATTGCAGTGCGTCATTGGCGACAGCAAAGCAGCGATCTGTGACAAAACGTTTGGCCATGGCGCAGAGCTTCGTCGCCTCCGGGTCCGCCGCATCGAGGGCGCAGGCCGCCCGCCAGAGGAAGGTCCGGGCGATTTCCAGATCCGTCGCCATGTCGGCGAGGCGGAACTGCAGCGCCTGGAATTCGCCGATCGCCTTCCCGAAGGCCCGGCGCTCCTGGACGTAGGCGAGCGCTTTGTCGAAAGCGGATTGCGCGCCGCCGAGCGAGGCGGCGGCGATGTTGAGCCTTCCGCCATCGAGGCCGGCCATGGCGATCCTGAAGCCCTCGCCCTCGGCCCCCAGGCGGTTCTCGACGGGAATGCGAACATTGTCGAGCATCACCGCCCGCGTGGGCTGGGCATGCCAGCCCATCTTCTTCTCATTGGCGCCGAAGGTGAGCCCCGGAGCGTCCTTTTCGACGACAAAGGCGGAGATCCCCTTCGGCCCCTCCTCGCCCGTGCGCGCCATGACGATATAAAGACCGGACTCGCCGGCACCGGAAATGAACTGTTTCTGGCCGGTAAGCAGATAGGCGTCACCCTCGCGCACCGCCCTTGTCTTGAGCGCGGCCGCGTCCGAGCCGGAGCCGGGCTCCGTCAGGCAATAGCTCGCCAGTACGTCCATCGTGAGAAGCGGTGGAAGCAGAAGCCGGCGCTGCTCGTCCGTGCCGTAGCGGTCGATCATGCCGGCGCACATATTGTGGATCGAAACGAAGGAGGCGATCGCGGGGCAGCCGGTCGCGAGCGCCTCGATGATCATCGCCGCGTCGATGCGGGTAAGTCCCGTTCCGCCGACGTCGTCGCGGACATAGATGCCGGCCATTCCGAGCGCAGCCGCCGCGCGCAAAGTCTCCACGGGAAAGTGCTTCTGCTGGTCCCAGTCGACGGCGTGGGGCGCGATCTCGTCCCGCGCAAAATCGAGCGCCATCGTGCGGATGGCCTCCTGCTCCTCCGACAGGCGAAAATCCATATGCATGTCCTCCCTGACCCGCATAGTGATGGTGTATGGCCTAGTTACAATAAATGCCGTACAGGCACAGGCGTAAATTCTCACAGTATCTGTTCAAAAACGAACAGAGCGGGAGTTCAGCTCTCACTCAGACGATACGGCAGAGCGCCGCGCATGTCATGATCGACGATCAGCTTGCGCTTGAGCGGGGGCACCGCACGGCTCGCGCATCTGGTGCGCTCGCAGATGCGGCAGGAAATTCCGATCGGATCGTAGGCGGCGCGGTTGCCGAGGTCCATGTCGTCCGCATAGACGAAGGCATCGGCGTAGGAGATCTCACAGCCGAGCGCCAAGGCATAACGGGGATGGGCGGCACGGTAGCCGCCGCCGCCTTTGGTGATCTGGGTCGCAAGGCAGAGATAGCGCACGCCATCCGGCGTCTCGGCAAGCTGGCGGATGATCCGGCCGGGCGTCTCGAAGGCCTGGTGCACGTTCCAGAGCGGGCAGGCCGCGCCGAAACGGGCGAATTGCAGCTTGGCGGCGCTGTGGCGCTTGGTGATGTTGCCGGCCCGGTCGATCCGCGCGAAGAAGATCGGAATGCCTTTCTGACCGGGCCGCTGCAACGTCGAAAGCCGATGACAGACCTGCTCCAGCGAGGCAGCGAAACGGGCAGCAAGAAGCTCCACGTCGTGGCGCAGATCGCGCGCGGCTTTCAGGAACGGCTGGTAGGGCAGGATCAGCGCGCCGGCGAAATAGTTCTGCAGGCCGATTCGACAGATCTCATAGGCTTCCTCGGTGCGGAAGCCGGCGCTTCCCGCGACACGGTCGATCTCCTCGCGGGCGTGCATCTGGGCGATCTGCAATGCGAGCTGGAAGTCGCGCGTCGCCGCCGGCGCGTAAGGATTGAGCGTGAGTAGGCGGGCGCGCGGATCGAAACGGCGGATCGCCTCGTCGCCCGCTGCCCCGCGCACGACACGTATCCCGTGGCACGCTTCCAGATAGGCGGCGAGGGCCGCGTGGTTGTCGCCATCGCCGAGACCGAGCTCACCCGCGAGCGTCTCGGCAAGCATGTCGATCTCGTGGATGTAGTTGTCGACGAAGTGGAAGAAGTCGCGCACCTCTTCATAGGGCGTCGTCTCGACGAAGGAAGCGCCGCGGCCGATCGTGTCGTCGATGCTGGCGAGCTGCTCGCTGTTGCGCCGATAGGCCTGGTGGCAGGAGATCAGCGCATGGGCGAGCCCCGGCGCATTCTGGGCGACGAGCTTCAGCTCCTGCAGGCTCGGCGAATAGGTCTCGAACAAGGGATCGCTCAGCGCCTCCGACAACGCCGAGAGAAGCCGGTCGCTTTCGCCGGAAGAAAGCTCGGCGATGTCGATCTGGAACTTCTCCGCGAGTGCCAGCAGTACCGCCGCCGATACGGGACGCTGATTGTTCTCGATCTGGTTGAGATAGCTCGTGGAGATGCCGATGCGCTCGGCGAACTGCCCCTGGGTCAGTCGGTTGCCATCCCTCAGATCCCTGACCTTGCGGCCGATATAAAGCTTGCCGATCGCCATGCTCGCAGCCCGTTTCGCAATTTTGCAATTTGCGCTTCGCAATATTGTATGTTTCACCTTTGCACATGATCGGCCGTTTTTCCATCCGGCCTTCGGCGCTATTGCGAAGGTCGGCAAGCCTCTGCACAATCAGCAAAAAACGGGAGGAGAGCGATGCGCGCGGTACTTGAACAGGTGGAAGCCCGACGGGCCGAGGCGCGGGCGGGGGGCGGCGAACGCCGCATCGCTGCGCAGCACGGCAAGGGCAAGCTGACGGCGCGCGAGCGCATCGACGTGCTTCTGGACGAGGGCTCCTTCGAAGAATACGACATGTATGTGACGCATCGCAGCGTCGATTTCGGCATGGCTGGCCAGAAGATCCCCGGCGACGGCGTCGTCACCGGCTGGGGCACGATCAACGGCCGCCAGGTCTACGTCTTCAGCCAGGACTTCACGGTCCTCGGCGGCTCGCTCTCCGAGACGCATGCCCAGAAGATCTGCAAGATCATGGACATGGCCGCGCGCAACGGTGCGCCGGTGATCGGCCTCAACGATTCCGGCGGCGCCCGCATCCAGGAGGGTGTCGCCTCGCTCGCCGGCTATGCCGAGGTCTTCCGCCGCAATGCCGAGGTTTCGGGCGTCATTCCGCAGATCTCGGTGATCATGGGCCCCTGCGCCGGCGGCGCCGTCTATTCGCCGGCGATGACCGACTTTATCTTCATGGTGCGCGACAGTTCCTACATGTTCGTGACCGGCCCGGACGTCGTGAAGACGGTCACCAATGAGATCGTCACCGCGGAAGAGCTCGGCGGCGCCCGCACGCACACGACGAAATCGTCCGTCGCCGACGGCGCCTACGAAAACGACATCGAGGCCCTCGAGCATGTGCGCCTGCTCTTCGATTTCCTGCCGCTCAACAACCGCGAGAAGCCGCCGGTCCGGCCCTTCCATGACGATCCGGGACGCCTGGAGATGCGCCTCGACAGCCTGATCCCGGACAGTGCCGCCAAGCCATACGACATGAAGGAATTGATCCTCGCCATTGCCGACGAGGCCGATTTCTTCGAACTGCAGGCAAGCTTCGCCCGCAACATCATCACCGGCTTCATCCGCATCGAGGGCCAGACGGTCGGCGTCGTCGCCAACCAGCCGATGGTTCTCGCCGGCTGCCTCGACATCGACTCCTCGCGCAAGGCCGCGCGTTTCGTCCGCTTCTGCGACGCCTTTTCTATCCCGATCCTGACGCTGGTCGACGTGCCCGGCTTCCTGCCCGGCACCGCCCAGGAATATGGCGGCGTCATCAAGCACGGCGCCAAGCTGCTCTTCGCCTATAGCCAGGCGACGGTCCCCATGGTGACGCTGATCACGCGCAAGGCCTATGGCGGCGCCTATGACGTCATGGCGTCCAAACACATCGGAGCCGACGTGAACTACGCCTGGCCGACGGCCGAGATCGCCGTGATGGGCGCCAAGGGCGCGACCGAGATTCTCTACCGTTCCGAACTCGGCGATCCCGAGAAGATCGCGGCCCGGACGAAAGAATACGAAGAGCGCTTCGCCAATCCCTTCGTCGCCGCCGAGCGAGGCTTCATAGACGAGGTGATCATGCCGCACTCCTCCCGCCGCCGCATCGCCCGCGCCTTCGCCTCCTTGCGCAACAAGCAGGTCGAGACCCGCTGGCGCAAGCACGACACCATCCCGCTTTGACGGGAGAACCCGATGGGACACATGTTCAAAAAGATCCTCATCGCCAATCGTGGTGAAATCGCCTGCCGCGTCATCCGCACCGCGAAGGCGCTCGGCATTCCGACCGTCGCCGTCTATTCGGATGCCGACCGCGACGCCATGCATGTGCGCATGGCGGACGAGGCCGTCCATATCGGCCCATCCCCATCCAGCCAATCCTACATCGTCATCGAGAATATCCTCGCGGCGATCCGCAGGACCGGGGCGGATGCCGTTCACCCCGGCTACGGCTTCCTCTCCGAAAACGCCGCTTTCGCCGAGGCTCTCGAGAAGGATGGCGTGACCTTCATCGGCCCGCCGGTCCGGGCGATCGAGGCGATGGGGGACAAGATCACCTCCAAGAAGCTCGCCGCCGAAGCGGGCGTTTTCACCGTTCCCGGCCATATGGGGCTGATCGAGGATGCGGACGAGGCCGCGCGCATCGCCGCTGAGATCGGCTTTCCGGTGATGATCAAGGCTTCCGCCGGCGGCGGCGGCAAGGGCATGCGGATCGCCTGGAACGAGCGGGAGGCACGCGAGGGTTTCCAGTCGTCCAGGAACGAGGCGAAGAGCTCCTTCGGCGACGATCGCATCTTCATCGAGAAATTCGTGACCGAGCCCCGCCACATCGAGATTCAGGTGCTCGGCGACAAGCATGGCAATATCCTCTATCTCGGCGAGCGCGAATGCTCGATCCAGCGGCGGAACCAGAAGGTCATCGAGGAGGCGCCCTCGCCCTTTCTCGACGAGAAGACGCGCCGCGCCATGGGCGAGCAGGCGGTCGCCCTGGCAAAGGCCGTCGGCTATCACTCGGCCGGCACCGTCGAATTCATCGTGGACGCCGGCCGCAACTTCTACTTTCTCGAGATGAACACCCGGCTTCAGGTCGAGCATCCCGTGACGGAACTCGTCACCGGCCTCGATCTGGTCGAGCAGATGATCCGCGTCGCGGCCGGCGCGAAATTGGCTTTCACCCAGAAAGACGTGAAGCTCGACGGCTGGGCGATCGAAAGCAGGCTCTATGCGGAAGACCCCTACCGCAATTTCCTCCCGTCGATCGGCCGGCTGACGCGCTATCGCCCGCCCGAGGAAGGCGCGCAGGCGGACGGCACCGTCATCCGCAACGACACAGGCGTCTTCGAAGGCAGCGAGATCTCGATGTATTACGATCCGATGATCGCCAAGCTCTGCACCTGGGGACCGGACCGGCTGACGGCGGTCCGGGCGATGGCGGACGCGCTCGACGCATTCGAGGTCGAGGGCATCGGTCACAACCTGCCCTTCCTCGCAGCCGTGATGCAGCAGGAGCGTTTCCATGAGGGGCGGCTGACCACCGCCTATATCGCCGAGGAATTTGCCGGCGGTTTCCACGGGGTGGCGCTGGACGATGCATCCGCACGCAAGCTCGCCGCCGTCGCGGCGACGGTCAACCAGACGCTCCAGGAGCGCGCCAGCCGCATTTCGGGCACCATCGGCAACCACCGCCGGGTCGTCGGCCATGAATGGGTGACGAGTCTCGATGGTCACGAAATTCAGGTCACATGCGAGGTTTCCGCCGACGGCACCTATGTCCGCTTTGCCGACGGGACATCCGTTTCCGTCGCAACCGACTGGGCGCCCGGCCGCACCCGCGCCGCTTTCAACATCGACAATCAGCCCATGCGTGTGAAGGTCGAGCTCGCCGGCCCGGGCATAAGGCTACGCTGGCGCGGGATCGACGTCGTTGCAGGGGTCAGAAGCCCGCGCATTGCCGAACTCGCCCGGCTGATGCCGAAGAAGCTGCCGCCGGACACCTCGAAGATGCTGCTCTGCCCGATGCCCGGGGTGGTGACATCGATCACGGTCAAGGCCGGCGAAACGGTCGAGGCCGGACAGGCGATCGCCGTCGTCGAGGCGATGAAGATGGAGAATATTCTGCGGGCGGAAAAGCGTGCGATCGTGAAGCGCGTGGCGATCGAAGCCGGCGCGAGCCTGGCGGTGGACGAGTTGATCATGGAGTTCGAGTGATGGGAGGAACTGGGCGCGTCGCCTTTCCGATTTGCCCCTCTCCTCGGGTTTAACCCGAGGACTAACCCTCTCCCCGCATGCGGGGAGAGGGGACTTCGTCAGCGCGGCAGACCCCTTCTCCCCGCTTGCGGGGAGAAGGTCCCGGCAGGGGGATTAGGGGCTGGCGCCCGGAACCGGCAGCCGGATGAGCGGCCCACCATCGCACGGAAGCTTGGAGTGGAACCAATGACCGCAAAGACCATCAAGGACTGGGAAGCCCTCGCCGAGAAGGAACTCAGGGGCTCCCCCGAAAGCCTCGTCTGGCACACGCCCGAGGGCATCGACGTCAAGCCGCTCTATACGAGCGACGACATGTCCGGCATCGGCCATCTGAACTCGCTCCCCGGCTTCGAACCGTTCGTGCGCGGCCCGCGCGCGACCATGTATGCCGGGCGGCCCTGGACTGTCAGGCAATATGCCGGCTTCTCGACGGCCGAGGCGTCCAACGCCTTCTATCGCAGGAACCTCGCCGCCGGCCAGCAGGGCGTTTCGGTAGCCTTCGATCTCGCCACGCACCGCGGCTATGACAGCGACCACCCGCGCGTCCAAGGGGATGTCGGCAAGGCCGGGGTCGCGATCGACTCGGTGGAGGACATGAAGATCCTCTTCGACGGCATCCCGCTCGACAGGATTTCCGTCTCGATGACCATGAACGGTGCGGTGATCCCGATCCTCGCCTCCTTCATCGTTGCCGGCGAGGAACAGGGCGTCAGCCGCGACAAACTCTCCGGGACCATTCAGAACGACATCCTCAAGGAGTTCATGGTCCGCAACACCTACATCTATCCGCCGGAACCCTCGATGCGGATCGTCGCCGACATCATCGAATATACGGCGAAGGAGATGCCGAAGTTCAATTCGATCTCGATCTCCGGCTACCACATGCAGGAGGCCGGCGCGACGCTCGTGCAGGAACTCGCCTTCACCCTCGCCGACGGGCGCGAATATGTGCGCGCAGCACTCGCCAAGGGGCTCAACGTCGACGATTTCGCCGGCCGGCTCTCCTTCTTCTTCGCGATCGGCATGAACTTCTTCATGGAGGCGGCGAAGCTGCGCGCCGCGCGGCTCCTCTGGACGCGGATCATGCAGGAGTTCAAGCCCGAGAAGGCGTCCTCGCTGATGCTGCGGACCCATTGCCAGACGTCGGGCGTCTCGCTCCAGGAACAGGACCCCTACAACAACATCGTCCGCACCGCCTTCGAGGCGATGTCGGCCGTCCTCGGCGGCACGCAATCGCTGCACACCAATTCCTTCGACGAGGCGATGGCGCTTCCGACGGATTTCTCCGCCCGCATCGCCCGCAACACGCAATTGATCCTGCAGCACGAGACCGGCGTGACGAAGGTCGTCGATCCGCTTGCCGGCTCCTATTACGTCGAAAGCCTGACGAACGAGCTTGCCGAAAAGGCCTGGGCCCTGATCGAGGAAGTGGAGGCGCTGGGCGGCATGACGAAGGCAGTCAATGCCGGCCTGCCGAAGCGGCTGATCGAGGAGGCCGCGACCCGGCGCCAGGCGGCCGTCGACCGCGCCGAGGAGGTCATCGTAGGGGTCAACAAATACCGGCTCGAGAACGAGCAACCGATCGACATTCTCCAGATCGACAACGCCGCGGTTCGGACGGCACAGGTCAAGCGCATCGAGGAGACCAGGCGGCGCCGGGACTCGCAGAAGATGAAGCAAGCGCTGGACGCGCTGGCCGATGTGGCGCGCAGCGGCAAGGGCAATCTGCTCGCCGCCGCGGTCGAGGCTGCCCGGGCGCGCGCCACTGTCGGTGAAATCACCGACGCCATGCGCGAGGCTTTCGGCGATTACACCGCCATTCCGGAAGTCGTCACCGATATCTACGGCAAGGCCTATGAAGGAGATCCGGAACTCGGCGTTCTCGCCGGGCGGCTCGGCGAAGCGACGAAGCGCCTCGGCCACAAGCCGAAGATCATGGTAGCCAAGCTCGGCCAGGACGGGCACGACCGCGGCGCCAAGGTGATCGCATCCGCCTTCGGCGATATCGGCTTCGATGTCGTCGCGGGCCCCTTGTTCCAGACGCCGGAGGAAGCTGCCGATCTGGCGCTCGCCGAAGAGGTCACCGTTATCGGCGTTTCATCGCTTGCCGCCGGGCACAGGACGCTGATGCCGCAACTTGCCGAGGCACTGAAGAAGCGCGGCGGCGAGGACATCATCGTCGTCTGCGGCGGTGTCATCCCCCGGCAGGACTATGATTATCTGATGGAGAACGGCGTCGCCGCCGTCTTCGGACCCGGCACCCAGGTGCTCGACGCGGCGCGCGCCGTGCTGGACCTGATCGAAGGCAAGCGGCGAAACGTGTAAACCGGCCGAGTTCAAGTCTCGATCCGGAGCTTCATCCGGTCGGCTGCAAAGCGCGTTCGCGAATATTCGACCGGGCGGCCTTCTAGATCGGCGTTGACCGATTGCGTCTCCATGACGATCGCCCCCGGCGATAGTTTCAGAAGCGAGAGTTCCTCTGCCTCCGCGTGGCGCGCGACGATCTCCGTCGAGACCCGGACGTAGTCGTCGAGCCCATGCGCGGCAAAGGCCTTGGTGACCGAGCCGAGCTGCGCATATTCCTCCGCCATCCTCGCAAAGCGCTCGGCGGGGTAGTAGCTGACCGCCGTCGAAAGCGGCCGCCCGTCGCCGCTGCTGACGGTGCTGAGCTCGATGAGAGGGGTGCCTGGGGGAACGCCAAGCGCAGTGGCGATTTCGCCGCTTGCCGGCACTTGGGCGTGCCCCAGGAGCTCGGTTCCGATTTCTCTCACCTGGCGGCCGAGACCCTGCGAGAAGCGAGTGCGCCGCGAGATCGGATAGCTCACGCGATCCTTGCGCTCGATCATCGTGCCGCGCCCCTGCACCGCGCGCACCAGACCTTCTTCCGCGAGTGCGGCCAGCGCGCTGCGGACGGTGTGGCGATTGACGCCGAATTCCGCCGCAAGGGCCGTCTCCGGCGGCACCATGCCGGTGGCGTCATAGTCGCCATTGCTGATCGCGAGCCGTATCCTGTCGGCAATCTGCCGCCATAGCGCCACGCCCATCTGCCGTTCGACGACCTTCGCCACCATCTTCTTCGCCCCGCTTCTTCGCCGCCGGTTTCTTAGCAAATGTCACAAGCCTGTCATTTGCGAAGGTTATGGAAAGGTATAAGATGTATAGTTGTCTAGATCAATAGACATTTTGGAGTGAGATGATGGACGCAGCGAAGACAAGTGACGATGCAGGCGTCGCTCAGCGCCGGGAAGGCATGCGGCTTCTGGCGCGCGCGACGCTCGGCGAACTTTCCATGGCCTGGGACGCGATCGACGACAAGCCGAAGGTCGCGCCGGTGCGCGGTCCGGAAACCGGGCTCGTCATGGTGCGCGGCAAGATCGGCGGCGGCGGCGATCCTTTCAATCTCGGCGAGGCCACCGTTTCACGCGCCACCGTGCGGCTTTCGACCGGCGAGGTCGGCCATGGGCAGCTGCTCGGCACCGACAAGGCACGCGCCCGCTTTGCCGCGATCTTCGACGCGCTTTTTCAGAGCGCAGCGCATCGCGCAAGCGTCGAGGCGCTGCACGAGCAGGTGGCCGCTCGCCTCGATGCGGAAGACCGTCGCAAGGCCGAGGAAACGGCCGCGACCCGCGTCGACTTCTTCACCATGGTCCGCGGAGAGGATTGATGACCGCCCAATCGCAAATCTATAGCAGCGCCTTCGCCGATCCCGTCTTCGAGGCGCAGTCCGTGTTCCGCAGCCTTATGGACTGTTTCGCCCGCCCGGGCACCATCGGCCGGCTGTCCACTGCTGCAGCCCCGCCGGCGCCACTCGGACAGGCAAGCGGAGCTGTCGCGCTCACGCTCTGCGACCATGACACGCCGGTCTGGCTATCGCCGGCGCTCTCCAAATCCTCAGCGCCGAAGTGGATCGCGTTTCACACCGGCGCCGGCGTCACCGAGACGAAGGACGAGGCCCGCTTTGCCTTCTTCGAGAAGGGCGCGGCCGTGCCGGGCTTCGACCAGTTCGCCCTCGGCACCCAGGAATATCCCGACCGTTCCACCACGCTCGTCGTCGAGGTGGAAGCGCTCGAAGGCGGGCAGCCGCTCATCGGTCGGGGACCGGGAATCAAGAACGGGATCGTCATCGCACCGAAGGGTCTGCCCGACGTGTTCCTCGACCTCTGGGCCGCCAACCGGGCGATCTTTCCGCGCGGCATCGATCTCGTCCTGACGGCGCGCGAGGCAGTGCTCTGCCTGCCGCGCACCACCAAACTCGAGCGGGAGTAAGCGCATGTATGTAGCCGTCAAGGGCGGAGAAGCCGCCATTGCCAATGCTCACCGGCTGCTGGCCGACCGCCGGCGCGGCGACCGGGCGCTGCCCGCGATCACCATAGATCAGGTCGTCGAGCAGCTCGGGCTCGCGGTCGACCGCGTGATGGCCGAGGCCTCGCTTTACGACCGTGCGCTTGCGGCGCTTGCCGTGCGCCAGGCGCGCGGAGACATGATCGAGGCGATCTTCATCCTGCGCGCCTACCGCACCACCCTGCCGCGCTTCGGCTATTGCGAACCGGTCGACACCGCGAAAATGAAGGTCGAGCGGCGCGTCTCGGCGACCTACAAGGATCTGCCCGGCGGCCAGCTTCTCGGCCCCACCTTCGACTATACGCACCGCCTTCTCGACCCGTCGCTGATCGGCGAGGAACCGGTCGATGAGCCGGCGCTCAAGGAGCCGGGCGAACATGTCATGCGCGTCTCCGACATTCTCGACGGCGAAGGCCTGATCGAGGGCGACGGCCAGATGCCGGAAGGCCACGTGGCGGGCGACCTCACGCGCGAGCCGATGGAATTTCCGATGGCGCGCGATCTCCGCCTGCAGGCGCTTGCCCGTGGCGACGAAGGATTCCTGCTGGCGCTCGCCTACTCCACGCAGCGCGGCTATGGCCGCACGCATCCCTTCGTCGGCGAGGTCAGGATCGGCGAGGTCGAGGTCGAACTGGAGCTGCCGGAGCTGGGCTTTGCCGTTTCGCTCGGGGTCATCCGCGTTACCGAATGCCAGATGGTCAACCAGTTCAAGGGCTCGTCCAGGCAGCCGCCGCAATTCACCCGCGGCTACGGGCTCGTCTTCGGCCAGAGCGAGCGCAAGGCGATGTCGATGTCGCTGGTCGACCGGGCGCTCCGGACCGACGAATTCGACGAGGACATCGGCGCTCCCGCCCAGGATCAGGAGTTCGTCATCTCGCACGCCGACAACGTCCAGGCGACCGGCTTCGTCGAGCACCTGAAGCTGCCGCATTACGTCGACTTCCAGGCCGAGCTCGACCTGGTCAGGCGCATGCGCCGGGAACACGACGCCGCCCAGGCCGGCGGCAAGGACGGCATGAAGGAGGCCGCCGAATGAACGACCTCGCAACTTACAACTTCGCCTATCTGGACGAGCAGACGAAGCGGATGATTCGCCGCGCGATCCTGAAGGCGATCGCCATTCCCGGCTATCAGGTGCCCTTCGCCTCACGCGAAATGCCCATGCCCTATGGCTGGGGTACCGGCGGCGTGCAGGTGACCGCCTCCATCCTCGGGCCCGACGACGTGCTCAAGGTGATCGACCAGGGCGCCGACGACACGACGAACGCCGTTTCGATCCGCGCCTTCTTCCAGAAGGTCGCCGACGTCGCCGTCACCACGAGGACGACGGAGGCGACGATCATCCAGACGCGCCACCGCATTCCCGAGGAGCAACTGCGAGAGGGGCAGACGCTCGTCTACCAGGTGCCCATTCCGGAACCCCTGCGCTTCCTCGAGCCGCGCGAAACCGAGACGCGCAAGATGCATGCGCTGGAAGAATACGGGCTCATGCATGTGAAGCTCTACGAGGACATCGCCCGCAACGGCCATATCGCCACGACCTACGCCTATCCGGTAAAGGTCGAGGGCCGTTACGTGATGGACCCCTCGCCGACGCCGAAATTCGACAATCCGAAGATGCATATGTCGGAGGCCCTCCAGCTCTTCGGCGCCGGCCGGGAGAAGCGCATCTATGCGGTGCCGCCCTATACCGAGGTCGTCAGCCTCGATTTCGAGGATCACCCCTTCGAGGTCCAGAAATTCGACAAGCCCTGCGCCCTTTGCGGCGCCGAGAACGTCTATCTCGACGAGGTGGTGCTCGACGACAAGGGCGGGCGCATGTTCGTCTGCTCCGACACCGATCATTGCGAGGATCGCCGGGCGCACGGCCATGCCGGCGCCATGCTCGCCTCCGCCGCGAAAGAAAGCCAGGAGGCTGCAGAATGAGCGCCGTGCCGCTTCTGAAAGTCAGTGACGTTTCGAAATTCTATGGAAGCCGCATCGGCTGCCGCAACGTCTCCTTCGAGCTCTATCCGGGCGAGGTGCTCGCCATCGTCGGGGAATCCGGATCGGGCAAGACCACGCTGCTCTCCTGCCTCTCGACCCGGCTGATGCCGACATCCGGCATCGTCGAATATCACATGCGCGACGGCCAATACCGGGACCTCGCGCGCATGAGCGAGGCGGAGCGGCGCTTTCTGATGCGCACCGATTGGGGCTTCGTTCACCAGAACCCGGCGGACGGGCTGAGGATGACGGTTTCGGCCGGCGCCAATGTCGGCGAGCGTTTGATGGCGGTCGGGGACCGGCACTACGGCAATATACGCGCGGCGGCAGGCGACTGGCTGAGGCGCGTGGAAATCGAAGAGGACCGGATCGACGATCAGCCGCGCGCCTTCTCCGGCGGCATGCGCCAGCGCCTGCAGATCGCCCGCAATCTGGTCACCTCGCCCCGCCTCGTCTTCATGGACGAGCCGGCCGGCGGCCTCGACGTCTCGGTGCAGGCACGCCTGCTCGATCTCGTTCGCGGGCTCGTCCACGACCTCGGCCTTGCGGCGGTCATCGTCACCCACGACCTCGCCGTGGCACGCCTCCTTTCGCATCGGATGATGGTGATGAAGGACGGCGCCGTCATCGAGCAGGGTCTGACCGACCGGGTGCTCGACGATCCGCGCGAGCCCTACACGCAGCTCCTCGTTTCCTCGATTCTTCAGGTGTGACGCATTGACAATGCGCAACGGAAAGTAAAGACCATGCCAACTCCCCTCGTTGTCTCGGAAGTCGCGAAAAGCTTCACCATGCACCTTCGCGACGGCGTGCGCCTGCCGGTGGTCGCGAATGTCTCCTTCTCGGTGAAGGCCGGCGAATGCGTCGTGCTCGGCGGCCCCTCCGGCGTCGGCAAGAGCTCGATCCTCAAGATGCTCTACGGAAATTACGGCGTCGACGAAGGCCAGATCCTGGTGGAACATGACGGCCGCCTGGTGAACCTCGCGACGGCCGAGCCGCGCACCGTGCTCGAGGTGCGCCGCACGACGCTCGGCTATGTCAGCCAGTTTCTGCGTGTCGTGCCGCGCGTCTCCGCCCTCGACATCGTCGCCGAGCCCTTGCAGGCACGCGGTGTGGCGGCGACGGAAGCGCGGGAGCGCGCGGCCGAGCTGCTTTCGAGGCTCAACCTGCCGAGGGAACTCTGGGCTCTGCCGCCGGCCACCTTCTCCGGCGGCGAGCAGCAGCGGGTCAACATCGCCCGCGGTTTCATCACCGACCACAAGATCCTGCTCCTCGACGAACCGACGGCGTCGCTCGACGCGAAGAACCGCGCCGTGGTGGTGGAAATGATCGCCGGGAAGAAGGCGGCCGGCACGGCGCTGATCGGCATTTTCCATGACGAGGAGGTGCGCGAGGCGGTCGCCGATCGCATCATCGACGTCTCGGAATTCTCGCCGAGGAAATACGCCGCATGAGCCAGAAACTCGGCCCCGAACCCACCATCCATCCGACTGCGAGCGTCGTGAACTCGACCCTCGGCCGCTACACCGAAGTCCAGGAACGCTCGCGCCTCGACGAGGTCGAGTTCGGCGACTATTCCTACATCATGCAGGACGGTTCGATCTGGTGCGCGACGGTCGGCAAATTCGTCAACATCGCCGCGGCCGTGCGCATCAATGCCACCAACCACCCGACTTGGCGGGCGACGCTGCATCATTTCACCTATCGCGCACCTATGTACTGGGACGATGCGGAGCCCGACCACGATCTCTTCGCCTGGCGGCGGCAGAACCGGGTGACGATCGGCCACGACGTCTGGATCGGCCACGGCGCTACGGTCCTGCCCGGCGTGAGCGTCGGCAACGGAGCCGTGATCGGCGCCGGCGCCGTCGTCTCCAAGGACGTCGCGCCCTACACGATCGTCGGCGGGGTCCCTGCGAAACTCATCCGCGACCGCTTCACGGCCAGGATCGGCGAAGCCATGGACCGGCTCGCCTGGTGGGATTGGGATCACGCCAAGCTGCGCCACGCGCTGGACGATTTCCGGGAACTGACGGCGGAGGAGTTTCTTGTGCGGTATAGTTAGGCGCCGCGCATATGATACCCCTCATCCCGCTGCCGCGACCTTCTCCCCGTTTCGACGGGGAGAAGGGACAAGCCGCAGACCCTTAAGTCCCCTCTCCCCGCAGGCGGGGAGAGGGCTAGGGTGAGGGGCAAATCCGCCGCCGCAAGCGTATCAACCCGCCGCAGCTTCCCTCAAAAACGCACCCGCGACCCGTGCCACCAGCGCCAGCGAGACCGCACCCGCATCCGGGTGGCCGATGCTCTTTTCGGCCAGCGGCCGCGCCCGGCCGAGTTTCGGGGTCAGCGCGGAGGTCGCATCGGCGGCCTCTTGTGCGGCCTTGGCCGCCGCATCCCAGGCTTCGACAAGCGGCCTGCCGGCGGCGGATTCCCTTTCCAGCGTCTCCACGAAAGGCACCAGCGCGTCGACCAGCGTCTTGTCGCCCACGCGCGCGCGGCCGAGGCGCGTGACGCCGTCGAGTGCGAGGCGGGAGCCCTTCACGATCGCCGCGTCGCTCACCTTATCCTCATCGCTGAGGGCATTGCTCCAGGAGCGCAGAGCCAGGCCCCAGATGGCGCCCGAGGTGCCGCCGGCGCGGTCCGCCCAGGCGTCGCCCGCGGCAGCAAGTACGCTCGCAGCCCCTGCCCCCGCCACGACCGCGGTCTGTGCTGCGTCGAATGCGGCGGCAGAACCGCGGCGCATGCCCTGGCCGTGATCGCCGTCGCCGGCAAAGGCGTCGATGCGGCCGAGCTCCTCTTCCGCCTCCTTGAGCGCCTCGGCAATATTGCCGATCAGCCGGGCGATGCATTTGCCGCTTTCCTTCGAGGCGTCCGATGCAGGGCCGAAAGACTGCGGTCCGTCGGCGTCTACGATCTCGTCGGTCGCCGGTTCGGCGGCAATGATCACGCCCTTGCGCAGCACCGGCGCATCCGTGGGCGCGCGCCAGAGCGCCTCCAGCTCTTCGTCCAGCCAGAGAAGGGTGAGCGAGCAGCCCTGCATGTCGAGGCTGGTGACGAATTCGCCGCATTCGGGGTCGACGATTTCAAGACCCGCGTCATTGAGCTGTCTGGCGACCGCCGTCCAGAGCACGAAGAGTTCTTCATATTTGGTCGAGCCGAGGCCGTTCAGCACGGCGGCCACCTTCCTGGAGCCCTCGGGGCGCTCGGCAAGAAGCTTGCCGGTAAGGAGCTTTGCGAGATCGCTCGCCGTCGCGATCGTCTCCTCGCTGACGCCCGGTTCGCCGTGAATGCCGAGCCCGAGCGCCATCTGGCCCTTCGGCACGGTGAAGAGCGGGCCGGCAGCACCCGGAAGCGTGCAGCCGCCGAAGGCGACGCCGAAGGATACCGTCCGATCATTGGCATGACGCGCGAGCCGTTCGACCTCGTCGAGCGACTTGCCGGCTTCGGCTGCCGCGCCGGCAATCTTGAAGACGACGAGGTCGCCGGCAATCCCGCGGCGCTTGGCAGACGTTTCCGCGGGCGCACTCGCCACGTCGTCGGTCACCGGCAGGATGCGCACGTCGATGCCTTCGGAGCGAAGCCGTTCGGCAGCAACCCCGAAATTCAGGACGTCGCCGGCGTAATTGCCGAAGCCGAGAAGCACTCCGCCGCCCTGGTCGGCATGGCGGCAGACGCGGGCTACCGCGGCAGTCGAGGGCGAGGCAAAGACATCGCCGGCGACCGCCGCGTCGGCGAGCCCCGGCCCGACATAACCGGCAAAGGCCGGGTAATGTCCCGAGCCGCCGCCGACCACGACGGCGACCTTGCCCTTCGGCACCTTGGTCGAGCGCACGACGCCGCCCTTCACCAGGCGGACGTTGCGCTGATAGATCGCTGCGAAACCGGCGAGTGCGGTCGTGGCGAAATCTTCCGGAGCGTCAAAGATCGTGGTCATCGCTTCAATGTCCCCTTCAATGTCCTTCTTGTCGAGGCAGGATACGCCTCAGATAGTCGCGATTGGCGGCGCTGACGGAAAGGCCGTCACCGCCGTAATGCTCGCAGAGGAAGGGACTGTCGAAGCCATGCGCCAGCGCCATGCGAATTGCCGCCCGATAGTTGATCAGGCCGAATTCGAGCGGGGCCGGATGGGTGACGATGACGCCCGATGCCGGATCTTCCGTGCGGTTGTAGTTCTTGACGTGCCAGTATTTGGCAAAAGGCGCAACCTTCGCCATCATTTCCTGCCAATGTTCCACGGGCCGGTGCAGGCGGATGAGATTGCCGAGATCGGCATTGATGCCGACATTGGCGAGGCCGACCTCCTTAACGAAGCGCACGGAACTGTCAGCCGTGCCCAGATAGGTGTCCTCGTACATCTCCAGCGAAACTTCGATGCCGAGTTCTTCGGCATGGCGGCCGAGTTCGCGAACACGCGAAACCGCCAACTGCCAGGTTCCCGCGTCGTCGGGGTTCTTCACGCCGTCGACCGTCCAGAACCAGAGCACTTTCTTCTGCGCCTCCGTCAGCGGGCCGAAGAAGCCGAAGGACACGGAACCGGCGCCTACGGCGGCGGCCGCCTCGATGACCCGGTGTCCATAGGCGAGGTATTCCTCGCCATGTTCCGGGTCTATGAGGCTGCGCCGCGAGGTGGAGATCGCCGGTATCGTGAGGCCGAGAGACCGGGTCAGACCCACGAATTCATCGAGCCTTTCCGCCGAAAGATCCGCCAGCCGTATCCAGCTGTCAGTCGGGTCCAGTTCCGTGAAGCCGGCATCGACCACGTCGGCGAGCGTCGCCGCCCACTCCTCGACCGGCTGGTCCTGCACCGATCGGCCGTCCGGCAGAAGGTTGGGGTACTGGATCATCGCGGCCGCAATCGGCCAGTTGTCACGGTTCCATTTGCGCGGCGCCATGGCGGACTCCTCGGGATTGAATTGGAACTAGGGGTACCGGACGAGGCAGCCGGTCAGGCCGCCGCGTTGCCGTCGCCGCTCGAAGCGGCAACCTCGTTCTTGCGCTTGCGCAATGTGCCGATCAGCCAGAAGAAGAGCGGCGACAGAAGCAGCGCAAGGGCGACGGCCATCAGGGCGGAGACAAGGCCGTTCGACCAGAAGATGTCGAGGCTGCCGCCCGACATCAGCATCGACTGGCGGAAGGCGTCTTCCGCCTTGTCGCCGAGCACCATGGCGAGAACCAGCGGCGCCAGCGGGTAGTCGAGCTTCTTGAACACATAGCCGAGGAGACCGAAGCCGATCACCATGAAGATGTCCGAGACGGAGTTCGCGACCTGGTAGGCCCCCGAGAAGATCACCGCGACGATGATCGGTCCGATGATCGAGAACGGCACGCGCAGGATCGAGGCGTAAAGCGGCACCGTCGCGATCACGAGGAAGACGGCGACGACATTGCCGAGATACATGGAGGCGATCAGACCCCAGACGAAGTCCGGGCGATCGGTGAAGAGCATCGGGCCGGGCGTCAGGCCCCAGATCATCAACCCGCCCATCATCACCGCGGCGGTGGCGGAACCCGGGACGCCGAGCGCCAGCATCGGCAGCAGGGCCGATGTGCCGGCGGAATGGTCGGCCGTCTCCGGCGCGACGATGCCGCGCGGATCGCCCTTGCCGAACATCGACTTGTCGCGCGCCGAGCGCCGGGCGACGCCATAGCTCATGAAGGAGGCGGCGGTCGGGCCGGCCGGCGTGATCCCCATCCAGATGCCGATGATCGTCGAGCGGGCGATCGTCAGCCAGTAGCGCGGGATCTCGATCAGCGTCCTGCCGATCTCGGAGAGACGCACCCGAGCCTTGATGCCTTCGAAGCGCAGCCCCTCTTCCGTCGTCAGCAGGAGTTCGCCGATGCCGAAGAGTCCCATGACGGCAATCAGGAAGCTCACGCCCTTGATCAGTTCGGGAATGTCGAAGGTGAGCCTCAGATTGCCGGATATCGTATCCATGCCGATCGAGGCGAGCGCAAAGCCGAGCATCATCGAGACGAGCGTCTTGAAGGGCGACTGCGCGCCCATCGAGATGAAGCTCGCAAAGGCGAGGAAGTAGACGGCGAAATATTCGGGCGAGGAGAATTTGAGTGCAAAGTTCGCCACCCAGCCCGAAAGCAGCGTGATCATGACGACGCCGGCAAGCGCGCCGAGGCCGGCCGAAACGAAGGCGAGCGTGAGCGCCCGGCTCGCATGGCCGGCTCTCGCCATGGGATAGCCGTCGAATGTCGTGGCGACCGAGGAGGGCTCGCCCGGAATGTTGAAGAGGATCGACGTGGTCGAGCCGCCGAAAAGCGCGCCCCAATACATGCAGGACAGGAGGATGATCGCCGAGATCGGGTCCATGGAGAAGGTCAGCGGCAGGAGCAGCGACACACCGTTCGGCGCACCGAGGCCCGGCAGCACGCCGACGAGGATGCCGAGCGTCACGCCGACGATCATCAGCAGGATGTGGTTCCAGCTGAGGATGTGGCCGAAGCCATCGATCAGAAGACCGATATTTTCCATGTCATTCCTCCCGCAAGCACTGCACCCTTGCGGGTCAGTAGATTCCGAACCAGGCCTCGACCGGTCCCTTCAGCAGCGGAACCTGGAAGCCGATTTCGAAAACGATGAAAAAGAAGATCGAGACCCCGAGTCCTGCGGGGATCGCGATCCACCATTTGTAGCGCCCCTGGAAGAGCATCGTCGCGGCGATGTAGAGCGCCGTTCCGACATAGAGCCCCAGCCAGGCGGAAACGGCGGCGAAGGCCGCAACCGGTAGCAGGAAAGAGGCGACCACTCTGGCGCGGGCGCCGTCGAGGAAGACCTCGCCCGTACCGCGATGCTTGAAAAATGCGTGCCCGATATTGGCGAGGCTGCCGAGAACGATGAGCAGGCCGATATAGAAGGGGAAATAGCCTGCATCCGGACCCATATCTGTCCAGCCCGCACCGATGTCGAGGGAGCCGTAGCAGACAGCGATGCCGAAGGCACCGGTCAGCGCGGCGACGCCGAGTTCCACCGCAAAGCGGCTGACCCCATTCGCACTTTTCTCACTCATGATCGTGACCTTTCCGAGCAGAGAATGGGCGTTCGAGAGGCCGAGGATGGATGCGGTTCTGCCCGCATCCTCTTCCCGGGGTCCCAAGCGCCCATCGACCGGTACTTAGTTGGCGAGCCAGCCTTCGCGCTTCAGCACTTCGCCGACCGTCGCGCCATCCTTTTCGATGACGGCCTTGAGTTCGTCGCCGGTCATATAGCCAGGAGACTGCGAGCTGTCGGCGAGATATTTCGCCCATTCCGGCGTCTCGGAGACCTTGCGCAGGACATCCGCATAGAACTGGACGACCTCAGGCTCGACGCCGGCAGGGAGCCAGACGGTACGCGGCATCGAGTAGTTTTCGATCGGAATGCCGGCTTCCTTGCAGGTGGGGATATCGCTCCAGGCCTTGTCGCCGGCGACCTTAGCGTCGCTCGTGAACTTCGCGCTCTTGAAGACGCAGAGTGGCTTGATCATGCCGGCCTGCCATTGACCGAGGTTCTCGCTCGGATTGTTGACATTGGCGTCGAGGTGCTCGCCGGCAAGCTGAACGGCCGCCTCGCCGCCGCTCTTGAAGGGGATGTAGTTGATCTTGGCGCCGGTTGCGTCGTTGATCATCGAGGTCAGGATCTGGTCGGCATCCTTGGACTGGCTGCCGCCGATCTTCAGGCCGCCTTCCTTCGCCTTGGCGACGAAATCGGCAGCCGTCGCGTAGTCCGCCTTGCCATTGACCCAAAGCACGAACTCGTCGGACGCGAGCGAGGCGACCGGCGTCAGGTCCTCGGACGTATAGGGCACCTTGGCGCGGACCGGCAGCAGGTAGGCATTGTTGGTGCCGAAGGCGAGCTTGTAGGGATCGCCCTTGTAGCCAGCCGTGTAGACGAAGCCTTCCGCGCCGCCGGCGCTGCCCTTGTTGGTGACGACGACCGGTGCCTTCATCAGCTCGTACTTGCCGATGATCGCCTGGATGGTGCGCGCGAAGATATCGGTACCGCCGCCGGGGCCGGCGGTGACGACGAATTCGACCGGGCGGTTCGGCTCGAAGGCCGATGCCGGCGCGGCAAGGCCGAAAGCGGCGGCCGCGATTACTGCGATGGAGACGGATTTTTTCATGCGTGGTCCTCCCGTTGAGTTGGATTGCGGCGCGAGACCTCCCCTCACGCCGGTATTCATCGAAAGCGTGCGAATTCAGGCAGCAGCCGAAAGCGCCCTCTTTTTCTTCGCCATGCGGGCTGCAAGCAGGATCGCCTCGCGTGTTGCGCCTATATCGGCGATACCCTTGCCGGCGATGTCGTAGGCGGTGCCGTGGGCGGGCGTGCAGAGCGGGAACGGCAGTCCGCCCATCATCGTCACACCCTTGTCGAAGCCGATGATCTTCATGGCGATCTGACCCTGATCGTGATACATGGTCATCACCGCGTTGAAGCCTTCCTTCAGCGCCCGGAGGAAGACCGTATCGGCCGGGAACGGCCCCTCGACATTAAAGCCGAGCGCCCTGGCCTTCTCGACCGCCGGCTCGATGATGTCGATCTCTTCCATGCCGAAGCTGCCGCCGTCGCCGGCATGCGGATTGAGTCCCGCAACCGCGATCTTCGCCTCCTCGTAGCCGGCATCCTTGAGGCAGGCCTGCGTCAGTTTGAGTTCGGCAAGGATCGCCTCCACCGACAGGTGGGATGCCACGTCCTTGAGCGGGATATGCGACGTCACCCGCGCGTTCCACACCTTTTCGAGAACATTGAATTCACGAACCTTTCCGGTGAAGGAAAGCACGTCGGCGACGAAGCGGATCTCGTCGTCATAACCGGGATAGGCAAAGCGCATCGCCTTCTTGTTGAAGGGCGTGAAGCAGACGGCATCGGCCTTGCCCGCATGGGCGAGTTCGAGCGCGGTGCGGAAATTGCGTGTGGCGAAGGTGCCGCCGGCCAGCGTCGCCTCGCCGCGCACCACATCGGCCGGATCGAGATGGGCGAGATCCACGAAGACGTGGCGGGCGGTGCCGGCGTTGTCGAGCGCATCGAGCGAAGCGGCTTCCAGATCCAGCGTGACACCGGCCACCCGGGCGCCCTCGTCGAGGATGCGGCGATCGCCGATGGCGATGATGTGCGCCGCGTCGCGGATGTCGGAAAGGGCCAGCAGCCGCGCCGTCAGTTCCGGGCTGATTCCCGCGGGGTCGCCCATGGCCAGCGCAATCACAGGGCGCCGCTCCTTCGTTCCGTCCGCTCCTGATGTCGTCATTCGAGATGTCCTCCGCTTCATGCTTCGATGTCTCATACGTCATTCAAAATTCTGCATCAAGTCTTTTGTATTCTGTATGCAGCATTTTCTGTTGACGACGTCAGGGGCAGTCTCCATGCTTGAATGAACGGCGCTGATTCAATCGCGCATACTCAAGGGGAAGGGCCGCGCGGCGGTCCGAAGCTCAGACGAGAAAAATGAACGAAATCAAATCACTGGAGCAGCGGCCCATAGGCGGCCCGGGACCCATCCGGCGCACCGCACTGCACGACACGCTGGTCAGCCATCTGCGCGACATGATCATCGAGGGCGACCTTCCGCCAGGAACCCGTCTGCACGAAGGGCAACTGGGCGAGCAGCTCGGCGTATCGCGCACGCCGCTGCGCGAGGCGATCAAGTATCTTGCGAGCGAAGGCCTGGTGGAGCTCGTCCCGAGCCGCGGCGCCGTCGTCAAGCGCTTCAGCGCCAAGGACGTCCGGGACATGCTCACCGTGCTGCAGACCCTGGAGGAGCTCGCAGGCAGGCTTGCCTGCGAGGCCGCGACGGATGCGGAGATCGCCGAAGTGCGGGCGCTCCACGACGAAATGGTGCGCCGCTACGAGGCGGGCGACCGGATGCAATATTACAAGCTCAACCAGGACATCCACTCCGCCATCGCCCGGCTTTCGGGCAATGCTGCCCTGGCCGACATGCATGCCATGCTGCAGACGCGGCTGAAGCGCATCCGCTTCATCGGCCATGAAGGCCCGGAGAAATGGGCCGCAGCGGTCGCCGAACATCAGGAAATGATCGCCGCTCTGGAAGCGCGCGACAAAGCCAGGCTATCGGAAGTGCTGGGGCTTCATCTGACGAGGGCCTGGGAGCGGGTGCGCGACGCGGTTTAGGGCGTCGACGCGAGGCAAAATACCCCCTCTGGCCTGCCGGCCATCTCCCCCACAAGGGGGGAGAACAGATGCGGCGAACCTCTGCCCCCTATTAAGAATCCCGCTTGCAGCGGCGCGCTTTGCAGCGCGAGTGACAGCCGCGCGTCCTCACCCCCCTTGTGGGGGAGATGGCCGGCAGGCCAGAGGGGGGTATCACCGCTCCGCGCCGGTCACTTCACCGCCAGCAGACAGATATAGGAAAGCACCGTTACGAGCAGCCCGTGGAAGGCGAAGCTGACGCAGCGGTATTTTCCGCAGGCGATCGCCGCGAGCGCGTCCGCGTTCTCGGCATATTGACGGAAGAGAAAGTCCTGATCGCCGGCCCCCGCTGCCCGCATGAAACCTTCCCGATGACGGGACCAGGCGCCCCAGAACAGCGTCGTCGAGGTTGCGCTCTTCCTGGGCAGGACCACGAGGATCGCCGAAACGATCGAGAAGATCGATGCAAGCGCCAGCATAGCCGAGAATACCATCGTGACGGTGCTTCCCTCCGTATAGCGCTGCCAGGCAAAGACGCTCCGCCCTTCTTGCGAGGTGACCAGAAAGGCGAACATGAAAGTGAAGATATAGGCCGCCTTCTGATCGGACGTCTTTATCTGATCGGCAAAGACGTCGTTGATCTTCCTGATGTGGTCGTAATAGGCCCCCAGCGCCGCCTCCGGCCCGGCTCCTTCACTTGGAGGATCGAGCCTGTACAGATTTCCCCCTGATTCCATCCGCTACTCCCCTCTATTTCGTCTCCTCTTTATTACACTCCACCAGTAAAGAGATACGCCCAAAACTGGGCTCTTGACTTTTCCTCCCTATAAATCCACTGGATTCACTATAGCGAGGGGTATTTCGGGAATGCGGGGAAGAAGAACGGGGGCATTGCTTGCCGCGGTGACGCTTTTTGCGCCCTTGTGGGCGCTTGCCGAGCCGGTTCCGCGCCCGTCACCCGCGGCCGGCTCCGTCATTGCCCGCAAATCCGGCGAGGAGGTGCGCTTCGTCGACGTTTCCAACTGGCGGGTCGTCGACCTCGCCCAGGACCTGCTTCCCGGCGACGTGCTGCGCACCAACGCAACGGGCGCGCTGGCCGTCCTTTTCAGAGATCACACGCAGATAAGGCTGGGGCGCAATACCGCGCTGCGCGTCAAGCAGATCGGGGCGGGCGACACGAATCTCGGACTGGAATCGGGTACGATCTGGGCCCGCGCCGAGCGTGGCGGCGAGGGCCTGGTCATCGATACGCCGGCTGCAGCCGCCGCCATCCGCGGCACCGATTGGACGCTGACGGTAGGCACCGACGGAAAGACCTCGCTCGTCGTCCTCGAAGGGGTCGTCGAACTCAGCAATGCCTATGGCAGCGTGACGGTGAAGCAGGGCGAAGGCGCCGTTGCCGCGATCGGCAGCGCGCCGGCGAAGATCGTGATC
The DNA here is from genome assembly GCF_030064585.1 of Ensifer meliloti. Taxonomy (NCBI): domain Bacteria; kingdom Pseudomonadati; phylum Pseudomonadota; class Alphaproteobacteria; order Hyphomicrobiales; family Rhizobiaceae; genus Ensifer; species Ensifer meliloti. The sequence continues at coordinate 739,727 of NZ_CP120364.1, forward strand.
GTTACGCCGAAGGACCGCGAGCAGATGCTCTTTCATCTGTCGCTCCGCAATGCCTTCGTCTGGATGCCGGCCACGCCCTTCAGCGTTCCCGAGATGCGCCGCGAGCGTGCACGCATCGAGGCCTCGCCGGCAGCATCCCGCCCGGCCGAGGAATGGCTGACGCTTGCCGAGATTTATCTTTCCCTGAATGGTCGCGACAAGGCTCAGGCCGCGCTCGCGGAAGCCGCGAGCCGGGGCCTGACCCGCTCCCAGGCGGCACGTGCCGACCTCGTCAAGGCATTGATCGCCGGTTCTTCGAACCGCTACGAAGAGGCGGCGCGTCTGTTCGCCAGGGCCGAACGCGGCCTCGACCCGAGCCGCCGCACGATCGCGGCCTATGGCGGCTATTTTGCGCGCGGGCTCGCCGATCCTGCCCGCGTGGAGGAGCCGCCGCGCAACGCAAGCGGCCGCTATGCGGGCATGGCCCGGGCCTGGACTGCCGGCTTCCGGGAAGACATCCCCGCGGCGATCGCGGTGATCAAGAAGGCCGAGCAGCAATATCCCGACGACCCGACCCTGCCCGCGGCACGCGCGCAGCTCGCCCTCCTGCTGGATGACCGCGACGAGCTTCGCGATGGCGTCGAGCGGGCGCTATCGATCGATCCGGACGACCCGACTGCGCTCGAGGCGCGCGCCCACTACCGCTATCACATCGACAACGATATCGAGGGCGCCCTTGCTGATCTCGAAAGGGCGCTGAAAACCGCTCCGGGCTCCTCCTCCATCTGGAATTCCCTCGGACTGGTCCAGGGCGCGCGCGGCGACAACCGTGCCGCCGAGGCTGCCTTCAAGCAGGCGATTGCGCTCGATCCGCTCGATCCCGTCTCCCACGCAAACCTCGCAATACAATACATGGACGAGATGCGGATGGCCGAGGCGAAGCGCGAGATCGACACCGCGCTTTCCGTCGATCCCTCCTTCGACGTGGCGCTGGTGGCACGCGGCCGCTATCACATGCAGAACGGCGAGGCCGACAAGGCGGTCGAAGACCTGCTCGCCGGCTCGACGGCCAATCCGGCCTACTCGAACGCACAGCTCCTGCTCGCGGCCGCGCATTACGAGAAGGGCGACCGCATTCCGGCAGCTCAGGCGCTCGACAATGCCGACCGGCTCGACCCGAACGATCCCGTGGTGGCGACGGTCAGAACCGCGATCGCAATCGATGCCTATGACGCCGACGCGGCCATTCGCAACGCTCAGGAAGCCCTGCGCCGCACCCGCGCCAAGGGCGGCGACACGGCGGCACTCGGCGCCAACCAGGAGCAAGGCTCGACGCTCAACGACGCCTTCCGCCTGCAGGGGTTGGATGCCTGGGGCCAATATTACGGCGACGCCGTCTTCGATCCCTTCACCGGTGCCAGCTATGTCGACCAGGCGGTCCGCGGCAGCGTCAATCCCTTCTTCAACGCCTACGATTTCGCCGCCAACGCCGTCACGAACACCGTCAATACCGCAAGCTTTTCCGCTCTCATCCAAGGGCTTCTGATCGAGCCGCACATGCTCGCCAGCCGCGAGCGAACGGTCAACCTGCTGCGTTCGCCTTTCTTCGAGACGGAACTCGGCGGCGGGTTCATCGCCAATGAGGATCATACCGGATGGGTCGGGGAAGCTGCGGTTCGCGGATTTACCGTCTCGCCGTTCCCGATCAGCGTCTACGGGACATTTCAGTGGGAGGAGCCGCGGGATGCGGTTGAATCCGGAGGCGCGCGCCTCGAACGTGACCTGCGGATAATCGGAGGCAACGGCTACGTTACGGCCAGTCCGACGCCCGATGACCGCATTGTAGCCTTTGCGAACTATTCCGATGTCGAGGAGACCCAGCAATTTCTGCCTGTTCCGCCTGACCTAGAGATAGGGGACGAGTCTTCCGGCATCATTTCCGGGCTCGCATGGAGCCATACATTCGGATACCGCAACGTCGGAAACGCCGCGCTCTTCTTCAAAGAACTTCGCACTGGGGACAGCCTGCGCATCCTGGATGCGGCGGGCACTGAAACCAATCTCGATTTGGACGCAAGGGAGCGGACTTACATCGCGGCCCTGAACCATCTGTATGGAGATGGCGACCTGACTTGGCGCTATGGCGTCGAGGGCGGAAAGATTCGAGCAGACACCCGTACGCATTTCAGTTTGGTCCTACCGCCCCCCTCAGGATCGGTGGACGACTATGAATATGATTCTGACACGCACGCCGTGGCTAAGGCGTATATCGACGGCCTGTACGAAATCACCCCCGACCTCAAGATAGAAGGCGCGCTGTTCGCCCGTTACATAGAGGACGTTAACGACAACGACATCCGGCTCGAACCGAAGCTCGGGGTCGCCTGGGCACCGTCAGAGGGCCATTGGTTGCGCGCCGCCATTCAGCGCGAAGGCTACAATTTCGGCGCGGCTACACTGGCGCCGGTCGGCATCGTCGGGCTGCAGCCCAACCAGTTCCTGGTCGGCACGGAAGGCTATGCCGACACGCTGGCCTTGCGCTGGGATGCCGAATGGAGCGACTGGCTCTTCACCGCTGTCGACTACCAGCACCAAGAAATCCGCGACGGTTCGATTGCCACCCCAATTACCAGCCCCTTCCTCCCACTGACGGATTTCCACTTCGACAAGGGCCGTCTCGACCGCGTGGCAGTGACCGCTAACATGGCGCTCGGTCATGGATTCGGCCTGTCGGCGACGGTGGCCCGGATCGAAAGCGAGGACCTCTCGGCAGGCGCCGGCGGCGATTTGCCCTTTCTGCCCGAATATTCAGGCCAGGTGGCACTCACCTTCGTCAACACAGCCAATATCAAAACGACCGTTGCCGCGAACTATATAGGCGAGCGGGCCGAAGGTCCGATAACCCACGACGACTTCTGGACGCTCGACGCCGCCCTGCAATGGGAGCCCTTCGACAAGCGGTTCGAGGTAGAACTCGCCGGCTTCAATCTGCTCGACGAGGAATTCGAGCTGCGTGACGGGCTGCCCGGCTGGGGTCCCACGGTCAAGGGCACCGTCAAAGTGCGGTTCTGATGAAGGCCTCTCGCCAGCTTCGCCTTTCCTCCCGGCGGGCAAAGCTTGCCGTCCTGGCGGCCTTGATGGCCGCCCTCGTCTCGCTTGTCTCGCTAACCGGTTCCTGGTCGCTGGTCGACCTGCGCGCCTACGACTATCTCTCGATCCTCGGCCGGCCAAGCCTTCCGGAAGACGGCCCCGTTATCGTCGCGATCGACGAACCGTCTATGGCCGAGATCGGCAGCCAGTGGCCCTGGCCGCGCGCCCTGCACGCCCGGCTGATCCAGGCGCTGAGAGCCGCCGGCGCCAGGGCGATCGCACTCGACGTGATCTTCGCCGAACCGGCCGCCGCCCCGGAGAACGATCAGGCGCTTGCCGAAGTCCTCGGGCCCGATGTGGTGCTTGCCGGCGACGAGACGCTGATCCGGACACCGCAGGCAGAGCAGTTCGTCCGGACCGAGCCTCATCCCGCCTTTCTGGAGCGGGGCGCCAAGGTGGGCATCGCCTCGGTCGACCTCAGCGGCGACGGCACGCTCAGGCAGATTCCCTCCTATCCGGACGGCTTGGCCATGACGCTCGCAACCGTTGCCGGTGCGGAGCCTCACTATCCGCCGAGACGAGCCCTGATGCAGACCTTCGGCCCGGCGCGCACCTACCCGACCGTTTCCTATTATCAGGCGCTCGACCCGGAAAGTTTCCTGCCGGAAGAAACGTTCCGCGACCGGGTCGTCATCGTGGGCCTGAGCCTGCAGAACGCCCCTACCATCGCGGGCGGCGGCATCGATGCCTTCGCCACCTCCGACACAGTCTTTTCCCGCGGTCTCGTCGCCGGCGCCGAGATCCACGCGACCATCTACGACAATCTCGTGCACCGGCTGTTCGTCAAGCGGACGGGAGCGGCGGTCGCCATCGCCGCGATCGTCCTCGCCAGCCTTGCGGCAGCCCTTGCCGTCCTCGGGTCGACAAGCTGGAAGACGCTCGGTTACGGCGCCCTCGCCCTTATTCTGATCTTTCTTGCAAGCTACGGCCTGATGCGCCTCGGCCATGTGTTCGTCTCGCCGCTCGCACCGGCACTTGCTTTTCTCGGCGTGGCAATCGGGCAGGCCGGCCTCGACTATGCGGAAGAAAGGCGCCGCCGCCGCGCGATCACCCGTGCCTTCTCGCAATATCTCTCGCCCGCTCTCGTCGAGCGGCTGGCGAGAGACCCCTCGCAATTGAAGCTCGGCGGCGAAAGACGGACGCTCACGGTACTCTTCTGCGACGTTCGCGGCTTTACCACCATATCGGAGGACATGAAGGACGATCCGGAGGGACTGACGACGCTCATCAACCGGCTCCTGACCCCTCTTTCGGAGGCGGTGCTCAACCGACGCGGCACGATCGACAAATATATCGGCGACTGCCTGATGGCCTTCTGGAACGCGCCGCTCGACGATCCGGACCATGCCGTCCATGCCGTTCAGGCGGCGCGCGACATGCTCACCGCCCTCGGCGATCTCAACGCGGAGCTGGAAGCCGAGGCGAAAGCGGCGGGACGTCCGCCGAAGACGCTGAGGATCGGCATCGGCATCAACACGGGCGAATGCGTCGTCGGCAATATGGGCTCGGCCCGCCGCTTCGATTATTCGGCGCTGGGCGATGCGGTCAATCTCGCCTCCCGCCTCGAAGGTGCTTCCAAGGACTACGGCGTGCCGCTGCTCCTCGGCGAGCGTACGGCAACACTTGCCGCCCGGAAATTTGCGGTTGCCGAGCTCGACCGCATCACCGTCAAGGGACGTAGCGCGGTCTCCCCCGTCTTCACCCTGGCCGACGGCGCTTCGGAACCGGCGCTCGAACGCCACCGCGCCTACCTCGCCCGGAAATACAGCGGCGAGATCGCTGCCGATGACGGCTTGTTCGATGAACTCAAGGCGGCGCTGCCGCCGCTCGCGCGCTATTACGAGCGTGAGCGGGAACGGCTGTCGGGATGAATAAGCAAATCGCCCCTCATCCGCCTGCCGGCACCTTCTGCCCGCAAGCGGGGAGAAGGGAATATGCCGTAACGCCTCTTCCTTAGATCGGGGCAGGAGCTAGCCGCTTGTTCCTTCTCCCCGTCAGACGGGGAGAAGGTGCCGGCAGGCGGATGAGGGGCAAATCACGGGCTCGGCGCTCAATGCAGCCCGCCAACCCCCAGCAGCCGCTCGACCGTGGCGTGCTCCTTCGCCAGCGCCTCCGGCGTTCCGCTCCAGGCGAGCCTGCCGCGCTCGAGGATGATCACGCGGTCGGCGAAATCGAGTGCGCTCTGGATGCGCTGTTCAACGAGCAGGATGGTCATGTCGCCGGTCTTCGCGAGCTCGGCGAAAGCCTTCATCAGCTCTTCGCAGATGACCGGCGCCAGACCTTCGAGCGGCTCGTCGAGAAGCAGGACCGAGGGCCGGCCGAGGATCGAGCGGGCGGTAGACAACATCTGCTGCTCGCCGCCGGAAAGCTGCGAGCCGAGGTTTCGGCGCCGCTCGTAGAGGCGCGGAAACATCTCATAGGCCTCGCTCAGCGCCGTCTTCGGCCGGCCCTTGAGGCCGACGAAGAGATTTTCCTCGACCGTCAGCGACGGGAAGACGCAGCGCGCCTGCGGCACGAAACCGAGGCCTTTCAGCGCGCGTGATGCGCTCGGCAGCGCGGTCACGTCGGCATCGCCGATGCGGATGCGCCCGTCATAGCGCCGCGTCTGGCCGGCGAGCGTAGCGAGCAGCGTCGTCTTGCCCATGCCGTTACGCCCGAGAACCGCAAGCCGCGCGCCGGCAGGCACCGAAAAGGAAATCCCTTCCAGCACCCGCGTCGGCCCATAGCCGGCGGAGAGATTGTCGACCTCAAGCGGCGCTGCCGGCATCGGCATAGCTCCCGAGATAGGCTTCGCGCACACGCGGATCTTTGGTGACGACGGCTGGAGAGCCGTCGAAGATGACCGTGCCGGCAGCAAGCACGATCACGCGCTTGGCGAAGCGGAAGACGAGATCCATGTCGTGCTCGATCATCAGCACGGCGAGGTCATCGGGAAGATCGGCGAGCGCCTGCTCGATGCGGCCCGTGTCGCTCTGCGGCACGCCGGCTGCCGGCTCGTCGAGCAGCAGCACCCTCGGTTTGAGCGCCAGGGCCACCGCGATCTCCAGCAGCCGCTGCTGGCCGTAGGCGATCTCGCGCACCGGCCGGTGCGCGAGATCGCGCAGACCAAGCTTGCCGAGCAGGCTACCGGCCTCCGCCATCACCCCGGGCATCGCCAGGAAGTTGCCGAACATGCGCCCCGCCCGGCCGTCGCGCTGCAGGACCGCGAGCGCCACGTGCTCGGCGGGCGTCATGTCCTGGAAAAGGCGCGTCACCTGGAACGAACGCACGAGTCCGCGGCGGACGCGGCCGATCGCGTCGATGTTGGTGACGGTTTCGCCGCCGATCCGTACCTCTCCGGCGTCCGGCTTCAGATTGCCGGTGACGAGATTGACGAAGGTCGTCTTGCCGGCACCGTTCGGGCCGATCAACGCGACGCGGTCGCCCGGTGCCATGGAAAGGCTGACATCGTTGGTGACGGCGAGACCGCCGAAGGAACGCTTGAGATTTCTGACTTCGAATATGGCGCTCATCGGCCCGCCCCACGTCGCCGCGCGAGGATTTCTGCGACCGTGCCGTAAAGCCCTTTCGGCGCAAAGAGCACGACCGCGATCAACAGGGCTCCGACCATGGTCAGCCAATGGAACGGGTTGGCGGCCGAGACGAGGTCTTCGAAGAACATGAAGACGATCGTGCCGGTAAGCGCCCCGAAGAGCGAGCCGGTACCGCCGAGGACGAGCATGACCAGGCTTTCGGCCGAGAGCGTGAAGGAGAGGCTGTCGAGACCGACGACCTGCGTAGAGACGGCGTTGAGCGCCCCGCCGACGCCGGCGACCGCGCCGGAAATCACATACATCTTGAGGAGGGCGATCGTCGGCGACGCGCCCATCGCCCGGATGCGGATGGGGTCCTCCCTGATGCCGCGGCAGAGCATGCCGAAGGGCGAGCGCACGACGAGGCGCAGGAGCACGAAGACGATTGCGAGCAGCACGACGCCGAAGACATAGGCCGTGCGGCCCCAGAGGTCGAAGGCGAAAAGGCCGATGAGCGGATCGGGGGAGATGCCGGCCAGTCCGTCGCTTCCCCCCGTCCAGGGCGAGGCCTTGTTGGCGAATTCATGGAACAGATGGATGAGGGCGATCGAGAGCACCAGTTGCGGGAGACCGTGCGCCCGAAGGATCACCACCCCGCAGGCGAGCCCCGCCAGCGCACCGCCGAGAATGCCGGCGGCGAGCATGAGGAGCGGATCGGTGATGCCGAAATGCACGGCCGCGATACCGGCGGCATAGGCGCCGCTGCCGAACAGCGCGGCATGGCCGAGCGTCGCGACGCCGCAATAGCCGGTGACGAGATCGAGCGAGAGTACCAGCAGCGCGATCGCTGTGATGCGGGTGAGCAGCGCCAGATTGTTCGGAAAGAGGAGATAGCCGATCCCGGCCAGCACGAGGATCACCGCGAGGCCCGCAAGATCGCGGCCGAGCCCCCGCCTGCCCGCAGAAAGTGCCGTGGCTGCTTCGTTCATCGTTGCCATGGTCACCTACTTCATCCTCCCGGCAAGGCCGCGCGGAAATACGCAGACGATGGCGATGACGGCGAGATAGAAGAAGAATTCCCCGAATTCCGGCATGAGATAGCGCCCCGTCGTATCGATGCCGCCAAGCAGCAGGCAGGCGGCAAGCGCACCCGGGATCGACCCCGCACCGCCGACGGAAACGACCACCAGGAAGGTGACCATGTATCTGAGCGCATAATAGGGCTCGACCGGCAGCAGTTCCGCGCCGACGACGCCGCCGAACGCGGCAAGGCCCACGGCGACGGCGAAACTCACGGCATAGACGACCTCCGTGCGCACTCCGAGTGCTGCCGCCATCGCCGCATTGTCGACGGCGGCCCTGAGTTTCACCCCGAAGGCCGTCTTCTCGATGGCAAACCAGAGGGCTCCGGCAACGGCGAGGCCGCAGACGATCGCGAATATCCGGTGCACGGCGATCGAACGGAAGCCGAGATCGGCGGAGCCCTCAAGGCTCGGCGGCAGCGGGATCGTCTTGAGAGTCGGCCCGAAGACGTAGTTGGCAATGCCGATGATGCAGAAGGTGATGCCGATCGTCATCAGCACCTGAGTCAGCTCCGGCTGACCGTAGATGCGGCGGTAGAGCAGGCGCTCGATCGGGATGGCGATGACGATCGTGCCGAAGACCGCGATCAGCACCGCGGCGCCGTAGCCGAGCCCGAGATCACGCGCCGCATAGGATGCGATATAGCCGCCGATCATCGCAAAGGCGCCGTGGGCAAGATTGACGACGCGCATGAGGCCGAGCGTGACCGAAAGGCCGATCGAGATCACGAACAGCACCATGCCATAGGCGAGCGCATCGACGGCTATGCTGAAGATGGTTTGCATGAGCGCATCCTAACGCTGTGGCAAGGCTTCACCCTCGATCCTCATTCCGGAAGGCTTCCGCCAAACCAACGATGCAGCGGTCGCATACAGCGGGCCGCCGATCATTTCACCGCGGCTAGACCCGGATCGCCCTGTTTCTCGAAGGTCTGGATCTCCTTGTTGTAATAGGTGCCGTCATCGGCCTTGGCGACTTCGCGCAGATAAATGTTCTGGGTGATATGGCGCGATTCGGGGTCGATCGAGACCGGCCCGCGGGGGCTTGTCCAGGAGAGCCCCTTCACGGCGTCGACCGCCTTCTGGGCATCCTGCTCGCCGCCTGTCGCCTCGATCATCTTGTAGATGACATGCATGCCGTCATAGGCCCCGACCGCCGGGAAGGAGAGCTCGGCCGGATTGCCGATCGCCTTGCCGGCCGCCTCGACGAAAGCCTTGTTTTCCGGTGAGTCATGCGAAACGGCATAGTGAAAGGACGTCTGCAGGCCGAGCGCGGCGTCGCCCAGCGCCGGCAGGTCGGATTCCTGGGTGAGGTCGCCCGGCGCGAAGAACTTGATGCCGCCATCCTTCAGGCCGTTTTCGTTGAACGACTTGACGAAGCCGAGCGTCGTCGGGCCGGACGGCAGGAAGGCGAAGACGCCTTCGGCACCGGAATCCTTGATGCGCTGCATGATCGGCGAGAAATCGTTGGTCGAGAGCGGCATGCGGATCGCCTCGACGATCTCGCCGCCCACCGCCTCGAAGCCGGCCTTGAATGCGTTCTCCGCATCGACACCCGGGCCGTAATCGCTGACCACCGAGATGATCTTCGAGACGCCGGCATCCTTCGCCACCTTGGCGATCGGCGTGGATGTCTGCCAAAGCGTGAAGGAGGTGCGCACCACGAGCGGGCTCTTGGTGACGATCGCCGACGTGGCGGCATTCATGATCACCAGCGGCACGTTCGCCTGCTCGAGCAGCGGCGTGACGGCCATCGCGTCGGGCGTGAAATAGAAGCCGGCGAGATATTGCACGCCTTCCTTTACCACCAGCTCCTGCGCCAGCGCCTTGGACTGAGCCGGGTCCGCCTGCGGCACGTCGCGGTAGATGATCTCGATGTCGTCGTCGCCGACCTTGGCGCCGTTCACCGCCATATAGGCGTCGATGCCCGCCTTGAAGTTCTTGCCCTGCAGCGCAAAGGGACCGGAAAACGGCCCGACGACTCCGACCTTGATCGTATCCGCCTGCGCCGCGACGCTCGTTGCCAGAGCCGCGAGCGCGGCCAGAATGATCCTTCTCATATTTCCTCCCCCGCGACGTCCGCTACTCCCGGCCGGCATCGCTTCCTTTTACATCAATCGCGATCGACAGCGGGCAGTCTGCCATGTCAAACGGTGATGCAAAAATGAAATATGGGCGGAAATCCATAATCCCCCGGTTATTGTTTTGTGCGGGGATTATGGAGGAAGCGCGCGGGCCTTAGTGCAGTCCGAATTCCCGAAGCAGCTCCTGCCTGTAGCGCACGAAGCGTGCGCCGCTGCGATCGCGCGGCCGGGGCAAGTCGATGTCGATCGCTCTCGGCGCTCCGTCCTTTTGCTTCGGCAGTATCAGGACACGATCCGCCAGATAGATGGCCTCCTCGAGATCGTGCGTGACCAGAACCATCGTCACGTTCTCCTCCCGCCAGATGCGCTCGAGCTCCTGCTGCATCGTCAGTTTCGTCATCGCATCGAGGGCGCCCAGCGGCTCGTCGAGCAGCAGGATCTCGGGCTTTACCGTCAGCGCTCGCGCAAGCCCGACGCGCTGCGCCATTCCACCCGATAGCTGTTTCGGATAGGCATCCTGGAAATCGGCAAGGCCGACAAGCGAGATGTAGTGACGTGCACGCTGCTCGGCGCGTCCGGAATCCTCGCCTCGGACCTTCAGGCCGAACGCCACATTGCCGAGGACCGTCAGCCATGGAAGCAGCCGCGGCTCCTGGAAGATGACCGCCCGCTCCCTGCCCACACCGGAAACCGGCCGGCCGTCGATCAATACCCGGCCCGCATCGGCCGTCTCGAGACCCGCAAGAACCCGCAGCAATGTCGTCTTGCCCGATCCGCTTGCGCCCACGATTGCAAGGCATTCCCCGGACCGGATGTCCAGATTGAGGTTCCTTAGGACGCTGAGCGGCCGTCCGTTGATCTGGAAGGATTTCGAGAGATCGCGCAGCGCCACCTCCCCTCTGCGCAGGCTTCTGACTTCAGCCATTTTCACCACCTCAATTCGCCGCGGCGGACGTCGCATCCGGCCGGAACAGAAGATCGGAAGCCTTGTATTTGCCCTGCGGCAGGCTGCCCTCGCGCTCGAGAACGCCGATCCAGAAATCCAGATCCCGCTCGGTCGCTTGCGCGCCCTTCCGCAGACCGAATCCCGTCCAATGCCTGGCGAGATCGCCGTTTTCGCCGCGCTCGGTCAGAATACGGTCCAGCACGGCCCGCGCTTCTTCCGGATGCTCGCGTGACCAGTCGGCGGCGCGCGCGGACTGTTCTACGAAGTTTCTGGCGGCGACCGGATTCTTCTCCACGAAATCCCGCCTGAGAACCGCAAAACCGCCTGCAATTTCACCGAGCACATCCGTATCGTCGAAGACCGCGCGCACCCCGCCGTGATCGACGATCTGGCCATTGAAGGTCGCCTGCCAGTATCCCACGGCGGCGATGTCGACCTGGTTCGACCGGAGCGTCTGTTCGAGCTGCGGCCCGGGTACGACGACGAGGTTCGCTGCGTTTTCGGGCAAGCCCTTGCCGTGCAGCGCCTCGCGTACCGCATAGTCGAGATGCGCCCCGAGCGTATTCACCGCGATCGTCTTACCTGCGATATCCTCGATGGTCCTGATCGGGCTGTCGTCGAGCACGTAGAAGATGCTCTTGACCTGCTCGTTGATTCCGTTGGTCGGAAAGGCCGCGACGAAATCGTTTCCGCCGGCGATCGAGTTGATGACGGCTGCGGTCGCCGCCGAGCCGATGTCGACGCTGCCGGAGGCAAGCGCAAACAGCGATGCGGGCCCGCCTCCCGCATAACCGACATTCTCGAGCTTGATGCCGAGGTCGTCGAAATAGCCGAGCTCATAGGCGAGTTCGTGCGGCGATAGGCTGCCCTGGCTCGCAAGGAACCGGAGCGTCACCGGTTCCGGAGCTTCTGCTGCCGCAAGGCTGGAAAGACCGATCGAGAACAGGCTGCCGAATGCGAGGGCGCGAATGGAAATCGTCATGTGTCACCTTTTCCGTGATCTGGAAGTTTCGAATGTCGAGGCCGTTTTGCCGCAACTCCGGATGGAAAGCCGCTGCACACTTTTCCTGGAATTGCTCTAGTTCGAGGCGTCGCTCCAGCGGCAGAGGCGGCGCTGCGCAAAGACCAGCGCGTAGTTGGAGACGAGCCCGAGCCCGGCCAGAATGAAGATCGCCGCGAACATCAGGGGAATCTGGAAATTGTACTGGGCGTTCATGACCTGGAAGCCGATGCCCTTGTTGGCCCCGATCATCTCGGATGCGATGAGCAGCAGCAGGGCAGTCGTTGCACTCAAGCGCAGGCCGACGAAAATCGAAGGAACGGCGCCCGGGAGAACCACGCGACGGAACACAGTGAGACGCGACGCGCCATAGACCCGCGCCATCTCGATCAGCTTCGAATCCACTTCCTTGACCCCGCTGATGGTGCTCAGGAGCAGCGGAAAGAGCGTCGCCCAGAAGATGACGAAGACTTTCGAGGCCTCGCCGAGTCCGAGAAGCAGGATGAAAACCGGATAGAGAGCGAGCGCGGACGTCTGGCGGAAAAGCTGGAGGACGGGATCGAGTGCGTTCTCGATCGCACGCACCTGCCCCATCAAGAGGCCGAGCGGTATAGCCAGAACTACCGCGCCTACGAAGGCGGTGCCGGAGCGCTGAAGACTGATCGCGATATCGTCGAGCAATGCTCCACCGGAAATTCCCGTCCACAGGGCGGAAAGGATGGCAGCGACGGACGGAAACACGGCCGGGTTGATCCAGCCGGCGGTGCTGGCCGCCTGCCAGAGCGCAAGAAAGGCGATCAGCAGTCCGTAGCGCGACAGCCAGCTGCCGGCGGCGGCGCCTGACCGGCGGAGATACTCGTCCGTTTTTGCGCTGACGCTGCCGCCTTCGTGGATGATCGACCTGTCGAGTTCCTGCAAGCTCATTTTCGTGTCTCCCCTCTTACTCGGCCGCCTGAACGGTGGCGCGCGCCAAAGTCCACGGGTTCGCCGGACGGGGAAGACCGAGATTTTCCCGCAGCGTCCGCCCCTCATAGGCGGTGCGGAACAGGCCGCGTCTCTGCAGTATTGGGATGACCAGATCGACGAAATCGTCGAGAGCGCCCGGAAGCCATGGCGGCAGGATGTTGAACCCGTCGGCGGCTTCGCTCAGGAACCACTCCTCGAGCTGATCGGCGACCTGCTCGGCGCTGCCGACGACGGTGTAGTGACCGCGTGCGGTCGCGATCCACTGATAGAGCTGGCGGATGGTGAAGCCATGCTCATCCGCGATCTTCCGGATCAGCGCCTGCCGGCTTTTCATCCCCTCTGTCTCATTGCTGACGGGTAAGGGCCCATCGAGCGGATATCCCGTCAGGTCGAGCGTGCCGCCGGTCAAGCCATTCAACAGCGCCACGCCGTCCTCCGGCACGATCAGCGCATTCAGCTCTTCATATTTGGAGCGCGCCTCCTCTTCGGTCCGGCCGACGAAGGGGGCCACCCCCGGCATGATCAGAACATGTTCGGGGTTGCGCCCGGCGCGCTTCACCCGTGCCTTGATGTCACGGTAGAATTCCTGCGCCGAAGCGAGGTTCTGATGGGCGGTGAAGATCACCTCGGCGCTGACCGCCGCTAGCCTGCGTCCGTCCTCGGATTGCCCCGCCTGCACCACGACCGGGTGCCCCTGTACGGGACGCGGCGCGTTCAGCGGTCCTTTGACGCTGAAATGCTTGCCCTTGTGGTCGATGTCGTGAACCCGGCCGGCGTCGAAGAAGCGGCCGGTCGCCTTGTCACGGATGAAGGCGTCATCTTCCCAGCTGTCCCACAGAGCCTTGACGGTCTCGACGTGCTCGTGCGCGCGCTCGTATCGGTCGGCGTGGCTCGGCTGGGTTTCTCTGTTGAAGTTGCGTGCCGTCTCGTCGCCGGCGGAGGTGACCACGTTCCAGCCTGCCCGCCCGTTGGAAAGAAGGTCGAGCGAGGCGAACTTGCGGGCGAGCGTGTAGGGCTCCTCATAGGTCGTCGACGCCGTGGCGATGAAGCCCAGATGGGTCGTCAGCGGCGCGAGTGCTGCAAAGAGGGTGACAGGCTCGAAACCGGCGATCTTCGCATTGCCGCCTTCGCGGCCGCCGAGCCCGACGGAGAGGTTGTCGGCGAGAAAATAGGCGTCGAACAGACCGCGCTCCGCGGTCTCGGCGAGCCTTCTGTGGAATTCGAAATTCGTGGCACCGTCTGCCGGAGCGTCCGGATGCCTCCACGCGGCAATATGCTGGCCGCCGCCGGGGAGAAAGGCTCCAAGCTTGATCTGTCTGGTCATTGCTGCCTCCGTTGGATTTGCTTCACGGGCCGGCGTCACTTCGCTTCGATAGCCGACGCAAACCGGGTTGGTGTGATTGAATTTGCGGCTAGGCCGCCAAGCTTGCCCTGGCGGCGCGCGCGAGCGCCTGCGTTGCCTCGCCGACCGCCCTGCCGACGCGGGCATGGATCGCCTCCGAGGCGAGAGCGCCGTCGGCAAAGTCCTTGTCGGAGGCGTAGATCGCAGTCGGCATCGCCAATGCCTCGAAGAAGCCGAACAGTGGCCGCAACTGATGCTCCACCATCAGCGAGTGGCGTTCCCCGCCCCCGGTCGCGGCGAGGATGACGGGCTTGCCGCGGAGCGAGGAGGGATCGAGCAGGTCGAAGACGTGCTTGAAGAGGCCGGTATAGCTTCCCTTGAAGGTCGGCGACGCGACCACCAGGATGTCGGCTGCAAGTATCTGGCCGACGACATAACGCGCCTCCGGCGCGAGTTCGTCGAGCCTTCTCGCAGGGAGCAGGGACGCCCCGAAATCCTCGATATCGAAGGTCTGCGCCGACGCGCCGGCATCGACCGCCAGCCGGTGGACGATATGGTCCACGAAGGCGCGTGTCCTGGACGGACGCGTGATATTGCCTGAAATACCCACCACTCGTGTCTGCGGCATCGCTTTAGCTCCCCGTGAGATCCATGCTTCGGTGGTATTCATCAAAATCTATAATCTTAGTAGACTAAAGGAACGCCATTCTATTCCCGATACGCGAACAAGAAGACTTTGCTTTGGGGGCGTCCCTCGGGGAACAAAGCACCGGCCGCGGTGTTACCGCCAGACAAGTGCAAGACCGCCATGCATCTGCCCGACGCAACCTACCGTCTCCAGTTCCGCAACGGGATGGACTTCGCAAAAGCCGTGGAGTTGATCCCGCACTTCGTCGGGCTCGGCATCTCTCACCTCTACGCCTCGCCCCTTTTCACCGCGGTCCGCGGGTCGGCCCACGGCTACGACATCGTCGACTACAACGAGATCGACCCGGCCCTGGGCGGCTACGATGGATTTGTGCGGCTCGCTCATGCGCTGAAAGCCGAAGAACTCGGTCTCGTTCTGGACATCGTCCCGAACCACATGGCCGCGCATCTCGAGAATGACTGGTGGCACAGCGTGATCGAATGGGGCCGCCTTAGCGGATTTGCCGACTATTTCGACATCGACTGGCGGGAGCCGCTCACGCTCCCCTTCCTCGGAAAGTCGTTTGAGGAAGAGGTCGCAGCCGGCAATCTGCGCCTTGCATACGACCACGAGCACCGCTGCCTGGCGCTTCGATATTACGAGGCTCTCTATCCGCTCAATCCCACCAGCTATGCGGCGATCCCGGGCAACGGCAATGCCGCGCTCGAAAGGATCGCGGCTGTCGCCGGCACGGCCGAACGGAAAACCGCCGCACAGTTCCACGCGGAAATCGCCTCTGTCGTCGCGACGCCGTCGATCGCGGCCGAGCTCGACCAATGTCTCGCGCGGTTTTCCGCGGACACACTGCAGTTCGACCGGCTGCATCGAATGCAATCCTGGCGGCTGATGAGCTGGCAGACGGCCCGGGACAAGCTCAGCTACCGACGGTTTTTCGAGGTCGCCGGCCTCATCGGCATGCGCGTCGAAGATGAAGCGGTGTTCACGGAGACCCACCGGCTCGCGCTCGCCCTCGTCCGGGAAGGCCTGATCGATGGGCTCAGGATCGACCACATCGACGGCCTGGCCGATCCGAAGGGCTATCTCGATCGGCTCCGCCGGGAGGCCGGCGACGGCACCTATATCATCGTCGAGAAAATACTCGGGGAGAACGAAACGCTGCCGGAGGCCTGGGCAGTCGAGGGGGCCACGGGCTACGAGTTCATATCGGCCCTCGCGGATCTTCTTTCCGACGACACTCCGTCTTCGTGGCTTTCAGGCGAGGAAAGGCGATCCGCGGCCGAAGAGGCGGTCACGGGATGCAAGCTTCAGGTCCTCGGCCGCAATTTCAATACGGAAGTCCGGCGGCTGACCGGACTGGCCGCTCGCTTCACAGGCGATGGGGCTCCGGATCAGAACGTGCGGACCGGTGTGGCCATTCGCCAGCTGATGGCGGCACTGCCCGTCTATCGGACCTATGTCGGCGACCAGGGGGCCGGAGCGCGCGACAGCCGCATCCTCGACGGGATAGCAGCGAAGGCAGCGGCGCGCGCGCCCGGCGCCGGCGCCGAGATCGCAGCGATCGTTTCCGCACTCAGGGCGCCGGTCGACTCGGCGGACGGCAAGCTGCGGTCCGAATTCCGCACGCGGTTTCAGCAGTTGAGCGGCGCAGTCATGGCCAAGGCGGTCGAGGACACCTTCTTCTATCGGAGAGGCGATTATCTCGCGGCGAACGAGGTGGGTGCCTCCCCCTTCTGGACGCCCGGCGGCGTCGGCCGCTTTCATGCGATGATGCAGGATCGCGCAAGCCAGATGCCGCACGGCCTTTCGGCTACCTCCACGCACGACACCAAGCGGGGGGAGGATGCGCGCGCCCGGCTCCACGTCGTCAGCGAGGCACCGGACGTCTGGGCTGCAGCGGTGGACCGCTGGCACGGGATGAATGCGGAAAGCATGGGCCGACTCCCGGCCGGCGAGAAACCGGACGCTCCGGTCGAGCAATTCCTCTATCAGAGCCTGCTCGGCGTCTGGCCGATCGCGCCCCTTGGTGACGAAGACGACCTGATTTCCCTGCACGAGCGGATGGTCGATTTCGCCGTGAAGGCGCTGCGGGAGGCAAAGCTCAGGACGAGCTGGGACGATCCGAACGAGCGCTATGAAGCAGCGATCAAGGCCTTTCTCGGCGATCTCCTGGATCGGCATAACCGGTCTTTCCTCGGCGATTTCGAGAAAACGGCCGGACCGTTCATCCATGCCGGGCTGATCAACAGCCTCTCGCAAGCGCTGGTGAAGCTCACCGCGCCCGGCATTCCCGATATCTATCAGGGCAGCGAACGCATCGACCTTTCCCTCGTCGATCCCGACAACCGCCGCGGCTTTTCACCGCGCGGCTCGCTTTCCCAGCTACCCCAAGCGCCGACGATCGGCGATTTCGAGGACTGCAAGCAGAGGCTGATCTCAATAGGCCTGAACTATCGCCGGGGGCGCGGCGCGGATTGTCTTGCGGGAGGCGAATACCGCGCAGTGCGCGTCGAAGGTCCGGGTGCCCGCCACGCAGCCGCTTTCATGCGTCGCAGCAGGGATGGCTTTGCGCTCACAGTCGTCCCGCGGCTTGTCTTCGGCCAGACGCCAGACGGTCGCCTGTCCATCCGTCCGGAACTGTGGCGAAACACCTTCCTCGCCTGGCCCGAGGGCTGCCAATTCAAGCCCATGTGCAATCTCCTGACCGGCGGCGTCACCGAGCCTCGGCCTCTTCTTGCCGTGGCGGACGTTCTACGGGACTTCCCCGTCGCCTTGCTGGTCGAGGCGTGAGCACGGATCAACCTCACACCCGCCCCAGCCGCCGGACATTGCCGGCGAGCTCGGCGGCGAGCCTCAATGCGGCCGCCGTCGCGCCGACCATCTGCGGCAGGATCAGCCATTCGAGCGTCCAGGCGGAGCCCGAGCGCTCCTGCTCGTGCACCAGCGACTGGTGGATGGCGGAAACCTGCGTCGCGTTGAAGCGGGCGAGTGTCACCAGCACCTCCGCGGCGACCGGATTCTGCTTGTGCGGCATGGCCGAGGAGCCGCCGCCGCCGGCAAGCACGATCTCGTCTCCCGCCTGCGCCATCAGCGCCACGTCCTGACCGAACTTGCCGAGGCTGCCGGTGACGAGCGACAGGAGGTGGGCGAAATCGGCGATCGGCAGGCGCTGGCTGTGCCATTGCGGGCAGTCGACCAGCGCGAGTTCCTCCGCCAGCGTCGCGCGGACGATGTCGGCCTTGCCCTTGAGCTTTTCGAGCGTGCCGGCGGCTCCTCCGAACTGCACCGCGAAAATGTCCGTGCCCGTGGCATCCAGCCTGTCCTGATGGTCGAGCAGCGGCTCGATCCAGCTCCGCAGTCGGTCGGCCACCGTAATCGGGATCGCCGGCTGCATCCGCGTATGGGCGGTCAGCGCACGCTCGCCCCAGTGCCGCCCGCAAGCTTCGAGCGCCGTCACGACGTCGCCGACCCGGCCGGAGAAAAGTTCCGCGATCGCCTTCAGCCTCAGCATGAGGCTGGTATCGACCACGTCCTGGCTGGTGGCTCCGAAATGGACATGTTCCGCCGCCTCTTCGCCGACCGCCCGGCGCAATTGTCGCACGAGCTCGGGAACGACGACACCGTCGATGGCAGTTGCCCGGCGCATGGCGCCGACGTCCGGAGAGAAGCCACGGCATGCCTCGGCAATGCGATTGGCGGCCGCTTCGGGGATGACGCCGTGGCGCGCCTCGGCACGCGCAAGCGCCGCCTCGAAGGCCAACATGGCGCGAACATCGGCGACGACGGAGAATTCCGCCGCCACCGCCTCGTCTCCGAGAAGGCCGGAAAGATAGGGGTGATCGAAGGCCGAATAGGTCATGCCGCATCTCCAGCTCTCGCTCCCTTCGGTTCGAAGGGAGCCTCACACGCATGCGGCAACGCGGGGGCGGGCTGCCGAACGATCAAATATCCAGGAAGACCGTTTCCTTCTCGCCCTGGAGATGAATGTCGAAGACATAATTAGGCGCCTGACCCGCCGCGACAAGCGTCTCGGCCCGGTGGCGGTGCTCGATGCGGGCAAGCAGCGGATCTTCGGCGTTCGCCGCCGCCTCGTCTGGGAAATACATGCGCGTGTGGAGGCCGATATTGATGCCGCGCGCGACGATCCAGATGCTGATATGCGGGGCCATCAGCCGGCCGTCGCGGAATGGAACGCGGCCCGGCTTCACCGTCTCGAAAGTGAAGACGCCGCCCTCGTCGCTCGTCGGCGAGCGTCCCCAGCCGGTAAAGTTCGGGTCCGCCGTACCGCGCAGCTCCGACGGGGAATTGTAGAGCCCGGCTGCGTCCGCCTGCCAGATTTCGAGAAGTGCGTCCCTGAGGGGCATTCCGGCGCCGTCGATGACGCGACCGGTCACGGTGATGCGCTGACCGAGCGTCTTGTCGTTGACCATCGAAGCGCCGAGGTCGCCCTCATATACGCCGCCGATGCCGCAGAAATTCGGCGTCAAGCCGATATGGACATAGGGTCCGGCCGTCTGCGACGCGGTTTCCTTGAGGGTGCTGAGATCCTGAACCATCGGTGCGTCCTCAATTCCCTTCCGGCCGGTTTTCGAAGAAGGTCGAGCGGCGGCCACGCAGCACGATGTCGAACCTGTAGGCGCGCGCATCCATCGGCACGGTGTTGCCCCAGTCGAGAGCCGCGATCAGCTGCTCGATCGCCCGGCGGTCAGGGACCGTGCCGACGATCGGACATTTCCAGATCATCGGATCGCCTTCGAAATACATCTGCGTGATCAGGCGCTGGGCGAAACCGTGGCCGAAGACCGAGAAATGGATATGGGCGGGCCGCCAGTCGTTGACCCCGTTCGGCCATGGATAGGCGCCGGGCCTGACCGTACGGAACCAGTAACGGCCTTCCTCGTCGGTGATCGTTCTGCCGCAACCGCCGAAATTCGGGTCCAGCGGCGCGAGATAGCTTTCCTTCTTGTGACGGTAGCGTCCGCCGGCATTCGCCTGCCAGAACTCGACGAGCACACCATGAACCGGATGGCCGCGTTCGTCGAGGACGCGGCCATGGACGATGATGCGTTCGCCGATCGCACTTTCACCGGGACTGGCGAAGTTATGGATCAGGTCGTTGTCGAGCTCGCCCAACATCGAATGGCCGAAGACCGGTCCGGTGATCTCCGATATCGTGCCGTCGAGCGACAGCAGCGCCTTCTGCGGCGAACGCAGCACGGAGGTCTTGTAGCCGGGCGCGAAGGCCGGCGGGTGCCAGGCGCGGTCGCGGGCAAAAAAGGCGCCGGTTTCGGGCTTGCCGTTCCGTCTGCCATTTTGATTGTCGGGCATCGTCCTTCTCCCTCGCCTATCGAGCAACCGTGCCGGCATCCATTTCCGCGAACACCTGCTTGACGATCTTGATCGCGTGATTGGCCGCCGGAACGCCTGCATAGATGGCGACATGCAGCAGTGCCTCGCAAATATCCTCGCGCGTCGCCCCGGTATTGGCCGTGGCGCGGACATGCATGGCCACCTCCTCGTCCTGTCCGAGAGCGGCAAGCAGGGCGATGGTGACGATCGACCGCTCCCGCTTCGTCCAGCCGGGACGCGACCAGACATGCCCCCATGCCGCCTCGGTGATCAGCTCCTGGAAAGGACGGTCGAAATCGGTCGATGCCGACGCCGCCCGGTCGACGTGATTGTCGCCTAGAACGGCGCGGCGCGTCGCCATTCCCTGTCGGTAGCGCCCGGAAGGCGCAAGGTCGCTCATGGTTTGCCTCCAGACAACACGGATCGGAAGAAGCGTCTCAGCACCGACGACAAGGCTTCCGGCTGCTCGACGCAGGGTATATGTCCCGCCCCGCGGATCACTTCGAAGCGCGCGCCCGGTATGAGATCGGCCGTCGAGCGGACCAGATCGGGCGGCGTCGAACCGTCCTGGTCGCCGACGACGCAGAGCACCGGAACCGCGATCCTGCCTGCGGCTTCCGTGAAATCGGCGTCGCGGATGGCGGCGCAGGTGCCGACGTAGCCCGGCACCGGCTGGCGGACCAGCATGTTGCGGTAGCCGGTGAAGGCGAGGTTTTCGGGCCGCCGAAAGGCCGGGGTGAACCAGCGTTCGAGCACGCCATCGGCGACCGCCTCGATGCCGTGCGCCTCGATCGCCGTGATGCGGGCGTCCCAGAACTCGACGGTGCCGATCTTGTGGGCGGTGCCGGAAAGCACGAGCGCGCGCACGAGGTCGGGGCGGCGGCCGTAGAGCGATTGCGCGATGAGACCGCCCACCGAAAGTCCGCAAACAATCGCCTGTTTCACGGCGAGGCGATCGAGGAGTCCGGCGAGATCGGTCGCATGGTCCTCGATGGAATAGGGAACCTGGCCGATATCGGACAGCCCATGGCCACGCTTGTCATAGAGCACGATGGCAAAATCGCCGGCCAGCCGGAGGACGACATCGCGCCAGATACGGAAATCCGTGCCGAGCGAGTTGATGAAGACGAGCGCGGGCTTTTCCGTGACCGCGCCAACCACGCGATAGTGAATCGTGACGTCGTTGATGCGGGTGAATTGCACGGCAGTTCTCCTCCGTCGTCAGAATTGGATGTTTCATCCGGTTAGGTAAAATGATATTTCGTGGCTTTCCCTTAACCAGGGGGTTATACGATCCGTGATCGACGCTCGCGTTAAGTTTCGCCATCTGCAGACATTTGTCGAGGTCGCGCGCCAGAAGAGCGTGGTGAAGGCGGCCGAACTCCTGCATGTCACGCAACCGGCGGTCACCAAGACGATCCGGGAACTCGAAGAGGTTCTGGGCGTCGCGGTTTTCGAGCGCGAGGGGCGTGGCATCAAGATCACGCGCTACGGCGAGGTCTTTCTGCGCCATGCTGGCGCCGCGCTGACGGCGCTGCGCCAAGGCCTCGATTCCGTCTCGCAGGAGCGGTCCGGCGAAGGCCCGCCGATCCGCGTCGGTGCGCTTCCGACCGTTTCGACCCGCATCATGCCGCGCGCCATCGCGCTCTTCCTGAAAGAGAAGACCGGCGCACGCATCAAGATCGTCACCGGTGAAAACGCAGTGCTTCTCGAACAATTGCGCATCGGCGATCTCGACCTCGTCGTCGGCAGGCTCGCCGCTCCGGACAAGATGACCGGATTTTCGTTCGAGCATCTCTACTCGGAACAGGTGGTCTTCGCGGTGCGGGCCGGGCATCCGCTCATCTCCGGCAGGCAGTCTTTATTCGCGCATCTGAGCGACTATCCGGTGCTGATGCCTACCCGCGCCTCGATCATCCGCCCCTTCGTCGAGCATTTCCTGATCGCCAACGGCATTGCCGGCCTGCCGAACCAGATCGAGACCGTTTCCGACTCCTTCGGCCGGGCCTTCGTACGCTCCAGCGACGCCATCTGGATCATATCGGCGGGCGTCGTCGCCACGGATATCGCGGATGGCGTATTGGCGGCGCTGCCGGTCGACACGAGCGAGACGAGGGGACCCGTCGGGCTTACCATGCGCACCGACGCGATCCCGTCGCTGCCGCTCTCGATCCTGATGCAGACGCTGCGTGAAGCGGCGGGGACGGCGATGGCTGCGGAAGCAAAGAGGACGGCCTAGCACTGGGGTTATCGAACCCCCTCTGGCCTGCCGGGCATCTCCCCCACAAGGGGAGACGACTCGCGGGAAGAACCTAAAGGGCCGGCATCCCGGCGGGCCTAAGCGAGCGTTTCTGGGCGGCGATGCGGAAGGGCGCGTTGGCTGCGCCGTAGCCGCGATAACCGGCGCGCCGCTCGACAATTTCGAAGAAGAAGCCTTCTCCATAGGTCGGGCCGTAGATCTGGAAATACTCGCCATCCTCATCGCGGTCATAGAGGATGCTCTCATCCCTGAGCCGGTCGACGAAGTCAGGTTCGAGCCCGAACCGCACCTCGATGTCGTCGTAATAGTTGCGCGAGATTGCCAATGGGCGAAAGCCGCTGCGGAGCATATGGTCGGCGGCTGCAAAGATATCGTCGGTGCGGAAGGCCACATGCTGGACACCCGAGCCAAAGCTCTCTGCGATGAAGTGGCCTGCCAGCGTGCGGTGGTTGTCCGCTCCGTTCAACGTCAGCCGAAGCGTCCCGCTCGCATTCTCAACGACCTGGCTGCGGATCAGACCGGCGGGATCGACGATATCGACCTCTGCCAATTTGTCGGCATCGAGGATAGACGTGTAGAAGAGCAGCCAGCTCGGGAGCTCCTCCGCCTGCATGGATTGCGCCACATGGTCGATGGCGAGGAGCGGCGATGCGCCTTGGGGCGTCGCCCCCGACCAGACGAACTCGCGCGACCAGACGTCGTCGGCCTCGTCCAGGAAATAGATCAACCCGCCGCCAATGCCGCGGATTGCGGCCATCGCCCCCTCGCCTTCGTTCGCCTCGGGCAGAAATATTTCGGCGCCGAGCGCGCGAGAGCGTTCGATGGCGGCGGAGGCATCGGGTACTTTCAGGCCGACCGCATAGGCCGATGCCCCGTGCACCAGGTAGCTCGAATGAGCGAAGCCCTGCTGCTCGGTGTTGATGACAATGTTTACGCCTCCATGATCGCGACCCTGGCGCCATAGCGTCACCGATTTCTCGCGATGAGAGGCGACGGCGTGAAAACCCATGGTTCCCAGAAGCGAGCCGAGCGTCTCCGCCTCCGCCCGATCGGCGGTGAATTCCACGAATTCGACGCCCAGCACCTCCACCCGGTCGGGCATCGCCAGCGCGCCCTTCGCCACCGGCTCGCGCCGCCTGACCCGATCCATCAGATAGACCAGCGAACGATGCCCGTCCTCGGCGATCGCCCTGGGTGATCCGCCCCGGAACTGGTCGTTGAAGATTTCGAGCGACAGGGCGCCGTCATAGCCGGTCGCGGCGACAGCCTGCATGAAATCGACGACGGGAAGATCGCCTTCGCCGGGCATGTTGCGGAAATGGCGGCTGAGATAAAGCAGATCCATCTCGATCCGCGGCGCGTCCGCGAGCTGAACGATGAAGATGCGGTCCCCCGGAATGGAGTGGATCGACCGCAGGTCGATATTGCGCGACAGGGTGTGGAAACTGTCGAGGATCAGCCCGATATTCGGGTGGTCCGCCCGCCGCACGATTTCCCAAGCATCCCGATGATCGTTGACATGTCGGCCCCAGGCAAGCGCCTCGTAGCCGACGCGCAAGCCGCGCCTGGCCGCCCTCTCGCCCAGCTCCCGCAGATCGTCGGCAGCGCGGTCGATGCCGCCCAATGCGAGCGGGGAAACGCTGGAACAGACGAGCATCAGTTCCGTTCCAAGCTCCTGCATCACGTCGAACTTGCGCTCCGCCCGGTCGAAAGCACGCGACCGGTGCGGTTCCGGCAGACCTTCGAAATCGCGGAACGGCTGAAAAAGCGTCACCTCCAGCCCGTGATCGCGGACCATGCGGCCGACCTCCGCCGGCGAACCGTCGAAGGTCAGGAAATCGTTCTCGAATATCTCCACGCCATCGAAGCCTGACGCAGCGACGGCGGCGAGCTTCTCCGAAAGAGTGCCGCTGATCGAAACGGTCGCGATCGAGGTCTTCATGCCGATCTCCTCTCGCTGGCCTCGTCCTTTGCCGGGTGTCAGGGCCGGCTTGCTTCCGGAAAAGGCGTAGCGTCGAAGGCTCGATGATGGTCACTTCTTACCTATACCGCAAATACCGTTTTTTCCGTCCTCCATACCGTTTTGTTATGCATCTCGGCCGCCACGCGAACGGCCGGTCGAGTCGTCCATGACGCGGCGCAGCGTCGTCACCAACCGCTCGGCATAGCTGGACAGCGCGGCGTCGGCGCGATAGGCGACATAGGTCTGGAACTCCGTGTCCTCGCTGATCGGAATGACGGCCAGTCCCTGGTCGGCCATACCGCCCACGGTGAAGGCGTCGATGACCGCGATGCCCAGATTCCGCTTGACCAGCGCACAAACCGTCGTGCCGAAACGCGCCCTGATCGGGGTACGATATTCGAGCTTCTCCCTCTCGAATATGCCCGCCATTATCGCCCCGTAGGGATCGCGCGGGTCGATACCGATGAGCGGATGCTCGGCGATCTCGCGGGCGGAAATCCTGGACCGCCCGGCAATCGGATGCTCCCTGGCGGCGATGCAGACGAGGTGCCCTTTGGACAGGGGCTCGAAAGTGATCGAAGGATGGGTGAGATGATAGCTCATCGCGACCAGCTCTCCCTTGCCGAGCAACAGGTAATCGATCGCCTCCTCTATCCTCAGAATATCGAAATTGATGCGGATGTCCGGATAACGCCGCATGAGCCCGGCGATGGCTTGCGGCATCATCGCATTCGCAATGCTCGGCACCGAGCCGAGCGCGAGTTCCACACCTCGTCCGCGCTCCAGTTGGCCGATGGAGAATTGCAGGTCGTCGACCTTGCGATGAACTTCCTGGAGCTGGGCGAAGATGTCGCGCGCTTCGTCGGTCGGCACGTAACGGCCGGCCTTCTTGACGAAGAGCTTTATCCCCAGCGCGCTTTCGATATGCTTCATAGTCCGGCTGACGCCCGGCTGGGCGACATTCATCAGACGCGCCGCGCCGGCGATGGTGCCGGCGATCATCACCGCCCGGATCACTTCGATCTGGCGTAGCGTAAGCCCCATCGCACCCTCCCTGGCAGCTGCCTCACCGGCGACAGTCGAGCAGAGCCGGTATCCCCGCGCAAGTAGCGTCCAGGAAGGTTTGCGCGCGGCCTCAAAACGGCAACCCCACGTAATTCTCCGCGAGCGCGGTCGCCGCCGCGCGCGAATGGGTGAGATAGTCGAGTTCCGCCTCCTGGATTCTCTGGTCGAAGTCGCTGGTCTCCGGAAAGCGGTGCAGCATTGTCGTCATCCACCAGGAGAAGCGCACCGCCTTCCAGACACGGGCGAGCGCGCGGGCCGAATAGGCGTCGATGCCGGCATTCGAGCGGTCCTGATAGTGTTCGAGCAATCCCTCGAACAGATAGTGCACGTCGCTCGCCGCGAGGTTCAGGCCCTTGGCGCCGGTCGGCGGAACGATATGGGCGGCGTCACCCGCCAGGAACAGCCGATTGAACCGCATCGGCTCGGCGACGAAGGAGCGGAGCGGCGCGATGGACTTCTCGAAGGAGGGCCCCGTGACCACGCGCTCGGCGTGATGGGCGGGCAGGCGGCGGCGCAATTCGTCCCAGAAGCGCTGATCGTCCCAGTCCTCGATCTTCTCCTCGAGCGGACACTGGATGTAATAGCGGCTGCGCGTGTGCGAGCGCATCGAGCAGAGCGCGAAGCCGCGCGGGTGGTTGGCATAGACCAGTTCGTGGTCGACCGGCGGCACGTCGGCAAGGATGCCGAGCCAGCCGAAGGGGTAGATCTTCTCGAAATTGCGGATGGCCTTTTCCGGCAGGGAACGTCGGCTGACACCGTGAAAGCCGTCGCAGCCGGCAATGAAGTCGCAGTCGATGCGCTGCGCGATCCCGTCCTTCTCATAGGCGACATGCGGCGTCCGCCCGTCGAAATCCCGCGGCATCACGTTCGCCGCTTCGTAAATCGAGAGCGCCCCGACCCGTTCGCGATGGTCCATCAGGTCGCGGGTGAGTTCCGTCTGCCCGTAGATCATCACCCGCCTTCCGCCGGTCAGGCCAAAGAGGTCGATGCGATGGTCGCGCCCGTCGAAGGCGAGCGAGAAGCCGTCATGCGGCAGGCCCTCGGCATGCATGCGGGCGCCGCAGCCCGCCTCCTCCATCAGCCGCACCGTGCCTTCCTCCAGAACGCCGGCGCGCACACGGCCGAGAATGTGAGCTTTGGTCGCGCGATCGAGGATAACATTGGCGATCCCCGCTTCGGTCAGCAATTGCCCGAGCAGGAGCCCCGAAGGCCCGGAGCCGATGATGACGACCTGAGTGCGCATGATTGTCCTCCCACTTCCCCCAGGAAATTGCAGCTGTCCCGCCGGAATCGGCACGCGAATTCTTACAGATATCGTACATCGCCGGCGGCTCGGCTGTAGCGCTTTGATCTGCTGCATGCTTTTTTCCGTCAATCGCGATACGATCAAAGAAAACATGCAGGAGAGAGCAGTCGTGGCCGACGAAACACAGGCGCCGGAAACCAAGCTGACTTCCACGAAGCGCCGCTGGGCGGCCGACGGCAAGTTTCTCACCGGCCGCATTGCCCGTCCTGAGACGGACCGCCTGCCGCCCGGTCAGCATCTCGTCAGGGACTGGCCGGTTCTCGATCTCGGGCAGCAGCCGCACCTGACCCACGAGACGTGGCGGCTCGACGTCACCGGCCTCGTCGAGAACCCGCTCTCGCTCGACTGGAACGCCTTCCAGGCGCTGCCTCAGAGCGACAGCCTGTCGGACATCCACTGCGTGACGACCTGGTCGCGCTACGACAACAATTGGCACGGTGTATCCACGCGCGACCTCCTCGATCGCGTCATGCCGAAGCCCGAGGCCGCCTATGTCATGCTGACGAGCTTTGACGGCTACACCACCAACCTGCCGCTCGCCGATTTTGCCGCCGAGGACGCGATCCTCGCGACTGCCTGGGAAGGCGCGCCGATCACGCGGGCCCATGGTGGGCCGATGCGCCTGGTGGTCCCGCATCTCTATTTCTGGAAAAGCGCCAAATGGCTGCAGCGCATCGATTTCCGCGCGGCCGATTCGGCAGGCTTCTGGGAGCGGAACGGCTACCACATGCGGGGCGACCCGTGGCTGGAGGAGCGCTATTCCGGCGATTGACGCTGGAGCGGGATGAGGAAAAGTGTGTGCGGTTTTCCGCCCGGAATTTCGGAAAGAAGAGAGTTTCCGCGATTCGGAGAAAAGCGGAAATGCTCTAACGCTCCGTCTTCGACTGTAACTCGTAATTTTTGATGCTACAGTCCCCGGTTGAGGGGACGGTAACGCCCCGCGCCGAACTTGAAGCCAACATTCCTGTCCGGGAGGAAAGCATGCGCAGTCCCTGCCTGAAATCCCTATCCATTACCCTGATCGTCGCGCTGAGTACGTTCGCACCGCGGCAGGGCCTGGCGGCCTCGCCGGAGCCGGTCAAGGCAGAGCACGGCATGGTCGTGACCGCCCAGCATCTTGCATCCGACATCGGCGTCGAGGTCCTCAAGAAGGGCGGCAATGCGATCGATGCGGCGGTTGCGGTCGGCTATGCCCTCGCCGTCGTCTACCCTACCGCCGGCAACATCGGCGGCGGCGGCTTCATGACCATCCGCTTCAAGGACGGCAAGACGACCTTCCTCGATTTTCGCGAGCGCGCGCCTCTCGCCGCCACCAAGACCATGTATCTCGACGACAAGGGCGATCTCGTCGAGGGATTGAGCACCGAAGGCTATCTCGCCGTCGGCGTGCCCGGACCGGTCATGGGTTTCGAGTTCGCGCTCAGCCGTTACGGCACCAAGCCGCTGAAGGAACTGATCGATCCGGCGATCGAGCTCGCGCGAGAAGGCTTCGTGCTCCAACACGGCGATATCGAGTCTTTCGACGGCGAGACCGAGCGGCTCGCCAGGGATCCGGCTGCCGCCGCGATCTTCCTGAAGCCGGACGGCAAGCCTTTTGCAGCCGGTGACCGGCTGGTCCAGACCGATCTTGCCGCTTCGCTTTCGAGCATCGCCGAAAAAGGCACGGACGCCTTCTACAAGGGTGCGATCGCCGACGCGATCGTCAAGGCGAGCGCGGATAAGGGCGGCATTCTCGCCAAGGAGGATTTCGAACGCTATCAGGTCCGCGAGCTCGAGCCGGTCAAGTGCAACTACCGCGGCTATGACATCGTCTCCTCGCCGCCGCCATCGTCAGGCGGATTGATCATCTGCGAGATCCTCAACATCCTCGAAGGCTATCCGCTCTCCTATCTCGGTTATGGCTCTGCCGAGACGGTGCATGCGATGATCGAGGCGATGCGCCACGCCTATGTGGATCGCAACACCGCGCTCGGCGATCCGGCCTTCGTCGAGAACCCGGTCGCAAAGCTCGTCGACAAGAGCTACGCGAAAGAAATCCGCGCCAAGATCGACCCCTTCAAGGCCGGCGTTTCCCAGGAGCTGATGCCGGCGGGCTTTACCGAAAGCAAGGAGACGACCCATTATTCCATCATCGACGACGAGGGGAATGCGGTCGCGGTGACCTACACGCTGAACGGCTCCTTCGGCGCGGGCGTCGTCGCGCCCGGCACGGGTATTCTCCTCAACAACGAGATGGACGATTTCACCGCCAAGCCGGGCACCCCCAATCTCTATGGACTCGTGCAGGGCGAGGCGAATGCGATCGAAGCCGGCAAGACGCCGCTTTCATCGATGAGCCCGACGATCATCTCCAGGGACGGCAAGCCGTTCATGGTGATCGGCAGCCCCGGCGGCGCCCGCATCATCACCATCACGCTGGAAGCGATCATCAACGTGATCGACCACGGCATGAACATTCAGGAGGCCGTCGACGCGCCGCGAGTCCACCATCAGTGGCTTCCGGACAAGGTCTTCATGGAGCCCTATGCTCTTTCGCCCGATACGCGCAAACTGCTTTCCGCCATGGGCCATGACGTTCAGGTCGACGAGAACTGGATGATCTGGGGCCAGGCAGCGGGCATCCTCGTCGGCGGCGAGAACGTCGCCGAGATCGAGGCTGGCGGCGGCGCCCGCTACAACGGCGCCGTCGACAGCCGCATCGGCGCAGGTGCTGCGCGGGGATATTGAGGGGCGATGGCTAGAGCGGGATGAGGAAAAGTGTGTGCGGTTTTCCGCCCGCATACCGTTCTAACCTATTGAATCCATCACGTTCATGATTCTAGGCCGACTCGAGCCAGAATCATCGTGATCTAGCGAAACACAAGCCGCAACGCGGCTTGTGTTTCCCTGAGCAGCGGCAGAAAGCGCTCGGCCATCTCGCGGGCCGGCACGTGGGCGGCAGATGCGCCGATATTTAGGGCCGCCAGCACCTGCCCGCGATCATTGGCGACCGGTACCGCGATCGAGCAGAGGCCGAGCTCCAGTTCCTGGTCGATGATCGCATAGCCCTCGTCGCGAACCCGCCGCAATTCCGCCAAAAGCTCTTCCGGATCGGTTCGCGTCAGCGGTGTGTTCGCCTTCAATTCGGAACGTCCGAGAATGTCGCGTGCCTCGGCCTCGGGCAATGAGGCAAGCAACACCCGCCCCATCGAGGCGCAGTAGGCGGGAAGACGCGAGCCGGGCGTCAGGTTGATCGACATCACCCGGCGCTGCGACGCGCGTGCCACATAGACGATCTCGGTGCCGTCGAGCACCGAGGCGGAGGCACTCTGCCCGGCCTTTTCTGCGAGCTGGTCCAGGTAAGGCTGGACGATGGTCGGCAGCGGCGTCGCCGAAAGATAGGCATGGCCGAGCCTCAGGATCTTCGGTGTGAGCGTGAAGAACTTGCCGTCGTAACCGGCGTAACCAAGCTGCGAAAGCGTCAGCAGAGATCGCCTGACGGTCGCCCGGTCGAGCCCGGTGATCTTCGCGGCATCGGCAATCGAAAGCCGCGGCTGCACCTCGCCGAAGGCTTCGATCACCTTCAAACCGCGTGCAAAGCCGCTGACGAAATCCGTTTCACGCATTGTGCCTCCTGCCGGTCTCTGGCCTCCTTTTCTGTGCGATATACGAACAAATGTCAAATACCGCACGAAGTAAATTGACGCTTGCGAAGAACAGGCGCTTATTCGGCTCGAACATCACCGGAGGAAAACGATGGCGCGGATAATGTCTCTCGCCGAGGCGGTAGAGGAGAATGTCAGAGACGGCGATACTGTTGCGATGGAGGGCTTCACGCACCTGATCCCCTACGCCGCGGGGCACGAGGTGATTCGCCAGGGCCGGAAGGACCTGTTCCTCGTGCGCATGACGCCCGACATCCTCTACGACCAGCTGATCGGAGTCGGTGCGGCACGGGGCATGAAGTTCTCCTGGGGCGGCAATCCGGGCGTCGGCTCGCTGCACCGCTTTCGCGATGCGGTCGAGAACCAATGGCCGCGACAGCTCGAGATCGAGGAGCATTCGCATGCGGCCATGGCCAATGCCTATGAGGCGGGTGCCGCGAACCTGCCTTTTGCGGCCTTCCGCGGCTATATCGGCGCCGACCTGCCTAAGGTGAACCTCAATATCAGAAGCGTGACCTGCCCCTTCACCGGCGAGGTGCTCGCCGCGGTGCCTGCAATCCGCCCGGACGTAACGATCATCCATGCCCAGCGTGCCGACCGCAACGGCAACGTCCTGATCGAGGGGATCGTCGGAGTGCAGAAGGAAGCGGTGCTCGCCGCCAGGCGCTCGATCGTGACGGTCGAGGAGATCGTCGACGAACTCTCACCGCCCTCGCCCAATTCGGTGGTGCTGCCGGGCTGGGCGGTGACTGCCGTCGCGCATGTGCCGGGCGGCGCCTTCCCGTCCTATGCGCATGGCTACTATCCCCGCTCCAACGCCTTCTACATCCGTTGGGACGAGATTGCCCGCGACCGGGAGACCTTCACCGCATGGATCAGGGAGAACGTCCTTGCCGCAAAGCCCGAGGACTTCGCCCGCCACGCCGCGAAGACCGCGGCCAAGGTTGCTTGAGGGGAAGAAAGAATGACTGATTTCACCCCCACCGAGATGATGACGATCGCCGCGGCGCGCGCGCTTTCCAACGACGACGTCTGCTTCGTCGGCATCGGCGCGCCGTCAGCCGCCTGCAATGTGGCGCGGCTGACGCATGCGCCGGATATCACGCTGATCTATGAGAGCGGCACCGTCGGCACCAAGCCCGACGTGCTGCCGCTCTCGATCGGCGACGGAGAGCTCTGCGATACCGCGCTCTTCACCGTCTCGGTGCCGGAAATGTTCCGCTACTGGCTCCAGGGAGGCCGGATAACCACGGGCTTCCTCGGCGGCGCGCAGATCGATCGTTTCGCCAATCTCAATACGACCGTCGTAGGCCCCTATGACCATCCCAAGGTGCGCCTGCCGGGAGGCGGCGGTGCGCCGGAAATCGCCTCCAATTGCGGCCGCATCTTCATCACCATGGCGCTGACGAAGCGCGGCTTCGTGGAGAGGCTGCCCTTCGTCACCTCCATGGGACACGGCGAAGGCGGCAATCATCGGGAGCGGCTCGGACTGACGACCAGCGGCCCGACCCGGGTCATCACGGATCTCTGCATTCTGGAGCCGGATCCGGAGACGAAGGAACTGACCGTCGTTTCCATGCACCCCGGCGTCGCTCGGGATCAGATCGCCGGAAATTGCGGCTGGCCGATCAAATTCGCGGAGACCGTCATCGAAACACCGGCACCGACCGAGACCGAGCTGGTCGTTCTGCGCGACATCAACGCCCGCACCAAAAAAGCCCATGAGGCCGCGGGAAAGGAGGCAGCGTGATGCGCGAAGCCTATATCTGCGATTATATCCGTACCCCGATCGGCCGCTTCGGCGGCTCGCTCGCTTCGGTGCGCGCCGACGACCTCGGCGCCATACCGCTGAAGGCGCTGATGGACCGCAACAGGTCGGTCGACTGGGAAGCGGTCGATGACGTGATCTTCGGCTGCGCCAACCAGGCGGGCGAGGACAACCGCAACGTCGCACGCATGTCGCTGCTGCTTGCGGGGCTGCCCGTCGCCGTTCCCGGCACGACGATCAACCGGCTCTGCGGATCCGGCATGGACGCGGTGATTGCGGCCGCGCGGGCGATCAAATGCGGCGAGGCCGAGCTGATGATAGCCGGCGGCGTCGAGTCCATGTCGCGGGCGCCTTTCGTGCTGCCGAAGGCCGAGAGCGCCTTTTCGCGCAACGCCGAAATTCACGACACGACGATCGGCTGGCGCTTCGTCAATCCGCTGATGAAGGCACAATATGGGGTCGACTCGATGCCGGAGACCGGCGAGAACGTCGCCGAAGACTATAAGGTTTCGCGCGAGGACCAGGACGCCTTCGCCCTGCGCAGCCAGGCAAAGGCCGCGGCCGCCCAGGCGAACGGCCGCCTTGCGAGCGAGATCGTCGCCGTCACCATCCCCCAAAGGAAGGGTGGCCCGGTCGTCATCGACCGCGACGAGCATCCGCGCGCCACGACGATCGAGGCGCTCGCCGGGCTCAAGACACCCTTCCGGGAGGGCGGCACCGTCACCGCCGGCAACGCTTCGGGCGTCAACGACGGCGCTGCGGCGCTCATCATCGCCTCCGAGGAGGCTGCCAGAAAGCATGGGCTGCGACCCATGGCCCGCATCCTCGGGGGCGCTTCCGCCGGCGTGCCGCCGCGCATCATGGGCATGGGACCGGTGCCCGCCTCGCAGAGGCTCATGACGCGGCTCGGCGCGACGCAAGATCGGTTCGACGTCATAGAGCTCAACGAGGCTTTTGCCAGCCAGGGGCTTGCGGTCCTGCGCGCGCTGGGAATCGCCGACGACGATCCCCGCGTCAACCGCAACGGCGGCGCCATCGCGCTCGGCCATCCGCTCGGCATGTCGGGTGCGCGCATCACCGGAACGGCAGCGCTGGAGCTTGCCGAAACGGGTGGCCGCACCTCGCTCTCCACCATGTGCATCGGCGTCGGCCAGGGCATCGCGGTGGCGCTGGAGCGGGTGTAAGGCGGCGATGCCTTCCCTCCCCAACCCCTCCCCACAAGAGGGGCTTACGTGCGGCACCGTTCTGCGTCGAGGTCTCCCGAGGAGAAACGTCGAAACTGGCAGGCCATTGCCGCGGGCACCGAGCCCCTCCCCCTTGTGGGGCTGTGGGGAGAGGTTGGGGAGGGGTTCTGCAGTGCCCAAGATCATCCGCGTGTAATGCGAAATCCCGCCGGCGCTTCGACGGAAGAAGCCTCCTCGCTCGCGACATCGGCGACGGAAGCGCCGGGCGGTCCTTTCCAGAAATGGTCAAGCATTCTGCTGACGGCCCCGTCCGGGCCGGCGATGAGGGCGGTCACCGAGCCGTCGCTCTCGTTGCGAACCCAGCCGTCGAGGCCGAGCCTTTCGGCCTCCTCGCGTGTCCAGTCGCGAAAGCACACGCCCTGTACCCGTCCGGTAATCCTGACCAGAGCGGCCCTGCGGTCCTTCGTCATGGCGTTGCCCTCCTTTCCCTTTCGAATCTGGCGCATATGGCGGCTAAGGCAAGCGTCTTCGTGACGCTGCCGATGCCCGACCTCGGGCACTTCTTTATCAGCCGGAAAAAATTTCATTTTCGGTCTTGAAGATGCTGCACTGCAGCATTATTATGTAACTGTCGATGGAACACTCCTCCTCCCAGTTCCATCGCGGGATCGGCAACCCTCCTCCTCCCAGTTGCCGGTCAGGATCGAAAGCCCGGCGCACCTCCTCCCGCGCCGGGTTTTCTCTTTCAGCCGAGGCATTGAGCCGGCGGCGATCCCGAATTCCGTTATCCTTACAAGACAACACCGCGGTAAGATCCGAAACTTGGCCGGCACATAGCTGGGAACATTTCCGGAGATAGGGCATCCAATATCCGAGAAGGAGCCCGACCATGCCTACCGCTGAAACCGACCTTTGCCTGAATGCGCCGCCACTTGCGCAGGACCTCGCCCGTTTCCGCGCGATCATGCAGGCGCACAACCGCAAGCTCTACCGGATCGCCCGGAGCATCCTGCGCAACGACAGCGATGCGGAAGACGTGCTGCAGGAGGCATATGTCCGGGCCTTCACACGCTTTGAGGATTTTCGCGGCGATGCGGCGATCACGACCTGGCTCGCCCGCATCGTCATCAACGAGGCGCTCGGCCGCCTGCGGAAAAGACGGCGACAGATGAGACTGGCCAAGGACATGCGGCAGTCGCAAGAGGCGGAGATCATCGCCTTTCCCCTCAATTCAGGCATCAGCGATCCGGAAAAGACGATGGCACAGCGACAAATCCTCGATCTCGTCGAAAGGCTGACGGACGATCTCCCGGACACCTACCGCACCGTATTCGTGCTGCGCGTCATCGAAGGGCTCGACAACGAAGAGGCGGCCGCCCTGCTTGGCCTCAAACCGGAAACGGCACGCACAAGGCTGCACCGGGCGCGCCGCATCCTGAAAGAGCAGTTGGAGCGGCAGATCGGCCCGGTTCTGCTCGATGCCTTTCCTTTCGCGGGAAAGCGCTGCGAGCTTCTGACCGAGGCCGTTCTGCCCGCATCTCGCCTCGGCCCCCGGAACCGGACGGAAAATAGCGGGAACGTCTCGAGCCGCGAAGCATCCAAAGCATGTCGTCCAAACCAGGCTTTGATCTTCGAGGAAAGGAACATCCCATGACTATCAAACTGACGACCGCAGCGGCCGCAATCGCCCTCCTCTTCGGCACCGGCGGGGCACTCGGCAACGACAAGCCGACCGACCCGCAAATCGCCCACATCGCCTACACTGCCGGCGTGCTCGACGTCGAAGCCGCCAAACAGGCAATCGCGACGTCGAAGAACAAGACCGTCGTCGAATTCGCCGAAAGCATGCTGCGCGACCACGAGTCGGTGAACAAGCAAGCCCTCGATCTCGTCAAGAAGCTCAACGTCACGCCCGAAGACAACGACACGAGCAAATCCCTCTCGCAAGCGGCCGAGGCGAAACGCCAGGAGCTGGCGAAGCTCAAGGGCGGGGAATTCGACAAGGCCTATATCGAACACGAGGTCGCCTACCACAAGGAGGTCAACGGCGCGCTGGAAACGCTGCTGATCCCGTCGGCTCAGAATGCCGAACTCAAATCGCTGCTCGAGACCGGACTGAAGCTGTTCCAGGGACATCAGCAGCATGCCGAGCACGTCGCGGCCGAATTGAAGTGAGCGCGGCGATGTTCATAACGCGAGCGGCAATTGTCTTATTGTCGGTGGGAGCGGCGGCCGCCGCCGCTCCTTCGCAGGCGGAAACCATCCAGGTGGCGATCGATCGCCTCGTCTACCTGCCCGCGGAGATCGAGGCGAAGGTGGGCGACGAGGTCGAGTGGATCAACAGGGATGCGCTCGTCCACACGGCGACCGTCGAAGGCGGCGCGGACGTGCTTCTGCCGGCGAACAAATCCGGCCGGCTGGTGCTTCAGGAAGCGGGCAGCTTCGATTATATCTGCCGCTACCACCCGAACATGAAGGGCCACATCACCGTGCGGCCGTGATCCGCAGCTCCCTCTCGCCCGCAGGCCGGAGGGAGCAGAAGCGATGATAACTCAGTCCAGATCGTCGCTTTCCGGCTTCGGCGGATTGTCGCGGTTGCCGTAGATGATCTCGCGCTTGCCGACATGGTTCGCCGGACCGACGAGACCGTCCTTCTCCATCCGTTCGACCAGCGAGGCGGCGCGGTTGTAGCCGATGCCGAGGCGGCGCTGGATGTAGGAGGTCGAGCACTTCTTGTCCCGCAGCACCACTTTCACCGCCTGATCGTAGAGCTCGTTGCCGTCTTCGGCGGCGATCGCGCTCTTGTCGAACACGGCGCCCTGATCCTCCTCGACCTCTTCCTCCTCTTCGTCCGCGGTCACCGTCTCGAGATATTCCGGACGCCCCTGCGTCTTCAGATGCGCGACCACATGTTCGACTTCCTGATCGGAAACAAACGGACCGTGGACGCGGGCGATGCGGCCGCCGCCGGCCATGTGCAGCATGTCGCCCTGGCCGAGGAGCTGTTCGGCCCCCTGCTCGCCGAGGATGGTGCGGCTGTCGATCTTGGAGGTCACCTGGAAGGAGATGCGGGTCGGGAAGTTCGCCTTGATCGTGCCGGTGATGACGTCGACCGAGGGACGCTGGGTCGCCATGATCAGGTGGATGCCTGCCGCACGCGCCATCTGCGCAAGCCGCTGGATCGCCCCTTCGATCTCCTTGCCGGCGACCATCATCAGGTCGGCCATCTCGTCGACGATGACGACGATATAGGGCATCGGCGAAAGGTCCATTTCCTGCTGCTCGAAGAGCGGCTCGCCGGTGCCCTTCTCGAAGCCGGTCTGCACCGTCGCGAGGATCGGCGCGCCCTTCTCGCGCGCGGCCGCCGCACGCTGGTTGTAGCCGTCGATGTTGCGCACACCGAGCCGCGACATCTTGCGATAGCGGTCCTCCATCTCGCGCACCGCCCATTTGAGGGCCATCACCGCTTTCTTCGGATCGGTGACGACGGGCGTCAGCAGATGCGGGATGCCGTCATAGACGGAGAGTTCGAGCATCTTCGGATCGACCATGATGAGCCGGCATTCTTCCGGCTTCAGCCGGTAGAGCAACGACAGGATCATGGTGTTGATCGCCACCGACTTGCCTGAGCCGGTTGTGCCGGCGACGAGCAGATGCGGCATCTTTGCGAGTTCGGCGATCACCGGCTCGCCGCCGATCGTCTTGCCGAGGCAGAGCGCCAGCTTGCAGCCGGTCTTCTGGAAATCGCCGGATTCGATCAGCTCGCGGAAATAGACGGTTTCGCGCGTCGCGTTCGGCAGCTCGATGCCGATGACGTTGCGGCCGGGCACGACAGCGACTCGGGCAGAGAGCGCCGACATCGAGCGGGCGATATCGTCGGCCAAGCCGATGACGCGGGAGGATTTGACGCCCGGCGCGGGCTCGAATTCGTAAAGCGTGACGACAGGGCCGGGGCGGACATGGATGATCTCGCCCTTGACACCGAAATCCTCGAGCACGCTTTCGAGCAATCCGGCATTCTGCTCGAGCTGCTCCTGCGTCATGAAGAAACCCTGGCCTTGCGGCGGTTCCTGCAGGAGCTCCTTCGACGGAAATTCGTAGGCGTCGCCACCCTGCAGCGGCTCGAGGGCGCCGATCGGCGGCAGAGACGGCGACGAACGCTGTATCACGGCCGGCATGGTGATCGCCGCCCTGGTCACCGGCGCTTCGGGAGCCGGTTCGCTTGCGGGCACGATGGCGGGCTCGGCGAGCGCCGGGGCTGGTGTTTCGACGAACTGGGGGGCCGGAAGGGCGGCAGCCTCCGCGGCGGCCGGCTCAGCGGCGATATCCTGCGGCGCGGCCGTAACCGGTTCGGCAGTGGCGGGCTCGGGCCGCCGGCATTCCACCACCCGGAACAGCGAGCTTATCGCCGTGGGCGGCTGCGGCCGGATCTCGACAGGCATTGCAGCGACGATCTTCGGTGGCGAGACCTTCGGCACGGCTGCGATCGGCGCGGGAATGCGCGCGGCGTCCTTCACAGGTTCCGTGACAGTCGGCGGAACAGCCGCGACTTCGAGCGGCATGAACTCGAAAAACGCAAAATCGGAAAGATAGGCCAGGCGCGCGTCTGTTTGATGGGGCACGTCCTCCTCCACTGCGGCACTCTCGGGCGCAAGATTCGCGACGGGCAGTGCATGCGGAACCACAGGCACTTCGTCCGTTACCGGCAGGGCAGATGGCGTTTCAGGAGTGGCGGGCTCTTCCTCCGCCACGGCCACGCTTTCGGTGATTGCCGGCTTGGTGACGCTCGCTTCCGGCGCCTGCGAGCGTGCAGCGCTCCAGGAGGGCAGTTGCTGCGTCAGCACACGGAGGAGCTCGGACGGACTGTAGGACGGCAGTTCCGTTTCGACCACGGACGGAGCGGGCCCGGCCGGTACCACGTCCATCACCGTTTCGGGATCGGACGCTTCCGCCGCGGCTTCGTCGGCCTCAGCCCGGTTTTCTTCGGGCGCCGGCGGGTGACGCTTCATGAGTTCGCGCTCGGGCGTACGCGTGAAGCGCACATTCGGCGACAGGAAGAAGTGGCTCTCCCAGCCCGGCTCGCCGGATAGGCCGGTGATCTCGGCAAGCGTGGGAAGCGGATCGCGCGTAGAGACGGTTACCTCGGCCGGAGCATAGGCGGAGCCGTGACCGTAGAGGCGCGCGGCGCGGCCTGCATAGCCTGTCTCCTCGTCGCGATGGCCGGGCGCGCGCCGCGGCGCTTCCGGTGCCTCGAACAGATGGTCGTGAGCGGCCGCCTCAGGCGCCGCCGGAACATGCGCGGCACCTTGCGCAGCCGGATGCGGGTCCTCGTAATCATCCGCGTGATTTGCGTCGTACAAAGCTGCAGGCGAGAAATTTGTCCGGGGAATGCGCATGGCCTGAAAACT
Organism: Ensifer meliloti; assembly: GCF_030064585.1. Classification (NCBI taxonomy): domain Bacteria; kingdom Pseudomonadati; phylum Pseudomonadota; class Alphaproteobacteria; order Hyphomicrobiales; family Rhizobiaceae; genus Ensifer; species Ensifer meliloti. The sequence goes on from NZ_CP120364.1 coordinate 778,381, forward strand.
CGAAATTCATCATCGAAGGGGCTGCCCTAGGGAATAGGAAATGAAGGTTAACAACTTACTTCCGGGAGCCTCGCCGGAAGGGCGCCGGGCCGCCTCGAAAACCCACCCAAGTACCGTCCGGTGCTCGCGGCGCAAGGCTTTCCCGCGCTTTGGGGATTCAATTCCGTTCCGTTCAATTTCTGTTTCAGTTGTGGAAAATTTCCGATCCACGGGCTGTGCATTTACAATCATGGAGCAGCGAGCGCTTGCCGCCGTTCCGAAGGCTCGGAGCGGGTATGCGTTCGCGATCAGGCCATAGTGAAGAAAGGCACGTCACATGAGCGACAATCCCGCACTTCAAAGCTCCTTGGCCCTCATCGGCCGCCTGCTTCTCGCCGCCATGTTTATTCTTTCCGGTTTCGGAAAACTGGGCGATCCATCCGGCACGATCGGCTACATCGCGTCGGCGGGGCTGCCCCTGCCTCCGGTCGCCTATGCGGTTGCTCTTGCCGTGGAGATCGGCGCAGGCATCCTCCTCGTCCTCGGCTACCGGGCACGGTGGGTGGCGCTGATCCTTGCAGCCTTCACCCTGGCCTCGGCGATCGGCTTTCACACCGACTTCGCCGACCAGAACCAGATGATCCACTTCATGAAGAATCTGGCGATCACCGGCGGCTTCCTTCAGATCGCCGCCTTCGGCGCGGGTGCCTTCAGCCTGGATGGTCGGGCCGCCCGCGCCGGCCGAGAAATGGGTTGACGCGAATCAGAGGATGAATCATTCCTCTAACGGAATAGACCGCATATTTCGCATTTCGGCGTAGCTAAACGATTGCTCTGTCAGGACATGCGGCAGGCGCATCTGCACGGCGGCAGCGCGCCATGCGGCACGAGGAGATTCGACCATGGATATGATGACGGCAGCGACGACGACGACAGGCGCGACCGGCGGGGCATCGCGCAGACCGGCAGACGAGGCGATCGCCGCCGACGCGCGGGCGCTTTCCGAACAGCTGAAAGCGATGCGAGACCGGCTCTTTGCGCCGACGGCGATGAAGACGCTCCGGAGCTTCACCTCCGGCGAGGCCGCCAAGCTCATCGGCGTTTCCGACGGATACTTGCGCCAGCTGTCGCTGGCTGGCGAGGGGCCGCAGCCCGACACCGGCGCCGGCGGACGACGCTCCTATTCGCTCTCCGATATCAACGCGCTGCGCCGGCATCTGGCCGAACAGGCGATCGCCAAAGGCAATGGCGCCAAGGCGCGCGGTTATCTCAAATGGCGCGATGCCGCGAGAAGCGAGCATCTGCAGGTGATCTCGGTCACCAACTTCAAGGGCGGCTCCGGCAAGACGACCTCATCGGTCCATCTCGCACAATATCTCGCTCTGACCGGGCACCGGGTGCTTGCGGTCGACCTCGACCCGCAGGCGTCGCTTTCGGCGCTGTTCGGCTACCAGCCGGAACTGGACCTCACCGGCAACGACACGCTCTATGGCGCAATCCGTTACGACGCCGAGGCGCGCCCGCTGAAGGACATCATCCGCAAGACCTATTTCGACGGGCTCGACCTGGTGCCGGGCAACCTCGAACTGCAGGAGTTCGAACACACGACGCCGCAGGCGCTCAGTGCGCGGCAAAGCGGTGCCGATGCCGGGCCGCTCTTCTTCGCCCGGGTGCAGGCGGCGCTCGCAAGCGTCGCCGACGACTACGACGTCGTCGTCATCGACTGCCCGCCGCAGCTCGGCTACCTGACGCTTTCGGCGCTCTGCGCTTCGACGTCGGTCATCGTCACCGTGCATCCGCAAATGCTCGACGTCGCATCGATGAACCAGTTCCTCTACATGACCTCGGACCTGCTCAGCGTCGTGCGCGACGCCGGCGGCGAGCTCAATTTTGATTTCCTGCGCTATCTCGTCACCCGCTTCGAGCCGAATGACGGACCGCAGGCGCAGATCGTCGGCTTCATGCGCTCGCTCTTCGGCGACCGGGTGCTGACCTCCGCCATGGTAAAGTCGACCGCGATCTCGGATGCGGGTCTCACCAAGCAGACGCTCTACGAGGTGGGCCGGGAGAATTTCACCCGCGCGACCTATGACCGGGCGATCGAGTCGCTGAATGCCGTCAACGGCGAGATCGAGGCTCTCATTCACGCGGCATGGGGGCGCTGAGTCATGGCTGGCAATAACCGGAAAAACGAATTGCGGGCACTGTTTTCCGCGGGTGCGCCTGCCGCCGATCCGCAAACCCCCGCCGAAACGGCGTCGGGCGAGTTGACACCTGTCAACGCCAGGCCGGCCGCTCCGCTCGATGCGCCCCGTGCGGCTTCCGGCGCAGTGAAGGCCATGGGGCTCTCTCTCGGCAGCATCACGCGCGAGGCCGAGGAAGCGCGGGTGCTCAGGGAAGCGTTGACCCAGGGCGAACGCGTCGTTTCGCTCGATCCGGCGCTGGTCGAAAGCTCCTTCGTCGAGGATCGGCTGACCGACGGCGAGATAGACGATGCGGATTTCCTCGCGCTCGTCGAGAGCATTCGCGAGAACGGCCAGCAATCGCCGATCCTCGTTCGCCCGCACCCGGAAAAGCAGGGCCATTACCAGACCGCCTACGGCCACCGGCGCCTGAAGGCGGTGCGCCGGCTCGAGCTCCAGGTAAAGGCGATCGTCCGAACGCTGACAGATGACGAGCTCGTGCTTGCGCAAGGCAAGGAAAACGCCGAGCGGCGCAACCTTTCCTTCATCGAGCGTGCGCTTTTCGCCGCTGCGCTCGTAGCGCGCGGCTTCGACCGCAAGGTGATCGGCGATGCGCTTGCGGTGCAGAAGAGCGAACTTTCGCGCCTCCTGCAGGTGGCGGACGGTGTGCCGCACGAAGTCGCCCGCGCCATCGGCCCGGCGCCGAAGGCCGGACGCGAGCGCTGGATGGCGATCGGGACGCTGCTTGAAAGGCAAGAGGCGCGCGCCCGAGCCCAAGACGAGATCGCTTCGCCACGCTTCCGCGCCGTCGATTCAGACCGACGCTTTCAGCTCGTCTTCAATCGCCTGTCGCAAAGCGACAAGCCGGAACCGGAAAGGCCGGAGGAACTGAAGGACGCGGCAGGGCGGGTCTTCGCTCGGCTGAAGCGTGATGGGAAGGCGCCGAGGATCGAGTTCCTCCCGGGCACCCATCCGGCCGTCGTCCAGGAAGCCGTGTCGATGCTCGCCAAGTGGCATGCAGCCTTCGTGGAGAATCAGAAGCCTTAGAGCGACACAGCTCGACCGTGGCGATGCCCATATGGGCATCGCCACGGTCGTGAGCGATGTCTTCATAGGCCGGCTGGTCGAGATCCCGCCGAATCCGGCGACGGCGAGGGAACGGAATGCATCGGATGGCTGAAGCGCTCGGCAAAGGCCTCGATGGAGCCGCGCCCGAAGCGTCTCAAGCGCCGCCGCACCAGAATGGACATGACCCGGGCGGCGGTCGAGAAGGTCATCGCGTCCAGCGGTCCGGCGCCGCTCCAGGGCTTCGTCAACCGGTCGGTGACTATGCCGATCATATTGGCCGGCATGAGGTCCGTGCAGGGTCTCATCCATTCGAAAACGGCACTGACCGGAAGCACCTTGTCCTCGAAGGAAACGATGGGTTCGGGCATGCCCTCCTCCCAGTCGTCATAGGCTTCGAGGGCATCCTTGAAGAGTGTCTGGAGCGTGATGGGGGCGTGCCCTTCATGAAGGGCGGGCAGGAAATTCGTCATTAGGGTCTCCTCCGATTGGATAGGCCGGAAACGCGAAATGGCCAATTCTGTCAGTGAGATGTGATTGCGAAACTCGCCACGGCACCATGCTTCGTCCAGAGACATGGAACGCGCCGTGACACTTTGGACTGCTGCATGGGCTAACCCTTCGACCGGTTCCGGTCGAAGAATCATGCAGGAGCAATCATCGAACATGCATGTGCAGTATGGGTCAAAGCGCTTGAGCGGGCAAATGCAATCCACAAAAGAAGTGGATTTTTCTGTCGCCCGGAGGCGCCCCTGAGATCGGGCTTCCGGCCCAAGTCATTGACTTTACCCGCTGTTTCCGGGTCTGTGGAAAACCGCGCGCAGGCTCGCCATGGGGCTTCAAACGGTTAGATGCCGGCGCGCTTGCGGGGTGTCGAGCGTCTCCGGCGGGCCCTCGTGCACGAAAGCTCCACGGTCCATGATATAGACATGGTCGGCAAGCTCGCGGCAGAAATCGAGATATTGCTCCACGAGCAGGATCGCCATACCGGTCGAATCCCGCAAATATTTGATCGCGCGGCCGATGTCCTTGATGATCGACGGCTGGATGCCCTCGGTCGGCTCGTCCAGCACCAGTATTTTCGGGCGCGTCACGAGAGCGCGAGCGATCGCGAGCTGCTGCTGCTGGCCGCCCGAAAGGTCGCCGCCCCTCCGGCCGAGCATCGTCTGAAGTACCGGAAACAGACTGAAGATATCGTCGGGGATCGAGCGTTGAGCCCGCCTCAGCGGAGCGAAGCCGGTTTCGAGATTTTCCTTCACCGTCAGCAGGGGAAAGATCTCGCGGCCCTGGGGCACGTAGCCGACGCCCTGCTTGGCGCGCCGGAAGGGCGCCATGCCGTCGAGCGGCGCGCCGTTGAAAGAGATCGTGCCGCTCGTGACCGGATGCTGGCCGGTGACGGCCCTGAGCAGGCTCGACTTGCCGACGCCGTTGCGGCCGAGAACGCAGGTGATCTTGCCCATTTCCGCCTTGAACGAGACGTCGCGGAGCGCCTGGGCGGCGCCGTAATGCAGGCTGACGTTTTCGACGTTCAGCATCGGTTCAATTCCTCCCGCTCATCGGCCGAGATAGTTCTCGATCACCTTCGGATCGTTGCTGACGAAATCGATCGACCCTTCCGCCAGCACCGAGCCTTCCGCAAGGCAGGTGACCTTGACGCCGAGATCGCGGATGAAGCCCATGTCGTGCTCGACGACGACCACCGAGCGCGTCCTGGCGATTTCCTTCAGGAGGATCGCCGTTTCCGCCGTCTCCGCATCGGTCATGCCGGCCACCGGCTCGTCCACGAGCAGGAGTTCCGGCTCCTGGGCGAGCAGCATGCCGATCTCCAGCCATTGCTTCTGGCCATGCGAGAGATTGGCGGCGAGATCGTCGCGGCGCGCCGTGAGCCGCACCGTCGAAAGGATCTCCTCGATGCGGCTCTTGTCCTCTCTCGTCAGCCGATAGAACAGGGTCGCGAAGACGCCGCGGCTGCGGTTCAGCGCCAGCTCCAGATTGTCCCAGACCGTATGGTTCTCGAAGACGGTCGGCTTCTGGAACTTGCGGCCGATGCCGAGCTCGGCGATTGCCGCTTCGTCTTTCTTGGTGAGGTCGATGTCGCCCTTGAAGAAGACCTCGCCCTCGTCCGGCCGCGTCTTGCCGGTGATGATGTCCATCATCGTCGTCTTGCCGGCGCCATTGGGGCCGATGATCGCGCGCAGTTCCCCCGGCTCTACGACGAAGGAGAGCGAGTTCAGCGCCTTGAAGCCATCGAAGGAGACGGAGACCCCATCGAGATAGAGCAGGTTCCTGGGTTTCTTTCCGGTCATGGCGATCACTCCGCGGCCACCGTTTCGGCGTCCGCAAGGCTCGCCGCTTTTTCGCTCTCGCTTTCCTTCCGGGCCGCCGCGTGTGATGCGCGCCGGCTTGCGAGATAGTTCTGCGCCGTGCCGACCACGCCCTTCGGCAGGAAAAGCGTGACGAGGACGAAGAGCCCGCCGAGCGCAAAGAGCCAGAATTCGGGGAAGGCGGCGGTGAAGATGCTTTTTCCGCCGTTGACGAGGATCGCGCCGACGATCGGCCCGATCAGCGTGCCGCGCCCGCCGACGGCCGTCCATATGACCACCTCGATCGAATTGGCGGGGGCGAACTCGCCCGGATTGATGATGCCGACCTGCGGCACGTAGAGCGCGCCGGCGACGCCCGCCATCATTGCCGAGACCGTGAAGGCGAAGAGCTTCATGTGCTCGACGCGATAGCCGAGAAAGCGTGTGCGGCTTTCCGCGTCGCGCAGCGCCACCAGCACCTTGCCGAATTTCGAGCGGACGATGCCCGAGGTGACGACGAGCGAAACGGCAAGCGCCAGCGCGGAGGCTGCAAAGAGTGCCGCACGCGTTCCATCGGCCTGGATGTTGAAGCCGAGGATGTCCTTGAAATCGGTGAGCCCGTTATTGCCGCCGAAGCCCATGTCGTTGCGGAAGAAGGCGAGCAGCAGCGCATAGGTCATCGCCTGGGTGATGATCGATAGATAGACCCCGTTGACCCGCGAGCGGAAGGCGAACCAGCCGAAGACGAAGGCAAGCAGGCCCGGCACCAGCACCACCATCAGCGCTGCGAACCAGAACATGTCGAAGCCGTACCAGAACCAGGGCAGCTCCTTCCAGTTGAGAAAGACCATGAAGTCCGGCAGCAGCGGATTGCCGTAGGAGCCGCGTGCGCCGATCTGGCGCATCAGATACATGCCCATGGCGTAGCCGCCGAGCGCGAAGAAGGCCGCATGCCCCAGCGAGAGGATGCCGCAGAAACCCCAGACAAGATCGAGCGCCAGAGCCAAGAGCGCATAGGTCAGGTACTTGCCGAAGAGCGAGACCAGATAGGTCGGCACATGCAGCGGGTGTTCCGGCGCGGTCAGGAGGTTGAGCGCGGGAACGATAACGGCCAGCGCCAGCAGGATCGCGACAGCGACGACGATCGTCCGATCCAGCGATTTGACGAGAAACGAGGTGATCATGCTTCCACCGCCCGGCCCTTGAGTGCGAAGAGCCCGCGCGGCCGCTTCTGGATGAAGAGGATGATCAGCACGAGCACGAGGATCTTGCCGAGCACGGCGCCGGCATAGGGCTCCAGGAACTTGTTGAGGATGCCGAGCGAGAAGGCGCCGACAAGCGTGCCCCAGAGATTGCCGACGCCGCCGAAGACCACGACCATGAAGCTGTCGATTATGTAGCCCTGCCCGAGGTTCGGCGAGACGTTGTCGATCTGCGAAAGCGCCACACCCGCAATGCCGGCGATGCCGGAGCCGAGCGCGAAGGTCAGCGCATCGACCCAGGGCGTGCGGATGCCCATGGAAGAGGCCATGCGCCGGTTCTGCGTTACCGCGCGCATCTGCAGGCCCATCGGCGTCTTCTTGAGCAGAAAGAGAAGTGCCGCAAACACGGCAAGCGCAAAGACGATGATCCAGAGACGGTTCCAGGTGATCGCCAGTCCGCCGAGCTCGAAGGCGCCGGACATCCAGGACGGATTGCCGACCTCACGGTTGGTGGGGCCGAAGATCGTCCGCACCGTCTGCTGGAGGATGAGCGATATGCCCCAGGTGGCAAGCAGCGTTTCGAGCGGGCGCCCGTAGAGAAAGCGGATGACGCCGCGTTCCAGTGCGAGGCCCACGGCGCCTGTAACAAGAAAGGCGAGCGGCAGCGCGATCGCCAAGGACCACTCGAAAAGATGAGGAAAGGAGGTGCGCACGACATCTTGAACGAGGAAGGTCGTATAGGCCCCGAGCATCACCATCTCGCCATGCGCCATGTTGATGATGCCCATGACGCCGAAGGTGATGGCGAGACCGATCGCCGCCAAGAGCAGCACCGAGCCGAGCGACAGGCCGTACCATATGTTCTGGCCCGCATTCCAGAAGGCTTGCGCCTGTTCGATGCTGGCGAGCGCCGCCTCGATGTCCGGCTTCAGGCTTTCGTCGGCAGAGCCGAGCGCGGCAGAAAGGATCGGCAGCGCCTCGCGGCCGCCGTTTTCCTCCAGCAGCCGCACCGCCTCCTTCTTCTCCTCGACCGGCCGGTCGGAGAGAAGCAGCATCGTGGCGCGCGCCTGTTCGAGAACCGCACGAACGGCTCCATCCTTCTCGGCAGCCAGCGCATTCTCGATAGCGCCGAGCGCGTCGGCATCGGGCGATTGCAGCACCGACTGCGCGGCCCTGAGGCGCTGATTGCGATCGGGGCTGAGGAGCGTCAGGCTGCCGAGGGCGGTGCGCACGGCGCGCCGCACGCTGTTGTTCACCCTGATCTTCGAAAGTGCCGCCTTCGGCGCTTCGCCGGCGCTGTCGCCGGAGATCGGATCCGTAAGGGCCAGGTTCGAACCGTTCTCCTTCGTCAGGAAGACCTGGCCGTCCGCCTTGCGCGCATAGAGCTCGCCTTCGCCGAGCGCCTCGAGGATGGCGACGACTTCGGACTTTCCGGTCTTCGCCAGTGCCGCGATATGCTCGTCCATCTCGGACAGCTTCGCCTCGCCGAGCGCGTTCACCAGATCGCGCAGTCCCTCTTCCGCGCGAAGCCCCGGAGCCATCGCAACGAAAAGGAACAGGGCAGCCAGCACGGTTGGGATGATGCGGTACATTTGTCTCTCGCCTTGCAGGCCTCCGTCCGACGGGAAGCATTCGGACGGAGGGGATTTCGAGCTAGCGGTTCGTCATGAAAAGCGGCGTTTGGGGGAGTGGCCCGACCCGGGCCGCTCCCTGAGCAAGTCTTTCGTCATGAAATCAGGAACCCTTGCCGCCGCACTTGCCCGTGGCCACATTGAAGTTGCCGCAGGACATGGGCGCGCGCCAATCGGAGATCAGGTCCTTCGAGTCCGGCAGGTAGTCCGACCATTCGTCGCCGACGACGAGGCCGGGCGTTTCCCATACCGTTTCGAACTGGCCGTCGGACTGGATCTCGCCGATCAGCACGGGCTTGGTGATGTGGTGGTTCGGCATCATCGTCGAATAGCCGCCCGAAAGGTTCGGTACCGAGACCCCGATCATGGCGTCGAGCACGGCATCGGTATCGGTGGTGCCGGCCTTCTCGACTGCCTTCAGCCACATGTTGAAGCCGATGTAATGGGCTTCCATCGGGTCGTTGGTGACCCGCTTGTCGTTCTTGGTATAGGCCTGCCAGGTCTCGATGAACTCCGCATTGGCCGGGTTGTCGACCGACTGGAAATAGTTCCAGGCAGCGAGATGCCCGACGAGCGGCCCGGTATCGAGGCCGGCAAGTTCCTCCTCGCCCACCGAGAAGGCGACGACCGGGATGTCCTCGGCCTTGATGCCCTGGTTGGCAAGTTCCTTGTAGAACGGCACGTTGGCGTCGCCGTTGATGGTCGAGACGACCGCGGTCTTCTTGCCGGCCGAGCCGAACTTCTGGATGTCCGAGACGATCGTCTGCCAGTCGGAATGGCCGAAAGGCGTGTAATTGATCATGATGTCCTCGGGCGCGACACCCTTGGAGATCAGGTAGGCCTCGAGGATCTTGTTGGTCGTGCGCGGATAGACGTAATCGGTGCCGGCGAGCACCCAGCGCTCGACCTCCTCGTTCTCCATCAGATAATCGACGGCCGGGATGGCCTGCTGATTGGGAGCGGCGCCCGTATAGAAGACGTTGCGCTGACTTTCCTCGCCCTCGTACTGGACCGGATAGAAGAGGATGGAATTCAGCTCCTCGAAGACCGGCAGCACGGATTTGCGCGACACCGACGTCCAGCAGCCGAAGACGGCGGAAACCTTGTCGACGGAGACGAGTTCGCGCGCCTTTTCGGCAAAGAGCGGCCAGTCCGAGGCCGGGTCGACGACAACCGCTTCCAGCTTCTTGCCGAGCAGGCCGCCCTTCTTGTTCTGCTCCTCGATCAGCATGAGCATGGCGTCCTTGAGCGTCGTTTCGGAGATCGCCATGGTGCCGGAAAGCGAATGCAGGATGCCGACCTTGATCGTTTCGCCGGCCGCAAAGGCGCCGTTGAACGCCGTCGTAGAAAGGACGGCAGCGAGAAATGCGCCGGTGACGCGTGCCCTGATAGTCATCTGATTGAACCCCCTTGTTCTGATCGCCGCAACGCAAGTGGCCGTTCTCCATGGCCGTTGCTCGGGGGATAATCGGGCAGCCGCGCTGCACTGCACATACGTCATTCTACGTAGGCGGCGGGGGGAAGAAGGAAGCTTGGGCTTCTGCCCGGAGTTTTCTGCCGCGGATCCAAGTCGCTACCGCGGCAGACGCGAAGGAGCGGTACGGCTCCTCACAAATAGGACGTCACCGCGGGTGACCGATCCCATGCATCATGGCGCCCGTCCTCATAGACGATCGGGGCATTCGCCAGCTCCTCGTCGGTCGCGTCGTCGAGACAGGCGATATTCACCGCATGAAACGGCCCGCCCATGATCTCGAAATCGGCGCTGCCAAGGGGGTGGACGCCGCAGTGCCGGCAGAACACGTGGCGGATCATGCGCTCGCCGAAGCGGTACTCCGCCAAGGCTTCCTCGCCGGAAAGCAGGGAGAAATCCTCGGGCGTGACGAACACCTTCCAGAATCGCGTCTTCAGGCAGGAGGAACAGTTGCAGCGGAAGGTCGTCGTCCACCACACGCCCGGCCGCGGCGCTTCGGATCGCTTTCCCTCCGGCGCAAGATCGAGATTTGCGGAAAAACGCACCGCGCCGCAATGGCAGCTCCCGTGATAGGTCTTCTTCATTGCACTTCCTCCTTCCGGGCAGCGACATAGGAAACCAGCCGGTCCATGCACTCGCTCCATCCTTCCGCATGCGAATCGCGGCTCTCGGCGCTCGTGAACGGCGCCTGGTGGAAGGTGAGACGCGTGCCTCCCGCCACATCCTCGAGGGTGACCGTGATCAGCGTGTCGATGGCGCCCTCCTCTTCCCAGGCGAAGCTGAGGACGATCCGGCTTGGGGCCACGATCTCGCGATAGATGCCGTGCGCCCAGTAGTCCTGGCCCTCCGGCGAGCGGATGCAGCCGCGCCAGGCGCCGCCTTCACGGAAATCGGTGGTGATCGCGGGCACCGTGAAGCCCTTCGGGCCCCACCAGCGTGCCAGGTGTTCGGGTGTCGTCCAGACCTTGAAGACGAGGTTGGCGGGCGCGTCGAAGACGCGCGTGATGGTAAGCGCGTTCTCTTCCTTCAGAGACGGGGCATTCATGATCTTCTCCCTTGCGGTCGGGCGAACCCGGTTCAGTCTTGATCCGATTTCTCGTTGCGCTGCAGTTCATGAAGATAGCTGTCGAGCCGGTCGAAACTGCCCTCCCAGAAATGGCGGTAGCGTTCGACCCAGTCGGCGATTTCCTTCAACGGTGCCGCCTCCAGCCGGCAGGGCCGCCATTGGGCGTTACGGCCCCGGGATATCAGCCCCGCGCGTTCCAATACCTTCAGATGTTTGGAGACCGCCGGCAGGCTCATCTCGAATGGAGCTGCAAGTTCGTTCACCGTCGCCTCGCCGGCGGCAAGGCGCGCAACGATGGCACGGCGGGTCGGGTCGGCCAGTGCCGACAGGGTGCTGCTGAGCTGATCCATCAATGCTTAACCTATCGGTTAATTAACTTGATGGTTTATTGCAGCAGCGTGGCGTTCTGTCAAGAGCTGAGATCTGTAATGGACAGGTGCCGCGCCATTGCCCATTCATTTGGTCGGCCTCAAGGGACCGCAGGGCAAATCCGCTTCAAGAGGGAGAACATTCGATACAAAACGATCAAAACTGATCAAGCGGCCCTCGCGGAGCGTCGACGTTTTCCGCAATGCAGCAATTTCCCGGGCCGCTCGTCCGTGTTACGACAGGAGCGGCTGGCGCATTCGGCCGGCAATGCGAGATGACGAGGGACCATGGCGGCACGCCAGCGCATCATTCCCGTTCGACGAGAATATAACCGCTGGGTCGCCAACCAGACGCTCGAAGACTATGCGCTGCGCTTCACCGCCAAGAGCGCGCGGCGCTTTTCCTCCGCGCGCATTTCGCAGACGGCGATCGGCGCCATCTCCTTCCTGGCGCTGGAAGCCATCGGCGGCGCGATTACCATGTCCTACGGCACGACCAACGCCATCGTCGCGATCCTCGTCGCGAGCCTGATGATCCTTATCGTCGGCCTGCCGATCAGCCGCTATGCCATCCGTCACGGCGTCGACATCGACCTTCTCACGCGCGGCGCGAGCTTCGGCTATATCGGCTCGACGATCACCTCGCTCATCTATGCGAGCTTCACCTTCATCCTCTTCGCGATCGAAGCCTCGATCATGTCCGGGGCGCTGGAGCTCGCGCTCGGCATACCGCTCTGGATCGGCTACATCGTCAGCGCCGTCATGGTGATCCCGCTGGTCACCCATGGCGTGAAGCTGATCAGCCGGTTCCAGCTCGTCACGCAGCCCTTCTGGATCGTCCTGAACGTTCTTCCCTTCGCCTTCATCGCGTTTGCCGACTGGGAGAAGGTCGGCCTGTGGCTCGCTTATGCGGGCATCCATCACACATCGGGTCCCCCCGGCACGCTCGCGTCGTTCCATCTCGTCGAATTCGGCGCTGCCTCGGCGGTCATCTTCGCGCTGATGGCGCAGATCGGCGAGCAGGTGGACTTCCTGCGCTTCCTGCCGCCCGACGGCGAGCGCAAGCTCCGGCACCGCATCGCCGTCTTTCTTGCCGGCTCCGGCTGGGTGATCGTCGGCGCGCCGAAGCTCTTGGCCGGCTCCTTTCTCGTCGTGCTGGCGCTCAGCACCGGCGTTCCCTCGACCAGGGCCGCCGACCCGGCGCAGATGTATTACAACGCCTTCGGCTACATCTTCCCGTCGGACACGGCCGCGCTCCTGCTGATGGCCGCTTTCGTCGTCGTCTCGCAGCTCAAGATCAACGTGATGAACGCCTATGCGGGCTCGCTCGCCTGGTCGAACTTCTTCTCGCGGCTCACCCACAGCCATCCGGGCCGCGTCATCTGGCTGGTGTTCAACGTGGCGATCGCGCTCCTGCTGATGGAGCTCGGCATCTATCGTCTGCTGGAGGAGACGCTCGGCATCTTTTCGATCGTCGCCATGGCCTGGCTCTCGACGATCTCCGCCGATCTCTTCGTCAACAAGCCGCTCGGGCTCGCCCCGCCCGGCATCGAGTTCAAGCGCGCCCATCTCTACGACATCAACCCCGTCGGCCTCGGCACCATGGGCGTGTCGACGCTCTTCGCCCTCGTCGCGCATTTCGGCGCAGCGGGCGAAATCGCCGCCTCGCTCGCCCCCTATATCGCGCTCGTCACGGCTTTCGTCGTCTCGCCGCTGATCGCCTGGTGGACGGAAGGGAAATTCTATCTCGCCCGCAAGCCGCGCAAGAGCTGGCTCGCCGAAAGCGAGATCACCTGCTCGATCTGCGAGCATCCGTTCGAGCCCGAGGACATGGCCTGGTGCCCGGCCTATGCGGCGCCGATCTGCTCGCTCTGCTGTTCGCTCGACAGCCGCTGCCACGACATGTGCAAGCCGAAGGCGCGGCTGAACACGCAGGTCGCGACCGTGGCCAAGGCGGTGCTGCCCGAAACGGTCGTCGCAAAGCTCGCGACAAGGCTCGGCCGTTACGCGATTTCGGCGGTGATCTCGATCACCGGCATCGGCGTCATCCTGGCGATGATCGCCCACCAGACGACGGCCGCCTCTCCCGAGACCGCCGAGGTCGTCGAGCGGACCATCGCCATCGTCTTCTTCGTCTTTGCCATCCTTGCCGGCGTCGTGTCCTGGTTCTACGTGCTTGCCCATGACAGCCGGGTCGTTGCGGAAGAGGAATCCTCCCGGCAGAACACGGCTCTCCTGAAGGAGATCGCCGCCCACAAGAAGACCGACGCGGCGCTGCAGGACGCGAAAGAAAGGGCGGAGTCGGCCAACCGTGCGAAGAGCCGCTATGTCGTGGGGCTCAGCCACGAACTGCGCACGCCGCTCAATGCGGTGCTCGGCTACGCCCAGATCCTCGAGCGCGACGAGACGATACCGCCGCTGCGGCAGGGCGCGATCAAGGCGATCAGGCGCAGCGCCGACCATCTCTCCGGACTGATCGACGGCCTCCTCGACATCTCCAAGATCGAAGCCGGCAAGCTGCAGGTCTATTCCAACGAGATCAACATTCAGGACTTCTTGGATCAGATCGTCGACATGTTCCGCCCGCAGGCGCAGGCAAAGGGCATCGCCTTCGAGCACAACCGCGCAACCTCGCTGCCGCAATATGTGCGGACCGACGACAAGCGCCTGCGGCAGATCCTCGTCAACCTGCTCTCCAATGCCCTGAAGTTCACGGAACGGGGACATATCCGCTTCGACGTCGCCTATCGCAGCCAGGTTGCAAGTTTCACCATCGAGGACAGCGGCCGCGGCATCAGCGAGAAGGACCTGCCCAGGATCTTCGAGCCCTTCCAGCGCGGCGAGGCGGAATATCGCATGCCGGGCCTCGGTCTCGGCCTGACCATCACGCGCCTGCTCACCCAGACGCTCGGCGGCGAAATCTCCGTCACCAGCGAGAAGGACAAGGGCACGGCCTTCAAGGTCCGGCTGATGCTCTCTGCGGTCGACCGGCCCGCCGCGCTCAAGGACCCGGTGCGCAAGATCAAGTCCTATCACGGGCCACGCCGGACGATCATCGTGGTCGACGACAATGCGGATCACCGCGACCTGATGCGCGAGCTGCTGACGCCGCTCGATTTCACCGTTCTTGCGGCGGCGAGCGGGGCGGCCTGCCTGGCGCTCGCCGAACATACGGAACCGGACCTGTTCCTGATCGACATCTCCATGCCCGGCATGAGCGGCTGGGATCTGGTGATGCGGCTGAGGGAAGCCGGCCAGAGCGCGCCGGCGATCATGCTTTCGGCCAATATCGGCGATGGCTCGGCCGCCGGCGCCATCGGCCACAACGATGCGCTTGCCAAGCCCTTCGGCCTGCGCCAGCTCACCGACAAGCTCGCGATCCACCTGAAACTCGAATGGATCTACGACGACGGCCCGAAGGAAACGTCCGGCACCGACAAGACCACTGCGGTGGCGAGCCCCGGTCATCATCATTTGAAAGAATTGATCGAGCTCGGCGAAATCGGCTACGTGAGGGGCATCGAAGCAAAATTGACGGAGATCGCCCTGAACCCCGACAACCGAGCCTTCGCCGAGGCGGCGCGCGCCTATGTCGGGGCATTCGACCTCGCGGGCTATGACGCCTTTCTAAAACGCCTGCTCGCCGGGGAGGCGAATGCCCGTGCCTGAGGCAGCGAACGTGCGCGACATCGTACTCCTCGTCGACGATTCGCCGGAGGCGCTCGGCTTCCTGACCGAAGCGCTGGAACAGTCCGGCTTTTCCGTATTGATCGCGACCTCCGGCAACGCGGCGCTCAACATAGCCGATCGCATCACGCCGGACATCATCCTGCTCGATGCTGTCATGCCCGGCATGGACGGTTTCGACACCTGCACCCGGCTGAAGGCGAATGCTTCCGTCGCCCAGGTGCCCGTGGTCTTCATGACCGGCCTCACCGAGACGGAGCATGTGGTGCGGGCACTCGAAGCCGGCGGCGTCGATTATCTCACCAAGCCGATCAATATCGACGAGTTGCGCGCCCGCATCCGCGTCCATCTTTCCAATGCGCGCTCCGCCCAGAGCGCCCGCGTCGCACTGGACGCGGCGGGGCGGCATCTGCTGGCGGTGCGCGGCGATGGAACGGTCCGCTGGTCGACCCCGCAGGCGACCCGCCTCGTCAACGCGGCCACCGGCAGCGACGACGGTCTTGCCTTCGTCGCCGGGCGCATTGCCGAGTGGATGCGGGAGCGGGAAAACAGCCCCGGCGAAAGGCAAGGGACTTTCACCCTGCAGCGCGCCAGCCAGACGGGCCTGCAGATCTCCTATCTCGGCGCGATCGGCGCCAATGAATACCTATTCCGGCTGACCGCCGAGAACGGCATGAGCGACGACGAAACGCTGCGCCAGCACTTCCGGCTCACCCAGCGGGAGTCCGAGGTGCTGCTGTGGATCGCCAAAGGGAAATCCAACCGCGACATCGGCGAGATCCTGGGCTTGAGCGCGCGCACCGTCACCAAGCATCTCGAACAGATCTATGTGAAGCTCGGCGTCGAAAACCGGGCCTCGGCGGCAGTGAAGGCGACGCAGGTGCTGCACGGCATCTGATCTTGTGCCGAGTGCCCACCCCCTCAGGCCTGGCCGGCGATAAAAAAGCGCGGCCCGGAGAACCGGACCGCGCCAACCGCACCAGCGTGCGGTCTCGCCCTGGGAGGCAAGCTTATTCGGCGGGCTGGACGACCGCCGGGATGGCCTCGACGGACGCCTCGCCGCCGAGAGCTGCGGAAAGCTGCGCCTGATCGAGCTCGCCCTCCCACTTCGCCACCACGATCGTCGCAACCGCGTTGCCGACGAAATTGGTCAGGGCGCGGCATTCCGACATGAAGCGGTCGATGCCGAGGATCAGCGCCATGCCGGCGACCGGCACGGAGGGAACGACCGAGAGCGTTGCGGCAAGCGTGATGAAGCCGGCGCCGGTAATGCCGGCCGCACCCTTCGAGCTCAGCATTGCGACGAGGAGCAGCAGAATCTGGTCGCCGTATGAGAGCGGCGTATCGGTCGCCTGGGCGATGAACAGGGCCGCAAGCGTCATGTAGATATTGGTGCCGTCCAGGTTGAAGGAATAACCGGTCGGAATGACGAGACCGACGACCGAGCGCTTGCAGCCGGCCTTCTCCATCTTGTTCATGAGGCCCGGAAGAGCCGCCTCCGAAGAGGACGTCCCGAGCACCAGCAGCAGCTCCTCCTTGATGTAGCGGATGAGCGAGAGGATCGAGAAGCCGTTATAGCGTGCGACCGCGCCGAGAACGATGAAGACGAAGAGAAACGACGTCAGATAGAAGGTGCCGATCAGCATGGCGAGATTGGCGATCGAGGCGATACCGTACTTGCCGATGGTGAAGGCCATGGCGCCGAAGGCGCCGATCGGGGCGGCCTTCATCAGGATCGCAACGAGCCGGAAGATCGGCAGCGTCAGCGCCTGCAGGAAATCGACCACGGGCTCGGCTTTCTTGCCGACGATCGCCAGCGAGATACCGAAGAGCACCGAGATGAACAGGACCTGCAGGATGTCGCCTTCGGCGAAGGCGCCGACGAGCGTCGTCGGGATGATGT
This sequence comes from Ensifer meliloti, assembly GCF_030064585.1. Classification (NCBI taxonomy): domain Bacteria; kingdom Pseudomonadati; phylum Pseudomonadota; class Alphaproteobacteria; order Hyphomicrobiales; family Rhizobiaceae; genus Ensifer; species Ensifer meliloti. The sequence goes on from NZ_CP120364.1 coordinate 795,242, forward strand.
TCATCAGGAAGCCGGTGATCGACTGCTCATGCGCTTTCTCGGCATAGGTCGCGACCGCCTTGGCGTCCAGCGAGGCCGGATCGATATGCATGCCCGCGCCCGGCTGCACCACGTTTGCGACGACGAGGCCGACGACAAGCGCGAGGGTGGAGAAGGCGAGAAAGTAGATCATCGCCTTGCCGGCGACGCGGCCGACCTTGGCGAGATCGGTCATGCCGGCAATCCCGGTCGCGACCGTCAGGAAGATCACCGGCGCGATGATCATCTTCACGAGCCTGATGAAGGCGTCGCCAAGCGGTTTGAGCTCCGTGCCGATATCAGGATAGAAATGCCCGAGCAGGATGCCCGCGGCGATCGCCGCCAGCACCTGAACATAGAGATGGCGGTAAAGGGGTGTCTTGCCGCGGACCTCCGCGGAATGTTCGATGATCATGATATCCTCCACGTGGCAGGCCCAGTCCGGCAACATGCCGGGCCTCCCGGGCCGCTTTCCGAAGATCGACAGCAGTGGCTGCCTTGTGGAGCTTGTCAGCAACATGCGTGCCAGTTTGCCGCGGAAGGCCTATGCGATTGAATCCATGACATTTTTGGGAGCGGTGCTCGCTTGCCGTTCGTGGATATGTGCGGATTTCCGCACAGAAGTGCTGGCGTCCTGGGCGAAAACATGCACAATGTTCGCATGGTCAAACTTCCTGCAGAAGCGAGCGATCCGCATGCGCTTCGCAGCCGGGCCCGACGGTCCTGGCTCGTTTTCGCGGCAGTCGCGCTGGTCCTTCTGGCAGCCGGCCTTCTTCTTGCGCGAGACTACGGCCGGTCGCAGGCGCTCGCCGGCCTTGCCGGTCAGAGCCGGATCGACGCCAGCCTGAAAGCCTCGCTTCTTCGAGCAGTCGTGGAACGGCAGCGCGCCCTGCCGCTTGTCCTCGCCGACGACGCAGCCATTCGTGGCGCATTGCTTTCGCCGGACAGGCCGTCGCTCGACCGCATCAACCGTAAGCTCGAGGCCCTGGCGACAAGCGCCGAAGCCGCGGTCATTTATCTGATCGACCGGAGCGGCGTCGCCGTCGCGGCCAGCAACTGGCAGGAGCCGACGAGCTTTGTCGGCAACGACTATGCCTTCCGCGATTATTTCCGGCTCGCCGTCCGCGACGGCATGGCCGAACATTTCGCCATGGGCACGGTCAGCAATCGGCCCGGGCTTTATATTTCCCGGCGCGTCGACGGGCCCGGCGGTCCGCTGGGGGTGATCGTCGCCAAGCTCGAATTCGACGGGGTCGAGGCGGATTGGCAGGCCTCGGGCAAGCCGGCCTATGTCACCGACCGGCGCGGCATCGTCCTCATCACCAGCCTGCCCTCCTGGCGCTTCATGACGACGAAGCCGATCGCCGAAGACCGGCTGGCGCCCATTCGCGAAAGCCTGCAGTTCGGCGATGCGCCGCTGCTGCCGCTGCCCTTCCGGAAGATCGAAGCGCGGCCCGATGGCTCCTCCACGCTCGACGCCCTGCTGCCGGGCGACTCCACCGCAGCCTTCCTGCGCGTGGAAACCATGGTGCCGTCGACGAACTGGCGGCTCGAGCAGTTGTCGCCGCTGAAGGCGCCGCTCGCAGCGGGTGCGCGGGAGGCGCAGCTCCTCACCCTTGCCGCGCTCGTACCGCTTCTCGCGCTTGCCGCATTGCTCCTGCGCCGTCGCCAGGTAGTAGCCATGCGCAGCGCCGAGGAGCGGCTGGCCCGCAATGCGCTTGAGGCGAGCGTCGAGGAGCGGACGCGCGACCTGCGCATGGCGCGCGACCGTCTCGAAACCGAGATCGCCGACCACCGGCAGACCACCGAGAAGCTCCAGGCCGTGCAGCAGGACCTCGTCCAGGCGAACCGGCTGGCGATCCTCGGCCAGGTCGCCGCCGGGGTTGCCCATGAGATCAACCAGCCGGTCGCCACCATCCGCGCCTATGCGGATAATGCCCGCACCTTTCTCCACCGCGGCCAGACCGTCACCGCCGCCGAAAACATGGAAAGCATAGCCGAGCTTACCGAGCGCGTCGGCGCCATCACCGACGAACTGCGCCGCTTCGCCCGCAAGGGCCATTTCGCCGCCGGGCCGACCGCGATGAAGGAGGTCGTCGAGGGTGCGCTCATGCTGCTCCGCAGCCGGTTTGCAGGACGGATGGACGCAATCCGCCTCGATCTGCCGCCCGATGGTCTCCAGGCACTCGGCAACCGCATCCGGCTGGAGCAGGTCTTGATCAACCTTCTGCAGAATGCACTGGAAGCGATCGGCGACAGCGAGGACGGCGCGATCCAGGTGCGCTGCGAGGAGGCGGCCGGCGGCATCGCGCTGACCGTCGCCGACAATGGCCCGGGGATTGCGGCCGATGTCCGCGAAGAGCTGTTCACGCCGTTCAACACTTCGAAGGAAGACGGGCTGGGCCTCGGTCTCGCGATCTCCAAGGAGATCGTCTCCGACTATGGCGGCACGATCGAGGTCGAGAGCGGCCCCTCCGGAACGACATTTGCCGTCAATCTCAAGAAGGCCTGAGCGATGAGCGCCGCCCCATCCGTGTTCCTGATCGATGACGACCGCGACTTGCGCAAGGCAATGCAGCAGACGCTCGAGCTTGCGGGCTTCACCGTCTCGTCCTTCGCCAGCGCGACCGAAGCGCTCGCCGGACTTTCCGCCGACTTCGCGGGCATCGTCATCAGCGATATCCGCATGCCCGGCATGGACGGGCTTGCCCTTTTCCGCAAGATCCTGGCGCTCGATCCGGACCTGCCGATGATCCTTGTTACGGGGCACGGCGACATACCGATGGCGGTGCAGGCGATCCAGGACGGCGCCTATGACTTCATCGCCAAGCCGTTTGCCGCCGATCGTCTTGTCCAGAGCGCCCGGCGCGCAGAGGAGAAGCGGCGGCTCGTGATGGAGAACCGGTCGCTGCGCCGCGCGGCCGAAGCCGCCTCCGAAGGCCTGCCGCTGATCGGCCAGACGCCGGTCATGGAGCGGCTTCGCCAGACCTTGAAACACATCGCCGACACCGATGTCGACGTGTTGGTTGCCGGCGAGACGGGCAGCGGCAAGGAGGTCGTCGCCACGCTGCTGCACCAATGGAGCCGCCGCAGGACCGGCAATTTCGTCGCGCTGAATTGCGGCGCTCTGCCGGAAACGGTGATCGAAAGCGAGCTCTTCGGCCACGAGCCCGGCGCCTTTACCGGCGCCGTCAAGAAGCGGATCGGCCGGATCGAGCATGCGAGCGGCGGCACGCTCTTCCTCGACGAGATCGAGGCCATGCCGCCGGCAACTCAGGTGAAGATGCTGCGCGTGCTGGAAGCCCGCGAGATCACGCCGCTCGGCACCAATCTGACCCGCCCCGTCGACATCCGCGTCGTCGCCGCAGCCAAGGTCGATCTCGGCGACCCGGCCGCGCGCGGCGATTTCCGCGAGGATCTCTATTACCGGCTGAACGTCGTGACGCTCTCGATCCCGCCCCTGCGCGAACGGCGCGACGACATCCCCCTCCTCTTCTCCCATTTCCTGGCCCGCGCCTCGGAACGCTTCGGCCGCGAAGTGCCCGCGATCTCGGCTGCCATGCGCGCGTACCTGGCGACGCATTCCTGGCCCGGCAATGTGCGCGAGCTTTCGCACTTCGCCGAACGGGTGGCGCTGGGGGTGGAGGGAAACCTGGGAGTTCCGGCCGCAGCGCCCGCCTCAAGCGGAGCGACCCTGCCGGAAAGATTGGAACGCTACGAGGCCGATATCCTCAAGCAGGCGCTCACGGCGCATTGCGGCGACGTCAAAGAGACCCTGCAAGCCCTCGGCATCCCCCGCAAGACTTTTTACGACAAGCTGCAGCGCCATGGGATCAACCGGGCAGATTATGTCGAACGGGCAGGCCCGGGGCGTCCCAATGCCATATCGAAAACTTGAGCCTGCGGCAGCGACAAAGTCGGTGACGGTGCGGCAGGTTTAAGCCCCTCCCGCCTGTGGGGAGGGGCGATCACTTGCCCGGCGCTGCAACTCGTCTTCGCCCGGCATGCGGCGAGAAGACCGCCTATTCCGCCGTCGCCTCGAAGTCGACCCTGTCGAGAAGCAGGAGCGGATTTTGCGAAGCAACCGCGAATTCGAGCGCACCGATTCCGTTTGCGGATTTGGATTTGACCGTCAACGTGAACATCCCCGGTTTGGCAATGAACTGCGAAGCTGCGTCCAGCACGTCCTGCAACCGAGGCTCCTGCGCGGCAAACTGCTGCAACGCCACCGAAGCCGTCATCGTGAGCATGCCGCGCGCCTGATCCTCCGTCATGTCGTTTTGCTCGGCATAGGCCCGTATGGCCTTGGCGGCGAGACCTTTGTCCTCGATCTTCAGCTTTGCTTCACGGGCGGTGAGGCCGAACAGCGCTGCCCGCATCTTCGCCTCGTCGCCGGAAAAGAAGTCGCCGCTCACGCCCCCCAGCAGGCCGGAGAGGGAAAAGCCGCCGATATCTTTTCCACGTGTGGAGATATCCCCGATGACCAGAGTCTGGCTCGGCTCGTCCCAGGCGGCTTCGATGTTGGACGACAGGACCACCTCATTGAAACCGAGGTTGCGAAGCTGCGCGAACGGCTCGTCGTGCATATGCTCCGGGATCGGCAGGGTCAGATCCTGATATCTGATGCGGATGTCGGTCGGAATGCCGTTGCGGGGCTTCGTGAGCGCCAACTCGTAATCCTTGAGCGAGAAGCGGACGCGCCTCGGCACCGAATCCTGTGCGTCGCTCTCAGCGCCTTCGGTTTCTGTATCGGGCAGATCGGCATCCAGACCCGCCAGCCGGACCGTACCGAATTCCGGCAACAGTGTCGTAAAGGGAAAATTCTCGCGCTGCCGCTCGTCGAGCGCGACCATCCTCTGCAGACCCTCCAAGGTCGAATTCCAGGAAAATCCCGAAATGCTCGCTTCGGAGACCTTGATGTAGTCCGCGCCCTCTCCCATCGAGAGGCCATTCAGCGTGCCGTCAAGCTTCCGTCCATCGACCTCAAGGGCGAGGCGGTCTATCGAAACCTTGATCCTCTCGCCTTCGTCACCGTCCTTCATCGGCGCGTCGATCGTAAGGCCGAGCATTTCCATGTCGGCCTTCCTCGTCATGTCGATAATCGACAAGACCCGATTGAAATAGGCTTGGCGTTCCGCCGGCGGCAATTGATCCGGCGCCGAGACCGATTTCAGCTTTTCGAGCGTCTCGACCAGCGGCTCGGCCGGCATTCGCATGCTGAAGCCGCTGCTGCGAACCTCGTCATAGCCGAAGCTCGCCTCGCCATCCGAGAAGGCGATGTCCTTTACCGAAATCGGCCCATAGACAGGCTTTGCCTCGTTGTCGTCCGGGCCGGCTTTTTCGGTATAGAGCCGCGCCAGATAGGCGGCATCGATATCCTGCGCCGTCACGGCTCCGATGGAACCCGCCACCCTATTCTTCCTGCCGCCCTCTCCCCCCGAACGGTCCACGCCGACTTCGAAGCTGCCGCCGCTCGCCGAATAGCGGGCGATACGCCCATCGGCGATGCCTTCCGAGACCACGTTCCTGTAGATCAGCTTCTGCTCGGTCCCGGCAACGATCTGCGCGAAGACGATCTCCGGGGCGGAGATACGCCTTGCCGTGAAAAGTTCTACTCGCTTGGAGATCGAGAGTTCGCTCTTCCCGCCGAACATCTGCTCCAAGGTGCCGCGATCAAAATCTGCTTCTTCGACGACCGCGCGCGGGACAGAGACCGTGCCGAAAGCAGTCTTGAGTTCAAGGCCGCTTACTTCGAGCATGCCCTGGAGGAAAAAGATACTGGGCCGGCCGTCAACCGCGGCGATACGAACGTCCGACCCGTCCTTCAGCGGCAAGGCCACGTCGCGCAGATGAATTCGCCCAAGGAAATCCGCTTCGACGCTGCCCGCCTTGCCACCGCGCTCGGCGATCATCCTGCTCACGCGATTTTCTACGATGGTCTTGTAGCCGGCCATGCCGGCGGCCGTGATTGCTATCACCGCAACTGCGGCCCAAAGCGCCTTGCGTCTCTTTTTTCTTCTTGTCCCTGCCTCAGCTTGCCCCACGACAATCGTCCTTCCGCTACCTGCTTCACCGCGCCCCATTCGTGACGGGTGATTAGATGCAAGGAGCTGCATTTGCAAGCATGGCGGGAGGACAATCCAGAGCAGATAACTGACGCGCCCGACATCCTCGCCCGGGACCGGACCGCGCCGGAGGCGGCCATTCAAAAACCATCTTGACGCCGCGCCGATAACCGTTCCTAATTGCGCCATTCACCAGGGGGGTCCCGGCAAGGGGCTGAGATACTGCTAGAGCGCGCAGTGACCCGTTGAACCTGATCCAGTTCATACTGGCGTAGGGACGGTGCAGACGTGCGACAGCCGGGATTCCGTGTACCCGCGATCCGTCGGCCAAACGTCTTTTCATCCTTCCGGCTTCAGAACTGGGTCTCCAACGCGAAAACTTTGGAGCCTCAAGATGAATCTAGTCAAACCTCTCGCCGCGGCGCCCTCGGTCACCCAGGGACCGCTTCCCGCGTCCCGCAAGGTCTACAAGCCGGGCGATATCCATCCCGACATCCGCGTGCCGATGCGCGAGATCGCGCTCCATCCGACCTCCGGCGAGCCGCCGGTCACCGTTTACGACTCCTCCGGTCCCTACACGGTCGAAAACGCCGATATCCGCATCGACGCGGGCCTGCCACGCCTTCGCAGCGACTGGGTTCTCAAGCGCGGCGATGTCGAAAGCTACGACGGCCGTGCAGTGAAGGCCGAGGACAACGGCTTTGCGACCGGCGAAAGGCTGACGCCGGAATTCCCGGTTCGCAATCGGCCGCTCAGGGCCAAGCCGGGAAAAGCGGTGACCCAGCTCGCCTATGCCCGCGCCGGCATCGTCACGCCGGAGATGGAGTTCATCGCCATTCGCGAAAACCTCGGCCGGAAGGCCGCGAAGGAGGCGCTCGCCCGAGACGGCGAAAGTTTCGGTGCATCGGTCCCCGACTTCGTGACGCCGGAATTCGTCCGCCAGGAGGTGGCCGCCGGCCGGGCGATCATTCCGGCCAACATCAACCATCCGGAAGCCGAGCCGATGATCATCGGCCGCAACTTTCTGGTGAAGATCAACGCGAATATCGGCAATTCCGCCGTCACCTCCTCGATGGCCGAAGAGGTGGAGAAGATGGTCTGGGCGACGCGCTGGGGCGCCGATACGGTCATGGACCTTTCCACCGGCCGCAACATTCACAACATCCGCGAATGGATCATCCGCAATTCGCCGGTACCGATCGGCACGGTACCGCTCTACCAGGCGCTGGAAAAGGTAAACGGCATCGCCGAAGACCTTTCCTGGGAGGTCTTCCGCGACACGCTGATCGAGCAGGCGGAACAGGGCGTCGACTATTTCACCATCCATGCCGGCGTCAGGCTTCACTATATTCCGCTCACCGTGGATCGCGTCACCGGCATCGTCTCGCGCGGCGGGTCGATCATGGCAAAATGGTGCCTGCATCACCATCGCGAAAGCTTCCTCTACGAGCATTTCGAGGATATCTGCGACATCTGCCGCGCCTATGACGTCTCCTTCTCGCTCGGCGACGGCCTGCGTCCCGGCTCGATCGCCGACGCCAACGACAGGGCCCAGTTCGCCGAGCTCGAAACGCTCGGCGAACTGACGAAGATCGCCTGGGCCAAGGATTGCCAGGTGATGATCGAAGGGCCGGGCCATGTGCCTATGCACAAGATCAAGGAGAACATGGACAAGCAGCTCGCCGTCTGCGGCGAAGCGCCCTTCTATACGCTCGGGCCGCTCACCACCGATATCGCGCCCGGCTACGACCACATCACGTCAGGCATCGGCGCGGCGATGATCGGCTGGTTCGGCACCGCCATGCTCTGCTACGTGACGCCGAAGGAACATCTGGGCCTGCCCGACCGCAACGACGTCAAGACCGGCGTCATCACCTACAAGATCGCCGCCCACGCCGCCGATCTCGCCAAGGGGCACCCGGCCGCCCGAACCCGCGACGACGCGCTGTCGCGCGCCCGCTTCGAGTTCCGCTGGGAGGACCAGTTCAACCTCTCGCTCGACCCCGAAACCGCGCGCAACTTCCACGACGAGACGCTGCCCAAGGAGGCGCACAAGGTCGCGCATTTCTGCTCCATGTGCGGGCCGAAATTCTGTTCGATGCGGATTTCCCACGATATCCGCGCCGAGGCGCAGAAGGAGGGGCTCGAGGCAATGGCGGCCAAATATCGCGACGGTGGCGACCTTTACATGCCGCTCGATGAAAGCAATGCCGCGCCCGCTGGAGAATGAGATGCGCGTGCTGATCAGAGGGGCCGGCGTCGCCGGCCTCACCGCCGCCCATGAACTTCTCGCGCGCGGCGCCGAAGTAACGATCATCGAAAATGCCGCCGGCTTCACCGGGGCCGCTTCCTGGTATGCGGGCGGCATGCTCGCTCCCTGGTGCGAGCGCGAAAGCGCCGAGGAAACCGTCCTGACGCTGGGAATCGGCGCCGCCGACTGGTGGGAAGCCGCCCTCCCCGCCGGTTCCGTCCATCGCAACGGCACGCTCGTCGTGGCGCAACCCCGTGACGGAGCCGAACTCAAGCGCTTCGCCTCGCGCACCTCCGGCTTCCGCTGGCTCGATGCGGAGGAGATCGCAGCGCTTGAGCCGGCTCTCGCCGGCCGTTTCCGGGAGGCGCTGTTCTTTCCGCAGGAGGCGCATCTCGACCCCCGCCGGGCACTCTCGGCGCTCCGGCAAGGGCTGGCGGCACGCGGCGCCGCCTTCGCCGGCGAGGACATGGACGATCGCGGTTTCGCGCTCACCGTCGATTGCACCGGCGCGTCGAGGATCGGCGAGTTCGACGGACTTCGCGGCGTTCGCGGCGAGATGGCCTATCTGCAGACGGACGAGGTGACGCTCTCGCGCCCCGTGCGCATGCTGCATCCCCGCATCCCGCTCTATATCGTGCCGCGCGGCGGCGGGCTCTTCATGTGCGGCGCGACGATGATCGAGAGCGACGACGCCGGTCCGATCACCACCCGCTCGCTGATGGAACTGCTGAACGCCGCCTATTCGCTCCATCCGGCTTTCGCCGAAGCGCGCCTGGTCGAAACCGGCACGGGCGTGCGCCCCGCTTTTACCGACAACCTGCCGCGGGCCTGGCGCCGTGAAAACAGGATTACCGTCAACGGCCTCTATCGGCACGGCTTCCTCCTCTCCCCGGCCATGGCCGGGGAGGTGGCGGCACTGGCCCTTGGCGAAGAGAATCTTAGAGGAGATATCCGATGAAGCTGACCATCAACGGCGAGGAACATGAGCTTCAGGCCGCGACGCTCGCCGAACTCCTGCAGCGCCTCGAATTCGAGGGCGACTGGCTGGCGACCGCCGTAAACGGCGAACTCGTCCGGAAGGCCGACCGCGCCGGTCACCGGCTTGAGGACAGCGACCGTATCGAAATCCTGTCGCCCATGCAGGGAGGCTGACGATGCCGCTATTCTATGAAACCGAGGTCCGATCGCGGCTCCTGCTCGGAACCGCCCGCTATCCCTCGCCGGCCGTGCTCGCCGAAGCGGTGCGGCGGTCGGGCACCGATATCGTCACGGTCTCGCTCCGCCGCGAGACGGCCGGCGGGCGCCAGGGCGGCGCCTTCTTCGAGCTGATCCGCGAACTCGGCGTGCGCGTGCTGCCCAACACGGCCGGCTGCCATTCCGTCTCGGAGGCCGTGCTGACCGCCAGGATGGCGCGCGAGGTGTTCGGCACCGACTGGATCAAGCTGGAAGTGATCGGCCACCAGGACACATTGCAGCCGGACGTCTTCGGCCTCGTGGAGGGGGCTCGCATCCTCACCGGGGAAGGTTTCCAGGTCTTCCCCTACACGACGGACGACCTCGTCGTCGCCGAAAGGCTGCTGGAGGCGGGCTGCCAAGTGCTGATGCCCTGGTGCGCGCCGATCGGCAGCGCCATGGGACCGCAGAATGTGCAGGGCTTGCGCGCCATGCGCGCGGAATTTCCCGACGTGCCGCTGATCGTCGACGCCGGCATCGGCCGCCCGTCCCACGCGACGACGGTCATGGAACTCGGCTACGACGCGGTCCTGCTCAACACGGCCGTTGCCGGCGCTGCCTATCCCGCCGCCATGGCCGAAGCCTTCACCAAGGCGATCGATGCCGGCCACGCGGCTCACGGCGCCGGCATGCTGGAGCCGCGCGACATGGCCGTTCCATCCACCCCCGTTATCGGAAAGGCAGTCTTCTCGTGAAGCTCGATCCCTTCTATCTCATCGTCGACAGCGCCCAATGGATCGAACGGCTGGTGCCGCTCGGCGTCAAACTCGTGCAGCTCCGCATCAAGGACCGGAACGAGGAAGACATCCGCCACCAGATACGGGTCGCCAGGGCAGTCTGCTCCGCCCATGCATGCCAGCTGATCGTCAACGACTACTGGCAGCTGGCGATAGAGGAAGCCTGCGATTTCATCCATCTCGGTCAGGAGGATCTGGCGGAGGCCGATCTTGCCGCCATCCGTGCCGCCGGGCTCAAGCTCGGCGTCAGCACCCATGACGAGGCGGAACTGGCGAAGGCGCTCGCAGCCGAACCGGACTACGTCGCGCTCGGGCCGATCTATCCGACGATCCTCAAGAAGATGAAGTGGGCGCCGCAGGGGCTGGAGCGGCTTTCATGGTGGCGCGAGCGCGTTCACCCGCTCCCGCTCGTCGCCATCGGCGGCCTCAATACGGAGCGGATCGAAGGCGTCTTCGCGCATGGCGCCGACAGCGCCGCCGTGGTGACTGACATCACGCTGAATGCCGATCCGGAAGGAAGGACAAGGGAGTGGATACGGAAGACGGAGGCGTGGAGATAGCGGTAGCGCGGGGGGAGACGGCCCGGCCTCATGGGTCGAAGCAGCGATGCTTGACATTTGTCACATGTGATGAATTATGTCAGGGTTTCCGTCCGAAAGAACTCCATGCCGATCCGCGCCAACGATCAGATCATCCACAAGGCCGCCTGGCTCTACTATACGCATGGCCTGCGCCAGGATGAAGTCGCCCAACGTCTTGAAATCTCGCGTGCTTCCATCGCCATGTATCTGCGCAAGGCCCGCGAGATGGGGATAGTCACCATCACCACGTCGACGGAACTCTTCTCCGACGACGTCCTTGCCCGCGAGCTGGAGGACGCCGCAGGACTGACGAGTGTCTGGATCCTCCCCGAGGACCGGCAGGCCATGGACCCGGCCGTCGAGATGCCCGTGGTGGCGGCCTCGGTTTTCCTGGAGCTCATCAACAAGGGCGACAGGATCGGTGTCGCCTGGGGCCGCACCGTATATCACATAGCGGACGTCATGCCGTTTGCCGATCTTCGGGGCGTGTCGGTCGTGCAGCTCTGCGGCAATCTCGGCGCTCCCTACTCCTACCGCCCGGATCAGTGCACCACGGAAATCGCCCGCCGTCTCAATGCGGAAGGCATCAATTTCTATGCGCCCCTCGTCCTCTCATCCGAGCGGCTCGCCGAGGAGTTGCGCCGCGAGCCCGTCATCAGGGAGCAACTTGCCACGATTTCGGACTGCAAGCTCGCGCTCTACTCCGTCGGGGGCATCGAGGAGGATAGCCACCTCGTCAAATGCGGTGCCCTTTCGGCGAAGGACCTGCATGCGATGGGCAAAAGGGGGGCAGCCGGCGTCATCGCCGGACAGCTGATCGATCTCGACGGCCAGTGGATGGACTGCGCGCACAACCGACGCTGCATCTCGGCAGACCTCGACTCCATCCGCGCGATCCGGAAGCGCATGCTGGTGGTGCAGGAGGAAAGCAAGTTCGAGCCGCTGATGGCGGCTCTGAAGGGCGGGTTTGCTTCGCATCTCGTCGTTACCGCCTCGATGGCGCGACGGATCATGGACCGCTGGAGCCGCGATCATTGAATATGCGCGCCGAGCGTCCATCGGGACGCGCGGCGCACGTAATCAGGGCTTCGGCATCCAGGCCGGCATGGCGACGTCGGCATGCGCGAATTGCGGCAGCTTCACGCCGAGTTCTTCCATGTTCTTGATGTCCTGATCGCTGAGGTCCTTCTGGGTGATCAGCGTCGGGGGCACGATCACCTGCCGGCCGGGATTCTCGCCGGCAAGCAGCATGGCGAGCGAACGCACCGAGACCTGGCCGACGACGGCGGGATTGGTCGCCGCGGTCGCCACCCAGGCCGAGCCCACCTCCCGCATGGCGGCGATGTCCGAGGTCGAGATGTCGGCTGAGTAGATCTTCACGCTGGAGGAGAGGCCCGCCTCGTCGACCGCGATCTTCACACCCTTGGCGAATTCGTCATAGGGGGCGAACATCACCGTGATGTCCGGGTTGGCTGAAATCACGGAACGGGCCTGGTTGGCGACGGAATTGGCGATCGGGTTGTCCATGGTGCCGAACTGGGCAGCTTCCTCGATGCCGGAATATTTCTTCTTGAATTCCTTCCAGGTCTCGTCGCGGCGGTCGAGCGGGGCGATCCCGGCGACGTAGACGTAACCGGCCTTGAAGCTCTCGCCGTTCTCCTTGATCGCCTGTTCGAGGGCGAGACGGGCGAGGTCGCGGTCGGACTGTTCGATCTGCGGAATCTTCTCATTCTCGACATTCACGTCGAAGGCGACGACCTTGATGCCGGCATCGACCGCGCGCTGGGCAGCTTCCTTCATGGATTCCGTCAGGCCGTGCTGGATAATGATGCCATCCACTCCGAGCGCTATCGCCTGATCGACCATATCGGCCTGGAGCGCGGCGTCCTGACGGCTGTCGAAGATCTGAAGCTCAACGCCGAGCGCCTTGGCCTGCGCCTCGACGCCTGCGAGATAGGACTGAAAGAAGTCGCCGGTCGAAAGATAACGCACGAGCGCGATCTTCACGTCGCCGGGCTTGTCGAACGGCTTCGGCATGTCGGCGGCAAGGGACGGCACGGCAGAGGCAGCCGCGCCCATAAGCGCGAGCGTCCATCTGCCCAGGGTTCTTCGAGTTATGTCCATGTCAGTCTCCTCCACTGATGAACTTTGATGGTCCGCCGAGGTCTCCTCAGCGTTTGCCTCTTTTCGAGAGCGCAAAGGTAAAGATCAGGGCGACGACGAGCACGGCGCCCTTGATGAAATCCTGCGTGTAGTAAGGCGCATTCATCATCGTCAGGCCCTGCAGTAGGATCCCGACGAAAAGCGCGCCGACGGCCGTTCCGAAAGCGTTCGGCTTGGCCGCACCCAGCACGGCAAAACCGATCAGCGCGGCGGCGACGGCGTCGAGCAGCAGGTTGTTTCCGGAGGCGATATCGCCGCGGCCGAGGCGTGCTGCAAGCAGAATGCCGCCGATAGAGGCGAAGACGCCGGAAATGACGTAGGCCGAAATCTTGTAGGCATTGACCGGCGCCCCTGCGAGCGCGGCCGCGCGCTCGTTGGACCCGACCGCATACATTATGCGGCCGAAGCGGGTGTATTCGAGGAAGAACCAGATCGCTATGGCGAGCACCACGAGCACCACGACCGAGACCGGCACGAGGTTGGGCAGGACGAGATCGAAGCGGTGGCGCCCGAGCGCCAGGAAAGCCGGACTGAAAGTGCCGGTCGCGACCGAACCGTCGGGCAGCGTCATGCCCGCGGCAATCGAGCGGCCCTCGGTCGGGATGCGCTGAAGGCCGAGCAGCAGGAACATCATGCCGAGGGTAGCCAGAAGGTCCGGAACGCGCATGTAGACGATGATGAAGCCGTTGATCAGGCCGACGAGCGCGCCGACGGCGAGGCATACGAGCGCTGCCGTAAGCGCGTCGCCTCCCATCACCACCATAACATAGGAGGAAGCCATCATCGCCGTGGTGGCGACCGAGCCAATCGAGAGGTCGAACCCCCCGACGACAAGCGTCGCCGTCACGCCGAGGGCGAGAATGCCGGTGATCGACACGGATTGCAGAATGAAGACTGCGCTTTGAGGGGAGGCAAAACCTCCGGTTACGAGCGAGAAATAAAGAACCATGCCGGCGAGCAGCATGAGGAAGCCGTACTTGATCGCGGTCTCCCTGATGCCCCACGTGCCCGGAAGTACGGGGGCCGCGGCGGGTTTGCTCTGTTCACTGCTCATGATGCATGACCTGCTGATGGGATTGACCGGCGATCTCCGACAGCAGGCGCTCGACATCGACTTCAGTGTTTCGATGTTCGCCGACGATGGTCTGCTCCGACATGACGAGGATGCGGTCGGCGACCTCGAACGCTTCGTCGAGTTCGGTAAGGAAGAGGATGGTGGAACGGCCCGCGGCCGAGATGCGCAGCTTGTTGCCGATGTCCCGGCGCGCGGCGATGTCGACGCCCTGGAACGGCTCGTCGAGGATGAGCAATCGCGAAGGCTCGCAGAGCCAGCGCCCGACCATCACCTTCTGCTGGTTTCCGCCCGAAAGTGTCTGCATCTCGTCGCGTTCGTTTCGGCAGATCACGCCGAGCGAGGTGATCTGCCCGCGCGCCTTGGCCCTTTCGGCCCTGCGGCTGGATATGCCGCAGCGGGAGAGCTTGCCCAGAAACGGCAGGCTGATGTTCTCGTAGATGTTGAAATCGGGCACGATGCCGCTTTCGGCGCGGTCCTTCGCGACGAGGAAAACGCCGCGCGCAATCGCCTGACCGGTTGCCTTCGGCGCATAGCGCAATCCGTCAAGGGTCATTTCGCCGGCCAGCGGGGAGCGCGCACCAAACAGCGTTTCGGCAAGCGCCGTCTTGCCGACCCCCACTAGGCCGGTGACCGCGACGATCTCGCCGTCAAGGAGATCGAAATCGAAAGGCCGCGCATGGTCGGACAGCTTCAGGCCGCGCACCTTGAAGATCGGCCCGCCGGCCTTGTGCACCGCGATTTTGCCCGCCGAAACCTTGCGGCCCAGCATCGCGTCGACGGCGCCCTCATAGTCGAGATCGGGCCCGTCGAAACGGCCCGTGATCCGGCCATCGCGAAGCGAGACGATGCGGTCGGCGAGGCGGCGGATATCCGACATGCGGTGCGAGATATAGAGAATGGCGACGCCGCGTGCCTTTAGCCGGTCGACGAGATCGAAGAGGCGTTCCGCTTCGGCGCTCGAGAGGGAGGACGTCGGCTCGTCGAGGATAAGCACCTTCGGCTCATGCGACATCGCCCGGGCAATCGCCACCATCTGCCGGTCGGCAAGGGTCAGGTCGTTGACGTTGGCGGCAAGATCGATGGAGAGCCCCATATGGGCGGCGACCGCAGCCGCCTCGCGCCGGACGCGCCGCGGATTGAAGAAGAACCGCGAGCCACGTCCGTTCAGCCGGTCGAACGTCAGATTGGTTGCGACGTCGAGGTCGGCGACGACCCCATCATTGATGTTCTGGTGCACGGTGACGACGCCGGCGCGGATCGCCTCGGCAGGCGTCACCGGCTCGAAAGCCGCATCCGCAAGCGTGATCGCGCCGGAGTCGCGCGCATAGACGCCGGAGAGAATGCGCACGAGGGTGGATTTTCCGGCGCCGTTGGCGCCCATCAAAATCGTTACCGCGCCGGCCTCAAGATCGAGATCCACCCCTTGGAGAACCTGCACGGGTCCAAAGGATTTGCGCACGCCCTCGATGCGAAACACTGCCTGTCCGCTCATTGTCTCCTCCCGACGCTGCACGTTAGGATAGGCTTTCATCAAATGTCAAGGTCATTGACATTTGACAGAATGGTGCCTTAGCTGTGCCATGGCGGCGGGCGGTGGAGGCCGCGCCATCCGCAGGAGGAGGACGATATGGACAAGCAAGTCTTCGAGGCGCTCAGCGCCGAGTCATTGCCGCATCGGCTCGGCGGCAATTCCGCTCTCAGGGAGAAGATCGGCGGGGACGTTTCGCACTGGACCGTCAAGGAGATCGGCGACGGCAACCTCAACCTCGTGTTCATCGTCACGGGCAGCAAAGGCACGGCGGTCGTCAAGCAGGCCCTGCCCTATGTTCGCCTTGTCGGCGAGAGCTGGCCGCTGCCTCTGAAACGCTCCTTCTTCGAATACCACGCGCTGGTGCGCCAGGCTGCGCGTGCTCCCGGTATGGTGCCGGAGATTTTCTTCTTCGACGAGACGCAGGCGCTGATCGTCATGGAGTATCTGACACCGCACGTCATCCTGCGCCGCGCGCTGATCGATGGGCGCGAACTGCCCAATATAGGTTGCGATCTCGGCCTCTTCGCCGCCCGCACGCTTTTCCGCGGCTCGGACCTTTCCATGGCGACGCGCGACAAAAAAGCGGACCTGGCACTCTTTGCAGACAATGTCGAACTGTGCGACATCACCGAAAATCTCGTTTTCTCCGACCCTTATTTCGAAGCCGATCTCAACCGCCACACCGCGCCGCAGCTCGACCCGATCGTGATGGAGCTCCGCTCCGACCGCGACCTCAAGGTCGAGGCGCAGCGGCTGAAGCATCTCTTCTCCGCCAAGGCCGAAACGCTCTGCCACGGCGACCTGCATACCGGTTCGGTGATGGTCACGGACGCCGAGACCCGCGTCATAGACCCGGAATTCGCCTTCTACGGACCGATCAGCTTCGACGTCGGGATGCTTCTCGCCAATTTCTGGATGAGCTACTTCTCGCAGAGCGGCCAGGAGAGCACCACCGGCGCGCGCGACGGCATGCGCGCCTATCTGCTCGAGACGATCGAAACGATCTGGGAAACGTTCCGCTCCGAATTTGCCCAGCTCTGGCGGACCGAGCGCATGGGCATCCTCTACCAGGCGCGCGTTTTCGAGGACAGGAACGACCCGCTCGGCGCCGAGCAGGCGCTCAACATCGTCATCGACGATATCTGGCGCGAGATGCTGGGCTTTGCCGGAATTGAGATCCACCGCCGCATTCTCGGCCTCGCCCACAATGCCGATTTCGAAACGATTGCCGATCCCGACCGCCGCGCCGCCTGCGAAAGCAAGGCGTTGAAGCTCGGACGTCATCTCGCCGTCAATCGGCATCGCATCCACAGCCTCAGGGACATCCGCGCCACGGCGGAGCGGCTTCAGAAGGAGACACTCGCGTGAAAGTCGGAGACCGTCATTACCATACGATCTGGCTCAACGAGGATGGCCGCTCCGTCGACATCATCGACCAGCGCTGGCTGCCGCACGACTTGCGTGTCGTGACGCTGAAGACTGTCGCCGACGTGGCCCTCGCCATTCGCGACATGTGGGTGCGCGGCGCGCCGCTGATCGGCGTCACCGCCGCCTACGGCGTTGCCATCGCCATGACGAAGGACCCATCGGATGCGCATCTTGATGCCGTCTGGGACGAGCTTCACCAAACGCGGCCGACCGCCATCAACCTGCGTTGGGCGCTCGACGCGATGCGGGACCATCTGCGCCCGCTGCCGGAAGCAGGACGCGCGGACGCCGCCTACCAGCGCGCCACGGAAATCGCGGAAGAGGACATCGAACTCAACCGCGCCATCGGCGCGAACGGCCTCAAGGTCATCCGCCAAATCGCCGCCAAGAAGAAGCCGGACGAGCCGGTTCGCATCCTCACCCACTGCAATGCCGGCTGGCTGGCGACCGTCGATTACGGCACCGCGACGGCGCCGATCTACATGGCGGTCGAGGAAGGCATACCGGTGCACGTCTATGTCGACGAGACGCGGCCGCGCAACCAGGGCGCCTATCTCACCGCCTGGGAGATGAGCAGCCATGGCGTGCCGCACACGCTGATCGTCGACAATGCCGGCGGCCATCTCATGCAGCACGGCGACGTGGACTTGGTGATCGTCGGCACCGACCGCACCACGGCCAATGGCGACGTCTGCAACAAGATCGGCACCTACCTCAAGGCGCTCGCCGCACGGGATAACGGCGTGCCCTTCTATGTCGCTCTGCCGTCGCCGACGATCGACTGGACGGTCCATGACGGGGTCAAGGAAATTCCGATCGAGGAACGGCCCGGCGACGAGGTGAGCTTCGTGCAGGGACGCGCGTCCGACGGCTCCATCGCCAGCGTGCGCATCTCGCCGGAGGGCAGTCCCGCGGCAAATCCCGCCTTCGACGTGACGCCCGCACGCCTGATCACCGGCCTTATCACCGAGCGCGGCATCGCCACGCCGTCACCGGAAGGGCTTAAAGCGCTCTTCCCCGAACGGCGTTGAGACGATGCCGCGACCGGACGGCAGTCAGACCTCTATGCTGCGCCGCGAGGCCACGACATAGAGCCCGCTCGCGAGGGTCGCGACAGCGCAATAGGTGATGGCGCCGAGCGGGCCGAAGCTGTCCACGAAGAGCCCGCCGAGGACAGCGCCGCTGGCGATGCCGACCTGGAAGGTCGCGACGATGAGGCCGCCCGTGCTTTCCGCATGGTCGGGGGCGGCTCGCACCATCCAGGTCTGGACGGCGACGGGCAGCGCCCCGAATGCGAAGCCCCAGAGGGTCACCGCCACGGCCGACACGACATCGAACGAACCGAAGGTCACGAGGGTGAACGCCATCGCTGCGATGAGCAGCGTTCCGAGGCTCACGGCCGCCGTGATGCTGCGTTCGATGATGAGCCCGCCGGCGAGATTGCCGAAGAAGCCGCCGGTGCCGTAAGCCAGCAGGATCAGCGAGATCGCCTCGATGCCGAATTCCGGGACGTTTTCGAGGAACGGGCGCACATAGGTGAAGCCGGCGAAGTGGCCCGAGACGAAAAGCAGGACGGTGATGATCCCGATGCGGATGCTCGGCATGCGCATCAGATCGAAGAGGAGCTTCAGGCTCGGCGCCGATTGCGGCGGCAGCCGCGGTATGGTCGCCATCTGCACGATCAGCGTTACGGCACCGACCGCCGCAGCCATCAGGAATGCGGCGCGCCAGCCCCAGAGATCGCCGATATAGGCGCCTATGGGCGCCGCGCAGACCGTCGCCACCGAGACGCCGGTGAAGACGATCGACATGGCACGCGGCACGAGCGACATCGGCACGAGACGCAAGGCGATTGCCGCCATCATCGACCAGAAGCCGCCGAGCCCGATGCCGAGGACGACGCGTGCGGCAAGGAGCATGGCGAGATTGGTGGCGAAAGCCGCAAGCAGGCTGGAGGCGATCAGCGCCAGGGTGAAGCCCCAAAGCACGAGCCGGCGGTCGAACCGGCGCGTGGCGATGGCGATCGTCAGCCCGGCAACCGCGCCGACGACGGCGGTCGCCGTCACCGCCTGGCCGGCCGTGCCCGTGCTGATACCGAGATCGGCGGCCATCGGCGTCAGAATGCTGACGGGGAGGAATTCTGCGGTGACGAGGCCGAACACGCCGAGCGCGAGGGAGCCGACCCCGGCCCATGCCGGATCGATTCGCTCCTCGCTTTCCGGTATGAACGTGGCGTCCAGAGTGGTCGCTGTATCTGTCATAAGAGCGGTCTCCTTGAGAGGGTCCGGCTTAGATAAGGCGTGACGCCCTGGACATTCCATGCTAGAAATTCCGCAATGCTTGATCATTCGTCCAAAACATCGTCTTCCGCTTCGGAGGATTTTCTCAGCGAACTCCTGCGCGGACTGCGCCTCGACGGCGTCGACTACGTCCGTTGCGAATTGACCGCCCCCTGGGGAATTTCATTTCCGGCGCAGGAGGCGGCGCGCTTCCACTTCATCTGCGGAGACTGCTGGCTGCGGGTGGCCGACGGAGACTGGATCGAACTGAAGCGCGGCGATGCCGTGCTTCTGCCGCGTGGCGGCGCGCATGCGCTGGCGAGCGCGCCCGGCGAGAAGCTGTCGCCGCTCGAAGCCTATTCGGTCGAGGAGGTATGCCATTGCGTCTACGACGTCTGCGGCGGCGGGCGCGGCAAAACCACCATCCTTTTCTGCGGCAGTCTGCGGTTCAACATGGATGCCATGCATCCGTTGCTGCGCATGATGCCCGACGTAATGCGCATCGACGCCCTGACGGCCAGCGAGCCGGCGATCCCGCATATGCTCGACGCCATGGCGCGGGAAGTCGGCGCCAGCCGCGTCGGCTCCGGCGGCGTGCTGGCGCGGCTCGCCGACGTGCTCGCGGCGCTCATCATCCGCTCCTGGGTGGAGCACGGATGCGGCAATACGAACGGCTGGGTGGCGGCGGTCCGCCACCCCGGGCTCGGCCGCGTGATCGCGGCCATGCACCTCGATCCGGAAAAGACCTGGACCGTGGATTCCCTCGCCAAGCTCATGGGCGCCTCGCGCTCCGGCTTCGCGCAGCAGTTCGCCGCCGTGGTCGGCGAGACGCCGGCCCGCTATCTCACGCAAGTGCGCATGCACCAGGCACGGCAATGGCTGACCCGCGACCGCATGCGCATCTCCGTGGTTGCACGCCGCCTCGGCTATGACTCGGAGGCCTCGTTCAGCCGCGCCTTCAAGCGTGTGATCGGCCTGCCGCCAAGCCACTATCGCGGCTCCGAACCGCCGGAGGCGCCGACATTCGCCGTCGGCGAGGGGTGAGGGAGAGGCAAAGAAGACCTATCCTGGAAGTGCTTTAGGGCGGCCACTCCTCGGCTGTCCATTCCCGCACGGTGTGGATGACGCGCAGGATCATGACGCTTTGGCGGCCGCCGTGATTCATCAGTGCATATGCGATTACATAGGGCAAGCGGGTGACGGACTTCTCGTACGTGCCGATCACCCGCCCCGGCCTCCCGGTCGCCATCTCGCCAAGTGCTGCAGCCGTGTCGCGAACCCGTCCCGCCACTCTTGCCGCTGAGTCCGGATCTTCCCGTGCAATGAAGAGAACCTGATCCTTGAGGTCGTCCAGAGCTGCACGCGACCACTGAACAGGCCGCCTCAAACTTTGTCGCCCTTACCGGTCTCGGCCTTCCGGATCACGTCGAAAATTTCAGCCATGGCCTCTTCATGCGGAACGAGGCGGCCAGCTTCGGCATCGGCCATACCGCGCTTGATCCCGTCGATGATTTCAAGCTCCCGGTCCACATAGGCAGCTACCGCTTCGCCCGCGAGGAAGGAGCGGCTACGCGAAGTGGCGCTAGCGATCCGATCGAGCTTCTTCTTTAGCTCGAGGCTGACCCGAATGGTCATAGTGGTGCTGACGGGCATAATGTTATCCTGTATTCGGTTGTGTACATGTTAACACATGATGCCGAATCGGTTCAAGGCTATGCCTCTTCGGAGGACGGAGCGCTCACCATTGGACCAAGTCATCCCACATCTCGTCGTAAGCTTCGCGCTGAAGTGGCTTACTTGCCGCCCCACCAATGACGATCCCGTGCTTCTCTCGAAGCCGTCTTGCCGTCTCCAATGGCTTTTCCCAATTGCGACGGCGGTCGATAGCCTCCTTCATGGCGGTGACGATCGCCTCTCTTATGCTGAGACCGGCCATACGGGCGAACGTGCGCGTCAAAGCATCCGCCTGGGGGTCGTTGATATTGATCGCCATCGCAGCAGCCCATTCAGATCGCATTCGCTGATGATGCGGGCACTATCCCGTGCAAGCAAGCTCGCGAGGCGACGGCATGAGAACGCGGCCTGATCCCTCTACCGCAAACGCCGCCCGTCTTCGGCGAAGAACCGCCTTCGGTCATCGGGCACGGCGAAAGAAAGTTTTTCCCCCGCCTGCCAGTTCGGGCCCTCGCGCTGTTCGACGACGAGGCTCTGGCCGTCTTCGAGCTGGCAATAGAGGTAGCGCGTTCCGCCGAGATACTCCGAGAACTCGACCTGGGCAGCGATCCGTTCCGGCCCCGGCTCCGCCACCGCGATATGTTCAGGCCGTATGCCGAGAAGCAGGCGCTCGCCGTGCTTCAGACTGCCGCCGTCGATCGCTGCCTCGAGTGTGGTCTCGCCGACCCGGATCGTACCGTCCCCCTGCCATTCCGCATCGAGGAAATTCATCCGCGGCGAACCGATGAAGCCTGCCACGAACATGTTGGCCGGGTCCTCGTAAACGTCGCGGGGGCTGCCGGCCTGCTCGATCCGGCCGTCCCGAAGCACGACGATCTGATCGGCCAGCGTCATCGCTTCCGTCTGATCGTGGGTGACATAGACCATCGTGTTGCCGAGCTCGCGGTGCAGGCGGGCAATCTCGATGCGCATCGAGACGCGCAGTTCCGCATCGAGGTTGGAAAGCGGCTCGTCGAACAGGAAGACGTCGGGCTTGCGCACGATCGCCCGGCCGATCGCCACGCGCTGGCGCTGGCCTCCGGAAAGCTGGCCGGGCCGTCGCTCGAGCAGATGGTCGATCTTGAGGATGGCCGAGACCTGCGCGACGCGGCGCGCGATTTCGGCCGGGTCGGTTCGGGTCATCTTGAGCCCGAAGCCGAGATTTTCGCTGACGCTCATATGCGGGTAGAGCGCGTAGGACTGGAAGACCATGGCGATGCCGCGCTCGGAGGGGTCGAGGTCTGTCACGTCCCTGCCCTTGATGGCGATCTCCCCTTCGGTCACCTCTTCGAGCCCCGCGATCATGCGCAGCAGGGTGGATTTCCCGCAGCCTGACGGGCCGACGAAGACGACGAAATCGCCTTCCTCGATCGTCAGGTCGATGCCATGGATAACCTCCAGGCCGCCATAACTCTTGCGTATGTCGCTGAGCACGACACTCTTGTTGCTGATGCCGTTCGCCATCCTGGATGTCGCCTACTTGTCCGCCTGGACCCAGACGAGCATCTCGCCCGGCGCCCGGTTGTCCCAGAGATGATAGGGCACGAAGCGCGCTTTGTGCGGGCGGCGCCCGGCTGGTGCCTCCCTGTAAAGCGCATTGCCCCAGTCCTCCGTTTCCTCGCGCTCGACGGAAATGTCGATGGCGACCGCACCGTTCAGATCGTCGAGCACGACCGCCTCGGCAGCCGGCAGTTCGCGGGGAAGCACGATCGCGTTCAGGTCCTCGCCATTGTCCGTGGCCTCGACGCAGTAGACGAGCGGACCGCGCATCAGCGCCACGCGGCCGACGTCCTGCCGCACCTTCGGATTGGCATATTGCGGCCGAAGCGCCAGCGGCAGGTAAAGCGCCACGCGGTCGCCGTCCGACCATTCGCGTTCGATGCGGGCATAGCCGCCGGTCAGATGCGCCGAGAGATCGAGCATCGTACCGTTGACGCTGAGCGTCGCGCCCGCCGCCCATTCCGGTATGCGCAAGGACAGCTCGAATTTCGCCGGCCTGTCGAGCTTCGTCGTGAAGGCGATCGCCCCCTCCCAGGGATAGTTGGTCTCTTGCCTGAGCTCGACCTCGGCGCCGCTCGCGAGTTTCAGCCGCGCCGTGCTTTCGCCGTAGAGATGGACGGCGATCTCGTCCTCCGCGACCGCATACATATAGGAACCGATCGAGGTCACGAGCCGCGCGATATTGGGCGGGCAGCAGGGGCAATGATGCCACTTCCATCGGTGGTGCCTGCCGGTGCTTTCGAGCGGATTGTCGTAGAAGAAAGTCCTGCCGTCGATGGAAAGGCCCGGCAAGGCGCCGTTATAGAGCGCCTGCTCCATGATGTCGGCATAGCGGCGGTCCGGGCCGCGGCCGAGCATGCGGCTCGCCCAGAAGACGAGGCCGACGGAGGCGCAGGTCTCGGCATAGGCCGTGTCGTTGGGCAGGTCGTAATAGCAGGTGAAACCCTCGTTCGAGGCTGCCGGACCTATGCCGCCGGTGATGTACATCTGCTTCGTGGTGAGGTCGTCCCACAACGTTTCCAAGGCCGCCGTCAGGCTGTCGTCCCTGTATTCGGTCGCGATATCGGCCATGCCGGAATAGAGGTACATCGCGCGTACGGCGTGGCCGACGACCTTCGTCTGTTCGCGCACCGGCTGGTGCGCCTGGCCGTATTCATAGGTCTTCTGGATGAAGCTTTCCGGATCGCGGCCGTCGCGTCTGGCTTCCTCGGTGAAGAAATGCGGCTCGGTGCCGCGCTCGTCGATGAAGAACTTCGAAAGGTCGAGATACTTCTTCTCGCCCGTCACGCGCGCAAGCTTGACGAGCGCGAGCTCGATCTCCTCATGGCCGCAATAACCAGGGATCTGCCCTTCGCCGCGCCCGAAGACCGTGATCATGTAGTCCGCAAAGCGGCACATGATGTCGAGAAGCTTGCGCTTGCCGGTCGCCTGGTAATAGGCGACGGCAGCCTCGATCAGATGGCCGGCGCAATAGAGCTCGTGGTGGTCGCGCAGATTGGTCCAGCGCCTGTCGGGCTGCACGCGCTGGAACCAGGCATTGAGATATCCGTCCTCGTCCTGCAGCTTCTCGTACATGTCGATGATCCGGTCGGCGCGCGCCTCGAGTTCCGGATTGGGGCGGCGGTAGAGCGAATAGGCGATCGTCTCGATCGACTTGCCGAGGTCTGAGTCCCAGAACATCTGCGTGGTACCGCCCCAGGGTTGGATGGGGATGACGATCCCCGGGCTCGGCTGACTGACGTCGATCGCCTTGATCATCCCCGCCTCGACGCAGCGGTCGAGCAGGGTTTCGGCGGTGGATCGGCAGACGGCATCCTGCCATTTGCCCCAGAATCCGCCGAGTTCGACATCGGGAACGGCAACGGGGCGGAACTGGCGGTCTTTCACGGTCTTTGTCATGAGGTCGCTTTCTCTCGGATCATTTCACCGCGCCGGCCATCAGCCCGCGCATGTAATAGCGTTGCAGAAGAAGGAAGACGAAGAGGCAGGGAACGACCATCACCGCGACGCCGGCCTGCACCGCGCCCCAGTTGATCGCGCCGAGACGGCCGGCGCGCACGGCGGTCATCAGAACGGGAAGCGTGTAATTGTCGTTGCTGGACAGGAGGACGAGCGCGGCAAAAAATTCGTTCCAGGCATTGAGGAAGGCGAAGATCGACACGGTCGCAATCCCGGGCATGACCAGCGGCAGCAGCACCCGGACGAGAAGTTTCAGGTCGCGGGCGCCGTCGATGCGCGCCGCTTCCTCGATCTCCTTCGGCACGGCATCGAAGGCGTTGCGCATCATGAAGACGGAAAAGGGAAGCTGCAGCGTCACATAGACGAGCATCAGCCCGACGAGCGAATTGTTGAGCCCGAGCCGCGCCAGAATGATGAAAAGCGGCGTCAGGATCGATTGGAACGGGATCATCAACGTCGCGATGATCAGTACGAAGAGCGCGTTCTTGAACGGGAAGCGGTAGCGGGAGAAGCCGTAGCCGGCGAGCACGCTGACCGCGACGGTCAGGACGACCGTTCCGATCGACACGATGAGCGAATTGAACATGTGCTGCCAGATGCCGGCACCGAAGCTGTCGAGCGCCCGGTAGGCGTCGAAACTCAGCCCCGAGATCGGCCATGGCGGCAGCGGCGGCCTGCCGGATTCGCTGTTCGGCCGGAAGGAGGCAAGAAAGGAAACGGCAAAGGGCGCCAGGAAGAAGAAGGCCGTGCCGATGCCGATGCCGTGATAGACGATCCTGTCCCGGAGCGCCTTGCGGGCGCGGATTTCGCGGCGCGTCCTCATGGGCGTTCATCCCCCACCTTGAGCAGCCAGAGTTGGACGACGCTGAGCGTCACCAGGATCAGGAGGAGCGCGATCGACAGTGCCGCGCCGTAGCCGAGATTGAAGGACACGAAGGACTGGTTGAAGATATAGTAGACGACGGAGATCATCTTGTTCTGCGGACCGCCGCTGGTCATGATGTAGAACTGGTCGAAGGCGAGGATCGAGCCGGTGACCGAAAGGATGAGCGCCAGCGCCATGGTCCGGCGCATCAGGGGCAGCGTCAGGTGGCGGAAGCGTTGCCAGCGGCCGGCGCCATCGATGCGCGCGGCCTCTGTCAGTTCGGCCGGGATGGCCTGCAGCCCGGTCAGCAGGATGATCATGGTGAAGCCGGCGATCTTCCAGACGACCATGACGATGATCGTCAGAAACGCGGTATCGAACTTGGCGAGCAGGTTGATCCGTCCGGAGGTCAGGCCCAGCATATCGAAGAGCGGCGCGAAGAGCCCGCTGTCGACATTGGCGAGCCACACCCAGAGCAATGAGGCGGACGCGAGCCCCACCACGACAGGCAGAAAGACGATGGTCCGGTAGAGCGAGACCAACGGCCTCTGTTTCTCCACGAAAATCGCCAGCGGGAAGGCGACCGCGAAAATCGCTATCGTGACGATCAGGGTATAGTGGGCGGTGAAACCGAGCGCGTTGAAGAACCGCGCATCGGTGAACATCCGCGTATAGTTGCGCAGGCCGATCCAGGCCGGCTCGCCGAGCAGCGGCCATTTGTGCAGGCTCATCCACAGCGTGAACAGCACCGGCAGCACGAAGAAGAGCGTGACGAGCGCCATGGCGGGCGCGATATAGATGAGGCCGCGCCATCCGGCTTGCCGCTTCGGGCGTCGCCGGCGGGTGGCGGATGTGAGTGCTGACGTCGTCATGGATGCGCTTTCAAGGGTTTCGAGGCATCGGCGGCAGGGGGGAAACACCCTCTCGGCATATTCATGTTCGCGGGTTGGCGCAGGCCCTGCTTCTTGCCGATCTCCCCCTTGTGGGGGAGATGCCCGGCAGGGCAGAGGGGGGTGTCCCCCATCCGCCATTCACGAAGCAGCACACCTTTTCGTGCCAGCCTCACTGCCCCGCGTCGATGATCGACTGCATCTCGTCTTGTGCGTTCGAGAACGCCCCGTCGACATCGTCGCCGTAGATCGCGGCATTGGTGAAGGTCGCCCAAGGCCCGTTGGCGCTGTTGATCAGATCGTTGAACTGCAGCGTATAAGGCGTCTGGGCGACGGCGATCGCCTCCATGCCGACCTTCAGGCGCGGGTCGAGGCCCTCGAGCACCTCATTGGCGATGTCGCCGCGGGTGGGCAGGCTGCCGAATTTCGCCATGATCTTCTGGCCCTCCGGCGAATAGGTATATTCGAGGAATTCCTTGACCTCTTCGAGCCTCGGCGTTCCCTTGGTGACGACGAAGTTGTCGCCGCCGGCAAAGGAGGACGGCTTGCCGTCGACGCCGGGGATCAGCGTCACACCGAAATCGATCTCCGGATGCTGCGTCACCAGCGTGCCTATGGCGAACGCGCCGAGGCTCTGCTGGCCGATCTTGCCATTGGTGAAGCTGAGGAAATTCACGCCGTTGTCGCTCGCGGCACCCGCAGGAACGAGGTCCTTCTCGACCATGTTGCGGTAGATGTCGACGGCCTTGCGCATCTGCGGCGTATCGAGCGTCGCGGTCTTGCCGTCGGCCGAAAGGATGTCGGCGCCCGCGCCCCAGGTCAGCGGCGTGAAGGTGAAGATCATGCAGCCGCCGCAGCCGCCGCCGGAGAAGTAGAAGCCGTAGGTGTCGCCGCCGAGCGCGCGGATTTTCTCGGCATTGGCGGTGATCTCCTGCCAGGTCTTCGGCGCCTTTTCGGGGTCGAGGCCGGCCTTTTCGTAGAGGTCCTTGTTCCAGGCGAAGATCGAGGTCTCGACCGTGAGCGGCAGGCCGTAGATCTTGTCCTCATAGGTGCCGAGCTTGACATGCGAGGGCGAGAGCGAATTGAAGTAGGGCAGCGCCTTCGACCAGTCGGTGAGGTCTTCCAACTGACCGGCGGCGGCGAAAGCCGGCGTGTAGATCAGGTCGAGCGAAAGCGCGTCTGGCGCCTGGCCGCCGGCAATCGCAGTGGCATATTTCTGCACGAGCTCGGCAAAAGGCACTTCGGTGAGCTCCACCTTGTTCTCGTGACCTGCATTGTAGGCCTTGACGACTTCCTTGAACGAGTCGCCGATACCCGAGCGGACCCACATGCTGATCGTCTCGGCCGAAGCGGCCGAAATCATGCTGGCCGATATGAGGGCCGTCGCTGCCATCAGTTTCTTGAACATTTCGCATTCCTCCCAAATGCGGGGCCACCTCGGGTGAACCCCATCTCCTCAATCAGTTCTGTCGTCCCCCGCCTCCGCAGGAGTCCCGTACGACAAGCCTGCAGGGCAGCTTGCGCAGGCCGGGCTCGATCGTCCGGCCCTCCGCAAGCGCGAGCACCATCAGCCCGGCCTCCCGCCCAAGCTCCTTCAGGTTCATGTCGACGGTCGTCAGCGGCGGCCGCGTCTGCGCCGCCATGATCTCCCAATTGTCGAAACCGATGACGGAGACATCCTCCGGCACCCTCACGCCGCGTTCGCGCAGCGCATCGACCACGCCCCGGGCGATCTGGTCGTTGCCGCAGAAGATGCCGTCGGGCCTTTCGCCGCCCGTATTCCAGATGCGGTCGATCGCCTCGTGACCCCAGGCCTCCGACCAGACTCCATGCAGGACCGGCGCCCCACCGCCCGCAACGGCCCGAAATGCCTCGGCGCGCTCGACCGCGGAGGTGAATTCCAGCGGGCCCGTGATGTGCAACAACCGCTTGCGGCCCATCTTCTTCAGCCGTTCCGCCGCCAGCCTCGCACCGTGACCGTCGTCGGAAGTCAGCGTCACGCTGCCGGGCTCGCCCTTGGTGAAAGCATAGACGACCGGCACCGGCAGGCCGGCGAGATCGACCGGGAGAGACCTGTCGACCCGCTTGCCTGTCGCGATGATGCCGTCCACCTGCTTGTCCAGCATGGCGTCGACATGAATTTTCCCAAGCGCCGGGTCGTCCTCTATGGCGCACAGGAAGACCGATACTCCATGATCCACCAGTGCTTCCGAAACCCCGGCCATGACCGGCAGCGTGAAGCGCCCATAGGTGTCGTTCGTCAGAAGGCCTACGGTGAAACTGCGGTTGCTCAAGAGCCCCCGCGCTAGCGCGTTCGGCCGGAAGCCGATCTCCGCCGCGAGATTCTTGATCCGCTCGCGCGTGTCGGCAGCCATGCGACCATTGTCGTTGAGAGCCTTCGAAACGGTCGAAACGCTCACGCCGGCGACCCTCGCCAGATCGTGAATGGTGACCCGATGCCCCTTGCTGCGCTGTGAATTCAGTTTCGCCTCCTCCCGAGAGTCACATGAGAAAACCTTTTCTCAATGCGAGAGTCAAGCTGAGAAAAGGTTTTCTCACCAGATGAGTATGATTTTCGCGAGTGGTGTGGGCGACGAAGGTGGCAGCAGCTTGCCCCTCACCCTAACGCTCTCCCCGCGCGCGGGGAGAGGGGACGAGTACGACGCTGCCGCGAGTCCCCTTCGCCCCGCCTGCGGGGAGAAGGTGGCCGGCAGGCCGGATGAGGGGGGGTGCTGGCGTTTAAGCTTCAGATCACAATGATTTTAGTTAGAGCGGGATGCGGGCGGAAAACCACACATACTTTTCCTCGTCCCGATCGTCAGGAGAAACTGAGCGGCCGATCGCCCTGTTCATCCTTGATGCGGGTCGGCAGGCCGATCCGGTTGAGGATATCGAGGAACGGCCGCGGGGGCAGTTCTTCCACATTCGCCATCTGCCTGGCGTCCCACTCGCCGCTGGCGATCAGCATGGCGGCCGCCACCGGCGGAACGCCGGCCGTGTAGGAGATGCCCTGCGAGCCCACTTCTTCATAGGCTTGCCTGTGGTCGGCGACGTTGTAGATGAACACCTCGCGTTCCCGGCCGTCCTTGAGGCCCTTGACGAAATCGCCGATGCAGGTCTTGCCCTCGTAGCCGGGCGCGAGCGACGCCGGGTCGGGCAGGACCGCCTTCACCACCTTCAGCGGCACGACTTCGAGGCCCTCGGCGGTCTTGACCGGCTGCTCGGACAGGAGGCCCAGGTTCTTCAGAACCGTGAAGACGTTGATGTAATGGTCGCCGAACCCCATCCAGAAGCGCACATCGGCCCCGTCCATGTTCTTCGACAGCGAGTGAACCTCGTCATGTCCGGTCATATAGGCCTGGCGCTTGCCCACGACGGGCAGGTCGAACTCCTTGCCGACCTCGAACATCCGGTTCGTCTGCCAGGCACCCTTCTGCCAGGAATAGACCACGCCGGTAAATTCGCGGAAGTTGATCTCCGGATCAAAATTGGTGGCGAAATACTTGCCGTGGTTGCCGGCATTGATATCGACGATGTCGACATCCGTGATCTTGTCGAAATATTCGTCCTTGGCGAGGCGGGCATAGGCATTGACCACGCCCGGGTCGAAGCCGACGCCGAGAATGGCGGTGATGCCCTTCTCCTTGCACTCGGCGGCGCGCTTCCATTCATAGTTCCCGTACCACGGCGGCGTTTCGCAGATCTTGTTCGGCTCCTCATGGATCGCCGTGTCCATATAGGCCACACCCGTGTCCATGCAGGCGCGCAGCACCGACATGTTGACGAAGGCGGAGCCGACATTGATTACGATCTGAGAGCCGGTGCTGACGATCAGCGCCTTCGTCGCCTCGACGTCGAGCGCGTCGAGCGCATGCGCCTCCAGCTTCACCTCGGTCTTCAGGCTCTTCTTTTCGCGTACGGACTCGACGATCTTGCGGCACTTGTCGACCGTGCGTGAGGCAATATGAATATCTCCCAATACATCGCTGTTCTGGGCGCATTTGTGCGCCACGACCTGTGCCACGCCACCGGCGCCGATGATGAGAACGTTCTTTTTCATTTCGGGGGATATCTCCTTCTACCCGTCTTGCTTGCGTGAAGCCTCAGGAGAGGCTCTGCTCGTAGTCCGCGTAGGTGAATTCGCGGACGGTCCTGACGCTTCCGTCAAGTTCCCTGATGGCGATCGCCGGCATCTTCACGCCGTTGAACCAGTTCTTCTTGACCATCGTGTAACCGGCGGCGTCCTGAAACGAGATGCGGTCGCCGACCTTAAGCTCTTCGGCGAAGCGGAACTCGCCGAAGACGTCGCCGGCGAGGCAGGACTTGCCGCAGATCATGTAGCTATGCGACCCCTCGTTCGGCAAAACCTTGGCGGTCTCGCGATAGATCAACAAGTCCAGCATATGCGCCTCGATCGAACTGTCGACGATGGCGAGATTCTTGCCGTTGTAGAGCGTGTCGAGCACCGTCACTTCCAGCGTCGTGCTCTTCGTGATCGAAGCTTCGCCCGGCTCCAGATAGATCTGAACGCCGTAGCGGTCGGAAAATGCCCTGAGGCGCGCCGAAAAGGCGTCGACCGGATAGTCGTCCCCGGTGAAGTGGATGCCGCCGCCGAGGCTGACCCAATCGACGCGGGCGATGAGCGCGCCGAACCTTTCCTCGATCTCGCCGAGCATCCGGTCGAAGAGGCCGAAATCCTTGTTCTCGCAATTGTTGTGGATCATGAAGCCGTTGATCCGGTCCATGACGCGCTCGACCTTCGGCACGTCCCACTCGCCGAGGCGGCTGAAGGGACGCGCGGGATCGGCGAGATCGAAGCTCGAGGAACTCACCTGAGGGTTGAGCCGCAGTCCGCGCGCGATGCCCGCCGCCTTGTCGGCAAAACGCTCCAACTGCGAGATCGAGTTGAAGATGATCTTGTCGGCGTGAGAGACCACTTCGTCGATCTCGTTGTCACCATAGGCGACACTATAGGCATGGGTTTCCTTGCCGAACCGCTCGCGGCCGAGCCTCACCTCGAAGAGCGAGGACGACGTGGTGCCGTCCATAAAGTCGCGCATGAGGTCGAAAACCGACCAGGTGGCGAAGCACTTCAGCGCCAGCAAAGCCTTGGCGCCGGATTTCTCGCGCACATGGGCGATCCTTTCCATGTTGCGGGTAAGCTTGGCTTTGTCGATGAGGTAGTATGGGGTCTCGATCAAGGCAGGACCTGTCTGTTCTTAAATCCGAAACGGTCCTCCTAGGAAAACGTGACCGTTTGCGCAACCCGGCTCGGCCTGCCGAGACAAAATGCCCGCCCCGTGGCCCCGGGGGGCGCCCGTCAAAGGAAGCTGCCTCGCGAGGCAGCCCGGAGCAGCGGGTCGCAAGGGGGATCGGCGAGCCCCGCCTCCGCAAGCCCACTCAGCGCCCCCGCGACCTTGTGAAGGCCGTGCGCCTCGGCATGATGCATCAGCCCGCCCCGCCAGCGCGGAAAGCCGTAGCCGTGGATCTCCACGAGATCGATATCGGAAGCCCTCAGAGCCGTTCCGTCTTCGAGAATCCGCGCAGCCTCGTTCACCATCGGCCAGAGGATGCAGCCGACGATGGACGCCTCGTCCCAATCGCGCCGGGGCCAGCCCCGAGCCTCCTCCGCGATGATGCGGGCGACCGTCGCGGAAGGCCATGGCGTGCGGTCGCCCGGCGCGTAGTCGTACCAGCCGCCGCCGCTCTTCTGCCCGAAGCGCTCGATCGCCGAGAGGCGATCGGCAACCGGCGCAAAAGTCGTCTCGCCGCGGGCACGGGCGGCACGGCGCTGGAAGGCGGCGATATCCAGCCCGCCGAGGTCTTGCGCCTCGAATGGTCCCATCGGCAGCCCGAAGGCGCGCATGGCGGCATCGACGGCGGCCGGTGTCGCGCCGCTGAGCAGCAGCCGCTCGGCCTGGGCCCGCGTCACCTTGAGAATCCGGTTGCCGATGAAACCGTCCGAGATACCCGCGCGTACGGGGATTTTGTTGAGCATCCGCGCCAGCGCGAAACCGGTCGCCAGCACGTCGGGCGCCGTCGCTTGCGTGGGCACGATTTCGAGAAGCTTCATCACCTGCGCCGGGCTGAAGAAATGCAGCCCGAGAAACCGCTCCCGGCTCCCGATGTCCGCGGCGATCCGTTCGGGATCGAGATAGGATGTGTTCGTCGCGAGAATGGCGTCAGCGCGACAGACGGCGGCGAGCCTTCGAAAGACATCGCGCTTCACGTCCAAATCCTCGAAGACCGCCTCGATGATCAGATCCGCCTCCGCGATCGCTGTATAATCCGTCGAGCCCGTGACGCCTGCAAGGCGCTCGGCCGCAAGCCCGGCGGAGATGCGCCCGCGTTTCACCGCCCCGTCGAAGATTGTGCGCAGCCTGGCAAGCGCCCGTTCCACCGCCGCCTCGTCACGCTCGACCAGGACGAGCGGAAGACCGGCGTGAAGCAGCGCCGCGGCGATGCCGGTTCCCATGGTGCCGCCGCCGATCACCGCCGCCGAACGGATCGGGCGCGGCTCGATGCCGGCAAGCGCCGGTGGGCGCCG
The DNA here is from genome assembly GCF_030064585.1 of Ensifer meliloti. Lineage (NCBI taxonomy): Bacteria > Pseudomonadati > Pseudomonadota > Alphaproteobacteria > Hyphomicrobiales > Rhizobiaceae > Ensifer > Ensifer meliloti. The sequence continues at coordinate 828,077 of NZ_CP120364.1, forward strand.
TGCGGCGCGCTCGGCGTGAAAAACGTAGCGCAGGGGATTGCCGGTGGCGACGACGGCGATCCCGCCTCTATGCACGATGCTGAGGGGCACGATGCTCGTCCTCCGTGCGGGGCATGATTGACCGGCCGATCGGTCCATGCAAGGCTTTTATTGGCGAGGCCCAGAGGGTGCAGGGAGGAAACATGCCCGATTCCGACACCGTACTGTCGGCGCTTGAGGCCGGCGTCTTGCGCCTGACGCTCAACCGGCCCGACAAGCTCAACGCCTTCAACGAGGAAATGCATCTCGCACTGCGCGCCGGCTTCGAGCGCGCCCGTTCGGACGACGATGTGCGTGCCGTGATGCTGACGGGAGCGGGGCGCGGCTTTTCCGCGGGCCAGGACCTCGGCGACCGCGATCCCCGCAAGGGCGGCGCACCGGACCTCGGTCGCACGATCGAAACCTTTTACAACCCGCTCCTGAGGCTGATCCGAAGCCTGGAGAAACCGGTCGTCTGCGCCGTCAACGGAGTTGCCGCGGGGGCCGGCGCCAACATCGCGTTTGCCTGCGACATCACGCTTGCCGCCCGTTCCGCCCGCTTCATCCAGGCCTTCGCGAAAATCGGACTGGTGCCCGATTCCGGCGGAACCTGGAGCCTGCCGCGGCTCGTCGGCGAAGCGCGCGCCAAGGCGCTGGCGATGACGGCCGAACCGCTGGACGCGGAGACGGCAGCGAGCTGGGGCCTGATCTGGCGCGCCGTCGACGACGCGGCGCTGATGGACGAGGCCTCCGCGCTCGCCGTTCGGCTCGCTGCCGGGCCGACCAGGGGGCTCGGTCTGACCAAGCGCGCGATCCAGGCCGCCGCCACCCATTCCTTCGACGAACAGCTCGACCTCGAACGCGACCTGCAGCGCGAAGCCGGCCGCAGCGCCGACTATGCAGAGGGCGTGACAGCCTTCCTCGACAAACGCAACCCGGAATTCAGGGGTCGGTGACGAGCGGGCGGTGTCGGAGCCAGACGAGCAGTCCTACTCCCCAACATCCCGCCCCGTTTCGGCGACCGTCTTCAGCCGATGGGCGAATTCCCGCCGAAGTGTGCGGCGCAGCTCGGCCGCCTGGTGGCGGCGTTTTTCGGTTGCCGTCTCCGGGTGGTACTCCGGAACCGTGACGGGCCGGCCCGCATCGTCGACGGCGACCATCGTGAAATAGCAGGAATTGGTGTGCCGCCGCGTGCCCGCCCGGATGTTTTCCGCCTCCACCCTTATTCCGACCTCCATCGAGGTGCGGCCGGCATAGTTGATGGCCGCGCGGAAGGTGACGAGTTCGCCGACATGGATCGGCTCCTTGAAGATCACCTGGTCCACGGAGAGCGTCACCGCATACTGCTTGGAAAAGCGCGACGCGCAGGAGAAGGCCACCCGGTCGAGCAGGTTCAAAAGCGCGCCGCCATGCACCTTGCCGCTGAAATTCGCCATGTCCGGCGTCATCAGAACGGTCATCACCAGATGCCGCGTCTCCTGCTCCGTCATCATTCTTCCCCGCTTCCGGTCTTCGCCACCATCGTCAATACATCATATTGGGCGACGGTTGCGCCAGTCTGGTTGGTGACGCGGCAGTCCCATCGCACCTCCCCATAGTCGGAGTTTATTCGCGGACTGATCTCCTTGCAGGTGAGCCGGACCTGAAGCGCATCGCCGGGATAGACGGGCGTCAGGAACCGCAGCCCGTCGACGCCGTAATTTGCGAGCACCGGCCCCGGGGCGGGATCGACGAAGAGACCGGCGGCCAGAGAGACGACGAGATAGCCATGCGCGACCCGGCCGTCGAAGAACGGATTGGCGCGTGCGGCCTCCTCGTCCATATGCGCGTAGAAGGTATCGCCGGTAAATTCGGCGAAGTGCTCGATGTCTTCGAGCGTAACGGTGCGCGTCTCCGTGACGATCTGGTCGCCGACCCGCAGCTCGGCGAGCGACTTGCGGAACGGGTGCTCGCCCGGGGACCGCGCCGGCGCACCCTCCATCCAGCGGCCGGTGACGGCAGCGACGAGGCCCGGCGCGCCCTGGACGGCCGTGCGCTGCATGTAGTGCCTGACCCCCCGCATGCCGCCCAGTTCCTCGCCGCCGCCGGCCCGGCCGGGGCCGCCATGGACGAGACCCGGCAAGGGCGAGCCGTGCCCGGTCGACGATTTCGCGCTCAGGCGGTTGCCGATCATCACGCGGCCGTGGAACGGCGCCATGCCGATCACCAGCTCCCGCGCAATATCGGGATCATTGGTGAAGACGGAGGTGACGAGGCTCCCCCTTCCGCGCCTGACGAGGTCAACCGCCTCTTCCGCCGTATCATAGGGCATGACCGTGCTCACGGGGCCGAAGGCCTCGACGTCGTGAACCGACCGCGCTGCGTCGGGACTATCGCAATAGAGAAGAACGGGATTGAGGAAAGCCCCCGCCTCCGCATCGCCGGAGACAAGCTGCGGTCTTGCCGGATCGCCCGCAACGATCTCTGCATCCGTGGTGAGATCGAGGATGCGCGCCCTCACCTCTTCGCGCTGATCACGGCTTGCGAGCGGCCCCATCCGCACGTTCTCGTCGGCGGGATCGCCGAGCGGAACCTTGGCAAGCCGCTCGCCGAGAGCGGTGATCAGCGCGTCGCAATGGGCCCGCGGGGCGATCACCCTGCGAATGGCCGTGCATTTCTGCCCGGCCTTCGACGTCATCTCGCGGGCGACTTCGCGGACGAAAAGACCGAACTCCTCCGCTCCAGGGGCCGCATCGAGCCCGAGAACCGCCGCATTGAGGCTGTCGGCCTCCATGGTGAAGCGCACCGAATTACCGACGATCGCGGGATGGGTCTTGAGCTTGCGCCCGGTCGTGGCCGAGCCGGTGAAGGTCACCACGTCCTGGTCGCCGACATGATCCAGAAGATTGCCCGGGGAGCCGCAGACGAGCTGGAGCGCCCCTTCCGGAAGCAAACCGGTGTCGACGATCCGCCGTACCACCAGCTCGGCGAGATAGGCGGTTTGGCTCGCAGGCTTGACGATCGCAGGCATCCCCGCCAGCAGCGTCGGCGCGAGCTTTTCGAGCATGCCCCAGCAGGGAAAGTTGAAGGCATTGATGTGCACCGCGATGCCCTGACGCGGCGTCAGGATATGCTGGGCGGAAAAGGTGCCATCGCGCGACAGCGCCTCGACGTCGCCGTCGAGGAGCACATGGCTGTTCGGCAGTTCCCGCCTGCCCTTCGAGGCGTAGGAGAAAAGCGTGCCGATGCCGCCTTCGATATCGATCCAGCTGTCCGGGCGCGTGGCGCCGGTGGCGGTGGACAGCGCATAGAATTCCTCCTTGCGCTCCATCAGTGCCTGGGCAAGCGCCTTCAGCATCATCGCCCGTTCGTGGAACGACATGCGGCGGAGCGCCGGCCCGCCCTTTTCGCGTCCATAGGCAAGCGCAGCAGCGAAATCGATGCCGCTGGAATCGACGAGCGCCACCGGCGCGCCGGTCGCAGCGTCGCAAAGGGTCACGCCGTCCTTCGATCCGCGCATCCAGGCGCCGGCGATATAGCTTTCGAGCCGGCGCGGCCGGTCCGCCACTACGTTCATCGGATGGTCCTCCCGTCAGTTCAGCTTCAGCGTCGGCTCGGCATCGGCGGTCACTGATCGTAGCTGACGACGATCCGGTCGCTGAGCGGATAGGATTGGCAGGTCAGCACATAGCCCTGCTCCACCTCGTAGTCCTCGAGCGCATTGTTGCTCTCCATCTCCACCTCGCCTTCCAGCACCTTGGCGCGGCACGAGGAGCAGACCCCCGCCTTGCAGGCGAATGGCGCGTCCATCCTGTTTTCGAGCGCCGCTTCGAGGAGGCTCATCCCCTCTTTCGGAAATGTGAAGCTGCGCGTGGCGCCGTCGAGTGTGACGGTCGCCTCGCAGCGCGCCCGGCTGTCGGCGCCGGCGGCGGTTTCGACCTTGCGCCGGGCGCGGCCGGGCTGGGAGGCGGCGAACAGCTCGAACTTGATCCGGTCGTCGCCAAGGCCATGCGCGCGAAGTGCTGCGGCAACGCCAAGCATCATCGGTTCCGGCCCGCAGATGAAGGCGGTATCGGCCGACGTTACGTCGATCCAGCTCCGGAAGAGGGCAGTGCATTTTTCCCGATCGAGCCGCCCGCTGAACAGGTCGATCTCCTGGGCTTCGCTCTCGAGGACGTGCAGAACGGAAAGCCGCCCCAGATAGAGATTCTTGAGGTCGTCCAGTTCCTCGCGGAACATGATCGAGCTGAAGTGGCGGTTGGCGTAGACAAGCGTGAACGCGGACCGCGGCTCGCGCGCGAGCACCGTCTTTATGAGCGAGAGCACCGGCGTGATGCCGCTGCCGCCTGCAAAGCCGAGATAGTGTTTGGCGGCCTCCGGCTCGATAGGCGTAAAGAAGGCGCCCATCGGCGGCATGGCTTCCAGCGTGTCTCCGGGCTCGAGCTCCTCATTTGCCCAGCTGGAGAAGCAGCCGTCATCGACGCGCTTGATGCCGACCTTCAGGGCGCCTTCGTCAAGACCGGCGCAGATCGAATACGAACGGCGCAGCTCCTCGCCGCCGAAGAGGCGGCGGAACGTCAGATATTGCCCTTGCGTGAAATCGAAGGCGGCGCGGTCCTCCTCGCGCGGCTCGAGCGTCACCACCACGGCATCGCGCGTATCGCGCCGGACTTCGGTGATCTGAAGAGGATAAAAACGTGCCATTTGAGCGTTCTTCCCGCCTCGCATTACGTCAGATGCATTTGAAATAATCGAAGGGCTCCAGACAGTCCCGGCAGCGATAGCTCGCTTTGCAGGGCGTCGATCCGAACTGGCTGACCTTATCGGTCCGGGCGGAGCCACAGCGCGGACAGGAGACCGTCAGCGCCGCACCGCCCGAGAGGCCTTCGATCCGTTTCAACAGCCTGCCCTCCGCCCCGCTGCCGTCGACGGGGGCCGCAATGCCATAGCTTTCAAGCTTTTCGCGGCCCTCGGCGCTAATCCAGTCGGTGGTCCAGGCGGGCGAGAGCTGGCGTTCGAGCCTGACACTCTCGATGCCGTTCTCCTTGAGCCGCCGCTCGATATCGAGGTTGATGACCGCCGTGGCGGGACAGCCCGAATAGGTCGGCGTCACCGTCACCACCAGCGTTTCGCCATCCCAGTCGACGTTGCGGACGATGCCGAGGTCGGTCACGGAGATGACCGGAATTTCCGGATCCGGCACTTGCGAGAGCCAATGCCATACATCCGCGATCGAGGGGCGTATCGCCGTTGCCATATGAGCCTCCTACCAGCTGGCGCCGGGATAGGCGCGCTGCAGGAACTGCATCTCGGCGAGCACATAGCCGAGATGCTCCGTATGGAGGCCGCGCTTGCCGCCCTTGTGCATATAGCGGTCCTCCGGTTTTTCGAGCGTCGCCGCGCGAAGTGTCTCAGCGGCCAGCGCATGCCATTCGGCCTTCAAGCTCTCCGGCTCCGGCGCGACGCCGGCAGCCGCAAGGACGAGGTCGTGCGCCTCGCTCACGAACATCTCGCCGGTATAGGGCCAGATATCGACCAGCGCCTCCTGCATACGGGCGTGGCTTTCCGCCGTTCCGTCACCGAGGCGGATCACGAGATCGCGGCTCCGTTCGAGATGGTAGGCCACCTCCTTCGACGCCTTCTCGGCGATCGCGGCGATGCGCGGCTCGCAGGAGCTGCGAAGGCCTTTCAGCGCGAGATAGTGCCATGCATCGAACAGAAACTGACGCATCAGCGTCCCGCCGTAATCGCCGTTCGGCCGCTCGGTGAGCAGCAGGTTGCGGAAGTCGCGCGCGTCGCGGAGATAGGCAAGATCGTCCGCGCTGCGGCCCTTTCCTTCGACCTCGCCTGCAAAGCCGAGCCAGAGCTGCGTCTGGCCGATGAGGTCGAGTGCCGTGTTGGCGAGCGCGATGTCCTCTTCGAGAGCCGGGGCGTGGCCGCACCATTCCGAAAGACGATGGCCGAGGATCAACGCATTGTCGCCCATGCCGAGCAGGAAATCGAAAAGAGCGGCCCTGTCGACGACCGCCTGCATCGCGGTTGCCTGAACCATCACATGTGCCCCGCCTCATCCGGAATGTCGAAGAAAGTCGGGTGCCGGTAGACCTTCGCATTCGCAGGCTCGAACAACGGGCCTTTTTCCGAGGGCGCGCTTGCCGCTATGTCGCTCGAACGCACCACCCAGATGCTGACGCCCTCGTTGCGGCGGGTATAGACGTCGCGGGCGTTATTGATCGCCATTTCGGCATCCGGTGCGTGCAGGCTGCCGACATGGCGATGGTTCAGGCCGTGCTGGCCGCGGATGAAGACTTCCCAGAGGGGCCATTCGCTGGACATAACGTCTCGCTCCCGATGTTCATTCGGCGGCGACCGGCTGCGCGCGAAGTGCGGCCTTTTCGGCATGCGCCGTCAGGCCGTCCCGGAACCAGGCGCCGTCCTCCCAGGCCTTCCTGCGCGCGCCGAGACGCTCGGCATTACAAGGGCCATTGCCGGCGATCACCTCGAAAAATTCGTTCCAGTCCGGCTCGCCGAAATCGTAGCCACCTTTTTCCTCGTTCCACTTCAGATCCGGATCGGGGACGGTCAGCCCGAGATATTCGGCCTGTGGAACCGTCTGGTTGACGAATTTCTGTCTGAGTTCGTCGTTGGAGTTCTGCTTGATCTTCCACGCCATCGACTGGGCCGAGTGGACCGAGGCGTCGTCCGACGGGCCGAACATCATCAGCGACGGCCACCACCAGCGGTTCAGTGCGTCCTGCACCATGGCCCTCTGGTCAGGCGTGCCCTTCATCATCTTGATCAGGATGTCGTAGCCCTGCCGCTGATGGAAGCTCTCCTCCTTGCAGATGCGGATCATCGCGCGCGAATAGGGGCCGTAGGAGCAGCGCTGCAGCGGCACCTGGTTCATGATCGCCGCGCCGTCGACCAGCCAGCCGATGGCGCCGATATCCGCCCAGCTGAGCGTCGGATAATTGAAGATCGACGAATACTTGGCCTTGCCGGTATGGAGCTGCTCGTAAAGCGCGTCGCGGCTCACCCCCAGCGTCTCGGCGGCGCAGTAGAGATAGAGACCATGCCCCGCCTCGTCCTGAACCTTGGCGAGCAGGATCGCCTTGCGCTCCAGCGTCGGGGCGCGGGTGATCCAGTTGCCTTCGGGAAGCTGGCCGACGATCTCGGAATGGGCGTGCTGGCTGATCTGGCGGATGAGCGTCTTGCGGTAGCCTTCGGGCATCCATTCCTTCGGCTCGATCTTCTGACCCGCGTCGATCCGCTCCTGGAAAGCGCGCTCTTGCGGGTCCATTTCGTCGGGGCTTTTGACCCGAGGGGCATCCGTCTTCACCATTTGAGCATACATGCTGCTCTCTCCTCCGCCGGAGGCGTTCGGGAGTGATGTCGATGCAGTTCCTTTTGACCGATCCGAATTTAGCGCAGGACATGTCACACTTCAACGTCATTTACACATTTTTCTGTGACATTTAGCGAGTGAGATCGGGCGGGTATTATTATCCATCTTCGTACTCGTGACAGGAATGAGGAACGAAGGAGCGCGGCAGGTTAAACGGGGTTGCCGGATTTCCCAGGCGCAGCTTCACCGCACAGCATTCGAAGCCGATGCTCCGTCGCCCCGGTCGCCTTCGGCAGCGGACCCGTAAGCGTGACGCAGTTCCGCGCGACATGCAGGTCCGCCTGGGGAGACAGGCTGCGGTACAGGCGGGCAAACAGGCGGCGGGCTTCGTCGCCTGGCCAATCAGCGGGCAGAATCTCGGCCGGCAGGCGCGGCTCGCGGAGCGTAACGAAGCGGAACTGGTGTACCATGAGGAGGCGTGCAGAAAGGCACTCGGCGGGAGCAATCGCCCTAGCGGTATCCGGAAGAACGGCGAGCTTGCCGAAGCAGGCGAGAAACCGCCGGTACGCCTGCGCGTGAGGTCCGAGGTCCCAACAGCCCGAGGCAAAGGCCTTCAACTCGCTCGCACCCTGGGCAGGCTCCGCGCGGAAGACCACTGCGGGCATGATCGCGCTCGGGAACGGCCGCACGCCGACCGCGAGCCGGGGGCCCAGCCGCGCATGGCCGGAGCGCTCGAGCATCTGCATCCGCTCCTCGGCCGACGAACCCATCAGCTGCACGAAGTGCCAGCTCGCTTCCTCCGGCGGTCCGAAGATCACCCGCGCCGCCGCGGCGAATTCCGCGCGTGCGGCATCCGTCAGCCGATAGAAGCTGCGCCGTCCCTCCCGCTCTCCGGCGAGCTGGCCGGCGGCGACGAGACGGGACACGGCGGTTCTCACAAGCGTCTCGCTGATACCGACGCCCGCGCAGATCTCGATCAGGTTGCCGATCCAGATCGCGCCGCCGCGCGGCTCCACCACGTCGCCGTAGATGGTGACGATAAAGCTTGCGGCCCTGAGCGGCGTTTCATCCAAAATTGGCCGGATGATCCTCGAGCCCTGCTCTGCCGAATTTTCGCCATTCGCCTGCATCCGATCACCTTTGGAGATCTGCCGCACGGTTCCTCATCGTCTCCGATTAGAGCACCTCCAGGAAAACTGTGCAGGGGTTTTCCGTCGTGAAGTGCTTAACTTCAAAGACTTAGAGCGTTTCAGTGTCTCTTTGAAACACTGAAACGCTCTAAAGGAAACGGGCAGCAGATAAAAGCGCGACAGCGCCGCGCGTCCGATGAGACGCGCGGCGCTGTGACGAATGCGGCGAAGCCGCTCGTGCCGTCTATTTCGCCGGCGTCAACTTAACACTGGCAATTCCAACAGCGACGTTCAGTCCGGTCTGACCCTCGATCTTCAGCGGCTGCAGCGCGATCTCCTTTTTCGCGCCGACCAGGGATTTCGCCCCCAGGCCCAATCCTGCTGCGAATTCGGCGGAAAGGCCGGAATAGTTGCCGGCAAGAGCACCCTTGAGCTTGGTTTTTGGCTTCGCGTAAACTGCCCAAACCAGCTGGCTTTCCGCCGTTATGCCGATATCAAGGCCCAGCTTGTCGATCGTACCCGTATATTTTTGTGGTGCCTTCAAACCGTCCGCTTCGAAAACGCACTCCAGCGCCTTCGACGAACCCAGCACCAGACCGATGCCTGCTGCGACGTCGCACGAGAGCGTTCCACGCTTCACGAACTCGGCCTGAGCCTGCTCCTTGGTCTCCTCGGCCATCGCGCCGGGCACTGCGATGGCGCTGAAAGCGAGGCCGCCAACTGTCGCGCGGATCAGGACGTTACGGAATCGTTCAATCATTAAAGCTTCCTTACTGTGGGTTACGGCCTTTGAGTCAGGCATTGTCGAAAGCAGGCTTGAAGCCGCCAAGACCAGTTTCGGAAAGCGCTGCCTTTCGCAAAACATGACTGTTGCCTGCTTGCGCTCCGTATAGCCGCTGTCCCACATCTCCCAGACCACGTCTATTGGACTACAGGCTTGCGCCCGGTCTTAGGTCTTCACCCTGAAACCCAGCATCTCGAGTGCGGCGGTTGCGCCCATCCGCATAACAATTCGGCCCCGGAACCGAGCGGTTCCGGGGCCGTTTTGGTCGCCTGACCGGGAGAAGAAATCAGGCGGCCGCTACCTTCTTCGTCACACGGGCCCATTCGGGGATCCAGTCGCGGTGCGCCGCGAGCAGATCGTCCACGAGCGACCAGATCTGGTCGAGATCGAGCTCGGCGGCGGTATGCGGATCCATCATCGCCGCGTGATAGAGATGCTCGCGGTTCTCGGTGACGAGCGCCTGGACAGTCAATTCCTGGACGTTGATGTTGGTGCGGATCAGGGCCGTGAGCTGCGGCGGCAGGGCGCCGATATAGGTCGGTTGGATGCCGGATGAATCGACGAGGCAGGGCACTTCCGCCGCACAGTTTTCCGGCAGCGAGGTGATGCAGCCATTGTTCCTGAGGTTGCCGTAGATGACCGAAGGTTCGCCGGTCCAGACCGAATTCATGATCGAGGAGGCATATTCGCGGCTCTCCGCGACTTCGATCGTCTCCGCCTCCTTGAAGGCGGCCGCCTGCCCCTTCCAGCGCTCGATCTGCTCGACGCAGCGCTTCGGATATTCATCGAGCGGAATGCCGAATTTCTCGATCAGATCGGGGCGCCCGTCCTTGATGAAGTAGGGCGTGTACTCGGCGAAATGCTCCGAGCTCTCGGTGACGAAATAACCGAGCCGCGTCAGCATCTCGTAGCGCACCTTGTTGGGGCAGCGCGGGTTCCAGTGGCTGGGCTTGGGGAAGCGGCCCTCGCGGTAGCCGCGGATCAGGTCCGGATAGAGATCGCGATAGCTGCCGTCCTTCTGGCGGTGCTCGAACTTGAGATAAAACGCCATGTGGTTGATGCCGGCGGCGCGGTAGCGGATTTCGTCGAGTGGAATGTCGAGGTCCCGGGCAAGCTCGAAGGCCGTGCCCTGCACCGAATGGCAGAGGCCCACCTGCTTGATCGCCGGATATTTCTCGGCGATCGCCCAGGTGTTTATCGCCATGGGATTCACATATTGCAGAAGGATCGCCTCGGGGCAGACCTCGAGCATGTCCTCGCAGATTTTCCAGAGATGCGGCACGGTGCGGAGCCCGCGCATGATGCCGCCGACGCCCAGCGTGTCGGCGATCGTCTGACGCAGCCCGTATTTCTTAGGCACTTCGAAGTCGGTGACCGTGCAGGGCTCGTAACCGCCGATCTGGAAGGCGACGACGACGAAGTCCGCTCCTTCCAGAGCCTTGCGCTGGTTCGAATGGGTTTCGATCCTGGCATCGGCGCCAAGTGTGCGCGCCAGTTTGCCGGCGACGATCTCGCTTTCGGCGAGCCGCTCGGGGTTGACGTCCATCAGGGCGATGGTCGCGGCCGAAAGCGCCGGGCGCTGCAATATGTCGCCGATGATGTTTTTCATGAAAACGGTGGAACCGGCACCGATGAAAGTAATCCTGGGTTGTCTCGTCATGGGATAGCCTCTGTTTGAACTCACGCGGCCACTTCGAAGGCGGCCTTTACCAGCCGCTCCGTGTAGGCAGTCTTGGGATTGTTGAGGATTTCGCTCACCGGCCCCTCTTCGACGATCTTGCCGTCCTGCATGACGACCACGCGGTGGCAGAGCGCGCGCACGACTTTCAGGTCGTGGGAGATGAAGAGATAGCTCAGGCCGCGCTCGTCCTGCAGCCGGCGCAGGAGTTCGATGATCTGCGCCTGCACCGAGAGGTCGAGCGCCGAGGTCGGCTCGTCGAGCAGGATGAATTCCGGTTCCAGCGCGACGGCGCGGGCGATCGCGATGCGCTGGCGCTGGCCACCGGAAAATTCGTGCGGGAAGCGCGAAAGGATGTTCGACGGCATGCCGGCGCTGACAAGCGCGTCCTCGACCCGTTTCAGCCTGTCCTTTCGGTTTTCGCCGATGCCGTTGACGATCAGACCCTCCTCTATGATCTGGCCGACCGACATTCGCGGGTTGAGCGAGGAGAAGGGATCCTGAAAGACGATCTGGATCTTCGAACGAAGCGGCCGCATGCCCTTGCGGTCCTTGTCGTGGATCGGCTCGCCTTCGAAATAGATCTCGCCGCCATCGGTGTTGAGAAGCCGGATCAGCGCCTGGCCGAAAGTGGTCTTGCCGGAACCGGACTCGCCGACGAGCCCGAGGGTCTCGTGCCGGCGAAGATTGAGGCTGAGCCCGTCGACCGCGACGAGCTCCTTAAATTCCGGCCTGAAGAACCCGCCTTTCTTCAAGGTAAAGGAGACACGGACATTGCGGCCGTCGAGCAGGATTGGCGCGTCGTCCGGCAGCGGATTGGCCGAACCGGAGGGTTCGGAGGAAAGCAGCCGCCGCGTATAGGCGTGCTGCGGATCGGCAAAGAGCGCCTCGGTCGTGTTGTGTTCCTTCACTTCGCCGAGCTGCATGACATAGACGTAATCGGAGAATTGGCGGACCACCGTCAGGTCATGCGTGATCAGGATCACCGCCATGCCGAGCTCCTGCTGCAGCTTGCGGATGAGGTTGAGAATCTGCGCCTGCACCGTCACGTCGAGCGCCGTCGTCGGCTCGTCGGCAATCAGCACGTCCGGATCGTTGGCAAGAGCCATGGCGATCATCACGCGCTGACGCTGGCCGCCGGAAAGCTGATGCGGATACTGGTTGAGCCGTGCTTCCGGGTCGGGGATCTGGACATGACGCAAGAGCTCCAGCGCCCGCTCGGCGGCGGCGCGCCGGCTGACGCGGCGATGCGCCCGGATCGCCTCGATGATCTGGCTGCCGATCGTGTAGACCGGGTTCAGCGAGCTCATCGGCTCCTGGAAGATCATCGAGATGCGGTCGCCGCGCAGCGCCCGGCGCTCTCTCTTCGAGAATTTCAACACGTCCCTGCCGTCATATTCGATGCGCGCCTGCGGCGCGATCGTAGCGCGCTTCGACAAAAGCCCCATGACGGTGCGCGCGGTCACCGACTTGCCGGAGCCGGATTCGCCGACGATCGCCACCGTCTCGCCGCGGTAAAGCTGGAAGGAAACATCCTTCACCGCCTGGACCGTGCCGTTCTCGACCTTGAAGGATACCGCCACCTTTCGGGCATCGATCACCGGCCTCTCATCTTTCATATCGCGGTCGCGCCGTTCCTCTGGTGCCGGGACAATGCTTTCGATCGTTACCATCGGCATGCTCCTCAATAGGGGTCGATTGCGTCGCGCAGGCCGTCGCCCAGCGCATTGAAGGCGAAAACGGTGACGAGCACGAAGGCGACCGGCGAGAGAATCCAGGGATAGGAACCAATCGCGGAATAATTCGCCGTGTCCTGCAGCATCAGCCCCCAGGAGATCAGCGGCGGCTTGACCGCAAAGCCGAGGAAACCAAGGAAGGACTCGAGCAGCACCACATGCGGGATGGCGAGCGTCACCGCGACGATGACGTGGCTCATCACATTCGGGAAGATGTGCTGGAATATGATGCGCCGGTCCGTGGCGCCGATGGCGATCGCCGCCCGCACATATTCGATCCGCGCAAGCGCCAGGGTCTTGCCGCGCACCTCGCGCGACATCTGCGCCCAGCCGAGCGCCGACATCACGATGATGACGAAGGCGAGGAAGACATTGGTCGGCGCGGTGACCGGGATCAGTGAGGCGAGCGCCAAATAGAGCGGCAATTGCGGGAAGGCGAGCACAAGTTCGACGAAACGCTGCACCCAGGCATCGAAGCGCCCGCCGAAATAGCCGGACACCATGCCGACGGTGGTCCCGACCACGGTGACGATGAAGACGACGGTGAGCGCGATCATCAGCGAGATGCGCGAGCCGTAGAGGATGCGGGACAGCACGTCGCGGCCGAACTTGTCGGTGCCGAGCAGATGCACCGGCGTACCGTCGACGGCACCGAACAGATGCCGCTCGGCCGGGATCAGCCCGAAGAGCCTGTAGGGTGCGCCCTTGACGAAGAAGCCGAGGACCTGCGGGTTGTCGTAATCCGGTCCGATGATCGGCTGGAAGGTAACGGGATCGAGCTCCTCCGTCTCCCGCACCGGATAGCTCCTCGGCGGAAAGACGAAATTCCCCTCCTTGTCCCGGAAGCTGATCGTCTGCGGCTGAGCGAAGGCTACGTCCGTCGCCTTCGGATCGACGGGCGACAGGAACTCGGCGAAGACCGCCATCAGGATCAGGAGGCAGACGAGGACAAGGCCGAGCAGGCCGGTCCAGGAACGCTTCAACCGGCGCCAGACGAGAGCGGAGTAGCTCTCGTGGTGGTGCTTTTCCTCGGGCTCGATCGCCACCGGAAGAGTGCTTTCGGCTTCGATGGTCATGCGTATACCCCCCCTCCCATGCGCACGCGCGGATCGAGCGCGGCGAGCATCATGTCGGCGATGATGTTGCCGACGATCAGCGTCGCGGAGAGGACCAGCATGAAGGTCGCCGTCACATAGACGTCGCCCACCCACATGGAGCCGACGATCGCCGGCCCGACGGTCGGCAGCGCGAAGATGATCGCCGTCTCGATCTCGCCGGTCAGCATGTAGGGAAGCACGACGCCCTGATACATGATGAGCGGGTGCAAAGCGTTCGGCACCGCATGGCGCATGACGACCGCGCCCTCGCTCAGGCCCTTGGCGCGTGCGGTTTCGACATATTGCGCGTTCAGCGTATCGAGGAGATTGCCCCGCATCACCCGCATATTGTAGGCGAGCCCGCCGAAGGTGGCGATCGCCACGACCGGCCAGACATGCTTGATGAGGTCGACGAACTTGTCCCAGGACCAGGGCGCCCCGCCGTAGCGGGCGGAATGGAAGCTGTTGATCTCGCTCACATTGAAATGGAAGACGAGGATATAGACGATGATCAGCGCCATGAGGAAGCGCGGCACCGTCATGCCGAGGAACGATACCGTCGAAAGCAGGCTGTCGATCCAGGAATATTGCCGCGTCGCCGCGATGATCCCGAAAGCGATGCCGATCACCGACGCCAGAATGTGGCATACGAGCGCCAACGCCAGCGTTCGCGGCAGGCGCTCGCCGACCACGTCGGCTACCGGCTTGTTGTAGTAGAGGCTGTGGCCGAAATCGCCGCGCGTCACGATGCCCGTTATCCAGTTGACGTACTGGATCGGCAGCGGCTTATCGAGGCCATGCTCCTTGCGATAGGCCTGTGCCTGGGCATCCGCCTCCTCGAAAGAGGCGCCGCCCTGATTGATGAGCTGCGAGCGGATGTAGTCGCTGTAATCTCCCGGCGGTGCCTGGATGATGCCGAAGGTCACCACGCTCAGGACGAGCAGCACCGGAATGGCAGAGGCTATTCGGACAAGCAGAAATCTGAACATGCCGTTTCCTTCTGTCTCGAGTTCCGCGAGAGCCATGCCTGCATCGGCTCGCGGCGGCGTGAAGGGCTTGCACCCTCGCCGGCTCCTTTCCTCGGAGCCGGCGGAGGCGGTTCAGCTTCAGTTGATCGGGCCGCTTTCGCCGGGCTTGCCGGGAAGCTGCTCGGGATAGAGTTCGTAGTCGCCCTGCTTGTCGGCGGCAACGAAGACCCGTTCGCGGATGATCGTGTCTTCCGCCCAGTTGAACATGAAGATCGGCGCGCCAGGAGGAATGTTCGAGAAGCGCTTGTTGATGATCAGCGCGCCCGGATACTCCGTCAGGCCGACGGTATCGACATTGGTGGTGGCCACCTTCTGGTACTGCTTCATCAGCTCCGTTCGCTCGTCATTGTCGTTGCTGGCGATGAACTTGTTGACGATGTCGACGAGCTCCTGCTCGTGGGGCATGACATCGACTTCACCGCCTTCCGGAGCGCGGTGATGCCAGCTGGTGCGCGGGCCGGTCGGGGCGAGCTGAGGCGTATTCTGCACCACGGATGCAAATTCCGCCGTGTTGCGATGAATCATCCAGTCGAAGCGGCCGGCATAATTGGCGGCGTCGCGCTGCTTGCCGTCGAGCGCATTGAGGACGACCCGGAGCCCGAGCTTCTCCATCTGCCCAACCATGCCTTCGGCAAGATTACGGTCGGTGCTGTAGTCGGAATTGACGAGCAGCACGATTTCGACGTCGCGGCCGCCAAGCTTGCCGGCCGGGAAATTGACGAAGCCGTTGCCGTCCGTGTCTTTGAGCCCCACCTTTTCGAGAAGCACCTTGGCGCCTTCGAGATCGTGGGGGTAGTAGATGGTGGAGTTCCGGTCGTAGAAGCTCGTGCCGGAGGAAAGCCCGCCCGGATAGATCGCCGTGAAGGGGCCCTTCACCAGAGCCTCCCCAAGCTTCTTGCGGTCGACCGCCATGGTGACGGCCTTACGGAAGTCCAGATTGCGGTTGAGCTCCCGCACCGCCTTCGCGCGTTCGTCCGGGTCTCCCCAGCCATTGCCGGAGAAGTTCATGTGCATGTTGTAGCCGATGACGCGCGGGCCGAAGGCGAGCCGCGCCGGGGCGCTCTCATTGGCGGCGCGCTTCAGCGACTCCACGAAGTTTTCCGGCTGTTCGAGGTTCGAGATATCGCCCGAACCCGCGATCGCCTGCACGTCGCGGTCGGCCCAGGTCGAGAGCTTGTAGTGGAGCTCGTTGAGGTAGGGCAACTGATTGCCGGCCTCGTCGACCTTCCAGTAATAAGGATTGCGGCGCAGCACGATGATGTCGTCAGGACGATAGGCGACCGGCACCCATGCACCCATCACCGGAAGGTTCATATATTCGGCGGGGAAGCCGTTCTTGTATTCGTTATAGGTCGTGCCGGCATATTTCGGATGCTTGGTCTTGAGGATATGCGACGGGCCGGGGCAGAAGGTACCGTAGGCCATTGCGAAAAGATGCTGGCGCGGGAAGGCCTCCTTGAAGGTCCATTCGACCGTATACTGGTCGATCTTCTTGAGCGTCGTGCCCTCGCCGAAGGTTTCGGGCGTCGCGCCGTTCAACGGCGAAACGCTCGAGTCGAGGACATTGTCCTCCCAGTAGAACATGACGTCATCGGCGTCGAAGGGATCGCCGTCCGACCATTTCGCGCCCTCGATCAGATGCATGGTCAGCTTGCGGCCGTCCTCCGACCAGTCCCAGCTTTTCGCCAGATTCGGCAGCGGCTCCATATCGTCGGCCTCGACCTGGAAGAGCGGCGCGGTGCGCGTCAGGCACTCGAACATGCCGATGTCGATGCCGCCCCATCCTTGAGTCTGGCCGGCGCTGTAGTTCCAGCCTTCCGGCCGGCCACCGATGACGTGGCGCATGACATCGCCATAGACGCCCATGCCGTCCGGCATGTTGCCGGCCTTGAAAACCATCGGCTCCTTCGGAAGCCGCTCGGCCACCGGCGGCAGCTTGCCGGCCTTGACGAATTTCTCCGTGACCCATTCGGGCTCCCTGTATTCGGGCAGCGCCTTGAACTCGAGAATGGAATCGCGCGACACATAGGTGATTTTGCCCTGTGCCGGAAAGGGCGGCTGCTCGGGCACCACGGTCGGCTCGGATGCGAAGGCCTGCACGGCAAAGGCAGATATGCCGATCAGCAGGCTCGCGGTCATATTCAGTCGATGCGTTTTCATTGTCCCAGGTTCTCCCTCCTGTCTTCGCCGAGCCGGGGCGGCCGGCGCTCCTCTTCCTTCGTGGCACCCGCATCTCCTCACGCAGGTGACCTCGCGCGTCATCTCGATTGCGGGCGATTTGCCCTGCTATCCGCCCCGACCGGGGATTGCCCCTCATCCGGCCTGCCGGTCTCCTTCTCCCCGCCAGCGGGGAGAAGGAGACTCGCAGCGCCCGCCTAAGTCCCCTCTCCCCGCCTGCGGGGAGAGGGTTAGGGTGAGGGGCAATTCCGGGCAGAGGTAGCCACTCTTCTACCCCGCAGCGCGCAGCTTCGCCGCTTCCTTCTCCGCGCGGATCTCCTCGATCGAGCGCACCTCGCGACGCGCGGCGCCCTTCCACTCCCGGGTGGCGACCGTGGCGCGGGCGAGCCTTTCCTTGGCCGCGTCGATTGCATGGGCATATTGCGGCAGCCATTTGGCCTGCGCGACCACCATTTCGTCGACCATCTGCCAGACTTCCTCCGGCGTGCAGATGGCGCCGACCAGCGGGTCGTGCAGCACGGCGAGCTTCAGGAGATCGATGTCGCCGGTGATCGCCGCATGAACGGACATGCGTTGGACGTTGACCGACGAGATGCAGGTGGCCGCACAGGCCTCCGGCAACGTGATGCCTGCCACCATGTTGATGCCGAACCGATCGACGAAGCCAGGGGATTCGATGATCGCATCTGCCGGCAGGTTGGTGATCACGCCGTTGTTCTTGACGTTGAAGTGGCCGCGATAGACCCGACCCGTCTCGAGCGCTTCGAGGATGCGGCTCGCATGTTCGTTCGAGCGCCTGATCGTTTCCAGCGGCCGGCCCGCCTCTTCGAGGAAGCGCGGATATTCGGTCTCGAACCAGTTGCGGGTCTCGGTCGAATAGCGGAGATACCCGCCGGTCTCCCCGTGGATCCAGTCCGACATGTCGATCCATCTGGAGATCTCGTCCGGACGCTTGCGGTACCAGGGCAGGTATTCGGACAGATGTCCGTTGCTTTCGGTCGAATAGACGCCGAAGCGCTTCAATACGTCGATCCGGAGCTTCTCCTGCTTGGAAAAGACGGGATGTGCCTCGAAGGCGGCGACGAGTTCGTCCTTGCCGACCTTGCGGCCGTTGAGACGGACATCGACGAACCATGTCTGGTGGTTGATGCCGGAGCAGATGTAGTCGAGCTCCCCGTCCCTGGCGCCGAGAATCTCGGCGATCTGCTCGGCCCCGTGCTGGACGCCGTGGCAGAGACCGACCGTGTCGACCTTGCCGTATTCGATCGCCGCCCAGGTGTTCATCGCCATCGGGTTGGCATAGTTGAGGAACTTGGCGCCGGGCTCAGCCACCTCGCGGATGTCCTTGCAGAAATCCAGGATCACCGGAATGTTGCGCTGGCCGTAGAGGATGCCGCCGGCGCAGATCGTGTCGCCGACGCATTGGTCGACGCCGTACTTCAATGGAATGCGAATATCGTCGGCATAGGCCTCGAGGCCGCCGACGCGCACGCAGCTGATGATGTAGCGCGCACCTTCCAGCGCCTTGCGGCGGTCGGTCGTCGCCGTCACCCGCGTGGGCAGTTCGTTCGCCTCGACGATCCGGTCGAGGATAGACTTGATCATGGCGAGGTTGTGCTCGCTCAGATCCGTCAACGCGAACTCGACGTCCCGGAGCTCCGGCACGGAAAGAATGTCGGTGAAGAGCTTCTTGGTGAAGCCGATGCTGCCGGCGCCGATGATGGCGATCTTGAAGCTGGCCATGGCCGTGCTATTCCTCCTCAGACTGCGACCTACGCGCTAAAAGGGTAAAATCAGTTCATTGGCCTGACCGGGATCGGCAATGCGGCATCCTCCTCGCCAACCCCTCGTCAAACGCCGCGATAACCGTATGTCTTGCGCGATCTGGGGGCATTATGTGTATAATCGGGTGCGCGACTAGAGAGGTATTGTGCTTTCATGGGTAATTCTGTGCTGCAGCAACTGATCGATCGGGGACCGGCGATGCGGACGGTCTCACTGCCGCGGGGACGCCAGAGCCTGCACACGATGCCGACAAGTACCGGCTACGAGATCAGGACCGATGCAAGCTACGATTGGGACGGCCGCAAGCGCGGTCAGACGCCCTTCACCGTCCTGCAGCACACGATCGGCGGCGCCGGCAACCTGCGATATGAAAACCGCACCCACCGCGTGCGTCCGGGCGAGACGCTGCTCCTGCTCGTCCCCCACAATCACCGCTATTGGCTGGAGGAAGGCGGGCGCTGGGAATTCTTCTGGATCTCCATGAACGGCGAGGAAGCGCTGAGGATCCACCGCGCCATTCTCGCCGTCACCGGTCCCATCATAAGGTTGCAGCCGGATACCGTGGAACATCTTGCCGACTGCAGCCTGCGCCTCATCGCCGGCGGCGAGACACCGGGCAGCGCCTCGGCGATCGCCTATGAGGCGGCGATGGCGCTCTATGACGATGTCTTCGGATCGCATCCGGTCCTTAGTGAAGAATACCGGAAGATGCAGCACGTGATCGATCACATCCTGGGCAATCTCGACAAGCCACTTCCGGTCGAGGAGCTCGCGCGCATTTCGGGCCTGAGCCGCGCCCATTTCTCCCGGGCCTTTGCCGCCAGCGAAGGCATGCCGCCGGCGGAATTCGTGCTGCAGAAGCGCCTGCAGAGGGCCGTAAAGCTGCTGACCAAGACCGCGGATCTGCCGGTCAAGGAAGTCGCCATCCTGTCCGGCTTCGAGGACCCCAACTATTTCGCCAAGGTATTCCGCCGCGTCTTCGGCGCGAGCCCGACCGAGTTCCGCACCACCGGCATGTATGCGAGCGTACCTGCCACGGGCCGCAATGCGAGGACCAACGAATCCGTGACCACGTTGGCTGCGGCTTGCGATTGAAAAAGCCGCGATAAAAATTTACTAAACGGAGTACTCCAGCGCGGCACGGCAGAAGGACGGATGGCACCGAATGGTCACAATCAAGGAAATCGCGTCGGCCGTCGGCGTATCGTCGGCAACCGTCTCGCGCGTCCTCAACTACGATCCGACACTGTCTATCTCCACCAGGAAACGCCAGGCGATTATCGAAACGGCGGAAGCGCTCAACTATGCGACGCCACGCAATCGCAGTCGTGCCGCCGCACAAGCGGTCGGCGTCGGGCTGAAGATCGCGCTCGTGCACTTCCTCGATCCCGCCCAGGAACTCGCCGATCCCTATTATGTCGGCGTCCGGCTTGGCATCGAGAGCCGCTGCCAGGCGCTGAAGAGCGAAGTCGTCAAGGTCTTTCTCACCGGCAACCCTCCGGAAGCGACGATCCTGGAGGGCGCCTCGGGCGTGGTGGCCGTCGGCCACTATTACGGCGATGAGCTCGAATGGCTGCGCCGCCACAGCCGCCACCTCGTCTTTGCCGATTACGCACCCGCCGGAGACATGGAAGACACCGTGCTCAGCGACGTCTCGCTGGCGATGACCCGGCTCCTGGAGGCGGTGCATGCCATGGGCTACCGGCGCATCGGCTTCATCGGCTGGATCGACGCTTTCTACGGGCCCGACAACATCCATTCGGAGCGCCGTTGCCGCACCTATATCGACTGGATGACCAGGGCCGGGCTTTATGATCCGGAATTGTGCATGGTCGAGCCGATGACGCCGGACAGCGGCTACAAGCTTGCCAAGGCGATGCTGTCGAAGCCCAATCCGCCGAAGATCCTCATCACCTGCAACGACAATATGGCGCTCGGCGCCTACAGGGCCATCCACGAGACGGGGCTCAGGATTCCCGAAGATATCGCGGTCGCCAGCTTCAACGACATCCCGGTCGCGCAGTTTCTCGGGCCGCCGCTTTCCACGGTGAAGATCCCGGCGGAACTGATCGGCGAAACCGCCGTCGACCTGCTGCTCGAGCGGCTTTCGGGCCGCGAGGTCGCCAAGAAGGTGGTTTTCGGGACGGAAATCGTCTGGCGCGGCAGCACGCCGGCGCCGGCCGAGACCGCGAACAAGGCAGATGATATCGTATCGGCCGAGCCGGTTCTAAAAATCCCAGGGTGAAATCAATTCGAGCCCTGCCGTGGCGAAATCCGCCAGGTTGCGCGTGGCCAATCGCCCGCCGTTCACTCTGGCTATAGCGGCAATCATCCCATCCGGCGCCGACATGACGTGGCCGTGCCTCGATGCCGTACCCATGATTTCACCGTATTCCATCGCCGCTTCTTCCGTCAGACCGTATATCCGGTCGGCGAAGCGCTGCCGCCAACCATCGAGGCCATGCTGCAGACGGCCGGCGCGCTGATCCGGCACAATTTTCTGGATGCCATAGGCGATTTCGGCGATCGTAACCGTCGGGAGTGCAAGCTCTGCATCATAGCGCACGAGCCAAGCGATGACGGCTTCGGAAGGTGTCTTGCGCAGCGTTTCCGAAATGACGTTGGTGTCTACGAAAATCAAAGGTCAGGACCCGGATGAGCCTTGCGGCTCTCTCTGATCACACCCTCGAGGTCGATGTCCGTGCCGCAACTCTCGAACAAGCGCGCATAGAAAGCACTCGCAGGCTCTCGGCCAGCTTCTCTGGTTTCATATAACTCAAGAGCACGCTCGACGATGTCAGCGATGGAGCGGTTCTCTCGCCGTGCAAGTCGGCGCGCCAGATCACGCGCTTTTGCACTTCGGACCGAAAGCTGTGGGGCACCCATGCCTCAATACTCCTTTCCCCCAATATAGGAGACGCATGCGATGCTAGCAAGATGGCTTGTGCAGGCTAGACGGCCGAAAGCGCCGTCGCCGCTCATAAAAGCGAGGTAAAAATTTACTGAAAATAATTGCGTCTACCCGAGTTTTGAGAAATACTCCCGCCGGGACAGAGAGGACTGTCTCGGGGAACACGATTTCGGGAGGGAACAATGGACATTCAGACGCGTGCCTATCTGCCGCGTATCGCCGGGCTGGCTCTCGCGGGCGCAAGCTTCCTGGGGGTGACCGCGGCGCAGGCCAAGGAAATCACCATCTGGTGCTGGGACCCGAATTTCAACGTCGCGATCATGAAGGAGGCGGGCGCCCGCTATACGAAAACGCATCCGGACGTCACCTTCAACATCGTCGATTTCGCCAAGCTCGACGTCGAGCAGAAGCTGCAGACCGGGCTTTCGTCAGGCACCGCCGACGCGCTCCCCGACATCGTGCTCATCGAGGATTACGGCGCTCAGAAATATCTTCAATCCTTCCCGGGCGCCTTCGCGCCTCTGTCCGGCACCGTCGATTATTCGGGTTTCGCCCCCTACAAGGTCGAGCTCATGACCCTCGACGGGCAGGTCTACGGAATGCCTTTCGATTCCGGCGTCACGGGTCTTTATTACCGCAAGGATTATCTGGAAGCCGCCGGCTTCAAGCCGGAAGACATGCAGGATCTCACCTGGGACCGCTTCATCGAGATCGGAAAGCAGGTCGAAGAGAAGACCGGCAAGAAGATGATGGGCCTCGACCCGAATGACGCCGGTCTCGTGCGCATCATCATGCAATCGGCCGGGCAATGGTATTTCGACAAGGAAGGCAAGCCGAACATCGCCGGCAATGCGGCGTTGAAGGCGGCGCTCGAAACCATCGGCAAGATCATGCAGGCGAATATCTACAAGCCCGCCAACGGCTGGTCCGACTGGGTGGGCACCTTCACCTCCGGCGACGTCGCGACCGTCGTCACGGGCGTCTGGATCACCGGCACCGTCAAGGCGCAGCCGGACCAGTCCGGCAACTGGGGAGTAGCACCCATCCCGGCGCTCTCGATCGAAGGCGCAACCCATGCCTCCAATCTCGGCGGCTCGAGCTGGTACGTGCTCGAAAGCTCCGAAGAAAAGGCGGAAGCCATCGACTTCCTGAACGAGATCTACGCCAAGGACATCGATTTCTATCAGAAGATCCTGCAGGACCGGGGTGCAGTCGGCTCGCTGCTCGCCGCCCGCGGCGGCGCAGCCTATGAGGCGGCCGACCCCTTCTTCGGCGGCGAGAAGGTCTGGCAGAACTTCTCCGACTGGCTGGCGAAAGTCCCCTCGGTCAATTACGGCATCTTCACCAACGAGGCGGATCTCGCCGTCACTGCGCAACTCCCGGCCGTGACGCAGGGAACACCGGTCGACGAGGTGCTGCAGGCGATCGAGGCCGAGGTCAGCGCACAGATCCAGTGATGCGGTGGATGGCGGCGGGCATGCGCCCGCCGTTTCCGGCCGCGGCTCTTGCCGCGGCCAATTTCCGGCTGTCCGGCCTTCCAGGAGGGGAACATGGTTCGAGCGCGCCGCGGTATCGGCCGATATTACGACGTCAATGGCTGGCTGTTCGTCGCCCCGGCGCTGGGGCTGATCACCCTTTTCATGGTCTATCCCATCGCGTGGTCGCTCTGGATGTCGTTCCAGTCCGGCCGCGGCATGACGCTGAAGTTCGCGGGCTTCGCAAACATCGTGCGGCTCTGGAACGATCCGGTCTTCATCAAGGCGCTCACCAACACGATGACCTATTTCGTCGTGCAGGTGCCGATCATGATCCTGCTCGCGCTGATCCTGGCGTCGCTCCTCAACAATCCCCGGCTCGTCGGCCGAGGGGTTTTCCGCACGGCGATCTTCCTGCCCTGCGTCAGTTCGCTGGTCGCCTATTCGGTGCTCTTCAAGGGCATGTTCGCAACCGACGGGATCGTCAATTCGACGCTCCAGGCGATCGGTCTCGCCGCCTCGCCCATTCCGTGGCTGACGCATCCCATCTGGGCGAAAGTCCTCGTCATTCTTGCCATCACCTGGCGCTGGACCGGCTACAATATGATCTTCTATCTTGCGGCACTTCAGAACATCGACAAGTCGATCTACGAGGTGGCGCGCATCGACGGCGTTCCGGCCTGGGCGCGCTTCACCCACCTCACCATCCCTCTGCTGAAGCCGGTCATCCTCTTCACGACAGTCATTTCGACGATCGGCACGCTGCAGCTTTTCGACGAGGTCTATAACCTGACCGAGGGCAAGGGCGGCCCGTCCAATGCCACGCTCACCCTGTCGCTTTACATCTACAACCTGACCTTCCGCTTCATGCCGAACCTGGGTTATGCGGCGACGGTCTCCTATGTCATCGTCGTCCTCGTCGCGCTCCTCGCCTTCGTGCAGTTCTTCGCAGCAAGGGAGCGTGACCGATGAACGGATTTGGACGTTTCGCGGCGATGGCAGCCACCTATGGCTTCCTCGGCCTGATGGCCTTCCTCTCCGTCTTTCCGTTCATCTGGATGGTGCTCGGCGCAACCAATTCGTCGATCGACATCATCAAGGGCAAGCTCCTGCCGGGCGCAGCCTTTGCAACCAATGTCGCCAACTTCTTCACGCTGGTGAACGTGCCGCTCGTCTTCTGGAACTCGGCCAAGATCGCGATCGTTGCGACCGTGCTCACGCTCGCCGTCTCCTCGCTCGCCGGTTACGGTTTCGAGATGTTCCGCTCGCGAAGACGCGAGCGCGTCTACCGGGCGATGTTGCTGACCCTGATGATCCCCTTCGCCGCGCTGATGATCCCGCTCTTCGTCATGATGGGGAAGGCAGGTCTCATCAACACGCATCTCGCCGTCGTCCTGCCCTCGATCGGCTCCGCCTTCGTGATCTTCTATTTCCGGCAGAGCACCAAGGCCTTCCCGTCCGAGCTGCGCGACGCGGCCAAGGTCGACGGGCTCAAGGAATGGCAGATATTCCTATTCATCTACGTGCCGGTCATGCGTTCGACCTATGCGGCCGCCTTCGTCATCGTCTTCATGACCGCATGGAACAACTATCTCTGGCCGCTGATCGTGCTCCAGACCAATGAGACCAAGACGATCACGCTGGTCATCTCGTCGCTCGCCTCCGCCTACTACCCCGATTACGGCGTGGTCATGGTCGGGACGATTCTCGCGACACTGCCGACGCTTGCCGTTTTCTTCTTCATGCAACGCCAGTTCGTCCAGGGCATGCTGGGCTCAGTCAAATAGGAACGATGATGCGCTCTGTTACTTCCTTCAATGATTCATGGGTCTTCTCCGAAGGCTTCGACGCCGCCGACGCCGGAACGCTCCGGGCGGGTCAGCCGATCAGCCTGCCGCACAATGCCGTCGAACTGCCGTTCAACTATTTCGACGAGAGATGCTACCAGCGCGCCTTCACCTACCAGAGGGTTCTTGCCTGGCACCCGGACTTCTCCGGGCGCGAGGTCTCGCTCGTCTTCGACGCGGCAATGGCCGATGCGGTCGTGTATCTCAACGGCGAAGAGATCGCCGCGCATAGGGACGGCTACACGCCTTTCGAGGCGCGCCTGACGGACAGGCTCCTGGAAGGCGACAATCTCATCACGGTGAAGATCGACGGCAGCGAAAATCCGGAGATCCCGCCTTTCGGCGGCCGGATCGACTATCTGACCTATGCCGGTATCTATCGCGACGTCTGGCTGAAGGTCACCGATCCGGTTTCGATCGCCAATATCAAGATCGAAACCCGCGACGTGCTCTCCGACACCAAGGCCGTCTCCCTCCGGTGTGACCTTTCCAATCCGCAAGGGCTATCCTTCTCCGGCACGATCTCGGCGCTCCTCAAGAATGCGGCCGGCGAAGTGCTGGCCGAGGTCGCCGGCGAGACGACCGGCCAGAGCCTCGCCTTTGAAATGGACGGCCTCAGGGGCCTTTCCCTTTGGGATATCGATGATCCGGTGCTCTACGTGATCGAAGTCGAGCTCAGGACCGGTCACGGCTCCGACCGCTTCGCCGCGCATTTCGGCTTCCGCACGGCGGAGTTCACGACCGAAGGCTTCCGGCTCAATGGCCGCCCGCTGAAGATCCGCGGGCTGAACCGTCACCAGTCTTTTCCCTATGTCGGCTACGCCATGGGGCGCACCGCTCAGGAGCGCGACGCGGAGATCATGAAGCACAGGCTTCACTGCAATCTCGTGCGCACCTCACACTACCCGCAGTCGAAATGGTTCCTCGACCATTGCGACCGCATCGGGCTCCTCCTCTTCGAGGAAATTCCCGGCTGGCAGCATATCGGTGGGGAGGAATGGAAACAGGAGGCGATCCGGAACGTCCGCCGCATGATCGAGCGCGACTGGAACCACCCGTCGATCGTCATCTGGGGTGTGCGCATCAACGAGTCGCAGGATTCGCACGACTTCTATGCCGAGACCAATCGCCTCGCCCGCGAGCTCGACCCGACACGGCAGACGGGCGGCGTGCGCTACATCACCGACAGCGAATTTTTGGAAGACGTCTACACGATGAACGACTTCATCCTCGGCAACGAGGAACTGCCGGGCGCGAACCGGCCGCGCACGGCGCTTCGCCCGCAGCAGGAATGCACCGGGCTTCCCCGCAAGGTGCCCTATCTCATCACCGAATTCGGCGGCCACATGTATCCGACGAAGATCTATGACCAGGAGCAGCGCCAGGCCGAGCATGTTCGCCGGCATCTGGAGGTGCTGAATGCGGCCTATGGCGATCCCGGCATCTCCGGTGCGATCGGCTGGTGCATGTTCGACTACAACACCCACAAGGATTTCGGCTCCGGCGACCGGATCTGCTATCATGGCGTCATGGACATGTTCCGCGAGCCGAAATTCGCGGCCTATGTCTATGCCAGCCAGTGCGATCCCTCCGAGGAAATCGTGATGAAGCCGGTGACCTTCTGGGCGCGCGGTGAGCGCAACATCGGCGGCGTGCTACCCTTGATCGTGCTGACGAATTGCGACGAGATCGAATTGAAATACGGCTCGCTTACCAAGCGCGTCGGCCCGGATCGCGAGAATTTCCCGCACCTGCCGCATCCACCGGTCGTCATCGACCACCGCCACTTCACCAAGGACGAGCTCGGAGTCTGGGGCATGAAGTGGGAGAGCGCGGAATTTACCGGCTTCATCGCCGGCAAGCCGGTCGCCGATCTCCGCATGGCCGCCGACCCCGTACCTACGACGCTTCAGGTCGAGGCGGACAGCAAGACGCTCCGTGCCGAAGGCCGCGACAGCGTTCGCGTCATCCTGCGCGCGCTCGACCAGGCCGGCAACGTCCTGCCTTTCCTGAACGATGCGGTCGACATCGAGATTCATGGTCCGGCGCGCCTCGTCGGACCGGCCCGCATCGTCCTCCAGGGCGGTTCCGCCGGTTTCTGGCTGGAGTCCACGGGCGCCGCCGGCGCCATCGTCGTCTCGGTCGCTTCGTCGCGGCTCGGCGCGGCGAAGCTCGACCTCGTCGCCCTGGCGGACGGAGCGGCGAGCGCATGAGCGAACTCCAACTCAGCGATGTCCGTAAATCCTATGGCGGTCTCGAGGTCATCAAGGGCGTCGATCTCGACATAAAGTCCGGCGAGTTTGTCGTCTTCGTCGGACCGTCCGGCTGCGGCAAGTCCACCCTGCTCCGGATGATCGCCGGGCTCGAGGAGATCACCTCCGGCGACCTGACGATCGACGATGTCCGGATGAACGATGTCGACCCGTCCAAGCGCGGGATCGCCATGGTGTTCCAGTCCTATGCGCTTTATCCGCATATGACGGTCCGCGAGAATATGGGCTTCGCGCTCCGCTTCGCCGGCGTTCCCAGGGCCGAGATCGAGAAGCGGGTGAACGAGGCCGCCCATATCCTGGAACTCAGGGCGCTGCTCGACCGCAAGCCGAAGCAGCTTTCGGGCGGCCAGCGCCAGCGCGTGGCGATCGGCCGGGCGATCGTCCGCCATCCGAAGATCTTTCTCTTCGACGAGCCGCTTTCCAACCTCGATGCGGAGCTGCGCGTGCATATGCGCATCGAGATCGCGCGGCTGCACAAGCAGCTCGCCACCACCATCGTCTACGTGACGCATGATCAGGTCGAGGCGATGACGCTCGCCGACAAGATCGTCGTCATGCGCGCCGGCGTGGTCGAACAGGTGGGCTCGCCCCTCGACCTCTATGACGACCCGGCCAACCTTTTCGTCGCCGGCTTCATCGGATCGCCGAAGATGAATTTCCTGAAAGGCGTGATCGAAATCGACAAGGACCAGGCCTATGCGCGCCTACCGGACTATGGAGACGCGAAGATCCCCGTCCGCCTGCAGGCGGCGGCGGGAACTGCGGTGACGATCGGCATCCGGCCAGAGCATTTCAATGAAGCCGGTCCTGCAGCGCTGGACCTCACCATCGACATGCTGGAACATCTCGGCGGCGAGACGTTCGCCTATGCCCGCCACGGCAATGGCGAGCTGATCGTCGTCGAAACGAAGAACGGCCGCGGACTCAAGACCGGCGACCGCCTGACAGCCCGCTTCGATCCGGTTTCGGTTCTGGTGTTCGACGGTGAGGGAAAACGGCTGCGTTCGTGACGCAGTTTTCCGGAATTGATCTAATGTCGCCATTCACGAATCAAGGGAGTGAACAGCGATGCGTATTGGCTTCATCGGCACCGGCGCCATCACCGAAGCGATGGTGACGGGCATCGTCGGCTCCGGGCTCGACGTCGCCGGGATTCTCGTCTCCCCGCGCAACCGGGAGATTGCTGCCCGGCTTGCCGGCCGCTTCCCGCTCGTTCGGATCGTCAAGGACAATCAGGAAGCGGTGGACGCGGCCGACGTGCTGTTCCTCGCCGTGCGTCCTCAAATCGCCGAGGACGTGATCCCCAAGCTCAAGTTCCGCAAAGGCCAGAAGATCGTCAGCGTCATCGCCGCCACCGATCGTTCCACGCTTCTCGGCTGGATCGGCGAGGAGGTGGAGCTCACCCAGGCAATCCCCCTGCCCTTCGTCGCCGAGCGCGAGGGCGTGACGGCGATCTATCCGCCGAACCGCGCCGTTGCCGCGATCTTCGCGGCACTCGGAACAGCGGTCGAATGCGAAACCAGGGAGGAACACGATCTGCTTGCCGTCGGAAGCGCTCTGATGGCGACCTATCTCGGCATTCTCGACCGGACGACCGCCTGGTTCGCCGAGAAGGGTCTCCACCGCGACAAGGCACGCGCCTATATCGCGCCGCTCTTTGCCAGCCTCGCGCAGAGGGCGGTCAGGGACGAGGGGACGCCGCTCGAAGAACTCGCCCGCGAATTTTCGACCAAGGGCGGATTGAACGAGCAGGTTCTGACGGATTTCGACCGCGGTGGCGGCCACCGGGCGCTGACGGATGCGCTCGAAAGCGTGCTGCTGCGAGTGCGCGGCGACGACCGGTAAAGGTCTTCAAAGCTCGGTGCCAAGACCCGCATGGCGCCGAAAACGCCCGGCGGCGAAGTCCACGAAGGCGCGCACCCTTGCCGAGACCATGCGGCCTTCCGCATGCACGATGTGGATCGGCACCGGCTCGCGCTCGTAGTCGGCAAGGACGACCTTGAGCCTGCCGGCCCTCACATCGGGTGCCACCTGGTAGGACTGAAACCGGGACAATCCCCAGCCCGCCACAGCCGCGGCAAGGACCGCGTCATTGGTGTTGCAGATGAGACGAGGGCTGATCGGAACGCGGATATTGTTGTCGCGTCCGAAGAGCCATTCCGAGTGGCCGAAGAGGCCCTCGCGCCCGATGATCCGATGACGGGCAAGCTCCTGCGGGCTGCCGGGCTCGCCGAAGCGGGCGAAATAATCCGGCGAGCCGCAAAGCACCTGCCGGACCGAGCCGATCCGGCGCGCAACGAGCCCGGAGGCCGGGAGCGAGGCAATGCGGATCGCCACATCCAGCCCTTCGTCGACCAGGTTGGTCACGCGGTCGACGAAGATGGTCTTTACCTGCATAGCCGGATAGTGGTCGAGGAATTCGAGGATGACGGGGAGCACGTAGATGCGCCCGAAGAGCGCGGGCGCCGTTACCGTGAGCAACCCCGCCGGAGCGGTGAAACTGCCAGCCGCATTGGCTTCCGCCTCGGCGATTTCCCCGAGGATACGCCGGCAATCGGCCACATAACCTTCGCCCGCCGCAGTCAGTTTCAGCGAGCGCGTGGTGCGGACCAGAAGCCGTGTCCCGATCAGGTCCTCCAGCTTCGCCACGGCCCGGGTGACCGATGGCGGACTCATATGCAGCACCTTGGCGGCCGGCGCGAACCCGCCGCTTTCGACCACCTGCACGAAGATCCGCATCGCCTGCCAGCGATCCATCGACTTCCCCTCGATTATTGCGCCACGTGAAATGGTCTAGTGTTTTCATCAGAGCTTATCAACTCCGCGGATAACAATCATCTTGAGGTCGTTCCATCGATTCAACGAGGCCGACATGAAGCTCTATCACCATCCCCTCTCCGGCCACGCGCACCGCGCCCGCCTGTTCCTCTCGCTGCTCGGTATCGAGCATGAGCTGGTGGTCGTCGATTTCGCCAGGAGAGAGCACAAGCAAGCGGATTTCCTGAAGCTCAATTCCTTCGGTCAGGTTCCGGTGCTCGACGACGCCGGCACGATCATCTCGGATTCCAACGCCATTCTCGTCTATCTGGCAAAGAAGACCGGCCGCACGGACTGGCTGCCGGAAGACGCCGCCGGGGCGGCTGCCGTTCAGCGCTGGCTTTCGGTGGCTGCCGGCCAGATCGCCCATGGTCCGGCCCAGGCGCGGCTCATCAACGTGTTCAAGGCACCCTACCGACCGGAAGAGGTGATCCCCCGTTCGCATGCGATCCTGGCGCTGATCGAGCAGGAGCTGGAAGGCAGAGGCTGGATTGCCGCAGACCGGCCAACGATCGCCGATGTCGCGCTCTACAGCTACGTAGCGCGCGCCCCCGAAGGCGACGTCGATCTCCAGCCCTATCCGGAGATCCGCGCCTGGCTCGCCCGCACCGAGGCATTGCCGGGATTCGTCGAGTTCGAAAAGACGCCGGTGGGGCTGGCGGCTTAGCGACGCGTTATGACGACGTCCGCTTGCGGGATGCCATCTCGCACGGCACGTGCTTGAAGAGTATCGAAGGACTGCAACCGCCCTCTACCCTCATCCCTGTGCTTGTCACAGGGATCCAGCAGCGCCGCGTCTGCGGTGCGAGGAGTCCTTCAGGCCAAAGACTTGGCCTGGCTGGATTCCTGTGACAGGCACAGGAATGAGGGAGCTTGGGCAGGGGGCGGGTGTTACCGCCGACGTCCGCTTGCGGGTATGCGAACGAGCTCACAGATGCCCAACATTCACGCAACCAAGGGAACAATCGTCATGGAGGCTCCCATCCTCGCACATTCGCCTTGGCACGAGGGCGAAATCGCCCTGCAGAAGCGGTTGGGTGTGGAAACGCGCATGGACGAGGTCGGGCGCCGCGTCATGCGCGACCACCTGATCGACCAGCACCGGGAATTCTATCCGCTTCTGCCGATGGTCGTGCTGGGCTCGGTTGACCGCGACGGTGACGCCTGGGCGACGCTCAGGGCGGGCGAACCCGGCTTCCTCCACGCGCCGGACGAAAAAAGACTGACCGTCGAGCTCCCGCGGGAGCCGACGGACCCCGCCGAGGCGGGCATGGAGGACGGCGCTCCCCTCGCGCTCCTCGGAATCGATCTCGGCACCCGCCGGCGCAACCGGCTGAACGGCACGCTTAAGCGGCATGCCGGCGGCTTCGATCTCGGCGTCGACCAGAGCTTCGGCAACTGTCCGAAATACATCCAGCTCCGGCAGGTCCATTTCCTGCGCGACCCGTCCGAACCGCCTGCCGTGCCGCCCGTTTCGAGCTTCGGGCTCGACGCCGCCGCGCGTGCTCTGGTGACGCAGGCGGACACGTTCTTCGTCGCAACCTATGCCGATCTCGCCGGAGGCCGGCAGCTCGACGTCTCCCATCGCGGCGGTCGTGCGGGATTCGTACATGTCGGCGAAGACGGCTGGCTGACGATCCCGGATTTCGTCGGCAACCGCTTCTTCAACACGCTCGGCAACATCGCGGTCAATCCGCGCGCCGGGCTCACTTTCCCGGACTTCTCCACGGGCGGCCTCCTGCAGATGACCGGCGAGGCCGAGCTCCTGACCGAAGCTCCGGACGGCGTGCCTCCCGAGGGCGCCGAGCGCTATTGGCGATTCCGTCCGCGCCGCATCGTCTGGCGCGCCGACGCGCTACCAATCCGCTACGACCTGAAATCATCGTGATCTGGTGATCGCCCTTCGCCCCGGCGGCGGTCAGGTTGAGCCGTGTAAATTTCGCGTCGTAAGGAACCAACCTCCCTCGCCAAGGTTTCGTGCCCATCCGCCCCCGACCAAGGAGTGCTGCCATGGCCAAGAAACCCTCTGCGCCGAACAATACGAAACCGGCCACCATTCATGACCAGAAAGCGACACGCGGCAACGGTGGAGAACTTCACCAGATCGCCGAAGGCGACACGCCCGTCCTGACGACCGCCCAGGGCGGCCCCGTCGCCGACGACCAGAACAGCCTGCGCGCCGGCGAACGCGGCCCGACGCTGATCGAGGATTTCCACTTCCGCGAGAAGATCTTCCACTTCGATCACGAGCGCATTCCCGAGCGTGTCGTGCACGCCCGCGGCTACGGGGTGCATGGCTTCTTCGAGACCTACGAATCGCTTGCAGCCTACACCCGGGCGGATCTGTTCCAGCGCCCGGGCGAGCGAACCCCCGCCTTCGTGCGTTTCTCGACGGTCGCCGGAAGCAAGGGCTCCTTCGACCTCGCCCGCGACGTTCGCGGTTTCGCGGTCAAGATCTACACCAAGGAGGGCAATTGGGACCTCGTCGGCAACAACATCCCGGTCTTCTTCATCCAGGACGCAATCAAGTTTCCCGACGTCATACACTCGGTAAAGCCCGAACCGGACCGGGAGTTTCCCCAGGCGCAGTCCGCCCACGACAATTTCTGGGACTTCATCAGCCTGACGCCGGAAAGCATGCACATGATCATGTGGGTCATGTCGGACCGGGCGATCCCGCGCTCCTTCCGGTTCATGGAAGGCTTCGGCGTCCATACGTTTCGTTTCGTCAATGCCAAGGACGAGTCCACTTTCGTCAAATTCCATTGGAAGCCGAAGCTCGGGCTGCAGTCGGTCGTGTGGAACGAGGCCGTGAAGATCAACGGCGCCGATCCTGACTTCCACCGGCGCGACATGTGGCAAGCCATCCAGTCCGGCAACTTCCCGGAATGGGACCTGCATGTGCAGCTTTTCGATCAGGACTTCGCCGACAAGTTCGATTTCGACATCCTCGATCCGACCAAGATCATTCCGGAGGAAGTGCTGCCGACGAAACCTGTGGGCCGGCTGGTCCTTGATCGCATGCCGGAGAATTTCTTCGCCGAAACCGAGCAGGTCGCCTTCATGACGCAGAACGTGCCGCCGGGCATCGACTTCAGCGACGATCCATTGCTGCAGGGGCGCAACTTCTCCTATCTGGACACGCAGCTGAAGCGGCTCGGCAGCCCGAACTTCACCCATCTGCCGATCAACGCGCCGAAATGCCCCTTCCAGCACTTTCAGCAGGACGGCCACATGGCCATGCGCAACCCCGTCGGGCGCGTGAACTACCAGCCCAATTCCTGGGGCGAGGGCCCGCGCGAGTCGCCCATGAAAGGCTTCCGCCATTTTCCTTCCGAGGAGCAGGGCCCGAAGCTGCGCATCCGCGCCGAGAGCTTTGCCGACCATTACAGCCAGGCCCGGCAGTTCTTCATCAGCCAGACGCCGCCCGAGCAGCGCCACATCGCCGACGCCCTGACCTTCGAATTGAGCAAGGTGGAGACGCCGGTGATCCGCGAGCGGATGGTCGCGCATCTTCTCAACATCGATGAAACCTTGGGGAAAAAGGTCGGCCACGCCCTCGGCCTGGAGACGATGCCGAAACCGGCGGATGCGGCCGTTGCCACCCGCCAGGACCTCGACCCGTCGCCGGCCCTCAGCATCATCCAGCGTGGGCCGAAGCGTTTCGAGGGCCGCAAGCTCGGGATTTTGGCGACGGACGGAGCGGACGCCGCGCTTCTCGACGCCTTGATAGCCGCGGTCGAGAAGGAGAAGGCGGCCTTCGAGCTAATCGCGCCGAAAGTCGGCGGCTTCACCGCCTCCGACGGAAAACGCATCGCCGCCCACCAGATGCTCGACGGCGGCCCGTCGGTACTTTACGACGCGGTGGTCCTGCTTCCTTCCGCAGAGGCCGCCGCGGATCTGATCGACGTCGCCACAGCGCGCGATTTCGTGGCCGACGCCTTCGCCCATTGCAAATATATCGGCTATGCCGGCGCCGCCGTTCCCCTTCTCGAAAGGGCCGGCATTGCGGAACTGCTCGATGAGGGAACGATCGAACTCACCGACGCTGCGAGTGCGGCCGCCTTTCTCACGGAGATCGGTAAACTGCGCGTCTGGGGAAGAGAGCCCTCGGTCAAGCTGAAATAGGCCGATGGCTTAGACGGAGTCGACGATGGCGTCGTCCGCACATGGAAAGCCGACGAAGAAGGCCGCTCCGTCAAGCGCGGCAAAGAAGGCGGGCGGCTTTCCCCTGCCCGTCAGCACGGCGCCGATGGAGGCCCGATCCGCGACCGAGCTTCCGGGCGGCGACGCATGGCAGTATGAGCCGAAGTGGGACGGCTTTCGCTGCCTTGCGTTCAAGTCCGGCGACGAAGTCGATATAAGGGCGAAATCCGGCAAGCCGCTCGGGCGCTTCTTCCCGGAGATCGTCGCCCTCTTGCGCCGGCTGGAGCCGGACATGTTCGTCCTCGACGGCGAACTGGTGATCGAGGTCGACGGGCGCCTCTCCTTCGACGCCCTGCAGATGCGCCTGCATCCGGCGGCAAGTCGCGTGCAGA
Source organism: Ensifer meliloti (assembly GCF_030064585.1). Lineage (NCBI taxonomy): Bacteria > Pseudomonadati > Pseudomonadota > Alphaproteobacteria > Hyphomicrobiales > Rhizobiaceae > Ensifer > Ensifer meliloti. Next base: position 862,696 of record NZ_CP120364.1, read on the forward strand.
AGCTCTCGCAGGAGACGCCGGCCAAGCTCATCCTGTTCGACATGCTGGCCGGCACGGACGGAACGATCCTGACCGGTGAACCCCTCCAGACCCGCCGCGCCTGCCTCGAAGCCTTCGCCAAGAAGAATGCCGTTACTGGGATGCTGGAGTCTTCGCCCTTCACGCTCGACATCGAGGAGGCCGAGCGGTGGCTCACCTCATGGGAGGCGGGTGCAACCGACGGGGTCGTCGCAAAGCGGCGCGACGGCGCATACGAATGCGGCGAAAGGGCAATGGTGAAGGTCAAACGGCTGAAGACGGCCGATTGCGTCGTCGGCGGCTTCCGTTACGAGAGCGACAGCTCGTTGGTGGGCTCGCTTCTGCTCGGCCTTTACGACACCGAGGGTCTGCTGAACCATGTGGGCTTTACCGCGACGATCTCGGACAAGGAGCGGCCCGCCTTGACCAACCAGCTCGAAGCATTGCGGGAGCCGCCGGGCTTCACCGGCAAAGCGCCGGGCGGGCCCAGCCGCTGGAGCAGCGAGCGCAGCGGCGAATGGGAGCCGGTTCGCCCGGAACTGGTCGTCGAAGTCCGGTTCGACCATGTTAGCAACCGGCGCTTCCGTCACGGTACGAAACTCATGCGCTGGCGGCCGGACAAGGACCCGCGCCAATGTACCTATCAGCAGATCAAGCCGTCGTGAGCTTGTTTGCGCCAATCCGGTCCTCTTCGCCGGTACCTGCTTCCAAGCTGTGGTTGAACACGCCGAGCACCGTGTCGACGATCAAGGGACGCGGGCGGCGCCGCGCTATCGCGGCAACAGGCAAGGCGGGCAGCTGCAGACCTTGGATGGGAGCGAAGCGAACGCCCTTGAACGATATGCGCCCTGTAGAGCGTGGTAGAAGAGCGGCACCGACCCCTGCGGCAACGAGAGAAAGCATGGTCAGCGCACGCGTCGCCGGCTGCTGAATCGAAACGTCGTGCCCGGCTTCCGCGAAGGCGTTGAGAATGCAGGCGTGCAAGGAAGGGCCCTGGGCGGCGGGGAAGAGCACCAATCCCATTCGGGCAAGCTCGGCGATGGTGACCGGACCAGTACGCCCGTCCTCCGGTATGGCGGCAATGAGCGTCTCGTCGGCGACTGGGATGATATCCAGTCGTTCCGAGCTGCCGAGCGGCGGATGGCATATGCCGAAATCGATCGTTCCCTCCGCAAGCGCGGCCACCTGCTCATTCGTCGCCATTTCAGTGAGCACGGGCCGGATCATCGGAAACTCCTGCCGCAGCGAGACCACCAGCGACGGCAGCAGCTCGTACAACGCAGCGGAGACGAAACCGATCCGGACGTCGCCGGCGGTCCCGGTACCCGCGCCGCGGGCAACCGCCCGTGCCGCCTCCGCATCTTGAAGCGTCCGTCGCGCCTCGGGAAGCAGCGACGCGCCCGCCCGGGTCAGTGCAAGCCGGCGGTGTGCGCGCTCGAAAAGTTTAACGCCGAGCTCCCTTTCCAGCCGGGCGATGGACTGGCTCAACGGCGGCTGCGCCATGCCGAGCCGCTGCGCGGCGCGCCCCATATGCAGGGTTTCGGCCACGGCGACGAAATGACGTAGGTGACGAAGTTCCATATGCAGATGATATCAAAGTTTCCCATATTCATCATCGATTTGAATGCGGGGGCGGGCAATATTTGGCGGCGTTCAGATTGTCGGGAGTATTGACATGACAAGACCCAACGCGATTTTCCTCGCCCTCATCTCAACTGTGTTCGCCGCGCCGGTTTTTGCAGGTGACGATCGACTGGTGCGCACCGACCGCTTTGTGACGCTTGCCGGAGGCGAAAGGCTTTTCGTGCGCGAAGTGCGACCTGCCGAACGGCAGCAAGCGGTGTCGGCCGTTCTGCTGATCCATGGCGCGCGCGTGCCATCGGTCGCCTCGTTCGATCTCGCGGTGCCGGGCGGCTCGATCGCGGCCGAGCTGGCTGCGGAGGGCCATTCGGTCTACCTCGTCGATCTCCGCGGCTATGGTGCCTCAAGCCGGCCGCACGAAATGGATGCACTGCCCGGTGGAGGCACGCCTCTTATGCGAACCGATGAAGCGGTCTCCGACGTCGCCGCCGCCGTCGAGGCGGTTGCGGAATGGAGCGGCGACGGCAAGGTCAGCATTCTCGGCTGGGCGACGGGAGGACAATGGGCCGCCGCCTTTGCCGCCCGCCATTCGGCTCGCGTGGAACGACTCATCCTCTACAACAGCCTTTACGGTGCCTCCGACCGGCATCCGACGCTCGGGCGAGGCTCGCCGCTCGAGGCTCCCGATCGTCCGGGCAGTTTAAACATGGCTGCGCTTGGCGCCTATCGGCTCAACACAGCGGAAAGTCTGTTTGCGGCCTGGGACAAGAGCATCCCCGTTCCCGATAAATCCGAGTGGCGCGACCCCGCTGTCGCCCGCGCCTATGCCGACATGGCGCTGTCCTCCGATCCCACCTCCGCGGAGAGAACGCCGCCGAGTTTCCGCTCCCCTAGCGGCGCGATGGCCGACAGTTTTGAACTGGCGTTCGGCCGCAAGCAGTGGAGTGCGGAGGCATTGACGATGCCGGTGCTCGTCATCCGCTCGCAATACGATTTCTGGAGCCGTCCGGAGGATGCAGCGGCGATTGCGCGGGAGGCGCCGCAAGCAAGCCTCGTCGAGCTTCCACACGCTACCCACTTCGTGCATCTCGACCGCAGCGAAGCGGGCCGTTCGGCCTTCCTGTCGGCGGTCACTCAGTTCCTGGATCTGGCGGCACGATAGAGCGTTTCACTGTTTGATTGAGACAGCTACGCACTTGCGCACGGCCGCCCGGAACTTTTGGCCAGGGGGCAGGTTGGAGCTCTGGCAAGGAGCGCGGTCGATGCGCAAACCACATCCGCCTTTCGGGACTGCGGGTGTGTCCCCTCGTTCTCGGCGCCGCCTTCGGCATGCGATCACAAGGGGGTACTCGCGCACCTCCCCCCGCTGATGACCACCCTGGGCAGCGATGAATAATGATCTCCTGATCATCCTGGGAATTGCCGCGGCGGCGGCCGTAGCATCGCCCCTAGGCGGCCTGGTGGCGATCTCGCTCAGGCCGTCCAGCCTCGTGCTCTCGATCGCCGTCGGCTTCGCGGCCGGCGTCCTCACGGGCACCTTCGCTTTCGAGATGATGCCCACCTCCATGGAACTTGCAGGTCTTCCGCTTGCCGTTGCCGGATTTCTGCTCGGCCTGGGACTCGTCTATATTCTCGACCTCTACGTCAACCGCTGGAAAATGGCCGGACCGGAAGCGGATCAGAAGGCCGAGGTCGATCGCCTGCATCGGCGGCGCAGGCCGCGCGGGAGCAATGTCGCGGTGCTCGCCGGCGGCACGAGTGCGGAAGAGCTGATCGAAGGCATGACGATCGGTGTCGGCGCGACCTTCGAGCCTAAGGTGGCGCTGATCGTGGGTCTCGCGATCTGCATCGACAATTTCAGCGAAGGAATGAGCATCGGCGAATTGACGCTCGACGAGGAGCGGAAGAACGCGAAGCGCCGGACACTCGGATGGACCTCCCTCATCGGACTCTCCCTTTTCGTTTCCGCCGTGGCAGGGTGGTTCCTCCTGAAAGGCCTGGCCCAGCCGGTCACCGGTTTTCTTTTCGCGACGGGAGCGGGCGGGATGTTCTACCTGACGGTTACCGACCTCGTGCCGGAAGCGGAGTCGCACCAGTTCCAGCAATCCTCCGCGATCGCCAATGCCGCCGGCTTCCTGCTCGTCATGGTGCTTGCGCAGATGAGCTGACGCAATCGCGTCTTGAGGAGTGCCCGTCCGTTCAGACGATCGCCCGGTCCCAGCCCCCATAATGTTCTTCGCTGCGCGTGCCGCGCGGAAGGCTGAGCGCGATCAATGCCAGGCCGATCGCGAGATTGGCGAAGGTGGCGACCGTGCTGCCGCCGGCAAGCAGGAAGGGCGAAGCCGCCACCCAGGCGCCGAGCAGCACATTCAGGAAACGCACCGGACGGACGACCTCCGCCATGGCGGTGACGGCAACCAGGATCACGACGCAGCCGAGAATGTGGTCGCTGTGATAGAGCGGCGGGACGCTGCCGAAAACCAAGGGCGTCGTCATCAGGACCACGCCCAGCAATGTGCTCGCGACCAACGTCCAGGGAAAGTTGACGCCGCCGACGATGAATTCCTTCAACAACTCGGAGGCCGGACGGTTGAGGTCGGGCGCCGGCGTCTGGTCCTCCGAAATCGCCGGGCCGCCCATCCAGAACGTCCGCCAGAAGGGCTCGCCCGCCTTTCTTACGCGCCAGAGATACTGGATGGTCGCGAGCACCTCGTCGATCGAATAGGGGATGAGCACGACGGTGACGGCCGCCTGGATGATGCAGAGCGTGCAGAGTGCGCCGATAAGCGGCGGCTGGATGATGATGAAGGAGACGCTGACGGCGCCGAGGGGCACGATCAGCAGGCCGAAGAGGAGCACCATCCAGGGCATGGTGCGCCAGCGGCGGCTGTCTCCGATCGCGCCGGCCAGAATGTCAAGCGCATAGGCGAAGGCGCCCAGGCCGGCATCGGCGATCGGAAAGCCCTTGGAAACCCAGGACGTCACGACCGCCTCGCTGCCGTTGCGGACGGGGGCCTCGCCCGGGCCGAAGAACGGGTCCCAGAGCCCGTCGACATGGCCCATCTGATAGGCGGCGAGATAGCGCGAGACGAAGAGGCCGACGAAGGCGAGCGCGACGATCGGCATGCGCTGGGTGAAGGAGGACGGCGAATAGCTCCAGCCGAGCGGCCGGTCGTCGTCGGCCGCGAGCGCCCGCAGCCTTGTTCCGGGCGTCGGCGGAATCATCACCGCAAAGGCCACGATCAGCATGCCGGCAAGCGTATCGATGGCGTAGGCCGCAGCACTCGTCGTCCAGAAGACAAGCGGGGCGAGCATGATCCAGACGCCGAGCGCGGCCGTGATCCATTGCGCATGGGACCAGCGCCGGTACATGCCGAAAAGCGCGAATGCCGCAACGAGCAATCCGGACAGGATCTCGCTTATCCCGAGACGGGCATTGCGTATTGCGGGCTCCGCGATCTCGTGGCCGAGCGCCGGCGGCAGCGGCACGCTGACGGGATCGAAAAGGCCGAGCGTCGCCGGCGAGGAGACGAGCCACAGGCCGAGAGCGACATTTGCGAGCGGCGCCCAGAGCGTGCGCAGCCGGTGTTTTTCCACGGCAGCTTCGACTTCAGCGTCGCCGCGCTCCAGCGGCTCCGCCAGGCGTTTCTCCGCCTGCTCGATTTCCGGATCCGAGGCGGCGACCACGGAGGGCTCCAGCTTGTTCTTCGCGTACCAGGCGGTCGGGTCTTGCTTGAGCCGCCGGATCATTTCCGGCAACGTCGCAGCTAGGCTGTGTCTCGGCTCCCAGCCGAGCTCTTTGCGGGCACGGGAGATGTCGATCTCGTAATGATCGTCCGAATTCTCGATCATCCACGGCTTGATCTCCGACTCCTCGTCGAGCACCTCGGTCTGCATCCATGCCCCCGGCTTGGCAAGGCTCTTGGGCAGGGTGAGCGTGCGCCAGTCCTCGCGGTGTATCAGCCGGCCGATACGCTTCTGCAAGTCGCCATAGGAGAGCGTTTCCTCCTCGCCGATCAGGAACACGCAATCATCGGGCAATTCGTTGCGGTGGTCGACGGTGCGCGCGAAAGCCTCGACCAGATCGTCCTTGTGCAGATAGGGCTGGCCCGCGTCCAGATCGCCGCTGAACAGATAGGCGGTCGGGAGCCGCTCGAAGATGCGGGCGATCTGCTGGGCGATGAAAGCGGCTCGGCAGTCCTCGTCATAGACGCCGGCGAGGCGAAGAGTCACGGTCCTGATCGCGCCGCGATGTTTGGCGATTACCGCCTCGGTCTCGGCCTTCGACTTGGGGTAGGCCCAGGCGGGTTCCAGCGGATCATCCTCGTTGATCCGCGCACCCTTGGCCGGACTGGGTGCCTGCACCAGCAGCGTGCTTGCATAGATGAACTGTTCGGTGGGAAGGCCCCGCAGCGCCTCCAGAAGCCGGCGCGTGCCCTCGACATTGACGGCATCGTATTTGGGGTTGTCCTTGCCGGTGGTGTCGTAATAGGCGGCAAGATGAATGACGGAAGCAAGGCGCCCGCCGCTACGCTTACCCGCCGTCCCGATCGCCTCTCTCACGCTTTCGTCGGAGGTGATGTCGAGTTTGATCGTCTCTTCGGTCTCGGACTCGCCCTTCGGAGAGGACAGGTCGAGCCCGATGACGCGATACCTGTCGCTCACGCGATGCGCGATCGCCTGGCCCAGGAAACCGCTCGAGCCGGTAATGAGAACGGTCGGCTGATTTGCATCTTTCGGCATGCCGAAGCAAACCGCGCTCCGGCAGGAAGGTTCCAGACCGGGTTGAAGCGAAAGAACTACGCCCCCGTCCGCGCCACGACGGGCACATAGTCTTCCAGCTCCGGCGCGGGAAAATGCAGCGTGGCGCCGATCTCGGCGGAGCGGTAGAGGCCCATGAGGATTTCGACGACCGCCAGGCCGTCCTCGAAGGTTTCGAGCGGCTTTATCCCCTTGCGGAAGCATTCGACCATGTGGCGGTTTTCGTCAGTATAGCCGTAGACACCGGCCTCGTCCTCAAGCACCGGCATCAGGCCCTGCTCGGCATTCTGTTTTTCGACGAGGTCCTCGCCTTCGGTGCCCTGCACGGCCCGCGACAGGAATATCTTCAAGCCGGTGCCGAGCGAATTGTACTCCAGCGCATATTCGGGCCCGAGAAGCTCGAGCTGGATGCGCAGGCCGGCGCCGACATAGGCCCAGGAGGTCGTTGCCTCGATCATCAGTTCGTTGCCCTCCTCGTCCTCCAGCGTCACGGTCGCCCGGGCGAAATCCTCCGATGGGCGCCGGCGGTAGTCGACATCCTCACCGAAGCGGCGGCGCAGCTCATCGGCATAGCCCGCCCGCGTCCATTTGAGGTTCGCCACCGTGCCGTTCACCGACTTGACCTTCAGCGAGTTGCGAAGCGCGCCGGGCGCCGTGAGCAGGTGGCGCGCCACCTCGACGCTGTGGCACATCATATCGGAAAGCACCCCGCCGCCCTGCTTGTCGCCCTGCCAGAACCAGGGCTCGTGCGGACCGGCATGTTCTTCCGCAGCGCGTGCGAGGTAGGGCCGGCCGGTGGTCGAGGCGGCGCGCCGCCAGATGATCTCCTTGCCGCGCAGCACCGGCGTGCAGAAGACCTGGTTTTCGAGATAGCCATGGTTGAGACCGGCATCCTCGGCCAGGTGCAGCATCTCGCGTGCCTCCACCACAGTGCGCGCAAGCGGCTTCTCGCAGGCGACCGCGAAGATCTTGCTGCGTCCCGCCTTGGCCTCCCGGTGGAGCGTCCGCATGACGTCGAGCCGCGTGTAGTTCGGCGACAGAATCCAAACCGCGTCGACATCGCCGGCGGACAGGAGCGATTCGAGACTCTCATGCGCGCGGCACTCGCCGAGATCGAGCGCCTCGACTTCGCTTGCGAAGCGCGCGCGGTTTTCGGGATTGCGGCTGTAGACGCCGGTCACCTCGACATTGCGTACCCCGATGAGCGATTTCAGGTGGAAATGAGCGATGAAGCCGGTGCCGACGAAGCCGACTCGCAAAATCTGTTTCGGTAATGTGGTCATTCTTTCCTCCCCGGTATCCAACGGCGACCGCCTCCAGCCGCCCGCATGCGCTTTCAGATAAGTGGCGGCGCCGTGCTGCCTCGGACCTTCAGGACCGTGGGCAGCACGATCGTTTCGGCTCCCTCCGAGCCGCCCGCCAGAATTCCAAGGAGCACCGCCATGGCGGTGCGGCCGATCTCGGAGCGCGGCTGGCCGACCGTCGTCAGCGGCGGATAGAAGGCCTTGCTCAGATAGAGATCGTCGAAGCCGACGACCGACACGTCGCCCGGCACGTCGCGTCCGATTCGTCTCAATTCGTGGACGGCGCCATAGGCCATTTCGTCATTGGCGACGAAAAGCGCCGTCGGCGGATCTGAAAGAGAGAAGAGCGAGCGGCAGCATTCCTCGCCGCTTTCGATCAGGAAGTCGCCCCGCACCTCGTAGCCGGCTGGAATCGTCAGCCCGGCATCGCGCATCGCCAGGCGAAACCCCTCCCGCCGATAGACGCTCATCGGCTCGGGAACGGGGCCGGAGATATGAGCGATCCTCCGATGGCCGAGCGAAATCAGGTGCTCGACGGCACCGCGGGCCGCGGCGACATTGTCGACCTGCACATGCGGCAGGCCCGAGCCCTCGATCATTTCCAGCGCCACCACCACGGGCAGATGGTTCCAATCGCCGGCGGACGGCAGCTTGCCGGTCATCAGGATCATGCCGTCGGCATGTCCGTCGCGCAGCATGTTGAAATACTCGGTCTCGCGGGCCGGGTCGTTCTCCGTATTGCCCATCAGCACGGCATAGCCGGCTTCGCGCGCCGTAGCCTCGACGCCCTTGAGGATGTCGAGGTAGAAGGGATTGCCGACATCGCGCACGACCATCAGCACCGTCATGGACCTGCGGGTGCGCAGATTTCGGGCGCTGACATTCGGACGGTAATCGAGCTCGCGCGCCAGGTCGAGCACGCGCTGGCGCGTCTCGGCGGTCACCAGCGTCGAAGCGGCAAGGGCGCGCGAGACGGTGGCCACCGACACGCCCGCCTTCTCGGCGATGTCCTTGATCTTCGGCCGGTCCCTCATCCTCGGCGGTCCCTCATGCGCGCATCGCCCGGCCGCGTCCATAGAACATCATGAGCAGGAGCAGCGTCGCGCCGAACACCATCTGGCGTCCGGACTCCTCGATGTTGATCGTCGTCAGGATGCTCTGCAGGATGACCAGCAGGACCGCGCCCGCCATGGTTCCGGTGTAGCCGCCCTTGCCCCCGGCAAGCGATGTGCCGCCGAAGACGACCGCGATGATCGAGGGGAGCATGTACTGCTCGCCGACATTGGCGAAGGACGTGCCGGAATAGCCGAGCAGGCAGAGTCCGGCGGTCGCGGCGAACATGCCGGAGATCATGAAGAGCGCGATGCGGACCAGCTTGACCGGCACGCCCGCCATGTAGGCCGCGTGCTCGTTCGAGCCGATTGCATAGATGCGGTGGCCGAAGACGGTGCGGTTGAGCATGAGCGCCAGGAGGATGCCGATCACGATCCACAGCCAGATGATGCCGGGAATGCCATAGGCGAGCGGTTGCGTGACGAAGCGCGAGAGCGCGGGCGCGGCCTGGCCGGAGGGAATTCCCATCCGGATGACGACGAGAAGCCCCTGCAGCACCCCCAGCATTCCGAGCGTCATCACCAGCGGCGGGATTCTGAGGAGCGTGACGCCGAGCCCGTTCAAGAGGCCGAAGAAGGCGCCGGCCGCGAGACAGGCGGCGACGGCCGGCAGGATGCCGCCATCGGCGCCGTTCATGACGTTGCCCGCGAGGATTGCCGCGAGCGAGACGACGCCGCCGACCGAGAGATCGATTCCTTCGCGTCCGCCGAGTATGACGACGTTCTGTCCGGCCGCGACGATGCCGAGCAGCGAGGCGACGATCAGGAGCCGCAGGATCTGACCGCCGGTCGCAAAGCCCGGCGACAGCGCCTCGCCGAGATAGAGGAGAAGCACGATGAGCACGAGCGCGACGACGATCGGCTGACGGACGAAGGACACCACCCGGCTCATGAGCGCGCCCTCCTGCCGGCAAGCACGCCCGCCATCAGGACGAGGAGGATCGCAAGGCCCTGCACGAAGTTCTGCCACTCGGACGGCGTGCCCATGAAGAAGACGACCGAGTTGATGAGCCCGATCGTCAGCGCCCCGAGCAGCGAGCCAACGACGGTGCCCCAGCCGCCGGAGAGCGCGCTGCCGCCGAGCACGACCGCGGCGACGCTGTAGAGCGTCATCTTGCCGCCGACCAGCGGATCGCCGCTTGCGGTATCGCCGGTAATGCAGAAGGCGGCGAGCGCGGAGAAGAGGCCGCAGAGCACATAGCCCTTGATCCGGGTCGTTATGACAGGCAGCCCGGTCTGATAGGCCGCCTGCTGGTCGTCGCCGACGGCAAGCAGTTGCGTGACCAGCCTGGTGCGGCTCATCACGGCGAGGAGGATGACGAGGGCCGCCAGGATGTAGAAGACGAAGGGAACGCCGAAAAGCCTCCCGCCATAGGTGCGCCAGAAGAGCGCCGGCGCGGGCGTGCCGGCAACCGGCAGGATGTAGAGCGCAAGGCCCGTGAAGAAGATGCTGGTCGCGAAGGTCGCGACGATCGCCTGCAGCCGCAGAGCCGCGACCACGAGGCCGTTCACGAGCCCGCAGGCGAGCCCGAGGAGGAGACCGATGGCCAGTGCCAGGAACACCGCGCCGGCGCCCCCTCCCCAGCGCTCCATCAGGACCACGATCGCGACGTTGACCAGCGAGAGGATCGCGCCGGCCGAGAGGTCGATGTCGCCGGCATAGACGACGTAGGTCTGCGCGATCGCGAGCAGGATCAGCGCCATATAGGTGCTGAGCAGCCCGGTCAGAGCCCGGAATGTCAAGCTGTTCGGCGAAAAGAAGCCGTTGAGGAGAAGGAGCGCTGCGACGATCACGAGCGCGGGCAGGAAAGGATAGCGCTCCAGCAGCCTGCCGATGCCGCCGGCGCGCCGGTATGTCGGGACGGTTGCGGTCTCTGCCATCACGCGGCCTCGTAAGCGGCTTGGTACAGATTGTAGCGGGTGCGGTCCGCCCCGGTGAGCTCCCGGCTGACCGATCCGCCGTTGAAGACGAGAATGCGGTTGGCGTTGCCGAGCAGTTCGGCATCCTCCGACGAATAGAGGACGATGCCGAGCCCCTCCGCGGCCAGTTGCCGGATCAGCGCGAAGAGGTCCGCCTTGGCCGACAGGTCGATGCCCTTGGTCGGGTCGTCGAGCAGCAGCACGTCGGGGCGGTCGATCAGCCAGCGGGCGATGATCACCTTCTGCTGGTTGCCGCCCGAAAGCGAACCGATCGGGTGGAAGAGGCTCGCGAATTTGGTGTGCAGGCTGTCGAGCGCCGGCGCTACCTTGGCGCGCAACTTGCCCGGACGAGCGATCATCAGCCGGTCGCGCAGATAATGGATCGGCGTGACGTTCTCGATGATCGGCCTTCCGCTGATCACGCCGTCGCGGCTGCGGTCGCCGGAGACATAGGCGCAGCCGCGCCGGATCGCGTCACGCGGGTTCGAAGCGTCGAAACGGCTATCGCCGATCAGGATTTCGCCCGAGGCGATCGAACCGGCGCCGAAGATCGCTCTGAGCACCGCCGATTGGCCCTGGCCGTGCAGCCCGCCGAAGCCGAGAATCTCGCCGCGGCCAACCTCGAAACTCACATTACGGAAACCGCGGCCGGAAAGATCGCGCACCGTCAGCGCTGTGCCTCCCTCTCCCTCCACCACCGCCGGCACCGACGATTGCGATGCCGGCATGTCGCCGGCACCGCCGACCATCAACCGGATGACGGTCGCCGGATCGGTTTCGCCCAGATTGAGCGTGGTGATGGTCTCGCCGTCGCGAATGATGGTGACGCGGTCGCCCATCGCCTTGATCTCGTCCATGCGGTGCGAAATGAAGATGATGCCGCGCCCGCGACGTTTGAGATCGCGCAGGATTTCGAAGAAGCGCTCCACCTGGGCTCGGTCGAGCGCCGAGGTCGGCTCGTCGAAGATGAGGAGCGGCGCCTCGCTCGCCAGCGCCTTCATGATCTCGACGAGCTGACGCTGGTCGGGGCGCAGGTTGCCGACGAGTGTGTCGGCGGAAAACCCTTCGCCGCAGACGCCGTCGAAAAGGCCGATATAGCGCGCCGCGCGCTGCCGGAGTTCCGAACGGTCGATGAAGACCCGCGATTTGACCGGCAGCTTGCCAAGCGAGATGTTCTCCTCGACCGAGCGGCGCGCGGCGAGGCTGAGTTCCTGATAGAAGATGCCTATGCCGTGGGATCGCGCCGAGCGCGGTCCGCTGATCGTCACCGGCTGGTCGTCGACGAGGATCTTGCCGCCATCGGGCCGCACGCTGCCCGCAATGATCTTGCAGAGGGTGCTTTTTCCCGAGCCGTTGGAACCCATCAGGACATGGACCTCGCCGGCCATGAGCTCAAGGTCGCCGCGGCGGAGCGCCAGGGTCGCGCCGTAAGCCTTGCTCACGCCGCTCAGTTTCAACTTCGACATGGAAACTCGTCCGTTCGCTTCGGTTTGGGGAGGTCTCTCCTCCCGTTCCTCATTCCTGTGCTCGTCACAGGAATCCAGCCAACCCCGGATCCTTGGGCCGAAAGGATTCTCCCGCGCCGCCGACGCGGCGCTGCTGGATCCCTGTGACAGGCACAGGGATGAGGAAGAATGAATGCGTCAAACCCATGACGCCGCTGCCGGGTACCGCTCGCCCACCAGGACTCGCGGCACCGTGAGCCCTGCCGAAAGGCTCACTTGAACAGCGCTTCCGCCTCTTCGATTGAAAGCGAGCTCGTATAGGAATAATAGCCGGGCTTGCCCTCGAGCTGCTTTGCGGCTTCCGCCACGTTCTTCGAGTCGATGAAGGGGATCGGCAGGTAGAGCGCGTTGCCGTATTGTCCGGCCTTTGCCGGCTCCTTCAGTTCCTTGCCCTGCAGCATCAGGACGGCGACGTTGAGGGCGCTCGCCATGACGCCGGGCGGGTTTACGGTCGCGCCCGAATTCAGCTTTTCCTTGATCCAGAGGTCGATGAAGTCCTTGCGGATTTCGCCGGTCGCCGCGATCTGGCCGGCCTTGCCGGCGTCCATGATCGATTTCCAGGCGCCGGCCGCCATGCCGTCCTGCACCAGCACGCCGTTGATGTCCGGATAGGTGGCAAGGATGTTCTGCATCGCCTGCTGGCCCTGGGCTTGGTCCCAGTTGGCATTGACCTCGTTGACGACCTGGATGTCCGCATGATCCTTGAAGACGCTCTTGTAGCCGGCGACGCGCATCTCGTTTGCGGGATGGCCGGCTACGCCGTTGATCGCAACCACCTTGCCCTTGCCGCCGAGCGTTTCGGCGAGCCATTTGGCGCCCGCGGCACCCCAGGCGGTCTGGTCGATGCCGACATAGATGGCATCCGGCGAAGAGACTTCCGCATCGGTGGCGATCACCAGGATGCCGGCTTCCTTCGCCTGGGCGAAGATCGGATCGAAGGCGGTCGGGCTGTTGGGGTTGACGATGATGGCGTTCACCCCTTCCGCGATGAAGTTGCGGATATGCGCGATCTGCCCGGGCACGTCGACATTGGCGCTCTGGACGGAGACCTCGACGTCGACGCCTTTTTCCTTCCATTCCGCAGCCGCGGCCTTTGCCTCGTCGATCATCTGGGTACGCCACTCGCTGCCGACCCAGCCGTTGGAGAGACCGATTTTAAAGGTCTCGGCGTGAGCGGATGCCGACAGGACGATGGACGCGACCGTGCCCAGCGCAAATGCGAAAAATTTCTTCATAAGATCCTCCCAAATCTTGCCGGCACATGAAGCCAGAAAATGTAATCGATTTCAATCGCCGTTTTGGGCGATGATTTGGGGGCCGGGAGGGGCATCTACAGCGCCGCGCGTCTTTTCAGACGCGCAAGAATAGGCGTGGCACTTTAATCTGCGGCATGTAATCGGCCACGATCAGTAGGCCAGGTCTCGATCACGCGGACGAAATGCGCCAGCCACGCATTCGTCTGGTGGCCGTCCAGTGCACGATGATCGATAGTCAGCGACACATAGGCCATCGGACGGATCTGGAGCGTGTCGGCGCCGTCCACCTCGCGGACGACCACCCGCTTGTCGAGCTTGCCCACGCCGAGGATCGCTGATTGCGGCTGGTTGATGATGATCGGCGCCGCGAGCAGCGATCCGGAGACGCCATGATTGGAGATGGTGAAGGTGCCGCCCGTCACGTCCGCGCGGGAGAGCGCGTTCGAGCGCGCACGCGTCGTCAGGTCCTGCAGCCGGGCCGCAATCTCGGCAAGCGACAAATCCTGCGCCCGATGGATCACCGGCACGACGAGGCCCTTGTCCCCGAGGGAAATCCCTACGCCGATATTGATGTCGTCGAACGTTTCGAGCGCATCCTCGTGCCAGCGGCTGTTGACCTCGGGGACCGCGCGCATCGCCGCCACGCAGGCCGAAACCACATAGGCCGTATAGGAGCGCTTGGTGCCGTCCGCCGCAAGCCTCTTGCCGTACTCGTCCCGATGGCGCATCACCGCCGAGAAATCGGCCTCGAACACGGCCGTCACATGCGGCGCCGTCGTGACGGAGTTGAGCATATGTTCGGCGATCGCGGCGCGCATGCCGGTATGCGGTATCCTGCGCGACTTGGGGGCGGCTCCCCTGTCGCCAGCCTCGGCCGCGACCGAAGCAGGCCCTTCCTGCCGGGCGGTAAACGCCCTGTCCATGTCGGCGCGCGTGACGCGGCCACCCCGGCCGGTGCCGGTGACGGTGGCCGGATCGACGCCATATTCTTCCGCGGCATGCCGCACGGCCGGCGAGTAGTGCGGCGCGTGTCCCGCCCCGGCAGCCTCGCTGCCGATCCGGCCGAGAACGGCGCCGGGCGTGGCATCGTCGCCATTCCGCATCAGGATTTCCGCGAGCACCCCGTCGGCGGGCGCCGACACCTCCTGGGTCACCTTGTCGGTCTCGAGCTCGACCAGCGGATCGCCCGATTTGACCGGATCGCCGATCTTCCTGAGCCAGTTGCGGACGACCGCTTTGGTCCCCTCCTGCTCCAGCGGAGCCTGGATGTCGATGAGGTTGCCCATCTTCAGAACTCCAGAAGGTCGGTGATCTTCTGGCGTATGCGTTCCGTCGAAGGAACCGCCCAGTCGAGCAGGACGGGATTATGGGGGCTGGGAATATCCGGCATGGTGAGGCGCGAGATCGGCGCGTCGAGATCGATGAAGGCTTCGTCGGCGACGGCTGCGGCAATCTCCGCGCCGAAACCCGCCGTCGCGAGGTCCTCGTGGACGATGAGGCACCGGCGGGTGCGGCGCACGGATGCGATGACCGCTTTCCTGTCCCAGGGCATCAGGGTTCTCAGATCGATCACGTCGGCTGAGATCCCTTCTGCCGCCTCTTCGCAACGCGGCACCATGGCGCCCCAGGTGACGATGGTGATGTCGCGGCCTTCGCGCGTGAATTTCGCCTTGCCGAAGGGCAGGGCGAAGGCATCGCCGGGATAGGGCCGCCGCGCCCAGGGATGGTCGAGCATGGCCCGGTGCTCGAAGAAGATCACCGGATCGTTGCCGCGCAAGGCGGTGCGCAGGAGCCCGACGGCGTCCTCGGCGTTGGAGGGAACGGCGATCTTCCAGCCGGGCTGGTGGACGAAGGCGACCTCGTTCGTCTGGCTGTGCCACGGATCGCCGCATTTGAAGAATCCCCCCGCCATACGCACGACGATCGGCGCGGCGAAGCGGTTGCTGGTCCGCCAGCGGATCGTGCCGCAATCGTTGAGCTGCTCGATCGCGGGCTCGGCATATTTGCGGAACTGGATTTCCGGCACCGGCACGAGGCCCGCCAGCGCCATTCCGACCGCCCGGCCGATGATGCCCTCCTCCGAGAGCGACGTGTCGAAGACGCGGGCGGCACCGTATTTCTCCTGCAGCCCGAGGGTCACGGCATGAACGCCGCCCTTCGGGCCGATATCCTCGCCGAAGAGGACGACCCGCTCGTTCATCGACATCTCGTGATCGAGCGTGCGGCGGATCGCCGTCACCATGTTGATCCTCTGGCCGTCGCCCGTAGCGGTCTCCGTCGTTTCCGGCGGACGGTAGCCGGCAGGGTGCTGTCCGCCCATGACCTGCATCTGGCCTTCGAAGAAGACATGGCTTGTGACGGTTTCAGGGTCGGCGACCGGCCGGGATTCGGCCTCGACGCGCGCCCGTTCGGCGGCAGCCTTCGCGTCTCTCGCAGCTTCGTTCCATTCCTCGGCGCTCAACATGGCGGGGACGAGATAGTCCCTCAGCCGCGGCAGCGGATCGTGTGCCCATTCGCTCCTGACGAGCTCCTCGCTCTTGTAGGTCTGGGTATCCTGGAAGCTGTGCCCTTCGAGGCGGGGCACCTCGAGTCTGAGCAGCACCGGCATCCGTCCTTCGCGCACCAGTTCCACGGCGCCTTTCGTCAGCCGGGCGGCCTCTTCCGGATCCGAGCCGTCGCCGTCGAGCACGGTCAAGTTTTTCCAGCCCGCGAGATTGCCGGCAATATTGCCTTCGGGCGTCTGGAAGCTCGAGGGAACGGAGATGCCGAAGCCGTTGTCTTCGATATAGAGAAGCAGCGGCAGGTCCTGCGTCGTCGCGATCGTCAGAGCGGACCAGAAGCCGTTGGAGGCAACCGAACCGTCACCGCCCAGCACGACGGCAATATCCTTTTGATATTCCTCTTTTCCGAGAACTTCGCTGAAATAGGTGATCGCCTGCGCCCAGCCGGCCGTCGGGGTATACTGGGTGCCGACCCCTCCGCACATCGGCAGGGCCGAGGGGCCGTGCGGGTTGGGATAGTTGAAGACGACGCCGATATCCCGGCCGTCGGAATATCCGCCCGCGCGCCCCATCGCCGAGCCGAGCGCGTCCGCCGGATCGACGCCGAGCGCCAGCAGCAGCGGGCGCGAGCGATAATAGCCGCATGCCGCATCGTGCCTGCCCGTAAGGTGAAGCCCCAGGAGAATCTGCGCCATGTCATGGCCACGTGCCGAGAACTGGTAGAGAACCTTCTTCTCAGGGACGAGGCGCTGCTCCTCCATCTCGTCGAGCGCGCGCGACAGGAGCACAAGTTGCACGACCTTCTTCCAGTCGATGCTCTCGTCCGGTGCGTTGCGCCGGTCCTTTTTGAGTGCGGCCTGAGCCATCAGGGTCTCCTCCAGTCCTCCGAGATCAAGACTACGCCGCTAGACGCGCAAAACGGTTTCAATCTGATCCTTTTTTGGCTAGAGTTTGATGAAGCTGTTTCGCTTTCGAGGGATTTATGATGAATTCATTCAATCTCGATGCGATCGACCGAAAGATTCTAGGGATCCTCCAGGACCGAGGCGACATCAGCCATGCAGCCCTGGCGGAGGCGGTCGGTGCCTCGCCGGCGTCCTGCTGGCGGCGCATCAAGGCGCTGGAGACGGCGGGGGTGCTGGTTAAGACCGTGAGCCTCGTCAATCCCGACCTGGTTGGACGCGGATTGAACGTCTTCTGCCAGGTGCGCATGAAGTCCCATGATCCGGTTGCGCGCCGAAATTTCGAACGTTTCGTGGAAAGCCACGAGGAAGTTCTCGAATGCTATTCCATGTCGGGCGACTGGGATTACCTGCTGCGGGTCCTCGTTGCCGATGTCGCCGACTACGAGCGCCTGCTGATGCGCGGCATTCTCACCCACGAGGCAGTGGCGAACTCGTCTTCTCACTTCGCCTTGAAGAGCGTCAAATACTCCACCGCCGTTCCCGTCTAGATCTTTGAAGCTACGCACTTTTCCTGGAATTGCCCTAAGACCTTAGTCTGATACTTCCGGCCATAGGTCCTAGGACCGTTGCGTGCCGAGTTCCCATAACCTATGCCGGTGGTTGCGCGTTCACGGGATAACGGAAAAGCCCCAACTGCCGCCCGGGCGCGCGAGGGTCGCAGAGCGACGCCGCCCCAGCCCCATCTGCATCGCTCTGCGACCCTCGCCTTGAGCATTCCCGCTCTTCTCCCATCCACGGCGCCGAACGTGCCCTCACATGTCGCAATTTTCTCGGAACCATCCGCCGGGCGAGACGTTAGACGCGGTCGCTTTTGCCCGAAGCGACTGGAAGCGTAAGAGGGTCGGCTCGCCATTCCCTCCCCCTCACCGAAGAGTCGACCGACAGGCGGCGCCCTTTCTCCTCCCTCGGGGGCGCCGCCATCGTTCTTCGAAACGGATTGCAGGTCATGGTTGCGCCTGTTGCCGTCCTTGGCTCGGCGTGCTCAAGTGCATCCTGCGACCAAACCCCAGGGAGCCCTGCCATGACGACAGTGATCCTCTTCCATTCCGTCTACGGCCAGCGCCCGTTCGAGCGGGGCGTCGCCGAGCGCCTGACCGTGGCCGGTCACCAGGTGTTCACGCCCGACCTATACGAAGGCCGGGTTGCTTCCTCGATAGAGGAGGGCTTTGCCCTGAAGGAAGAGATCGGCTGGAGCACCCTTTGCGAGCGCGCCGAGCGGGCGGTCGCGGATCTGCCTGCCGATGCCGTTCTCGGCGGTTTTTCCATGGGCGCTGCTGTTGCCGCCAGCCTGTGGCCGAAGCGGCCGGAGACGGCCGGAATTCTCTTTCTACACAGCATCGCCGAAATTCCGGCAAATGCACGACGTGGGCTTCCGGTGCAGGTCCATCTCGCCGATCCGGATATCTTCGAACCGGCAGACGAAGTCGCCGCCTGGCGTGCTGACGCCGAACGGACGCCGGTCGCCCTGGAAGTCTTCATCTATCCCGGTGCCGGGCATATTTATACCGACGCCACCCTTGCCGATTACGATTCCGAAGCCGCCCGGCTCACCTGGAGCCGCGTCGAACGTTGCCTTGCGGCACTTTGAGCGGACGCTCGATGTCTGCCCTTATCCCGCTGCCGCGCGCAGGCGGGGGAGAAGGGGCAATCCGCGTAGCCTTGGCGTTAAGAGGCCTTCCCATAACCGCCGCCCGTCGGCGTCACGACCGTGAAAGCCTCGCCGGCCTCGAGCACCGTATGGGCCGAGCCCGGCAGCTCTTCGATGCGGCCGTCATTGCGGCGAACAAAGTTGCGGCCGTTTTCCCCCTCCTCGCCGCCCTTCAGGCCGAAGGGCCGGACGCGGCGGTGGCCGGAAAGGATCGCGAAGTCCAGCCGCTCGCGCGCGCGGATCGTCCTCTGTGTACCGTCGCCCGCCGACCACTTGCCGCGCCCGCCCGAGCCCTTGCGGATGTGGAAGTCTTCGAGCACGACCGGGAAGCGAGTCTCCAGGATTTCCGGGTCGGTCAGGCGCGAATTGGTCATGTGCGTGTGAACCGCATCGGCTCCGTCATAGCCGGGGCCGGCCGGCGCGCCGGAGCAGATCGTCTCGTAATACTGGTAGTCGGCGTTGCCGAAAGTCAGGTTGTTCATTGTTCCCTGCGCGGCGGCCTGCGCCTCGACCGCGCCGAAGAGGCAGTTGGTGACCGCCTGGCTCACCTCTACATTGCCGGCGACGACCGCCGCCGGGTAGCGCGGCGAAAGCATGGTGCCTTGCGGTATGACGATGCGGATAGGCCTCAGGCAACCGGCATTCATCGGGATGTCGGCCTCGACCAGCACCCGGAAGACATAGAGCACGGCGGCACGCGTCACCGGTTCCGGCGCGTTGAAATTATCCGAACGCTGCTGCGACGTTCCGGTGAAATCGACCGTTGCTTCCCGGCTCCCGCGGTCGATGGAGATCTTCACCGCGATCCGGCAGCCCTGGTCCATCTCGTAGGAGAATTCGCCGTCCGGCAATCGGTCGAGCACGCGGCGCACACTTTCGGCCGCATTGTCCTGGACGTGCCCCATATAGGCCTCGACCACGTCCTCCCCGAATTGCGCGATCATCTTCCTGAGTTCCGCCACGCCCTTCTCGTTGGCCGCGACCTGTGCCTTGAGGTCGTTGACGTTCTGGAGGATGTTGCGCACCGGATAGCGCGCTCCGTTCAAGAGCCCCTCCAGTTCCTCCTCGCGGAAGCGGCCGCGGTCGATGAGCTTGAAGTTGTCGATATAGACGCCTTCCTCTTCGATATTGGTGGCCAGCGGCGACATCGAGCCCGGCGAGATACCGCCGATATCCGCATGGTGACCGCGGCTTGCGACCCAGAAGCGGATCTCGCGGCCCTCATCGTCGAAGACCGGCGTGCAGACCGTCAGGTCCGGCAGATGCGTGCCGCCGTTATAGGGCGCATTGATCAGGAAGACATCGCCCGGATGGATCACCGGGTTCTCGCGGATCGCGGTGGCGACCGAAGCGTCCATGGAGCCCAGATGCACCGGCATGTGCGGCGCGTTGGCGACCAGATTTCCCTTGTTGTCGAAGACCGCGCAGGAGAAGTCGAGCCGCTCCTTGATATTGACCGAATAGGCGGTGTTCTGCAGCGTCACGCCCATCTGCTCGGCGACCGACATGAAGAGATTGTTGAAGATCTCCAGCATGACCGGGTCGGCCTTCGTGCCGATCGCAGTGCGCTCGGGCAGCGCCTTGATGCGTCTCAGGACGATATGGTCTTTCGCCGTTAACTCCGCCTGCCAGCCGTCCTCGACAATGATCGTCTGGTTTGCCTCGATGATGATTGCCGGACCGGTGAACTTCTGGCCTGGCCCGATTTCGGAACGCAGCGCCACCGGAGCGTCGTGAAACGTGCCTTGCGAATAGAAGCGGGTCCACCGGTTCGCAACGACATGTCCGGCCGTCACGGCAAGGCCTTCCGCTTCCATTTCCGCAGCCCCGCCGCCGACCGTTTCGACCTCGACCGCATCGATCACCAACGCCTTGTTTTCGGCGACGAATCCGAAGCGGCGCCTGTGCAGACGCTCGAATTCACCGCGGAGCCGCGCCTGGTCGTCCTCATCCGGGAAGGTCGCTTCCACCGGCAGGACCGTGTCGGTTCCCGCATAGCGGATATGCGCGCGCAGATGCGTGCGTATCCGCTCACGGGCGATCCCTTGCGCTTCCAGTTCCGCCAGGCATTCCGATTGCAGTTCGTGGCCAAGTGCGGCAAGTGCGCTTGGTGCGGCCTCGTCGAGAGCGGCCCCGAGCGCCTTCTGCCGCGTGGCGCGAATGTCGGCAAGGCCCATACCGTAGGCCGAGAGCAGCCCGGACATCGGATGCAGGAGAATACTCTTCATGCCGAGCGCATCGGCGACCAGGCAGGCGTGTTGCCCGCCGGCGCCGCCGAAGCAGTTGAGCGCATAGCGCGTCACGTCATAGCCGCGGCTTACGGAAATCTTCTTGATCGCCTCGACCATGTTGGCGACCGCGATGCGGATGAAGCCGTCGGCGACGTCCTCGGGGCTCCGTCCGTCGCCGATCTCGGCCGCTAGCACGACGAAACGGTCACGCACGGTCTCCACGTCGAGCGGCAGGTTCTGCTCCGGGCCGAAGATCGCCGGAAAATGTTCCGGCAACAGCTTACCGAGCATGACGTTGGCATCGGTGACGGCAAGAGGTCCGCCGTTGCGGTAACAGGCGGGACCGGGATTGGCGCCGGCCGAATCCGGACCGACACGGAAGCGCTCGCCGTCGAAATGGAGGACCGAGCCGCCGCCGGCGGCAACCGTGTGGATCAGCATCATCGGCGCGCGCACCCGCACTCCCGCAACCTCCGTCTCGAAGGCGCGCTCGTACTCGCCGTCAAAATGGGCGACGTCGGTCGAGGTTCCGCCCATGTCGAAGCCGATCACGCGGCCGAATCCGGCCGCCTCGCCCGTCCGCGCCAGACCGACGACGCCGCCCGCGGGTCCGGAGAGGATCGCATCCTTGCCCTGGAACATCTCCGCTGCCGTGAGCCCGCCGGACGACATCATGAACATGAGCCGGGCGCCGGATCGGGCGACGTCCAGCTCTTCCGAAACCTGCGCCACATAGCGGCCGAGCACGGGCGAGAGATAGGCGTCGATCACGGTCGTGTCGCCACGGCCGACATATTTGACGAGCGGCGAGACCTCGTGGCTGACGGATACCTGCTCGAACCCGATGGAGCGCGCGATCTTGGCGACGCTCGCCTCGTGGGCGGGATATTTGTAAGCGTGCATCAGGACGATGGCGACCGCCCCGTAGCCAGCGGCTTTCAGCCCTTCTAGCGCCAGACGCACCGCCGCCTCGTCGAGCGGCCGCTCGATCGTGCCGTCGGCGAGCACCCGCTCGTCGAGCTCTACGATATCCGAATAGAGTGCCTCGGGCTTGATGATCTCGGTAGCGAAGATCTTCTTGCGTTCCTGATAGCCGATCCTGAGCGCATCGCGGAACCCGCGCGTCGTGACGAGCGCCAACCGCTCGCCCTTGCGCTCCAGCAACGCATTGGTGGCGACCGTGGTGCCCATCCTGACCTCGCCGACCAAGCCCGCCGGGACCGGATCGCCGGAGCCGAGGCCGAGATGCTGCCGGATGCCGTGGACCGCCGCATCGCGATAGGCACCGGGATTTTCCGAAAGGACCTTCAGCGCGTGCAAGGCGCCCGCCGGATCGCGGCCGACCACGTCGGTGAAGGTACCGCCGCGATCCACCCAGAAATCCCAAGCTCCCGTCACGCTCATCTCCAGCTCCTCCGCAATGCCGCCGCTTCCATAGGCGCTTTTTATGGGCCGGCGACGACCGGCAGGCAAGGGAAGAAGAGGCGCGCCACCAGCGAAAAGGGAGCCGATGCCTGTGCCGGATCTCTGGCCTAGCACCGCCATTTATGTCAGAGGAGGCACGGTCCAACAGCGGAGACGGAAACGGTGAAACAGCGCCGCCCTACGGCGAAAAGGCGGGTCGGAGACGAGAAAGCCGGCGAACTGCCCGGCAAGCGCGTGACGCTCGCCCGGGCGCTCTCTAAGCTCGGCTACTGCTCGAGGACGCAGGCCGAAAAGCTGATCGCCGAAGGGCGTGTCAGCGTCGCCGGCCGGAAGATCACCGATCTCTCCCACTGGGTCGATATCGAAGCGGACAGGATCGCCGTCGACGGAACCGTCATTGCCGCCCAGGCCAGGGTCTATCTCATGCTGAACAAGCCGCGCGGCCTCGTGACCACCCGCGACGATCCGGAGGGCCGGCCGACGGTCTTCAGCTGTCTCGATGAGGTCGACGTTCCGTCCCTCTCGCCGGTCGGCAGGCTCGACAAGGCAAGCGAGGGACTTCTCCTCTTCACCAACGACACGGTGCTGGCGCAGCGTCTGCTCGATCCGAAGACCCATCTCGGCAAGGTATACCATGTTCAGGTGCGCGGCATTTTCGGCGAGGCCATGGCCGCACGGATGGTGGAAGGCGTTACGGAGGGTGGCGAACTGCTGCGCGCGGTGCGGGTCGAACTCCTGAAAAGCGGAGACAGGAACAGCTGGATCGAGGTGGAGCTTGACGAAGGGCGCAACCGCCAGATCCGCCGCATGCTCGACGTGCTCGGCTTCGAGTGCCTGCGTCTCCTGCGCGTTTCGATCGGCGAGATCAGGCTGGGCGATCTGCCGAAGAGGGCGAGCCGGCCGCTCACGGAGGCGGAGATCCTTTATCTCAGGCGCCGCACAGGGCTTTGACGATTCGCAGCCGAACGTCGGCGGCTCGCAGCAAAAACCTCCCCCCGTCGCCCGATGTCCGGAAATCCACCCATCGACGAGCGGTTTTGTTTCCGAATCCACCCATTTGCCGCGCCTATGCGCTGTAAATGCATGAAACGGCGTCCGCCAACGGTTGTCTGTGCTAAAATCCCGTTTGCTAATGGGTGAACCCAGACCCGGCGGGAGGAACCATGCCGGCTGGTCGATGACTTTCATCCGGGAGGAAAAGATGAAAATTCTGAACGCACTTCTGGGCGCAGCCGCCGCCGTTTCCCTGTTTGCCGCTTCGGCGAGCGCCCAGACCTATCCGGAGCGCACGATCACCATGGTGGTGCCGTTCTCGGCGGGCGGCCCGACCGATACGGTTGCCCGCCTCGTCGCCGAGTCCATGTCGAAGGATCTCGGCCAGCAGATCATCGTCGAGAATGTCGGCGGCGCCGGCGGGACGCTCGGCGCGGGCCGCGTCGCCCAGGCCGATCCGGACGGCTACACGTTGCTTCTGCACCATATCGGCATGGCCACCAGCGCGACGCTCTATCGCAAGCTCGCCTATGACACGCTGAATGCCTTCGAATATGTCGGCCTCGTCACCGAAGTTCCGATGACCATCGTTGCCCGCAAGGATTTCGAGCCGACCGACCTCAAGGGCCTGATCGAACACGTCAAGGCGAACAAGGACACGGTGACGGTCGCCAATGCCGGCATCGGCGCGGCGTCGCATCTTTGCGGCATGATGTTCATGAGCGCGATCGAAACGCCACTGACGACCGTGCCCTACAAAGGCACCGGCCCGGCAATGACCGACCTGCTCGGCGGCCAGGTCGACATCATGTGCGACCAGACGACGAACACGACGAAGCAGATCCAGGGCGGCACGATCAAGGCCTATGCGGTGACCTCGCCGCAGCGCCTCAAGATCTTCCCCGATCTGCCGACCGCCGAGGAAGCGGGCCTTTCCGGCTTCCAGGTCGGCATTTGGCACGGCATCTATGCGCCGAAAGGCACGCCGGCCGAAGTCACCGACCGGCTGTCGAAGTCGTTGCAGAAGGCGCTCAAGGACGAGAACGTCGTCGCCCGCTTCGGTGAACTCGGCACCGAGCCGTCAAGCGACGCCGACGCGACGCCGGCGGCGCTGAAAGCCAAGCTCGAAAGCGAGATCGCCCGCTGGAAGCCGGTGATCGAGGCGGCCGGCCAGTACGCCGACTGATCGCGCGTCAGACTCTCGGCCCGTGCGGGCGTGCAGCGAGGATGCGCACGCACGGGCGTTGACAGCTGTCAACAGGCGATGCGTCGGCTGCCCACTTACGGACGACATGCATCAGCCGTCAGAACATGCGAAGATGTACGGCAAAGACCGGGCGCGGCACTTTTCATCGGAAGAGGATCGGCGCTCGCGAAAATAACGGGGACCCAATGAAATCCATCTCCTTCGATACGACCAATGCGCTGTGCGGCGGCATTCTGACGGCAGTCGGGCTGTTCTTCGCCTGGCAGTCGTTCGGGCTCGAGCTCGGCACCGCCTTTCGCATGGGCCCCGGCTATTTCCCGCTGGTTCTCTCCGCCGTGCTGATCCTGCTCGGCCTGATCATCCTCATTCAGTCGGCGCGCGTTCACAGCGAGCCGATGGGGCCGATCGCCATCCGGGGCATCTTCTTCATCCTGCCGGCGCCGATCTTCTTCGGGCTGACGGTGCGCGGCCTCGGCTTCGTCCCCTCCCTCTTCTTCACGGCGCTGATCGCCTGTTTTGCTTCCAGCCGGATGAAGCCGCTCTGGGCGATCGCCCTCTCGCTTGCCTTGACCATCTTTTCGGTCGGCGTCTTCAGCTACGGTCTCAACCTGCCATTCGAGCGGTTCGGCCCGTGGACCCGGTTCTAGGAGGCGGCGACGATGGAACTCTTCAGCAATCTTGCCCTCGGCTTCGCCACGGCCGCCTCGCCGGCGAACCTGCTCTTCTGTCTGATCGGCGTACTCCTCGGCACCCTGATCGGCGTGCTGCCCGGCATCGGCGCCACGGCGACCATCGCCATGCTGCTGCCGATTACCTTCCAGCTTGAGCCGGTCTCCTCGCTGATCATGCTCGCCGGCATCTATTACGGCGCTCAATATGGCGGATCGACCACCGCGATCCTGATCAACATGCCCGGCGAATCCTCTTCTGCCGTGACCGCCATCGACGGCTATCAGATGGCGCGCAAGGGCCGCGCCGGAACGGCGCTCGCGATCGCAGCGCTCGGCTCGTTCTTCGCCGGCACGGTCTCGACATTCCTGGTCGCACTCTTCGCGCCGCCTTTGACGGAGATCGCGCTCGAATTCGGCGCGGCGGAATATTTCTCGCTGATGATCGTGGGCCTCGTCTCCTCGGTTGCGCTTGCGCACGGATCGGTCATCAAGGCGCTTGCGATGGTGGCGCTCGGCCTGCTGCTCGGCCTCGTGGGCACCGATATCTATACCGGCACGCCGCGCTTCACCCTCGGCATTCGGGAATATTCCGACGGTCTCAATTTCGTGGCGCTGGCGGTCGGCGTCTTCGGTATCGCCGAGATCCTCCGCAATCTCGAAAGCGAGAAGACGCGCGAAGTGCTGATGGCGAAGGTCACCGATCTGATGCCGACGCGCGAGGACTTCAGGCAGATGGTCGCGCCGGTCCTGCGCGGCACGGCCATCGGCTCGGCGCTCGGCGTACTTCCCGGCGGCGGCGCGATCCTCGCCGCCTTCGCCTCCTACACGGTGGAAAAGCGCCTCTCCGACCGGCCGGAGGAATTCGGCCGCGGCGCCGTCGCGGGTGTCGCCGGACCTGAAAGCGCCAACAATGCCGGTGCGCAAACCTCGTTCATCCCATTGCTCACCCTTGGCATTCCGGCAAACCCTGTGATGGCGCTGATGATCGGTGCGATGATCATCCAGGGCATCGTGCCCGGCCCGAACGTGGCGGTGGAGCAGCCGGCGCTCTTCTGGGGAATCATCGCTTCGATGTGGATCGGCAACCTGATGCTGGTGGTCCTGAACCTGCCTTTGATCGGCCTCTGGGTGAAGCTCCTGAAGATCCCCTATTTCGTGCTCTTCCCGATCATCATGGCCTTCTGCTCGATCGGGGTGTACAGCGTCAACTCCAACGTCTACGACCTCTACGCCGTCGCCTTCTTCGGCCTTGTCGGCTACCTGCTCCTGAAGCTGCGCTGCGAACCGGCGCCGCTGCTCCTCGGCTTCGTGCTCGGCCCCCTGCTCGAGGAAAACCTTAGGCGGGCCATGATCCTCTCACGCGGCGACCCGACGACCTTCGTCACTCGACCGATCAGCGCGACCCTGCTCCTCATCGCCCTCGCCGTGCTTGTCGTCGTCTTCCTGCCGAGCGTCAAGAAAAAGCGCGAGCAGGTCTTCGTCGAGGAGGATTGAACCGGATCAGTCTGGTTGCACCGGGCGCATGCCCCCACGCGCCGGCTTACTGAACGGGAAATCGGCGGGTAAAGTTGTGCGTGTATTCGCCTATTTGGAAATCCTCGAAACGCTGAGACCAGCGTTTCCCCGGCCAGATATAATCTACTCTGCCTTTTGCAGGGCGATAGACGGCTGTGTAGAGGGTGGGATGGGCCCCGCTCACGGAATAAAGCGGCGGCCGAAGGAAGCCGTCCGTCAGCTTCTCCAGCGACATGGAAGGATCCTCTAGTGCTCTCAGAATAAATTGCTGCCGAGCCACCGAGAATGATGACGGTCGTGCCGCCCGCTGATGATTTGCGCATGCCCTCAGGCGCGTAATGATCGGCCGTTGGCCCGGTCCGAGGAATAGAGTGGCATAGTTGCCGGCACTATCCAGTACGGTGACGTTCTGCGCGAGCGCCACAGGTATTCGGCATAAAGCTTTGACAGCCTGCTCGACCTGGTGACAGGTCTCCAGCACATAGCGGATCACGAGAATGATCGAGAACCCTCTGCCCTGAGAACGTCCGCCCCCAAGAGTAACGCTTGCGGCCAGTCCTTGCTCATTCATCCCATCGACGCAGCCTCCCCAAGGGCGTTGCGCCTTCGCGATCACCTTTAACCCGGACCACTCGGTCATTTCGAAACGATCGGAGACGATACTCGGCGGATAGTCGAAATTGCGGATCAGTGCCGGGCCCCCTTCGCCGAGCCAGACAGATTGACTGCAGCCAAAAGCATCCGGCGCGGGTCGAAAGTGACTGAGCATCCGATGAGCAACCTCATCATCTCCAACGAGAGCGCAGGCGTGCTCGTAGTGAGGAACGAGTTCAGGCATGTACTGCCATAGGGCCTCGCGACATTCCTTGGCGCTCGGACCCGATGCTCGTTGGGCCCGCCCGAAATACCAGCTCTCCGCCTCGGTTCGACCGGCAGCAAACCGCGAAAGCCAAGCTTCCCCAGGCCGTTCCTCTCGCGCCGCGACGAAGGTCTTCTCCATAGCGCGAGGAGTATAAGGACTGAACAAGTGGCTTGGCAACGCAACCGTGATGCCGCACGAGTCCCTCCACCATCACGAACCGCACCAGGGCGCGGCCGATCACCACCGGCAGCAGGCCGCCAGATTGATCCTCCCAGCCTGGCCCCGCACAAAGAAACGGGGTCGGACCCGAAACCCCGAATTTCTCGCCTCGCCGGCGCGTATATAGTCACATGTGACTACTTGCATGGGAGGGACTTATGTCGACCGTAAGCCTTAAAGATGCAAAGGCCGGCCTGTCGGACTATGTCGACGAAGCGATCAGAGGCGAGTTCGTGACGATTACCCGCCACGGATAGCCTGTCGCAGTTCTCGTTCCGCTTGCGGCAGCGGAGATCGCGCGCAAGGCCCTGAACAGGACCCGGCCCAGCCTCGCTTCGCATCTGCAGAAGTTCCCAGGCGGCGAGTTCGAACGTAACGTTCCCGGGATGTCGGTCTGTGAGTGGCTATCTCCTCGACACGAACGTCATATCGATGCTCTCGCCAACCGGCCTGGTGAATTTCCGCCCCACGCCTCGACAAAAAATTTTGCATCCATGTCACACCGGCGGCCGCTGTCTCGTCATGGTGTCGGAACCAACAAAAAGGAGACCGACCATGACTGCCAGACTTGATCCCTTTGCCGCCGCCCCTTCGCTGATGAAGAGCTGGTTCAGCATCTCTACCGCCGTCGCTTCGAGCCTCGAGTCGAGCCTTATCGAGCTCGTGAAAATCCGGGCCTCGCAGATCAACGGTTGCGCCAACTGCATCAACATGCACACGGCGGAAGCCCGGGTAAAGGGCGAGAGCGAGCAGCGGATCTACCTGCTCTCGGCATGGCGCGAGGCGCCGTGCTATACCGACCGCGAGCGGGCGGCGCTTGCCTGGACCGAAGCTCTGACGCGGCTGTCGGAGGGCCATGCTCACGCCGCCGCCTATGAGGCGCTGAAGGCCGAGTTCACGGAGGAGGAGCAGGTGAAGCTCACGCTCATGATCAATGTCATCAACGGATGGAACCGCCTCGCCGTGGGCTTCGGCCTGTGGGTCGAACCGGCAGCCGCGAAGGCAATCGCCGAGAAGGCGGTCGCCTGATGACACAGGCTACGCAAGCGGATGCGGCAGCGAGTTTCGACCCGCTGCGTCCGAAGCTGATGCGCGTCGCCTATCGCATGCTCGGCTCGGTTGCCGATGCCGAGGATATGGTGCAGGAGGCCTTCATCCGCTGGATGGGGGCCGACCGCGCCGAAGTGCGCGAACCGGAGGCCTTCCTGCGCCGCACCGTAACCCGGCTCTGCCTCGATCAGCTGAAATCGGCACGGCGCCAGCGCGAGACCTATGTGGGGCCTTGGCTTCCCGATCCCGTCGTGGAGGAGGAGGAAGTGGAAGACGTCACCTTGCCGCTGATGCTGGCGCTGGAGCGGTTGTCCCCTCTCGAGCGGGCAGCGTTCCTGTTGCACGACGTGTTCGGGCTCGGTTTCGAGGAGGTTGCAGCGACCATCCAGCGCGACGCCGCGGCCTGCCGGCAGCTTGCCGCCCGCGCACGCACGCATGTCCGGGAGGCAAGGCCTCGCTTTCACGTCGAGAAGGAGCGCGGCCTCGAGCTTGCGGAGGCCTTCTTCAAGGCCTCGCGCAGCGGCGACATGAACGCGTTCGGCGCCATGCTCGCGGCCGATGTCAGCATCCATGCTGACGGCGGCGGCAAGCGCTCGGCAGCGATCATGCCGATCATCGGCTTTGACGCCGTGATGAAGGTCCATGAGAAGCTGGCGGCGCTTTTCCGGGCGCACGGCTCGAAACTGCTGCGCGTCGGTTTCGTCAACGGACTGCCCGGCTTCATCACGATGGAGGCCGACGGCGAAATCCAGACCACCGCCCTCGAGATCGAGGGCGGCAAGGTCGCTGCGATCTATGTCGTGCGGAATCCCGACAAGCTGAGGCACCTGCAATGAGCCTACCTTTAAAGCGCGCTCGAACTTAGTGCGAGGCGCCGGATCCGCCGACGGCGACGATCGCAAAGGGTTGGCCTTCGATGGGGATCGTACGGGTCTCCTTGAGAGTCTCTGCATCGATCACCCGGATGAGCGAGTGTCGCGGGTCGGTGATGACGATCTGGCCGTCGGCTGCCGCCAGGCGCGGGCGCGGATCGCGCCAATGGCCGTCCTTGCTGTATGGCTCGGTGACCCTGCCCTTGCGGAGGATTTCCCCCTTGATCACGTCCACCACATGGAGGTCGCCGTCTTCCGTCAGGATGTAGGCATTGGCCGGGGTTGCAGGATCCAGGAGAAAGTCGACGCGCCGGGTCGGCAGCGTGATCAGCCGATACGGCTCGCTGCTGTCCGGATCGATGAGCACGACTTTGTCCTCGCCGTAATTGCCGAGGAAGAACTGCATCGCCTTGCCTCCGAGCAGGGTGCCCGTGTAACCCTTCGGGAAATCGGAGGGGTAGGGGAGCATTGTGAGCTTTGGCCCGTCGATACCGCCGGGACGGGCGACGAGCACCCCTTCCTTGCAGCCAAAGGCGACGAGACGGGCTGATGTGGCCTCGCCATGCAGGTCGGTGCATTTGCTGATCTCGCCGATCTGACCGCCCTTTTCGTCGATCACACGCAAGCCGACTCGCGGCGGCAGTTCGTCCGGCTTCGGCTCGATTTCCGTGTCCGGCACCGAAACGAGCACATGGCGCCCCATGCTCACGGCGACACCGTGGTGCGGCTTGGTCGTATCGATGGCCCTGACCTGCGCCTTGCCTTCGAGAAGCGCGGCTTCGTCGATGATGTCCGCCTTGCCGCCGCGATCGTAGAAAATGATCGCGTGATCGTCATGCGGCACCACATGGGCGGGGCGCTTGCCCTCGATCGCCACCGGAAGAAGCGCGGCATCGGAGACTTCCACGTCGCGATGCTCCCCGTGATCCGAGAACCCGATGCCAGTCTTGATGATGTGTACGATGTCCTGTTCCGATTGCGCGGCGAAGACCGTCTGCCCGGATGCGCTGACCGTCAGGGCCGCATATCCCTTGATGTCATAGCGGCCCAATTCCTTGCCGTCCGCAAAGTCGATGGCGCGCACGACCGGCTGCGTGTGATCGGCGACGAACAGGCGCCAGGCTTCCTTCGTCTCGTGATCATCCGCGCGTGCGCCGGGTGTGGCCAAGACGAAAGCGGACGCCACTGCTGCCATCAGGCGGGCCCGGGTTGGGGACAATATCATCGGGGGGTCCTTTCTTTGTTTTGAAACAGTTCTCGTCCGGGCAGTCCGTCGGCACGGCTGGGCCTATGAAAAGCCGTTGGTAATGCATCTTCCCGGAATCGCTATGTTATTACATTACTCGATGACGTAATAACATTACGAAAGCGGTGCGTGTCAATCCCGAGAACGCTACGAGCGGATGCTTTCGCCCTCGTTCCCCTGCTTGTCGCGGAAATGAAACGGAGAGGATCTACCGACGCGCCGCGCTGGGCTCGTCGCTCTTCAGATAGCTCACCACGGCATCGGCGATCATCGTGCGATGCCGCGCGATCGTCTCGGGCTCCGACAGGTCGCGGCGGAAGATCGTGCCGAAGGTGTAGCGGTTCGAGACGCGGAAGAAGCAGAAGGCGCTGATCAGCATGTGCACGTCGATCGGGTCGGCCTTGCGGCGGAAGGTCCCGTCACCAAGGCCGCGCTCGATGATCGCCTCGATCATCTGGATCACCGAGACGTTGAGGTCCCGGATCGCATCGGAGCGCAGCATGTGCGCGGCGTGATGGATGTTTTCGATGCTGACCAGGCGGACAAAGTCCGGATTGGCCTCGTCATGGTCGAAGGTGGTCGCGATCAGTGTGCGAAGTGCCTCTTCTGGGGGCAGGTTCGCAAGCTCCAGATCGGCCTCCAGCGTGCGGATCTTGCGATAGGACCGCTCGAGGACGGCGAGATACAGCGCTTCCTTGCTGCCGAAGTAATAATAGATCATCCGCTTCGAGGTGCGGGTGCGCTCGGCGATCTGATCGACGCGCGCGCCTGCGAGGCCATGGGTGGAGAATTCCTCCGTCGCGACTTCGAGGATGTCGTCCTGCGTCCGCTGCGGATCGTTCTTCCTGCCGTTTGCCTGCCGCTCCGCCATGTTCACCGCGCTGCCCCCGCTCTCCCTCAAGCCGTTTACCGATCCACTTGCCGAAGCGAGGCAGCAGTCGAACCACGGACCTCCCGAACGATGGATCAACACATATCACCTTGCCTCGCCCTTTCAACCTCGCGGGGATTGATTTTCCGAACTAGTTAGTACATTTTTGCAACGAGACATGCCGAACGCCACGGAGGAGCGTGGCGGAAGGCTCCGGGCGACCGCCTGGCTGGGGAGGAGAAGCCTGCGACAGGTCTGCGCCTTGCGCTGTCGCTCGCTTGTCGCTTGGGAGGAGCGGATGGGCCGCATCATCGATTTCTATTTCTTCGCCTTGAGGGTGACGATCGCGCTGCTGCTTGCCGGCATGGTCGTTCTCGTCTTCGGCAATGTCGTGCTGCGCTATGCCTTCAACCAGGGAATAACGGTGTCGGAGGAGCTGTCGCGGATGTTCTTCGTCTGGCTCACCTTTCTCGGCGCCGTGGTCGCCATGCGCGAGCATGGCCATCTCGGCGTCGATTCGCTCATCAAGCGCCTGCCGCCGCGCGCCGCGAAGGCGGCCGTGCTCTGCGGCCACGCGCTTATGCTCTATGCGACCTGGCTGGTGATTAGCGGCAGCTGGACCCAGACACTGATCAACCTCCATGTCGGCGCGCCGGCGACCGGCATCTCCATGGCCTTCTTCTACGGAGCGGGCCTCGCCTTCGGCGTTCCGGCCTTCCTGATCCTGCTCGCCGATGTGTTCGCGATCGCGACCGGCCGCATCGACGTGACCACGACCGATCTCGTACGCGAGAGCGAGGACGAAGCAGCGCTCGACGACCTCCCTGCCCCCGCGCTCGGTCCGCTTTCGGCGAAGCATTGAGGAGGCGACGATGACCGTATCGATCTTCCTCGGCGCCCTTCTCGGACCCATGGCGCTCGGCGTGCCGATCGCCTTCGCCCTCATTCTGAGCGGCGTGGCGCTGATGCTCTATCTCGGCCTGTTCGATGCCCAGATCGTGGCGCAGAACGTGCTGAACGGAGCCGACAGCTTCCCGCTGATGGCAGTTCCCTTCTTCCTGCTTGCCGGCGAGGTCATGAATACGGGCGGCCTCTCCCGCCGCATCGTCGCGCTTGCCATGGCCATGGTCGGCCATATCCGCGGCGGGCTCGGCTTCGTCGCGATCTTCGCGGCCTGCATTCTCTCCAGTCTTTCCGGCTCGGCGGTCGCCGATGCAGCCGCACTCGGCGCGCTGCTTCTGCCGATGATGCTGAAAAGCGGCCACGACCCGGCGCGCGCCGGCGGGCTCATCGCCTCCGCCTCGATCATCGGCCCGATCATACCGCCCTCGATCGGCTTCATCCTCTTCGGGGTGGTCGGCGGCGTCTCCATCACCAAGCTCTTCCTCGCCGGCATATTCCCGGGACTGATGATCGCCGCGGCGCTTTCGATCACCTGGCTGATCGTCGCCCGCAAGGAGCAGTTCGAACTGCCGCCGCGGCAGAGCCGCAGGCTGCGCCTCAGGGCCTTCGTCGACAGCCTCTGGGCGCTTTTCCTGCCCGTCATCATCATCGTCGGACTGAAGTTCGGCGTCTTCACGCCGACCGAGGCGGGTGTCATCGCCGCCGTCTATTCGCTCTTCGTTTCGATGGTCGTCTATCGCGAGTTGGCGCCGGCGCAACTCTTCCACGTTTTCGTCTCGGCCGCGAAGATCAGCGCCGTCGTGATGTTCCTCGTAGCCTGCGCGGCGGTTTCGGCCTGGCTGATCACCGTTGCCGACGTTCCCGGCGCGCTCGCCGCACTCCTCGAGCCCCTGATGGGCAACCAGACGGCTCTGCTTATCGCGATCATGGTTTTGATCGTGATCGTCGGCACCGCGATGGACATGACGCCGACGATCCTGATCATGACGCCGGTCCTGATGCCGGTCATCAAGCAGGCGGGCATCGATCCGGTCTATTTCGGCGTGCTCTTCATCATCAACAACTCGATCGGCCTGATCACCCCACCGGTCGGCACCGTTCTGAACGTCATCTGCGGCGTGTCGAAGCTTTCGATGGAGGATCTGATGAAGGGCGTGATGCCCTTCCTCTTCGCGGAACTGATCGTTCTTTTCCTGCTCGTCCTGTTCCCTGAACTGGTGACCGTTCCGGTCTCCTGGTTCGGACGCTGAGGCGCGATTTTCGACTGTCAACAAGGCCGGCACGACACCGGTCCAACCTGGGAGGAAAACATGTTCGACAGACTGACCAAACTGGCATTGGGCCTGGCCGTGCCACTGGCACTCATGACGGCGGGGCCGGCCCTGGCGGAGATCCGCGATCAGACGGTCAAATTCGCCTCGGCGAACAACAAGGGTCATCCGCAAGTGACCGGCATGGAGAAATTCGCCGAGCTCGTGAAGGAGAAGAGCGGCGGCAAGATCGAGGTCAAGCTCTTCCCGGGCGGGACGCTCGGCGGCGACGTCCAGACCGTCTCGGCGCTGCAGGGCGGCGTCATCGAGATGACAGTGCTGAACGCCGGCATTCTGGCGAGCAACGTCAAGGAGTTCGGCGCGGTCGACCTCCCCTTCCTGTTCGACAGCGGCGAGGAGGCGGACAAGGTGATGGATGGTCCCTTCGGCACCAGCTTGATGGAACGCCTGCCCGCCACCGGGCTCGTCGGCCTCGCCTATTGGGAGCTCGGTTTCCGCAACCTGACCAACAACCGGCATCCGGTGACCAAGCTCGAAGACATAAAGGGCCTGAAGATCCGCACCATTCAGTCGCCGATCCCGGTCGGGCTTTTTAACGCGCTCGGCGCCAATGCGGTGCCGCTCCCCTATACCGAGCTCTATACTGCGCTCGAGACGGGAACGGTAGACGGCCAGGAGAATCCCTCCGCCAACATCATCAACGCGAAATTCTACGAGGTGCAGAAGTACATGACGCTCACCCGTCATCAGTACAATCCGCAGATCGTCCTCGTCAGCAAGAAGTTCTGGGACGGGCTCAATGACGAGGAAAAGACCGTTCTGCAGCAGGCGGCTGTCGAAGCGCGCGACTTCCAGCGCAAGGTCTCGCGCGAGCAGGATGCCGCAGCACTCGAGGAGATCCGCAAGACGGGAATGGAAGTCAGCGAATTGAGCCCCGAGGAAACGCAGAAGCTGCGCGATGCCGTCAAGCCGATGATCGAGAAGTTCAGTGCCGATATCGGCCAGGAGACGGTCGAGGCGCTCTTCAAGGAAATCGGCACCGCCCGCGGCCAGTGACCAGACCTCATGCCGGTCCGCCCGCAACGGCGGGCCGGCGCGCAGCTGCCAGAAACCGAAACACCCGGAACCCGACATATGACCGAAACGCTTGTGAGATCCTTGAAGGCGGGCCTGATCGGCACCGGCATCCAGGCTTCGCTGACGCCGGCCATGCATATGGCAGAAGGCGCGGCGCAGGGCATTCGCTACGACTACGACCTGATCGATCTCAACATGCTAGGGGCGAGCGAGAAGGACCTGTCGCGCTTGCTCGCCGACGCCGAGCGGCGAGGGTTTGCCGGACTCAATATCACCCATCCCTGCAAGCAGGCGGTCATTCCCTATCTCGACGAGCTCGCCCCCGAGGCGCGGCAACTCGGCGCCGTCAACACGGTGGTCCTCAGAAGCGGACGGCGCTACGGCCACAATACGGACTGGTGGGGCTTTGCCGAAGGCTTCCGGCGCGGCCTCCCGGATGCCGACCTCTCCTCCGCCGTGCAGCTCGGCGCCGGCGGCGCCGGGGTCGCCACGGCCTATGCCGCGCTCTCGCTTGGCTTGCAGCGGCTCGTCGTGTTCGACCGCGAGGCCGGCCGGGCGCAGGCGCTCGCCCGGATGCTCTCCCCTCTCTTTCCGAGAGCCGAGGTGGCGGCCGGCAACGACCTTCCCTCGGAAATGAAAAATGCCGCCGGCCTCATCCACGCCACGCCGACCGGCATGGCGAAATATCCCGGATTGCCGCTCGACGCCGAGCTTCTTTCGCGAAGCCATTGGGTCGCCGAGATCGTCTATTTTCCGCTGGAAACGGCGCTTCTCAGGGAGGCCCGGCGGCGTGGCTGCAAAACGCTCGACGGCGGCGGCATGGCGGTGTTCCAGGCGGTCGGCGCGTTTCGGCTGTTCACCGGGCTTGAACCCGACGCGGCGCGGATGCTCGGCCACTTCAGGGCGATGACCGGCTAACGGCGCCCGGCCACGCAGGTTTCATTTGACGACCGGTTTGTATAGCGTGTCATTCAAGGAGGCGCGGGGCAACCGGCGGTTGGCGTTCGCCGGCGATCTGAAGTCATTCGAAACCAAAGCCTTCGAAGCGGCCCAGCAGGCGGGCACGGCGATCGTCGTCGACGTTTGGGCGAGCTGGTGCCCGACCTGCGCCTGCAGGAACCAATTATCGAAAAGCTGACGTCGTCGCCGGAATTCTCGTCCGTAACCGTATTCAAGGTAGCCTTCGACAAGCAGAAGGACGTCGTGCAGGCGCTCGGGCCGCAGCGCCGGTCCGCGCTGATCTGACAGGCGTGGACAAGCAGCTGTAGGCCGCGCTGGTCGAGGAATCCCCGGCCTGGCTCACGAACCTGACCACGCGTTTCTGCCCCCTCGGCACCACTGTGATGTCTGTGCGGCTTTCGGCGACGGTGGCGGGGTTTGCGGGCTAAAATGATCGTGATCTAGGCAGCGGCCGTGAGCGCTGCAAGCTCCCGGAAAAGCCGC
Organism: Ensifer meliloti; assembly: GCF_030064585.1. Lineage (NCBI taxonomy): Bacteria > Pseudomonadati > Pseudomonadota > Alphaproteobacteria > Hyphomicrobiales > Rhizobiaceae > Ensifer > Ensifer meliloti. The sequence continues at coordinate 899,123 of NZ_CP120364.1, forward strand.
TCGTCTTCCGACTGGGCGACATTGAAGCGCAAGAAGCCGCTGGCCGTCTGGGCATGACTGAAGACGTTTCCCGGCGCGAGCACGATGCCTCTGGCGAGCGCTTGCCTCGCGAGCCTCGCGGCATCGATGCCATCCGGCAGCCGGCACCAGAGGAACATCCCCGCCTGCGGCTCGATCCAGGGCGTGATCCCGATCCGCGCGAGTCTTTGGGCAGTCTCGGCCATGGCCCCTGCCAGGCGCTGGCGCACCGTCTCCATGTGCTTGCGATAGCTGCCGTTTTTCAGGAGCGTCAGCACCAGTTCGGACGAGAAGCCGGCGGCGCCGAAGCACGTGGCGATCTTGAGGTCGGTCAACGCCTCCACCCAGTCCCGAGGAGCCACGATGAAGCCGCAGCGCACCGCCGCCGAAAGCGTTTTCGAGAAACTGCCTATGTGCACCACGCGTTCGAGCCCATCGAAAGCCGCAAGGCGCGGCGCCGGCGTCTCTTCGAAATCGGCGAAGATATCGTCCTCGATGATCGTCAGCCCAGCCTGCTCCGCAAGCTTGAGCAGACGATGGCCGACAAGCGGCGACAGCATTGCGCCGGTCGGATTGTGAAGGGCAGAATTGGTGATGTAGAGCCGCGGTTTGTGCTCTGCGAGCGCTTCGGCGAAGCGGCCGATGTCCGGCCCGCTGGGTGTATAGGGAACACCGAAGATTCTTGCCTGATGCGCCCTGAGGAGTGCGTGGAAATTGAAATAGCACGGATCGTCGACGAGCACCGCATCCCCCGGCTTCAGCAGGAAACGGCAAAGCAGATCAATCGCCTGGGTGCCGGATTCGGTGAGCAATATCTGATCGGGCGACGCCTCGATGCCGTGCTGCGCCACGCGCCGTGCCAGAAGCTGACGCAGCGGCAGCAATCCGAGCGGCGCACCATAGTCGACAAGCGTGGCGGCGGCGCCGCGTGCGATGCCCCGCAATGCCCGCCGCAATCCTTCCTCCGGCATCCAGTGCGGCGGCAGCCAGCCGCAGCCCGGCCTCAGTACCCCCTCCCCCGGCTCCAAGGCCTGGCGCGAGATCCACAGGGGATCGACAGCCCGGTCCACGCGCGGGCCGATCTCGGCAAGCGTGAGCGGCGCAAGCGGCGCCGCTACGAAGAAGCCCGAACCCGGCCGCGAGCGGATCACACCTTCGGCCTGAAGGCGCTCATAGGCCTCTACCACCGTAGATTTGGACACTTTCATGGCCAAAGCGAAGGAACGGATGGACGGGAGCCTCGCGCCGGGCGTCAAACTCCGCGCGGCTATCCGGTGCTTCACCGTGCCCATCACCCTGGCGATCAGGCTTTCGCCCGCGGCACTCGTCGCTTTCAGCTGCATCCGTACTGGCTCTTTCTCCATGACAGTTCCTCTCAACTGTACCTTACTGTCTCTGGAACAGCCAGCGATCCGGCCCGATACCGGAGAAAAAGGAGCATCGGTATGAACAAGGCAGCGAGCGGCTGGATGAGCGGTTTGATCGGCGTCGTGATCTTCAGCGGCTCGTTGCCGGCGACCCGGGTCGCGGTGATGGACTTCGACCCTATCTTCCTGACCGTAGCACGGGCAACGATTGCGGGAATTCTCGCCTTGTGTCTGCTCTTCGCCTTCCGCGAAAGACGGCCTGCCCGGGGAGACCTCGCATCGCTGGCCGTGATCTCGCTCGGGGTCGTGGTCGGTTTCCCGCTTTTGACGGCGCTTGCGCTGCGTCACGTGACCTCCGCCCATTCCATCGTCTTCATCGGCCTTCTGCCGCTTGCGACCGCGATTTTCGGCGTGCTTCGCGGCGGCGAGCGCCCACGCCGGACCTTTTGGGTGTTTTCGGGCCTAGGCAGCGCGATCGTCGTCGGCTTCGCGGCACGGCAGGGCTTTTCCGCCTCGCCGATCGGGGATCTCCTGATGCTCGCTGCCATTATCGCGTGCGGGCTGGGTTACGCGGAGGGTGCGAAGCTGTCGCGCAGGCTTGGCGGCTGGCAGGTCATTTCCTGGGCTCTCGTCCTCTCCCTTCCGGTCATGACGGCCCTGATGCTCGCCACCATGCCCTCGAGTCTTGCGGGCCTGAGCGCGGCTTCCTGGCTCGGCTTCGGATACGTCTCCGTCTTCAGCATGCTCATCGGTTTCATCTTCTGGTATCGCGGCCTGGCGCTGGGCGGGATAGTGGCGGTTGGCCAGTTACAATTGCTGCAGCCCTTCTTCGGTCTGGCGCTGGCTTCGACATTGCTCGGCGAAACCGTGAGCTGGAGCATGCTCGCCGCGACGATCGCCATCGTCGCCTGCGTCGCCGGTGCAAGAAAATTTGCCTGACCTCCGGCGACCGTTCCCGAAGTCAGCCGGTTTCTGCCCCGCATCGACCGATCGGTGATACTGTTGGGATAGCGGTACGCCGGAACCTTCGCAGCGATCCGCCGTTTCATTCGGACCGGTCGCGCCACGAGCGTCCGCGCGAGACCGCGTGCCTTTCCTCATTCCGCTCCAGAACGGGAGGCCTATGACGATGATGCGACGGAAGATATCCCGGTTCGTGCTTGCGGGGCTCGTGCTTGTCGGGGGAATACTTCCCTTGGAGACGAGCGCGGCCCCTGCCGACGAGGCCGCCTTTCTCAATTCGCTCGAGGGCCGATGGACCGGCGGCGGTACGGTGCTGCTTCGCATCGACCGAGGACCGATCAACGTTTCGTGCAATTTCAGCTCGGATGCGACCGGCACCGCCCTCGCTATGAGAGGCACCTGCCGCGGCCTGCTCGTAGTGTCGCGCTCGATCAGCGCAGACCTGAGAACCGACGGAGCGCGCTATACCGGCATCTATGTCGGCCCGAGAGGCGGGCGCTCCGCCTTGTCCGGGAGCCGCAGCGGCAACGCCATCAATCTCACCGTCACCTGGGCAAGGGAAGTCAATGGCGATCGCAAGGCGACGCTCGTCGTGCAAAAACGCGGCGAGAACGGAATGCGCCTCAGTACCGTCGACGTGGATCCGGCGACAGGAAAGCGCGTGGTGACGAGCGAGCTCAATTTGCGGCGGAGCTGAAGCGACCGTTTTCCCTCGCTCTTTCAGAGTACGCCCCAGCCGCGGTAGCGCCCCCTGCCCGTCATTTCACGAACCCCGAGTTCGCGCACGAGATTGAGGGCGCCGCGAGGCGTGACCCCGAGATGGCGGGCGATCAGAGGGGCGGAGACGATCGGCCGCGAGAGGACGAGATCGATCAGGCCCGGGAGATTGCTGTTCGATCGGCGGTCTCGGATCCGCATCTCCATCTGTGTCCTGGCGAGTGACAGACGGTCGAGTTCCTTCATGCCGAGTTCGGCCGCCGCGGACATCGCCTCCAGGAAACCGGTGAGACGCGTCAGCCGGTCCTTTGAGCGTCGACGCTCGTGGCGGATCGTCTTTAAGCCCGTATTATAGGCGAGCACGTGCGAACCGACCTTGCCGCGAAACCGGAGATAGGCGCCGACGAGAAGCGAGCCGAGCCAGTGCTGCCGGCGCAGCGGCTCGATGCGCTCCCAGGCATCGAAAAGAACGGCAGCCCCAAGCGCGGAGGGCAGTTGGTCGGCAACCGGCAGCACGGCGCGCCACGCATCGAGGCGGGCGGTCTCATCCCAGTCGTCATCGAAGAGCAGGCCGAGTTGGCCCGTCGGCTCCACTCTCGACGACTGCGTTTCGATGACCGGCTGTTCTGCCATGACCGCGCTTCCAGCATGAATGTCCAGCAGCCGCGCGGACCGGGCGATCGCCGCATCGATCTCCGCGAATGCGTCGGAAAGGGAGCCATCCATCGGGCCGTCCGCCGCGTCAGGCGCATCCGTTTCGCCCAGATCGTCCCGGAGAGCCGGAGGGTCGAGAGAGTCATGCCTGACGACCGGCACCGCGTCGCCGCGCAACGCGCTCAGCCCAGGCTGCGACAAGGCCCAGTCGGCATCGGCCAAATCCAATCGTCGCCGCGCCCTCAGAACCGCGTGCGCGATGGTCAGCTCGTGCGACGGAGCTCGCGAGTCCATATGCGAGTCGTGTAGTACCAGATCCTCGACATGCACGAGTTCACCGGCGATCCAAAGGGCCGCCGCCGCATCGAAAAACTGGCCGCGCTCCCGAAAGCCCTCGGCGACGGCATGGCGACCGGCTCGCTCATCGAGCCGCGCGAGCCCGTCTTCGGCGGCAATCAGGACCGGCAGCAGCGCCGGATCGAGCGGATCAGGAATCTCATATCTCATTTTAAATGCAACGCGTTGGCGGCTAAACGGAAGGTAGCACGCGCTTTCGTCCCGGCACAGCTATTCGAAGGTTTTCCACCCCTATTGTGCTCCGCTCACATCTGCTCCCCGCACGGCGTCCATAACGACGCTTGCGCGCCGGTGGCGTTGATCTTAATACCGGCCTAAGACCGAACGACTTCGTGTAGTTGACAGCTGTCAACTCCGGGCCCGGCACCGTGGAGCGCCCTTGATCTCCGGTCTCCCGACGCCTCCCGGGATCTCCAGGAGGAAGGGGCTGTCTGCGCAGCGGGAGCGTTCCGGGCCGGAGCAAATCGCCCCTCGGCAAAACTCAGCCGTGCGGATGCGCCGTTAAACACAAGGAACAGGCAAGCCGAATGGTATCCGATATTCTCGCCGCTTCCGGCGGCGTCAAGCAGGTAATCTGTATAAATTGGGGAACGAAATACGGCGCGCCGTTCGTGAACCGTCTCTTCGCTATGGTCGCCCGCAACATCACGCCGCCTTTCACCTTCACTTGTTTTACCGACAATAGCGAAGGCCTCCGCTCGGAAATACTGTGCGAGGACCTCCCGCCCCTCGACGTCGAAACGATGCCAGTGAATACCAAGGGGATCTGGCCCAAGGCGCGCTTGTGGGGGCCGGAACTCGGCAGCCTCAAGGGACCGGTGCTCTTTCTCGACCTCGATCTGGTGATCGTCCGATCGCTCAACGCGTTTTTCGAGATCGGCGGTCCCGACGATGTCGTTATGGCCCGCAATCAGACTACGCCGCTTGAGCGTCTCGGGCAGACGTCACTGTTCCGCTTCCCGGTCGGCAAGCTGGTCCCATTGCAGGAGAAGTTCCGCGCCGATCCGCAAAAGGTGGCGGACGAATACGAATTCGAGCAGCGCTTCGTGACGCGCAACGTACCAGGAGGGGCGAAATTCTTCCCGCGGCGTTTCGTTCTGCATTTCCGCCAGGACTGTCGGCGGCCATTCCCCTTGAACTACTTCCTGCCGCCACGGCTGCCGGCAGATGCACGCGTGGTTATTTTCCCGCGCGGTCTGCTGCCGCAGCATGCGATAGACGGGCAGTTCGGTTACAAGGGGCGGGTGGCGACGCCGAGCGATCATATTCGCGGGCTCTTCTCTCCGGACAGAAGAGAAAAGAGCCCATTCCGCTACCTCCGGCACTATATTCTCCCGAGCCCATGGGTCGCGGAACACTGGCGCGAGTGAGCGGCAAGTTCGCATTGTTGACAGCTGTCAACCGCGGAAACGGAAGAACGGATCGGCGCCTGCATATCGTCGATCGCCATGCACCCGGATTGTCTGGCCGCCCGCACGAAGTTCAATCGACTGGAGAATAGGGGAGGTGGCTGGTAGTCGTTGTTGCGGTCACGACGCCTGGAAAGGAGGGCGTCCGCGTGACGGAACTTATTGGCGATTTAGCTTCCGCATTGCTGCTTTACCACCTTTTTTACCAATACGTTACGATAGAAGCAAAATTGTTAAGAAACAGACACCAAGGCGGTAAATCAAAACAAGTGCGAGTCCGCAGCCTAAACGAGTTTCCCCTATCTGGAGCGTCAAGGCAACCGCGAGCAGTCCGCGTCACAAGCCTGACGCGCCTTGCGACCGACAAATCCTGCAGTGCGCTCGAGATCCCCGCCTTCGCCCAGCCAGAGGCGTCAACTCGCAAGCGGCATGCTTGGGCCTCGCGCGCGCCTCAGTGCAGCGACCATCGGAGCAACCGAGAAAGCCTGGCGCCGTGCTCTCGCGGTAAGAACCCGAAGATAGCCGCCGGGCGAACTTATGCAATCGGCTCTCTCCAGGATGCAGGCGATGACGGCCGCAGCATTTTCCTGGCCAAGAACCGTGCATGCATCGTCATAGGCATCCGTGCTCACGTTCAGCATGGTCCTGACGACGACTGCAGCGGTGAGCAGATCCTTCCAGGTCGTTATTCGGCCTTGTGGTCCGTAATCGGTGATCTGCGGGCAAGCGGATAGGAGGACGGGCAGGGGAATTTCCCGGGCGAGGCGGGAGATGGGCAGAGATGGAGGCACCGGGCTGACCGGCGTCTGAGCATCGACATGGGTCGAAACCTGCGAGAGCTTCGCCTTCGGTGTCACAGGGTCCGCGTTGCAGCTTTGGGCGCTTGCCGAAAATTTCCCGGACCCATTTCCTAAGCGAGGTTCAGATTCAAATTGAGAATCTGGATGTGAATTCTGTATGTGCTGCCCGTTATGGCGATCATTGGCGTCCATTTTTTCGGAATTAAGTAGTTTTTCCAATTGATTGGACAGATCGGCACGAAGTTCCGCCATAGCGTCATAAAGGGTCTCGACCTCGCTTACCGATGCCTTGCGCGAGAGAGGCGCAGACAATTCTTCATATCGCCGTTGCTGCTGCTCCCAGCCGGCTGGCACGCCAGACTCACGAAGAAGCTCGAGCAGCTTGGCGATGTCGCGCCGGCAGAGGCTCAGTCTTTCGCGCATCAGACGGTGATACTGTTTGGCGGCGGCAAGTTCGGCAGCGGCGGCTTTGAACTCGTCGGCCCGGGCTAAGAGTGGGGAGAGGTCGAATCCGAAGGCTTCGCCTACGGCGCCATTGCGGCTCCTTCGAGCGTAACGCTTACCATTGGGGCTGTCGCGCCGCAGGATCAGACCCGATTCCACGAGGCATGCAAGATGCCGGCGGAGCGTGGTGCCCGCCATTCCGTGGGTACGGAGCGAGAGCTGCGCATTGGAGGGGAAAACGACAAGGCCATTTTCGCCCGAGAGCTCGGCTCCTGGATAGAAGCTCAAAAGGGCGTTCAATACCGCAAGCGAACGATCGGACACGCCGATAGCCGCCTTCGCTTCACAGAGAGAGCGGAACAATTTCCACTTGTCCACCGACCGGTCCGGCGGGACGTTACCGGCGGCGATCTGACTTGCGAGCATGCCAAGCGTCATCGCCCGCCGCCCAAAGGGCGTCGTCACACTTCCACGTTCCATTTTCTTCACCTTTTCCAAGGCAAAAGAAGTCCGTTCGCCGAAACGACGTCAAAAATGCTTGACACTGATTCGCGGAAGTGGGATTCTCTAGTTGCTACACGAGAGAAGGGTTTCCGCAGCGCTAGTCGTTCGGAAGCCTTTTTCTTTTGCTCTGTTTAGTCTCCTGTTTCCCGTTGATATTCGAGGTAGAGCGCTTCGAGCCTCCGCCTCACGAATTCTGCAAAGCCCGGTGCCGCCTTCTTGCTGAAGGCCAGCGTCGTTTCCGCATCCGTTTCACGAATACGCACGGCGCGGCTCCTGTCCGGAGCAATCCAGGTTTCCGCCTTTGAGGGCTTCCTGGCGAGGCTCAGCAAGGCAAACAGCTTTTCGAAACGCTGATCGCTCTCCAGCGCCTTGAATTCGGCCGCATCGATGAAATCCAATGCCTTCGGACGCCGGTCATCGCGGTCGATGAGATCGGCAAGTTCCATCCATCGCCTCCTGCCGAAGCCCGGCGCGGCACCGATGGCTTCGATGATGTCCAACGGCAATCGGCGGACGACGGCGATCATCTTGGAGAGCGCCGCCTTGTCGACTCCGAGGGCAGACATGATCGTTTCCCGCGAGAAGCCGCGATCTTCAAGACGCGTTGCGAACAACGCTCGCTCTATGAAGGAGAGGTCGGTGCGGGCGTTGTTTTCCTGCCCCTGGGAAATGACGAGCTGCTCGTCGTTCAAGTTCCGGATGACCGCCTTGACCTTGGTGCCGATCTCGCGCAATGCCGCAAGCCGCCTGTGGCCGTAGGCAACCTGGTATCGGCCGCTCTCCGCCGGATGCGGCCGCACGAGGATCGGAACCTGTTGTCCGTGGTCCCGGATCTGCTGAACCAGCAAGGCCTGAACCTCGGGGGCGACACCCAGCCTATCGATGATGAAAGAGGAATCGATCAGCTCCGGGTCCAGTTCGACGATCGCGTGCCCCTCGGCAAGCTGGCGCTCCAATTCCTCCGCTCGCTCGACCTTCTGGGTGATGTTTGAGAGGGATCTGGTGATGCCGCCGACAAGACCATTGAAGCGTTGGGTGGGCGCAAGGCCCGCGATCGGGCGACCGACGGCCGGACGCTCCCCGTCTTCGGAGGCGAGGGGGCTGTCGGAAATGCCGATCAGGTTCTTGCGCGCCATCGGTTACTTCCTTCCCCAGACCCTGCGAATCATCTCTTCAATCTCCGCATTGACGAGCGAGAGCGAGTCCATCGCCCGGTCGTAGGTACCGCGTATGAATTGCGAGCGCTCCACCTCATAGAGCGTCTGCTTGGTCACGCCGGCGTCGGAAATCGCGGTCGATTTCACCATCGCGTTCTGCAGCATGCGGTTGCCGAAGATCGCGCGCATGAAACCGGTCATCTGGCTCTGCGGTCCGTCGTTGGGTTCGAAGCGCGTGACCAGATAGCGCATCCAGTCATAGCTGGTGCGCCCGCCGGCGTTCTCGACAACGGCCATGAGCTCGCTCGTCATCGACAGGAACTGGGACATCGACATGACGTCGAGCATTTGCGGGTGCACGGTGATGAGCACGGAGGTCGCTGCGCAGAGCGCCGACATGGTCAGAAAGCCGAGCTGCGGCGGGCAGTCGATGACCACAATGTCGTAGAAGCTCTCGATCTCGGAAAGTACCTCGCCGATCCGCGCGAAGAACATGGTCTCGCTGGAGCCCGCGACCATCGCCTTCGGAGTCTCGTGCTCGAATTCCATGAGCTCGAGATTGCCCGGGATGAGGTGAAGATTGGCGGTATAGGTCGATCGCACCACCTCCGCGACCGGCCGGGGTGCCTCGTAGCGTATGGCGCCGTAGAGTGTTTCCCCTTCGCCGACGTCCAGTTCCGGCTGGTGGCCGAAGAGGGCGGAGAGGGAGGCCTGTGGATCGAGATCGATCGCCAGCACCCGATAGCCGCGCAAGGCGAGATACTGTGCCAGGTGAGCGGATGTCGTTGTCTTGCCTGAACCGCCTTTAAAATTCATGACGGAGACGACCTGCAGCTTTTCGCCCGGTCGGCGATGCGGAATATATTTGCCGGTCTTGCTGCCTTCGTCGAGAACCCGGCGGATACGGTCGATGTCCTCCATCGCATACATGCGGCGGCCGTTTGACAGCGGCTGCGGTCCATGGCCTTCTGAGGCGATCTGGCGCAGATAGCCTTCGCCGATTCCGATGAAGGCCGCTGCCTCTGCCGGACTGAAGAGTCGCATCGACTTTTGCGCCGACGGAGAGAAGATCTTCTTTTGATGCTCCTGCAACTGGTGTGCGAGTTCCTGAGCGTCGGCAGACAAGAGCGACGGCAAATGCTCCTGCTCCTCAAGACTCTGGATTCTCTGCTGCAACATTCCTACTCTCCAAAAACTGCGCAAAATTCACCAAAGGGAGCTGATCTGCGCAGTTATACTATGCGCCGATTCGTTGCCATTTTACAAACGCTTAACAAAAAGCTCGGTTGTGCTGCAGGGGCGCTGCAGCTTTGTCATCCGCCTGCTCATTGGTTGTCCGCGGACAACTCAGCGGCAGTCCAGCCGGGGCCGATCCGGCCGGCATTTGCGTTCGCGGAGCGTCGCGCATCCGAGCGGATGCGCAAATCTCCTCCAGACGTTGCAACAGATGCGGCGCCCATAGTAGATCATGATTTTAGTAGACTATTGACAGCGGACCGGATTGTGACAGGATCGAGCCCGGCAGGTCGGATAAGAGAAGGATAAGGCATGTTCTATCTCGGCGGAATGACCCTCGGCTACCTCGTCCCACCCCCGCGCACCGGCGTGGCCCGCAAACCTGCGGCGAGCAAGGAGCCGGCGAGCGACCGTCCCGACCGGGAGAACGCCGCGGGTGACGGCGAACGGGATCAGGAGTGGGCGCGTGCATTCTTGGCGCCGTGGCACCTCTTCTATTGAAACGCCTCTGCCGCAAGTCCTTCGCTTGAAGCGGCGACGCGTCAGGAAACATGCGGGAGGGCTGTCGTCTTGGCGCGAAATGGGTAAGGTACGGGGTCGTTTACGAGCGAGGGTCCCGCCATTTCCAGCAATCGTGCCTACACCGAAGAAAAACGCCAGGAACAGCCCCTCTCGCTGCATCAAAGAATTCTGAGCGAGGTCGAGGGCCACATTCTTTCCGGCGACTGGCCGCCGGGGTACCGCATTCCTTTCGAGCACGAACTCACGGAGCAATACGGCTGTTCGCGAATGACCGTGAACAAGGCCCTGAGCGAACTCGTGAAGCGGGGACTGATCGAGCGGCGTCGCAAGTCCGGAAGCTATGTCAGCTTTCCGCAGGTCCAATCCGCGGTGATGGAGATTCACGACGTCAAGCGGGAGGTGCAGTCCCTTGGGCTCGACTACGCCTACCGTCTCGGCGAGCGAGCGGTGCGCAAGATGCGTGCCGGCGATGAGGGGCGCATCGATCTGCCTCTATCGTCGCGGCTTCTCGATGTCACCTGCCGCCATTTTGCCGGCGGCCGCGTTTTCTGCCTCGAGGAGCGGTTGATCAATCTTTCGGCGGTGCCGGAAGCCGAAACCGAGACGTTCGAGACCGCCGCCCCGGGCTCGTGGCTGCTCGGCAAGGTGCCCTGGAGCACCGCGGAACATCGCATCAGGGCCGTCGCGGCAAGCCGCCCGACGGCACAGGCGCTCGAAGTTGCGGTCGGTGCGGCCTGTCTCGTCATCGAGCGCCGGACCTGGAGCGGCGGCGTACCGGTCACCAGCGTGCTGCTCACCTATCCCGGAGATCGCCACGAGCTCATCGCGGAGTTCGCCCCGAGCGCGCCCGCATAGACCGCGTCAACTCCTGCTAACGCGCAATTTTTGCAAGAAAAAGCACCAATCTCTGGCGCTTTGGCTCGTCGAGGGGCATCCTGTCGGCAGTGTCATCCTGGCAGAGGGAGGAACGCCGATGCGCTGCTTTACTGTACTCGGTCCTTCGCAGATCGGAAAATCCACGCTCGTGGAGAGGGTGGGCTCGCTGGGAGGCGAGCCGAAAAAATCAGTTACGCCATATGGACTGGGCCTCACTGAATTCGAATTCGGCGGCGAGGCCTGGTGCGCGCTCGACGTCCCCGGCAATAACGAGGCCCTAGCGCATGCGCAGCATGCGTTGCTCGCGAGCGACGCATGTGTTCTCTGTGTTTCGCCGATACTGGACGAGGCGGTTCTCGCCGCCCCTTACTTGCGCATGATCGAGGCGTCCGGCACGCCCTGCATCCTCTTCATCAATCGCATGGACGAGCCGCGAGGGCGCATAAGGGACATCGTCGCCGCCCTGCAGGATTTCTGCGGCCGCCCGCTCATCCTGCGGCAGATTCCCATCCGCGACGGCGACAGGATCATCGGCAGCTGCGATCTGATTTCGGAGCGGGCCTGGCGCTATCGCGAGGGACAGCCTTCCTCCCTCTTCGAGATACCCGAAAGCGCGGTCGAGCGCGAACACGAGGCACGCGCGGAGCTTCTCGAGCATCTTTCGGAATTCGACGATTGGCTGCTGGAAGAACTCATCGAGGACCGCGAGCCGGCCAGCGACGCGATCTATTCGATCTCGACACGGGTTCTGAACGAAAACAAGATCATTCCGGTGCTCCTCGGCTCGGCCAGCCACGGCAACGGCCTGATGCGGCTGATGAAGGCTCTCCGCCACGAGGCGCCGCGCGCTGAAGCGCTGAGAAAGCGCCTAGCCGCGGGTGCCGGCGTCGACGAGGCGACGCTCCTCGCGGTCAGTTTCCATGCCCATTACCGCCAGAGCGTCGGCAAGACGGTTCTTGCCCGCGCTCTCCAGAACGGAGTGAAGCAGGGGGCGACGCTCGGCGGCGCAAGTCTCGGCGCTCTGCAGGATCCCGCAAGCGGCCGGCCCATCGGCTCGGGCGTGACCGAGGCGGGCCAGCTCTTCGGAGCGGTCAAATCTGACCACCTGCCGGTCCCGTCGCTGTTGACGGCCGGTGCGGCCCTCGCTCCGCCCGACTGGACGATCCCGCCGACCCCCATGCTCGAACGGATACTGGTGCCGGCGAGCGAACGCGACGAGACCAAGCTCTCCGAGACCCTTGCGAAACTCGCCGAGACCGATCGCGGCCTGAAGGTGATGCAGGAGGAGGGGACAGGGGCGCAGCTCGTTTGTGCTCAAGGCCCGGTGCATCTGCGCGAAGTCTGCAGGACGTTGTCGGACGTCTTCCATGTCGAGGTGAGCGACCGGCCCCCGAGCCCGATCTACCGGGAGACCGTTTCAAAATCCTCGGACGTTCATTACCGCCATCGCAAGCAGACCGGCGGGGCCGGGCAATTCGCAGATGTGAAGCTCAGCGTCCACCCGAACGGGCGAGGCGACGGATTTTCCTTTGCCGAGACGGTCAAGGGCGGTGCGGTGCCGCGCAATTACATTCCTGCGGTCGAGGCTGGCGCGCGCGAGGCGATGGAGAAGGGCCCCCTCGGCTTCAAGGTCATCGACGTCGGCGTGCTGCTCACCGATGGCCAGCACCATTCGGTCGACAGCTCTGAATATGCGTTCCGCACGGCCGGCAAGCTTGGCGTCCGGCAGGCGCTGTCGCAGGCCGCCTCCGTCTTGATGCAGCCGGTCTTTCGAGTCGAAATCCATGTCCCGTCGGTCTATTCGGGCAGTCTCGTGCCGATCGTTGCCTCGTTGAAGGGCCAGGTGCTCGGCTTCGATCGGGACGAAGCGGCGAAAGGCTGGGACATCTTCCGCGCCCTTCTGCCCGGCAGCGCGCTCGACGATCTGGCGCGCTCGCTCAGATCCGCCACCCAGGGAATCGGCCATTTTTCCAAGAGCTTCGATCATTTCGAGGAACTCTACGGCAAGGAAGCCCAGGCGATCGTCACCGCACACGGAGCGCCGGCCAACGAGCATTGACCGACAGCAGGAAGCGCGCCGTATCGATACGGCGCGCTTCTGATCGTTCCTGGTGGAAAACCGCACACACTTTCCTCATCCCGCTCCAGCCCGCGCCGGCAGCGGCAGCGGCAGGGCCACCTGTCGCGAGCCGATGATCGCGGCTGCGCCGAGCGCCATACTTGCCGCCAGCAAAAGGGCCTGCGCGACGACGAAGGGAGCCTCGGTTTGCGTCGGCGCCATCGATTGCAGTGCCGGAACCTTCAGGAAGCTCTGCACGACAAGAACGAAAAGGTTGAGATAGAGCGCGAAAGTCGCGCTCACGGCATAGGTCGGCCTCGCCCGGCCGCGGAGCGTAAAGGCATAGAGTGCGGCAAGAGCGATGGCGAGGGTGAGGACGGAAATCGCTCCGACTACCAATGCGGGCGTGATCCCGCTGAAAGGGAAGAGGAAGCCGGTGATGCTGGTCGCCGCGGTGGTCGCGAGAAAGACCGCGTGCCAATGGCCGAGCCAGCGGCCGGCGCCGAGCGCCGGGAGGGCGACGAGGCCGCTCGCAATGCCGATCAGACTGACGGCGACGTGCAGGGCGAGGAGGGTCTCGATGGAAGAACCGGGGATCATGGTGCATCTCCTGTGGGCCGGGAAGGAGCGGGGAGGGCGGCGGCACAGCCGCTGCGCCTCGAAGGGGCTTACTGATAGTGCGAGACGCTGCCGGTGGTCAGGTTTCGATGAACTCGAGCAGATCGGCGTTGAAGCGGTCCTGTTGGGTCTGCGCCAAACCGTGATCGCCACCCTCGTAGACCCTCAGCACGGCGTGCCGGACAATCTCGACGGTCGAAAGCGCCGAGGCGCCAATCGGCACGATCTGGTCGTCGTCTCCGTGGAGCACCAGGGTCGGCTTGTCGAATTTCGCCAGGTCGGCATTGAAGTCGCTTTCGGAGAAGGCGCGGATGCTGTCGAGCTGGCCCTTGAGGCCGCCCATCATGCCCTGCAGCCAGAAGCTCTCGCGGATTCCCTCGGAGATGGCGGCACCCTCGCGGTTGTAGCCGTAAAAGGGGATCGTCAGATCCCTGAAGAATTGCGAGCGGTCGTCGTAGGTGCCCTTGCGAATGCCATCGAAGACGTCGATCGGCAGGCCGCCGGGGTTGGCCTCGGTTTTCAGCATGAGCGGCGGCACCGCGCCGATCAGCGCCACCTTCGCCACGCGCCCGGTGCCGTGCCGGCCGACGTAACGGGTAACCTCGCCGCCGCCTGTCGAATGCCCGACAAGGATCACGTTCCGCAAGTCCAGCGCCTCGATCAATTCGGCAAGGTCGTCGGCGTACTGGTCCATGGTGTTGTTGTCCCACACCTGGTCCGAGCGGCCGTGGCTGCGGCGGTCGTGAGCGATGACGCGGTAGCCCTTGTTTGCAAAGAAGACCATCTGCGCATCCCATACGTCGGCCGTGAGCGGCCAGCCATGGGAGAAGAGGATGGGTTGAGCATTGCGCGAGCCCCAGTCCTTGTAGAAGATGCGGGTGCCGTCCTTGGTGGTGATCGTAGCCATTTTCTTAATCCTTTCAGCGGGTTGGAGGACTGCCGGGTGGCGTGCTGTACTTGCCGCGCCCCGTGCTTGAAGAATTAGGCCGATTGCGAAATGATCGGGATTGGCGGATCGGACATTAGGCGGGCCGAAACCGACAAAGAGGGCGCCATGGCGAAGGGACAAGCACTGCCATCGAGGGCCGAGATCGGCCTCATGCTTTATCCGGGTTGCCAGATGGCGATGGTCCACGGCATGACGGATCTCATCGGCATAGCGGGTCAATTCTCCGCCGAGCGCGGCGGACCGGTGGCGCGGGTCAGTCACTGGCGGCTTCAGGACGACGGCTGTCTTGCGCGATGTTTCGACACCCATCCCGAACTCGGGTCCCGGCAGGCTCCGGAGATCCTGCTTGTTCCCGGCAGGTTGACGGGACCGATGGAGGCAGAGGAGGCAGCGCCCTATGCGCGCTGGCTGCTCGACCGGCATGCCCAGGGGGCGACGTTGGCATCGACTTGCGGCGGGACCTTCGTGCTTGCGGCGACTGGCCTGCTCAAGGGCCGCCCGGCGACGACGCACTGGCTGTTCGCCAACGCCTTCCGCGACCGTTTCCCCGACGTCCGGCTCGATCCGGACAAGATCGTCATCGAGGACGGCGACATCATCACCGCCGGCGGCCTCATGGCGTGGACCGACCTCGGCATGCGCCTCGTGGACCGCCTGTTCGGTCCGACGGTAACGGTCGAGACCGGGCGCTTCCTGCTCATCGATCCGGCCGGACGCGAGCAGCGGCACTATTCCAGCTTTTCGCCGCGTCTCAATCATGGCGACGAGGCGATTCTCAAGGTGCAGCATTGGCTGCAGGCCCGCGAGGCCCGCGCCGTCAGCGTCGCGGAGATGGCCAAAGTGGTGGCGATGGAGGAGCGCACGTTCCTGCGCCGTTTCAAGGCGGCGACAGGAATGAAGCCGATCGAATATGCGCAGCATCTGCGCGTCGGCAAGGCGCGTGAGCTCCTGGAGTTCACCAGACGCTCGGTCGAACAGATCGCCTGGTCCGTCGGTTACGAGGACGCGGCCGCCTTCCGCAAGCTGTTCCACCGCATCGTCGGGCTGTCGCCGGGGGACTATCGGCACCGTTTCGCCGTAGCAGCTGCCGGATAGCTTGCGCGGAGGACGGCGGCGTGCCGACGTCGCTTTTTTCGCGCCCGCGGCTGCGGAACAAATTTTCGTCTGAAGAATTAACAGGTGTCGCTTCTGTCCCCCAGCGACATTCAGGACCCCAACCTGTTGCAGTGCCCGCGTCATCCCCTGCGCGGGCACTCGCATGTCTGCGAAACGATTCCCCGCCGGCCTTCGGTCGGGGACGCAAGCGGGACCCCGCCAAGCGGCGAGGCCCCGCCTCAAGTGTCGCTGAAAAGGTTTAGGTCCTTGTATAGGTGGGAAGGCAAGAAGCTAGAGTGCCATCCGCGCCCATCTATAGGACCTTGGTCCGACCCCGTAAGGGCAAAGGTCTTAGGCCCGTTGCCAGCTGTGTCTCAGGGTACATATTGCAGCATTCGCTGCCGCTGGAGCCTGGAGCGGACAGTGTCTGCGGTCTGCCGCCGGCATTCCGCTCTGGCTCCTTGCACGATCACGTTCCATGATTTTGGGTCGACGGGGCCTAAAGTCATCGTGATCTCGGCAGGGGAACAACTCAACCGGATGGATCTCTCCCATGGCATTGTCGGACTACGGACGGAACAACACTGTTTCTGAAACGTGTCTCAGGACGCTCACTCACCCGTTGACGAACCTGATGTGCATTATCGCGGCCGTGTCGATTGCCGTTTTCGCGAGCGTACCGACAGGCATTCCCCCATACGTGCTCGCACCGATCGGTTTCATGCTGGTGGTCGTGGTTGACCCTTCAGAAATTGCATCCAGATTGAAGGCGCGCTCCGCAAGCCGGGGCGCCACGGCCGGCCGCTCGGAATCGGTGGCCGACGGCTGGCAGGCCAGCGGAAACGGGTGGAGCCTTACATTCCAACGCAAACGTGGCTCGACGAGAGGAGCGGCTCGGTCGAATATCGCCGCCGCGGCAAGGGAACGCGCGGCCGATAGCTGCCGCCGCTGAATTCGAGCCTGAACGCCTAGCGCCGCGCGTCGCCGACGCGCGGCGTTTACGCGCCCTCGCCACAAGCGAACTGATCGCCAAGCTCTGAAGCATGAAGGCAACAGGGCGAAGGCCGCCACAAGCCTCAGGACGCCCCATCGTATGCTGACGAGAAGGTGAACTCCCCCCGCCTTGCAAGCCTGTTGCCGGTACAG
Organism: Ensifer meliloti; assembly: GCF_030064585.1. Lineage (NCBI taxonomy): Bacteria > Pseudomonadati > Pseudomonadota > Alphaproteobacteria > Hyphomicrobiales > Rhizobiaceae > Ensifer > Ensifer meliloti. Next base: position 916,014 of record NZ_CP120364.1, read on the forward strand.
CGCAGAGCATCTGCTGTTGACGAATGTAATGATATAACATATTGAAATTGTCGTAATGAAATATCGCCGTAGCATTAACCGGATCGCGTGTGGGACATAACCGTTGCCTTCCACCTTGACCGGCGGCTGCGTTCCACATTAACTGGGACCGACGGTTCCCCTACCCGTGAGGTGGAGGGGATTAATAGGGAACACGGTGCGGACGACCCAAGAGGGACCAAGACCGTGGCTGCCCCCGCAACTGTAAGCGGATCGTCGTTCATCCTGGTGGCGCCTAGGCGCCAGCCACTGCGCGTACTGCGCGGGAAGGCAGATGAGCGACTTCTGTCCGTGAGCCAGGAGACCTGCCGTCAAATTCGATCCAACGTCACGGGCGGGGATGCCCGGAACAGGAGCAAGCCATGACCATCTTTCGCGCCTTACGGCGCACGCTTTCATCAGTTTCCCCGAGGTCCAGCCGTCACTCGTTCGATCGAACCCTATCGGCAGGCTGACGATCACGGCCGCATAGCGGCCTCACATTCGGGGACTATTCATGAACAACTTTCTGAAACGACCGCTCATTGCCGGTCTCATCACCTTTTCCGCAGGCGCAGCGGCTCTCGGCCATCCCGCCTTCGCTACCGAGACTACCTATCCGCTGACACTCGAGAATTGCGGACGGCAGATCACGTTCGACAAGACGCCGACGCGCACCGTCGCGATCGGCCAGAGCAGCACCGAGATCCTCTATCTGCTCGGCCTTGCGGACAAGGTCGCCGGCACCGCCCTCTGGGTCGGCCCCGTCCTTGAAGGTTACGAGGAGGTCAACGCCAAGGTCGAGCGCCTGGCAGACAACGATCCGAGCTTCGAAAGCGTACTTGCCAAGAAGCCGGACATGGTGGCGGTGCAGTTTCAGTGGCAGGTCGGCCCGGAAGGCGTGGTCGCGAGGCCGGAGCAGTTCGAGGAGCTCGGCATTCCGGTCTACACATCGCCATCGGATTGCACCGGCAAGGAGAATTCGGCGGCGAGCGACGGCGTGCGCCGGCAGGTCTTCACCATGGACCTCGTCTATCGGGAAATTCGCGAGCTGGCGCATATCTACAATGTTCAGGATAAGGGCGAGAAGGTCGTCGCCGAGCTGAAAAGCCGAGAAGAGGCGGCGCGCGCCAAGGTCGCCTCGGCCGGGGACAAGCTCTCGGCCGTCTTCTGGTTCTCCAGCGCTGCCGATGCCGACCCCTATGTCGCCGGCAGGAATGGCGCACCCGGCTACATAATGGCGGCGCTCGGGATCGAAAACATCATCGACACAGAAGACGAATGGCCGACGGTCGGCTGGGAAACCATCGCCAAAGCCGAGCCGACCATGATCGTTGCCGGCTCCATGGAACGTCGACGTTACCCGCTCGACAGCCTCGACGCCAAACTCGAATTCCTGAAGACCGATCCCGTGGCGAGCCTCATGCCGGCAGTCGCCAAAGGCTATGTGTTCGCCATGGATGCGCAGGCGATGAACCCGACGATCCGCACGATCGAGGGCATCGAAGCGCTGGCGGATGCCATCGCCGAGGCCGGACTTGCCTCCAAGGCGGGGCTGGCCTCCAAGGGTGGGTTGGGCAAGTGAGCCGCGTGCTGACCCTGGCCGGGCGAACGGGGACGGGACGCGTCGGCACGGCTCTCGCCGCGCTCGTCATCCTCTTCGCAGCACTCTGGATGGGCGCTGCGATCGGCGAAACGGCGATCCCGTTCAAGACCGTTGCGCAGACGGTCGCGAACCGGCTGTGGAACGCCGGCTATCCGCTGGCACCGATCGACGAGGGCATCATCTGGAGCTACCGGCTGAGCCGGGCGGTCGTGGCCGCTTCCTGCGGGGCGTCGCTCGCGCTCTCCGGGGCCGTGCTGCAATCGCTGCTGCGCAATCCACTCGCCGATCCCTACATTCTCGGCATCTCCGCCGGCGCCTCGACGGGCGCGGTCAGCGTCGCCATCCTTGGGGTGGGCGCCGGTCTGCTGACGCTGCCGCTCGGCGCCTTCATTGGCGCGCTGGTCGCTTTTGCCCTGGTGAGCCTGCTGGCGGTGAAGGCCGGCCGCGGCACCGCGGCGATCATCCTGGCAGGTGTGGCGGGATCACAGCTCTTCAACGCGCTGACCTCCTTCATCGTCACAAAGGCGGCGACGGCCGAGCAGGCGCGCGGCATCATGTTCTGGCTGCTCGGCAACCTTTCGGGCGTGCGCTGGCCGGATGCCTGGCTCGCCGTGCCGGCGACGCTTCTCGGTCTCGTCGTATGTCTCTGGCATGCCCGTCCCCTGGACGCGTTTACCTTCGGGTCGGAATCGGCTGCCTCGCTCGGCATCTCGGTCAGGCGAACCTATTTCGCGCTCGTCGGCGTCTCGGCGATGATGACGGCGGTGATGGTATCCATCGTCGGGTCGATCGGTTTCGTCGGACTGGTCATCCCCCATGCGGCCCGCATGCTCGTCGGCGTCCGCCACGGTGTCCTGCTTCCGGCAGCGGGGCTCATCGGCGCCGTGTTCATGATCCTCGCGGACATCCTGTCGCGCGTTCTCATTCCCGGGCAGGTCCTGCCGATCGGCGTGATCACGGCGCTCGTCGGCGCCCCGGCCTTCGCGTTGATACTCGGACAAAGGAGGGACCGCGCATGACGCTTTCGGCGCGCGGGGTTTCATGGGCGGCCGGCGGGGTGGAGATCCTGAAGGATGTCTCCCTCACGGTCGAGACGGGAGAGTTCCTCGGGATCATCGGCCCGAACGGTTCCGGCAAGACGAGCCTGATGTCGCTCATCTCAGGCATCCGCAAGCCGAAGAGGGGGGAGGTGCTTCTGGACGGTTGTCCGATCGGGACGCTCGGCCGCCGCACGGTCGCGCAAAGGCTCGCTCTGGTCGAGCAGCAGGCCGAGACCGGCGAGCGGATCACCGCGCGCCAAGCGGTCGAGCTCGGCCGCACGCCCTATCTCGGGCCGCTTTCGCCCTGGTCGCCGGAGGACGATGCGATCGTCGGGGCTGCGCTCGCAAATGTGGACATGGCGCATCTTGCCGATCGCCTCTGGCACACGCTCTCCGGCGGCGAGCGGCAAAGGCTGCACATTGCTCGGGCGCTGGCGCAGCAATCGAAGATCCTGCTCCTCGACGAGCCGACCAACCATCTCGACATCGGCCATCAGATCAGCCTGCTCGACCTCGTTCGCCGCCAGGACCTGACGGTGGTCGCAGCGCTCCATGACCTCAACCACGCCGCTATGTTCTGCGACAGGATCGCGGTGATGCAGGCCGGCCGGCTGGTGGCGCTCGGGCGCCCGCGGGAGGTACTGACGGTCGAGCGCATCCGCGCAGTCTTCGGGATCGAGGTCGAGGTCGAGCACGAGTTCGACGGAAGCTGCTCCATCCGCTATCGCGCAAGACGCCCGCGTCCGCTTGCCGCAATCGCCGCCGTCGGAGCCTGACCCATGGACATGCGCAACCACGACCTGAAGGAAGATATCCGCGAATACTGGTCGAAGCGGTCGCAAACGTTCGACCTCGCCTTCGGCCATCGCATCCCGCCGGGGCCGGAGCTCGACGCCTGGGCGGCAGCGATGCGCAATGCGCTGGGAGCGAGGCCGCTGAAGGTTCTCGAACTCGCCTGCGGGACGGGGGAGGTGACCAACGTGCTCCTTTCGCTCGGCCACGAGGTAACGGCGCTCGATTTCTCCGAGGCCATGCTCGCCGTCGCGCGGCGCAAGCACGCAGGGAACGACAGGGTCCGTTTCATTCTGGCCGATGCCGAGCGCACGATGGAGCCGGACGAGACCTATGATGCCGTGGTCTGCCGGCATCTCGTCTGGACGCTGACAGAGCCGGAGCAGGCTTTCGCCGAATGGTTCCGCCTGCTGAAGCCGGGCGGCAGGCTGCTCGTCTTCGACGGAGACTGGTCGAAACCGACGCCGCTCGGCCGTCTGGCGTCAATCGCGGTGGCTGCCCTCGAGCAGATCATCGGCCACGACCCGCATTACGACGGGGCCATGAGCGAACGCCATGCGACGATCATGGAGCGTTTGCCCTTCGGCGACGGCCTCACCGTCGAAAGACTTCTCCCTTTGATCGAAGAGGCGGGATTCGAGAACATAGAGTTGCCATCCCGCCGCCCGATCGCGGCGGCCCAGCGCAGGAATGCCGATCTCAGAAACAGGCTGAGGACGTTCTTCTACCGCAGGTTCTTCCTCGTCTGCTCGCGGCCTTCGGGAGATGCCGGGCGCAGGTAGATCACTTCCCAACGCACTAAGGCCCGTTGAGATTTGGGATACCCGCGGCGCTTGTTTGATTACCTCATCCCTGTGCTTGTTGTTTAGCCCGGAGACATAACGGACGTCTGTTCGGATACATCACTGACCGATTGATTGTTGGTCAAGTTGATTGTCGCGATGTGATGGGCAGCGAAGAAAACACCATAGTGGCTGTCGCGGTCGCCGGGGGCAGTGCGGCGGACGACGCCGCAGCGAACACGGATCGGTTCAACGTACCAGTCGCGCCCATCCATGTGTCCCGCCCGAAATCCTACGAGGACGCACCAGCCTTTGGGGCAGACGCCACAGGAGTTGGAGCCGCAGGGAAGTGCCGCCCAGGAAGTCGCCGGCCTGTTCAGCTTCCTTTCGGAACAGGCAAGCATGATTACAAGTAAGCACGAAAGGATGAAAGCATGAGTCGCGAGCCTTCCCTCCTAGCGACCACCATCAAGGCGGCCGAGCAGCCGGCGGCCGCGCCAGCAGCCCGCAGCCGGCGGGAACCTACATTCCGCCGTCGCGGGCAAGACGGCCAAAACCCACCATTTGCCGCCGGCCTATTGGGAGACGCTGGAAGAAGTCAGCTTCCGAACCCGCGACGACAAGGGCAAGCGGATTCCGCAGGAGAGGCTTGTGGCCCAGGCGCTGAACCTGCTTTTCGCGAAGTACAATTTCCCAGTCGTTCGAGAGGGTGGCGAGTTAGCGGGCAGACATGATGCTTACATAGCTGCATGTAAGCATCATTAGACCGATCTTGCCAAAAAATGGCAACTGCTGGTATATTGCGCTTCAACAAGGAGATATGTCCATGGCTGCTAGAAGCACATCTATTTCCCTTGGCGATCACTTCGCCGGTTTCATCGACAGCCAGGTGCAAACCGGCCGCTACGGCTCCGCCAGCGACGTTGTGCGGGCTGGACTTCGGCTTTTGGAAGAACACGAGGCGAAGGTAAGGGCGCTGGAAGCGGCTTTGATCGAGGGCGAAGAATCCGGCGAGCCAGAGCCATTCGACAACGAAGCGTTCAAAGCCGAAATGCGCGCCGAATATGGCGACTGAGCTGCCTTTCCGGCTCGCTCCTGCCGCCAAGGCCGATCTTCGGAAGATATGGCGCTACACGGCTCGCCGCTGGTCTCTGGAACAGGCGGAGACCTACCAAGACCAGCTTTACACTGCATTTGAGGGACTGGCCGCAGGGACGAAGAAAGGCCGCAATGTCGATGTGCGACCGGGTTATCTCAAATACCCGGCAGGATCGCACATCGTCTATTTTCGGGATCGCGGCGACCGGATCGACATCATCCGCATCCTGCATGGCCGGATGGATGCCTAACGGCATTTGTAGAAGCGGCCGGCCGCGCGAAGCGTCGAAGTAGGGCAGGGTATCATGTTTACCTGTCAGCATGTAATCATCCGCCCACGTCCCCCAAGCCCGATGCGCATCGCGCATCGCAAGCACCTCGGCCTCTACCGCCTCGTTGCAACGCATCGGGCTTATATGCGGGCGCCGTGAGCGATCCGCCAACTCCCCGTCGCCGGCTTCCCACCGCGCAAGCCATTTATAGCGGATATCCGGGCTGATCCCGAACCGCCGGCACAATTCCCGCCGGTTCACACCCTCCTCAAGCGGAAGTCGCACAAACTCCCGCCGCTCTCCCATCGTCGATACCTCTCGCCACGGCATGGAATAGCCCTCCGAAGCCAAATCCATGCCAGTATGACGTGTCAGCCATCACCCCGAACACCCGTCAGTTATGTCCCCGGGCTAAAAACTTGTCACAGGGATCCAGCCAGCCCAAGTCCTTGGGCTGGAAGAACTCTTCCCCGCGCCGCAGACGCGGCGCTGCTGGATCTTTTGTGACAAGCACAGAGATGAGGAGGTGAGATTGCAGTCCTCCCCGCGCTGACCGACGCGCTCGGCAATCTTGTCCGTACCGCCCTACGTGCCGACAAACCCACCAGAGCACCAACGCCATCATCATCTCGCAGCAGCCGTTATAAACTCAAGATGAATCTCAACAGGCATTGGATCACGATGTTTTTAGCTAGGTCGGGTCGACCTAAAAACATGAACGTGACGCGGGATGCGGGCGGAAAACCGCACACACTTTTCCTCATCCCGCTCTAAATCCGTTGTTGCCTAATCCGCCTGCTCAGGCGTCATCAGATCCAAATTCGACCTCAAAAGGAACTCCGGGCCCCCGGCCGCCGTTTCCGGGTTGCTGTCTCTGACAAGTTGGGACCCAGACACGGAGGATGAGCATATGGCACAGGAAAAGCGACTCGGATCCACCATACCGCGCGGCGTGGTCGATACGAAGAACGGATCGGTGGGCGTTCCGGACCAGGCAAGCATGGAAGAGGAAGTCAGATCGTTGCGCGAGCAGGTCAATGCGCTGACCGAAAAGCTCTCCGATCTCGGCATCTATTCCGGCAGGGCCATCGCGGACACCGGCCGCAGGGCCGGCGAGATGGCAAGGGAACATCCCGCCTGGACGGCACTCGTCGTGGTCGGTCTTCTGGGGCTGCTCATTGCAGGGACCAGCCGGCCCTATTGGCATTCGCGGAGCTCCTCGCGCATCGAGGACCTGATCGCCGATATCGAGGACCGGCTGAGCGATCTGAAGGGCCGTTACTGGTCAAGCGGCTGGCGGCCCTGGTGAAAATTGCGGCCCGTCCTGCCGGATACGATGTGCGTCCAGGTAGAGAGTCCGCAGTCGGGAGATCGCGGCATGCTTTGCGAGGAACCGATCGGTTTCTCGCTTGTTCGGTCGCCGTGTCGAAGGTTGCCGGCGCGTGCCGGCCAGAAACAAGCATTGGAGCACCGAGATGGAACACAAACCGGACCGTCCCAAGACCAAGGGCGAAAGCGGCACCGCCAAGAAGAACCAACCGGGTCACGTAGGCGGCGACGAGGCCCGCAAGGCGAAAGAATGGGGCGGCGGTTCCAAAGCCTCAAAAGGCGAGGTCAGCCGGGAAGACAAGCGCAACCCGAATTCGAGTGCGAAAAGCTGAGCCTCATTCAGCGTCGAGCTCGATGAGCGCGATCCCGAGTTCCGGTCGCTTGCGCCGGCACAATCCAGTCGGGCTTTCGCGGATGATGACCTCCAGGGTCGGACGGACGTAACCCTCGAGAAGGTGCCCGCCACGTGTCGACCCGTCTTCCAATCCCAGAACCGCATGCAAATGCAGGCTCGGGCGGCCGGCTTCGTCGCGGGCAATATCGCCGATCGCGCTCAGAACTTCCGATTGCTCCGCTACGGGGATCTTCCGGTAATCTCTGCTTTCGATACGGAAGAAGCCCACCGTGGCACTGCTGAAGGCGCCGATCGCCGTCACCGAGGCGCCCGAGATGTCCGTTTGGGCTGCGAAGGCCGAAATAGCCGAGAATGCTTCGTCGCCCTCCTCGAGTACGAGAATGAAGGTACGTTCGCTCGCGTCTTGCGCCAAAAGTTTCTGTTTCATCAATTTGCCCTCGTCTCCGCCCGAACTTTTACCATGACGATCTGTTCCAGATTGAGCGAAGCCCCAACCGTTCATCAAGTGTCGGCATCTCCGCGAGCGTCATAGAGCATTTTGATCCCGATGGCGGCCAGCGGCCCAGCGTGGCACGCCGATTTTCCTCGAACGCTGGCGGTTCGCGCCGAACGGGGGCATGATTGTCCCTGGCGGCGATCTGCTGCCGTCCCTTGCCGCGCCAACAAGGAGATCCGGCGAGCCTGGAATCAAACCAGAATCCTTCAGGAGGAAACCGTGAGCGAGCACGTCTACAAGAAGATCGAGCTGATCGGCAGTTCGCCGAACTCGATAGACGAGGCCATCGAAGGGGCGATTTCGCGTGCTTCGAAAACCACCCGCAATCTCGACTGGTTCGAAGTGGACCAAATTCGCGGCCAGATCGTGAATGGCAAGGTCGCGCATTACCAGGTGGTGATGAAGGTGGGCTTCCGCATCGACGATTGAGGTGCGCACGGCGCCGAGAACGGGATGCGACATTCCGCCCCGACTTGTTCCGCGGGTTCCACCTGCCTGCGATTGCCACGAGAAGAGACGCCGGCACCCATGCGGAAGCCGGCGATGCCGGGTGTCGGCCCTTTCCTAAGGGCCGACTGACGGCTGAATGGCTATGTATGTTCGCGCGCCGAGTACTGACAGTTTCGTGCCGGCCGCGCCGCTTTCCCATGCCGATCTGCCGGCCATCATCAATTTCATAAATAGAAGCATTCGAACTATGAAATTCACCAACGTCGACTTCTATGTATGATCGCGGTCCCAAGGGGGCCGGCATGTATCCATCGCGCCTGACGAACCGGCTCCACGGGTACCGCCTGCGTGTTCGCAGACGGGGGACACCCGGGCCATCCTCGAGCGGAATGAGTTCGAGGTGCCTGTGGCCCATGAACAAGACGGCTTGCAATATTCGCCGGTGAAGTTAGTCAGGCCGCAGGCGTGCTCAGGCTCGCGGAAAGACATGGCACCAGGGAGGAAAGCAGTCTCGTGGAAGCACTCAACCAATTCTTTAACTGGCTCAACGGCATCGTTTGGGGCGTGCCTATGATCGTGCTGATCATTGGCACCGGTCTGTATCTTCAGCTTCGCCTGGGCTTCATGCCGATCCGCAAAGTGGCCTATGGCTTCCGCATGATCTTGAAAAGCCGCAGGCCGGGGAGGGCCGCCGAAGGCGAGATTACGCCCTACGCCGCGCTGATGACGGCGCTGTCGGCCACCATCGGCACGGGCAACATCGCCGGCGTCGCTACCGCTATCGCGGTGGGCGGACCCGGTGCGCTGTTCTGGATGTGGGTCACCGCCTTCGTCGGAATGGCGACGAAATACGCCGAGGTCGTCGTAGCGGTGAAATACCGCGAGGTCGACGACAAAGGCGAACACGCCGGCGGACCGATGTTCGCCATCAAGAATGGACTCGGAAAGCACTGGCAGTGGCTGGGCACAGCCTTTGCCATCTTCGGCGGACTGGCGGGTTTCGGTATCGGCAACATGGTCCAGGCCAACGGTATCGCCAGTGCGGTCGAGAACGCCTTCGGCATCGAGACGTGGATCAGCGGCATCGTGATGACCGTCTTGACGGGTGCGGTGATCCTGGGCGGCATCAAGCGAATCGGCGCGGTGGCCGAGAAGGTCGTGCCCTTCATGGCGATCTTCTATCTCGTCTGCGTGGCTGCCGTCCTCGTCGTCTTTGCCGGTAACATTCCGCAGGCCATCGCCACCATCTTCACCCAGGCATTCAGCCCGACGGCGGCCACCGGCGGCTTCCTCGGCTCCACTGTGCTGATGGCGATCCGCATGGGTGTGGCGCGCGGCATCTTCTCGAACGAGGCGGGTCTCGGTACCGCCGGTATCGCACAGGCTGCCGGCTCGACCGCCAATCCCGTTTTCTCCGGCGTCATCGGCATGATGGGCACGTTCATCGACACGATCATCGTCTGCACCCTGACGGGTCTGGCGATCATGGTGTCGGGCGTCTGGGCATCGGGCGAAACCGGAGCGGTTCTGAGTTCTGCGGCGTTCGAGGCGGCGCTGCCCGGCTACGGGAATTATCTCGTGACCATCTCACTGGCATTGTTCGCCTTCACGACGATCCTCGGCTGGGCCTACTATGCCGAGAAGTGCTGGGAATACCTGATCGGAACCGTGAGCGCGATACCGTTCCGCATCGTGTGGACCGTCGCAGTGTTCTTCGGCGCCACGCTCAGCCTCGACTTTGCCTGGCTGGTGGCCGACACCTTGAACGCACTGATGGCTATTCCCAACCTGATCTCGTTGCTGCTCCTGTCCCCGGTCATCGCCCAACTGACGCGTGACTACTTTGCCGAAGAACGCGCCCGCGCGGGAGTGGCCTTGCAAAGCCAGGGCTAGCTGATCCAGAGCAAAGGTGCGCAGCGGTTTTCCGCGCGCATCCCACTCCAACTACAGGAGTCGATCACGTCCATGATTTCAGGTCGACCCGTCCTGAATCATCGGGTTCTGCAGCGTTTCCGTGAACTGTTCGTCCTGGAGAGGCGGGGCCGGAAGGACTGAGTTGGCGGAAATCGCGCGGAGATCGGGCAGCGGAAAGTCGAGCCGTGCTCGCCGGCACGGCAACCGTGTCCATGTGGGCGAGACCTGGGTCGATCGATCGACCCGGGTCTCATGGATTCAATGTGTTGCGGTGAGCGCCGTGCCTTCGCTCTTGTCGTGCACGGCGAAGCGGTCGAGCATATGAGCGCTTGCCTCGTTGAGGCCGATCACCTCGACGGTGACACCGTGGCGGCGATATTTGAGCACCACCTTGTCCAGTGCGCCGACTGCGGTGATGTCCCACAGATGCGCCTCGCCGACATCGATGACAACCTTGTCCAGCGGTTCCGCAAAGTCGAAGGCGGCGATGAACCCCTCGGTCGAGGCGAAGAAGATCTGGCCGTCGACATGATAGGTACGCACCTCTCCGCTCTCGTCGAGCATCGAGCGGACATGGAAGAGGCGGGCGACCTTTCCGGCGAAGAACACCCCCGACAGAAGCACCCCGACCAGGACGCCCTTTGCGAGATCGTGGGTGCCGACGGTGGTGACGACCGTTGCCAACATCACGACGGAGGAGGGCAGGGGATTGCGGCGCAGGTCGAGGATGGAGCGCCAGGAGAAGCGCAACCATTAGACTAAGCGCAAGAATTTTGTTGTGGCGCGCTTTTCGTCCATGGGGTTTGGCGCTTGACGACGGTGTTGGCGAAGATGATGAGTTTGCGGACGCAGGCGATGAGCGCCGCTTTGTGGGATTTGCCTTTTGCGGTGAGACGGTCGTAGAGCTCAACCAGCGTCTCGTTCCAGCGCTGCGACGCCGGTAAGGCGGCATTGAACAGGGCCCTGCGGACGCGCGCCCGTCCGCCGGCGATATGGCGCTCGCCTTCACGCTTGCCGCTCTGGTCGTCAAAAGGCGCCACGCCGGTCAGCGCGGCGATCTCCTCACGGTCGACCCTGCCGAGTTCGGGCATCAGAATGACCAGGGTGAGTGCCGTACAGATGCCGATGCCGTCGATGCTTTCGATCAGATCAAGCTTCCGGGCGAGATCGTCATGCTCGCGGACAGCGGCCTGCAACAGCGCGAGCTGGGCTTTGCAACGGCTCTTGAGCTCACCGATGGAACGATCGATCTCCTCGAGGATCCGCCTGTCGGTGAAACGCTCGCGGCGGGTCTTGAGGCAGGCTATATCGGCTTCGATCTGCTCGATGAACAGCAGCCATTCGCCAAACGCGATCAGCCGGCTATCCGGCGCATGGCATCGCGCATCCGAACGGGCAGCGCACTCGGCGATCAGCGCGGCGTCGAGCTGGTCGTTCTTGGCTCGGCGCAGCTTATAGAGGCCGAAAGCGCGCACTTGCCGCGGCTGCAGCAGGACGACCTCAAAGCCTCTCTGATGCAGATACGCAATCACGTCGCGCTCATATCCGCCGGACGCTTCGATCCCGACCCGTCCGATCCCCTGCCGCTCGAGCCAGTCAGCCAGAGTCTGCCAGCCGTCGGCGTTGTTGGGCACTTTCTGTTTGTCGCTCACCGGGTAGGTGGCGACATCAAGCCATATCTTCCCGGTATCAATACCGGCCGCTTTCATGCTAATCTCGGTCATCCTTGTCGTCCCTGCCTTGCATACGAACCAGGTTGTTCCAGCAACCATTCGGGCCACGATGAGGAACCGACCGCGATCCTGCTTCTCCGTAACCCCCAAAGGTTCTGGTGCCGGCGATCCGACGGTCGGCGCCTTTGGCCGGGCGGCCGCCCGGCCAAAGGCATACCGAATCCTTTACAACATTTCTTATGCAAGGTGCCGACCGAGACCATGATCATCACGGCGACGAGTGCGGCCATCGGAATGATGCGGACGAGGTCGTCGAGGACGAGGATGAGGAAGAGAAGGAAGGCGCCGGCGACGAAGGTCGAGAGCCGCCCGCGTCCGCCGGAGGTCACGTTGATCACCGACTGGCCGATCATGGCGCAGCCGCCCATCCCGCCGATGAGGCCGGAGGCGATGTTGCTTGCGCCTTGGCCGATGCATTCCTGGCTCTTGTTGCTCGTCGTGTCCGTCATGTCGTCGACGATCTGAGCGGTCAAAAGGGATTCGAGCAGCCCTACGGCGGCAAGCGCCACCGAGTAGGGGAAGATGATCTGCAGCGTCTCGAAGGTGAGCGGCACCTGCGGCAGCGCGAAGATCGGCAGGCTCGACGGCAATGCGCCGAGGTCGCCGACGGTGCGGACGTCCATTCCGGTCCAGAAGGCGACCGCGGTCAGCACGGCGATCGCGACGAGCGGCGAGGGAACCGCCTTCGTGACATAGGGAAAGAGGTAGATGATCCCGAGCCCTGCCGCGATCATCGCATAGGTGACATGCGGCACACCGATGAGTTCCGGAAGCTGCGCCATGAAGATCAAGATCGCAAGCGCATTGACGAAGCCGGTGATGACCGAACGGGAGACGAAGCGCATCACCCGGCCGAGCTTCAGGAAGCCTGCGGCGATCTGGATGAGCCCCATCAGCAGGGTGGCGGCAAAAAGATATTCGAGGCCGTGTTCCTTGACGAGCGTGACCATCAGGACGGCGGTGGCGGCGGTCGCCGCCGAGATCATGCCCGGGCGGCCGCCGGCGAAGGCGGAAACGCAGGCAATGGCGAAGGAGGCGAACAGGCCGACCTTCGGATCGACGCCTGCAATAACCGAGAAGCCGATCGCCTCCGGTATCAGCGCAAGCGCCACGACAATGCCCGGACGTCACCGCGGATGTTGGAGAACCATTCGCGTTTATAGCTGGTAATCGTCGTTTTCATGATTTTCTTCGCAAGAGTAGCACACCAGGCCGGCGGGAACCGGCTCGTCAAGGGTTGATGCTGTTGCGTTGTCTGGCGGATCGGCGGCCAGAAGAGCCACCGGAGTTACACCGGGTCCAGGGTGAGTTCCGGCTTTATACGGATCGGCTGTTGCCGATGCAATGACGAATTGGGCGCCGCCGCAAGGCCGGCGGCAGCGCCCGTCTGCTGCAAATCTCAGCCTGTGACAGTGGCGGGTTCGCCTGATACCGCGCCGCGCCGGTCGAGAACGCCGCTCCAAAGCGTCAGCAGAAGCGCACCGGAGACGAGGATAGCGCCCACCCATGGGGTGGCGGAAAGTCCGAAGGGAGAGTCGACCACCATGCCGCCGAGCCAGGCGCCGAGCGCGATCCCGAGATTGAAGGCGGCAATGTTGAGCGCCGAGGCCACGTCGACGGCACCGGGGCGGTGCTCCATCGCAAGCTGCACCACATAGAGCTGCAGGCCCGGCACGTTGGCGAAGGAGAGAAAACCGAGAGCGGCGAGCGTCACGAGCGTCAGGACCGGCGAAACGGCGGTGAACGAGAAGATCACCAGCACGAGCGCCTGCAGAAGGAAGAGGCCGATCAGCGCCTTGACGGGATTGGTGTTGGCGATCCGCCCGCCGGCGATGTTGCCGATGGCGATGGCGACGCCATAGAGCACGAGGATCAGACTGACGCTCCGTTCGGAGAAACCGGTGACCTCCTGCAGGATCGGCGCCAGGAAGGTGAAGGCGACGAAGGTGCCGCCATAGCCGAGCGCGGTCATGGCGAAAACGATCAGCAGACGGCCGGAGCCGAGCACCCGCACCTGGTCGAGAAGGCTCGCCGGAGCGGCCTTGGCGAGCGTGCCCGGGAGCAGGGTGGCGATACCGGCAAAGGCGACGACGCCGAGGCCGGAGACGCCCCAGAAGGTCGCCCGCCAGCCAAAGACCTGGCCGATATAGGTGCCGATCGGCACGCCGGTGACGATCGCGACCGTGAGCCCCATGAACATCATGGCGATCGCAGAGGCGCGGCGGTTCTCCGGTACGAGATCGGCGGCGATCGTCGAGCCGACCGAGAAGAAGACGCCGTGGGCGAAGGCCGAAAGCACCCGTGCGACGAGCAGCACTTCATAGTTCGGCGACAGGGCCGCCACGGTGTTGCCGCCGATGAAGAGCGCCATCAGGCCGAGAAGCAGGGGCTTGCGTTCGATCCGCCCGGTCAGCGCCGTCAGGACCGGCGCGCCGAAGGTGACGCCGAGCGCGTAGACGCTGACGATGAGGCCGGCAAGCGGCAGCGTGATTGCGAGGTCGGTAGCGACCGTCGGCAGGAGACCGACGATCACGAATTCGGTGGTTCCGATCGCGTAGGCCGCGATCGTCAATGCGAAGATGGCCAAAGGCATGGCAAAATCCTTTCCGCCCGCCGTTCGCGAAGGCGATACGGGCTAGAAGACGTTGGCGATGGTTGATGTTTTCGCAGTGCAATATGCTGCAGCCGGGCGGCTGCGATAAGCACCTCGCCAGTCGCAATGCCTGTGAATGAAATTCACGAATGGTGGGCTGCGTTGCCTAGAGGATGGGCGTCAGCGCGGCGGGGAATGGCCGACCTCGTTCGAACGTTGCCTCTGTAACCCGCCCCTCATCCGGCCTGCTGGCCACCTTCTCCCCGCAAGCGGGGCGAAAGGGACTCGCGGCCGCGTTCCGCAAGCCTTCACCGCCGGGTGTGGCCGCGATGTCCGTTCGCATTCGAGGCATGTTCAGGGCGTGCCACTTGTCCCTTCTCCCCGTTTTGACGCGTCAAGACGGGGAGATGGTGCCGTCAGGCGGATGAGGGGCATCAAACATGGCATCCCTATCGTGCCTCCAAACGACCGCTTTACTGATTTGCGGTAGCGTAGTCCTTCATGTTCTCCGGCGTCACCAGTTCGAAGGGGACCCAGATCTGCCGTGCGGTCTTCTGGTCGCGCGAAAGCGCGACCGCGGCGTCCATTGCGGCCGCCCCTTGAGCGATGGCGTTCTGAAAGACGGTTACGTCCAGGTCGCCCGCGGCCATGGCGGCCAGGCCGTCCGGCGTCGCGTCGATGCCGCCCACTACGACCTTCGACATGTCGACCCCCGCCGCCTTCATTGCCTGGATCGCGCCGATCGCCATCTCGTCGTTATTGGCGATGACGGCATCGAATTCCCGTCCCGTCGAAAGCCAGTTCGTCATGATGTTGGCGGCTTCGAGCCGGTCCCAATTGGCGCTCTGCTCCTCGATGACACTCATGCCCTTGCATTCGTCGGTGGCGATGACGTCATGAATGTCCTTCGTGCGCGTAAGCGAGGAGTGATTGTTGAGCGGTCCCATGAGGACATAGGCAGCACCCTTGCCGCCGAGCAGCCGGCAGACTTCCTTCGTCTCGAGCGTGCCGGAATCGATCTCGTTGGAGCCGACGAAGGCCGCCGTCTCGGGCAGTTTGTCGACATCGGCCGGCGGATGGTTCGCATAGACGATCGGAATCCCCGCGTCGGTCGCCATCTTCGTCAGCGCCGGCGTGCTGTCGCCGTCGACCGCGACGACGATGATCGCATCGACCCCGGAAGAGACGAAGTTCTGCACCTGGTCGAGCTGCCGGCTCGTGTCGTTCTGCGCGTCTTCAACCTGGACGGTGACGCCATCGAGCTTGGCTGCCTGGTCCTGCATGCCGTTTCGCAGAATGGTGAGGAACGCGCTGTCGGAACGGGCGATGGTGATGCCGACGTTCTCGGCATGGGCGCTGCCGGCAACGAGAGCCAGGGCCGCGGCGGACAATAGATGTTTCATGGATAAACCTCCCTCAGCTGGACTTCAGAATCCGTGTGTAAATGGAATACAGGTTCTGAAGAAAATCAACAATGAAATGTACGTTTCATTCTTGATTTCGGTGGAGGCTTATCGGCGCGACGGCACCACTTCATGGCGGTGAATCAAAGGCCGGCGTCCGGTCAAAGGAAAGGCTTGCCGCCGGTCACGGCAATCGTTGCGCCCGACACGTAGCTCGACATCGGATCCGCCAGCATGACATAGGCCGAGGCGAGTTCCACGGGCTGGCCCGGTCGCTTCATCGGCACCTGTTTGCCGAAATTGGCGACGGTATCCTCGGGCATGGTGGAGGGGATCAGCGGCGTCCAGATCGGGCCCGGGGCCACGACATTCACCCTTATCCCGCGTTCGGCCAGCATCTGCGCGAGACCGGCGCTGAAATTGTGGATCGCGCCCTTGGTGGTCGCATAGGCGAGTAGGATCGGATTGGGAACGTCGGCATTGATGGAAGCGGTGTTGATGATCGCGCTGCCCTTCTTCATGTGCGGCACTGCTGCCTTGGTCAGGTAGAACATGGCGTGCATGTTGACGCGGAATGTCAGCTCCCACTCCTCGTCGCTGATGTCTTCGATGTTCTTGAAGGTCGCCTGATGGGCTGCATTGTTGACGAGAATGTCGATGCCGCCGAGTTCCCGAACGGCCGTTTCGACGATCCTGCGGCAATGGTCGGACGACTGGATGTCGCCGGCGGCAAGCACGGCCTTGCGACCTGCTTCCTCCACCAGAGCCTTGGTGGCCATCGCGTCGTCATGCTCGCTCAGATAGCTGATAAGGACGTCCGCTCCCTCGCGCGCATAGGCGATCGCCACGGCCCTGCCGATGCCGCTGTCCCCGCCGGTGATGATGGCTCTCTTGTCCTTCAGGCGTCCGGAACCCTGGTAGGAGTTTTCCCCGTGATCGGGCAGCGGCTGCATCCGATCGGTAGTGCCGGGCATTTCCTGGGTTTGGCGGGGAAAGGGAGGGTGCGGAAATTTTTCCATGGTCACGAACTCCTTCGCAAGACTCCTTCTAGAATGGCGATCGGCATCGCTGGGCTGTCCCGGCGAGTACGCGGCCCTAACTCGAGCAGACTGGCTTTGTTCCGGGCCATGGGAGGATTGAGAAGACCGCCGATGGAACTTCGCCTACGGCTTCACGTTGCCCTCCTGACCCAAAAAAAGCAGGAGAGTAAGATGGAGAGAGCCAAGCGCCCATCGGCCGCCCCCCTTGATGTGAAGACTGTGGAACGGCCTGTCGAGAATGACAGCGACCTGCGCCCCGGGGCCGACAAACCCCCGATCGAACCGGACGATATCCCGAACGCCAAGGCCGCGCGGGAGGCGGCGCGCCTGAAGAGGGATGAATACATCGTCAAGTCCGACCTGGAGGATGCCGACCAGCGCAATCCCCTACCCGACATGAAAGACCAGGAATGAGTGCGATCCAGATGCCCAGTGATCGGTTCGCCTCGCAGCTTAATGGAGAATGACGATGAAAACGCCAAAGGAAGGCGCGCCCGGCACCACCGAGCAGTCGCCGCGGTGGGAAGGACCGAAGGAGACGCGCCCGAGAGGATACCTTCCCGCCAAGGATGATCCGGAACGCGACCGGGACGCCGTCGGCGAGAACCTAAAGGATCCGCATCGCGGCAAGGTTTCTGACGCCGGCAAGACGAAGCGTTAGCCGGCCGGCGCCGGAACATCTTCTGTAGCTCGCGGTTCCACACGCGGCGGGGGCGATGCTTGCGATGCGGTTGCCGACTGCAGATGGAGGAGCAGTATGTTGAATTCTCTCGAAGATGCAGTGGTCGTCATCACCGGGGCCTCGTCGGGGGTTGGACAGGCGACCGCCGAGGCCTTTGCTCGGCGCAGGTCGAAGCTCGTGCTGGCGGCCCGCGATGCGGCCGCGCTTCACGAGGTGGCCAGAACCTGCCGGGAACTCGGGGCGGAGGTTCTCGTCGCCCCGACCGACGTGACGGATGCCGAGGCGGTCAAGGACCTGGCCAGGAAGGCGATGAGCTTCGGCAAGATAGACGTCTGGTTCAGCAATGTTGGCGTCGGCGCCGTCGGCCGCTTCGAGGAAACGCCGATCGAAGCGCATGAACAGGTCATCCGCACCAACCTGATCGGCCATCTCAACGACGCGCATGCGGCGGTTCCGATCTTCCGCAAGCAGGGACACGGCATTTTCATCAACATGATCTCGCTCGGCGGCTTCGCCTCTGCACCCTTTGCCGCGGCCTACAGCGCCAGCAAATTCGGCCTGAGGGGCTTTTCCGAAGCTCTACGGGCGGAGCTCGCGGACGAACGCGACATTCACATCTGCGACGTCTACCCGACCTTCATGGACACACCCGGGGTCGGGCACGGCGCCAATTACACCGGTCGCAGGCTCAGCGTTCCCCCGCCCGTCTACAATGCGCGCCGCGCTGCCCGGGCGACCGTGCGCCTGGCGGAACGCCCGCGCAATTCGCTGACCGTCGGCCTCGTCGCCGACCTGACGCGGTTTGCGCATTTCGTCGCGCCGAACATGACCCCGCGGCTCATGGCGAAGCTGACATCGCGCTATCTGAGCCGCGCGCCGCGCGTGGCGAGGAGCCATGGCAATCTGTTCAGGGCACCGGCAGAGCCCGGGGGCATAGACGGCGGGCTACGCTCGTCCCGCCGGGTCCCGGTCGCAACGACAGCCGCTGTCTGCGTGCTAGGCATTGCCGTCGCCGCGCTGGTCCTCGGCAAGTCGCGCGCGCCCGTCGGCCGAGGCCGCTCCAGCGTCGCGCGTCTCTTCAGGCGCGCTTAGGCGGCATCGGATCGTTGACTTTCGCCGCATTCGCAGTGAAGATCGCGACATACTAATATAAATTTTCACTTCCGCGATCGCGCGAAGGCAGAGTTGCGCATGGCGATCACGCAGCCGACCCGGAATGACGCGCCTGCGCGCGCTCACCGCCCCGCCAGGGAATTTGCCGGGCTGGCGCGCGAGTGGCTGTTGCGCACCGATCCGGAACGCCTAATCTGCCTCGGTCGCGTGATCACGGCAGCGTTCGCTATCCTGGCGATCTATCTCGATCCCACTCGGCCGAACTCGCTTCTTTACGAGTCTCGCGTCGTTCTCGGCCTCTACCTTCTCCTCGCAATTGCGCTGGTGATCTTCCCGCTGCGGTACTCGTTCATCAGCCCGGTGCACCTTCTGATCCATGGTATCGACGCGGCGGTCGTCGGCTGGCTGACGTTTCTGACGAACGAACTGGCGAGCCCGTTCTTTTCTATACTTCCGTTCGTCATCCTGGCGATGACGATGCGCTGGGGTTTGAAGGGTGCCGCGCTCGGAGCACTGATCGCCCTTCTCGTCCAACTCGTGGTCGGCCTTCCCGACCTTCTCGACGGCGACGCGGAACTCAACGTCTTCATCATGCGGTCCATCTATTTCGTGCTCGTCGCCGCGACGCTCGGCTATTTCGGAGCCTATCGCGAACGAAGCCGGCAGCGCCTTGCGCAACTCGCGCAGTGGCCGCCGGGCGCAATCGGCGAGGACCGGGTGTCGTGGCTGAGCATCCTGTTGGAACATGCTTCCGGCGTTCTTGGCGATGCGCATCTGCTCGTCATCTGGCGCGAGCAGGAATTCGAATCGGGGTGCGTAGCATACTGGGCCAACGGTACGCTCCAACTGGCCGACCTCAGGCACACCGACTTCTGGCGTCGTCACGATCCCGATCACTACGAGGGACGCGGTCGCAGGAGCGGAGAGGCGCTGAATGGCCTCTTCGCCGATTTGCCCCAAATCCACGCAAACACCGAGCAATCGGATCTCAAGGTATTTTCCGCCGCCTTCTCCAGTGTTCGATATCGCGGCTGCGTTTTCGTGGTCAGCTTCGCCAACGCCGCCGACGACACGAAAGATCTGTCTCAGATCATCGCCACCCGCGTCGGGACGGAGCTCGAGCGTGTCGCTCTTATCCAGGCCGCCCGTTCGGAGGGGCGCATGCGCCTTGCCCGCGATCTGCATGACAGCGTGCTTCAGAACCTCACTGCGGCGCGTCTCAAACTGAAACTGATCGAAGAAGGAATCCCGGATGGCGCGAAGACGCAGCTGACCGAGGTTGGGTCGCTCATCCTCGAACAGCAGCAATGTGTCCGCAAATTCGTGGATGAGAACCGACCGGGAGAGGAAGGCAATCTCGCCAAGCTCGAGCAGGAACTTCCGGAATTTCTCGACCTGTTGAGAACGCAGTGGAATTGCGCAATCGACGTGTCGCACGGACCCGCGCCGCTCGTGGTGCCCAAATGGATGCTTTACGAGATAATGCAATTGATCTCCGAAGCCGCGAGCAATGCGGTGCGCCACGGACGAGCGACGCTGTTGCGGATAGCTTTTGCCAGGACCGCGGAGCTCCTGAACCTGGAGATCACCGATAACGGCACGGGAATACCGGGTGAACTCGAGATGAATCCCCTTTCGCTGTCGCAGCGGGTGGCGGAGCTTGGCGGAAAGCTGGCGGTCTGCCGGAATTCTCCGGGCCTCGGGCTCAAGATCGCGCTACCGCTGAAGCTGGAGGTCAGGTGATGCATTCGGTGTTGCTCGTCGACGACCACCCGTTGCTCCTGCGAGGATTGCAGGACATCATCGCCGCAGCGCCGGACTTCGACGTCGTCGGAGCAACGGCAAGTGGCGTCGAAGCGATTTCGCTCATATCCCGCCTCCAGCCGGACATTGCCGTCCTCGACGTGGCCATGCCGGGCATGGGCGGATTGGAAATCCTGAGGGCGATCCGCGGCACGCGGCGGCTGACGAGGGTGATCTTCCTGACCGCGACGATCAGCGGTCCGCAGATCGCGGAAGCGCTGAAGATGGGGCTCTCTGGGCTTCTCCTGAAGGAATATGCGCCGGAAGCGCTGCTCGACTGCATGCGGCGGGTCGCCATGGGCGGGAAGTGGCTGCCGGCCGATCTGATGGCAAATGCGTCTCAGGTCAGTAACGACGCGACGCTGGAGAGGTTCAGTCTGCTTACACCGCGAGAACGCGAGATATCAGCGCTGATTTGCGGCGGTCTCTCCAACCGCATGATCGCGTCGAGGCTCGGAACCTCCGAAGGTACGGTCGGAATCCACCTGCACAACATCTTTCGCAAATTGGACATCAGCAATCGCGCCACGCTTGCTGCGCTTCATGTTCAGTACACCAATCCCTTGAGATCTTGAGCCGCTCGAAAAAAAACGGAGGCATTTGAGCCTCCGAGCTGGCATGGAGCTTGCGATAAGTCGGTGCCGGTCAACCGCCGCTATCCTGTTTTCCTTTGTCGCCCTTCTTGTGGCCGACATCGCGGCTGTCCGCGAAGGCCTTGTCGGAAGATCCGTCGAATACAGTAATCGATACAAGCGGAAGCACCAGCAGGAAGGATACTCCCAGTGCGCATACGGAAACAATTCTCCTTTGTGTAAGCATAGGTGGCCCCTTTCCTATAAAAGGCGACGGTTTACTGAGGACGCGTCGTTGTTCGGCTTTGTCGTCCGTGAAGTTGCAACCCTTCACGAACGCATCGTCGCACCAAAGCATGTAGGCCGAAATATAGTGAACCCTATATGCTCGTCTCCAGGGCAAGAGCGGTGGTGGCGACAGTTCGCTGCCGGCGTCCGAAACATCGACGCGCCTGACGACTGCTCGCTGCCGCAGAGCGCCCGATCGGCGCAGCGTCCCACCTGCACTATATCATTTGCTATATTTCCAACACGCGTCTGCGGTGCCAGTATCCGCGAGATTGTCTTGCGTAGAAAAGGAATTGTCGAAATCACGATGTTTCGAGTCGACGCCCCAAGCTCAGCACGAAATCTATATTGAATTGAGCGGGAACCGCGCGACAAGCCGCACATATTTCTCATCCCGCGCCGGTACCAAATGAATGACCGCGCGAGCCTCGCGCACTCAGGGGAGCGCGCAACATCACCAATGCTCGGCTCTTTTACGTCAGCAATCCTCTAAGCGTTGGAGCAACATCCTGGTCGCTCCGCCGGGGAGATTTTAGGGAGGAATTCCCATGGCAGTCATCAACGGCACAGCCGGAAACAATGTCCTCATAGGCACTGATCTAGACGACGTGATTAGCGGGTTCGGCGGTGACGATTTCATTCAGGGACTTGGAGGCGCCGACGTGATCAACGGCGGCGCGGGCGTCGACACGGTCGACTATAGCGAAAAGACGACTTCCGTCGTAGTCACGTTAACGGGTGCGACCGCCGCGACGGTCTTCGTCAATGGCGTGGCCGACGACACTCTCAGCAACGTCGAGAACGTTTACGGGGGCTCCGGAAACGACACTATTACGGGCGACGCGCAGAACAACCTCATCAGGGGCGGCGGTGGAAACGACG
This sequence comes from Ensifer meliloti, assembly GCF_030064585.1. Lineage (NCBI taxonomy): Bacteria > Pseudomonadati > Pseudomonadota > Alphaproteobacteria > Hyphomicrobiales > Rhizobiaceae > Ensifer > Ensifer meliloti. The sequence continues at coordinate 938,275 of NZ_CP120364.1, forward strand.
TCCTCGACGGCGGCGCCGGGAACGATACGGCCGACTATACCGACAAGACGACTTCCGTCGTGGTCACCCTGGCGGGGGCGACACTCGCAACGGTCTTCGTGAACGGTATCGCCGAGGACACGATCAGCAACTTCGAAAACGTCTATGGCGGTTCGGGCAACGACATCCTGACCGGTGACGACCGAGCCAACATTCTCCGCGGTGAAGCAGGGAACGACATTCTCAATGGCGGTGCCGATGACGACTCGCTGTCCGGCGGCGCCGGCAACGACACGGCCGACGGCGGCACCGGGATCGATACCTTCGATCTCCGCGAAAAGACATCTTCAGTCGTCGTACAGCTCAGCGGCGCGAATGCGGCTACGGTTTTCGTCGGCGGCGTCGCCGAGGACACGATCCGCAATGTCGAGAACATCGTCGGCGGGACGGCGGACGACACGCTCAGCGGCGATGCGGCGGCAAACAAGCTCTCGGGTGCGCGCGGTAACGACTGGCTCAAGGGAGGAGGCGGCGCAGACACCCTTGACGGCGGCGAAGACAGCGACACCGCCGACTACAGCGACAAGGCGGCGGCGATCGCCGTGGCGCTGAACGGCGGCAATCCCGTTACCGTAACGGTCGGCGGCATTGCCGAGGATCTGATCGCGAAGATCGAGAACATCGTGGGCGGCTCGGGCGGCGACACGATCATCGGCGATGCGGCTGCAAATGCGTTTCGCGGCGGCCTGGGTGCCGACGTGCTGGACGGCGGCGGCGGCAGTGACACCGCAGACTTCAGCGACAAGGTCCAATCCGTCGTGCTTGCCCTGAACGGTGCAGTCGACGCCATTGCGGCCGTCGGCGGAACGGCCGAGGATACGGTTCGGAACATCGAGAACATCACCGGCGGATCCGGCAACGACCAGTTTACCGGTGACGCCGCGGCGAATACCTTCCGCGGCGGCCTCGGCGCCGACGTGCTGGACGGAGGTGACGGCAGCGACACGGCTGACTACAGTGATAAGACGGCATCGCTAGTCGTGACACTGGCCGGGCCGAACGCGGCGACGGTCTTCGTCGGCGGCGTCGCGGAGGATACTCTGCGCAACATCGAGAACGTCATCGGCGGCTCGGGCAATGACGTGTTCGCAGGCGACGGGCTCCAGAACGTCTTCGATGGCGGGGCGGGCAACGACACGGTCGACTATTCGGCTTCCGCCAAGGGGATCGCGGTGACGCTAAACGGCGCCAACGACGCGAAGGTGATCGTTGGCAACGCTGTGGAGGACACACTGCGCAATATCGAGAATGTCACGGGCAGCGCCATCGCGGACGTGCTGACCGGCGACTCGCAGGCCAATGTCCTCCTGGGCGGCGGCGGCGGCGACATTCTCAAGGGCGGCGGTGGGCAGGATACCATCGACGGCAGCGCGGGGTCCGATACGGCCGACTTCAGCGACAAGACGGCAGGTGTCGTCCTGACGCTGGCGGGCGCAGCCGACGCTATTGCGACGGTCGGCGGCGTTGCCGAGGATACGATCCGCAATATCGAGAACATCTTCAGCGGTGCCGGTGCCGACGTGCTGACCGGCGACGCCGGCAACAATGCGATACGTGGCGGCGCTGGCGCCGACAGTCTGGACGGCGGTGCCGGGGCAGACACGGCCGATTACCGGGACAAGACGCAATCGGTTGTTGTGACCCTCGACGGCGCCACCCCTGTAGCCGTCAAGGTGGGCGGCGTGATCGAAGATACGATCCGCAACTTCGAGAACATCGCAGGCGGCTCGGCCGCCGATACGCTCACCGGAGACGGCCTGGCCAACGTGCTGGCCGGCAATGACGGCGCCGACACGCTGAGAGGGGGTCTCGGCAAAGACGTGCTGGACGGCGGCAATGGCGTCGACACCGCGGACTACCTGGAGAAAACCGATGCGATCTCCGTCACGCTGAACGGCACGGCGAGCGCAGCCGTTCTCGTCGGCGGCACAGCCGAAGACACCATCCGCGGTGTGGAGAATATTCTCTCGGGGTCCGGTGCCGACACGCTTGTCGGCGATGCCGCAAGCAATATGTTCCGGGGAGCTCTCGGCGCCGACTTCATAGACGGCGGCGCGGGCGTGGATACGGCCGATTACCGGGAGAAGACGGCGTCTGTCGAGGTGGCGCTCTTGGGAGGCACCGACAGCTTCGTCTTCGTCGGCGGCGTCGCCGAAGACACCATCCGCAATATCGAGAATGTGTTCGGCGGCAAGGGCAACGATACGCTGACCGGAGACGGCCTCGCCAACACCCTCAACGGCAATGACGGCAAAGACCTCCTCACGGGCGGCGGCGGAGCGGACATTCTCGACGGCGGGGCGGCCTCCGACACGGCGAGCTACCGCGACAAGACCGCATCGGTCTCCGTCACACTCGACGGCGCTACCTACACGACCGTTACGGTCGGGGGCGTGGCCGAGGACACGATTCGCAACGTCGAGAACATCTGGGGCGGGACCGGCAACGACAGCCTGAGCGGCGATGCGAACGCGAACCTCCTTTCAGGCGGCGGCGGAAGCGACATCCTCTTCGGTGGTGCGGGTGCGGACATTTTCCAGTTCGACTTCGCTCTCGGTTCCACGAATGTCGACACGGTTCTGGATTTTACCGCCGGAGACAGGCTCTTCCTGTCGAAGAGCGTCTTCACCACGCTGAGTGGCGGGACGCTGGCGGCGACGCAGTTCTACGCGGCGGCCGATGCCACGGCGGCGCAGAACGCGAACCAGAAGATCATCTACGACACGACGAGCGGTGCGCTCTACTACGACGCCGACGGCAGCCTTTCCGGTCACACGGCCGTGCAGTTCGCGGTGCTTTCGACGCATCCGAGCCTGACCGCGGGAGATTTCGTGCTCGTCGTGTGATCGCCCGGCTCCAGGGAACACCTGCACAAGCTCCGTGTTTGGAGGAACGTGAAAGGACGAGCAGCGCGCCCCGTCCTTTTCTTTTTCTTTCAGCGATCGACAAGGAGCTCCGACGTGAAAGCCCTGACATGGCACGGCAAAGGCGATATCCGTTGCGAGAGCGTGCCCGATCCGAAGATCGAAGATGACCGCGACGCCGTCATCAAGGTCACCGCCTGTGCGATTTGCGGATCGGACGTTCATATTTTTCACGGCCTCATTCCATCGATGGAGAATGGCGACATCCTCGGCCATGAAACCATGGGCGAGGTCGTGGAGGTCGGCAAGGGCGCGACCGGACTGCAGGTCGGCGACCGGGTGGTCGTTCCGTTCACCATCGCCTGCGGCGAGTGCTTCTTCTGCCGGAAAGGCTTCTATTCCGCCTGCGAGCGAACCAATCCCGACCGGGAAAAGGCGGCGAAGCTCTGGGGCAATTCGCCGGCGGGCCTCTTTGGCTACTCCCATCTCCTCGGCGGCTATAGCGGCGGACAGGCGGAGTATCTGCGCGTGCCGCACGCAGATGTCGGGCCGATCAAGGTTCCCGACGAACTCACGGACGAGCAGGCGCTCTTCCTCTCCGATATTTTCCCCACGGGCTACATGGCGGCGGAGTTCTGCAACATCGAACCCGGGCAGACGATTGCGATCTGGGGCTGCGGCCCAGTCGGACAGATGGCGATCCGGTCGGCATTCCTGCTCGGCGCCGAACGCGTCATCGCCATCGATACGATCGCGGAGCGCCTGAGGCTTGCCGAGTCCGCCGGCGCCATGACGCTCGACTACATGGCTGAGGATATCTACGACCGCATCATGGAGCTCACCCACGGCCGGGGCGCAGACGCCTGCATCGACGCCGTGGGCACAGAGGCCGACAGCCGGGCAAGCCTCGATTCGCTCGTCGACCGCGTGAAGGTGGCGACCTTCATGGGAACGGACCGGCCGCATGTGTTGCGACAGGCGATCCATTGCTGCAGGAATTTCGGCACGGTTTCCGTCGTCGGTGTCTATGGCGGCTATCTCGACAAGGTACCGCTCGGTTCGGCGATCAACCGCGGCCTGACGCTCCGGATGGCCCAGACCCCCGTTCAGCGTTATTTGCCTTCGCTCCTGGACCGCATCCGGAAGGGCGAGATCGATCCGTCCTTCGTGGTGACCCACCGCGGCGGGCTCGACGACGGCCCCGAACTCTACAAGACTTTCGCGGAAAGAATGGACGGCTGTATCAAGGTCGTCCTGAGGCCGTGACAAGACCCCTCTGATGCTGCGCAGCGCCGGACGAAAAACCGCTACACACTTTTCCTGAAGTGCTCCTGAAGTGCCTCAGAGCTCGAGTATGGCGTAAGGCCTGCCCGTCGGTTTCTCCACATGGGCGGCGACGTTGAAGACGGGGGCGCCGCCGGGCGTCTGCCCCTGATAGGCGCCCTGGTGCGCATGGCCGTGAACGACGGCGCTCACCTTGAAGCGGTCGATCGTCTCCGCGAGCCGCGACGACCCAAGAAACGGATAGATCTCCTTCGGTTCTCCGGCAACGGTTTCAGGGATCGGCGCGTAATGCAAAACCACGAGCGCGCGCTCCGCCCTGGTAGCCCTCAAGGCGTTTTCCAGCCGCATGGCCTCGTCGACGCTTGTCTTGACCATGGTCTTTATCGCCGCTTCGCCGAAGGCGCCCAGCATATGCCGGCCGAAGCCGCCGATGAAACCTTTGGTTCCGCAGAAGCCGACGCCCGAAATTTCGACACTCTGACCGTCGAGAAGATGCACACCCGCCCTGACAAGGATCGACGAAACCTCCTCCACCGCATCGCATTGATGATCATGGTTTCCGAGCACCGCGACGACCGGGATCGTGCAGGACTTCAGATCGGCGGCGAGAAGCTCCGCCTCCGCAGGCTTGCCGAGATCCGTCAGGTCGCCAGCGATCACCAGCACGTCCGCGGCGCGCGAAATTTCCGCAAAGAGGTCCGTATAGGAGACCGATCGGTCCTCCTTCACATGCAGGTCCGCCACGGCAGCCACCTTCAACTTGCTCATGACTCCGTATCCTCAGTTTCTGCGCTGATGTCGGAGTCGCCGCCGACATCGGCGAAACCCCATTCCTTCACATCGATTTCGTAGTCGGGGCGCGAGTACATCCGGCCGCGACAGATCTTCGTCAGGGGCAGTGGAAGGTCTCTCTGCGCCGCCAGCCTGCTCAAGAGCTCGTCCATCAGCCAGAGCGGGACCTTGTCGCGCTCGGAGGGATAGATCCATCGGAAGTTCAGCAGGTGGATGAGCAGGACCTCCCAGTGCGCTTCCATGTATCCGAGCAATCTTGCCCAATCGATTCGGTCATGTGCCTTCAGGATCAGGTGCGCGACGTCGGCGCCGTCGTAGCGGTGGCGAAGCTGGATGAAGGCCTTGGACCAGACGAGTTCCGTCGGCGCGACGATCGCACAGGTGGAGGCACCGATCTCTATCAACAGAGCATTGGCGAACCAGGCGTCGGTGACGATCATGGTTCCGTTCGGCGAGGAGAAGATGACGTCGAAGAAGGATTTCCCCTTGAAGACCTTACCCAGCCATCGATCGTCCTCGATTTCGACGGCATATCCAAGCGACTTGAAATGATTGAGGATGCGGGTGTAGTCGCCCGGCTTGCAGAAGACGTCGAGATCCTTGGTCGGCCTCGAAATGCCGGTATGGGCGCTGACGGCGAAGGTACCCGCGATCAGGAACGGAATTTGCGACCGACCCAGCTCGGCAATCGCCTCGGCAACGAATGCTTCGGCTTCCTCGTCGACGAGACGCGGCAGCGCGAGCGGCTCGGACGGGTGTTCCGAAGGGGAGCGCGGGGGCACTGACGTCATGCTGGTCATCCAAATGAACGAGACTTCCCTGACAACACGCCAGTCTTTCGGAAGTTCCGCTTGCGCAAGGCGGGGATTGCATCCCCTCAAGCCCGCGCACTTTGCGTCCGTTACTTTAGCTGGGATGCACCAAGGCGCGAACGTGATGGAACCGCTGGCCACGTCATGGCGTTTGTCTGCCAGCTACCGCATGAGCGCCCGGAGCGGAAGCGAAGGGCAAAATTACTAGGCAAATCAAAGCGCTACAGCGACTGCGCGCGTCTATTGATGCGCCGCTGAGGGAGGAGCATATGCCTGTCATCAGCCCTACGATCCACACCCAGCAAAACAGCCGGGAGCTTGAGTGTCAGCGCGCAATGGAGGACGAGTTCCTGGTCCTTACGGCGCTGGCCGAGGAAGCGGGCTGGTCATGGCAGGAAATAGCGCTCGCCATGTTGGAGTTGACCGAGCAATATGTTGCAGCCATGCGGCCGAGTTCGGCGATGGAGGCAAGATCACTCCTGCGCAGTCACTCCAAGAGCTTGCATTGACCGGAGCACTGTCGCGTTCGCCCAAGGCGTTTCGCTGCTTCATTGAAGCAGCGAAACGCCGTTATATTCTGCGATTACGCACAATGAAAACCGTTACACAATGACCCTGGAAGTGCTTTAGGTCACGGCACCTCCCACGGCCAGTGCCAGTACGAGGAAAACGAGGAAGAATATAACCGCAATGTAGAAAAGTATCTTCGCGATCCCCGCCGTCGCGGCCGAGACGCCGGAGAACCCGAGGAACCCGGCTATCAGTGAAACAACGAAGAAAATCAGTGCCCACTTCAGCATAATCACTCCTTCCGTTCAGTTCCTGCGTTGCGGTCGTCGTGGCGCAGCCGTTCAGCGGCTGCCCCGGTTCGGATCCTTGCCGGCCGCCTGGCTGCTTTTCCTAACGTCGTCCTTCTTCGCCTGATCGCCTGCACGATTCCCGCCATGCGTCCCTTTCGAGCTCTTGGCGGTCTTGCCGTCCTTTACGTTCGTAGCCATCTCGCATCCTCCAGCGCTGTACCGAAACCGGCAGCAGAGCGGATGCAACCGGGGAAGGGCGATAAAGTTCCGTCCGGGCTTCGAGCCGGCGGCGCCGGTCCGCTTTCCTTCCATTGTTCCAGCGACTGCCGGCGGAACCAAATCTGGCCCGGACGGTTTGGTTGGCCGAATGAGGCCCCCGAGAGAGGAAAGGCCATGAAGAACATCGTCTTCGGCGTTGCGGTGCTGCTGAGCGCTGCGGCAGTGCCGGCCTTCGCGCAGACGGCCGGCAACACCCCGGCCATCGCCACTCCCGACACGCAAAACCCGACGGCGCCTGTCCCCGGCAAGAACAGCTTCACCGAAGACCAGGCACGGGAACGGATGCAGGAGGCGGGCTACACGGACGTCAAGGAGCTGAAGCTCGACGACAAGGGTATCAGGCGGCAACCGCGATGAAGGACGGCAAATCCGTTTCCGTCACTCTCGATTTTCAGGGCAACGTAGTCGCGCTTTAACGTCAAACAAAGGAAGAAGGCAATGAGAACCGTGGCAGGGCTGTTTGACGATTACGGCGAAGCCCGAGGCGCCGTAAGCGATCTCGAAGCGGCAGGGTTTCCTTCCGAAAATATAAGCATCGTCGCCAACAATGCGGGCGACCGCTATTCGGGCGACGGCTCCGCTGCAGCAAGCGGTGCCGGAGCAGGTGCCGGTCTGGGCGCCGTGGGCGGCGGCACGCTGGGGCTTTTGACCGGCCTGGGCCTGATGGCCATACCTGGGGTCGGACGCGTGGTCGCGGCTGGGTGGCTGGCGTCGACTGCCGCAGGCGCGGCGGCCGGCGCTCTCGCCGGAGGGGCGGCCGGCGGCATCATCGGATCGCTCACCGATTCCGGGATCGAGGAGGAGGATGCGCATCTTTACGCCGAAGGCGTACGCCGAGGCGGCACGCTGGTGGTGGTCAGGACCGAGGAGCCCCTGGTCGCACAGGCGGACGGGATTTTGAGAAATCGCGACGCCGTCGACATATCGGTCCGGCGCCGCGCCTATACGGAGGATGGTTGGACCCGGTTCGACACCGCCTCCAGTCCCTATAGCCTCGACGAGATCGAACGCGAACGCGAACGCCTCAGCCGCCCGGCGCTGTAGCGCAGGTGCCGCTGCCGCGGCACGGCTGAACACTGCCGTTCGGGTCCGCAAAAGCAACCCGGCCGCCGAAGGAGCCAGATCACTGCGCCCCTTGGCGAAACAATGAAACGATCTGGCGCGGCGGTTGCGACGAGACGCAAGGAAGGCTTCCGCCATGATTGATTTTTCCCGTGCCCGCGAACGGATGATCACGTCGCATCTCTCGCGACGGGGGATAAGGGACAGACATGTCGTGGAGGCGATGGGCGTCGTCCCGCGGGAGGCATTCGTCGATCCCGGCTTCGAGGAATTCGCCTATGAGGATTCGGCCCTTTCGATCAGCCATGGCCAGACCATCTCGCAGCCCTATATCGTGGCGCTGATGATCGAACGCGCCGAAGTCCAGCCGGGCGATACGGTGCTCGAGATCGGGACCGGATCCGGTTATGCGGCGGCGGTGCTCAGCCGGATCGCGGCATATGTCTATACGATCGAGCGCCATGCCGGCCTCGCCGAGGTTGCCGAGCGACGATTTGCCGAGCTCCGTTACGGGAATATCGATGTGCGTGTCGGCGACGGCACGGCCGGCTGGCCCGAGGCAGGACCCTTCGACGCCATACTGGTCGCCGCCGGAGGTCCCGAGATACCGTATGCGCTGAAGGAGCAGCTCGACCTCGGCGGCCATCTCGTCATACCCGTCGGCCCCCCTGAGGAGCAGCGCCTGATGAAGGTCACGCGGGTCAACGCCACGACATTCGAGGAGCAGGACCTCGGCGGGGTCAGATTCGTGCCGCTCGTCGGCGAACACGGCTGGCATGAGGAGCGGGTTCGGGCAAGGCTCAGACCGGCGCCCACCTTGCCCGAGTTGGTTGCAGAGGCGGCCGAGCCGCTGCCCGATCTCGACGATCCTGCATTCGGGCCGCTTTTCGATCGCTTTGCCGGGCGGCGGGTCGTGCTGCTCGGAGAGGCGAGCCACGGCACGTCGGAATTCTACCGCGCCCGCGCAGCCATCACGCGCCGCCTGATCGAGGAGCACGGGTTCACGATCGTGGCGGTCGAGGCGGATTGGCCGGATGCGGCGGCAGTCGACCGTTATGTCCGACATCGAACTCAAGGCATGCGTCTCGACGCGCCGTTCCAGCGGTTCCCGACCTGGATGTGGCGCAACCGCGAAGTGATGGATTTCGTCGAGTGGATGCGCGAACATAACGGCCGCAGGAGCCTTTCCGACCGGGCCGGTTTTTACGGCCTCGACATCTATAACATGCGTGGCTCCATTTCCGCGGTTCTCCGGTATCTCGATGAGACCGACCCCGAGGCCGCCGCGGTCGCCCGCGAGCGCTACGGTTGCCTGACCCCCTGGCAGAACGAGCCGTCGACCTATGGCCGTGCGACCATGACCGCCGGCTTCCGCAAATGCGAAGAGGCCGTCGCCAAGCAATGCCGCGAACTCCTGGAGAGGCAGCTCGAAGCCGGGCGCGACAGCGGCGACGAGCTTCTCGATGCGGTGCAGAACGCGCGCCTCGTCGCCTCGGCCGAGCGGTATTACCGCGTCATGTATTATGCCGGAGCCGACTCCTGGAACATGCGCGACACCCACATGTTCGAGACGCTCGAGCATCTGTTGAATGCACGCGGCGCCCGCTCGAAAGCGGTCGTGTGGGCGCACAATTCCCATATCGGCGATGCCCGCCATACCGACATGGGCACGGCCCGCGAGGAGTTGAACATCGGTCAGCTCTGCCGTGAGCGGTTTGGCGATCAGGCAGCGCTGATCGGCTTCGGCACGCATGGCGGCCATGTGGCTGCCGCAAACGATTGGGACGGCGATATGGAGGTGAAGCCGATCCGGCCGTCGCTCGATGGAAGCTACGAGCGCGTGATGCACGACTCAGGGGTAGGGCGCTGCCTCATCGACTTCGCGCGCCACGCGCGTTTGCGCGACGGTCTCCTCAAGCCGATGCTCGAGCGCTTCATCGGGGTGATCTACCGGCCGGACACGGAGCGCTTCAGCCATTATGCCCACGCTTCGCTGCCCCGGCAGTTCGACGCCTTCGTCTGGTTCGATCAGACGACGCCAGTCGAACCGCTCGGCGCGCAACACATAAAAGCGGGCGTGCCGGACACGTTCCCGTTCGGTCTGTGAGGCTCGTGAATCCTTGAGTTAAAGCTGCGTCGAGATGATGTTGTCGACGCTCACCTCGCCGCGCAGCACGCCGCGTTCCGTGCCGTCCGGGGCCGGCCCCTCCTCGACCACGGTGTAGAGCTTCTCGCTGCGAAATGCGCTGGCCATGTCGGTCGTCACCCCTTCCGCCGGCTTGGCGTCGATCTCGAGGAAATCGAGTTCCGCCTCGCTCGCGACGATGCGGGCATCGCCGCTCGATCTTGCCGCCACCACGACCTCGCCCTGGTAGCTGGCATTCTGCCAGTTCGGATCGTCGGGCTCGGCGAGCGGCGACAGACGGTATATCTTGAGCTCTTCCTGCATGTGCTACTCCGACTGGTCGATCGCATGCGGCGGCGGTTGCCCCGATTCGGCCGACTGGTCGAGAGGAAACATCATCCAGAGCGCCGCAATCACCACCAGGACGACGATCACTGCTGCAGCCAGGACCTTGGACATGTGAACCTTCCGACGATTGTCGAGACCGAACCGCGAAACCTGCGGTTTTCCGGTCTCCAATCACCCAGGCGTCGAATTGTTCCGAAGCACGCAGGTGACGCGACCACGCGCCGTTCTGCAGGAACATTTCGGGAAGCCGCCGGTTGGAGGACGCGCGAAAAGAAAGGAATATCCGATGGCTACTGCGAACGAACACCTTGTGGCTTGGCTCAGGGATGCACATGCGATGGAAGAGCAGGCGATCACGATGCTCACCAGCCAGTCGAGCCGGCTGGAAAACTATCCCGAACTCAAGACCAGGATCGACCGCCACCTGCAGGAGACGAAGGACCAGGCGGCCATGCTCGAGCGCTGCCTCGAACGGCTCGACGGTGGAACCTCGAGCATCAAGGATATCAGCGGCAAGATCGTTGCCTTCGGGCAAGGCCTGAGCGGCCTCTTCGTCAGTGACGAAGTCGTCAAGGGCACGCTGGCCAGCTATACATTCGAGCATATGGAAATCGCCAGCTACAGGATTCTCATCGCCGCAGCCGAACAGGCGGGCGATCAGGAGACAAAGCGGGCCTGCGAGAGCATCCTGCAGCAGGAAATCGCGATGGCGGAGTGGTTGGCTCAGAACGCCGGTGAGATCACGCGAAAATTCCTGGAGCGAGACCAGCGGGACGTGACGGCCAAGCACTGAAGCGGCTTCAGCCGGACCTGCGGGACCCGCCGAAAGCGCCGCGCCTCCGACAAGATGCGCGGCGCTGTGGTTCTCACGAGGGTTCCTGCTTGCCCCGCATCACGACGTCCAGTTCGGCAAGCAGCGGAAGATGATCCGAAGCGCTTCGCGCCAGGGTGCTGCCGTGCACCCTGCAGGAAGCCACTTCTATGCCTTTCCCGATCAGCACGTGATCGATGCGCAGCAGCGGCAATCGCGATGGAAAGGTCGGCCGAGGCTTGGCGCCGGTCAGCAGTTGCGCGTCGCTGAGCTGTCGGGCCAGGAGCCTGTAGGCGGTCGAACGCCCCGTGGCGTTGAGATCGCCTGCCAGGACCACGTGAGCGTCTCCCTGGGCCATTCCTCCGAGCCAGCCGGGGCCTAGAAGGGCGGTCGCCTGGCGCAGGCGCTCGGCGCCGCGCAATCCGAGATGCGTCACGATCACCTGAAGCTTGACTGCGGCGACGTCGATCTCCACCCAGAGCGCGCCCCGCGGCTCGCCGGACGAGGGGAGGGGTGCTGCCTTGATCAGCCGCATAGGCAAGGCCGTCAGAACGGCGTCTCCGTATTTCTCGTCCTCCAGGTGGAGAGCCGGATGGAACTCGGCTTCCATGTTGAGATGCGTGGCGATCATATGGGCCTGGTCTATTCCGCCGGTGCGGGCGCGGCCGACGTCGACTTCCTGCAATGCGATGACGTCGGGCTGGCATTCGGCGATGACCGCGGCGATACGCGCGGGATCGAGCCTGCGGTCGGTGCCGAAGCAGCTGTGAACGTTGTAGGTGAGGAAACGTATCCGCTGTCGCATCGCCTTCGGAACACGCAGCACCTGCTTTTCGTTCCGGTGGGTGCGCAAGGGAGGGCCGATGTCCAGGAAAATTCTAGCGAGACTGTTCATCGCTGCCGGTATCTGCGTGGCGGGCTGGTTGATCTATCGCACCCTCAGCCAACATAGCTTTCATGAAATCGCTGGTTCGATCATGCGGATTCCGGCCCGGAATCTCGTTGTGGGCATTGGTTTCGTCTTTCTTTCCTATTTCTGCCTGACCCTCTTCGACACCCTCGCTATCCGCTATGTCGGGCGGAAGCTCGCCTATCCGCAAATCGCCATCGCCTCCTTCACCAGCCTTTCGATCGGCCACAATGTCGGCGGCGCGGCCTTGAGCAGCGGTGCCGTCCGCTACCGGTTCTACTCCCGCTGGGGGTTGAGCGCCGAAGAGGTGGCGAAGGTCATTCTGTTCTGCGGCGTCACCGTCGGCCTCGGCCTTGTCGCATTGGCCGGGCTTTGTTTTCTGATCGTGCCTTCGGGTGCCGCGCGGCTTACCGGATTTTCCACGACCGGCGCTTTCCTGCTCGGCACTGCCTGCATAGCGGCCGCGGCCGGTTACGTCCTGCTCGCTTATTTTCTGCGGGGCTCGGTTCGCATCTTTCGCTGGACTTTCGAAATGCCTTCGGTGGGGATTGCCGCCTTGCAGGTCGTCGTCGGAGTCGCCAACTTCCTCTGCGTCAGCGCAGCGTTGCATCAGCTGCTCAGCGCCTTCGAGGAGGTGAGTTTCATCGACACGGCCATGGCCTATGTCGGGGCCGGCGTGACCGCCATCGTCAGCCATGTCCCCGGCGGAATCGGCGTACTCGAGGCGACGATCGCATTTCTGCTTGGCAGTTCGGCTAGCCTGGGCGCTCTGATCGCCTTTCGGGCGATCTATTTCTTCCTGCCGCTGCCGCTCGGCTTGATCTCGCTTTCGGTCGCTGAGTTCGTCGCCCGTCGGGATGAGGAAAAAAGCCTGGTGAGCAAGGCGAAAAGCTGACCGATCCAGCGCCTTACGAGCTTGTGCGTGCGATAAAAGGGTCGGATCGGCCTTTGCGGATCGACGATCTCCGTGCCCCAGACGAGACTGGTCGCGCCGTCGTCATCGATTCCATCGAAGGCGCGTATGCCGCGCCGGCGCGTGTTCAACCTGTCCAAGGCGGCGACGAGCGAGTTCGTTTCCCTCAGTGCCTTTTCAACGGCGTCCACTTCAATGTCGAGATGTTCTGCGATCAGGCCGTTGCGGACTCTGGCAATGGCGGCGCGCTGTCCTTCGTTGGCGGCTTCTACGGCGACGTCGCATTCGGTGTCGAGGCTTGCCGAGCGGTGGTTGAAGTTCGACGAGCCGACGCGGAAAAAACGATCGTCGATCGCGACCACCTTGGAATGGATAATCACCTCCTGCTCGGATCCGTCGGCGGCGGGAACGACCGGGTAGGCGACCCTGAGCCTGCCGTAGCGGTCGGCCCGCTTGAGCCGCCGAACGAGACGGTCGCGGTTTCCTCCCATGACGATGCGTTCCAAAAGCCCATGCGAGCTGCGGGTGGTGATGACCACCACTTCCGGGCCGTCAGGCTCCTGCAGCCGGTCGCAGAGCAACTGCCCAATTCTTCCCGATGCGAAATACTGGTTTTCGATGTAGATGTGACTTTGCGCACTGCGCAAGGCATCGAGCGTCAGCTGCAGTGCCTCCTGCCGGCCGCGCCTTTTGCCGGAGCCCGGCTCCGTGCGGGCGATTGCGACCGGGCAATCCTCGAGCACGGGCACCGTGCCGTTCGGCCATGCAAGCGCCCTCGCGGGCGGCGCCTCGATTTCCTCGCCCGTAGAGGCTTTCCAGCGGGATCTGCAGAGATCGCCGATGGCGCGGCTCGCCTCGCCTTCGAGCACCACCTGGATGTCATGCACCGGATCATAGGGTTTTCCGTCCGGATCGCGCCGCAACTCGTTCTCGGCCGCGTGCTCCGGCGTGTCCCAGCGGCGCGCCGTCAGGTCGATGCCCCCGGCAAAGGCGATGCTGTCGTCGATGCAGACGAGCTTCTGGTGATGCGATCCGCGCAACGCCCGGTGGCTCGCGAAGCGAAGTTCGATCTGCGGATGGGCCGCCCATTGCTGCCTGCGAAAGAGCCTGAGCGACTTTCCCGAGTAGATCGGTCCCATCGCCCAGACGAGAATGCGGATCTTCAGTTTCGGCTTTTGCGCAGCGAGGCGCTCGAGCCTGCTGCCGAGCGATTCCGCGTGGGGGTCGTCCGGTCTGAGCTTGATGCGCGGATCGAAGTCCCATCCGGTGATCCAGATCTGCTCTTCCGCCTGATCGAACGTACTGTCGAGACAAGCATAATAGGCGGCTGCGTCCACCAGGAAGGACAGATGCCGTGCGGGCGCGCTGCGCCAGACATTCTCCGCCTCCTTGATTATCGGCCGGCTTGTCCGACGCCATCGGCCGGCCGGATTTCCGGTGAACGCGCTTTTCCAGTCCAAGCTTCCTATCCCGTACGTGGCGACTGGAAATGAATCCCTTTCAACCGTGATTTGTTCCAGGAGCAGCATTGTTGCCGAACAAAGCCTTCGCGGCGATCAGGTCGGCGGAGCTTTGCCATGGCGGAACATTTCCCGGCAGGACGAGATTAGAAGGTTCCGAGCCTTCAAGCGAACCTGCCAATCACCCTTACGCTGACCGGAGGAGGGGCAAATATGCCGAACGCTTCCGACATCCTCATCGACACGCTTATCGAATGGAAGGTCGACGTCGTCTTCGGCCTGCCCGGAGACGGCATCAACGGCATCATGGAGGCGCTCAGGAGGCGGCAGGATCGCATCCGGTTCGTTTCCGTGCGCCACGAGCAATCGGCCGCCTTCATGGCATGCGCCTATGCCAAATTCACCGGCAGACTCGGCGTCTGCCTCGCCACATCGGGCCCGGGCGGCACAAATCTGCTGACCGGCCTCTACGATGCGAAGCTGGACCAGATGCCGGTGCTCGCGATCACCGGCATGCAGTATCATGACCTGATCGAGACATTCTCCCAGCAGGACGTCGATCTCACCCGCGTCTTCGAAAACGTCGCCGTCTACAACGCGCAGGTGAACGACGCAGCCCACATGGAAAACCTCGCGAACCTTGCCTGCCGGTCGGCGCTTTCCAAGCGCGGCGTGGCGCATCTTTCGATCGCCAACGACGTGCAGGAGCGGATGGCTGATGGCGGGCGGTCCCGCCGCAACCGGCCGGGGCACATGCCGAGCCGGTATTTCGCCGGCCAGCCCGTGCCGCTAGAAAGCGATCTTTCGAGAGCGGCGGATCTCCTGAATGCGGGCAGGAAGGTGGCAATTCTTGCGGGGCGCGGCGCACTCGAGGCGAAGGAGGCTCTGCGCGAGACGGCGGAACTGCTGGGCGCGCCGGTGGCAAAGGCTCTTCTCGGCAAGGCGGTGCTGCCCGACGATGATCCGCTGACCACCGGCGGCATCGGCATACTCGGCACCGCGCCGTCGCAGGAGATCATGCAGCAATGCGACACGCTGCTCATCGTCGGCTCGACCTTCCCCTATATCGAATATTATCCCCAGGCCGAACACGGCAGCCGGAATCCAGATCGACCGTGACCCGCAGCGCATCGGTCTGCGCTACCCCGTCGAGGTCGGGCTGGTCGGCGAGGCAGGCGAGACCCTCCGCATGCTCAACAAGCGGCTCAAACGCAAGCAGGACAGGTCGTTCCTCGAGCGGGCGCAAGAGCAGACGCGAAACTGGCGCCGGGAACTGCGGGCGATGGAAGGCGACAGGAGTTCTCCCTTGAAACCGCAGGCGGCGGTCGCGGCTTTCGGCCGGCGCATCGCGAAGAACGGTATCGTCGTCACCGATTCCGGACAGAACACCGAGCTTGCGGCCCGTCATGTCGATCTCGGTGCGGACCACATGTTCGCGGTCTCCGGCGCCCTCGCCTCGATGGCTTCGGGCCTGCCCTATGCTATCGCGGCGGGTATCGCGATGCCGGACCGCCCGGTCTATGCGGTCGTCGGCGACGGCGGCTTCGCGATGCAGCTCGGCGAATTTGCGACAGCCGTCGGGTACCGGATTCCTTTGAAGCTCCTGGTGATCCGAAACGACATGCTGAACCAGATCGCCTGGGAGCAGATGATGTTTCTCGGCAATCCGCAACTCGCCTGCGAATTGCCGCCGATCGATTTCGCCGCGGCGGCGGAGGCCATGGGCGGCCGGGGCTTCACCGTCCGGTCCTTCGGCGAACTGGACGGGATCATGGATCAGGCCTTCGCCGTGGATGGGCCGGTGGTCATCCAGGCGCTGGTCGACCGCTACGAGCCGCTGATGCCGCCGAAAATGCCGGCGGACTACGCCCGGAACTTCCGCGCCGCGCTTCCGGAAACGCCGGGGCACGAGAAGATCGAGGAAAACCTCAGGAATTCCTCCGTCGGCAGGAAGGTAACCGACGAGGAGCCGCAGCCGCCGCATGAGGCGGCGCCGGACGAGAACACCGGCGAATTGCCGGGAATTCCGTAGAGCGCATTCCCGCCGACGGGAACAAAGCATGCCTTCTTCGGTTCGAACCGGAAGTATGGGCTTCGAGGACCCGAGAATGACGCATGCTATAGGCAGCAGGCGATGGGCAATCGCCGACGGCTACATCCCTTCTTCGAGCGCGAGCTACGATCCCGCGCTCGTCTCCCCAGCGCTCGTCTCCCATGACAGCGCCTGCATCCTGAATACCGGTGACACGCCGGCCAAGGTGGAGATCACGCTGTTCTTTTCCGACCGGGAGCCCGCAGGCCCGTACCGTCTTACCGTTGCGGCCCGCCGGACGGCCCACCTGCGTTTCAACGATCTCGACGATCCGGAGCGCGTGCCGCGGGATACGCCCTATGCCTCGCTGATCGAATCCGACACGCCGATCGTCGTGCAGCAGACGCGGCTCGATTCCCGGCAACCGCCCCACGCTCTCTTGAGCACAATCGCCTATTGCCAGGAGTAGCATGCCGAACACACCGTGGAGTGC
Organism: Ensifer meliloti; assembly: GCF_030064585.1. Classification (NCBI taxonomy): domain Bacteria; kingdom Pseudomonadati; phylum Pseudomonadota; class Alphaproteobacteria; order Hyphomicrobiales; family Rhizobiaceae; genus Ensifer; species Ensifer meliloti. Next base: position 955,299 of record NZ_CP120364.1, read on the forward strand.
TACCTCTCAGAACCTCGGTCAGGATTTTCACAACTGGTCGGGCGGCCTGCGCTTTCGTCCGTCGCGTCTGGAGGTGCCGGAGGACGAGGAAACCGTGGTGGCGCTCGTGCGCGCAGCCGCGCGGCAGGGCCGCAGCATACGGCCGGTCGGCTCGGCGCATTCGTCGAGCGAGATTTACGTGACCGACGACATCCTGGTCTCGATGGCCCACATCTGCGGCTTACGCGAGCATGATGCGCAACACCACCGCGCCACGGTCGGCGCCGGCTCGCAGCTGACCGAACTCAGCAAGGAGCTGCAGGCAGCCGGCATGACGCTCTCCAACTTCGGCGACGTGGCCACCCAGACCGTCGGCGGTGCGATCGGAACCGGAACGCATGGGTCCGGACGGGATTTCCCCAACTTGTCGATGATGCTCGTGGGCGGCCGCCTGGTCACCGCCGGGGGTGAGATAAGGACGTTCGACGTGGAAGAGGAGCCGGACTTCGTGCAGGCCCTGCGCGTCTCCTTCGGGACACTCGGCATTCTCACCTGGACCACTCTGAAGCTCGAGCCGTTGCACGATCTGCACCGCCAGGAATGGTGCCTTGCCTTCGAGTCCTGCATGGAGGTGCTCGATAAGCTCTCCCGCGAAAACCGGAACTTCGATTTCTACTGGTACCCCCGCTCCGACGAGGTGAAGATCCGTTGCCTCAACCCGCCCGGCGAGGAGAAGGATTACGGCGCCTTCGCACGGCTGGCAAAGGACGAAACCGGCCCGCCGCACGAGGTCATTCCCCAGCACAGCGACCTTCCGCATCGTTTCGAGGAGATGGAATATTCCATGCCCGCCGAAGCGGGGCCGGAATGCCTCGGAAAGCTGCGCGCGCGGATCAAGGAAAGATGGCGCCGCTCCGTCGGCTGGCGTCTGCTTTTTCGCTACATCAAGGCCGACGACAGCTGGCTCAGCGAGGCGTATGGGCGGAATTCCGTGAGCATATCGCTTCATCAAAATGCGACGCTCCCCTATTGGGACTTCTTTCTCGACCTCGAACGGATCATGCGCGATCACGGCGGGCGGCCGCATTGGGCGAAGAAGCACAGCCTTCGCGCAGCCGAGCTCAGACCCCTTTACCCGATGTGGGATCGTTTTCTCGCGCTCCGACAGGAAATGGATCCGGGCGGACGGTTTCTCACGCGGTATCTGCGCGGGCTTTTCGGGTGCTAGAGCGGGATGAGGAAAAGTGTGCGCGGTTTTCCGCCCGCATCCCGCTCTAATTTTTTGGAATCGATCACGTTCATGTTTTTAGGTCGACCCGACCTAAAAACATCGTGGCCTAGGAGGGCGCATGCAGGCGATCGGCAAGAGGCGATGGACGATAGCCGGGGGGCGCATTCCCCTTGAAAGCAACGGTCCGGAACCCGAATTCACGAGCCGCGACGAGATCGCGGTGCTCAACTGTTGCGACAGCCCGGCCAGGCTGCGCATTCATATCCATTATGCGGATCGTCCGGCTGTCGGACCTTATGAGGTGGAGGTCGCCGCGAGGCGGGTCCGCCGCATCCGCTTCAACGACCTGATCTTTCCCGAGGCGCTGTCGCTGGACGAGGATTTCGGCGCAGTCATCTACGCGGATATTCCCGTGGTCGTGCAATTTACCCGCCTCGACAGCGGCACAGCATCGCGCAGCGCGGTGGCGACCGCGGCCTATGCGGAGCGGAACCTTCAAGGGAGCGGACGATGAAAGAGGCGCCGTGGTTCTCGAGCTCGGTCATCTATGGAATCGACGTGCGCAGATTTTCGGACGGAAATGGCGACGGGATCGGCGACTTCATAGGTCTCAAGGAGCGCGTGTCTTATCTGCACTATCTGGGCATCGACTGTGTCTGGCTCTCGCCCTTCTTCAGGTCCCCCTTTGCCGATAACGGCTACGACGTCAGCGACTATTATTCCATCGATCCAGTTCTCGGAACGCTGGACGACTTCCTGGATTTTCTGCACGCCGCCGGCGAACAGGGCATTCGCGTCGTCGTCGATCTCGTCGCCAACCACACATCCAGTGAGCATCCGTGGTTCCAGGCGGCGCGGCGCGACCCGAGGTGCCGCTTCCGCGACTATTACGTCTGGTCGGAAAGCCCGCCGCCGGTCGCTCCGGACAACAAGACGGCGTTTCCCGGCGAGGAAAGCAGCGTCTGGACCTATGACGATCTCGCCCAGGCCTATTACTTCCACAAGTTCCGCCATTTCCAGCCGGACCTGAACATCGCCAATCCGGCGGTGCGAGACGAATTGCTCCGTGTGGTCGACTATTGGCTGACATTGGGCGTCGACGGATTCCGGGTGGATGCCGCGCCATTCGTAATCGGCGAAACCGGCATAGAGCACGCGGACCCCCGGGACCCCCAGGGCTTTCTCAGGGAAATGCGCAAGCTGGTCGACGGGAGGCGCCAGTCCGGCCTTCTGCTCGGCGAAGCGGACCTGGCGCCGGAAAAGCTGCGGTCCTATTTCGGCGACGGAAAGCTCGACCTTCTGTTCAATTTCGTGTTGTGTGCGGCTTTCGCCGCGAGCCTCGCGGGGCAGAAGGCCGACCCCATCGGCCAGGCGCTTTCGATCATGCCGGAGCCGCCTCCCCATCGCGGCTGGGCGAACTTCCTTCGCAATCTCGACGAACTCAACCTCGATCGCCTGCCGGAAGACATTCGAGAGGAAACCTTTGCAGCCTTCGCCCCGGATGAGGAGATGCGGATCTACGGACGCGGCATCAGGCGCCGCCTTGCGCCGATGCTGGGCGGAAACCGGGCGAGAATAGAACTCGCCTTCAGTCTGCTTCTGTCTTCCCCGGGCGTGCCGCTCATTCTCTACGGCGACGAGATCGGCCTTGGCGAGGACCTTTCCCGACCGGGCCGGGAGCCGGTCCGCGTGCCCATGCAGTGGAATGCGGGTACCAATGCCGGCTTCTCCACCGCCCAGCGCGCCAAACTCGTCCAGCCGCCGGTGACAGACGGCCCATTCTCCTTCAAGCGGGTCAATGTCGAAGCTCAGCGTGAGGACCCGGGGTCGCTTCTGAACCGCGTGCGGGCGATGATCCTGGCGCGGCGCCGGCACGAGCTCTTCAACAGGGGACGCCCGGTCATGCTGCACACCGGAGACCCGGCACTGTTCGCGCTGGCCTATTCCGACGGCACCGAACTATTCGTGGTGCTGCACAATCTTTCGGACGGCAAGCGGCGGGCGGAGCTCGAACTGCCCGGCGCAATCGACGCCAGGCTCAATGATATTCTCGGCGAGCGTGAGGTCGAGCTTTCCGGGCAGCGTCTGGCGATAGGGCTCGGTCCGTTCGGCTACGTCTGGCTTCATTCGGGAAAGAAGGATTGAGATGGCGAGCATCGGCTATCACGCATCGCACGAGCAGTTCACCCCGCTCGACCTGTTGAACTGGGCGCGGGCGGCGGAAGAGGCCGGGTTCGATTGCACCATGTCCTCCGACCATCTGGCGCCCTGGAGCGAACGCCAGGGGCAAAGCGGCTTTGCCTGGGCCTGGCTGGGTGCCGCCCTCCAGGCAACCGAGCGGAGCTTCGGCCTCGTCACGGTTCCTTGCGGCTGGCGCTATCACCCGGTGATAACGGCCCAGGCCGCCGCAACCCTTGCCCAGATGTTTCCGCGGCGCCTTGCCTGGCTTGCGCTCGGCACGGGCGAGGCACTGAACGAACACGTCGTCGGCGGGGCCTGGCCCGGAAAGGCGGAACGAAACGCCAGGCTGCGCGAGGCGGTCGACGTCATCCGCGAGCTTTTTGCCGGCCGGACGGTGACGAGGGACGCGCCCATTGCCGTCTCCGAGGCCCGGCTTTATACGCTTCCCGAAACTTCGCCTGCGCTGATCGCAGCGGCTTTGACGCCCGAAACGGCGGAAGGTGCCGGCGAATGGGCCGACGGCCTCATCACCGTCAATCAGTCGCCGGAAAAGCTCGCGGCGATCGCCCAGGCCTTCAAGCGCGGCGGCGGCGACGGCAAGCCGCTCTGTCTTCAGGTCCATGTGTCCTATGCCCGAAGCGACGAGGAGGCGCGGCGGAACGCCTTCGACCAGTGGCGGAGCAATGCGCTCAGCGCCTTTCAGTCGGAAACCCTGAGGACGCCGGGCGACATAGAAACCGCGACGAGCGGTGTCCGCCCGGAGGACCTCGACGCCTATGTCCGCATTTCTTCCGATCCGGGGCGGCACCTCGCCTGGATCGAAGAGGATATCGCGGCAGGCTTCGACGAGATCTACCTCCACAATGTCGGGCGCAATCAGCTCGAATTCATCGACGTCTTCGGGCGCACGGTGCTGCCGCGCGTGCGCGCTTCCCGACCGGCAACCGAGTAAGTTGACGACAGCAGTCTCGCCGGTTTTCCACCTTGACGTCTGATGCATTATGTTCCCCCAATGCCGGCAGGATCGGGCGGGAGGGTGCGGTTTGTACGACTATTGCATCATCGGAGGCGGCATCGTCGGTCTTGCGACCGCTATGGCGCTGCAGGAAAGGATGGGCGGCGCCAGGATCGTGCTTCTGGATAAGGAGCGGGAGCTTGCGCGGCATCAGACGGGCCACAACAGCGGTGTGATCCACGCCGGGATTTACTATGCACCGGGATCCCTGAAAGCGAAGCTGTGCCGCGAGGGAGCGGAGGCCACGAAAGAATTCTGCACCGGGAACGGCATATCGTTCGAAACCTGCGGCAAATTGCTGGTCGCGACGAACGATGCCGAGATCGAGCGCATGGAGAGCCTGGAAGAAAGAGCGCAGCAGAATGGGATCGAATACACTCGCCTGTCGAAGTCGCAACTGCGATCGGACGAGCCTAACATCGCCGGCCTCGGTGCGCTTCTCGTCCATGCGACGGGGATCGTCGATTATTCGGCCGTTTGCCTGGCGATGGCCGAGCGCATCGAAGCCCGGGGCGGCGAAATCCGGCGCGGGGTCGAGGCCACTGCCATTGCCGAAGAGGACGGCGGCGTGCGGATCGCAAGTGCATCCGGCCGCATCGAAGCGCGCAGGCTGATCGCCTGCACCGGCCTGCAGTCCGACCGCATCGCGCTCATGGCCGGCCTCAGCATCGACCACCGCATCGTTCCGTTCCGGGGCGAATATTACGTGTTGCCGGCATCGAAGGCCGGTATGACCAGGCGCCTCATCTACCCCATTCCCGACCCGGACCTGCCTTTCCTCGGAATTCACCTGACCCGGACGATCGACGGAGGCATGACCGTCGGCCCCAATGCGGTGCTGGGCTTTGCCCGCGAGGGCTACCCGAAGGGCAGCTTCAAAGCGGCCGATGTGGCGAACATGGCGGCGTTTCCCGGCTTCTGGAAAATGGCGGCGAAGAACTGGCGTTCGGCGATCACGGAATTCGCCAATTCGGCATCGCGGTTCCGCTATCTGCGGGAGTGCCGGAAATACTGCCCGTCGCTCACGATCGACGACCTCGCAGTCCCGCAGGCCGGCATCCGGGCGCAGGCGGTCATGGCCGACGGCAGCCTCGTCCACGACTTCCTCTTCAAACAGACCGAAAGGATGCTCCACGTCTGCAACGCGCCGTCGCCGGCTGCGACCTCGGCAATTCCGATCGGCCGCATGATCGTCGATCGCCTGCTCGACGGGGCTCCTACCGCGACGGAACGATCACAATCGCTTCATGGGACTCATGCGCAACTTCATCGGTAGTGCATCGAGCCGCCGCTTCCTTTACTTTCGCCCCCGCCATGCGCACACTCTGCCGGAGGAGCAAGCGCGGTCCGTTGGGAGGCGTTGATGGTTTCACATTCCGAGCACATCCGCGAAATCGAACGCGTCAGCCGTGGTCTTCCCGTGCGCCGCGACGAGACGGTCGTGAAATCGTGGCTGCGCTGCCTGGAGCATCACCGGCTCGATCCGGCGCAGAGTTGTGAAGCCTATATCGTTCCGGAAACGCGGCTTAGGGAACACCGCCAGCAATCGGAGGATCTGATCGCCATCGCCCGTTCGGGGCTCGAAAACCTGTTCCGCCAGGTGGCGGGGCAGAACTACGTGCTGCTGCTTTCCGACCGCGAAGGCGTGACGGTCGAGTTCCTCGGCGATCCCCTCTTCGGCAACAGCCTGCGCAAGGCGGGGCTCTATTTGGGTTCGGAGTGGTCCGAGTGGCGCGCCGGGACCTGTGCGGTGGGCGCGTGCCTGGAAACGGGAGAGGCGCTGACGATCCACCAGACCGACCACTTCGACAACACCCACACGCCGCTCTCCTGCACGGCCGCGCCGATCTACGACATCCAGGGCGAACTCTCCGCCGTGCTCGACATCTCGCTTCTGAGTTCGCCGATCCTCAAGGCGAGCCAGAACCTGGCACTGCACCTGGTGAGCGCGACCGTAAGGCGCATCGAGCTTGCCAATCTCATGGCGCAAGCGCGTAATCAATGGGTCCTGCGATTCTCGCGCTCACCCGAATTCCTCGACGTCGATCCGGAGGCGGCGATCTCGATCGACGGTCTCGGCCGCATCGCCGGCATGACGCATGCGGGAGCGAAAATCCTTGCGCGTTCGACAGGCCTCGACTGGCGCGATCCGAAGCAACTGATCGGCGAGCCGGTGTCGCGCTTCTTCGACATCGAGGTCGACAATCTTTCTGACCTTACCCGCCGGCGCCCGACCCGGGAGCGGCTCGTCTTCGCGCGGGACGGAAACGCGCTCTTCGCCCATGCGATCGAGCCGCACTCGAAGGTCCGCGCACCGCTCGTTTCGCGCGCGCAAATTCCACCGGCCTTGCGGCGGCTCGGCGGCGACGCGCCCGTGATCGCGGCGCTGCAGGCAAAGGCGGCAAAGCTTGCGCGGACGCGATTGCCGATCCTCATTCAGGGCGAGACCGGAACGGGCAAGGAACATCTCGCGCGGGCCATCCACGAGGGCAGCGGTCTCGAGGGCCCGTTCGTCGCCATCAATTGTGCGGCAATCCCGGAGCAGCTGATCGAAAGCGAGCTTTTCGGCTACTTGCCGGGAGCTTTCACCGGTGCTTCGGCAAAGGGCCGCAAGGGCCTGATCGAGCGAGCGGACGGCGGAACGCTCTTCCTCGACGAAATCGGCGACATGCCGCTTGCCTTGCAAAGCCGGCTGTTGCGCGTGCTTGCCGAAGGCGAGGTGCTGCCGGTCGGCGGAACGGCGCCGCGGAAGGTTCGGATCCGGGTCGTTTCGGCATCGCACCGGCCGCTGCAGACGCTCGTCGCGAAAGGGGCGTTCCGCGAGGACCTCTATTACCGGCTCAATGCCGCGACGCTCACCCTTCCGGCGCTCCGGGACCGGCCGGACTTCGACTGGGTTCTGGAGCAACTCCTGAAGCGGCACGGCGATGGCGAATTGATATTGTCTCCGGCCGCGCTTTCTGCCCTCAAGGCCCACGATTGGCCGGGAAACATCCGCGAGCTCGACAACGTCATCGCGGTCGCCGCGGCACTTGCCGAGAACGGCGTCGTGGAGCTCGGCGACCTGCCGGACCACCTCCTGGCGAATGCGGACACTGTCGGCGGAAACGAGGCGAGCGCGACCTTGAGCCTGACGCTCGCCGCTTGCGACTGGAACATTTCCGAGGCTGCCCGCCGGCTGGGGCTCGATCGCTCGACGGTGCACCGGCAGATCAAGCGCTACCGCCTCAAACCGCACCGCCATTGAGGCGCAATCCGTCGCGGCAGGCGGCCGTGCAACAGGCGCGGCGCCACACATGTTGCAGCCGCGTCGCATCATGCGACACCTCCACGTTCTCTGCCTCTTGAAAACACTCGGTTTTCTGCCCTGGCACGGTCATTGCAGAAGGTGGTTCGACGACTAGCGTCTGCGGGCGGTTGAGGAGCCGCCCGTGTGCCATCCAAGCGAAGAGGAGGATACCCATGCTTGAAGAAAGTCCCGGCACCCGCGTCGATACCGTGCTCGCCAAACTCGGAAAGGCCCTTGAACAGGGCGACATCGATGCGGCCGTCAATCTGTTTCAGGCCGACTGCTATTGGCGCGACCTCGTCGCCTTCACCTGGAATCTCAAGACGATGGAGGGGCAGGATCAGATCCGCGACATGCTGACGACGCAACTCGCTGCGATCAAGCCGGCGCGGCTGCGCCAGGACGAGAAGGAACCGGCGAGCGCCGGCGACGGCGTTACCGAAGGTTGGTTCGAGTTCGAGACGGAGGTGGCGCGTGGCCACGGCCATATCCGTCTCAGGAACGGGCTGATCTGGACGCTTCTGACGACGATGACGGAGCTCAAGGGACATGAGGAACCGAAGGGGCTCAGGCGGCCGCTCGGCGCCGAACACGGTCATGACCCGGACCGTAAGACCTGGAAGGAAAAGCGCGAAGCGGAAGCAGCCGAACTCGGCTACACGACGCAGCCCTATGCCGTCATCATCGGCGGCGGCCAAGGCGGGATCGCGCTCGGCGCGCGCTTGCGGCAGCTCGGCGTGCCGACGATCATCATCGAGAAGAACGAACGCCCCGGCGACAGCTGGCGCAAGCGCTACAAATCGCTCTGCCTGCACGACCCGGTCTGGTACGACCATCTGCCCTATATCCCCTTCCCGGAAAACTGGCCGGTCTTTGCGCCGAAGGACAAGATCGGCGACTGGCTGGAGATGTATACCAGGGTGATGGAACTCAATTATTGGAGCTCCACAACGTGCAAGTCGGCGCGATACGACGAGGCGACCGAGGAATGGACGGTGATCGTCGAACGGAACGGCGAGGAGGTCGTCCTCAGGCCGAAACAGCTCGTTCTCGCAACCGGCATGTCGGGCAAGCCGAACGTGCCGAAGCTCGAAGGCCAGGACATCTTCAAGGGCGAGCAGCAGCATTCTTCGCAGCATCCCGGTCCCGACGCCTATCGCGGCAAGAAGGTGGTCGTCATCGGCTCCAACAATTCCGCGCATGATATCTGCGCCGCACTTTGGGAAGGCGGCGCGGATGTGACCATGGTGCAGCGATCGTCGACGCACATCGTCCGATCGGACACGCTGATGGAGATCGGGCTCGGCGATCTTTATTCCGAGCGGGCGCTTGCCGCCGGCGTGACGACGCGCAAGGCCGACCTGATCTTCGCCTCGCTCCCCTACCGAATCATGCACGAGTTCCAGATCCCGCTGTACGAGAAGATGCGCGAGCGGGACGCCAAGTTCTACGCCGATCTCGAAAAGGCGGGCTTCATGCTCGACTGGGGCGCCGACGGCTCCGGCCTATTCATGAAATATCTGCGCCGCGGCTCCGGCTACTATATCGACGTAGGCGCCTGCGACCTCGTCATCGATGGCAGCATCAAGCTGAAATCCGGCTCCCACGTCAGCCACCTGACCGAGGATGCCGTGGTGCTGAAGGACGGCACGGCGCTTCCGGCCGATCTCGTCGTCTACGCCACAGGCTACGGTTCGATGAACGGCTGGGCGGCCGACCTCATCTCGAAGGAGGTCGCCGACAAGGTCGGCAAGGTCTGGGGCCTCGGCTCCGATACGCCGAAAGACCCGGGTCCATGGGAGGGCGAGCAGCGCAACATGTGGAAGCCGACGCAGCAGGAGGCGCTCTGGTTCCACGGCGGCAACCTGCATCAGTCGCGGCACTATTCCCAATATCTTTCGCTGCAGTTGAAAGCGCGCTGCGAAGGCATATCGACGCCCGTCTATGGCCTCCAGGAACGCCACCACCTTTCCTGATCGGCAAGATTCCAGCCGGAGAAGTCCGGCTGGCATCGGGCGGTGGCCTGGTTGGCGGGCCAGATCCCGGGCGGGATCAAGTGCTCCCCGGAAATATCCGCAGGAGCGTCTCTCTTTGCTCCCAGATCATGACCGCTCCGCTCAGCGCCATGAAGCCGACCACGGTCACGCGGAAATTCAGCTCGCTCATGTTCGTCAGCACCCGCTTGGCGAGCCAGTTGGAGAGAAGCGCTCCCAGCCCGGCGGCGATGCCGAACAACAGCAGCTTGCCTGTCAACGCACCGAGTGCCGCATATGTGCCGAGCTTGGCGAGATGCATGGGTAAGGAGATCGCGGTCTTGGTCCCTACCATCTTTTCCTTGGTGATGTCGGCATTGAGATAGAGCGTGTTCAGGATCGGCCCGATGGCTCCGATCAGGCCGGAAAGAAAGCTGACGACGAACTGTGCCGGGAAAAACCACCAGGTAGCTACCGCAAAGGTCCTTTCCCGCCGGCCGAAGCCGTATTGGAATATTGTCGAGATCAGGAACAGGACGACGACGATCTGAAGCCATTCCGCCGAGGTGTTGGAGAAGGCGGCGGCGCCGAGGACGCCGCCGAGCGCCGCGCCGGGGAGAGCCGCGGAAACGTCGTCCGCGAACCTACCGATTAGGTGTCCGCGCGCGGCTCCCGGGCAGCCTACCCGAGTTCTATGTAATCCGGATAACGCGCCGCGATGTCGTCGATCATCGACAACGTGCCGGAGAGGTGGGTCTTCATCGCTTGCGCTGCCTCGACCGGCGCACCCTTTTCGATCCCTTCGATGATCATGTCGTGGGTGTCCACCACACGTTTGGTGCCGACATTGACGAGATTGAGGCGCCGCAGACGATCGATATGGCCGCTGTGGCGGCGGATGATCGGCCAGATGTGCTCCAGCCCCGCTTCCTCGAAGATGATGAAGTGAAACGCACGGTCGGCCGCGAGAAACTCCGCATGTTCCTTCGAAGCGAGGGCTTTCAGCTTGGTGTTCGCCACTCGCAGCCGGTCTGCGATCTGTCCCCTGTTGGCCTTTTCCGCCAGATTGAAGACGGCTTCCTGCTCGACCGCACGGCGCATGAGGTGGGTCTGGCGGGCCAGATTGATATCGATTTTGGAGACCAGCGTCGCATATTGCGGGTAGACGGTGACGAGGCCCTCCTCCTCCAGGCGCATCAGCGCGTCACGCACCGGCGTCTGGCTGAGACCGAACTGTTTCTGCAGTTCGACACGCGAGAGCGCCGTACCGGGGGCGAGGTCGAGCGCGAGGATCCTCTCGCGAAGATATTCCACGATTTGCGGCGCGATCTGCCGGGTGCGGTCAAGGCCGCTGCGATGTTTGGCAGCCGGAGCTTCCGATGTCAAAAATCCAATCCTCCAGGACGGTTCCCGATCCTGTAATAATGCATTAATGTGTTAGTGTGAAGTGGATCTCGCCGGCCGGCCTCCCCGGCAGGACAGGAAGGATCGCCGTGCCCGAGAAGTCGCCCATCCTCGAAAGCCTAGCCGAAGCCCGCCCGTCGAGCTATGCCGATCAGGTCTACGGGCGCATCCTGCACGACATATTGAACGGCATCTTTCAACCGGGCGCACGTCTGCCGACGGAGAACGAACTCGCCGAACGCTTCGGCGTCTCGCGGCCGGTCGTCCGCGAGGCGCTTGCGCGCCTGCGGGTCGACGGCCTCGTGGAAGCGCGGCGCGGCAGCGGCACCTATGTCTTGAGCAGGCCCTCGCAAGATCTGCCGAACCTGGCCGACCTGGAGGATATTTCGCGCTTCCTGCGCTATCAGGAGCTTCGTTTCTACGTGGAAGGCCAGGCGGCAGCACTGGCAGCGGAGCGGCGCACGGAAAAGCAGCTTGCCGCCATTATCGAGGCCCATGAGGCCTTCGCCCATGAGGTCGGCCGCGGGGCCTTCCTGCCGGAAAGCGACAGGTGTTTCCATCTTGCGATCTGCGAGGGGACGGGAAACGAGTTTTTCGCCAAGGCGCTGGAGGGCCCGGAGGTTTCGCTGACCAGCTTCATGAACGTTTCGCTTGCCCTCACCCGGTCCGGATCGCAGGCACGTGCCCGCCGGGTCATTGCCGAACATGCCGAGATCGTCGAAGCGATCCGCACGAAAGATGCCGTATGGGCGCGGGTGGCGATGGAAACGCACATCATCAACGCGCGCCGAAGGATGACGGACGGTACAATCGACTCCTGATAGGTAAATATATTTTACAAATCGTTGGCCATGTTGTAATGAAAACCGACTTATGGAGGAGGTTCTCATGCAAACTCGACTTGGTGCCCGTGATTACGCAGCTTCGGTGGTGGCGGTCCCGCCCATCGCGCTGAATGCGGATCTGACGGTGAACGCCGACGCCAACGCGGCGATCATTCGTCATATCGAGGCAGGCGGGGTGCGCATTCTCCTCTATGGCGGAAATGCCAACCTCTATCATTTCGGCCTGGACGACTATCGCGCGGGCATGGAGGCGGTGATCGCGGCTGCTGCGCCGCAGACCGGTCTCATAACGTCGATCGGTCCGGATTTCGGCAAGGCCATGGCGCAGGCGCCGATCGCCCGCGACCTGGGTTTCAAGAACGTGATGCTGCTCCCGACCCAATTCCCGGCAGATCCCGCCGGTGTCGCCAATGGCGTGCGCCGCCTCGCGGCGATTCTCGGCCATGGCCTCGTGCTCTATCTGAAGCGGGAGAATTATGTCGATCCGGACGAGCTTGCCCGCCTCGTCTCCGAAGGCGCCGTCGATTTCGTCAAATATGCGGTGGAGCGGGCCGATCCGGCGCAGGACGCCTATCTCGATGCCGTCATAGGGGCGATCGGAAAAGACCGGATGGCGAGCGGCATGGGCGAAACGCCGATCCACGATCATCTCGGCCGCCGCGCACTGACGACCTATACTTCGGGCGCGGTCTGCATTGCCCCTTCGGCCGCGATGGAGCTCCTTACGCTCTACAAGGCCGGGCGCGGCGCCGAGGCATTGGAGCTCAGCCAGCCGTTTCTGGAGTTCGAGAGAGTTCGCACGGACCTTGGCGGCTTGCAGGTGCTTCATGACGGCATGCGGCTGGCGGGGATCGCCGACACGGGCCGGCTGATGCCCATGATCTCCAATCTGAGTGCTGCGAAGCTTGGCCCCGTCGGCGCCGCGGTGGAGGCCTTGAAGGCGGCGGAAGCCGCCTGCCTGAGGCGCTCCGGAAAGGCAGCGGCGGCGGCTTCAGCCTGAGTTGACACTTTTGTGTGGACACACTAATACATTAGTGCGCTAGTGCGGATGCGGTGCCGGAGGACTACGAGGCCGAAAACGGCCCGCCGCAACGTCCTGGTCTTTACCGAGGAGGAGAAAGAAATGACCATCCGCTATTGTACCTGCGCCGTGGCGCTCTTGACCGCGACGCTCTTTTCCGGCGTCGCGATGGCCGCCGAAGGCGAGGTGAAGATCGTATTGCCGGAGCAGCCGGCCAACCTCGATCCCTGTCGCTCCATCAGGTCGGATATCGGCCGCATCATCAATTCCAACATTACCGAGACCCTGACCGTCATCGACACGGAGAAGGGCACCGTCGGCCCCTGGCTTGCTGAAAAATGGGAGCAGGTGGACGATCTGACCTGGCGTGTGCATCTCAAGAGCGGCGTCAAGTTTCAGGACGGCGCGGCGTTCGATGCCGAAGCGGTGGTCAAGTCCATCAACCGCCTGATGAACCCCGGCCTCACCTGCGACAGCCGCTCGAAATTCGGCGACGTCAAGCTGACGCCGAAGGCGGTCGATGCGCAGACGGTGGAGATCTCCTCCGACAGCCCGGTGCCGATCATGCCGACGCTGCTCGGCACCGTGCAGATCGTCTCCCCCAACATGCCGTTCGACAAGGAAAGCAACGATCCCGTCGGCACGGGACCCTATGTGGTCGAAAGCAAGTCCAACGAGCAGATCGTCCTGAAGCGTCACGATGCTTACTGGGGCGCCAAGCCGGACGTCACGCGCGCAACCTATGTCTGGCGCAGCGAGTCGGCCATCCGGGCGGCCATGGTCGAATCCGGCGAAGCGGACATGACCCCATCCATCGCCGTGCAGGACGCCACCAATGCCGAGTCTGACTTTGCCTATCTGAACTCCGAGACGACCCGCATGCGCATCGATGCGCAGATCCCGCCGCTCGATGATGTCCGCATCCGCAAGGCGCTCAACATGGCTATCGACTGGGACGGCATGGGCGAAGCGCTGTTCGGCAAGGACGTCCTGCGGGCCTCGCAAATGGTCGTTCCGGGCGTGCGCGGCCACAATCCCGATATCAAGCCATGGACCTACAATCCCGAAGAGGCGATGAAGCTGGTCGAGGAAGCCAAGGCCGCAGGCGCTCCGGTCGACAAGGAGATCGTGCTGATCGGGCGCAACGGCTTCTTCCCGAACTCGGCCGAAAGCCTCGAAGCGATGCGATCCATGTGGCAGGAGATCGGGCTCAACGTCTCGATACGCCAGCTCGAAGCGGCCGACTGGGTGCGCTATCTCGACAAGCCCTTCCCGGAGGGACGCGGGCCGACGCTTTTCCAGCAGCAGCACGACAACAATACGGGCGACGCCGGGTTTACCGCTCCGGTCATGTATCTGAGCGAGGGACAATATTCGACGATCGCCGATCCCGACCTCGACGTCGTGTTGAAGAAAGCCATGGCCGCGACCGGCGACGAGCGTGAAAAGCTGTTTCAGGAGGTCTTCGCGAAGGTGCACGACGAGATCGTCGCAGACGTGCCGATGTACCACATGATCGGCTATGTCCGCGTCGGCTCGCGCCTCGACTGGAAGCCGGATCTCAAGACGAACAGCGAGATCGCGCTCTCCGAGATCCATTTCAAGGACTGACGAACCCGACCTGCCGCCGCGGCGTGTCTCACGTCGCGGCGCCCTCCTTGATTACGGTGGAAAGGAAACGCCGTGTTCGCTTTCATTCTCAGACGCGCCGGCCAGAGCCTGATCGCGGTGATCGGGCTTCTGGTGCTCGTCTTCTTCCTCTCGAGGCTTACCGGCGATCCGGCCTATCTCTATCTGCCGCTCGATTCTTCCGAAGCGCAGCGTCAGGCCTTCTCGGAGGCGCACGGCTTCAACGATCCTCTTGTCGTGCAATTCGGCCGTTACCTTGTCGATCTCGCCCGATTCGATTTCGGGGACGCGCTGAGCCGCAACCGGCCGGCCATGGAAGTCGCGCTCGAGGCCTTTCCGCAAACGCTGAAGCTCGCCGTGATCGCGATCGTTCTTTCTCTCTGTCTCGCCGTCGTCGTCGGGTCGCTTGCCGCGGCACGCCCGAACAGCCTGTTCGACAAGATCGCGAGCACCGCGTCGCTTGCGGGCGCCAGCGCCCCGGATTTCTGGGTTGCGATCGTGGCGATCCTTGTCTTCTCCGTCGGACTGGGCCTGCTTCCGACCTCCGGGACGGGAACGGCGCTGCATTGGATCATGCCGATCTTCGTTCTGACCCTCAGACCCTTCGGCCTGCTGGTCCAGGTCGTTCGCGGCACGATGATGGGTGCGCTTGCCTCGCCCTATGTGAAGACGGCGCGGGCCAAGGGCGTGAACCGGTCCCGGATCGTCTTCCGCCACGCCCTGCGCAACTCGCTGCTCCCGGTCATCACCGTCGCCGGCGACCTTGCCGCAAGCCTCGTCAACGGCGCCGTCGTCGTGGAAACCATCTTCGGCTGGCCGGGGATCGGCAAGCTCATGATCGACGCGATCGTGCGGCGCGACTTCGCGCTCATCCAGGCGACGGTGCTGGTGACGGCGATTGCCATTTTCGTTCTGAACATCGCGATAGACCTCGTCTATGCGCGGCTCGATCCACGCATAAGGTTTGAAACGAGATGAGCGCGACGGCCATGACGACTTCCGCCGATACCCCCGAGACGAAAGTCTCGCGTTTTCAGATACTGCGCCTCATCAGCCGGGACTGGCTGGCGCTCGCCGCCGTGATCTTCCTGCTGCTCGTGGTCGCGTGCGCCGTCTTCGGTCCGTGGCTGATGGGCGACCTCATCGACAAACCCAATTTCCGCGCCCGGAACATGGCGCCGTTCAGCCTGTCCCAGGGTTGGACTTACGTGCTCGGCGCCGACACGCTCGGCCGCAGCCTGCTCGCGCGGCTCGTGGTGGGTGCGCAGGCCACGATCGGCATCGCGTTCTTTGCGGTGTTCTGCTCGGTCGTGATCGGCGGCATGCTCGGCTTGATTGCCGGCTATTCGCGAGGCGCCGCCGGCACGATGATCATGCGCGGTGCTGACATCGTGATGAGCTTTCCTTCGCTGCTTTTGGCGCTGATCGTCCTCTTCAGCCTTGGCCCTTCCGTCACCAATCTGATACTGGTGCTCGCAATCACCCGCGTGCCGATCTATCTGCGCACAACGCGTGCGGAAGTGCTTGAGGTGAGAGAGCGGATGTTCGTCAGCGCCGCCGTCGCGCTCGGCGCCAACCACACGCGCATCCTTTTCCGTCACATCGCGCCGATCGTGCTGCCGACGCTGGTCACGATCGGCGCCATCGACTTCGCAACCGTTGTTCTTGCCGAGTCGTCGCTGAGCTTCCTCGGCCTCGGCATCCAGGCGCCTGAGTTCACCTGGGGCGCCATGGTCGCCACCGGCCGCGGCTATCTCTCGACCGCCTGGTGGATCGCCTTCTGGCCCGGACTCGCGATCCTCTTGACGACGCTTTCGCTCAATATCCTGTCGAGCTGGTGGCGCACCTATGCCGATCCGCAGCAGCGCTGGCGGATCGAACTCGCCCGCTCCAAGAAGGGCATTCCGGAGAAACGCAAATGACCGGCCCACACCTCCTCGAGGTCAAGGATCTGACCGTGGATTTCCTGTCGCTCGGCGGTGCCTTCCGTGCGACGAGCGGGGTCAGCTTTCATGTCGACGCCGGCGAGACGCTCGTGATCCTGGGCGAGTCCGGCTCCGGCAAGTCGGTCAGCGCCAGTGCGGTCATGGGGCTCATCGACACGCCTCCGGGCGATATCTGCGCCGGGACGGTCGCCTATCGCGGACGCGATCTCTCCTCGCTTTCCGAGGGGGAGCGGCGGGACCTCAACGGCCGCAGGATCGCGATGATCTTCCAGGACCCGCTGTCGCATCTGAACCCCGTCTATACGATCGGCTGGCAGCTGGAGGAGGTCTTCACTGTCCACGGAGTGGCGAGCGGCGCCGAGGCTCGGCAGAGGGCGGTCGAGATATTGGGGCGCGTGGGCATCCCGGAGCCGGAGAAGCGCATCGATCAGTATCCGCACCAGTTTTCCGGCGGCCAGCGCCAGCGCATCATGATCGGCATGGCGATCGCGCTCAGGCCGGAAATCCTGATTGCCGACGAGCCGACGACGGCGCTCGACGTGAGCGTGCAGGCGCAGATCCTCGAGCTTTTGAAGAAGCTGCAGGCCGAAGACGGCCTTGCCATCATCATGATCACCCATGACCTCGAGGTGGCCGCGAACATGGCCGACCGGGTGATCGTCATGAAGTCCGGCCGCATCGTGGAGGAGGGGGAAGCCCGCGCCGTCTTCGAAAATCCCGCCCACAGCTATACGCGGACGTTGATCAACGCCCTCCCACATGCCGATGATAGAGCGCCGCCGAGGCCGGCGAGGCCGGCCGGGAAACCGATCCTGGAAGTGAAGAACATCGACAAGTTCTATACGCTCTCGTCCGGGATTTTTGCGAAGCCGGCGCGATTGCATGCGGTCAAGAACCTGAGCTTCGACGTGGCAGCCGGCGAGACGATCGGGATCGTTGGCGAGAGCGGCTCCGGCAAGTCGACCGTCGCACGCGTGCTTCTGGGCCTGAACGAGGCTTCCGGCGGCGAGGCGCTGTTTCACGGACGCGACGTCCTGAAGATGGACCGCAAGCAACTGCTGGCCTTCCGCCGGAAGGTGCAGATGGTGTTCCAGGACCCCTATAGTTCGATGAACCCGCGCATGACGGTGTTCGACATCGTCTCGGAGCCGTGGCGCATCCACAAGGACATTCTGGAGAAGACGCGCTGGCGCGACCGTGTCACCGAATTGCTGGGGCTCGTCGGCCTGAACCCCGAGCACGCCAAACGCTATCCGCACCAGTTCTCAGGGGGCCAGCGGCAGCGCATCGCCATTGCCCGGGCGCTTGCCTGCGATCCGGAGCTCGTCGTCTGCGACGAGGCCGTCTCGGCGCTCGACGTCTCGGTGCAGGTGCAGGTCATCGATCTTCTGGCGGAATTGCGTGACCGGCTGGGCCTCGCCTACATCTTCATAACCCATGATCTGCCGATCGTTCGTCACTTTGCCGATCGCATCATCGTCATGAAGAGCGGCGAGATCGTCGAGCATGCGACGACGGAAGAGATCTTCCGCAATCCGCAACATGCCTATACGCGCCAGCTCATCAATGCGGCTCCGAAGCCGAAGTGGCAGACAGCCGCCGACGCGGCATGAAGAAGATCGCCCTGCCTGCTGTCGTCGCAGGAGCCCTGTTGATGGGGGCAAATTCCCTGGTCGCGGCAATGGACGGCGTGGTCGTGCGCTTCGTGGCCGGGGAGGTCCACCCGATCGGCATCGTCTTCTTCCGTAACCTTGCCAGCCTGATCGCGCTCTATCTGCTGCTGCGCCGCCGCGGCTTTCCGCTCGGCATCGCGCAATCCAGCGCCCGGGCGATGCATTTCTCCGTCCATGCGATCAGGGCCGTCATCAAGCTTCTTGCGCTCGTCGCGGCCTTCATTGCCGTCACCGAGATACCTTTGGCCTCCGCGACCGCGATCGCCTTCACCATGCCTCTCTTCGTCGCGCTCGGGTCGGTACTTTTCCTCGGTGAGCGGTTCTCGGCCGCCCGGGTCCTCAGCCTCGTTGCCGGCTTCGCCGGTATTCTGATCGTCGTCAGGCCGGGCGCCGCAACCTTCCAGTCAGGCGCGGCCTGGGCGCTGGCGTCAGCGGTCGGCCTCGCCATCGTCGCGCTGTTGATGAAGGTTTCGGCCGAACGCGAGGACCCGCTCAGCATCGCCTGGCTGAACCTGCTCGTGACGGTACCCGTGGCTTTCGTCATGGCTCTGCCTTTCTGGCAGACGCCTTCGCTGTTCAGCCTCGCGCTGATGACGCTGCAGGGCATCGGCGGCCTTTTCGCCCAGCTATCCTTCGCGAGGGCAATGAAGCTCGCCGACGCTTCGCTGCTGGTTATCGTGGATTTCATCCGGCTGCCGATCGCCCTCATCCTTGGCCTCGTGCTCTTCGGCGAGCCGATCCGGCTGGAGGTCGTGATCGGCGGAGCGATCATCCTCGGGGCGATCGCGTTGCTCTTTCACCGCGAGGGGAGGAGGCGAGGATAGGGGCGGGGCCGCGAGCGCGCAACGCAAGGAACGAATGCCCCTCCCCAACCCCTCCCCACAGGTGGGAGGGGCTAACCGGCCGTGGCCTCGTCGCCTCTCTGACCGTCGCGACAGTCTCAAGGTTCTGGGGAATGGCAATCGGGTGCAACGGGCGCCAGAGCCCCTCCCACCTGTGGGGAGGGGTTGGGGAGGGGTTTTTGCGAACGATTACCCGTTTCGGCTCTCGAAATGCTCCACCAATGCGGCGACCATGCTGTCGCCCATCTGTTGCCGCGTCTCGCGCGTACCGCTGCCCATGTGCGGGGACAGGACGACGCGCGGATCGGTGCGGAGCGCTTCCGGGACGAAAGGCTCCTTCTCGAAGACGTCGAGGGCCGCGCCGGCGATCCCGTTTCCGGCCAGCGCCGTGATGAGCGCCTGTTCGTCGACGATCGTGCCGCGCGAGACGTTCACCAGATAGCCTTCCGGGCCAAGGCTCGCGAGCACGGCGGCATTGACGAGGCCGATCGTCTCGGGACTCGCAGAACAGGTGACGATCAGGAGATCGGCCCAGGCCGCGAGCGCCTCGATGCCGTCGAAATACGGAAGGTCGACAGGCTTGCGTCTCGGGCCGTAATAGGCGGTTGGCGCTCCCATCACGCTCAGCCGGGCGGCGACCGCCGAGCCGATATGTCCAAGCCCGACGATCCCCGTCTTCAGCGATCTCAGCGAGCGGCCGAGCGGGAAGGCGCTCCCGCCCCACTTGCCCTCGCGCACGAAATCGTGGCCGCGCATGAGGCCGCGCGTGGCCGAAATGCTCAGTGCAAGCGCAAGATCGGCGACATCCTCGGCAAGGATCTTCGACGTGTTGCGGACGACGACGCCACGGGCATGCGCGGTCTCGACATCGATGCCGTCGAGACCGGCGCTGTAGCTGGAGATGATCTCCAGCGCCGGCAGGCGGTCGAGCATGGCCGCATCGATATGGGCGTGCCTGACGGCGATGCCGCGAATCCGTGCTCCGTATTCGGCAAGAAACGGCCCGATCGCCGAGGCATCCTTCGGCAGCCGGACGGTATTGAAGGTTTCCTTCAGTTCCAGATCGGTCTTTTCCGGCAGTTCGGCGGCCTGAAGGATGGTTATGTCCCGGAGCATCGTCATGCCTAGCGTCCCTTGGTCCGGCGCCAGGCTGCGAATTCCGTCTTCGTCTCATCCTTGGTGGCGGGATAGAGGCCGATGATGGAGCGGCCCTTCAGGACTTCCTCGGTGACGAAGTCTTCGAAGGCCGTCATCTCGACGGCTTCGGCGGCGATCTCGTCGGCAAGATGCGCGGGGACGACGACCACGCCTTCGCGATCTCCGACGACGACGTCTCCCGGCCAGACGGCGACGTCGCCGCAGCCGACCGGAACGTTGATGTCGAGCGCCTGGTGCAGCGTCAGGTTCGTCGGCGCGGAAGGACGGCTGTGATAGGCGGGGATGTCGAGCTCGCCGATTTCCGGGCTGTCCCGGAAACCGCCGTCGGTGACGACGCCGGCGACGCCGCGCACCATCAGCCGCGAAACCAGGATCGAACCCGCGGAAGCCGCCCGCGGATCCTTCCGGCTATCCATCACCATGACGAAACCGGGTGGGCACTTCTCCACGGCCGCGCGCTGCGGGTGTTCGGGATTTTGAAAGGCGGAAAGCTGGTTCAGGTCTTCTCGAGCCGGGATGTATCGAAGGGTAAAGGCCTGGCCGACCATGTTCTTCGCCTTCGGCGCGACCGGACGAACGTCCTGGATGAACTGGTTGCGCAGGCCGCGCTTGAAGAGGGCGGTGCACAAGGTGGCGCAGCTTACGCCTTCGAATTTCCTGCGTGTCTCGTCGGACAGAACATAGGTGGTCATGTTTCCTCCCTGGGAAGTTCGTGAAATCAGAAAATGTCGGGCTCGCCCACGGCTGTTCCGAAGGCGGTTTCGAGAAAGTCGAAGTCGCAGCCTTCATTGGCCTGCTTGATGTGCTTCGAGAACATCCAGCCATAGCCTCGTTCGTATTTGTCGGCGGGGCGCGTCCATGCGGCCCGCCGCATCGCCAATATCTCCTCGTCGACCAGCATGTCGATCGTCCGGTTCGGCACGTCGACGCGGATGATGTCTCCGGTCCTGACGAGCGAAAGGGGCCCGCCGACATGGGACTCCGGCGCCACGTGCAGGATGCAGGCGCCGTAGCTCGTCCCGCTCATGCGGGCGTCGGAGATGCGCAGCATATCGCGATAGCCCTGCTTCAGGATCTTTTTCGGGATCGGCAGCATACCCCATTCCGGCATGCCGGGCCCGCCCTTGGGCCCCGCATTTCTGAGGATGAGCACGTGGTCGGGCGTGACGTCGAGATCCTCGTCGTCGATGGCGGCCTTCATCTCCGGATAGCTGTCGAAGACGAGCGCCGGCCCCTCATGGACCCGCAGCCGCTCCTCGCAGGCGGACGGCTTCACGACGCAGCCATCCGGCGCCAGATTGCCCTTCAGGACGGCCAGCGAGCCTTCATGATAGATCGGGTTGGAAAGCGGCCGGATGACGTCGGAATTGTGCACCTCCGCCCCTTCGAGCGTCGCCCCCAACGGAAATCCGCTCACCGTCATCGCGTCGAGATGCAACAGCTCCTTCATCTCCGCCATCAGCGCGCGCAGGCCGCCGGCATAATAGAAATCCTCCATGAGGTACTGCTTGCCGGAAGGCCTGATATTGGCGATGACGGGCGTCGTGCGGCTGATCCTGTCGAGATCTTCGAGCGTCAGCGGCACCCCGGCCCGTCGCGCCATGGCGATGAGATGCACCACGGCATTGGTCGAACAGCCGGTCGCCATTGCTACGGCACTCGCATTTGCGACCGACTTCTCGGTGATGATCTTCTCAGGTCCCAGCTTCTCGTGAACCATCTCGACGATCCGCCTGCCGCATCGCGTGCTCATACGGATGTGGTTGGCGTCGGCTGCGGGGATCGAGCTGGCGCCGGGAAGCGTCAAACCGAGCGACTCGGCGATCGCCGTCATCGTGCTTGCCGTTCCGAAGGTCATGCAATGGCCGTAGGAGCGGGCGATCCCCTCCTCCACGCCGATCCATTGCTCATCCGTTATCGTTCCCGCGCGGCGCTCGTCCCAATACTTCCATGCATCCGAGCCGGAGCCGAGATGCTCGCCCTTGTAGTGCCCGCGCAGCATCGGGCCGGCCGGCAGGAAGATCATCGGGAGGCCGGCGCTGATCGCACCCATGACGAGGGCAGGCGTGGTCTTGTCGCACCCGCCCATCAGTACGGCCCCGTCGATCGGGTGGCCGCGCAGCAATTCCTCCGCCTCCATGGCCAGGAAGTTTCGATAGAGCATCGTCGTCGGCTTGAGCGAGCTTTCCGAGAGCGACTGCACCGGCAGTTCGACGGGAAACCCGCCGGCCTGCAGCACGCCGCGTTTCACGTCGTCGATCCGGTGCTTGAAATGAGCGTGGCACGGATTGAGATCCGACCATGTGTTCAGGATGGCGATGATCGGCTTCTCGCCCCAGTCCTTGGCGTCGTAGCCCATCTGCATCAGGCGGGAGCGGTGACCGGAAGAGCGCAGGTCATCGGGGGCAAACCACCGTGCGCTACGAAGTGTGGATGTCATTGGCTTGGATATTCCCGACAGGTGGATCTTCCACGCGGATGTAGCATGGCGGGAAACAGGGTGCAATACACTAATGCATTAGTGTAGATCTGGCGGGCCGGGAGCAGCCTCCAGTGCTCCGGCGACGTTCTAACTCAATGCGTCGTCAGCACCTTCACTCCGCCCCTCCGCTCCAGGACGTCGACCACGACCTGGGATCTCGACCGTCTCAGGGCTATGTCGACCATGCCCGAACCGACCCGCAGCCGTTTCAGCACGACCTCGTCCAGGAAGGGCGGGAGCGTCGGCTCGTTCAGGGTGACATGCATCCTGCCGGCATCGAAGCCGAGTCCGATCATCGACTGGAGCAGATAGAGGGGGGCAGCCGCCGCCCAGGCCTGCGGGACGCAGGAAACCGGATAGAAGGTCGGCCCGCGGGCGCGCTGGCGCGCGAAGCCGCAAAATAGCTCCGGCAGACGTCTGAGGTCGGTGTAGGTGGAGGCCGCGAACAGCCCTTCGAAGATGCTCGCCGCCTCGGCTTGAAAGCCGTAGCGCACGAAGCCTGCCGCGATCAGCGCATTGTCGTGCGGCCAGACGGAGCCGTTATGGTAGCTCATCGGATTGTAACGCGCCTCCGAGGCGGCGATCGTGCGCACGCCCCAGCCGCAGAAGGAGGATTGCGCCATCAGCGTCGACACTACCCTGCCGGCGCGCTCCGGCAGGGCGATGCCGGTAAAGAGCGCATGGCCTGCATTGGAGGAGCGGACGCGGCAGGGGTTCTTTTCCCCGTCGAGGGCCAGCGAATAGGTTCCAAGCTCATCGTCGAAAAAGGCCGTGTCGAACCGGATGCGCAGCTCTTCGGCCCGTCGTTCGAGCCTCAGCGCATCCTCGACATGGCCGAGCTTGCGCGACAGCCGCGCGGCCGCCTGCCAGGCGCCGAAGACATAGGCCTGTACCTCGGCGGTCGCGATCGGCCCCGAGGCCAGATTGCCCCCGGCATGGAAGATCGAATCGTGGCTGTCCTTCCAGCACTGGTTCACCAGGCCCTTTGCGGTGCGGCTTCCATATTCGACGAAGCCGTCGCCGTCGCGGTCGCCGAAACGGTCGATCCAGTCAAGCGCCGCCACCACGTTCGGCCAGAGGTTCCGCACGGTATCGAGATCGCCGGTGCGATCGAGATAGGCGCCGGCAAGCATGATGAAGAGAGGGGTCGAGTCGATGCTGCCGTAATAGCGCCGGAAGGGCACCTCGCCGAGTTCCGCCATTTCGCCGTAGCGCATCTCATGCAGGATCTTGCCCGGCTCCGCATCGGCGGCGGGGTCGAAATCGGTCGCCTGGTTGGCGGCAAGATGCCTGAGCACGCCTTTCGCGATTTCCGGGTCCAGCCACAGTGTTTCGAGCGCGGTAATGAGAGCGTCGCGGCCGAAGACGGTGCTGAACCAGGGGATGCCGGCGTAAGGGTAGGGACCTTCGGGTGTCTCCGTAAGCAACATGTAGAGGTCGGTGACGCTGCGTCTCACCGCCTCGTTGAACACGGCGTTGGAGGTCACGACCGCGGCGGCGCGGGAGGCGGAATAGCGCAACGCCCTCCTGGCATCGCGCAACGCCAGAAAGAAGGTGAAGGCCGGAGGGTGCGGATTGTCTTCGAGACTGTTGCAGACGATTTCGATGAATATCGATTGCGCCTGATGCGGTGCGAGCTCGACGACAAAGCTCGCCTCCCGTCCGGTGAGCCTCTGCGGCTCCGGATCGAAGCGGAGCGTCGTGCTGCGGGTCTGGCCGTCGAGGCCGTCATAGGCCAGGACGACCCGGGCGTTGCCGACCAGCGCGCTGTGATGGGTGCCGCGGCGTCGCCTGGGGGTGCCACGCACCTCGAAAAGGTCGGCGAAGTCGGCGGCGAAGGACAATTCGACCTGCAGCCTTCTCGGCACTTCATCGAAGTTTCGGAGGACCAGGCGTTCGTAGCAGGCCTCCTGCCAGAGGAACCGGGTACGCCGCACGTGAATAAGGTCATGCTTCAAGACCTCGCCACCGGGATCGAGCACGAGAGCCGGGTTGGTGAGATCGCAGTCGAGCGTGGCATTGTCGTCCCTGAGCGTGGAACTCAGCAACAGCGACCGGGCGCCGTTCAATGTCAGCACGAACTCCGACAGATGGCGGGTGTCGCGGTGGAAGATCCCCTCCGGATTGGAAGGAGAGGAAAACGCATCGCCGTTGTGGTCGAACACTGCGAAGGTATCGCCGTGTTTCAGCGATCTGGAGCTTCGCTCGTAACGCGAGACCGCTGCGGGTCCCAGGTCGTCCGCAGATGTCACGTCGGGAGCGGCTTCGGCCGGCCCCCCGGAGAGGTTGGTTCCCATCGGATCGGTCTCCGTTGCATAGGAGCAGGGTGAGGGTGGTGCGTGCCGTTTTCCGCCCGCATCCCGCTCTCGCTCCTCGAGTAGATCACGATGCGTTCAGGTCGATCAGAACTCATCCGTGATCCGGTATCAGGCGACCCTGGCAGAGCCGGGGCCGGCACCGCTTTCGTTCGCCGCATGGATCGGCATGACCCTTTGGGCGCCGCCTGCCAGGGCGCGATAGAGATCCAGATAGTCATCTGCCATGCGTCGGGCGGTGAAGCGTCTGTCGAAGGTCGCCCGGACCGTGTGGCGATCGAGCCGGTCGAGATCGTGGACCGCCTTCACGGCCTCCTCCATGCTGTCGACGATGAAGCCGGACACGGCGTGGTCGATCACCTCCGGCACCGCGCCGCAGCGGAAGGCGACCACCGGCGTGCCGCAGGCCATCGCCTCGATCATCACCAGCCCGAATGGTTCGGGCCAATCGATCGGGAAGAGGAGGGCGCGTGCATTTCCGAGGAACTCGCCCTTCTGACATTCGTCGATTTCGCCGATGAATTCGACATTCGGATAGCGCCGGACAAGCGGCTCGATCTCGTTCAGCCAGTAGGCCTCGTCCGCTTTGTCGACCTTGGCGGCGATTTTCAGCGGCATGCCGACCCGGGCAGCGATTTCGATCGCGCGGTCGGGCCGCTTTTCGGGCGAGATGCGGCCAAGGAAGGCGAGATAATCGCCCCTCGGCTGGCCGGTGAAGGGAAGGACGTCAGGAGCCAAACCATGATGGACCGTCGCGACCCAATTGACCGGCGGCATCGGTTTTCGCTGGTCGTCGGAGATCGAAATCAGAGGAACATCCGGGAATGCGGCGTAGAAGGGCTGGAGATCGGGCAGATCGAGGCGGCCGTGCAGCGTCGTCACCGTCTTTCCTGCGAGGCTGCGAACGAGGGGAAAATGCAGGAGATCGATGTGGAAGTGCAGGACGTCGAAGCCGTTGGCCTGCCGGCGCACTTCCTCCAGCATCAGCATGTGATAGGGGATAGGATCCTGAACCGCAGGGTTCAATCTCAGCGCCATATCCGAGCAGGGGATGAGCCTTGCCGAGGTCATCGAGTCGCCGCTCGCGAAGAGCGTGACCTCATGGCCCTGCCGGACGAGCTCTTCCGTCAGGTGGTGAACGACGCGCTCGGTTCCGCCGTAGAGCTTCGGCGGGACACGTTCGAACAGCGGTGCGATCTGGGCTATCTTCATGAACGACGCTCCTTTGGATCGGGATGTCATGAAGCGTTGTGAGCCTCCATTGTGAACCTCCGGGGCCGGACAACATCTATGATCTAGTCGATGCGCCGTCCTCTTCAAGAGCAACGGCGAAGCGACGCGACCGGATGATCACGGATCTGTTCTTTATGGAGGTGGGGGCTCAGGCCGCTCTTGCCGCCTCCACGAAAGCCGCGATCTTGTCGATATCCTTGCGAAAGCCGCCTCCGGGAAGCGGCTGGTTCGTGTGGGTGAGGGAATCGACCGCCCAGGGGCGGACGGCTTCGATGGCCGCCTGAACGTTTTCCGGCTTGAATATGCTCTTCCTCAACGGTCAGGCCGCTGAACGGCACCTGGCAGATCGGCGCATCGGCGGACGCGCCGGAAGGCTTCGACCTCGGTTATTTCGCCTTCCCGCCTGAGAGGATGCGTTGCGGGCAGCCAAATAGCTACGGCCCTATGTGAAAGAGCGGGCCGGCCAGCGATCTCATGCGGCAGCTACCACCTCGATCTCGACCAACCATTCCGGGACAAGGGTTTCGGCCACGATCGCAGTTGTCGGGATACGACGATTGCCCAAAGCCGCAATGCGGACATTCTGGTTCGCCTCGGCATAAGAGGCATCGCGCAAGTAGCTCGTCAACCGCACAATATTGTCGGTCGTCATGTTTGCTTCGGCGAGGATGCGCCGGATATTGGACCAGATCAGCGATAGCTGTTCTTCCAGGCTGTCTGGAGCCTTCCCTTTGGGATCAAGCCCCATAGTGCCACTGACAAATAGAAACCGTGCCGCGCCGCTCACCTCCATCGCATGCACATAGTCGTCGGTAGCTGGATAGATGCCGTCGCGCGGGTTCCGTGGAATCATCTGCATTCGGAGTGTCCTTTCGTCTGAGTCGGCAAGCATCAAGCCTCGGCGGGCGCATCGGCTAACGCCCGATAAAGGGTCGCACGATGCACACCCAAGAGCCGAGCGACCTCGGCCACCGGCTTTTCCTCGTCTTTGATGAGCTTCCGGGCGTTTTCGATCTGCGCGGCGGACAGGGCAGGGGAGGGACCGAACCGCACGCCTCGCGCCTTCGCCGCGATCCGGCCGGCGCTGGTGCGCTCTACGATCAAGGACCGCTCGAAATCCCCGATCCCGGCGAACGCGGTCGACACCATGTGGCTACGCGCTGCCACGCTTCTAGGCTGTCGAACGCCATGAGGCTCATACCAGCTCGCCAGGGTGTTTCCCCCATGACGACGCTGGCGACACGCGGCGCGGCTAGGATTCGTCGTCGTCATGCTCGATCTCCGTCAAATCCCCGTCCCGCAAAGGTGCTTCGTAGTCTTGGCCGCCGTAATAGACGCCGATGATATTCACGGTGCCGTCCGCTACCTCAAACAGAATCGTCACACGCCGGCGAAACCCAAGCGTTCGCAAGCCTGGCCGAAGATCGTCGCGGCGCGTGCCTCGGTGCGGAAAGGTTTGCAGCTTCCCGCAATAGTCCACGATGGAAATCGACATAGCGCGCCGCCACGGCGGGCGACGCTGCCCCGGAAATATCGACTTCCAGCGTGGCGAGCTGGTCGCGAGCCTCCGGGGTGAAATGAACGGTGTGCGTCACGCCGGGTCAGATCGCTTACGCTTGCTGGCAAGATGCTGGCGTACCTGGTCAACGCTGAGCGCCCGGCTCGGGTTGGCCTTTAGCTTGTCGTAGGCGGCAACGCCTTCCGTGCGCAGCCAGCTTTCAAGGGCCTTGTCGCGCGCCTGCAAGGCGCGCAGCCCGTCGCGGATAACCTCGCTCTCGCTGGCATACTCGCCCGACGAAACCTTCGTCTTGACCATCTGTGCCATTTCATTCGGCAACGTGACGCTGAATTGTTGCGTGCTGCGCATGGGAATCTCCCGTTTCGGATCGTGCTAAGTAGGATTGAACACTACCACATATAGACCGATCGGGAAACGCAGCAAACGGTCGGAGCGATCCTGCCTACATGATTGCACGCAAGCATGATGGCTTGGCAACTATTCCCCCCCCTCACGAACGACCGGGAAATTGTATTTGCGAAAAGCAGGTTCAGCGCCTTGGCCACAAGCCGCTCCTGCGGAATCCGCTAACCCTTGTCGTCGCGCGTTCGAAAGCTGACTTCTTCCAGCGTTTCCCAATAGGCGGGCGGCAATTGGTGGGTTTTGGCTGTCTCGCCAGCCCGCGATAGCGGAATGTAGGTGCCGGCCGGCAGCGGGCTGGCAGCAGGCCGCTTCGGCTCTACCGGCATGTCGGAAGCGGCCGGAGCTGCTGGCGCGGCCGCCGGCTGTTCGGCCGTCTTGATGGCGGTGTCGAGAATGCGCTTACGGAAGAAACGAAGGTGCTCTATGTCGAGGCGCTCGCCGGAGTTGGCGCACGCGCGCGGCATCGTGGTGATCTGCGAATACCTTAGCGTCGCCGGCGGTCTGCCGCCCGCGTGATTTCGGGGTCGACGTCGTCGTCGAGATCGCGACCAAGTTCATCGGCGGACATAATGATGCCGTGGGCGGAGTCATCACCCTCAATCCGGCATCCTGCCGCCGGACTGTCTCGAAGACGGGGAAGTGCCCTAAATCACGAGAGCTTGCGGCTCGCTCCCATGAGAAATTCCTTCATTTTTGCCGCCGCCGGCGAGAGCATCGGTTGGCGGTATTGCAGAATGGAGATGTTGCGGCTGATGACCGGATCGACCAGCTCGACGATCCGAACGTCCACATTGGTCGTGAGCTGGCGGGAGTTTTCCGGAAGGATCGCTATACCCAGGCCTTCCGCCACCATGCTGATCGCCGTCGTCGAGAAACGCACCTCGTATCTCGTCTTGACCTCGACACCGGAGGCGATCAGCGCGCGATCGACGAGCCCGCGCAGGGGATTGTCCTTTGCCAGTCCGATCAGGCCTTCGCCTGCAAGGCTTGCCCAGCTCACCTGCCGCGCCTTTGCGAATCTGTGGTCGGAGCGGCAAATCAAGGTGAGCTGGTCCCGCATCAGCACGCTGGCCTGGATCTCCGGATCGTCGGCGGAAACGGTGCCGATGCCGAGATCCGCCTCGTTCCGCTTCAATGCGGAGCGGATCTCCTCCTCCGGCATGTCCCGCACCTGTACCGATATGTCGGGATAGCGCTTCACGAAGCGCGCGATGACCGGCGGCAGCAAGGTCGCAGCAAGCACGATTGCGGCCGCGATCGTGACCCGGCCGCGCTGCAGGCTCGCCAGTTCGTGAACATTCGCAACCGCGATCTCGAGGTCCGACATGACTTTGCGGGCCTGCGGCAAAAATTCCGCTCCGGCCGTCGTCAGGCTGACCATGCGTGTGTGCCGGTCGAACAGCCGATGCTTGAGGGCAACCTCCAGATCCTTGATCAGGATGCTGATCGCCGACTGCGTAAGTCCGAGGTGATCGGCCGCCAGATGGAAACGCCCGAGTTCGGCCACGGCAATGAAGGCCTGCAACTGGCGAAGTGTCACATTCATCGGTACTTCTCTGTCTCGCGCCAGGCAGCAGCGCTGCTGTTCCCGTTCCGCTTGAGCCAAGTTCCCCTTTTTCGGGCGCAAAAACAATGGATATACCCGCGATCGCCTTAGACCGGTTCCTCAAGCTGCCGATAGCGGAGATTTGCCGGCCATCAGCAGCCCGATCTCTTCCAGACGGCTGCGGTCGGGCGGAATCTCGCCGACGAGGCGGCCTTCATACATGACGAGGATGCGGTCGGAGAGCGTGAGCAATTCCTCGAGCTCCGTGGATATCAGCAGAATGGCCTTGCCGGCGCTGCGCTGCTCGAGAATCTTGTGCATCACCAGCTCGGTCGCTCCGATGTCGATACCGCGCGTAAGCTGATTGATCAGCAGGAAATCGAACCGGCGGTCCAACTCGCGCCCGACGACGAGCTTCTGCTGATTGCCGCCCGACAAATTCCGGATGCGGTCGCCCGGTCCCGACGCCTTGACCTTGAATCGGCGCATGAGATCGCGGGTCTGCCTCGTGATCTCGTTCAGGTCGAGCAATCCACGAGACGAGAAGGGCGGCTTGCCGAACCGCTGAAGGATCACATTCTCCGTCAGTGGCAGCGGCAGCACGATGCCCATCCTGTGGCGGTCCTCGGGGATATGCGCCATAGGCAATTGATTGATCTCGTAGGACGACAGGCCCGCCAGCTGGGTCCCGTCGAGCGTGACGCTGCCGGACGCAACCGGAAGAAGCCCCGTCAGGGCCAGCGCCAGCTCGCTCTGGCCATTGCCGGAGACGCCTGCGATCCCGACAATTTCATTGGCCCTGACCTCGAAAGATACGTCTCGCAGTGCCGGAAGCCCGGCTTCGCCGTCGCAGCTGAGATGCTCGACCGACAGCACGACACGGCCGGGCTCGAGAGGTGCCCGCGGCAAATCCATCAGAACGTCTCTGCCGACCATCATGCGCGCCAGCTCGCGCGCGGTCGTCTCGGACGTTTTCACCGTACGGACGACCTTGGCATCGCGCATGACGCTGACGCGATCACTGACGCGCATCACCTCGTCCAGTTTGTGCGAAATGAAGATGACCGTCTTTCCGTCTGCGACGAGTTGGCGAAGCAGACGCAGGAGACGGTCGGTTTCCTGAGGCGTCAGGACCGCGGTCGGCTCGTCCAGAATCAGCAGTTCGATGCCGTGGTAGAGCACCTTCAAGATCTCGACCCGCTGCCGTTCGCCAACCGACAGGCTGGAGACGAGCGCGTCGGGCGCGACGTCGAGACCGTAGCGGTCGCTGAGCTCCAGAATGCGCGCATGTACCGCCCTCATGTCGCGGATCATGCTGAAGGGCGAGCCCTGTCCCAGCACGTAGTTTTCCGCGACCGTGAGGTTGGGGACCAGCATGAAGTGCTGGTGGACCATGCCGATGCGATGTTTGATGGCTTCGCGGGGGGAGCCTAGCTTGAGTGGCCGTCCCTTGAAGACGATCTGCCCTTCATTGGGCGAGAGAACACCGCAAAGAATGCTCATCAGAACGGTCTTGCCGGCGCCGTTTTCGCCAAGCAGCGCGTGAATCTCGATCTCCTCGACGTCGAGGGTCACGCCCGCGCTGACGATGAGCGGTCCGAATCGTTTATGGATTCCATCCATCAAAAGCAGTTGTTTGCCCGCCATTTCTCCCCCTCAGCTTTTCTTGTAGGCGACGCCGAGCATGCTCGGTGTGTCGACCCGGTTTCGGACAAGTATCAGCGCCGCGATCGTCATGACGTAGGGCAGAGCCTGGAAGAGCTGATAGGGGAGGAAGAGCACCGGCTGCGCCTGCAATTGCAGCTGCAGCGCATAGAACACCCCGAAGAGCAGCGAGACGATGAAGGCGCCGATGGGCGACCATCTCGCAAAGACGACCACGGCAAGGGCGATGAAGCCGCGGCCCGAGGAAATGCCTTCGACGAACTGGTTGGAGTGGGCGAGCGTCAGGAAGGCGCCGCCGAGCGCCGCGAGCGCCGAGCAGATAAGCACCGCGCCGTAGCGGTAGAGCGCTACGCTGCGGCCCGAAACGTCGACAGCCTTGGGATGCTCGCCGACGGCGCGAAGCGTCAGTCCGAACGACGTCCTGTAGAGCACGAAGACGGCAAGCGCGGCCACCGGAAGCGTGCTGTAGACAAAGGCGTTCTGCCGGAAGAACGCTTCGCCGAAGAACGGCAGATCGCTCAGCCACGGCAGATCGACAGGCTTGGCGATTTCGATGCCCTTACCGGCCGAGGAAAAATAGGCGCGGAACAGAAAGGCCGTCAGGCCGAGGCCGAGCAGGTTGATGGCGGCGCCCACCACGATCTGGTCCGCCTTGATCGTGATGGTGAAGAACGCAAACAACAGGCCGACGAGAACACCTGCCGCGACCGCCGCGGCGACACCGAGCAGGATGCTTCCGCTGGTGAAGGCGGCGGCGAAACCCGCAAAGGCACCCGCAAGCATCACGCCTTCGAGGCCGATATTGAGGACACCGGCGCGCTCGGAAAACACTTCGCCGATCGATGCGAACATCAGCGGCGCTGCCAGCCGCCATGAGGCTGCAATGGTCGCGGCGAGAAAGCTCAGGCTAGCTACATCTTCCATGGGTCCACCTATTCGGAAGGGCGCGACGACGGGATCCGCAACACGGCAAATCCCACGACCGAGAGAATGACGATGCCCTGAATCACGAGCACGAGAACCTGAGGCACCTGTGCCGTGATCTGCATGAGCTCGGAGCCGCTTCGCAGAATTGCAAACAAGAGGCCGGAGAAGACCGCTCCGATCGGATTGTTGTTTGCGAGAAGAGCGACCGCGATGCCTTCGAAGCCATAGCCCGGAGAGATCGACTGAAAGAGCCGCCGGGTGACGCCGGCGATCTCGAAGGCCCCTGCGAGCCCGGCCATGCTGCCGCTCAGGCAGATCGACAGCATGATGTTCCTGGGAACGCTGATCCCGGCATAGCGCGCGGCGTCCGGGCTGATGCCGACCACCCTCAGCGCATAGCCCCGGGTGCTGCGGAACAGAAAGATGTACATCACGACGGCCACCGCCAGGGCGACGAGGATGCCGATATGGAGGCGGGTCGGCGGCAGGATGCGCGGCATCCATGCCTCCTGGACCAGCCGGGCCGATTGCGGATAGGCCGCAGCCGCATCCCGCAGCGGGCCGGTCACGAGATAGCTCGTCATGATAATGGCGATGTAATTCAGCATGATCGTCGTCACGATCTCGCTGGCCCGGAAATAGACCTTCAGAAGTCCGGCGATCGCCGCCCATGCCGCACCTGCAAGAGCGCCTGCAATCATGACCAGCGGGACGTAGATCCACGCGGTCAACCCGTCGAAGGAAACGCCGACGGCGGTTGCGGCGATGGCGCCGGCATAGAATTGCCCCTCGGCGCCGATGTTCCAGATGCTGCAGCGGAAGGGGACGCAAAGGCCGACGCCGATCAGGATCAGCGGCGTTGCTTTCAGGAGAATTTCGGCGATCGAGCGGGTGTCCTGGAAGACGCCAAGCACCATCACATCGATCACGGCGCGTGCTTCGTAACCGTTGAAGGCAAGGAGCGCCGCGCCGCATGCGAGAGCCAGAACAACAGCGGCGGCCGGCTGGATAATCGTGCGTAAAGGACCGAGCAGGCCTCGCCAAAGGGCGCCATAGGCCTGGGGGACGACCGCCAGCGGCTGTCCACTTTCACTGTTTGCCATGAGTTTGCTGCCTTCGGATTAGGAAAAGCCTGAAGCTTTCCATCGAACAATCGATCGAAGCGGTTATCGTGGCAGAATGGGGCACACGCCGAACGGCGCCGGACCGGCCCAACCTGTCGGGCAGTGCCCCATCCTTCTCGCGCCTGCGGGCGTTATTTCTGCCGGGTCTTGATTTCTCCGGCGGCGATCTTGCCCTTCACCTCATCGACGTATTTGCGCACGTCCTCCGTCACCGGATTTGCAGCCTGATCATTGTAGGTGAACTTCATGACGTCGGCATCTTTCAGGCCGAACTCGACATTGGTCGTCGGCTTTTTGCCGTTCCTGATGTCTCCGACGATGCGGATGACGCCCCGGGCATAGTCGGCGACGTAAAGCCCGAGGATGTTCTTGGGAGCGACCGAGGTGTAGTCGCTGAAGATGCTGAAGGTCTTGACGTCGGCACCGGATTCCGCGGCGGCCTGGAAACCGCCCACCGTCGCCCCTGAAGCATTCGGCAGCACGAAGTCGGCCCCTTGCGAGATCAGGCTGAGGCTCGCCTCCTTGGTCGCGGTCGCATCGGTGAAGTTGCCGATATAGACCTCGCTGACGGGGAAGTCCGGCGCGACGCTTCGCACACCGTTGGTGAAGCCCTCGAAGGCCTCCTTGATCGGCGGGATCTCCATCCCTCCGACGAGACCCGCCTTCTTGCCCGTCTTGGCCGCGATCACGCCCATCAGGTAGAAGGGCTGGCTCGTATCCGTGTTGAGGCCGATGACATTTCCCTCGAATATATAGCTCGAGGAAATGAGAAAGACCGTATCGGGATATTCCGGCGCGACCTCGAGAGCGGCATCCTGAAACTCGAAGCCGTGCCCGAGAATGACGTTGTAGCCCTGGCTGGCGAAGTCACGGAAGGCTTTCTCGAAGGATGCCGGGTTCTGCTGCAGCTCGACATAGCTGACCTCGGCACCAAGCTCCGCCTCCACGCCCTTGAGTGCGTTGAAGCCTATCCTGTTCCATCCTTCTTCCGAAACACTGCCGGGAACCAGCAGTCCCATCTTGAACGGTGCGCCCTCGGCGAAAGCCGGCCCCGCGGCAATGAGCGCGGCCATTGCGACCGCCGACCCCAAACAGCCTCTTCTGGTAATCATCATGATGCTCCTCCCTTCCTCTCCTCATCATGCCCGTCCGACGGCTTGCTGCCGTTCAGGGGACATCTTCCAATGCGCGTATGGCCTCCATTGCAGGCGATGCGGGTGCTGCGACCGGCCGGCCTTTCGCGAGCACCTGGATGCAGTCGGGACTCCCGCCGACGAGAGCGCTGACATCCTCGCAATCGGTGACGACAAGGTCCGCCCAGGCGCCCTCGCGGATGCCGTAGTCGGTCAGATTCATCATGCGTGCCGGTATTGCGGTGATCATGTCATAGGCGGTGGCGAGCTCGTCGCCCCGCAGATGCCCGGCAAGCAGCGTCCAGCGCGCGATCTCGAGCATGTCGCCCGAGCCGGTCGGCACGAACGGGTCCTGGATATTGTCGGATGCGGTCGCGATGGCCACCCCCGCGCGGATCAGTTCGGCGACGCGCGTCAGACCGCGGGGCGGCAACATGTCGTGGCTGCGGCCCTGCAGGTAGAGATTGGCCGCAGGCAGTGTCACGACCGCGATGTCGAGATCGATCATCTGGTCGCGTATGCGCTCGAATTCCTTCCTCGGCAGCGCGCTCAGGACGGATGCGTGCCCGAGGACGGTGCGCCCCTGCAGGCCAAATCTCCGGACCCGCTCGAACACGGCGTCGAAAAGCGGCCGTTCGGGGTTCAGGTGTTCGTCGAGATGCAGATCGATGGGTCGGCCATGCCGCTCGGCCGCGGCGAAGAGGATGTCGAGATACCGCATCGGGTCCTCGGCGACCGCCGGGGTGCCCCCGACCGCGTCGGCCTGTTCGACCGCGGCATCGATGTTCTTCTCCAGCCATTCGATATCCTGATTGGGATGCGGCGTCATGAAAGCGACGAGCTGCAGCGTCAGCCGGTCCGCCCATTCGGATCTCAGCCGGGCCAAGGCGTTGATGCCGTTGAAGCCGGCATCCTTGTCGACATTGATGTGGCTGCGGATCGCCGTGGTGCCGCGGGCAAGGCAGCGTTCCATGGTCCGCGCCGCACGTCGCGTCACGTCGTCTTCCGGCGCCTGGCGGGCATATCTGGCGAATGCCTCCCGCGCTCCCTGCAAGGTTCCCGAGGGATTGGGCGTGAATTTGAGGACGCCTGTCTTGTCCAGATGCTGGTGGACGTCGACGAAGCCCGGCGAGACGAGCGCGCCGCGGAGATCGACGCCGATCACATCCGGGCCCACTTCCAGGCGATGGCCGATGCTGGCGATGCGCCCGTCTTCCCCGACGAGGATATCGCGTTCATCGCCTGCCGCGGCTTCGCCGGCAATCCGGCAGCCACGCAGGAGAAGTGCACTGCGGGCGCCGCCATGACGGGTTCCGAGAACCGTATGCATCGAGTGACTCCATTCCATTCCGTCTGACCCGTTCAGTCTGGGCCATTCCAGCTGGATGGAGACTAAGAAGCGGCGATTATTGAGGCAATTTCATAATAGATATATATTGTTTCGGTTTTCTCATGAATGTTCCCACGGCGCCGAATCCGTCAGTGTAGAGCGCGACATCAATAGAAACAACATAATATATTACCATTCATACGCGTTGGCACCTGCCAGGAAAAATGTATTATAGACTACAAATCAGGTGTTTCTGCGGGGAAGCGATCTGCAGAAATTCCGGAAGTGATTTAATTTTAGCAAATTTGTGTATGGTGGTTCGCCAGAAGCCACGAGGAAAGCGTGCGTTTCGCGAATAAAACACTATTAATCCATACATTAACGCGTTGAAATCGCGCGATAATACATAACGTTGACATCCAGTCACCCAAGTATAGATTGTTGACAATCTAATCTGGAGTGTTTCGGATGGCCGCGTCGCCCTTTCTCAGGAGTGCTAGATACGGTCCCCCTGCCGGGGCCGCGATGAGCGGGCCGGAGGCCGAGCAACGTGTCGTCCAGGTCATCGTCGAGGCGATAATGCATCATCGGGTGGCCCCCGGCGCCAGACTGATCGAGCGCGAGCTGGCGATCGCCTCCGGCGCCAGCAGGTCTGCCATACGCAACGGGCTCATGCGGCTGGCGCATGCGGGGCTGGTGGAACTCAGCCCCAACAAGGGAGCGTCCATCGCCATGTGTTCGCCCGACGAAGCGCGGCAGATATTCGACGCGCGCATCGTGATCGAGACAGCGACGGTCGAGAAGCTCGCCGGCACGATCGGCGAGACGGAGCGTGCGCGCCTGCGGTCGTTCGTGGAGGACGAACGCAACGCCTATGAAGAGGGCCGCATGGAAGAAGCCCGGCATCTGTCCCGGCGGTTCCATCTGCTTCTGGCGGAAATGGCCGGCAACGACGTGCTGACGGGGGTGATACGCGATCTCATCAACCGCCAGCCGCTGCTCTCCTGGTCGAGGCCGGATACCGAGCCGCGATTCTGCGGCAATCACGCGCATTCCGAGATCGTCGAAGCGATAGCGAGCGGAGACGGCGAAAGGGCCGCCCGCCTCAATATGGAGCACCTTCGGGCCTTGGAACGTGAACTGGTGGCCGATCGCGCCGCGGCCATGCAGGCGTTTCGCTCCGTTCAGGCCAACGCCGCGTCCGGCGAAAGCGCACAACGGGAGGATGGTGACGCCGGTATCGATTGAATCAAGTGCGGAACGCGGCGGCGTACCGCTGTTTTTGGGAGGAGGAATGCATGAAACCGTTCGAATATTACGAGCCGGCGAGCCTGGCGGAGGCCAGCGATCTGCTGAGGCGGCTCGGCAAGGATGCCAGCATCATCGCGGGCGGCACCGATCTGCTCGTCGAGATGAAGGAGGAGCTTCGCAGCGTCCTTCATCTCGTCAACATCAAGAAGATCCCGAACCTGAGGGATTTTACGTATGATCCGGCCGCCGGGCTTCGCTTTGGCGCGCTGGTGACGGTCCGGGAGATAGAGACCTCGCCGCACGTCATCGGCAACTATCCGAACCTCGCCAAGGCGGTAAGCCTCCTCGGCTCGGTACAGGTGCGCAACCGGGCAACCATTGTCGGCAACATCTGTCGCGCCTCCCCCTCGGCCGACACGATCCCGCCCCTGATCGCCGACGGCGCCAGCCTGTCCGTCTATAATGGAGGCACCGAGCGGACGATTCTGCTCGAGGACTTCTTCACCGGTCCCGGCCGGACGGTTCTTTCGCCCGGAGATATCGTAACCGGCATATCCCTGCCGGCGCCCCGCCCGACGAGCGGCCGCGCCTACATCAAGCACGGCCGCCGCAAGGCGATGGAACTCGCGACCGTCGGCGTTGCCGTCAGCATCGAGCATGTCGCCGGACAATGTTCGGACATCCGCATCGCGCTCGGCGCCGTGGCGCCGACCGTGATCCGCGCCCGCAGGACCGAGGACCTTATCAGGGGACGCAGGATCGACGCGGCACTGCTGGCCGAAGCTGCGGAAAGCGCAATGCAAGAAGCCACTCCCATCGGCAATGTGCGGGCAAGTGCGGCCTACCGCCGCGACATGGTCGGCGTGCTGACGCGCCGGGCAATCGGTTACGCCATGGGAGGTGCCCAATGAACCGGCTCGTCTCGATGACGGTCAATGGCGAGACCCGTGAACTCGCGGTCGTTCCCAACCGCACGCTGCTCGATGCGCTACGCAACGAAGGCAGTCTCACCGGAACCAAGAAAGGCTGCGACGTCGGCGACTGCGGTGCCTGCACGGTCATCATGGACGGAAGGCCGGTCAATGCCTGTCTGGTGCTCGCCATCGAGGCCGAAGGTGCGACAATCGAGACCATCGAAGGCCTGCAGCCGGCCTATGACCAGCCGCACCTCCTGCAACAGAAATTCATGGAGCACGGCGGTGCGCAGTGCGGCTTCTGCACGCCGGGCATCATCATGATGGCCAAGGCGCTGCTCGACGAAAACCCGGACCCGAGCGAGGACGAAATCCGCTTCGCTCTGGCCGGCAATATCTGCCGCTGCACCGGCTACACCAAGATCATCGACGCTGTTCGGGCCACGGCCGAGGAACTGAGAAAGGCGGGGACGCTATGAACACATATGAAAGGATCGACAGAGACCTGTCCGACCGGGACTTCACCGTCGTGGGCAAGAGCGTCAAGCGTTCCGATACTCTGGAGAAGGTCACGGGGACGGCCAGATATGCAGGCGACGTCGCCTTGCCCGGCATGCTCCACGCCAAGATGAAGCGCAGCAACATCGCGCATGCGCGCATCAGGAGCATCGACACGAGCAAGGCGCTGGCGCTCAAGGGCGTCAAGGCGGTGCTGACGCACGAGGACGTGCCGCGCGTTTTGCATGCGGGCTCACCGCATCCGCGCTCGGCATCCGTTACCAAGGATCAGTACATCCTGGATGACAGGGTGCGATATTGGGGCGAGGGCGTCGCCGCAGTCGCTGCCGTCAGCGAGGAAATCGCTGAGCGCGCGGTCGCGCTCATCGAGGTCGAGTACGAGCCCTTGCCCGGCCTCTTCACCATCGAAGCCGCATCGGTGCCCGGCGCTCCGCCGATCCATGAGAATGGTGTCGACCGGAACCAGGTGTTGCCGCCGGTCTTCGTCACCCGCGGCGACGTCGACAGGGGTTTCGCCGAAGCGGATCTGATCCTCGAGCGCGAATACGATCTCGGCCGCCCGACACCGGCCTATATGGAGCCCAATGTCTGTGTCAGCCAGTGGGACGGCAACGGCAAGCTCACCATGTGGACCTCGACCCAGAGCGCATTCATGGTCCGCGGCACGCTTGCCGAAGTGCTCGGCGTGCCGCTGAACAAGGTACGCGTTATCGTCGATCACATGGGCGGCGGCTTCGGCGCGAAGCAGGATCTGTTTCAGAACGAGTTCCTCTGCGCCCTGCTCGCGCGACAGACGGGGCGTCCGGTCAAGATGGAGTTCAGCCGCAAGGAAACGTTCCTCGGCGGCCGCTCGCGACACCCCGGCAAGATATGGCTGAAGCAGGGCTTCACCAAAGACGGCCGGATCGTCGCACGCGAAGCCAGGGTCACCTTCAACTCCGGCGCCTACGGCTCGCACGGTCCAGGCGTCACCAATGTCGGCACCGCAGCGCTGACCTCGCTCTACCGTTGCGAGAATGTCCGGCTGGAAGGCCGCTGCATCTATACCAATTCGCCGATCGCCGGCGCCTTTCGCGGCTATGGTGTGGTTCAGACCTACTATGCGCTCGACCTCATGATGGACGAGGCGGCCGAGAAGCTCGGCTTCGACCCGGCCGAGTTCAAGTTGATGAACGCGGTGCGCGAGGGCGACATCGCACCCTCCGGGCATCCGATCGTCGGACACGGCCTCGGGGATTGCATCCGCCGCGTCATGGAGGAGACGAACTGGCACGAATTGCGCAGGCGGGAGAAGCCGGAAACCGTCAAGCGCCGCGGGATCGGGATCGGCTGCGAAATGCACGGATCCAGTGCCTATCCGGGCATCAAGGAACAGGGCAACGCAATCGTGAAGATGAACGAGGACGGAACGGTGACACTGATCACCGGCACCGCCGGCCTCGGCACCGGCGCGCATACAGCCCTTTCGCAGATCGTCGCCGAGGAACTCGGCGTGCCCTTCGAAGCCGTCTCGGTCGTTCAAGGGGACACCGATATCGTCCCCTGGGATATAGGTGCCTTCGCCAGCCACACGACCTATCTCGGCGGACGGGCGGCTCAGCTCGCGGCCGCCGACGTGCGCAGACAAGTGCTCGAACACGCCGCGCCCATGCTCAAGGCCGAGCCCGAGAATCTCGCGATCCGGGACGGTTTCGTGGTCGTTACCAACGGCTCCAACCGCAGCATCCGGCTTTCCGAGGCCGTCGGGCCGCAACGGGGGATGCCGGCGGTGCAACTGGTCGGCGTAGGCACCTACATGCCGACGAAGTCCTACTCCTTCGCCGCCCATTTCGCCGAAGTCGACGTGGACACCGAGACCGGCGAGGTCGCCGTTCTCGAGGTCGTTCCGGTACATGAGATCGGCAGGGTCATCCATCCGATCGCCGCGGCCGGACAGATCGAGGGCGGCATTCAGCAGGGCATCGGCCACACCCTCAGCGAGGATTACGTCATCGACCTTACCGATGGCCGTTCCCTCAATCCGAGCTTCGTCGATTACAAGATGCCCCTGTCGATGGACATGCCGTCCATCCGCACCATCATCCTCGAGACGGCGCCGGATCCCGGCGGTCCCTACGGTGCCAAGGGCGTCGGCGAGGATCCGATCATCGCGATCGGGCCCGCCATCGCCAACGCCATCTACGACGCCATCGGCGTCCGCTTCCACCACTACCCGATAACGCCCGAGCAGGTGTTGAACGCTCTCAAGTCCAAAGCCAACGAAACGAGGCAGTGATGCAGACCAACCATCTTCAGGACAGCAAAATTCCCGTGACCATCCTGACCGGCTTCCTCGGCGCCGGAAAGACAACGCTTCTCAACCACATATTGACGGAACGGCACGGTCACCGCATCGCGGTGATCGAGAACGAGTTCGGCGAGGTGGATGTGGACTCGGATCTCGTGCTCGCCTCCGAGGAAGAAATCTACCAGATGAAGAACGGCTGCATCTGCTGCTTCGTCGATGTGCGCAACGACCTGATCGAGGTTCTGCAGAAGCTGCTTGCCCGAAAGGACAAGTTCGACCACATCCTTGTCGAGACCAGCGGGCTTGCCGATCCGACCCCCGTCGCGACGGCTTTCTTCATCGATGACGAAATCGGCAAGCACGTAACGTTGGACGGCATCGTGACGCTGGTCGATGCCAAGCACATCGGCCAGCATATTGACGATCCCGTGCTCGATGGGCGCGACAACCAGGCTGTCGACCAGATCGTCGCCGCCGACCGCATCATCATCAACAAGATCGACCTCGTGTCGGAAGTAGAGATCGCTCCGCTCGAGCGCGGCATGCGCAAGCTCAACCAGACGGCCGAAATCGTGCGCTCGAGCTACGGCAGGGTGGATCTGTCGAGCATTCTCGGCATTTCCGGCTTCGCGCCGTCCTACGTGGCCGAACGGGCCAAGCTGCTCGACCTCGATCATCATCACCACCACGATCATCACCACCATCACCATCACCTGCATGACGCGACGGTCAGCTCGGAATCCTTCGTCTTCGACCGGCCTTTCGACCAGGGCCGCCTGACGGACTACCTCTCGGGCCTGCTTCGGGAGGAAGGCGACGACATCTTCCGAACCAAAGGCATCATAGCGATTGCCGGCGATCCTCGTTTCTTCGTGCTCCAGGCGGTGCACAAGCTGATGGACTTCCGTCCGGACCATGTCTGGGGGAAGGACATGCCTTATACGAAGCTGGTCTTCATCGGTCGCAACCTCGACCGGGCGGCGCTGGAAAGAGGACTGGAGCGTTGCCTCGCCTCGGCGGGCGATACGGACAATTGATCCGGGGGAATGACGAGAACCCGCCGAGGCTGGGAGGTTTCGGCGGATTTGTCGTGTTTGAGCGGGATTAGCGAATCCCAGTGGACGCAGCCGGATCGAAAAAGGCGAGGAGCACCCCCTTTGCCTTGCCGGGCAGAGGGGGGTGTCGCCACCCGCCTTTGATGGACCTTGCATAAAACCGCACCGCCCCCGGCCTGGCCGGGGGCGGTGCATGTTGTGCATTCACTTCCGGCTGCGCCTAGCCGGGATGCCGCATGGCGCCCTCACCGAGCAAATCCGGCTGCACCTCCTCGCGCGGAGGAACGCCGTTGAAGAGCAGGTTGAGCAGCACCGCCGAGAAGGTTCCGACGAGAACGCCGCTGTGGAAGAACCGGTCGATGAACTCCGGCAGCTGGGCGAAGATCTTGTCCGCGACCACCGGGATCATCGCGAGGCCGACGCTGACGGCGACGATGTAGAGGTTGCGGCGGTTGTCCACGAAGTTGACGCGGGCGAGGATCTTGACGCCCGTCGCCGAGACCATGCCGAACATCACGATCGCGGCGCCCCCGACGACATAGCTCGGTATCGACGCGGTAATGAATGCGATCTTCGGCAGGCAGCCCAGAAGGATCAGCACCACGCCGCCCGCGGCAACCGCCCAGCGGCTCATCACACCGGTGATCTGGAGCAGGCCCACATTCTGGGCATATGTGGTGTATGTGAAGGTGTTGAAGATTCCGCCGATAATGTTCCCGAGGCCATCCGTGCGCAGTCCGCGCGCCAGGTCGGCCTCGCTGATCGTGCGGCCTGCCATGTCGCCGACGGCCAGGATCTGACCGGTCGCTTCGATCATCATGACGATCATGACCGTGCAGAGCGCAACCGTCGCCCACAGGTCGAATATCGGCATGCCGAAGGCGAACGGCGTCACCACCGTGACCCAGCTCGCATCGGCGACCCCCTGGAAATCTACCTTTCCGAAAGCGACAGCGATCGCAAATCCGATCCCTATGCCGAACAGAACGGCGAGGTTTGCGAGAAATCCCTTGAGAAAGCGGGTCATCAGGAGAATGGAGACCAGCACGATCGCAGCGACCGCGAGAGCGAAGGGCTCACCGTAGGCCGGATTGGGAATGAGCCCGTCGGGCCCTTTTATCATGGGCTGTCCGCCCGCCGCCCAGTTTACTCCGACCCGCATCAGCGACAAGCCGATGACCAGCATCACCGTTCCGGTCACCACCGCGGGGAAGAAGCGAACCCAGCGGCTGAAATAGGGGGCGGCCAGAAGTGTGAACACGCCGGATGCGATCACCGCACCAAGAACGCCGGGCATTCCGAGGTCCGGATCCGTGCCCGTGGCGATGATCGGGGGAACCGCAGTAAAGCCGATGCCCATCATGATCGGCAGGCGCGCGCCGACGTTCCAGATGCCGAGACACTGGATGAGGGTGACGATACCGCAGCAGAAAAGATCCGCGCTGATCAGCATGGCGATCTGATCCTTGGAGAGATTCAGCGCGCTGCCGATGATCAGGGGAACCGCGATGGCACCGGCATACATCACCAGGACATGCTGCAGGCCGAGCGCCGCCAGTTTCGGCGCGGGAAACATTGCTTCGATAGCATCGCACTTCGAGTCCGTATTCATTTCGCTCCTCCCATTGTTTTTCCAAGAGCCTTCCGCCGAACCCCGACCCTCCTCCGGCCGATGAACGGGCGGTATTCCTCACCTCATCTTCACCTCGACATCTTCACGTCGAGTGTCAGGGACGGCAGCGCGCCGCCCGCTCCATCGATGTGCGAGCCCTGTATCGATATCGAACAGATCGAGGACGCGGGCTACGGTGTGATTGACCATCTCGTCGAGCGTCTGCGGACGGGCATAGAAGGCCGGGACGGGGGGACAGATGATCGCCCCCGCCTCCGTCGCCTGGGCCATCGAACGAATATGGCCGATATGCAATGGCGTCTCGCGCAGCATGAGAACCAGCCGGCGGCGTTCCTTCAGTGTTACATCCGCCGCCCGGGACAGTAAGCCGGAGGTTACGCCGGTCGCGATTTCCGACAGGGTCTTGATCGAGCAGGGTGCAACGATCATCCCGAGCGTGCGGAAAGAACCGCTGGAGCACGAAGCGCCGATGTCCTTGTTGGAATGGACGCAGGCGGCGAGGGCTTCGACGTCGGCGACCTTGAAGTCCGTTTCCATCGCCAGCGTGATCTGGGCGGCACGGCTCATCACCAGATGCGTCTCGATGTCCAGATCCCGCAGGATCTCCAGGAGCCGGATGCCGTATATCACGCCGGAGGCGCCGCTGATGCCGACGATGATCCGCTTTCTCTGTTCCCGGTCCGCCTTCATCGCTCTCACCTCCAAGCGCCGCTATTCAGTCCAAGGACGGCCGAGTTTCGCGAGAATCGCCGAAGCGCGGTCGAAGGCGGCCTCGTCGATCCTGGCGAGCACGCCGTGAAAATCAGGCCCGCGGGTCGCGTCGAGGCCCATACGGGACGTCGTACCGATACCGGATGCCGAAGGATCGAGCGCGTTGCCGGGCAGTCCTTCGATGATGACGACATCCTTGTGCGGCTGGAAATGGGCGGACATGGCCCAAAGCACGTCGGAGTCCCGCGTGATGTCGACATCGGCATCGACTGCGATGACCGTCTTCAGATAGGCGTCCCAGCCGAGCAGCCCGAGCATGATCTGGCGGGCCTCGCCGGGCCTCGTCTGGTTGAGGGCGACATAGGCATGAAAATGCGTGCCGGA
Source organism: Ensifer meliloti (assembly GCF_030064585.1). Taxonomy (NCBI): domain Bacteria; kingdom Pseudomonadati; phylum Pseudomonadota; class Alphaproteobacteria; order Hyphomicrobiales; family Rhizobiaceae; genus Ensifer; species Ensifer meliloti. Next base: position 999,915 of record NZ_CP120364.1, read on the forward strand.
TGCCGGATAGTGCACCGCCGTCACGCTCGGGAAGCGTTGCTTCAGCTTTTCCACCATCTCCGCCTCACGCGGAACACGGCCGAGATTGAGGTGTTCGGACGAGTTGCCGCCGGCAACGCTGACCAGGATTGCGTCCTTGCGGCGCAGGAAGGTCTCGACGCGAAACAGATTGTTCGTCGACCGGTCGGACGAGTAGCCGGTGAACTCTCCGAAGGGCCCCTCGGCAACCTGCGCTTCGGGCTCGATCACCCCTTCCAGGACGATTTCGGCATAGGCCGGAACCCGGATGCCGTATTTCGGCGTCCGTACCACCTTGAGCGGCTCGCCGATGAGGCCGCCGGCGACGTCGCGCTCGTCTTCACCGAACGCCAGGCGCGCCGAGGCTGCGATCATGAAGAGGGGATGTGCGCCGATGACCATGGCGACCTTCAGTTTCTCGCCGCGGTCCTTGGCCATGTTGAGCAGCCGCCACAGATGTCCGCGCGAATGCAGGCTCGTCGCCAGCTCGTTCTTCGAATGGATCATCGCGCGGTGATAGCTGAGATTGCCGGCGCCGGTTTCGGGATGCTCGGCGATGATTATGCCGCTGGTGATGTATTTCGCCCTGTCGGTCGCGAAGTGCTTCAGCATCGGCAGGGTGCCGAGGTCGATGTCGTGCTCCTCCACGCATTCGGTGACCGGTCCGCCGTCGACCAGCCGCGGCGGCAGGGCTTGCCGCGAGCGTGCCTGATAGGCTTCGTGCAGCCGGTCCTGGGAGGTCCCGAACATCCGGGCGATCCGCTCGCGCGATCCGAAGGTGTTGGCAATCACTTCGCCGCCGACGCCTTCGACGTTGCGGAAATGCAGGAGCGGCGCCCGGCCTTGCTGGTTGAGCTTCCAGATGAACGCCGACGCGTCCTGATCGTCCGTGATACGGTCTTCGATGGTGAGTACGTCTTCGGGATACGCCTTCTGGTATTCCCGGAGAAAGTAGCGGACGTCCTGGCTGCCGAACTCCATAATACTGCCCTTCGCGGTGTCGTTTACTTCACATGAGCGGGCAGCGGCCTTGGAGGGAGCCGCTGCCCTGGAGCGGGATGAGGAAAATGCGGGCGATGTTCCGCCCGAATCCCGCTCTGACTTTTGGATCGGCCAGGGCCGATCAGGCGGGAGTAGGCTGGCGCTCCTCACGTCTCAGACCCGCATAGGTATCGGTCAGGCGCGCCTGAGCTTCCTCGAGATTGCGTGGCGGAGGGGTCGGGTCGATGCCGACGAGCTTGGCGATGTTGTTGCCGAGATAGCCCTCGAGATCGTCTTCGGAAAGGCCGAGGCCGTGGGGCGGTTCGTGGCAGAGAACCTCGAGCTCTCGCAGCCACATGCCGGGCTCGTTCGGCGGCGAGTCCGTACCGAAGACGATCTTGTGTTTCGGCAGCTCTTTCGCGAATTCGACGATGCGGGATTGGAAGCACCAACCGGACTCGCAGTAGACGTTGGGTGTGTCCATCGCCATCCAGAAGGACTCGAACGAGTAGTTGCCCCCGGTCTGGATCCCGAAATGCCCGATAATGAAATTGACCATCGGGAACTCGCGAATGATCGGATAGAACATCGTCGGAATGGTGTAGGGCCCATCACCAGTGTGGATGAGCACGACCACTCCCAGTTCCGCACACTTCTTCATCGCCGGGCGCAGCCAGTCGAGGGCCCGGTCGGGCCGGTAACCATGCATGTTGGCATGCAGCTTCAGCATCTTGAAGCCGTATTCCTTGACATGGAATTCGAGCTCGGCCGCGCCGTTTTCCGGCCCCCAGCGGGGATTGTAGTTGAAGTTGCCGATGAAGCGGTCCGGGTATTTCTGGCAAAGTTCGGCGATATACGCCATGTAATCGCGGATGCCTTCGCGGCCCATGCGGTTGCCGTCGCGATAGCCTGTATTGCCGGGCGGCGGCTGGATGAAGCCCATGTCGATCCGGCGAGGCTTGCCGTTGATCATATAGGGTCCGTCCATCAGCTTCAGCATGCGCTCGCCGTTGAAGGGCGTGCCGGTGTGGCGCCATGCCTCGTCGACCAGATTGGTCGGGTGGAGGTGGGTATCGATGATCATGCTATTTCTCCGATTTCATGAAACGCGCGTGCGGAAGGCTCATGCCGGCTGAAGGCTGGCATGGGTGCCGTTGAGGCGCGCCTGCGCCTCCTCCACGCTGCGTGGCGGCGGCGTCGGATCGAGACCGATCATCCGGGCGATGTTGTTGCCGAGGTAGTCCTCGAGCGTATCCTCGTCGAGGTTCAGCCCCTGGGGCGGCTCGTGGCACAGCACCTCGAGAAGGCGCAGCCACATACCCGGCTCGTTCGGGGGCGTGTCGGTGCCGAACAGGATCTTGTGCTTGGGCAGTTCCTTGGCGAATTCGACGATGCGCGACTGCAGGCACCAGCCGGATTCGACATAGATGTTCGGCGCATCCATCGCCATCTGGAACGGCTCGAAGACATAGACGCCGCCCGTCTGCACGCCGAAATGGCCGAGGACGAAATTGACCGACGGAAACTCTCGGATGATCGGATAGAATTCGGTCGGGATGCTGTACGGTCCGTCGCCGGTATGCACCTTCACGATGAGGCCGAGGTCGGCGCATTTCCGCATCGCGGGCCGCAGCCAGTCGAGCGCCCGGTCGGGACGGTAGGCATGCATGTTCGCCTGAAGCTGCACCATCTTGAAGCCGTATTCCTTGGCGTGGTGCTCGATTTCTTCGGCGCCGTTCTGCGTGCCGTAGCGGGGATTGTAGACGAAGCAGCCGAGGAAGCGGTCCGGATATTTCTGAACGAGCTCGACGGTGTAGGACATGTAGTCCCGGATCGCCGCCTTGCCGGTGAGATCGCCGTAACCGTCGGTGTAAATGGTGTTGCCCTGCGGGGGCTGGATGAAAGCTTTGTCGATGCGGCGCGGCTTCCCGTTCACATAATAAGGGCCGTCCATCATCTTGAGGAGGCGCTCACCTGTAAAAGGCTCGCCATCGTGCCGCCAGGCCAGATCCACAATCTTGGTCGGGTAGCAGCTAATGTCGATAATCATCAGTCTCTCCAGAGTTGCCGTCAATCCAATTCACGGATTGTCCATGAGCGAAGCGCCCCGGAGTTCGACGTCAACTTTGCTGAAGGCGAGGTCAGAAAGATCCGTCGGGCTGCGGTCTGCGCGATCGCATGTCAGCAATTCCCGACCGGATGTTGTATCGTGAGATACTAACGCGGCTGACCGCTTCTACTGACGTGGAGAATATTAAGACAGCTTAGAGGGAATGAAAAGTACATTTCATCAAACTGATCAATTAATAAATAATTCGAAAGAATTCATTCTGTGAGCGGTTGCTCAGCGGAGTACAGGCATTGGACGACACCGCAAAAGAAAACGCAGAGTTTCCCGCTGCAGCCGGAATCCTCCTCGGCCTCGGTCTCGGGGGCTTCTTCGACGGCATCGTTCTGCATCAGGTGCTGCAGTGGCATCACATGCTGAGCAGCGCAGGCTTTCCACCGGACAGCCTGGAAAACCTGAGACTGAATACGTTCTTTGACGGCCTCTTCCATATGGGCACATACGTTTTCGTCGTGCTGGGCCTGATCGTTCTGTGGCGCAGGGGGCGGCGGAGACCCCTGCTTTGGTCGGCAAAGCTTATTGCCGGTACCTTCCTCATCGGGTTTGGCGGCTTCAACCTGATCGAGGGCACCGTCAACCACCAGATTCTCGGCCTGCATCATGTCAACGAGACCGTGCCGCGCGATCAGTGGGTCTACTGGGACACAGGCTTTCTTCTCTGGGGAGCCTTGATGCTGATTGCCGGGTGGGTCCTGTACCGGTCCGGTAAACGAGACCTTTCGAGATGAATGGGGTGGGGAACCGCTCTCACAGCAGCCGGTGCCGCACCAGAATTTCCCGGATTTTTGCGTCCTGCTCCTCGCTCGGAAGCAGTGCCGGCTGGCGGGAGGCGCCGACGGAGGGATCCTGCAGGTAGAGCGAGCGCTTGACGAGGGCCGGCGGGAAGCCGAGGGCGTAAAGCTCGGTGCGGAAGGCGGTGTAGATTGCCTGCTGGCGTTCCGCCTCCGCAATGTTCCCGCTGTTGAACGCGCTGAGAATGCCGGCGAGCACCTCCGGCATGGCATTGCCGAGGCCGGAAATGCAGCCGGCCGCACCGTTCTGCAGCGACCAGAGAACCAGATGGTCGGGGCCGGAATAGACTTCGAAGCCCGGCACGTCGCGCGCTACCTGCAGATAGGCCTCGAGCGTATCCTGCGCACCGCCGGAATCCTTGATCCCGGCGATATTGCCGTGCGCGGAAAGCTTCAACGCCGTCTCCGGCTCGATATGGTTCTGGGTGCGGGAGGGAATGTCATAGAGATAGACGGGGGTCTCCACGGCATCGGCGACCGTCGAGAAGTGCCGGATCAGGCCGTCCTGCGTACAGGCGATGAAGAAGGGGGTGATGACGGCGATGCCGCTGACGCCGATGCGGTCGAAGGCGCGCGCAAGCTGCAGCGTCTCGAAAGTCGCGGGCATGCCGGCATTGACGATGACATCGACGCGGCCGCCGACCTCGTCGACCACTTCCTCGGTGAGGCGGATCTTCTCCTCGTGCGTGAGCGCGGTGAAGTCGCCATTGGTGCCGGCGCACATGATATTGTTGCCGGCGGCGACCTGCCGGCGTACCTGGGCGCGGGTCGCCTCGTAATTGATGGTTTCGTCCTCGTTGAAGCAGGTGACGAGGGCGACGAAGGCTTTCTTGGACATCAGCGACTCCGCTTTGGGATAAGAGTGTCGGCAACCTCGGCCGGCACCGATGCGAGGTGGCCGGCCTTTGCATCCGGATCGGGACTGAGGCTGGCCGCGAGAAGGGCGCGGGTATAGGCCTGCCGCGGCGTATCGAAGACCTCGCGGACGGTGCCGAGCTCGACGACCTCTCCCTGCTGCATGACCATGACGTAATCGGCGAAATCGCGAACGACCGGCAGGTCATGGGCGATGAAGATGAAGGCGATCCCCATCTCGCGGCGCAGCCTGTCGAGAAGCTCGATCACCTGCGCCTGGACGGAGACGTCGAGCGCGGAAACGGCCTCGTCGCAGATGATCAGCTGCGGCTCGAGCGCAAGCGCCCGGGCAATGGCGATGCGCTGCCGCTGGCCGCCTGAAAACTGGTGCGGATAGCGGCTCATGTGCTCGGCCGAAAGACCGACCTGCACCAGGAGCTCCGCGACGCGTTCACGCCACTTTGCCTTGGGCAGGATGTCCGGATGGATGACCCATGCCTCGGAGATCAGCTGGTAGACCGTCATGCGCGGGTTGAGCGACTGGGTCGGGTCCTGGAACACCATCTGGAGGTCGCGCCTGAGCTTGTAGAGCTCTGCCGGCGACAGCGTGAACAGGTCGCGGCCCTTCCAGAGCGCCGTGCCGCCATCCGGCTCGTCGAGACGCAAAAGGGCCCGGGCAAGCGTCGATTTGCCGGAGCCGCTCTCTCCGACGACAGCCATGGTCTCGCCGGGCATCAGATCGAAGGAGATGCCCTTCAGCGCTTCGAAGGAGCCGTAGGTCTTGCGCACGTCGCGCACGCTGAGCAGGGGTTCGGCGCGCGCGCCGGGTTCGTGCATCGCGCCCTTGCCCGGGGCGGCGGCGATGAGCTTCTGCGTATAGGGATGCTGCGGGTTCTTGTAGATCTCGCGCACGGTTCCCGCTTCGACGATGGCGCCCTTTTCCATCACGACGACCCGGTCGGCGATCTCGGAGACGACGCCGAGATCGTGGGTGATGATCAGCACCGCCATGCCCGTTTCGCGCTGCAGCTCCTTCAGAAGCTTCAGCACTTCGGCCTGCACGGTCACGTCGAGCGCGGTGGTCGGTTCGTCGGCGATCAGGAGGTCCGGCCGGAGCGCCAGCGCCATGGCGATCATGACGCGCTGGCGCTGACCGCCGGAGAATTCGTGCGGATATTTGCGCATTGCCCGCTCGGGCTCGGGGATTCCGACGCGGCGAAGGAGCCGCAGCGCCTCTTCGCGCGCCTTGCTGCCGGCGAGCCCGTGAGTTGTCATGGCTTCGGAGATCTGCCAGCCGACGCTGTAGACCGGATTGAGATGGCTGAGCGGATCCTGAAAGATCATGGCGACCCGGCGGCCGTTGACCTCGCGCCGTTCCTCGGCAGGCATCGTCAGCAGGTCCCTGCCGTCGAGCAGGATTTCGCCGGCGCTGATGCGGCCCGGCGGCATGTCGATGAGGTTCATGATCGCCGAGGAGGAGACGGACTTGCCGGAACCGCTTTCGCCGAGGATCGCCAGCGTTTCGCCTTTGTCAAGGTGATAGGAGATCGACTTCACCGCATGGACCACGCCGGCCGCGGTGTGGAATTCGACGGAGAGGTTACGGACCTCGAGCAGATGTTCAGCCATTTTTGCCGCCCTTCATTTCGAGACGCCAGCGCTGTACCGGATCGAGCGCGATCCGCATCCAGTTCGACAGCAGGTTGAGCGACATGGTGGTGAGAATGATGGCAAGGCCGGGCCAGAAGGAGAGCCACCAGGCATTGGTGAGATATTGCCGGCCCTGCGAGATCATCAGGCCCCAGGTGATTTCCGGCGGCTGGATGCCGATGCCGAGGAAGGACAGCGCGCTCTCCGCCAGCATGACATAGGCGAAATCGAGCGTGGCGAGCGTCGTCAGCGTCGGCAGCACGACCGGCAGGATGTGCCGGAAGAGGATGCGCTTGCTGGAGGCGCCCATGACCCGGGCAGCCTGCACGAACATGCGTTCGCGGATCTCGAGCACTTCGGCGCGCGTGGTGCGCAGATAGACCGGAATGCGGGTGATGGCGAGCACCAGCATGAGGTTGAGGATCGAGGAGCCGAGCACATAGAGTACGATCACCGCGATCAGCAGAGACGGGAAGGACATGATCACGTCGGCGAGACGCATGATGATCTGGCTCATGCGTGGCGAGGAAAAGCCGGCGATGAGGCCGAGAACGGTGCCGATCACCGAGGAGAGGATCACGGCGCCGGCGGCGACCATCAGGGTGTTCTGAGCGGCCACGATGATGCGGGCGAAGAGCGGACGGCCGAGCGCGTCGGCCCCCATCCACCAGACCCAGGTGCGGGTCCAGTCGAATGGCGGCAGGTTGCGGCCGCGCAGGTTCTGCTTCGTGGCGAGGTCGCCCAGCCAGGGCGGGCCGATGATGGCTATGGTGAGAATGACGAGAAGGAAGATCGCCGCGCAAAGCGCGAACTTGTCCGCCAGCAGCATGCGCATCATGCGGACCGGGAAGGACGGCTCTGCGATGATGACATTGTCGGTGGATGCCAGGGTCATGGTCGGTTGTCTCCTCAATGCCGGATGCGCGGATCGAGCAGCGCATAGGCGAGGTCGATCAGCACATTCATGAGGAAGATCGCAATGGCCGTGACGAGGATCGCCGCCAGCACCACGTTGAAATCGCGCTGCAGGATGGAATCGATCATGAGCTTGCCGACGCCGGGAAAGCCGAAGATAGTCTCGACCACGACCGCACCGTTCAGCAGGCTCGCCGCCTGGTCGCCGACCACGGTGATGACGGGCAGCATCGCATTGCGCAGTGCGTGGATGAAGATGATCGGCCCGGACTTCACGCCCTTGGCCCGCGCGGTCTTCACATAGGCTGAGGAAAGCGCGCTGACCATGGAACCGCGAACCACCTGGACGATGATGCCGAAGGGGCGGACGAAGAGAACCGCGATCGGCAGGATCCAGTGCACGACCGATCCGGTGCCGGATGTCGGCAGGATCGCGAAGTTGATCGAGAAGATGACGATGGCGACGATCGCCAGCCAGAAATCCGGGACGGACGCACCGATGAGCGAGACCATCGAGGACAGCCGGTCGAAGAAGCCGCCGGAGCGGAAGGCGCCCAGCGAGCCGACGACGATCGCCGCTCCCGTGACGAGCGTCATCGTGATGACGGCAAGCCAGAGTGTCCAGGTGAAGGCTTCGAGGACGACATCGAGCGCAGGGCGGGCCTTGCGCAGGGATTCGCCGAGGTCGCCGGTGACGACATCGCCCACATAGCGCGCGAACTGGACGAGGATCGGATCGTTCAGTCCGTGCAGCTCGCGGAACTGCTCCTTCATCTCGGCGGAGGCTTCGACGGGCAGAAACAGGGCCGCCGGGTCGCCGGTCATCCGGGACAGGAAGAATACCATGACGATCAGGCCGATGAGCGAGATCAGGCTTGCGAGCGCACGTTGGCGGATGAATCTGAGCATGGCAGCCCTCGATTTTGCATGAGGCGGCGGGGGTCCCGCCGCCGGAAGGTCTTCATTTCGAATGGCCGCTCGTCCGCGGTTCAGATCATTTGATCTTGATCTCGGAGAGCTGCAGCATGGAATTCGTCGCCATCGTGGGCTTGAAGTCCAATCGCTCGGACACCCGCGAGAAACCGACCATGTGGAACAGCAGCACGTCTGCCACCACCTCGTCATGGACATAGGCGATGACCTCGGACCAGAGCTTGGCGCGTTCGTCGCCGACGGCTGCCGAGGCACGGGCGATCAGGTCGTCGACCTTCGGATCGGAGAAGCCCGACTGCGTGCCTTCGGAGTCGTATTTGAAGAACATCGAGAAGGAGGGGTCACCCTTCGAGTTGTCGTGCATCGCCGCAACCAGCTGGGGACCGCGCCCTTCCTTGAAAGGCTTCGAATAATAGACTTCGTGCTCGGCGACTTCTACGAATTTGAGCTCGACCTTGAGCCCGACCTCCTGCAACTGCGCCTGGATGGCCTCCATGATCTCGGTCACGTTCGGAAAGTTCGCCGTGCGCGCGATGATGGTGATCGGCGTGTCTACCTTGACGCCATCGGCCTTGGCCTCCTCGATGAGCTTCTTGGCCTGCTCGGGATCGTAGGGGAAGACCTTCACGTCGGGGTTCCAGCCGAGCGTCGGCGGCGGAACGATCGCGGTGGCGAGGACGGCACTGTCAGGCACCAGCGTACCGAGGAAGGCTTCGCGGTCGATCGCAAGGTTCAGAGCGCGACGGATGCGGACGTCGTTCAACGGCTCGATATTGTGGTCGATGCGCAGATAGACGGTTTCGCTGTCGAGATAAGAGAAGTCGGTGGCCGGGTTGGTCGCCTCGGTCTGCGAGATCGACGGGGAAAGGTCGGCTTCACCCGTCTGGACCATCGCGGCGCGGACCGCAGGATCGGCGCGGAACAGATAGGTGGCCTCGGTGACCTCGGGCTTTTCGCCCCAGTAGTCGTCCCGGGCGGAAAGCACGATCTGCTGTCCGGGCGTCCAGTCGGTCAGCTTGTAGGGGCCGGTGCCGACGGGCTCGCGCACGAATTCCATCGGCGTCTCTTCCGGCACGATCGTCAGCAACGACAGGAGCAGCGGCAGGATCGGCTGGACCGGATCGACCGTGAAATCTACGGTCGTGTCGTCGACGACGTCGATCTTGATGTTCATGCCGCCGAAATAGCGGCGCGACTCGCAGGCATTCTTGTCGCTCATCACGCGGTCGAAGCTGTACTTGACGTCCTTGGCGTTGAAGTCCGTGCCGTCGGAGAACTTCACGCCCTTGCGCAGATTGAAGCGCCAGCTGCCATCCTCCTTCTGCTCCCAGCTTTCCGCCAGACGAGGCATCAGGCCCTTGCCCTCGCGAACGTCGAGCTCGGTCAGAGTCTCGCTGACGTTTTGCATGATGATGCGGCCGATATTCGAGCGCGTGGCCATGCAGGGTTCAAGCAGGTCCGCCTCCTCCGGCAGAACGATCTTGACCGGCCCGGATGCCGCGAAGGCCGGGGCGAGCGCGGAGCCCAGCATGAGGGCTCCCATAATCAGTGTTCTTTTCATTTGCATTCTCCTCCCTCTAGGATCTCGTGTGTGGCGCGGCGACCTTCGTGCGCCTCTCTCCATGCAGGTATTAGCGGCAATCAGCCTCCTCGCCGCTAAGCGCCCTTCTGCCGCCGAATTGTCCAGACCATCCGATTTCTCAGCAAGTTTGTCAAATTGTTTTCGCCGATATTCCGGGATGAAAAATTTTGATCTCGAAACTAAGTAGCAAAAACAATATGTTGGTAGCACATACGCCCGGGCTTGAACGCGCTGCAGACAAATAGAAAACTTGACAACTTTCGAAATTCCGCGATTGTCCAATGCATGAGGAGGCTTTCATGACGCCTGACGAAATCGCAAACGCAATGACCGGCAAGCTCCGGGAGACCGGGGGAGGGCGATTGGAATCGCTCCTGCCCTCGCCCATGGTGCAGAACCACGCAGCCTTTCTGCACAGGCTCGAGGACGGAAGTCTCGTCTGTGCCTGGTTCGGTGGGACGCTCGAGGGAAAATCCGACATTTCGATCTTCGCGTCGGTGCTCGCGCCAGGCGCCGCGCAATGGGGCGAGCCGCAGCGGCTGAGCTTCGATGCCGAGCACTCAGAGCAGAACCCGGTGCTGTTCACGGCGCCCGACGGGCGGCTCTGGCTTTTCCACACGTCGCAGCCTTCGGGCAACCAGGACGAATGCCGCATCCGTATGGCCGCAATCGAGAGGGATGCCGCTGATCCGACGAGGCTTGCCGCTTCCGAGGGGCGCTATCTCGACCTGCCGCGCGGCTGCTTTATCCGCGCGCCGCTGGTCATCAGAGATGACGGGGCCTGGCTTCTGCCGATCTTTCGCTGCATCCAGCGCCCCGGCCAGAAGTGGAACGGCAGCCACGACAATGCGGCCGTCGGCGTCTCGATCGATGGCGGCCGAAGCTGGCAGCTCGCCGATCTCAACGGCTCGATCGGTTGCGTGCACATGAGCCCGGTGCGCGTCGGCGACACCGGCTACGCCGCTTTCTTCCGCCGCCGCCAAGCGGACCAGGTCTATCGCGTCGAGAGCGTAGACGGCGGGCGGACGTGGAGCCTGCCGGCGCCGACCGACGTGCCGAACAACAATTCCTCCATCGCGGTCGTCAGGCTCAGGGACGGCCGGCTGGCGATGATCTGCAATCCGGTGAATGCGGCCCTTTCGGCCGACCGGCGCGCATCGCTTTACGACGAGCTCGGAGACGACGACGGCCGGCCCGATGCCGATCCTTCAGGCGGCTGCGTGCCGATCTGGGGCGTGCCGCGGGCGCCGGTGAGCGTCTGCCTGTCGGCCGACGACGGCCGGACCTTCCCCGATCGTACCGCGATCGAGGACGGACCGGGGACCTGCCTTTCCAACAATTCGACCGATGGACACAACAAGGAGATGTCTTATCCGTGGCTCCTGGAAGGGGACGACGGCAGCCTGCACGTCGCCTACACCTACCATCGGCGGGCAATCAAATATGTCCGTCTGCCGCCCGGGTGGGCCGACGAGGGGAGAAACTGATGAGCAAGATTATCGGCATCACCATGGGCGATCCCTGTGGCGTCGGACCGGAGATCACGGTCCGATCGCTTGCTGAGATGTCGGCTGCTGACCGGGAGGCGACCCGTATCTACGGCAACCTCGCGACGCTCGAGGCTGCAAGGGAGGCGCTTGGTCTCTCGGTCGATCTTCAGCCCTATGTCGTCGACCTTACGGTCGAGGGCGCGCCGCTCCCCTGGGGTAGCCTTTCGGCAGTGGCAGGCGACGCAGCCTTCCGGTTCATCGAGCGCGCGGTACGCGATGCCGAGGCCGGCAACATCGGCTGCATCGTCACGGCGCCGATCAACAAGGAAGCACTCAATATGGCAGGCCACCATTACGACGGCCATACCGGCATGCTGCGCAGCCTGACCGGATCGAGCGCCGCCTATATGCTGCTTGCCTCCGAGCGCCTCAAGGTCATTCACGTCTCGACCCATGTGTCGCTCAAGGAGGCGATCGGCCGCGCCACCACCGAGCGGGTCCTTGCCACGATCCGCGCCGGCAACGCGCACCTGAAGCGCATCGGCTACGAGCACCCGCGCATCGCGGTCGCCGGCATCAACCCGCATTGCGGCGAGAACGGCCTGTTCGGCACGGAAGACGATGATCAGATCGGGCCTGCGGTGGCGGCCGCGCGTGAAGAAGGCATCGACGTGCAGGGGCCGATCTCTGCCGATACCGTGTTCCATCGCGCCTATTCGGGAGGCTTCGATCTGGTCGTCGCGCAATATCACGACCAGGGTCATATCCCGATCAAGCTGGTCGCCTTCGATACGGCGGTCAACGTATCCGTAGATCTTCCGATCGACCGCACCTCCGTCGATCACGGGACTGCCTTCGATATTGCCGGAAAGGGTATCGCCAATCACGGCAACCTGAATTCCGCGATCGCCTATGCGCGCAAGCTCGTGGCCGGTCAGGCAAGCAGAAAGGCAGCGTCATGATTACGATCCATCAGCCGCGCCGGCTCGTCGTCGGCGCCGGAAGCCGCGGCGAAGTCGGCGCGTGGGCCGGTCAGACCGGCTCCACCCTGGTCATTGCGACGCCGGTCACGTCCGGCTTTGCCGACAGCCTGAAGCTCTCGGGCAAGGTCACCTTATTCGACGCCATCCCCGGCGAACCGGATATCACGACGCTCGAGGCGGCGCTTGAAGCCGCGCGGAACGCTCGCCCGGATCTGATCGTCGGTCTTGGCGGCGGCTCGGTGATGGATGTAGCCAAGCTGGTCGCGGTACTCTGGGACTCCGGGCAATCGCTCGCCGATGTCGCCGGACCCAATCGCGTGGCCGGCCGCAACACGCGCCTTGCGCAGGTCGCGACGACCGCCGGCACGGGTTCTGAGGCCGGGATCCGTTCGCTGATCACCGACCCGGGCAAGGGCAGCAAGATCGCGGTCGAAAGCCCGCACATGATCGCCGACCTCGCCGTGCTCGATCCGGAACTCACCTACAGCGTGCCGCCTGCGGTCACCGCGGCGACCGGCGTGGATGCCATGGCCCATTGCGTCGAGGCCTTCACCAACCGCAAAGCCCATACGATGATCGACGGCTTCGCCCGCATGGGGTTCAACCTCGTCGGCAAATATCTCGCCCGTGCCGTGCGCGACGGCGAAGATACCGAGGCGCGCGAGGGCATGATGCTGGCTTCCTATTACGGCGGCATATGCCTCGGCCCCGTCAACACCGCGGCCGGGCACGCCATCTCCTATCCGCTCGGCACGCTCTTGCATCTGCCGCACGGTCTCGCCAATGCGATCATCTTTCCGCATGTGCTCGCCTTCAACCAGCCGTCCGCTGCGGCAAAGACGGCGGAAGTCGCGGATGCCCTCGGGCTCGGGCAGGGTCTCTCGCAACGTGATCTGCTGTCGGCCGCGAAAGATTTCTGCGCCGGCCTCGGCATAGAGATGTCTCTGGCCGTCAATGGCGCGAAGGCGGCCGACCTGCCGCGCTTTGCCGCGGATGCGCATGCGATCCGGCGGCTGATGGACAACAATCCGGTCGACATGAGCGAGGCCGATGTGCTGGAGATCTACCGGGCGGCGTTCTAAGACCTGTTGAGATTCGGGATACCCGCCGCGGCTCATCCCTGTGTTCGTCACAGGGATCCAGCCAGACCAAGTCCTTGGGCTGAAAGAACTCTTCCCCGCGCCGCAGATGCGGCGCGGTTCTCATCTCTGTGACAAGCACAAAGATGAGGAGAAGAGGAGGGGCCTTAATTCAAGCAGCGCGGGACGGGGGTATTTCTCTCCTTCTCCTCGGGCCGCCCTGGCCTCTACTGCGACGCGAGGAACAGGCGGTCGCGCGACCCCGTCAGGTGCTTCAGCATCAGCATGCGGGCCTCTTCGGCACTGCCGGCGGCAATGGCATCTGCGATCGCCTCGTGTTCGGCGAAAACCCTGGATAGGCCGCTTGCCTCGCGCTTCACCGAGATGCCATGGAACTTCATGCCCACGGCGATGTGCTCCTTCAGTGCCTCCATGGCGGTCGAGAAGTAGCTGTTCTGGGCCGCACGGGCGATCGCAAGATGGAACTGGAAGTCGGCATCTTCCCGGTGGGACTGCCGGTTGGTGGCGTCGCGCAGCAGTTCGAGTGCCCGGCGGATCGATGCGAGGCTCGTCTCGTCGTGCCGGAGCGCCGCCGCGGCTGCGGCTGCGGGTTCCAGCGTCAGGCGGAATTCATAGCAGTTCAGGAGATCGGCGACGTTTTCCAGTTGACCGAAGCCGAGCGGCTCGCGAAGGCCCACGGCTCTCACGAAACTGCCCGCGCCGCGCCGGGAATAGATGAGCCCCTGGTCCCGGAGGCGCTTTAATGCCTCCCGCACGATGGGCCGGGATACCTCGAACTCCGTCGCCAGCTCATGCTCCGTCGGCAGACGCTCGTCCGGCTTGTAGGCGCCGGACTTGATCGCTCGGTGCATTCTTTCGAACACGATGTCGGGCAGGCCCTTGCGGGGGGTCCCTTCCTGCAGTCCCATCGTCTATCTCGCCTCCCCCATTATTTGCCTTGCGATGTCGCTCAGCGTGTCCGGCCCGCCGAAGCCGCCGGACTTCGTGATGATATAGCGGCCATCGGCAAAGGCCAGCGCGATCCCGGGCATGCATTCGCCCAGAAGGCGGAATCGGGAAACGCCCATCCGTTCCAGCACTGCCTCGGCTGTCGCACCACCTGTAAGAAGCAGGGTCGCGGCCCCGCCGGTGAAAGCCGGAACGACGCTATCGGCTAGGTTGGCGGAGACTTCGGCCGGGCCGAGCGGCGTTACGCCCTCGGTCGCCTGAATGATGGTCACCGTCCCGGTTGCGGGGGCGCTGGGCTGCTGCACCCTGCCTCCGGCTGCCGGGACATATTCGGTGGAATGGTTTTCCCGCAGCACGTCGACCTGCTCGACCGTGATCGGGTCGCGCGATCCGACGACGATCAGTATAGGTTGCCGGGGTAGCGGTATCAGCGGCAGCGTTTCGCTATCCGTCATTAGATGGGCAAGTGCATCGGCAAGCCCTCTCGCGCCGATCATGAGGTCGCAGCCGGCCGCCTCGGCGCTTGCCAAGGCGGCGAGCATGTCTGTGCGAGACATCGTATCCGGTATCAATGTCCGACCCGCATGTCGGCCAAACCTTTCGGCGACCGGGATCGGCGCTTCCACGCCGAACCCCCGGACATGGCCGTCCACCACGATGCGGCCGAAATCGGGGATAGCCGGCGCGACGACCGCGCAGGCAAAAGGGGTGGCGTCGAGCTCAGCTTCGATATTGCCCTTCAACCGTGAGTCGACTTTCTTAAAAATCCGCGCACTTTCAGGGATGTGCTTCAGGACGTCTGATGTCGCCTTGCGCGCCTCATCCGCGGAAACCTCGCGGGACTTCACGTTGACGACGAGAATGTCCGGTGCGTCCGCCAGTGCAGCATCCACGGAGTCCAGCGCGAGAGCGACTTCCGTACGAAGCCCGCGGCCCGCAAACGGGGCAGCTGAATCAAGAGCACCCGTCAGATCATCGGCGAGAATCACAAGCATGGGGAGACGCTGAAAATCCGATTGTTGTTATCTTACATGTTGTATTTTCTACATGTGTTGCAGGGATTTGCAAATTTAAATTTACAAATTTTTCTGGATGGTTTGCCGCAATGGAATGCATGGCACCGGAACGCGATCGCGTTACCGCGCTCGATGGATTGGCATGGGGTGGCATCCTCTGCCGGACCACTGAACTTGCGGAGCCACGCGCTCCTGCCTGGACGCCAACTCTTGCGGCAGTGGCTCTGCTCAGGGGTCTTGAACGCAATGAACACGTGTGCAATATTGCGCGCGTGTGCAATGAAGTGGAAGCGTCAGTGAGTCGACAGTCTTTTTCCGATGACCTCGATGGTCGAGCAGAACTTTGTCGCGAGGTCATTCGCTCTGCCGGCGCATTGATCCTGAAAGGATTTCAGGGCGAGGCGAGGCAGAATATTTCCATGAAGGGGCCTCAGGACTTCCTGACCGAGGTGGATGAGGCCTCCGAGGCCCATATACGCGAGGCGCTTGCCGCGCATTTTCCGGGAGACGGCTTCTTTGGCGAAGAGGGTGGGGGAGCGATAAGCGATCGGGTCTGGGTCGTCGATCCCATCGACGGCACCGCGAACTTCGCGCGGGGCATCCCGCATTTCTGCATCTCGATCGCCTTTGTCCAAAGCGGGTCGACCGAGATCGCCGCGATCTACAATCCGGCGCTGGACGAACTCTACTTCGCGCGCCGAGGCGCGGGCGCGACGCGTAATGGGGTTCCCATCCGGGTCGCTCAAACAATCCGCTTCGATGCTGCGTCGCTGGAAATGGGTTGGTCGATGCGCGTTCCGAACACGGCCTATCTCGGCGTCATGGAAGCGCTGCTCGGCATGGGCGCCAATGTTCGCCGCGCCGGTTCCGGCGCATTGGCGCTCGCTTACGTCGCTGATGGCCGCTTGGACGGCTATATTGAACTGCACATGAATTCCTGGGATTGCCTTGCCGGCCTACTGCTCGTGAGCGAGGCGGGCGGAGTCGTCTGCCCATATCTCGAGATCGGCAGCCTGGACGCCGGCGGCCCGGCTCTTGCCGTGGCGCCCGGCCTTGCATCGGACACGAGCCGTGCCTCGAACATACCCTTGGCCGCATGTGCGATGCCGGCGGACCGGCAGATTGCTCCAGCCTGACCAGCGCGCGGAACCGGCCGATCGTCTTGGAGACTGACGCGGCGTGGCCGCGAAAAGGAGACTGCATGGATGCACCTGTCCATACCCGACCGGCCATCAGCCTGATTGCCGAGGGATTGGGGCCGCACGGCTCCGCTCTCTACATCGGCGGCAGCGAAGGCGCGCGCGACCTGGGGCTTCTGCGACGAAACGGCATCACCGCCGTCGTCAATTGTGCCATCAACCTCGACATCAACTATGTCGAGGTGCCTTCCGACAAGGCGGGTGGCGAGCGCAGGGCGTCCGGGTTCGCGGCAATACGCTACTACAAGATCGGCATGATCGATGACGAGGGCAGCCCAGACACCATGATTCTGGGAGCCTATTACGTACTCGACGGTGCGCTTCGCCAGTCGATGCCGAAGCGGCCCACCTATCCGTTCCGGGACGGCGGAAACATTCTCGTCAACTGCCGCGGCGGACGAAGCCGTTCCGTCTCGCTCGTCGCACTCTTCCTGCACAAGCAGCAACCGAACCTTTACCCGACGCTTGACCATGCCGTGGCGGCGATCCGCGCGCGCAGGCAATTGATGCCGGACGAATGGTTCGAGACGCCCAAGCCGATGCTCTACGAGGCAGCAAGGAGAGCCTCCGTCTGGATCGACATGATCGAGCGCGAACGGCAGAAGGAGAGGCCATGTTGAAGCGCACCCGGCCGGCCGTCGCCGTAATCGCCGACGCGCATTTCCACGATCTCAAAGCGGATTTCGGCTTCGCCAGAGTGGAAGTTGAGGGTCGGGAAATCACCATGCGCAGCTGGGCGGATACCCGGCAATCCACACGCGTCTTCAACGAAAGCGCGGAAGCGTTTCTGGCGGCCCTTGCCGAGGTGCGCCGGCGCGGCATCCGACACGTCGTGCTGCTCGGGGACTATACGGACGACGGCCAGCGCGCCACCACGAGCGCTCTGCGGGACATTCTCCGTGAGCATGCCGATGCGTTCGACATCTCGTTCTATGCGCTTCCCGGCAATCACGACATCTTCGGGCCGCGGGGCAGGCATCACACAAAGCAATTCCTCGGCCGCGACGGCCGGGGCATTCTCGTCACCAGCGATGCGAACAGCGCGGGCAGCGGCGCTGCCGTCAGTGACCGCATGTATTGCGAAGGCTATCCGGCGGGCCTCGATCCGATGGCGGCCTTCGGCTATTTCCGCAGGTCCGAATATCTCCATTGGGAGACCCCGTTCGGCACCTCCGATGCGGTCGAAGACCGTCGATACGGGGTGGCCTCACCGGACGGCAGCAACCACTACGAGCTGATGGACGCATCCTATCTGGTCGAACCCGAGCCCGGCCTCTGGCTGCTGATGATCGATGCCAATGTCTTCGAGCCTGTGAACGGGACGTTTGAATGGGGTGAGGAAGCGGCTTTCATCGACAGCACCTCGGGCGGCTGGAACGCGATGATCCGCTGCAAGCCCTTTGTCGTCTCCTGGATCGCCGACGTCTGCGCACGGGCACGGAGGCTCGGGAAAACTCTGCTTGCCTTTTCGCACTATCCGGTGCTCGACCCTTTCGATGGTGCGACTGGCGCAGAGGCAGCGCTGTTCGGCGAGACCAACATCGCCCGGCGTACACCCAGAAAAGATGT
This sequence comes from Ensifer meliloti, assembly GCF_030064585.1. Taxonomy (NCBI): domain Bacteria; kingdom Pseudomonadati; phylum Pseudomonadota; class Alphaproteobacteria; order Hyphomicrobiales; family Rhizobiaceae; genus Ensifer; species Ensifer meliloti. Next base: position 1,018,073 of record NZ_CP120364.1, read on the forward strand.
CGAGCGGGCGTTGCTTGCGGCCGGACTGTCGCTCCATTTCAGCGGGCATCTTCATGTGGAAGGCGTCACGCGCCGCGGCAGCGGAGACCGGTCGCTGACCAATATCGCGGTCCCGTCGCTCGTCGCCTTTCCGCCGGCTCTCAAGATCGCGCATCCGGGAGAGGGGAGCGTCGTCGTGGAGACGGTGGAGCTGTCCGGACTGCCTGCCGACCATCGGCTCCGCAGCGCCTATGAACGAGAAGTCGCGCTGCACGGCGAAGAGCCGGAGGCCGCCTTTTCGGTCTCCACTTACGGAGCCTTTCTCAGGGCACACAAGCGGGCACTGGTCAGTCACCGCTATTTTCCCGAGGAATGGCCGCCGGCAGTCGTCGAGCGCGTGGCAGACCTCACGCTCGAGGAGATCGCGTGCCTCTTCACCGAAGAGACCGCCGGCGGCGCGCCGATGCTTTCCGCTTTGGTGCACGCTTCGGCGATCGACATCGCCGAGCTGAGAAGCCTGCCGATGATCGAGCTCGTCGCCGATTGGTACTGTCTTCGGCAGGGGGCATCACTCGCTTTGCCGCATATCGAAAAATCGCGGCTGCCCCTCTATCGCTTTCTGGCCGAACGGTTCGGATGCGAGCCGAGGACCCGACACAGTTCGGTGAAAGGCTTCGTCGCCATATTCCTGGGAGCGTTGAGTCTGTTTCTGGACCGCGCGGAAAATGGTGAGGCGCAGATCGTCGTTGTCTCGAATCCCGTACGGCAGGACGCCCCCACGTGAGTGGCAGTCGGATGGGCTATGCCGCGCGGGAAGAGAGGCGCACCGTCGCGTCAACCGCGTTGGCAGGCAGCTAAGGTGGGCTCATGGAATCGGCCATTGTCGGGATCAATCTTTTCGGCGCGGTCGCGCTGCTGCTCTACGGACTGGCACAGGTCAAGGACGGCATGTCGAGGGCCTGGGGCGCGCGGCTGAGAACCGGCCTCGCCGCCGGCACGCGCGGCGGGCTGCGTTCGTTCGCTGCAGGATTCGTCGCCACAGTGGCCCTTCAGAGTTCGACTGCGACCGCACTCATGGTCGCCTCTTTCGTGGAAAAGGAGCTGATCGCGCCGGCGATGGCACAGGTCGTGTTGCTGGGCGCCAATGTCGGGACGGCCGCCACGGCCTGGATCGTGGCGCTCGGCCTCGGCTGGCTGTCGCCGCTGCTTATTCTCGCCGGAGTTGCCCTCGGACGAACGCGGTCCAGCGCGCGCAGCGGTGCCGGCAGCGCTGTCGTTGGCATCGGCCTCATGCTGTTGTCATTGCATCTGCTCGCAAACGCGACCGATCCGCTTCTGCAGTCGCCGGCACTCGGCGCCTTCCTCGCGATGCTCGACAATGCCTGGCCGGTGGCTTTGTTCTTCGCCGCCGCACTTGCGGTTCTCGCCTCCTCCAGTCTCGCCATCGTGGTGCTCATCCTGTCGCTGGCCTCTGCGGGCGGCATTTCGACCGCGCTCGTCGTCGTTCTTGTCCTCGGCGCCAACCTCGGCGGGGCCGTGCCGCCGGTGCTTGCGACGCTCGGCGCTTCCGCAGGCGCGCGGCGCGTAACGATCGGCAACCTCATCGTCCGGGCTATTGCTTGCGTCATCGCCCTGCCGCTGGCCGGCTATTGTGCGGAATTCATGGAGCTAGCACGGCTTTCGCCGCAAAAGCTCGCCGTCGATGCCCATCTTCTGTTCAACCTGGCCGTGGCGATGATCGCCTTTCCAGTGTCGCCTCTCCTTTACCGGCTCACGGCCAGCCTCATCCCGCAGGAGACCGAGAGCGACATCGGGCCACGCTATCTGGACATGGAGGCCCTCGCGAGACCCGTCGCCGCACTTGCCGGTGCCGGGCGCGAGGTCATGGCGGTGGGCGACCTGATCGAGGGCATGCTGGTGCGGGCCCTGGACGCGCTCAAAGGGAACGACCTCTCAATGCTTGCCGATATCAGCATGCTCGAAGGGCGGGTGGACCGGATCCAGCATGAGATCAAGCTCTACGTGTCGCGGGTCGGCAAGGACGATATGACGGAAGACGACCACCGCCGGGCCCGGCATATCGTAGACTATGCCATCAACCTCGAGCATATCGGCGATATCATTGAGAAGGGGCTGCATCCCGAGATCGCAAAAAAGATCAGCCTCGGCCTGCGCTTTTCGGAGGACGGTCAGGGCGAACTCGTAAGGCTCTTCGCGATCACGCTCGACAACATGCGCATGGCTCAGGCTGTTTTCGCGACTGGCGACGCGGAGCTGGCGCGGCGTCTCGTGGAGGTGAAGGAAGAGGTGCGCCGGCTCGAGAAGCAATCGGCGGAATGCCATCTGCAGCGCCTGCGCGAAGGGCGGCTGGACAGCATGCAGACGAGTTCGCTGCATCTCGACATGCTGCGCGACCTGAAGCGGATCAATGCCCATGTCGCCTCGGTCGCCCACCCGATCCTCGACGACAGGGGCCTCCTGATCGAGAGCCGCATCCGCCAGCCCGTCTGAAGCCGGAAAAGTGTACAGCGGTTTTCCGTCCTGAAGTGGGTTTTCGACACCTAGCGCGCCGTCTGCCGCTCCACCAAGGTCACCGGCACGACTTGCATCCGGGTTTCCGGTTCGTCGCTGTCCAGAGCTGAAAGTACCTTTTCCGTCAGGGCCTGAAAGGATTGGGCAACCGTCGTGAGCCCGTAGCTTTTCCAACCGGCCTGCGGGATGTCGTCGAAGCCGACGATCGAGACGTCCTGCGGTACCCGCCGGTTCATTTCCAGCCGCGCCGCATCGAGGAAGCCGAGCGCCAAAAGGTCGGTCACGCAGAAGGCGCCGTCGATCGCCTTGTCGACCAGAAGCTCACGCCCCGCCTGCACCCCGGACTCGTAGCTCGTCGGACCGCCCGACCAGGCGACGACGTCCACCCCCTCGGCCTGCATTCGCTGCGTGAACGCTTTCGCCCGGCGCAACTGGGCGGGGGTCTGGCTGCCGCTCGTGACGACGGCGACCTTTTTGCACCTCGACTCTATCAGCCGCAGTGCCGCGAGGTCGGCGCCGTGGGAATCGTCGCTCAGCACCATGTTCGTATCCGTGCGGTCGAGACGCTGGTTGATGAGGATGAGACGCACGCCATTGGCGATGCATTCATCGACGATCGAGGCGGGCGGCTCGCCGGAGAGAACGACGATCGCCTGGGCGCGAAACTCGAACAGAAGCTCGATCAGAGGGGCTATGTCCTGGCGGGCGTCGGCGGCATTCAGAAGGAGGCATTGCTTGCCCTGGCGCAAGAGCCCGATGCTCAGCAGGTCCAGCTGCTTGGAAATGAAGGGCGAGGAGAGATTGGCGCCGACGACGCCGATCAGGTTGGAGCGGTCATTGTTCAAGACCTGGGCCAGCCGATTGACGCGATAGCCCAGCTCGCGGGCAGCCTTTAGGACCTTGCGCCGGACCGTCTTCGAGACGCTGGCACCGGGGGTGAAGGTACGCGATACCGCCGAGCGCGAGACGCCCGCACGCTTTGCGACCTCCTCGGCCGTCACAAAAGTCCTCGCCATCCGTCCTCCTTTCGGCATCGATCAGCCCTCTACCAGAGGCCATGAACCGCGAAAAGTTCCAAGCGGAAAATTGCGCGGGCCGCGGCCGGTCGGCTCTCATTCCCAGCTGTCTTTCCTGGACCCCGGCAGCCACACCGGGCCTGTTCCGGACCGGTAACGCAACTGAACACGTGTGCGTATCAAAAAGACGTAGCAAATACAAGATGATAGATGATTGCTCACGTGTGCATTTTTCTGTTGACAAACGGACGGTCTGAATCGATCATACGTTCCATAAAGACGCGGATTTTGGAATTTTTATTCCGCCAACGGGCCGGACGAGATCGCGGTTTGTCTCAGTGAGAGGAGACGCCGCGACGCTGCTGCCGGCGACGTCACAGCAACGGCATGGCCCGGGAGGAACGGAGGCGGGCTGCCGGTGCCGTACAACAGGCGAGAGCTTTCGGCTTCAGCGCGCGGTGGCGGACATCGATGCCGGCGAAATAAGCATAAGCGGCCATGGGAGGAATAATGGCTCTTCTAAGTGAACCGGCAAAGGCGGCGGCGGCTGAAACCCGGTCTGCCGCGCCTTCGGCCTGGCAGGCATGGCGCTATCGGCTGAAGGTTGCCCTGCGTGAACCCACGACCCTGATCGGTGTTCTGACGGCGCTGCTGTTCACGTACCTGATCGTCGTTCCGATCATTTCCATCGTGCTCGACGCCGTTCGCGTGCAGTTCGGGCACGAGCGGCGCCTGAGCAAGGATGTCGGCGATCTCACGCTCTATTATCTCGACAGAGCGCTGTTCTCGCCGGTGTCGGCGGACCTGTTCTGGCGCCCGCTTTTCAACACGCTCTCCGTTGCCGTGGGCGCCATATCGCTCTCGCTGCTGGTCGGCACTGTGCTTGCCTGGCTCATAAGCCGAACGGACATGTTCGGGCGCCGCTGGTTCGCGACCGCGCTGATCGTGCCCTACATGCTGCCGGCCTGGACCTTCGCGCTCGCCTGGACGACGCTCTTCAAGAACCGTACGGTCGGCGGCCAGCCCGGATGGCTGGAAGCGACGGGGCTGACACCGCCCGACTGGCTCGCCTATGGCCGGTTTCCGATCACCATCATCCTCGCGCTGCACTACACGCCCTTCGTCATTCTCCTGTTCGGCTCGGCGCTCAGGCGCTTCGATTCCCAGCTCGAGGATTCGGCACGCATCCTCGGTGCCAAGCGCCACCAGGTGGCGCTGCAGATCATCCTGCCCCTGATGCGCCCGGCATTGCTCTCCTCGATGGTGCTCATCTTCGCCAAGTGCCTGGGAGAATTCGGCGTGCCCTATGTGCTTGGCCTGCCGGTCAAGTTCGAAGTTCTTTCGACGTCGCTCTTCCGCAGCATCGCCTCGCGCCAGACGGGCGTCGCCGGGGTAATCGCCGGCTCGATCATGCTGATAGGCATCATCACTCTGTGGATCGATGCGCGGCTGGTGCGCGAGGCTCGCCGGTTCGTCACGATTGGTTCGAAAGGGTCGATGAACCGGCAGAGCCGGCTTGGCCGCATGCGCCTGCCGGCGGCGGGATTCGCCGCCACGGTCTTTCTGTTGAGCGTGGGCTTGCCACTCCTCACTTTGTTGCTGTCGACGGTCATGAAGATGCCTGCGAGGTTTACGCTCGACAACTTCACGCTGGACTACTGGATCGGTCGTGATCTCGACACGATTGCCCTGAAGACCGGCATCCTTTTGAGCCCCGACCTCTGGGACGCTGCAAGGAACACGCTGACGATCGTCGGGATCGCCTCGGTAACCTCCGGCATTCTCGGCCTGCTGGTCGGCTACGTGGTCATCCGCACGCCGGTGCGCCTCCTGTCGGTCTATCTTCGGCAGGTGACCTTCCTGCCTTATCTGGTGCCCGGCATCGCCTTTGCTGCTGCCTATCTGTCGCTGTTCGCGGTTCCCCGCGGCCCATTGCCGGCGCTCTATGGCACGGTCATCATCCTCGTGCTGGCGCTCATCGCCGACCAGATGCCCTACGCCTCGCGCGCCGGCATCTCGGCCATGACGCAGCTCGGCAAGGACCCGGAGGAGGCAGCCCAGGTCGCGGGAGCCGGCTGGCTCAGGCGGATGATCTCGATCGTCATTCCGATCCAGAAGGGCTCGCTCGTGACCGGCGTGCTGCTGCCGTTCATCTCCGGGATCAAGGGGCTCAGCTTATTCGTCATCCTGGCGGTGCCGAGCACGGATGTGCTGACCACCTATTCGTTGCGGCTGGTCGACTATCACTACACGCAGGCCGCGAACGCCGTGGTGCTCATCATCGCTGCCATCGCCTATTGCGGCACGCTCATCGCCCAGAAGCTGACCCGCACAAATCTTGCAGAAGGACTTGGAAGCTGATGCCCACGATCAACCTGCGCGGTGCGCAGAAGAACTACGGCGTGAATTCCGCGAACGCCGTGTCCAACCTCGACCTCGAGATCCGCGACGGCGAATTCATGTGCCTTCTCGGCCCCTCGGGCTGCGGGAAGACCACGACGCTCAGAATGATTGCCGGACTCGAGAATCTGTCGGGCGGCGAAATCAGGATCGGCGAATGTGTGGTCGACTGCGTGGCCGGCGGGGTCTTTGTACCGCCGGAGAAGCGGGAGATGGGCCTCGTCTTCCAAAGTTATGCCTTGTGGCCGCATCTGACGATCGAGCGCAACACGGACTTCGGCCTCAGACTGCGGAAGCTCCCCAAAGCCGAAAGGGAGGAGCGCGTCGAGCGCATCATGCAGGCGCTCGATATCGCCAAATACCGGGACCGTTATCCGTCGCAACTGTCCGGCGGCCAGCAGCAGCGAGTGGCTCTTGCCCGCATGCTGGCGATCAACCCCGGCGTGCTGCTCCTCGACGAGCCGCTCTCCAATCTCGATGCGCGGTTGCGCCTGGAGATGCGGGCGGAGCTCAAGCGGCTACATAAGGAATTCAAGACGACCATCGTCTTCGTCACCCATGATCAATGGGAGGCGATGACGCTCGCGACGACCATCGCGGTCATGAATGAGGGGACTCTGCAGCAGATGGGCACGCCGAACGACATCTACGATCGTCCGGCGAACCGGTTCGTCGCAGAGTTTGTCGGCAGCCCCCCGATAAACATATTGACCTTCGGTCAGACGGGCACGTCCGACGTGGCCGACAAGGCGGACGCCTATCTTGCCGCCCGTTGTCCGCACCTCGCGGGGGTAGGCTCCGTCGGAATCCGCCCGGAGGCGATCGGCTATGCAACGCGGATCGAGGACGTGCCGAAGGGCAGCTTCTCCGGGGAGACGACCGTGACCGGCGTTCTGCCGACGGGGGGCAACTGGATCCTGGAGCTCAGGAGCGAGAGCCACACCCTGTTCCTGACGACCCATGTTCTGCCGCGGATCGAGCAGGGCGCCAGAGTGTTCTTCTTCGCGCCGCCGGAGGCGTTGCATGTCTTCGATACAGATGGCCGCCGGATTGCGGAGGCGGACGCGCGACTGAGAGGCCTAGCCTACAACTGACAACGACAACATCAGGAAAAACCTGCGGAGGGAGAAACAATATGAAGCGGAGTGTGAGAAGCGGCAGATTTTTGCTTTGCGCGACTGCGATGCTTTACGTGCTTGGTACCGGAACACGGGCGGAGGAGCCTTTCGATATCGACGCCCTCGTCGAGGCGGCCCGCAAGGAAAAGCCGATCACCGTCTATGACAGCACCGGCAAGATCGTCGAGATGGCCAAGAACTTCGCCGACAGATACGACGTCGGCGCGGAGGGCTCGAAGGTGAAGGCGTCGGCCCAGCTCGAGATGATCATCCGCGAGGCCCGGGCCAACAACATTCAGGGCGACGTCTCCATCATCAGCGACGCTCCGGCCGCCATGGCGCAGCTCATCCCGCAGGGATTTGCCGAGAGCTGGCTGCCCCCGGATCTCGCGGCGAACATCCCGGCGCAGTACCAGGACCCGTTGACGGTGGTTACCAGCGCCAATGTCTGGGCCTACAATACCGAACTCTTCGACAAGTGCCCGGTCACGAATATCTGGCAGCTGACCGAGCCCAAGTGGAAGGGCAAGGTCGCCATGCAGGATCCGCTCGGGAAGGCATCCTATGTCGACTGGTTCAACCAAATGGCCAAGCACGGCGACACAGAGGTCGCTGCCGCCTATAAGGCGCTCTACGGCAAGGACATCCAGACCGAGGAAGCAAGCGCGACCGCGGCCTGGGTCAAGGCGCTTGCCGCCAACGCGCCGCTCCTGACCGATGCGGACGCCGCCGCGGCCGATGCGGTCGGGGCGCCCGGCCAATCGGAACCCTTCATGGGACTGATGAGCTCCGCGAAGTTCCGCGACAATGCGGAAAAGGGCATGAAGCTCGGCCTCTGCAAGGACCTGAAGCCATGGGTCGGCTGGCTCTATCCGGGCGTCGGGCTGATCACCAAGGGCACGGACAGCCCAAATGCTGCGCGCCTCTTCATCCACTACGTCTTGACCGCCGAAGGGATCGCTCCCCAGGCCGTGGACGGCAAGATGTCGACCAACAGGGAAGTGGCTCTGCCGTCGGACGAACCGTCGGGAATCGCGACCGTTCTCGATCAGCTTCTGCCCTACAGCATGGAGACCAGCCTCGACGACTGGGACGCGCGTGAGACGTGGCAGGATTTCTGGCGCGTGAACTATCAGAAATAAAGGCCAGAAGCGGGAGGAAATGATGAGAATGCATATTCACAGAATAGGGCGGACGGCGGTGGCCGCGCTCGGAGTCGCAGCCGGAGTGATTTCGACAACGGCTGCTGCAGCAGACGGGTTCGACCTCGATCGCGTGATCGCGGCGGCAAAAAACGAAAAACCGATCACTATCTATGACAGCACCGGCAAGATCGTCGAGATGGCGGAAAATTTCAGCGCCAAGTACGGGTTGAAGGCGACCGGCATGAAGGTGTCGGCGAACAGCCAACTTGAAATGATCATCCGTGAGGCGCAGGCGGACAATGTGCAGGGCGACGTTGTCCTGATCACCGATGCACCGGCAGCCTTGGCGCAGCTCCTGCCGGAGGAATTCGTGCAGAGTTATCTGCCGGAGGACATGGCTGCCAAGATACCGGCGGAGTTTCGAAATCCGCTGGCGATTTCGACCAATGCCAATGTTTGGGCCTACAACACCGAAGCCTATGACAAATGCCCGGTTTCCAACATATGGGAACTGACGGAGCCGAAGTGGAAGGGCAAGGTCGCGCTCGTCGACCCGCTGACGAAGAGCACCTATACCGACTGGTTCAACCAGATGGAGGCGCATGGCGACGACAAGGTCGCCGCCGCCTACAAGGCGCATTTCGGCCAGGATTTGCAGACGGAAGAGAAAAGCGCATCCGCCGCCTGGATCAAGGCGTTGGCTGAGAACGCGCCGCTTGCGACGGACGGCGACGACCCCGTGGCCGAGGCCGTGGGCGCGCCGGGGCAGAAGGCGCCGTTCTTCGGTCTCCTGAGTTCGGCCAAGTTCCGCGACAACGAAGCAAAGGGCTACAAGCTCGGCATCTGCAAGGATCTCGACCCCTGGGTCGGCTGGACCTACGTCAAGCTCGGGCTGATTGCCTCCAAGACTGCGAGCCCGAACGCCGCCAGGCTCTTCGTCCACTATATCCTCACGGAGGAAGGCATCGCCCCGCAGATGAAGGACGGCAAGCTGCCGACCAACACCGACATCAAAATGCCCGCCGACGAGCCGTCCGGATTGATGGCCGTGTCCGATCGGCTCTTCGGGTACGATTCATCCACCGGCCTCAGCGATTTCGACCGACGCGAGGAGTGGCAGGACTTCTGGCGCGCCAATTACAGCAAGTGACTGTTCCGGCGCGGGCATCGCGCCGGGCTTTCCTCCAACAGACTGGGATATCCAATGCAGCAGAGTCCGCCTCCCGGGCCGATTATCGCCGATCGCCATGCCGTCGCTCTCTCGCAGCGCCTTGCGGAGACTGCGCGGGGAGCAGCCCTTGCGGTTCGCGCGCCCCTCCTCGAGGCGTTCCGCACCGAAATGGCGGTGGACTACAAGGTCGATCTGCACGACATCGTGACTGTCCACGACCGGCGGGCGGAGGCGATCATTCGCGCTTATATATTCGAGCACGAGCCGAACTCGTCGGTCATGGGCGAGGAGGGCGGCCAGACGGGCGACGGCGAGTTCCATTGGTATGTCGACCCGATCGACGGGACGGCGAATTTCGCTCGCGGGATTGCCTTCTGGTGCGTGTCGGTCGCCGTGGTCAGGGATGGGGCCGTGCTCGCCGGCGCCGTCTACGACCCGGTGGCGGACCTCATGTTCTCGGCGGATCTCGAAAACGCGGAGCTGAACGGCAAGGCACTCGCTTCGCGCGCCGCCGGTGACGAAAAGCGCGCCACTCTCATCACGGGCTACCCGGTTGCGCGTGATTTCCGGCTCGACGGCCGCGAGGCGGCGCTTGCCAATTTCGGAGCATTGACCGAAACCTTTTCGACGCTGCGCCGGCCCGGAAGCGCGGCACTCAGCATCGCCCATGTGGCGGCCGGATGGGCGGACGCCGCAGCCGGCTTCGGCGTCAACGCCTGGGACGTCGCCGCCGCAACGCTCATCCTCAAGAATGCCGGCGGGCGATACGAGCCGCTCACCCTCGGCAAGGTGGCGGTCGATGCCGCGGATTTCATGTGCCCGGGCTATATCGCCACCGGAAGGGGGGCGGATTATCCAACCCTCGAGCGGGTCGCCCGATCGATCTCGGCGTCCCGGATCGCAAAGGCCGGACAGTAGCAGGCGTTTCAACGCAGTCGGACACAGCGCGACGACCTGATGTCGGCGCCGGAGAAAAAGTATGCATTTTGAAACAGACCCGCAATCGATCGCCGCCGAACTTCCGAAGCTCAGCCTGATCTACGAGAAGCATCCGCTTTATGGCGTCGATCTCTTCATTAGCGGAAAGGAAGGCGCGAGCGATCTCGATCTCCTGCGCCGGAACGGCGTCACCACCGTGGTCAATTGCGCGGTCAACCTGGATTTCAACTATGTGCGGCAGGCGGACCTGGTATCCGATCACGAAGGCAGCGCCTACGGACCGGGGGAGATGCGCTATTACAAGATCGGCTTGATCGACGGCGCCGGCAACCCGGACACGCAGATGATCGCGGCCTATTACATTCTGCGTGCGGCGCTGGAGCAGATATTGCCAGACAAGCCGTCTTATCCGAGGCGGGACCGGGGCAACGTCCTCGTCAATTGCCGGGGAGGACGGTCGCGTTCGGTGATCGTCATGGCGCTGTTTCTGCACCTGACGCTCCCTTCGGAATTCGCTACGCTCGCTGCCGCAGTCACGCATATTCGCGAGCGCCGCCAACTCGCGCGCGCAGAGTGGTACAAGGCACCGAAATCCGTCCTGATCGAGGCCGCAGGCCGTGCGGCGGAGTGGGTGCGGTTGATCGAGAGTGTCCGTTGATGGCTTTGCCGCCCGCGACGGCCGACGAGGAAAAAGCCGATTGCAAGGCAATGAGCTGCCGATGCGGAAAAATGCCTCCCTCCAACCTTCGCGAACTCAAGGCCATGATCGCCAAGAAGCAGGTGGTCTTTCCCGGCGGACGCAAGCGCGTCATGCGCGCCATACTCGACCATCCCGAGATCATCGCCTTCGGCACGGCGACTTCGATAGCGAATGAGTGCGGTGTGTCCACTGCCACGGTCGTGCGTCTGGCGGGTCACCTCGGATTCGGGAAGTTCCGCGATTTCAAGAATCTGTTTCGCGATCATCTGAAAGAAACGCGCGCCTTACAGCAACGGATGCTCCGCTGGTGTCCTCGATCACGATGATCCCCGCGCCGTGCATGCCCAGCGCTTTTGGCCGGCGGCTGGCACATTCACGCGTTGACGGCTACATTAGCCCGCGCGTAAACTTTATCCGAAACGGGAGAAGTCATGGAGCCGGTGACGCTCGTACTGACCGTATGCCTTTCAATGGCACCCGAAAAGTGCCGGGAGGAAACGCTGCAGTTTCAGGACCTGAGGTCGTTGAATCAATGCATGTTCCAGTCTGCGGTGTACATCGCCGAATGGTCCGAGCAACATCCGGCGCTTCGCGTCAAGAAGTGGCGATGCAGGGTTGCGGATGCGAGCCGCCCCGTCTGAGTTCCTGGGCCCACCCGGAACGAGGCGCTTGAATCTCGTAAGCGTATCGCCGACAGTATAGCGTCGCATGGCAAATCTCGGAATTGCCCGGGGTGGAAAACTGTGCGACAACGATTCGCGTCGTGCTGGGGAGAGTACGACGGCCTGGGAGAGAGAGATATTCTCGGTGAACTCGGAGTGGCTTTGAGTCGCTCTGTTGGCTTGGAAGTATCTCGGGAGGAGAGCCATGCCGCGGACAGCCTTGCCCGTTCATTCGCTTTCGATAAAGTCGGCCCTGGTGATCGATGATCATCCGCTCTATTGCGATGCTCTGGCCGCGACGATGGAAAGCACCTTCAATACGCGCCGGATCAGAACGGCGACCTCGTTGAGCGAAGCGCTGCAGCAGCTCAGGATGCGCTTCTCGCCCGATCTGATCATGCTGGATCTGAACCTGCCCGATGCGTCCGGTTTAAGCGGTTTTCTGAAAATCAAGGAAAAGATGCCCGATATTCCGGTTATCGTGATCTCGGCCTTCACGTCGAAGGACGTGGTTCAATCGGTCATCGCCGCCGGAGCCGCGGGGTTCATCCCAAAGGACATCGACCGTCATAATTTCCAGGAAGCGATGCAGGATATCTGGAACGGCAAGACCTATGTGCCGCCGGGCTATGCTGTGCCGGCGCGCGCGACGGCCACGGACCAGTCGGTGGAGACGATCTCGCGCAAGATCGCCCATCTGTCGCAGCAGCAGACCCGCATTCTGAGCCTGATCTGCGAAGGCATGCCGAACAAGCTGATCGCCTACGAGATGCAGCTGGCCGAGGCGACCGTCAAGGCGCATATCACAGCGCTTCTGCGCCGGCTGGGCGTCCACAATCGCACCCAGGCGGCGATGCTGGTACGCGAAGTATCGATCCGCCACAGCCTGCAGTGAGGTGTGTCCGGCCTGCCGGGATGGGAGTTGGAAGGTGACGGTGCATGACGGCTGTCGACGATCTTGACCGCAAACCCGCCGAGGCGGTGCGGCTCGCGACATCACGCGCCGACGATGCGTTCACGGCCCTCGCCGAAATCAGAAGGCAGCTCGCCACGGCGAGGCCGAGCTTCATCTTTCTGTTCGTGCCGAACCGGCTGCAGCCGGACGACCTTGCCGCTGCGCTCAGAAAGTCGCTGCCGAACACGGTCGTCTTCGGCTGCACCACAGCCGGCCAGATCACGCCGCGCGGCTATGAAAACGATACTCTGCTGGCGGTCGCCTTCCAGCGGCATCATTTTCGGGTGGCCTCGATTCTGTTCCAACCGATTTCCCCGGTTTCGATCGCCGATGTCGTTTCGCAGACGGAGCGGCTCGCCACGCAGTTTCGCGTGACGCCTGGCCGGAAGCGGCTGGCGCTGATCTTTGCCGACGGACTGTCCAAGCAGGAGGATATTCTGGTGGCGGCCCTGGGGGCGGGGCTGAAGGACATTCCCGTCTTTGGCGGTTCGGCCGGCGACGGGCTGCGGTTCCAGCGCACCCAGGTGCTTCGAAACGGTGAATTCCACAGCAATGCCGCGCTCCTCCTGCTGCTCGAAACCGATCTGGAGTTCAGCGGTCTCGGCTTCGACCATTTTCAGCCCACCGACAAGCGCATGGTGGTTACCCGCGCTGTCCCGGAGGAGCGGCTGGTCCTGGAGATCAACGGCTCGCCGGCGGCGGAGGAATATGCCCGGCTGGTCAAGGTGCCGGTCGGCGAATTGTCGCCGATGGTCTTCGCCGAAAATCCGGTACTGGTGCGCAACGGCAATCTCTATCACGTGCGGGCGATCCAGCAGATTCAAGGCGAGCACGGGCTCACCTTCCTATCGGCGATCGACGATGGCTTGCTGTTGCGCCTCGGCCGCGGCAAGGAAATCATCCGAACGCTCGAGACGGGGCTGGCGGTCAGCGGCCATGACGGTGAGGCGCCGGATTTCATCCTCGGATTCGATTGCTATCTGCGCAAGCTCGAGATCGAGCGCAAGGGTCTGGACAGCGAGGTTTCCGAGCAGTTGCGGCAGCGCCGGGTCGTAGGCTTCAACACCTATGGAGAACAGCATCTCGGCGTGCACGTGAACCAGACCTTTGTCGGCGTCGCCTTTTTCCGGCCGAAGGCGGGTGCGCCGCTATGATCGATCCGACCGAGCCCTACGAACTTCAGATCGCTAAGCAGGCAAGGATCATCGAGGCGCTGGTCAACCGGGCCGAGCGCGGCCACGAGGTCGGTGGCTCCGCCTATTCGCTCTTCGAATCCGCCATCGCCCTTCAGGCGGAGGTCTGGGAAAAGACCAAGGATCTCGAAAAGGCCCTCGATACGCTCGACCGGGCCTCGAGCGAGCTCGAGGTCGCCTACCAGGCGCAGGAGCGGATCCAGAGAAACCTCGCCGATGCCATGGTGGCGATGGAAGACGGCTTCGCACTCTTTTCCGAAGAGCGGCTGCAGGCCTGTAATGCCCAATTCCGCAATTTGCTGCCCGATGTGGAGCCGCTGATCAAGCCCGGCCTCGGTTTCGACGACTATCTCGCGGCGGTCAACGCAAGCAAGTATCTGAACCGGGAAGACAATGGGTTGGCGGGCCGGCCTCAGCCGGTGGCGAGGGAGCAGGGATCCGGCCAGCGCTTTTCGTCCTTCGTAATGGTGCTGCGGAACGATCGCTGGTTCCAGATTTCCTACCGGCAGACCAGTTCCGGCAACATCACGGTCCTGCAGACCGAGATCACCGACATCGTGCGGGAGAACCGGCGCGAGAAGAACCGCCTGATCGACCAGCAGTCCCATCTGCTGCAGGCGGCCTTCGATCACATGTCGCTCGGCATCTGCACGTTTTCGTCAGGCGGCGAGTTGCTGGTTCGCAACGAGCGCTTCGGTGAGCTTCTCGGCGTGCCGCTTTCGCTCCTGAAAAAGGGAAGTCCCTTCCAGCGCATCGTAGAACATGTCGAGCGTCACGAGATTCTCGACCGCGAAGGGCGCCGGTCCCGGGTCGCCGGCTGGTTCAAGGCGGTGCGCCGCGGCGAGGCGGTGCAGGAGCGCTTCCGCCGGCGCGACGGCATGAGCCTCGACATCCGCATCCATTCCCTGCCCGATGACGGTTTCATCGTTTCGATCATGGACGTGACGGCGGAGACACAGGCCTCCGCGCTTCTGGAGCAACGGGTGCAGGAGCGCACGGCCGAATTGACCGAGGCCAATCGCCTGCTGCAGATACACGCCGACGAGCAGACCAAGATCGAGGCGGCGCTTCGGCACGCAAAGGAGTCTGCCGAGGCAGCCCACACATCCAAGACCCGCTTTCTGGCGGCGGCCAGTCATGATCTCCTTCAGCCGATCAACGCCGCGAAACTCTATCTGTCGATGCTGACGGACAAGGTGGGGCAGCCGGGTACGGAGGAAGTGGTCAGGCGCCTGAAGCGATCCTTCACCTCGATCGAATCGCTCCTGCAGGCGCTTCTCGACATTTCGCGCCTCGACAGTTCGGGAGCCGAGTTCAACGTTACCTCGTTCAATCTCGGCAACCTGCTGCAGGGGGTGGCCGAGGATCTGGCGCCCTTGGCAACGGAAGGGGGGATCGACCTTCGGATCGTGCCTTCCTCACGCTGGGTCAGCAGCGATCAGCGCTACCTGATGCGCTGCGTCCAGAACCTAGTCGTGAACGCCATTCAATATACGGATCGCGGTCGTGTGCTGGTAGGTTGCCGGCTGACGGGCGACGCCGTGCGGATAGAAGTGTGGGATACCGGCGTCGGAATATCCGAGGAAGACCGGACACGGATATTCAAGGAGTTCACCCGGGCAAGTGGCGCGGCGAAAGGCCCGGGCATGGGACTTGGCCTGTCGATCGTCGAGCGGGCATGCCGGCATCTCGATCACCCCATCCGGCTGGCGTCGCAGCCCGGCCGGGGCTCCGTCTTCTCGATCGAAGTGCCGCTGGCCGCGCCCGGCCATGCCAGCGTCAGCGAGGACCCGAGGATGGAGTCGATGCTCGACGGCAGCCTCGATCTGATCGTGATGATCGTCGAGAACGATGCGGACGAGCTGCACGCGATGACGCAGGTTCTGGAAAGCTGGGGAGCCAGCGTTCTGGCTGCGGACTCGACAGCGGATGCGGCGGCGCTGATGCAGGAAATAGGCACGGCCCCCGACATCTTGCTGGTCGATTATCAGCTGAACGATGAGGACAACGGCATAGAAACCATCCATACGCTGCGCGCGCTCGCAGGAGCCGAAATACCGGCGATTATCATTTCCGCCAACCGGCAGCGGCAATTCCTGCAGCTCTGTAACGAAATGTCCTTCGCCGTGCTCACCAAGCCGGTGCAGCTGGTGCGGCTCAGGGCGCTGATCGACTGGAAGACCCGGGCCCGCGTGGCGTGAGACAAACACAGACAAAGGTCTCCGATGACATTGCCGGGGCCGCTGCTAGGCTCGAAGCCGGTAAACGGAGCCTCGGAACGGGCCACAATCGGACGGTGGATCTGCGATGCGTATTTTTCTCCTGATCGCTCTATTCCTGCTGGGGCCGGGGCACGGACCCGTCGTCGCTGCGGAGACCTACGAGCTCCTCTTCCATTCGGCGGCGTTGAAAGGGCTGGGCGCGGCGAAGGAGGGTTCCGAAGAGGAGCAGAGCTCGCTCGTTTACGACAAGGTCGTGTCGGGGGCCGATGCGGGGCAGAGAGCCGGCAGCTTCACGGTCGGTCTCAGGGTTGGTGACAATGTCGCGATGACGCTCTATCAGGGCAGCCAGTCCCGGGGGCTCGGCAACTATCCAACCTCCGTCGGCAATCCGCTCATCATGTATTTTCTCGAAAGCGTGCTTTCCGATCTTGCGGCACAATCCGGCGGCAGTCCCTTCTACATGCGCAACCGCGTCAAGGAAGCCCTGCTGCGCGATGCGCAGATCGAGCCGGTATCGCTCCGCTACCGGAACCGGGAGATCACCGCGCGCGAGGTGACGATCCGGCCTTTCGAACACGACAAGGCGCGCGCGCAAATGGGGCGGATCTCGCAATTGTCGCTCGCCGTCACCGTGTCGGAAGAGATTCCCGGCTGGTATTATTCGCTGGTGGCCACCGTTCCTTCGGCGTCGGGCGGGGCCGGCTATTCCCACGCGATCACCTTGAAAGAAGCTGCGGAGGGCCGGCCATGATGCGCGCCGCCCTGGCAGCGCTCGCAATCGCGATGGCGGCAATCCCCGCAAGCGGGCAGAGCATGTCCGAGCGCCTCAACGATTACCCCACCGAGGCCCGGGCCGACTATGTGTTCGGCTGCATGGCCGCCAACGGCCAGAGTCGGGAAGTATTGGGCAAATGCGCCTGCTCGATCGATGTGATCGCATCCATCCTGCCCTATGACAAATATGTCCAGGCTGAAACGGTGCTGTCTCTCCAGCAGGGGAGCGGCGAACAGCTGGCCATGTTCAAGTCGGCGGTCGTGCCACGCACCATGGTCGCGGATCTGAGACGCGCCCAGGCGGAGGCGGAGATGCTGTGTTTCTAAAAGCACCTCCAGGAAAAGTGTGTAGCGGTCTTTCGTCGGGAAGTGCGTGGCCTCAGGCTAATTCAGCTCCCATTCAGGCGGGCGGCGTCTTCGGCAGGACGCGGTCGAAGACGTTGCCGTCCGTATCGACCGCATGGACCGTGAAGTCCGGGGCACCATTGTCGGTATAGCTGAAGCGGAACACGGGATTTTCACTGATCGATATCCCGCCGTCGAGCGCGAACAGAAGCTCGTCTCCCTGCTTCACGACCAATTCGGTGATGAATTTCGCACTGACGAAGAGCTGGGTGATCTGGTCCCGCTGGAGACCGGAATAGTTCGGATGGCGGATCATGATCTGCGCCTCGCGGCGGGCCTTCTGTACGTCCCCCTTGCCGTCGAAGAGCTTCAGCCGCATCTCTCCCATGTCCTTCAGCGCGGCGACCGGGTCCTTTGTGGCGGGCGCCGAGCAGCCGCCGGATGCCTTGACGAAGCGGCCATTCATGAAAATGCCCCGCGGCGTTTCGGCGATCGCGCGGATGTTCGAATATTGGTTGACGCGCACGCGGGTTTCGAATTTCAGCGGTGCCATTGCGGGGCCGAAGCGGATTTCGGCGGCCACCGGCGCCGGGTTCTCGTCGATCACCAGCTTGAGGGATTCGATCGGGTCCGCCGCCGCGTCCGTCTGCTCGATCGTGACCGGCACCGTCGCGGCGTCGTTGGCGCGGTAGGGCGCGGTGACGGAGAACAGGGCGGAGCCGTCGAGAATGGCCGCCTCGCCGACGACGTCGCCCTTCAAATCGCGCCAGGTCGTGCCGTCTGCTAGCGGGTTGTTCGGCTTCTCCGGCTCGGCAAGTGCGAGGCTTGCAGTCAGCGTGACGGGAATAAGCGCGAGAATGAGCTTCATGGTTCAAAGCCCCCTTTTGGACAGGCTGCGAGTATCTTATAGCATAGAACGAGATGCCCGGGAGCAGAAGCGAGCCTTTCGGATATGTTGTCTGGCGCGACCGGCGGCCGCAATCTTGTAGATCGCCGAGTTCGTGTATCGCCCACTTTTTCGAAATGCCGGGGGCTCGAGGTGTTCGAAGCATTCGTGACGATGTGCATCCTTGCTGCAGCCGTTCCTGACGCGCGGCCGAGCGAGATGTGCCGGGCGGCATTGCTGCCCGGCTTTGCGGCGGAGACGAAAGCGGGGTGCGAGCATGCGTTGCACTCCGTCATACGCAAGCCGGACGACTGGACCGAGAAGCCGCCATTTTGTGCCCCGAGGCCCAAGTCGGCTCTTTCCTTCAGCCAGGCGGCCCCAGGGGTCTTCCTGCATCGCGGCCGGGTGGCGGAGCCGGATGCGGAAAACGGCGGCGACGTGTCCAACTTCGGCTTCGTCGTAGGGTCGCGCAGCATCGCCGTGATCGATTCCGGCGGCGCGCGCAAGCTCGGAGAAGAGATCTATCTGGCGATCCGCGAACGAAGTCGCCTGCCGATCAGCCATCTGGTCCTGACGCATATGCATCCGGACCACGTCTTCGGCGCCGAGCCGCTCCGCGAGGCAGGCGCGGCAGTGCTCGGCCAGGCGAATTTGCCGCGTGCGCTCTCCGACCGCGCCGAAGACTATCGCGCAAGCTACGCCCGTCGGATCGGCGAGGCGGCCTTCCTGGGCAGCCGCATAGTCGCGCCGGATCGGACGATAGCGCAGCAGGAGGCGATCGACCTCGGCGGCAGGGTGCTGGAGCTGCGCGCCTGGCCAACGGCGCACACCTCTACCGACTTCACTGTCTTCGACCGGACGTCCGGTATCCTTTTCGCCGGCGATCTTCTGTTCGACATGCACACGCCGGCCCTCGACGGTTCGTTGCGCGGCTGGCTCGCCGTTCTTTCCGAAATGAAGGGCCTCGGCGCGCCGAAGGTCGTGCCGGGCCATGGAGGGCCGCTGCTCGACTGGCCGCAGGCCGCCGCGCCGCTCGAACGCTACCTCCGTGTTCTGGAGTCCGATACGAAGAAAGCGCTCGACGACGGCCTGGCGCTCGGGGAAGCAAACGAGGTCATCGGTCAAAGCGAATCGGGCCGATGGCGCCTGTTCGAACTCTTGAACCCGCAAAACGCCACGGCTGCCTATACGGAGATGGAATGGGATCCTTAGAGCACTCCCGCGAAAGTGTGACGGTTTCCCGTGCGGAAGTACGGAGTTTCAAAGCGCTAGCGGGGTTACAAAAGCGGAATTGACCCTCTCGGGAGGCACGATGCGCAGATCCGATGCGTTCAAGCGTCAATCAGGCACATGCTTCAGCAGCATCTGTGCGATGGCATAGGCGCGTTTTTCCAGAAGCACCGGAGTTTCGCAGACATAGGTGAGCGCCTGCGAGCGATCGCGATAAATGCGCTCGTCCCAGTCGATCTGTTCCTCCAGCTTGTCGATACGGTCGAAATCGGGGCTTTTCTCGCGCGAGAGCTTCGCCATCTCGACGCGCGCGCCCTCGATGCGCGACGAGAGCGCGATCTGGCTGCGGGAATAGCGGGCTATCCCGGCGATCAGCCGCTGTCGGGTCTCGGCAATATTGTCGAACACGCCGTAGAAGATGTTGCCGAGAAGTTGACCGTCGGCCTGCTTGTTCCGCTCCACGAAAGCCCTGACATGCGCGTCGGCCTCTTCCAGGCTGACCCGGCGAAGCGACAATGCTTCCACGAGATCGTTTGCTTCGGGCGAAAGCGCCACGCGGGTCACCGGCGCGGGCCACATCAGGCTCGCCGACAGGTTCTCGACCTTGCGCTGGATACAGGGCCAATCGGGATCGGAAAAATCCATTGCTCCTGCGATGCCGGGGGCTTGCGTCAGGCAAAGCGCCAGCCCTAGCGCCAGGTTGAGCGGCAAACCGCGCATCCGGCGAAGCGCATGACAGGCGACTCTCATCCTTGATGTCTCCGTGTTCTCACCGGTGTCAGTATAGGGGGACCGGGGGAGAAGCCATAGGTCGCGTTTTACACACTAAGGTCGCAATTGTCTTTGTGCTTTGGCCCGTCTGTAATCTGTGCACAAGGCCTCACAAGGCCGCTTACATAACGTAGTACCGGAGGCATCCATGCGCACTCGCGCTGCTCTGGCCGTTCAGGCCGGAAAACCCCTTGTCGTGACCGAAGTCGAGCTCGAAGGCCCGCGGGCCGGCGAGGTGCTGGTCGAGGTGAAGGCGACCGGCATCTGCCATACCGACGATTTCACGCTGTCGGGGGCCGATCCGGAGGGGCTGTTCCCGGCGATCCTCGGTCATGAGGGCGCCGGCATCGTCGTCGATGTCGGCCCCGGCGTCACCTCGGTGAAGAAGGGCGACCACGTCATCCCGCTCTATACGCCGGAATGCCGCTCCTGCCCCTCCTGCCTCAGCCGCAAGACCAATCTGTGCACCGCCATCCGCGCCACCCAGGGGCAAGGGCTGATGCCGGACGGCAGCTCGCGGTTCTCGATCAACGGCGACAAGATCCACCATTATATGGGCTGCTCGACCTTTTCGAACTTCACCGTGCTGCCGGAGATCGCGCTCGCCAAGGTCAATCCGGACGCCCCCTTCGACAAGATCTGCTATATCGGCTGCGGCGTCACCACCGGCATCGGCGCGGTGATCAACACCGCCAAGGTCGAGATCGGCGCCACCGCCATCGTCTTCGGTCTCGGCGGCATCGGCCTCAACGTCATCCAGGGGCTTCGCCTTGCCGGCGCCGACATGATCATCGGCGTCGACCTCAACAACGACAAGAAGCCCTGGGGCGAAAAGTTCGGCATGACCCACTTCGTCAATCCGAAGGAGGTCGGCGACGACATCGTCCCTTATCTCGTCAACCTGACGAAGCGCGGTGCCGACCAGATCGGCGGCGCCGACTACACCTTCGACTGCACCGGCAACACCAAGGTCATGCGCCAGGCGCTCGAAGCCTCGCATCGCGGCTGGGGCAAATCGGTGATCATCGGCGTCGCCGGCGCCGGCCAGGAGATTTCGACCAGGCCGTTCCAGCTCGTCACCGGCCGCACCTGGATGGGCACCGCGTTTGGCGGCGCGCGCGGCCGCACCGACGTGCCGAAGATCGTCGACTGGTACATGGAGGGCAAGATCGAGATCGATCCGATGATCACCCACACCATGCCGCTCGAGGACATCAACAAGGGTTTCGAGCTCATGCATTCCGGCGAGAGCATTCGAAGCGTGGTCCTCTATTGAGCGCGAAGATGGAACTCGTAACGCAAAGCCAATGTTTCGGCGGAACCCAGTCGGTCTACCGCCACGCCTCCGAGGTTTGCGGCGTCGAGATGACATTCGGCCTCTACATGCCGCCGCAGGCGCGGACGCGTTCGGTGCCGCTCCTGTGGTATCTCTCGGGCCTGACATGCACCCATGAGAATGCCATGATCAAGGCGGGCCTGCAGCGGCACGCGGCCGAGCACGGGCTGGCGCTGGTTTTCCCCGACACGTCGCCGCGCGGCGACGGCGTGGCCGACGACGAGGCCTACGATCTCGGACAGGGTGCCGGCTTCTATGTCAATGCGACGCAGAAGCCCTGGTCGCCGCACTATCGTATGTATGACTACATCGTCACCGAATTGCCCGCCCTTCTGCAGGATCAGTTGCCGCTCAACGGCGTCAACGGCATCACCGGGCATTCGATGGGCGGCCACGGCGCGCTGACGATCGCCTTTCGCAACCCCGAACTGTTCCGCTCCGTGTCAGCCTTCGCGCCGATCGTGAATCCGACCCGGTCGGACTGGGGGCGCAAGCAGTTCTCGGCTTATCTCGGCGACGACGAGGCCGACTGGGGCAGCTATGACGCCTGCCTGCTTCTCGGCGAGCTCGGCTGGCATGGCGATATCCTGATCGATCAGGGCGCGGCGGACCAGTTTCTGGACGAGCTGCAGCCCGAGGCGATGGCCCGCTTGCTGGCGGAGCGGCGGCAGGCCGGGGTCGTCCGGCTGCAGGCGGGTTACGATCACAGCTATTACTTCGTGGCGAGCTTCGGCGAGGACCACGTGCGCTGGCATGCAGAGCGGCTGAACGCCGCGTAAGGGAGAGGAAAGAATGGCTTTTAGACTTGGTGCCCTGCTGACCGCTTTCGTCCTGTTCGGTGGAACTCTTGGCGCTGCTGCGCCGGCTCTTGCTCTGGATCCATCGGTCGGAGATCCCGGTGCAGGCGAGAAAGTCTTCCGCAAGTGTCAGGCCTGTCACGCCGTCGGTCCGGATGCCAAATCGAAGACCGGACCCTTGCTGAACGGGATAATCGGCCGGTCGGCCGGCAAAGCCGAAGGCTACGCCTACTCGCCGGCGATGAGCAAGGCGGCCGAGGCAGGGCTTACCTGGACGCCGGAGAAGATCGCTGAGTTTCTGACGAGTCCGAAGGGCTTCCTACCCGGCACCAAGATGACCTTTGCGGGTCTGCGCAAGGATCAGGAGCGCGCCGATATAATCGCTTATCTGGCAACCTTTCCCTGACCGAAGAGGAGGAGGCGAAAACAAGGACAGAAGCAAGGTACCCCTGCAGCAGACGGAGCTTTCTCCAGCGGCAGGGGCAGAGTCGCAAGCCGATACCGGGAGATGAGGAGACCGCGAGGTTTTCCCGGAGCGAGCGGGTTCAACGGCCCTATCGGCAGCACCCAAGAGGAGGATGAAATGAAACGACTTCTTACAATGCTTGCCATTATGTCGATAGGCGGCGGTGCACAGGTCGCTTTCGCCAACGATGATTTGCAAAAGCTCATCGATGACCCCAATCAATGGGCCATCCAGACCGGCGACTATGCCAACCTGCGCTACTCCAAGCTCGACCAGATCAACAAGGACAACGTAGGCAAACTTCAGGTTGCCTGGACCTTCTCGACCGGCGTTCTGCGTGGTCACGAAGGTTCGCCGCTCGTCATCGGCGACTTGATGTACGTCCATACGCCGTTCCCGAACACGGTCTACGCGCTGGATCTCAGCAAGGATGGCCAGATCGTCTGGAAATACGAGCCGAAACAGGATCCGAACGTGATCCCGGTGATGTGTTGCGACACCGTCAATCGCGGCGTGGCCTATGCGGATAACAAGATCTTCCTGCATCAGGCCGATACGACGGTCGTGGCGCTGGACGCCAAGACCGGCAAGGTCATCTGGAGCGTCAAAAACGGCGATGCTACCAAGGGCGAGACGAATACCGCCACCGTCATGCCGGTGAAGGACAAAATTCTCGTCGGCATTTCCGGCGGCGAGTTCGGCGTCCGCGGTCACGTGACGGCCTATTCGATGGCAGACGGGAAGGTCCTGTGGCGTGGTTACTCCATGGGGCCGGACAGCGATACGCTGATCGATCCTGAAAAGACCACCCATCTGGGCAAGCCGGTCGGCAAGGACTCCGGCCTCACCACCTGGGAAGGAGATCAGTGGAAGATCGGCGGCGGCACGACCTGGGGCTGGTACTCCTACGATCCGGAAGAAAATCTGGTATATTACGGAACCGGCAACCCTTCGACCTGGAACCCGACCCAGCGGCCGGGCGACAATCGGTGGTCGATGACCATCTTCGCGCGTGATGTCGATACCGGCATGGCCAAATGGCTCTATCAGATGACGCCCCATGACGAATGGGACTATGACGGGGTCAACGAGATGATCCTGACCGAACAGCAGATCGACGGTAAGGACCGCAAGCTGCTAACCCACTTCGACCGGAACGGCTTCGGCTATACGATGGACCGCGTCACTGGCGAGCTGCTCGTGGCCGAGAAATACGACCCCACGGTCAACTGGGCAACTGAAGTGGTCATGGATCCGAAGTCTGACAAATACGGTCGGCCTCAGGTCGTGGCACAGTATTCGACCGAGCAAAACGGCGAAGACACCAACACCACCGGCGTCTGCCCGGCGGCACTCGGCACCAAGGACCAGCAGCCTGCGGCCTATTCGCCGAAGACCGAGCTGTTCTATGTGCCCACCAACCACGTCTGCATGGACTACGAGCCGTTCCGGGTAAGCTACACCGCCGGCCAGCCCTATGTCGGGGCCACGCTTTCGATGTACCCGCCGAAGGACAGCCACGGCGGCATGGGCAATTTCATTGCCTGGGACAACAAGGAAGGCAAGATCAAGTGGTCTCTGCCGGAGCCGTTCTCGGTCTGGTCCGGCGCTCTGGCGACAGCCGGCGATGTGGTCTTCTACGGAACGCTCGAGGGCTATCTGAAGGCGGTCGACGCGGCAACCGGCAAGGAGCTCTATCGCTTCAAGACGCCTTCCGGGGTGATCGGCAACGTGATGACCTATGCCCGTGAAGGCAAGCAGTACGTGGCCGTGCTCTCCGGTGTCGGCGGCTGGGCCGGTATCGGTCTGGCAGCGGGCCTGACCAACCCGACTGAAGGTCTGGGAGCCGTCGGCGGCTACTCGGCCCTCAGCAACTACACCGCACTCGGCGGCACGCTCACCGTGTTCAAGCTGCCGGAGTAAGGGGCAAAACTTCGCCCGGGAGTTGGCGCGGGCTCATAAAGCCCGCGCCAACTCATACCAGCCCCCAAAAGGACGCAAGATGACCAGATCAAGACCAGCAGTACCGATGATCCTCGCCTTTTTGACGTTTATGGCGAGCGCCGCAGGCGCAGAAGATGCGCCAAAGGACAACATCACCGCTGTGCGCGACGAAAACGGGCGCTACTACACCGCCGACGACGTTCCCACTTTCAAGATCGCCGAGGACGGCGCGGTCGACTGGCTCACCTATTCGGGCTTTCGCCGCTACCACTCGGAATGTCACGTCTGTCATGGCCCGGAGGGCGAGGGGTCGAGCTATGCGCCGGCCTTGAAGACCTCCGCGATCAACATGGACTACTACGATTTCGTCGATGTCGTCACGAACGGGCGCAAGAAGGTGAACGCGGCCGAGAACTCGGTGATGCCTGCCTTCGGCGAGAACGTCAACGTGATGTGTTATCTCGACGACAT
This sequence comes from Ensifer meliloti, assembly GCF_030064585.1. Classification (NCBI taxonomy): domain Bacteria; kingdom Pseudomonadati; phylum Pseudomonadota; class Alphaproteobacteria; order Hyphomicrobiales; family Rhizobiaceae; genus Ensifer; species Ensifer meliloti. Next base: position 1,043,125 of record NZ_CP120364.1, read on the forward strand.
CTACGTCTATCTGAAAGCGCGCGGAGCCGATGCGCTGCCGCGGGGACGTCCGGCCAAGAAGGAAGCGAAATCCGATGCGATCAAGGAAGCTGAAACGGCTTGTCTCGGTCACGAGTAGCCTCCTGGTAGCCGCCGGCGCTCTCATGGCGGCCGCCGGCTCTCAGCAGGCGGCGGCCCAGACATCGGATCTTGTTTCGAAGACGGCGTTTCGAGTCTGTGCCGATCCGGCCAATCTGCCGATGTCGGATCGTTCGGGTAAGGGCTACGAGAACAGGATCGCCGAACTGATGGCATCCAAGCTCGGTTTGCCGGTGGAGTACACCTGGTTTCCGATGGCGACGGGCTTCGTGCGCAAGACCCTGCAGGCTAATGCCTGCGACGTGGTCATCGGTTTTGCCCAGGGCGATGAGCTGGTCCTGAACACCAACCATTACTATACATCGTCCTATGTGCTGATCGTTGCCTCGGAAGGTCCCCTGGGCGGTGTCACGACGCTTGCCGACCCTCTTCTCAAGGACAAGCGGATCGGCATCGTCGCGGGAACGCCGCCGGCGACGCATATGGCGAGAAACGGACTGCTGCCCAAGGCCAAAGGCTATCATTTGATGGTCGACCGGCGCTACGAGGATCCGGCCGACGACATGCTCGCCGACCTGGAATCCGGCGCCCTCGACGCAGCCATCCTCTGGGGGCCGATCGGCGGTCCGCTCGTCAAGGCAAGCCACCCGAAGCTGAAGGCGACCCCTCTTCTGTCGGAGACCACGCCGCCAAAGCTCTTCTACCGCATCACGATGGGCGTGCGGCAAGGCGAGAAGGTCTGGGAGCGCAAGCTCAATTCTCTCATTCGTCGAAATCAGTCCGAGATCAACGCGATCCTCGCCGATGCCGGCGTGCCGCTCCTGAACGACATGGGAACCGGCCCGCTCGAGGCGCAGCAATGACCCGCCTGCGGCTCCATTCGCTGGTCCTGCTCCTGCTTGCCGCCTTCCCGGCGGCGGCCGCCGAGGAGCCTGCCGGCTACCGCGAGAGCGAGTACCGCGCCGAGGTGCCGGCGACGCTTTCCGGTGCGACGGTCGTGTCGACCGAAGCTGCCCATGCATTGTGGAAGACCGGTCAGGTCGCTTTCATCGACGTCCTGCCGCGGCCGCCGAAGCCGACCAATCTCCCGGAGGGGACGGTCTGGAACGAAAAGCCGCGCCTGTCCATTCCATCTGCCCTATGGCTGCCGAATGTCGGCTATGGCCAGCTGGCCGACGCCATGCACGCCTACTTTCGCGCGGGCCTGGAAAAGGCGACCGGTGGCGACAAGGACCAGCCGGTGCTGTTCTTTTGCCTCGACGGCTGCTGGATGTCCTGGAATGCCGGAAAGCGCGCCCTGGAATATGGCTACACACGTGTCTTCTGGTATCCGCAGGGCACCGATGGCTGGACGGCCGCCGGCTACCCCACGGAGCGCATCGATCCGGAGCCCGGCGGCCGGTGAAATGAGGTAACGTATCGGAGGACTGCAATCTCTCCGCTTCCGTGGCGCGGGAAGAGTTCTTTCAGCCCAAGGACTTGGTCTGGCTGGATCCCTGTGACGAGCACAGGGATGAGGAGATCAAACAAGCCGCGGCGGGTAATCCCGAACCTCAAAGGTCTTGATCGGGCATCCTTCAGGATTTGAAGAAGTGGTTTTTCAGGATGTAGCGGATGCCACGCAGCCAGCTGTCGTCGGTATTCGAGCGGATGTCGACGGCAAGGCCGCGGAGCATCTCGCCGGAATCCACGTCGCGCAGCACGAGCTCCACCGATAGGATAAGGTTGGAGATCTTCCGCACTTCGCCGACCAGCACGTAGTCGGCGCCAAGCCGCTCGCCCATGCTCAGGTCGCAGCCGTTGCAGTCGGCAGGATTGACCGTGCTGGCGAGTTCGGCTGCCACTGGCTCGTTCGTGAGAATGACGAAGCCTTCCTGAACGAAGCGGTCGCGCGCGGCGCTTTCCATGAGCTCGAGCCGCGCGGTCTCGTCGGCGCGCACTCCGTTATAGGCGCCCTCCGTCGACAGATCGATGAAGGTCATGCCGAGGAATGCTACCTTGGCGCCCGGCGCCAGCGGCTTGTCCAGCGCGGCACGAGCGAGCGCCGGCAACAGTGCCAGGACAACGATGGAGACAAGGACTGTTAGGACGTGCCGCATGAAATTCAGCCTAGCACACGCATGTCGCTAAACTACGCTCCTTAAGTATCGGTTTTGCGACCCATATTGCGCTGTTAGTCTCCATTCCGAGGGAGTGTCAGGAGGATTGGGAGGTCGTTCCGGCAATGCCTAACCTAAAGCTTTTGCTTGCCGTTTTCTGGGCGACGGTGCTGCTCACGTCTCCCTTGCAGGCGGCGGAGGTGAAGACGGCTGTGCTGCGAATCGATCGTGTCGTCGGTCCGCCGATCTCGCGGCTCGATGCGCCGCCCGCCGATCTGGGCTTTGCCGGCGCCATGCTGGGCAACGAGGACAACCGGACCACCGGCGCTTTCACCGGCATGGACTACACCTTGAAAACGCAGGCGGTTGCGCCGGAAGAGGCAGTGGCGGCGCTCGATGGGCTGAAGGCGGAAGGCATCGGGTTCATCGCGGTGATCGCCGAAGGCGACATACTGAAGGCCATCTCCGACAAGGCCGGACCGGAAGTTCTGCTTTTCAATGCAGGCGCTCGCGACGACGGGCTGCGCGATGCCGACTGCCGGGCCAATGTGCTGCACGTCTCGCCGAGCCGTTCGATGCTCAGCGACAGCATCGTTCAGTTTCTTATGTGGAAGAAATGGCCGCGTATCCTGCTGATCCATGGCTCTCATCCCGAAGACAAGCTGCTTGCCGACAGCTATCGCAAATCGGCCGCCAAGTTCGGTGCTGAGATCGTCGAGGAGCGGGAGTTCGTCGACACCGGCGGCAGCCGGCGCACGGATACCGGTCATGTCATGGTGCAAAAGCAGATTCCCGTCTTCACCCAGGAGGCCGAGGAATACGACGTGATCGTTGCGGCCGACGAGGCGGGCGTTTTCGCGCCCTATCTGCCCTATCACAGCTGGGACCCGAGGCCGGTTGCCGGCTCTGCGGGCCTGCGTCCGGTCTCCTGGCATCCTGCTCACGAGGCCTGGGGTGCGACCCAGTTCCAGCGGCGCTTCGAAAAACTCACCGGCCGCTACATGCGCGAGGAAGATTACCAGGCATGGCTTGCGATGCGGGTGATCGGGGAGGCGGTGACGCGGTCCGGCAAGGCCGATCCCGGGACCGTGCGGGCCTACGCCCTTTCCAAGGATTTCGAACTGGCTGCGTTCAAGGGCCAGAAATTGACCTTCCGCACCTGGAACGGGCAGTTGCGGCAGCCGGTCCTTTTGACCGAGGGCCGGGTGACCGTTTCCGTATCGCCACAGGACGGCTACCTGCACCAGCATTCGCCGCTCGACACGCTGGGTATCGATGCGCCCGAGACAGCCTGTCACGCATTTGGAGGATAAGATGCTCAGACCCGCACTGGCGATTGTGTCTGCCGTTCTGCTGTCTGCCGGTTCGGCCGAGGCCAACAAGGTCTTCGTGAGCAACGAGCGCGGCAACAACATAACCGTGCTCGACAGTGAAAGCTGGGAAGTGATCGCCACGTTTCCGGCCGGAAACAGGCCGCGCGGCATCACCATCAGTCCGGACGGCAAGGAACTCTACGTCTGCGCGTCGGATGACGACACTGTTCGGGTTTTCGATCCCGAGACCTATAAGGAACTGCACACGTTGCCGTCAGGCCCGGATCCGGAGCTTTTCGCCCTCGATCCTTCGGGCAATCCGCTCTACATCGCCAATGAGGACGACAATCTCGTGACCGTCGTGGACGTCAAGACGCGCCAGGTACTGGCCGAGGTGCCCGTCGGGGTCGAGCCGGAAGGCGTCGCGGTCAGCCCGGATGCCAAGACGATCATCAATACGTCCGAAACCACCAATATGGCGCATTTCATCGACGCCTCGACCTACAAGATCGTGCACAACGTGCTGGTGGACCAGCGGCCGCGCTATGCGGAATTCACGGCAGACGGCAAGAAGCTCTACGTCAGCGCCGAGATCGGCGGCACGGTTTCGGTGATCGACGTGTCGGCGGCCGAGCCGAAAATCACCAAGAAGATCACTTTCGAAGTGCCGGGCGTTCTGCCGGAATGGCTGCAGCCGGTCGGCGTCAAGGCCACCAAGGACGGCTCGCGCATCTTCGTGGCGCTTGGACCCGCAAACCGCGTCGCAGTGATCGACGGGAGGACCGACGAGGTGCTCGATTACCTCCTTGTCGGACAGCGGGTCTGGCAGATGGCATTCACGCCGGGCGAGGAATTCCTGATCACCACCAACGGCAATTCCAATGATGTCAGCATCATCGACGTGGAGGCGGAAAAGGTGATCCGCTCGGTTCAGGTGGGCGAGCAGCCCTGGGGGGTCGTGGTCGCGCCGGATTGAACGGTGCAATTTGCAAATATCAACGGGGAGGAGTTCATCGTGCATAAATCGGTTCTTGCGGCGCTCGCCGCGCTCTCTCTGGCGAGCCCGGCCGTTGCCGCGCCGCTTTGCAGCGACCTCGGCTTTGCCGGCCTGCTTGCCAAATGCAACCGCGGCGAGCCGATCGAGATCACGCTCGCGTCCGGAAAGCCGCTCGGCAAGGGTGCCATTACGCTTCAGTCCGGCGCATACTACGAAATGCAGATCACGGCGGACGGATCGGCGGAGCTGGCGATTACCGGTGCGCCGTTCTTTCGTGCGATCTGGATGAACGAGATCGTTGTCAACGGCATAGAAGTTCGCCCAATGGCGATCGACAGTCTGGAATTCGACGAGGCCGGGACGGCAACCGTGTCCTTCATCGCCGTCAAGCCGGGCAGCTACGAGGTGAAGATTCCGGAAACCTCCGGCGACAGCCAGAAAGTATCGATTTCCATACAGTGAAACGGTCGCCCGAGAAGTCCGCGGGACAGGGAGCCCGAGGGCGGCGGTTCCGGGGAGGAAGAAATGAAGACTTTGAGACTGATCGTGGCCGCTTGCCTGTTCGCATTCGGACCGGCAGCGGCCGCAGCCGAGGAGCTGCCGCAATTGCGGGCGGTAATGCTGGCATCGGGAACCGTCAACTGGGAAATATCTACCATCAAGACTCATGAATTCGACCGCAAGAACGGTTTTGAGCTGACGGTCCAGGACTATGCGGACAACGGCGCGACGCGCGTCGCCTTCGAGGGCGGCGAGGCCGACACGATGGTGGCCGACTGGATCTGGGTGGCCAACCAGCGTGCCTCCGGCAAGGACTATGTTTTCATCCCCTATTCGCGGGCAGTCGGCGGCCTGATGGTCAAGGACGACAGCGGCATCAAGGCGCTGCCGGATCTTGCCGGCAAGAAGATCGGCATTGCCGGAGGTCCGCTCGACAAGAGTTGGCTGATCCTGCGCGCCTATGCCAGGCAGCAGCATGACATGGACCTTGCAGCCGAAACCGAGCAGGTGTTCGGCGCTCCGCCTTTGATCTTCAAGTCGGCGCTTTCGGGCGAGACGGCGGGTACGATCAATTTCTGGCACTTCCTCGCGAAGATGAGGGCCAAGGGCATGCATGAACTGGTCTCCGTCTCGGATGCTGCGGCGGCGCTCAAGCTCGATCCCGATACGCCGCTCCTCGGTTACGTGTTGAAGGGCGAATATGCCGCGACCCATCCGGAAATCGTGAAGGGGCTTTACAAGGCCTCGCGCGCGGCCAAGGATCTGCTGCGCGAGAACGACGAGGTGTGGGAGGAGTTGCGGGACAAGATGAATGCGGCCGACGATGCTGAATTCATTGCCCTGCGCGACGGCTATCGCGCCGGCATTCCGAGCGGCAAGCCGATCGACGAGGCGGCCGCCGACCGGTTTCTGCGGCTGATGGCGGAACTTGGTGGAGAAGAGCTCGTCGGCAAGGCGACAAGCCTGCCCAGTGGATTGTTCCTGCACCTTGAATAAGACGCTGCAACATCCTGCCTTGGTGCGCGCATTGTCGCTGGGGCTGCTGTTGCTCTTGTGGATAGCGGCCGCCGCCTTCACGGACGACGCGTCGGTCCTGCCCCAGCCCTGGGCGCTCTGGGAACCCTTCGTGCAAGCGGTCAGTTCCGGCGCCTTGCCCTATCACCTGGGCATGACGCTCTGGCGCGTGATCTGCGCATTCGTGCCGGCTATGGTGATCGGCGTGGCGATCGGCTTTCTGATGGGACGCGTTGCCGCGGTCGATCGATGGCTCGACCCATGGCTCGTCGTGTTTCTGAACCTGCCGGCACTCGTGCTCATCGTGTTGTGCTACATCTGGATCGGCCTCAACGAGACGGCCGCCATTACCGCGGTGGTGCTCAACAAGATCCCGAATGTCGCAACGCTTCTGCGCGAGGGCGCGAGGGCGCTCGACCCGGACCTCGACTCCATGGCGGCGGTTTACCGCATGCGTCCGCTGGCGCGGCTGCGACACGTGATCATGCCGCAGCTTGCGCCCTTCATTGCCGCTGCAGCCCGGTCCGGCATCGCGGTGATATGGAAGATCGTGCTGGTGGTCGAGTTTCTCGGCCGCTCCAGCGGGATCGGATTCCAGATCCATTTCTATTTCCAGCTTTTCAACGTCGCCATGGTGCTTGTCTATGCGCTTTCCTTCATCGGCGTGATGCTGCTGGTGGAGGCTTTCTTCCTGCAGCCGGCCGAACGCCGGGTGCGGCGCTGGAGGACGGCGTGATCAGGATCGATGTCAGACGAAAGGCATTCGGCAAAGAGGAGGTCCTGCGCGACATCCGCTTCGAGATGGAGATCGGCGAGACGGTCGCCATTCTCGGTCCGTCGGGCGTCGGCAAGTCGACGCTGCTTCGTCTCGTCGCCGGCATCGACACCGCTTTCGAGGGCGAGATCACCCGGCCGGAAAACATTGCCATGGTTTTCCAGGAGCCTGTCCTTCTGCCGTGGAGAAGCGTCATCGAGAACCTGACATTGGTGCATCCGCAACTCGGGGCGCAAGCTGCACTCTCAGCGCTGGAGCGGACCGGCATTGCCGACAGGGCCGGACTCTTTCCCGGCCAGCTGTCGCTCGGCCAGCAGCGGCGGCTGGCGCTGGCGCGGGCCTTTGCCGGCCGGCCGGAGCTTCTCGTCCTGGACGAGCCCTATGTGTCGCTCGATCCTGCGATGGCCGAGGACATGCTGGCCCTGACCGAGGCGCTGATCGCGGAAACGGCCCCTGCCGTCATTCTCGTGACCCATTCGGAGGCCGAGGCGCGGCGGCTCGCCCGGCGCTGCCTCCGCCTTGCCGGGAAACCGGCGACGATTTTAGAAGAGTTTGCGGCGGCGCCGGGAAGGGCATCATGATCGGGCTCGAGATCAGCCATGTCAGCTACAGCTACGGAAAGTCCCGGGCGCTGGACGATGTCAGCTTCTCCGTCAGGACCGGCCGGTTCTGCGCGCTGCTCGGGCCGAACGGCGCCGGCAAATCGACGCTCTTCGCTCTTCTGACGCGGCTGCTCGCGACAAGGGCCGGCACGATCGGCGTGGCCGGCTTCGACATTGCGCGCGAGCCGCGTGCGGCGCTCGCGCGCATCGGGGTGGTGTTCCAGCAGCCTACCCTCGATCTTGACATGTCGGTGCGCCGCAACCTGCGCTATTTCGCCGGGCTTCATGGCTTGTCGGGGCGGCAGGCCGCTGTGGCGATCGAGGCGGCGCTGACGCAGCTCGGCATGGCCGAGCGGGCCGACGAGCAGGTGCGTGCGCTCAACGGCGGTCACCGGCGGCGCATGGAGATCGCGCGGGCCTTGATCCACAAGCCGCAGATATTGCTGCTCGACGAGCCGACGGTCGGACTGGACGCCGCCTCCCGGCAGGCGATCACCGACCATGTGCATCTGCTTGCCGAGAGCGGGCTTGCGGTCCTCTGGGCGACGCATCTGGTCGACGAGATCCGGCCGGAGGACCAGGTCGTCGTTCTGCATCGCGGCAAGGTGCTGAGCGACGGCACCGCCGCGGAACTCGCGGGCGGCCAGGGGCTCGCCAAGGCGTTCCTGTCGATGACGGCCGAGGGCCGGGAGGTTCCGGCATGAAGGCATGGCTGGTCGCGCTTTCCGCAATCGTCACCCGCGAAAATCTGCGCTTCGTCCGCCAGCGCGGGCGGTTTCTGGCGGCACTCGTGCGCCCGCTCGTCTGGCTGATCGTCTTTGCCGCTGGCTTCCGCGCGGCGCTCGGCGTGTCGATCATCCCGCCCTACCAGACCTATATTACATATGAAGTCTACATCCTTCCGGGGCTCTGCGGCATGATCCAGCTCTTCAACGGCATGCAATCATCGCTGGCGCTGGTCTATGACCAGGAGATGGGATCCATGCGTCTCCTGCTGACCTCGCCCCTGCCGCGCTGGTGGCTGCTGTTCTCGAAGCTTCTCGCCGGTGTGATCGTCTCCATCCTGCAGGTGGCAGTGTTCCTGGCCATTGCTGCGCTGACCGGCATCACCGTGCCGCCCGTCGGCTATGTCGCGGTGCTGCCCGCCCTGGTCATCAGCGGATTGATGCTCGGGGCCTTCGGCCTGCTGATATCCTCGACCGTCCGGCAACTTGAGAACTTCGCCGGCGTCATGAACTTCGTGATCTTTCCGATGTTCTTCCTTTCCTCGGCACTTTATCCGCTGTGGAAGATGGCCGAGAGTTCGCCGCTGCTGCGCGACATCTGCGCTCTCAATCCGTTTACCTACGCGGTGGAACTGATACGTTTCGCGCTTTACGGCGAACTCAACCTGACGGCTCTCGCCTGGGTCGGCGCGTGCTTCGTCCTGTTCATGCTCGCTGCCCTCTGGGGCTATAATCCGGCCCGCGCCATGCTCCGGTCGAAAGGCTGAGCCCTGCCCTTGTTCGGATGTTCGCCGCCGAAAACCGACACTTTCCGCTATATTGCCGCGAGCCGGATTTGCACTGATCCTGCTTGTGAACGAAGGACGTTCAAAGCCGAGGAGGAACCAATGCTCAAGCTACATCCGTCCATCGACAACGGCTTCCCGCCTGCCAGTCCGGGCTTTGCCGGCGGTACGCTGAAATGCAAATGCGCCTCAAATCCGGTGACCGTGCGGATCGGATCCCAGACGGCGCACAACCATGCCTGCGGCTGCACCAAGTGCTGGAAACCCGAGGGTGCCATCTTCGCGCAGATCGCCGTGGTCGGCCGCGACAACGTGAACGTCACCTCAGGTGCGGAAAAACTGCAGGTCGTCGATCCGAGCGCGACGATCCAGCGTTACGCCTGCCGCGATTGCGGCACGCACATGTATGGCCGGATTGAAAACACCAAGCATCCCTTCTACGGCCTCGATTTCGTCCATACCGAACTCAGCGACGAAACGGGCTGGTCGCCGCCCGAATTCGCAGCCTTCGTTTCTTCGATCATCGAAAGCGGAGTGAACCCGGACAGCATGCCGGAGATACGCGCAAGGCTGACCGAGCTCGGCCTGCAGCCCTATGATTGTCTGTCTCCGCCGCTGATGGACGCGATCGCCACGCATATCGCCAAACAGACCGGCGCCCTGCCGGCCTGACCCGTTGCACATTGGGGACACCGCTCCACCAGCCGACCGTCTCCTCCCTCGGACCCCGCCCGTCGCCTCTTATTGGAGAGGCATTTCGACGGGCGGGGGCTGAGGCGTTTCTGCGTTCGCATCTGAGCACTGAGGACGGAAATCGCGCGCTTTTCGCAACAGGCCTTAGCCTGTGGCACCACGTCTGCCGACGTAGCATTCGATCCTCATTCCTGTGCTTGTCACAGGAATCCAGCCAGGCCAAGTCGTTGGGCTGAAAAGACTTTCCCGCGGCGCAGACGCGGCGCCGCTGGATCCCTGTGACAAGCACAGGGATGAGGTGGAAGGAGGGACCGATGCAGTCCCTCGATAGGGTTCATAGACCCGTGCGGTCAGTGAAGACGAGGGCCGGAAGTATCAAGAAGCCTACTCGGCCGTCGTGCATCGATGGTGAACGTCCATCAAACCTGAAAAGCCGAAACCTTCCATTTGATGGTACAGCCTATGGAAGGCTGCTGCTCGGCCGGTCCCTTGCCGAACAGCGCGACCATGACCATGGCCTCGTAGAGATCGCGTCTGAGATCGGCAGGACCGATCTCCTTGCGCGAGGCGTCCAGCCGTCCGCGGTATTGCAGCTTCATGTCCTTGTTGAAGCCGAAGAAATCGGGCGTGCAGACGGCGCGGTAGGCCCTGGCGACGGATTGGTCTTCGTCGTGGAGATAAGGAAAGGGCAGGGCATTTTGCGAAGCGAAGCGCTTCATGTTTTCGAACGAGTCCTGCCGGTAATTGCCAGCGTCGTTGGAGTTAACAGCAACGAAGCCGATTCCATGAGCCCTGAGGTCGATCGCGTCCCGGACGATCCGGGCGATGACCGCTTTCACATAGGGGCAGTGATTGCAGATAAAGGCAACGACCAGCCCTTTCGGCCCGGCCTGGCCGAATATGGAGTGGGTGAAGGCATCGACGCCCGGAAGTCTGGCGTCGATGGCGGGCCAACCGAAATCACAAAGGGGTGGTGTAGCGGCCATGGCTCACGCTGCCTTCCTGATGGCGCCATCGGAGGCGCCGCGGATAGCCGCGATGTTCCTGGCGTAGTGCTCCTCGCTGCCGCCCTTGAAGACCGCCGAGCCGGCAACCAGCACATCGGCCCCGGCCGCGGCAACGAGCGGCGCGGTCTCCGGCGTCACGCCGCCGTCGATCTCTATGTGGATCGGACGGCCGCCGATCATCGACTTCACCCGCCGCACCTTGTCGACCACGGCCGGGATGAAATCCTGGCCGCCGAAGCCCGGATTGACCGTCATCAGGAGGACGAGGTCCAGCCGGTCCAGCACATATTCGATGACGCTCTCCGGCGTCGAGGGGTTGAGCGATACCCCCGCTTTGCACCCGACGTCGCGGATGGCCTGCAGCGAGCGGTCGAGATGCGTGGTCGCTTCGGCGTGCACGGTGATGATGTCGCAGCCTGCACAGGCGAAAGCGCCGAGATAGGGCGTGGGTGGTTCGATCATCAGATGGCAATCGAACACCTTGTCCGTGCGGTCCCGCAGCGCCTTGATGACCGGGGGGCCGAAGGTGATGTTGGGCACGAAGTGGCCGTCCATCACGTCGAGATGGATCCAGTCCGCACCGGCCCGGCACACGGCCTCGACCTCTTCGCCGAGCCGCGAGAAGTCAGCCGACAGAACCGAAGGCGCTATGATGGTCTTCTCATTCATGGCGAGGTCTCCGTATGACTGGGTTCGACCGTGGCGAACACGCGGCTCGCGGCAATGTCCCGAGCCGTGATGGTCGACAGTTGTTCGGCATCGACCGGTCCGGCGCTTTCCTCGAAGAGGCGGTTCGCCTGCCGCAGCCGGGCCCGGTCGAGCGCGTTTCGGATGGAGCGCGCATTGGCGAAATGCGGCTGGCGCCGGCGGCGCGCGATGTAGTCGCTCATCACCGCGGACGCCTTGCTGTCGAAGCGGTACCCCTGCCGGCTGAGCATGCTCTCGGCGATCGACAGAAGCTCCCCGTTATCATAGTCGGGGAAGTCTATGTGGTGGGCGATGCGCGATCGGAAGCCGGGATTGCTCTCGAAAAACCGGTCCATGCGGTCGGCGTAGCCGGCGAGAATCACGACCAGGTCGTCGCGATTGTTCTCCATCACCTGCAGCAGGATCTCGATTGCCTCCTGGCCGTAATCGCGTTCGTTGTCGGGACGGTAGAGGTAATAGGCCTCGTCGATGAAGAGCACGCCCCCCATTGCCTTCTTCAGGATCTCCTTGGTCTTGGGTGCGGTGTGGCCGATATATTGCCCGACCAGATCGTCGCGCGTCACCGAGACCAGATGGCCCTTGCGGATATAGCCGAGCCTGTGCAGCAGGTTGGCCATGCGTAGCGCCACCGTCGTCTTGCCGGTGCCGGGGTTGCCGGTGAAGCTCATATGCAGCGATGGCGGCTCATGGCTGAGGCCCATTGCACGGCGGGCCCGCTCGACGAGAAGCAGTGCCGCCGTCTCGCGGATACGCTGCTTCACGGGTTTTAGGCCCACGAGTTCCAGGTCCAGTTCGTCGAGGATTTCGGCGACGCCGGAGGCTTGGTATTCCTCAGCGAGGTCGACCGAGGTCGGCAGGCTTTCGGTGTTCGATGGAGCATCCGGCATCAGCATTGTCGCTCCTCCTATCGCTGCGTTTCCCACATATAGTGCTGGCTGCGGCCGTTGCTCTCCGTCCGGGCCATCCTGAGGCTCGGCTCGTTTTCGGGACGGTTGACGATGAACGACATCGTCACCGTCTCCAGCCCGCGGCTGGAATCGAAGGCGTTGAGGCGGATATAGTCCTGCGGATGGGCCTTGCGGCAATCCTCCACCTCCATCATCACGCCTTTGGCGTCCTTGAGGTCGAACATCGGGTTGCCCCACATTTCCCAATAGGTGTTTCGCGGATGCGGGTCGTCGGTATATTCGACGCCGATAGCCCAACCCTTTCCAAGGCAATATTCCACCTGCGCCGTGATCTGCTCGTCGGTCAGGTCCGGCAGGAACGAGAAGCATCCCTGGGTGATACGCATGTCGTCTCTCCTTCTCTTCTTGTCCGTCAGGTTCAGGTCTGTCAGGCCGCGGTTACGCTCGGCACGAAATCCGACGTATCGGTCGGGGTGTAGTTGAAGCTGATATTGCCCCAGGTATCGAGGGCCGCTTCCAGCGGTTTGCACCACTTCGCCGCCGCCCGCAGGATCTCGGGACCTTCGTGGGCGATGTCGCGGCCCTCGTTGCGGGCAAGCACCATGGCTTCCAGCGCGACGCGATTGGCGGTGGCCCCTGCCTGGATGCCCATCGGATGCCCGATCGTGCCGCCGCCGAATTGCAGTACGACATCGTCGCCGAAAAGATCGAGAAGCTGGTGCATCTGGCCGGCATGGATGCCGCCCGAGGCGACGGGCATGACCTTCTTGAGGTCCGCCCAGTCCTGCTCGAAGAACAGACCGCGCGGAAGGTCGACCTCGTTCTTCATTTCGCGGCAGACATTGTAGTAGCCCTGCACCGTTGGCGGGTCGCCCTCGAGCTTGCCGACGGCCGTGCCCGCATGCAGGTGGTCGACGCCGGCCAGCCGCAGCCATTTGGCGATCACGCGGAAGGAGATGCCATGGTTCTTCTGCCGCGTATAGGTGCCGTGACCGGCCCGGTGCATGTGCAGGATCATGTCGTTCTGCCGGCACCATTCTGATATTGACTGGATCGCAGTCCATCCGACGATGAGATCGACCATGACGATGACCGAGCCGAGTTCCTTGGCGAATTCGGCGCGCCGGTACATTTCCTCCATCGTGCCGGCAGTGATGTTGAGATAGTGGCCCTTCACCTCGCCGGTGACGGCGGAAGCGTGATTCACGGCCTCCATGCAGTAGAGGTAGCGGTCACGCCAATGCATGAAGGGCTGCGAATTGATGTTCTCGTCGTCCTTCATGAAGTCGAGACCGCCCTTCAGCCCCTCATAGACGACGCGGCCATAGTTCTTGCCAGACAGGCCGAGCTTCGGCTTGGTCGTGGCACCCAGCAGCGGCTTGCCGAACTTGTCGAGCCGTTCGCGCTCGACGACGATCCCGGTCGGCGGGCCCCTGAAGGTCTTCACATAGGCGACGGGCAGGCGCATATCCTCGAGCCTTGCCGCCTTCAGCGGCTTGAACGAGAAGACGTTGCCGATGATCGATGCCGTCAGGTTCGCGATCGACCCTTCCTCGAAGAGGATGAGGTCGTAGGCGACATAGCAGAAAAACTGCCCCGGCGTTCCCGGCACCGGATCGACCCGGTAGGCCTTGGCGCGGTATTGATCGCAGGCCGTCAGGCGATCGGTCCAGACGACCGTCCATGTCGCCGTCGAGCTTTCGCCGGCAACGGCGGCGGCCGCTTCGATCGGATCGACGCCGTCCTGCGGCGTGATCCGGAAGAGCGCGATCAGGTCGGTGTCCTTCGGCTCGTAATCTCCGTTCCAATAGCCCATCTGGGCGTATTTCAGCACGCCGGCCTTGTAACGTTCGCGGCCCTTGATCTCTGTCTTTGCGTCGGCGTTCATAGTAGGGGGTCCTTTCCTCTGAATGGATGCGATCAGGCGGCTTCCGACCGCGCAGACTGGGGTTTCAGGGAGCCGCTTGCGTAGCGGCGGGCCATCTCCGACATCGGCACGACCTTGATGCGGGATGCGTTCCCGGCGGTGCCGAAGGCCTCGAAGCGGGCCTTGCAGACCGCGGACATGGCGTCCATGGCAGGTTTCAGGAATTTGCGCGGGTCGAATTCGCTGCGGCTCGTGTCGGCGACGCGGCGAAAGGCAGCGGCCGCGGCAAGGCGCAGGTCGGTGTCGATATTGACCTTGCGCACGCCGAAGCGGATGCCACGTACGATCTCCTCGACGGGGACGCCGTAGGTCTCGCGCATCTGGCCGCCATGGGCGTTGAAAACGTCCTGCCATTCCTGCGGCACGGAGGAGGAGCCGTGCATAACGATATGGGTGTCCGGCAGCCGCTCATGGATCTTCTCGATCACGTCCATGGCGAGGACTTCGCCGGTCGGCTTGCGGGTAAACTTGTATGCCCCGTGCGAGGTGCCGATGGCGACGGCCAGTGCATCGACGCCGGTCTCGGCGACGAAGCGGGCGGCTTCGTCCGGATCGGTAAGCAGTTGCGAACGGTCGAGCGCGCCTTCGAAGCCGTGGCCGTCCTCAGCCTCGCCATGGCCGGTCTCGAGCGATCCGAGGCAGCCGAGCTCGCCTTCGACCGAGGCGCCGACCATGTGCGCGAGGCGGCTTACCTCTGCCGTGATCGAGACGTTATAGTCGTAGTCGGCAGGGGTCTTGGCATCCTCCTTCAGCGAGCCGTCCATCATGACCGAGGTGAATCCGTGCTGGATCGCCGTGAGGCAGGTCGCGACATTGTTGCCGTGATCCTGGTGGATGCAGAGCGGAATGTCCGGATACATCTCTTCCAGAGCTTCCATCATCTTGGCGAGCATGACGTCGTTTGCGTAGGAGCGGGCGCCACGCGAGACCTGGAGGATCACGGGAGCATCTGAGGCTCGCGCCGCCTCCATGATCGCAAGCCCCTGTTCCATGTTGTTGATGTTGAATGCCGGCACGCCATAGCTGCGTTCGGCGGCGTGATCGAGCAATTGGCGAAGCGTGATGCGGGCCATTGTCATGCCTCCTCGGATGATCTGACGATGTGGGCGACCGGTTTGCCGGTCCGGGCACCTATGGGCGGCGTTTCCGGGCATGCCCGGCGGAGAAGCTCCAGGGCTTCTGCGACGACATGGTCGGCGGTAATGCCGAAATGGCGGTAGAGGTCTCCGGCCGGTGCCGAGGCACCGAAGCCTGTCATCCCGACGAAAGCACTGTCGGGGCCCATCCAACGGTCCCAGCCGAGGCGGCCCGCCGCCTCGATGGCGATGCGCGGTCCATCTCCGAGGACCTGCCTATGGTAGGCCGCGTCCTGAGCCTCGAACTTCTCCCAGCACGGCATGGAGACCACCGCCGCTGCTATGCCTTCTTCGGCCTGCAGGCGCTCCGCTGCGGCGACGGCGATCTCGACTTCGGATCCCGTGGCGAGAAGCGTGATGTCCCGGTCGCCGCGCGCCTCCCTAAGGACATAGGCCCCGAGCGCCGACAGGTTCTCGTTCCCGTCCGTCCGGCGCAGCATCGGCAGGGCCTGCCGTGAAAGGGCGAGGACGCTCGGCGTGTTCTTCTCGCCAAGCGCGATCTCCCAGCATTCCGCCGTCTCGATGATGTCGGCCGGCCGGCAGACGTTGAGGTTGGGCGTGGCGCGCAGCATGGCCAGATGCTCGACCGGCTGGTGCGTCGGGCCGTCTTCGCCGAGCCCGATGGAATCATGGGTCAGCACATAGATGACCGGCAGGCCCATCAGGGCCGAAAGGCGCATCGCACCGCGGGCATAGTCGGAAAAGACCAGGAAAGTGCCCCCATAGGGGATGAAGCCACCATGGAGCGCGATGCCGTTCATGGCGGCCGCCATGCCGTGCTCGCGGATGCCGTAATGCAGGTAGCGGCCCTTGAAATTACCCGGCGAGATGGGCTGGGTCTGCGAGGTCAGCGTCAGGTTCGAGCCGGTCAGGTCGGCCGAGCCGCCGATGGTCAAAGCGGTGGCGCCGTTGATGACCTCCAGAGCCATCTGCGAGGCCTGACGCGTGGCGACCTTCGTAGCCCTTGTGCGATGCGCGGCCCGGAATCTTGCAAGCAGATCGCCGACCTCGCCGTCGAGCTGCCGCTCTGCGGTCTGCTCGTAGCGCTTTTTCGCGCGCGAAGCGTCAAGGCGGATTTCCCACGCCTCGCGGGCCGTGCGGCCCCGCGTCGCCACCTTTTCCCAGGCGGCCTTGATCTCGGGCGGAACGAAGAAGGGCGGATGCGGCCAGCCGAGTTTTTCGCGTGTGGCAGCGATCTCCTTTTCGCCGAGCGCCGCGCCGTGGGTCTTGTGCGAGCCCTCCATGCTGGCGGCACCCTTGCCGATGCGGGTGCGGCAGGCGATCAGCGACGGCTTTCGGGTCCGGCGCGCCCGTTCGATGGCTTTTGCCACCGCGTCGGGGTCGTGGCCGTCGACTGCTTGCGCATCCCAGCCGGCGGCGCGGAAACGCGCAAGCTGGTTCATCGAGGTGGAGAGATCGGTCGAGCCGTCGATCGATATCCGGTTGTCGTCCCACAGCACGACGAGCTTGCGCAATTTCAAATGTCCGGCAAGGTCGATCGCCTCGTGGCTGATACCCTCCTGCAGGCAGCCGTCCCCCGCGACCACGTAAGTGAAGTGGTTGCAGAGCGCACTGCCGAAGCGGGCGGCCATCATCTGTTCGGCGATCGCCATGCCGACAGCGGTCGAGATCCCCTGGCCCAGCGGGCCGGTGGTGGTCTCGATACCGAGGGCATGGCCATATTCGGGGTGGCCGGCCGTTTTCGAGCCGAGCTTTCGAAAGGATGAAAGCTCGGCCATCGGCATATCGGCGAAGCCGATGAGGTGATGGAGCGAATAGAGCAGCATCGAGCCATGGCCGGCCGAAAGCACGAAACGGTCGCGGTCCGGCCAGTTGGGGTGTGACGGATCGATCCTGATGAAGCGGTTGAAGAGGACCGTCACCGCGTCGGCCATGCCCATCGGCATGCCGGGGTGACCGGAATTGGCCTTCTCGACGGCATCCATGGAAAGAAACCGGATGGCATCGGCCATGCTGCGCTCCGAGGCGGCGGCGCGCGGTCCGATCTGCTGCGAAACATTCATGATGTCCTCCTCACGACATGCGGTGCTTGCGCTCGAGCAGCTTGTGGATGAGCGGGGTGAAGATCAGCTGCATGGCGAGATCGAGCTTATCGCCCGGCACCACGATGGAATTGGCGCGCGACATGTAGCTGTTGTGCAGCATCGACAGCAGGTAGGGGAAATCGATGCTTTGCGGCTTGGCGAAGCGGATGACCAGGATGGATTCGGCCGGCGTCGGTATCCAGCGGGCGATAAAGGGATTGGATGTGTCGACGATCGGTACGCGCTGGAAATTGATGTCCGTCAGGGAGAATTGCGGGCAGATATAGTTCACGTAGTCGGGCATGCGCCGCAGGATGGTGTCGGTCACGGCCTCGGTGGAGTAGCCGCGGGTCGCCTTGTCGCGATGGATCTTCTGGATCCATTCGAGATTGATCACGGGCACGACGCCGATCTTCAGGTCGCAATGCTGGGCGAGATTGACCGTGTCGGTGACGGCGCAGCCATGCAGCCCCTCGTAGAAGAGGAGATCGCTGTCGCGGAATTCTTCCCAGTCGGTGAACGTGCCGGGGTCCGAACCGAACTTCGCGGCCTCGGCCTCGTCGTGCACGTAGTGACGGGTGCGGCCGACCCCGCGCCGGCCATATTCGGCGAAGACGCTTTCAAGGATTTCCAGTTCGTTCGCCTCGGCGGAGAAATGCGTGAAGTCGACGCCTCGGGCTTTCTCCTCCGCTATCTTGCTGCGCATGGTTTCCCGGTCGAAGCGATGAAAGGCATCGCCTTCGATGAAGGACGCCGAAATGTTCTCGCGCTTGAATATCTTCTCGAAGGTGTCCTTGACGGTCGTGGTTCCGGCGCCGGACGAACCCGTGATGGAGATGATGGGGAATTTGGCCGACATATTTTTCTCCTCAGGCCCGGAACAGACCGCGCTTGCCGAAGAGCGGAGCGCGTTCGCCAATCATGTTCGGGTCGACGTGATAGCGGGTGATGCGCGCCACCTCGCGGCGCGAACCGAAAACCAGAGGCACGCGCTGGTGCAGATTTTCCGGAACGAGATCGAGAATGCGGTCGATGGACGTGGTGGCCGCGCCGCCGGCATTCTCGATGATGAAGGCGATCGGGTTGGCCTCGTAGACGAGCCGCAGCCGGCCCTGGCTATATCCCTTCCGGCCGTCGGCGGGATAGAGAAAGATCCCGCCGCGGATGAGGATGCGATAGGTTTCCGCGACGAGCGAGGCGATCCAGCGCATGTTGAAATCCCGCTCGCGCGGGCCCTCGGAGCCTGCCAGGCAGTCGTCGACATAGAGCCGGATCGCTTCTTCCCAGTGCCGGTAGTTCGACATGTTGATGGCGAATTCGTGCGCGCGCTCCGGGATGATGGCCGACTTGTAGGCCTCGACGAAACATCCGAGCCTGCTGGAGAAGATGAAGATCTCCGTCCCCTTGCCGAGCGACAGGACCAGAGCGGTCTGCGGTCCGTAGATAAAGAAGCCCGCCGCCAGTTGCCGGTTTCCAGGTTGCAGGAAGGACTGGGAGGGGTCCACGTCCGGCCCCTTGGCGGCGGGAAGCACCGAGAAGATCGTGCCGATGGAAACGTTGTTATCGATGTTCGAAGAGCCGTCGAGCGGGTCGATGGCAACTGCGAGGTGCGCCGACGGGTCGAGCAGAACCGGATTTTCCAGTTCTTCCGAGGCGTAGCATGCGACGGGGGCGCCTTGCAGACACGTCAGGAATTGGTCGTCGCACAGGATGTCGAGATCCTTCTGCAGATCGCCATCCGTGTTGCTGCCGCCGTGGGTGCCGTTGAAAGCGGTACCGAGCGCTCCCTGGTTGACGAGCTTGCGGATGTCGAGGGCGGCCTTCGCCAGCCTCTGGATCACGGCGGCGACGTCCCGTGAAAGATCGTCGCCGCGGGCCGTGCATGAAGCGAGGTAAGCTTCGAGAGTCGCGCCTGACATGATGTCTCCTCCACACGCTGTCGAGGGAAGGATGGCGCAAAAGGGGAGTTTGTAAAATTTATTCATTTGACTTCATAAGTTAAATTTCCTTACTTTGGTGCATGCGCAATGTGACCTTTCGCCAGCTCCGCACCGTCGAAGCCGTTTGCCGGTTGGGGAAGATCAACCTTGCCGCCGAAGCATTGGGACTGACTGGACCGGCGCTCACCCTGCAGATCCAGCATCTGGAAAGGGACGCCGGCATTGCGCTCTTCGACCGCACGCGCGGCGGCATGGTGCCCACGGCTTACGGCCTCGCCTTTCTCGAGGCTGCGCGGGCGATCGAGGACAGCCTCATCGCCCTCGAGGATTCGATCGACGCCATCAAGGGACTCAGAACCGGGCGGTTGCGCCTCGGGGTCGTGTCGACCGGCAAATATTTCGCGCCGCAGCTGATTGCTGCCTTTCGCGATCAGGTCCCCGCCGTGGAGATAAATCTCTTCATCGGCAACCGTGCCGAAATCATCGCCAAGCTGCGGGACCACGAGATCGACATCGCTCTGATGGGGCGGCCGCCGCGCGATTTCGAGGTGAGGGCGCAGGTGTTCGGCGATCATCCTCTGGTCTTCATCGCCCCGGCCGGTCACCCGCTCGCAGGGGTGCTGGAGATTTCACGGGAGCGGATCGCGCAGGAACAGTTCCTGGTGCGCGAAAAAGGATCGGGAACCCGGATATCGCTCGAAATCTTCCTGAGCGACACACCGCACGAGCTCGAGGAGCTCGGCACAGAGATCGCTTCGAACGAGACAATCAAGCAGGCCGTCATTGCCGGTCTCGGTATCGCCTTCATCTCGGCGCATACGATAGAACAGGAGGTAAAGCTCGGCAGGCTCATGATCCTCGATGTGATCGACACGCCGATCCGCCGGCAGTGGTTCACCGTGTCGCGCCTGGACCGTGTCGCCACCCCGGCCATGCAGGCTTTCGAGCGGTTCGTGCTGGCATCCGGCGCGCGCTATCTGCCTGTGGTCAGTAAGCCTTATCCGGCCAACGCATTTGGCTAGATGCGAGCTTCATGTGGGCGGAAAGCGGCGTCGACCGACACCTAGGTCGTAATTGTGGGGCACCACATCGCTTGCTACCATGCGCCCAAGAGGAGATTTTACGATGCCTAAAGCCCGGCCACGGCGCCGCCGGGCTCTGCCGGAGCAGCGAACTGCCGCTCCGGCGCCTTGACCCGGGCAGGACTGCTACAGGTCCTGCCTGGTTTCATGCCCGCCCCGACCGCAAGGGCGCCTGCCGGAACGGGAGCGAGCACAACGACCCCACGGGCGAATGGAGGAAGTATGGCCTGGCATAAACCGAAATTCATCGAAGTCAGCTGCGCTATGGAAATCACCCGCTATGCTCCTGCGGACGGGGATGAACCGATCCTCTTCTGAAGGCCAGCTTGACGAGGATCGGTAAGGCATCAGGTATCCCGGTGAACAAAACGTCCGATCTTCGCATCATCGTCTTGGGGGCCGCCGCCGGCGGCGGTCTCCCGCAATGGAATTGCGGCTGTCGCAACTGCGCGATGGCGCGCGATCCGGCCTCCGGCCTCAGACCGCAAACCCAGTCGTCGCTTGCGGTGAGCCTCGACGGCGAGAGCTGGACCGTCTTCAACGCCTCCCCGGACATCCGCCAGCAGGTTCAAGACAATTGCCCGCTTCAGCCACGCCGGCTGCGTCACAGCCCCATCGAGAGTGTGGTGCTGACGAATGGCGACATCGACCATCTGGCAGGGCTTCTCGTTTTGCGGGAGAAGCAGGCATTCACCCTATTTTCGACCGGCGCAGTCGGCCGGATCGTCTCCGACAATCCGGTCTTCCAGGTCCTCGATCCGGAACTGGTGTCAAGAAAGACCATCGAAATCGATGAGGCGTTCTCTCCGCTGTCGGGCCTCGTAGCGCGGCTCTTCGCCGTTCCGGGCAAGGTGCCGCTCTTTCTTGAGGACGGCGAGCCCGAGCTGGGCATCGAGGGCGAGCACACGGTCGGAGTCGAACTGGAGGCCGCCGGCAGGCGGGTCTATTATGTTCCGGGCTGCGCGGTGGTGACGGATAGCCTCGCCGCGCGCCTGCGCGATGCCGATGCTGTCTTCTTCGACGGCACGCTCTTTTCCGATGACGAGATGATCCTGACCGGGACCGGCCGCAAGACAGGCCGTCGCATGGGCCACATGCCGATCGACGGGGAAGGCGGCAGCCTCGACGCGCTCGATCTCTTGAACATCCGCAGAAAGATCTATGTCCATATCAACAACACCAACCCGATCTGGCGGGCCGGCAGCGAGCGCGAGCGCGTCGAGGCCCGCGGTTTCGAGATCGGCTATGACGGCATGGAGGTCCGGCTGTGACGACGGCAACTGACAGACAAGCTTTCCATGCCCGCCTGCTGGAGATCGGCAAGGAGCGCTACCATGATAAGCACCCGTTTCATGCGATGCTCCATGGAGGCGGTTGCACGACGACGCAGGTCCGCGCCTGGGTGATCAACCGCTATTATTACCAGAGCCGCATCCCCATGAAGGATGCGGCCTTTCTGTCGCGTTGCGACGACCCGGATATGCGCCGGGCCTGGCGCTCCCGCATCGAAGATCACGACGGCGGCGTCGAGGAGGGCGGCGGCATCCGGCGCTGGCTGCGTCTCGCCGAGGCCGTGGGACTCGATCCAGCCTATGTCGGCTCCGCAAGGGGCGTACTGCCGTCGACCCGGTTTGCCGTGGACGCTTATGTTTCCTTTGTGCGTGAGAAGCCGCTGCTCGAGGCGGTGGCCTCCTCGCTGACGGAGCTTTTTGCGCCGAAGATCCACTCGGAGCGCATTGCCGGGCTGCTGGAGCATTACGCCTTCGCCGATGACGCGGCGCTCGCCTACTTCCGCCAGAGGCTGGCGGAGGCGCCCCGGGATGTCGAGTTCGGCCTCGCCTATGTCCTCGACCATGCCGACACGCGGGAAAAGCAGGACGCGGCCGCTCAGGCTCTCACCTTCAAGACGGATGCTCTCTGGGCCCAGCTCGATGCACTTTATTCGGCCTATGTCACGCCGGGGCGCATTCCGCCGGGGGCCTGGGACGGCCGGGAGGGGGTGATCCGCGAGCCGAGAGCGCGGGAGGCGGCGGAATGACGGCCGACGCGCCCGTGATTTCAGGATCGAGCGTCGTCAAGCTGGCACGAGGGGTCCGGCTGCATGAGGATCCGGTCCGCGGCCAGACCGTGCTTCTGGCTCCGGAGCGCGCCATGGCCGTGGACGACATCGCCGTCGCCATCGTTCAGGCTCTCGATGGCGAACGGAACCTCGACCGGATCGCCGCCGACTTTGCCGAGAAGTTCGACGCCCCCGTCGAAGAGATCGCCGAGGATGTCAGGACTTTCGTCCAGGAGCTCTCCGTCCGGCGCATGCTGGAGATCGTCCAATGAGCGACACTATCGCCCGGCCAGCCGAAACTGCCCGCACCTTGCCGCGCATTCTTCCGCCGATGGCCATGCTGGCGGAACTGACGCATCGCTGTCCGCTCGCCTGCCCCTATTGCTCCAATCCGATCGCCCTGACGCAAGCCAAGGAAGAACTGTCGACAGAGGAATGGACGGGCGTCTTCGCGCAAGCCGCCGATCTCGGCGTCCTGCATCTGCACCTGTCCGGCGGGGAGCCTGCCGCGCGCCGTGACCTCGTCGAATTGACGCAGGCGGCGAGTTCGCTCGGCCTTTACACCAACCTGATCACCTCCGGTGTGGGACTGACGGAGGCGAGGATGAACAGCCTCGCCGATGCCGGACTCGACCACATCCAACTTTCCATCCAGGGCGTTTCTCCCGAAAGCGCCGATCGGATCGGCGGGTACAAAGGCGGCTATGAACGGAAAATGGCGGTTGCAGGCTGGGCGGCCGATGCCGCTATACCGTTGACGCTGAACGCCGTCTGCCACAGGCAGAACATGGGCGAGATCGATGAGATGATCGAGCTGGCTATCCGGCTGAAGGCGCGCCGCATCGAAGTCGCCACCGTGCAGTTTCACGGTTGGGCCGAGCGCAACAAAGAGGTTCTCATGCCGACCCGCGAGCAGGTCGAACGCGCTACGCGAACGGTTGCCGAAGCACGCGAGAAATATCAGGGCATATTGGTGATCGACTATGTGCCCGCCGATTATTATTCGAAGTATCCGAAGGCCTGCATGGGCGGCTGGGGCCGCGTCGGCTTGAACGTCACGCCGTCCGGGCGGGTGCTTCCATGCCATGCCGCCGAAACCATTCCGAGCCTCTCTTTCGAGAACGTGCGCGAAAACTCGCTTTCCAGCATCTGGTACGAGAGCAATGCGTTCAATGCCTATCGCGGCGAGGACTGGATGCCGGAGCTCTGTCGGAGCTGCGAGCGCAAGAAGGTGGATTTCGGCGGCTGCCGCTGCCAGGCGATGGCGCTTGCCGGCGACGCGAGCGCAACGGACCCGGTTTGCATCCGGTCTCCGCTTCGCGATCGCCTGACGCTCGAAGTGGAACAGCTTTCGGCACCGTCGGTCGTGCCGATGAATTATCGCGGCCGGGCATAGCCGATAAAGACGCCGGCACGCTTCACTGGTTGGAAACAGTGAAGCGTACCGCGAGCGGCGGGTAGATCTTGCCGGCTTCAGGATCGGGCCGCCTCGGCGCGTTGCCGGCGGAATTGCACTGTCGGGAGGCCACCCCAACCCCAGTTATCGAGATCGACTTCCTCGATAACCACATAGGTGGATTCAAGCGGCTTGTTCAGAACATCGAGGAGCACTTCGCTGACGCCCTTGATGATCGCGGCCTTCTCCTCTGCGGTGACCGAGTTGCGGCCGGGTGCGCTTCCCTCGCGGGTAACCTGTACGGTGACGATAGGCATCGCAGTCTCCTTTGCGGCTTTGGTTTAGTGTTTCGTCGCGGGGGCGATATGCCGTTTACCAGCGTCCGGCGTTCTGACCGCCGTCGACATGGAGGATCTCGCCGGTGATGAATCCCGCGTTTTCGAGGTAGAGGACGGCATCCACGACGTCGCGAATTTCGCCCATCCGGCCGACCGGGTGCAGGCCGGCGAGCGTCGAATGCGTCTCAGCCGGATGCATAGGGGTCTTGATTACCCCGGGGGAAACCGCGTTGACGCGAACGCCGCTTCTGGAAAACTCCATCGCCAGCGACCGGGTCACCGCGTTCAGGCCACCCTTGGTGAGCGACGCGAGCGCGGAGGGCATGCCCACCATCGGCTGATCGACAAGGCTGGTGGTGATGCTGACAATATGACCCGAACCCTGCTTCAGCATTTCCGCCGCGGCTCGCTGGGTGATGTGGAAGAAGCCGGCGACGTTCACCCCAAGATTGTGGTCGTAATCCTCCTGGGTCATCTCGACGAACGGCTTGGCGAGGAAGACGCCGGCATTGTTCACCAGAGAGTCGATGCGGCCGAAGCGCTCGATCCCCTCGCGCACGATCCGGTCGGCGGTCTCCGTCTTGCTGATGTCGCCGGCGACGGTATGGATATCCGGGTCGGCGCTCGGCTTGATGGACCGGGAGGTCGCGACGACGCGGTAGTTCCGGTCACGATAGGCGCGAACCAGTCCGGCGCCGATGCCTTGCGAGGCGCCGGTGATGACGACGACTTTCTGTTCGTTACGCATGATGTGATCCTTTCTCGATCGCAGCGGCCGCTTCCCGCGTCCGCCCTCCGCCCTCGGAGTTGGTGCAATCGAAATTAGATCGATGCGTCGCTTGGGAGAATTGCCGCTACTTGATCGACACTCAACCGAATATCGGCACAATCAGGTAAGCGTGCCAGCCTCCGCTGCCATGCGCGCAAATTCGGAGCGCAGACGCGGCGCCGCAAAATCGACAAATGCGCGGACCTTGGGGACCGACATGCGGCCCTGCGGTGCGATGAGATGCGCCGGCAGGGGCGGATGCTCGGCATCGGCGAGCACGATTTCGAGGCGCCCGTCTCTTACATATTCCGCGACGTGATAGGAATAAAGCCGCGTCAGGCCGCGGCCGGCAGCCGCCGACGCGGCGGCGGCGCGCACGCTGTTGACTATGCACCTCGGCGTAAACTGGATCGTTCTGGGGACGGACGAGCCCTTCGCCGGTGTGAAGCTCCAGGACTCCAGGCCGAAATTGGTGAAGGCCAGGATTTGGTGCTTGGCGAGGTCGGCCGGTTCTTCGATGCGGGGGTGATTGGCGAGGTAGCGAGGCGAGGCGACCACCACGCGCCGCACATCGCCGCCGAGCCGGGTGGAGATGAGCGACGAATCCGCCAGTTGACCGATGCGCAGCGCAATGTCGACGCCTTCGTCCACCAGGTTGACGAAGCGATCGAGGAGAAGAAGGCGGACCGAAACGGTCGGGTAGAGATCGAGGAAATCATCCAGGATGGGGCGAAGTATCTCCTCCCCGAGGATTGGTGGCGAGGAAATCGTCAACATCCCGCGGGGGGCGGAGCGTTCCCCTCCTGCGAGCATGTCCGCTTCCTCGAGATCGGTCAGTACCCGTCGGCAGGCGGCCGCATAGCGTTGGCCTGCTTCGCTCAGTTTGAGGGTGCGGGTCGTCCGATGCAGAAGCTCGACGCCCACATGTGCTTCCAGGAAGCTCAAGGCGCGACTCACCGCCGTCGGCGAGCGCTTCAGGCGGCGGGCCGCCCCGGCGAGGCTGCCCTCGTCGATCGCCGCGACGAAAACTTTCATTGCATCGATGCGGTCCATATTCTGCCGATCTCCGGGATAGTGAGTGCTGTAGAGCGAGTATTCACCCCAAAACGGCAATACGCAATGATGGCAAAGCTGTACTGGCCGGCCATCCTGCGGGAGCCTCGCCAACATACGGTCACGGCTCGAGAATAGGCTGCGTATCCGCGCGATCCTGCGTTTGGAAACGCCTCAACGAAGGAGAATGACCATGAAGATCCTGATGGTTCTGACTTCGCATGACCGGCTCGGCAACACGGGCAAGCCGACCGGCTTCTGGCTGGAGGAGTTTGCTGCGCCCTATTACGTGTTCAAGGACGCCGGGGCAGAAGTCACGCTCGCTTCGCCCAAGGGCGGCCAGCCGCCGATCGATCCCAAGAGCGACGAGCCAGCCAGCCAGACTGCAGCGATGGGGCGGTTCAAGGACGACCCCGCCGCCAGGAAAGCATTGGCAAATACTTTGAAGCTAGGTGAAGTCAAACAGGAGGACTACGACGCGGTGTTCTATCCGGGCGGACACGGTCCGATGTGGGACCTCGTCAATGACAGGAATTCCATCGCCCTTATCGAAGGCTTCTACGACGCGGGCAAGCCGGTCGCCGCCGTCTGCCATGGCCCGGCTGTCCTGACGCAGGTCACTCATCTCGGCGAGCCCATCGTCAAGGGAAGGCGCGTCACGGGCTTCACCAATTCCGAAGAGGAGGCCGTTCAACTGACCGATGTCGTGCCCTTCCTGGTCGAAGACGAACTGAAGCGCCTCGGCGGGCGCTACGAGAAGGCCGAGGATTGGGCCGACTTCACGGTTGTGGACGGCAGGCTGGTCACCGGCCAGAACCCGTCTTCGTCCACTTCCGCTGCCAGCGAACTGCTGAAGCTTCTGCAGTAGTCTTCCTCGTCGGGTGGCATGACGCTGCAGAAGGCCCGTGCGGCCTTCTGCAATTCGATACAGATCCCCTTGTTACGAGACACAATCGGGATACCTCGCTCTGGTCCCATGCTCCGCGTGTCAAGCGCGACCGCCGCCGCAAGAGGCGCAGGTCCAATGCAGAGGGACGAAAATGATCCTTTTCACGATAGCTTATCTCGCAGGTGTGCTGACAATCCTCAGCCCCTGCATCCTCCCGGTCTTGCCCTTCGTGTTTTCGCGGGCCGGCCAGCCCTTCGCCAGGAGCGTTCTTCCGATGCTCATCGGCATGGTTCTCACATTCGCGGGCGTGGCCACACTCGCCGCGGTTGGCGGTGATTGGGCGGTACAGGCGAATGTGGCGGGGCGGTATGCGGCGATCGCAGTGCTAGCCGGTTTCGGCGTGACCCTGCTTTCGACGCGGGCCGCGGCCCTGTTCACTCGTCCGGCCGTGGCACTCGGCAGCCGGCTCTCACAAAAAGTGGCTGGTCAGCCGCCGAGCGTCGGAGCGTCGCTCCTTCTCGGTGTTGCAACCGGACTTCTTTGGGCGCCCTGCGCGGGCCCAATTCTGGGCCTGGTGCTGACCGGCGCCGCCCTGCAGGGTGCCAATGTCGAGACCACGCTTCTGCTGGCGGCCTATGCTGCCGGTGCGGCGACTTCGCTGGCCTTGGCCGTTCTTGCCGGAGGGAGAGTGTTTGCGGCGATGAAGCGCTCACTCGGCCTTGGCGAGCGGCTCCGGCAGGGCCTCGGCATTGCCGTGCTTGCAGGCGTTGCCGCAATCGTGCTTGGCCTCGATACGGGGCAGCTTGCGCGCCTCTCCTATGCAAGCACCGCGGCCCTCGAGCAGTCGCTCCTCGACCATGTGCGGGGCGACTCCGTCGAAGAGAGGGCGAGCGCGCCAACGGCGGCTGACGGCGAGGGGCCGGCCTACCGAAGCGACTTGCCGGTGGAAGGCATGTTCCCGCCGCTGGACGGCGCGGTCGAATGGGTGAATTCGAAGCCCTTGAGCGTGGAACAGCTGCGCGGCAAGGTCGTGCTCGTCGATTTCTGGACCTACTCCTGCATCAACTGCATCCGTACGATCCCCTATGTCCGCGCCTGGGCCGAGAAGTACCGGGACCAGGGGCTGGTGGTGATCGGCGTGCATGCACCCGAATTCGCCTTCGAAAAGCGCATTGACAACGTCAAGAGCGCAGTGGCGGATTTCCATATCCGCTATCCCGTTGCGATCGACAACGATTTCGCGATCTGGCGCGCCTTCGGCAACAGCTACTGGCCCGCGCACTATTTCATCGATGCAGAAGGACGGATCAGACACCATCACTTCGGCGAGGGCGATTATGCGCGGTCGGAGCGCGTCATACAGGAGCTGCTGGCGGAAGCGGCGGGGAGCCGCCGCGGCGGCAGTGGTTTCGTGCAGCCGGATGCGACGGGTGCCGAAGCCGCGCCCGATCTCGCCAATCTCCAGTCCGGCGAGGATTATGTCGGCTACATGCGTGCTTCGAACTTCGTGTCGCCGGAGCGTGTCGCAGCCGATGCGGCGCACGAGTATACCGCCGGCAAGCCTCGACTCAATCAATGGAGCCTCGCCGGCAACTGGACGGTTGGAGCAGAGCAGGCGACACTCAATCGGGCCGGGGGCGCAATCACCTACAGGTTCAGCGCGCGCGATCTGCACCTTGTCCTCGGCCCTGGGGAAAACGGCAGGAGGGTACGCTTTCAGGTGAAGGTCGACGGTGCTGCACCGGGCCCGGATCACGGTTCGGACATCGATTCCGACGGCTATGGAACGGTGGGAGAGACGCGCCTCTATCAGCTCGTACGGCAGTCGGGCGAGGTGCGGGAACGGACGTTCGAGATCCGCTTTCTCGAGCCCGGCGTCGAAGCATTCGTTTTTACATTCGGATGAAGAAGAGAGGAGAGTTCATGCGCATTCCCGTAACCGGCTTTGCCATCGTGGCACTGGCACCTGCGCCTGGGATACGGATCCACGTGAACCGTCACGAGTGCCGCGCTCTCCGCCGCCCCGGTACCTCCGGCGGCAGCCGCGCGGCGTTGACGACGGACATTCCGTCCATCCTGTTCGATGTCCTAAATTGACGGATATACGTCATTTGAGACATTGCGGTTTCACCCTACTATCGAGACTCAAACCAACCGATTGGAGCCTCACATGACCCAGCATTCAAAAGGCACCGCGCTCGTTACCGGCGCTTCCTCCGGCATCGGTGCGATCTATGCCGATCGCTTGGCGCGCAGGGGATATGATCTGATCCTCGTCGCCCGCAACCAGACCCGCCTCGACGAACTGGCCAGGCGCCTTACCGACGAAACCGGGCGCTCCGTCGAAGTCGTGGCAGCGGACCTTGGCAAGAGGACCGACGCCGCACGCATCGAGAAGGTGCTACGCACCGATGCCAGCATCACCATGCTGGTCAACAATGCCGGCATCGGTGCGACCGGGCCATTGCTCGCCTCGGATGTCGACAAGATGGAGGAGATGATCGCGCTCAACGTCAACGCGCTGACGCGGCTGACCTATGCCGCCGTGCCTGGCTTCGTCGCACGCGGCGCGGGTGCGATCATAAATATTGCTTCGATCGTCGGGATCGCGCCGGAAGTGCTGAACGGCGTCTACGGAGCAAGCAAAGCGTTCGTCCTCGCCTTCACGCTGTCGCTTCAAAAGGAGCTTGAAGGGAGGAACATCCGCATACAGGCCGTTCTCCCTGGCGCGACGGCCACCAACTTCTGGGGAATTGCCGGCACACCTGTCGAGCATTTGCCGAACGAGATCGTCATGCCCGCCGAGGATATGGTCGACGCCGCGCTCGCAGGCTTCGACCTCGGTGAACCGATCACCATTCCATCGCTTCCCGACGCTGCTGATTGGGAGGCCTATGAAGCGGCGCGCCAGAAGCTCGTCCCGAACCTCTCTCTCAGTGTTCCCGCCGCGCGGTATCGGGCTGCGGCTGCATAGCGCTGCCCATACTGTGGCGGGTCGAGAAGTCCGTGTAGCGGTTTATCTCCTGCGGGAATATCGTGCGCAGGAGAATTCCAGCAAGGAAGTCGGCTATGCATAGAATCGGCTTTGTCGTTTTTCCACGATTCCAGCTCATGGGTTTTGCGGCAGTAACCGCCTTCGAGATGGCGAACCTCGCCCTTGGCGAGACGGTCTACGAGATAGAACTGCTTTCCGAAGCCGGCGGCGAGGTCAAGTCGTCCGCCGGCTTCGGTGTCCTTACGAAGACTTTCGATCATACCGCTTACGACACCGTGATGTTCGGCGCCGGCGTGCAGATCGAGCCGATGACACCAAGTCTGGTGGAGTTCGCGCGTCGTTCCTTCGAGACCGCAAGGCGGGTGGCGGCGCCGTGCACCGGCGCCTTCGTCCTTGCCGAATCCGGACTCCTGGACGGCCGCCGGGCGACGACGCATTGGGCCTTTGCGCGCCAGCTGCAGGATCGCTTCCCGGCCGTTAAAGTCGAGGAGGACCGGATCTTCATCGTCGACGGAAGCGTGTGGACATCGGCCGGAATGACGGCGAGCATCGATCTCGCACTCGCGATGATCGAGAAGGACCACGGCCAGGGCGTCGCCCGCTCGGTCGCCCGCAAGCTGGTCGTCTATCACCGGCGTGCCGGCGGCCAATCGCAGTTCTCGGCATTGCTCGAGCTGGAGCCGAAGTCCGACCGTATCCAAAGGTCGATCGATTACGCCAAGGCGAACCTCCGGCGGGGATTGTCGGTGGAGGAACTGGCCGATGCGGCGGGCCTGAGCGCCCGCCAATTCAGCCGCGCCTTCCGTGCCGAAACAGGGCAGTCGCCTGCCAAGGCGGTGGAGACTCTCCGAGTCGAGGCGGCTCGGCTGATGATGGAGCAGGGCCGGCACTCGATGGACGTGATTGCGGAGGAAACCGGTTTCGCCATTGCCGATCGCATGCGCCGGGCCTTTCTCCGCACGCTCGGGCAGCCGCCTCAGACGATCCGCCGGAACGCCCGCGAGAGCGCGTCGGTGCCGTGAGGTCTGGCGCGAGTGAATTGTAGCCTACTGTATCGGCGCCCGTGAACTGTACACGGGCTTTCAATTGCAGTCGGGCGGGCTCACAATCGAGATACATCACCATCGCATTCCGCAGCTGTGGTTCACACAGGAGAAGTTCGATGACAGGGGAATTCAATCTGCGGCGGCGGCGGTTCATGGGAGTGGCGGCATTGACCGTCGCTGCGGCGCATTTCGGCGTCGGACGCGCCGCCCTCGCAAAATCAACGAGTGAGGCTCGCATTCCGGCGACAACGCCGGGGACGAATACATCTTTCGCTGCGATAAAGCAGATTGACGCGGGGGTCCTCAACATCGGGTATGCGGAGGCGGGCGCGAGCGATGCGCCTGTGGTCATCCTGCTGCATGGCTGGCCCTATGACATCCACACCTATGTCGATGTGGCGCCCCTGCTCGCGAAGGCGGGCTACCGGGTCGTCGTTCCTTATCTGCGCGGCTACGGCACGACGCGTTTTCTCTCCCCCGATACACCGCGCAACGGCCAGCAGGCGGCGATCGCCGCCGACATCGTCGCCCTGATGGATGCGCTCGGCATCGAGAAGGCCGTCATCGCCGGCTGCGATTGGGGCGCGCGAACCGCCAATATCATCGCCGCACTCTGGCCGGAGCGCTGCAAGGCATTGGTTTCGGTGAGCGGCTATCTGATCGGCAGCCGTGAAACCAATAAAAAGCCTTTGCCGCCGAAGGCGGAGCTTGCCTGGTGGTACCAGTTCTACTTCGCCACGGAGCGCGGGCGCGCGGGCTATGAACAGTACCGGAAGGACTTCGCGAAACTCATCTGGCAGCTCGCATCGCCGAAGTGGAATTTTGACGACGCCACCTTCGATCGAAGCGCTGCGGCCTTGGACAACCCGGATCATGTCGATATCACCGTCAATAATTACCGCTGGCGGATCAGTCTTGCCGACGGCGAGAGCAAATATGATGGGCTGGAAAACAGGCTTGCCGAACTGCCGGTGATCGATGTTCCGACGATCACATTGGAGGGCGATGCCAACGGCGCTCCGCATCCGGAGCCCGCGGCCTATGCCAAGAAGTTCTCCGGCAAGTACGAGCACCGGCTGATCTCGGGCGGCATCGGTCACAACCTGCCGCAGGAAGCCCCACAGGCCTTTGCCCAGGCGGTCGTCGACGTCGATCGCCTCTGATCGCCTTCGCCTGCGGAGCAATGTCTTCGTATCGAACTGTATCCGCAGGCGGTCCGTGAGGATTGGCTTACAATTTCAGCCCCTTGCGAAACATCCCATACACGTACGGGGCGGCATATGTCTCTCGACAGTCGGACGAGGCATGAAGCTTCCGTCCCGCATCGTCAACGGAGAAGGCCATGGCGCCTTGCGCCTCCCAAACAAGAGGAGAATGACATGACCACCGCAATCAACAGCGAAAGAGCCCGGCCGGTCGATATGAAGCTCGAAGTTATCGTCGTGCCCGTATCGGATGTGGACCGCGCTAAGGAATTCTACGCGAGCCTCGGCTGGAGGCTCGACGCCGACTTTGCCGGTGCCGACGGCTACCGCGTGATACAATTTACCCCGCCCGGATCCGGTGCCTCGGTCATCTTCGGAAGGCATGTGACCGATGCGGAGCCCGGTTCTGCGCAGGGACTGTACCTCATCGTCTCCGACATCGAGGCCGCCCGCGAGGAGTTGCGCGGTCGCGGCGTCGACATCAGCGAGGTATTCCATGCGGGCGACGTGAATGCCGGCAGCGACGAGCCCTATCTGTTCGGGACGCATCGTGCCGGCGGCCGTGATCCCGAGCGCCGCAGCTATCGTTCCTACGCATCGTTCCGCGATCCGGACGGCAATGGCTGGCTGTTCCAGGAGGTCACCGCGCGATTGCCCGGGCGCGTCGACCCGGACGGCACGGCGTTCAGTTCGGCTGCCGATCTCGCAGCCGCGTTCCGCCGCGCCGAAGCGGCCCACGGCGAGTACGAGAAGCAGCTCGGACACAGGGACGAGGACTGGTCCATCTGGTACGCCGATTACATTGTCCGGGAGCAGACCGGCGAGGCGCAGCCAGCCTGAGACACTGCAGGCTGAAACGATGGTGCATAGCGGGGCGGCCGAGACCGCCCCGTTCGTTTTGGTAAGCCGCCGGTCTTGCGGATCCGGCCGGGGTCGATAGTTCCTCAGGCAGTGCTCCGAGCACTTCCAGGTAAAGTGTGTAACGGATTTCCGTCCGCAGGTGCGTCGTTTCAAAGGGCTAAAGAGTTTCACCGTTTCATTGAAACAGTGAAACTCTCTAGGGAGAGCTCCGCGGCAAGGCCGCCACCGTCGCGGTTGCGCAAGGTCAGGGAGCCGCCGATGACCGTCGCGAGCTGTTGGGCGATTGCGAGGCCGAGCCCGGTCCCGCCCGTATCCCGGCTGCGTGATTGCTCCAGGCGGAAGAAGGGCTGCAGAACCGCTTCGAGCTGGTCTTCCGGAATGCCGGGACCGCGATCGAGGACCTTTATGGTCACGGTGCCCTCGGGGCGGCGCTGAACCTCGATCTCGGCGCTGCCGCCGAATTTCAGCGCATTGTCGATCAGGTTGGTGAGAATCCGTCTCAAGGCGTGCGGCCGGGTCACGATTGCGCCGTCACCCAATTCGGCGACCGTGACGGCCTTGCCGGTGTCCTGATAATCATACGCCAAACTCTCGATGAACGAGGCGAGATCTATGCGGGAAGCCTTTTCGTCCTTGCCGTGGGCGCTGCGCGCATAGGCAACGCCCTCCTTGACGAGACGTTCGACCTCGTCGAGGTCCGTGATCAGCTTGTCTCTTTCGATGGACGCTTCGGCCATTTCCGCGCGGAGTTTCATCCGTGTGATCGGTGTTTGCAGGTCATGCGAAATCGCGGCCAGTATCTGCACGCGCTCCTCCAGATACTGCGCGATGCGATCCCGCATCGCATTGAATGCCGTCGCCGCATAGGCGACTTCCCTCGGTCCGGTCTCGCTGAGGCGCGGCGTCCTGCTGTTCGGATCGAGCGTGTCGGCGGCCTTCGCCAGATCGGCGAGCGGGCGGGTGGCCTGGCGCACGGCAAACCAGCTGCACAGGACCAGAAGGGAAAGCTGAGCGACGAGGACGTAAGGCAGCCAGTCGGCAACCGGCATGACGCCCCTTGGCGTGATGTCTATCGTCAGCGGCTCGCCATCACTCAAGCGAAGGTGGGCCTGAAGACGGCGGACGCCGCCGGGAACGGATTCGACCTCGATCGGGTATTTCGCGCCGATTGCAGCCCGGACCTTGTCGGCGACCTCGGCGTCGGCCTCATTGAGCACGCGACTGCCCGGAAGGCCCCGCCCCAGGACGAAGCGGTAGGACCCGCGCTCGAGCCGGCCCAGCCAGGCGGCGCGTTCGGTCGCGGGGAGCCGGTCGAGAATGGCGATCGACGTCGCGACGTCGGTTTCGAGCGTATTGAACATCACCGATCTGGCGGCGATGTAGCGTTCCGAAAACAGCGCCGCAAACGACATGGCGTGGGCGATCGTCAGGCCGGCGAGAAGGATAACGAAA
This sequence comes from Ensifer meliloti, assembly GCF_030064585.1. NCBI lineage: Bacteria > Pseudomonadati > Pseudomonadota > Alphaproteobacteria > Hyphomicrobiales > Rhizobiaceae > Ensifer > Ensifer meliloti. Next base: position 1,077,523 of record NZ_CP120364.1, read on the forward strand.
AGCCGCGCCCTGAGTGTGCGCGGCCATAGGTGAATACCATGGAGAATCGACCGCGCCGCCATCAGCGGGGCTCCATGATCTCGACCGGCACCGAGAAAACATAGCCTTCGCTGCGGACGGTCTTGATATAGGTCGGTTCCCGGGCATCGTCGCCGAGGCGCTGGCGTACCCGGCTGACCAGGAGATCGATCGATCGGTCGAAGAGCTCGGCCTCGCGCCCCTGTGTGAGGTTGAGGAGCTGATCGCGGTTGAGGACGCGCTGCGGGTGGTCGACGAAGACGCGCAGCAGCCGGTATTCGGCGCCGCTGAGTGCAATCGCAGTACCATCCGCATCGATGAGATGCCTTGCCGTCGTGTCCAGCTTCCATTGACCGAAACGCAACAGCTGACCTGCCTCCGAGACCTGCAGGTTCGCTGGCAGCATCCGGGCGCGCCGCAGGACCGCCTTGATGCGGGCGAGCAGTTCGCGCGCCGAGAAGGGTTTGGCGATATAGTCGTCGGCGCCCATTTCCAGCCCGATGATACGGTCCATCTCGTCCGAGCGGGCGGTCAGCATGACGATAGGCGTCGCCTTGTGTTTGCCGACACGCAGCTCGCGGCTCAAGACGAGGCCGTCGTCGCCCGGCATCATGAGATCGAGGATGATCAGATCGACCGTATTCGCCTCGAGGAAGGTCCGCATCTGCCGCCCGTCGGCAACGGCGGTCACCCGCAGACCGTTCTTCTTCAGGTAAGCGGACACAAGCTCGCGGATTTCCCGATCGTCATCGACGATCAGGATGTGATCTATGTGCTCCATGGCAAGACACCCCTTTGACCGCCATTTCTTATCAGAACGAGAATGCCGTGACAGCAGTATTCATCGGCTCGTGCCTGTGGCGTAATGCAGGGGTCAACGCAAGGACCGGAAAGCGGCACGCAGCTCGGCGCTGAAGAGATCCGGCTCTTCCCAGGCGGCGAAATGTCCGCCTCTGTCCACGCGGTTGTAGTAGATGAGATTGCGGTACGCCCGCGCCGCCCAGCTCTTCGGCGGCCTGTAGACCTCGCCGGGGAAAACCGTCACTGCCGCCGGGATTACGATCTCGGCCAGCTTGTTGCCGACTGCATTGTTCTCCCAGTAGATCCGCCCGCTCGAGGTCGCCGTGTTCGTCAGCCAATAAAGCGTGATGTTGTCCAGGATCTCGTCGCGGCTCAATACGCGTTCCGGTTCGCCGCGGGTGAACACCCAGTCCGCGAGCTTGTCATAGAACCATGCAGCCAGCCCGGCGGGCGAGTCGGCAAGACCATAGCCGACTGTTTGCGGACGCGTTCCCATGATCGCCGCATATCCGAAGCCCGTCTTGAGGAAGGCTCTGGCCTCGTCGAACACCGCCCGTTCCTCCGCGGTCAAATTCGCAGGTGCAGGATCTCCGCTTCTCAGCGCTTTGGCAATTTCCGGCGGAATGGTAGTTGAGCGCTCGACCCTGTTCACATGGATGCAGAGCAGGCCCGATGGAGCCTGGCGGCCCATCGCGTCAGAAATGATGGCACCCCAGTCTCCGCCCTGCGATACGTAGCGCGTATAGCCGAGACGCTTCATCAGGACGTCCCAGGCGCGCGCGACCCGCTCCGGGTTCCAGCCGGTGCCTTTCGGCTTTTCGGAAAAGCCGAAGCCGGGGAGGGACGGAAGCACGAGATGGAAGGCGTCGTCCGCGGTCCCTCCATGTGCCGTCGGATCGGTCAGCGGGCCGACGACCTTCAGCAACTCGAAGATCGAACCCGGCCAGCCGTGGGTCATGATGAGAGGCAATGCGTTCGCATGAGGCGAGCGGACATGGATGAAGTGAATGTCCAGGCGGTCGATATCTGTCAGGAACTGCGGCAAGGCATTGAGTTTTGCTTCGGCCTTACGCCAATCATAGGCCGTTTCCCAGTAGCCCAGCAGTGCCTGAAGCTTCGCAAGCTGCACGCCCTGGGACCGGTCCTCGACCGTTTCCGGGTCGGGCCAGCGTGTCGCGGCCAGCCGGCGGCGCAGATCGGCGACTTCTGCCGCCGGAACGTCCACTCGGAACGGGCGGATGTCGCCATCCTTGAATGGCACCGCGGTGCCCGCTTGGGCGACTGCCGCCGAAGGGCGAAACGTCGCGAGGGCCGCCGCCGTGGCTCCGTTCAGGAGCAGAGACCGGCGGGAGAGCACGGAGCCGCCGTTTGTCGCGCCGCTTTCTCTGAGGTTCTCAGCATCCATGACGGACGCTCACTTGCCCGGAACGACAAGCGGGGAGCCTTTTTCGACGATATATGTCGCGAGCTCCGATGCCTTGCCGTTGCCGACGTTTTTCGCGAGATGAGCCACCCCGGCCGGAATGAACAAGGCGTCGCCGGCATGAAGCGTGACCGGCGCTCTCCCCTCGAGCTGATATTCCAGCGAGCCTTCGAGCACATAGGCCACCTCTTCGCCCGGATGGGAGTGCTTGATGGAGACTGCACCGGGATCGAAATCGACGCGCACCTGCACTGTTTCGCGGCCCGGCTGGCCGAGATCGTGCTGCAATAGATCGGTGCGGTGAAGTCCCGCTTGTTGAGCCTTAGCCGCTTGCAATGCCAACCCACTTCCAACGACCAGCAGCGCGGCCGCCAAGATCCGAGACGTTTTCATAGTGGTCATCCTTTCCCGCATTGGCCGAGGCCCGTCCTCGATGCCAGTGCGGCTATTTGAATGACTGCGTGTATTGACGATGTGTCGGCCGGGCGGGACTTTTGTAACGGCATGTGTCAGCGGCGAAGGCGCCAGCCGAGCAATTGCGGAGGAACGGCCTTCGCGCAGCGACGCCGACGATGGTCCCGCTGTTCGCCGGCCCCGCCCGCATCAAATCCGATCGAGGCTGCGCCACGGCACCTGGCGGTCCAGGATGGTCGATCCGGGGCACCAGATCGACGAGCGGTTCCATGGGCTCGCTTGCTGGCGCCACAGCGGACCGAACCACAGAAGCACGAGCGCCGTTCCCAGCGGGAGGGCCGGGATAGCGATGAACAATGCCGTTTGCATAAGCTTTGTCGGTCACGCGGGTGACCGCTCCTATCGGCCGTCGTGCGGCCTCTCGATTCTTACAACCGGATGGCCCCAAGAAAGTTCCTTGCAGTAGGCCGCGATCAAGGAAAGGCTGCAGTCGCTCAGCGGCGACATCCCCCATATTAAGGCCCGAGACCTCGCATCTGCGGCAATGGGAAATACCATTGGCGAGGACGCCGAGCTGCAGAGCGGAGACCGGGTGCCGCAATTCGTTAAATGAGGGTTGGTGGGCGAGCCGGTATTTCTCGTGCTGTGCGGAACGATTCACTCAGGCCGCAGGTTAGGTGGCCTTCGGAGGTATCCCCGATGAGAACCCTCAACGCCACCCTCGCCGCGATAGTGTTGTGCCTCGCGCCTTTCTTGGCCGTGTCCGCCCGGGGCGAGCCCTTGCAGCCCCAGGAATTCGCGCGGAGAATGTCGATGTCGAACCTCTTCGAGATGGAGGCGGCAAAACTCGCGCGGCAACGCGGCAAAGGGCGCGAGGTACTGGAATTCGCCGAGCGGATGCTTGCGGATCACGCGCGAGCCGGCAAGGAACTGACAGAAGCCGCACGAAAGGATGGCGTGGAATTTTCCCAGTCGCTCGACAAGGCCGGCGAGGAGAAGCTTGCCGCGCTGCGGGCGCTCAGCGGTGCCGCCTTCGACCCGGCCTACCTGTCCTCCCAGGTTACTGCGCATGAAGATGCTCTGGAGCTTCTCAAGAATTACGCGGAGCAAGGGGAGGCCGGCGCGCTGAAAGCCTTTGCCGAGTCCACTTATCCGACGGTCAGAACCCATTTGCTCCAGGTTCAGTCCATGACATCCCAGTGAGCGTTCCCGAGGGGTTCGAGGTGGGCCTGCCAGGTGGGCCTGCCGTCGACCCGAACACCCGTCAGTTATGTCCCAGGGCTAAACACTCGTCTCAGGAATCCAGCCAGACCAAGTCCTTGGGCTGAAGGAACTCTTCCCGCGCCGCAGACGCGGCGCTGCCCTCATCTCTGTGACAAAGCACAGAGATGAGGAGGAGGAGAGATTGCAGTCCTCCGACAGGTTTCCTAGGCCGTACAGTCGGTACACACTTTTCCTGGAAGAGCCGTTTTCCCCGGATGCCTGCCTCTCAGGCGATGTTGCGGTCGGTGTTGCCGGCATTCCAGCCGGGTGATCCTCCCGATGGGCGGATGCGAAGGTTGTTCTGGACATGCTTCACGCCGGAGACGGCTTCGGCGCAGTCCTCGGCGCGGCGTTTGGCCCATTTGGTATCGACCAAACCGCTCAGCTGGACTGCGCCATTGGTGACCGAGACCGCGATATCGGAGGCGTCGAGCATTCCTTCGTCGCTGAGGCGATCGCTCACGTCTTCCTGGATGCGGGCGTCCGAACGGGTGTAGCCCTTGGGACCTTTGCCGCGATGCTGATCCAGCTCGCGTCTGCGCTCGGCCTCCTCGTCGCCCAACCAGGATGCGACTTCGTCGCTGGCGCGTTCGAGAAAGCCGCGCTCCCCGTAGCCCCTACCGCGATAGGGATACCCCTCGCCATAGTCGTCGTCGCGGTAATAGCCTCCACCGCCGAAGTAACCTGGGCCGTATGCGCGTTCCCGTTCCCAGCTGTCATCTTGCCCGCGATATGTGCCGGAACGGCCCGGCTCGGCACCGGCAAAATACTCCGGGCTCCCGTAATCCGTAAGCCGCGGACCGGCAGTCAGGGCGCGGCGCCTCTCGTCCTCGTAGGATCTGCCGCGCCGGCGCCGGTCCGACTCGGGATAGCTCTCGTAGACGTCGTGGCTCCAGCTCCTGTTCCTGGCCATGATCTCCTCCTTGGCTTGGTTCGTCGACGTGGTCAAACCCGCGAGCGGTCACTCGGTTCCGGCGTAATGAGAGCTCCGGCGCAGGCCGGGGCATGTCGCGGAAGCAGGACCGTCCGGAACCTTCGGCGGCCGACACGGTTGGCTGCATTTGAGGAGATACGACGATGTTGACGAACTATTTCTGGCTTTTTGTCACCGGCGGTGGCGCCTTCATACTCGGCGGTGCGGTCGCCTATGCCATCTTGAAGCAGAGGCCGCTCTCGCGTGCCGAAAAGCAGGCGCAGAAGCAGAAGGTCGAGGAACTTTACGAGCAGTCGCCGGAGAACCGGCCCCGCTGATCGCCGGGCGGCGAGACGACTGCCACGGGAGGCTTCCTGAACGAGCGAAGCACGCGAGGAAAGGGCCTGCGGCGCTTTGCAGGGAACAAGGTTCTAAATGGCTCGTTTGATTGCGTAGACGATAACGATCCCCGTTATGCATGGGAGGAGCCGACAATGACCAATGACACAAGCGGCCGTGGGTCCGGCGATCCCTTGGGCAGGCCTTTGACGGCCGCGCAAGGCATCGAGCGCGTAAGCGGCGTGCAAGCTGGTGACACGGGCGGACAGGGCGAGGCGGGTGACCGCAGCCTTGAGAACGCCGTGCGCGAAGACGTGAACGAGTTCAAAGAGTTCGCCAGTGAACAGACGGAGCAGGCAAAGGCGGCGGTCGGCCGCGCCGTGGAGGATGAGAAGAACGTCGCTGCACGGCAGTTGAGCGGTGTTGCTGCGGCACTCGAGAAGGTCGGAAACGAGCTAGAACAATCGGATCAACGGGCCATCGGCCGCTATGCAAAGCAGATCGGCACGTCGCTCCAGGGCTTCGCGCGCAAGGCCGAGGGCCGCAATCTTGGTGAGATCGCCGGAATGGTCGAAGATTTCGGCCGAAAGCAGCCACTCGCCTTCCTCGGCATGGCCGCAATCGCAGGACTGGCCGCAAGTCGGTTCCTCACCGCTTCGCCTCCACGCCGGGACGGACGGGATGCTTCGGGACGGACCCGTCAATCAAGCGAGAAGGAACCCTATAATGGCTAATCATCGGGACGAGCGCCCCCTGACGGAACTGATGACCGGTCTGGTGGCGGATATATCCGGTCTTTTCCGGAAGGAAATCGACCTCGCGAAAGCCGAGGCATCCGAGAATCTGAATCGAGCGGTCGGCAGCCTCGAGACGCTGCTCGTCGGGCTGATCTTTGCCATAGGCGCCGTCGGCGTGCTGCTGAGTGCCGTCGTCCAGGGTCTTGGCGCCTTCCTCGTGGCTCAGGGCATGACCGAAGCGAATGCCGATGCGTTGTCAGCGGCCATCGTCGGCGTGGTCGTCGCCTTGCTTGCCTGGGCCATGATTTCGCGCGGCCTCTCAGCGCTCAAGGGCAGCAGCATCCAATTCGATCGGACGGCCGCCTCCCTGCAGCGCGACGCGAACGTGGTGAAGGAGAGACTGCAATGAACGATTCCGTACACACGCACTCCGCTGCCGAACTGCAGCGAGAGATCGAGGCCGATCGCCAGCGAATTGAGGAAAAGCTCCACGAAATTCAGGAGCGCATGTCGCCGGGAGAACTGATGGACGAACTGCTCGAATATGCAAAAACGAGCGGCGGGTCCGAATATCTGAGCAATCTCGGCGTAGCGCTCAAGTCAAACCCGATCCCGGTTGCCCTGATGGGAGTGAGCCTCGCCTGGCTGATCGCCAACCCCGCCTCGCGCGCGCCGCGACACGGGGAGGGGAATGACGGCGCGGATGATTATCCGCTTGCACCCGTGAGGGGCTCCGTCCGGCGAGTGGGTCCGGTGGAGGCGAGCTTCGGAGAGCGCTACAGTCACTTCACGGATGAAAGCGGCAGCCGCTTCCGCGCCCTCACGGACGAAGCCGGCCGGCGGGCCGGCCACTTCGTCGACCCCGCCGGAAAGGTCTATCGCGGCTTTACCGACGCGGCAGGCAAGCAGATCGAAGATATCAGGGACGAGACCGGCGCCCTTTTCGACGAGGCGTCCGGCTGGGCGTCCCGAACGTGGAGGCAGATGAGCGCCGCGGCGGGCCGGATGTCCGATTCGGTAACGGAAGCCGGCAGATCTCTCGCCGGCAGCATGCAGGACGCCGGCCGGTCGCTCGAAGAACAGGGCGCGCATCTCAACGCGGCCATCCTGAGGCACTTCCGCGACCAGCCGCTTGTCGGCGGAGCGCTCGCCTTTGCCGTCGGTGCAGCGATAGGGGCGGCGCTGCCCCATAGCGAGGCCGAGGACGAGGCGATAGGCGAAATGGCGGAAGATGTGCGGTCCAATCTGGCGGCCAGGGCGAATGCCGGAGTGGCGCAAGTCATGGAGGCCGGGCAGGAAATCCTCGACAAGGCCGGCGATGCGGCGCTGGAAGCGCATGACGCAGCCAAGGATCGCCTGCAGCAGTCGGTCCGGGAGTAGCCCTCCCTGGGGAATTTCCGCGCTCCGTTGAGAGCGGAGCTTCTCCAGCCGAGCGTCGAAGGATCACGCCGGCGCTTCAGCGACGGAGGCACGCTCAACTATTTCTGTTTGCAGAACGACGCGGCGGGCCTCCATTCCCTCCCCGTTCAGTCGCTCGACGAGCAGTTGCGCAGCCCTCTCGCCCAGACGGTAGACGGGTTGCCGTACTACCGTGACAGGCGGCGATGTGACGGACGTCCAGTCCGCATCATGAAAAGAGACGAGCGACAGGTCGCTGGGGATCGCAAGGCCGATCGCGCAGCTTGCCTTGAAGACCTCAAGTCCGATCACACTATCCGAGGCGATGATTGCCGTTGGGCGCCCACTCGCCCGCAACATGTCGGTCGCGATACGGCGCGTGTGCTCCGGCGAGGACGCGCCCACATGCACCCATCTTTCCATCTCGGCCAGACCCGCCTCTCGGCAAATATCCAGGAACCCTTCGATCCGTCGCCGTACCGAGCCGGTATTGATGTCGGTCGGCGTGCGGAAAAGATGGTCGGATGTGTCGCAGGCGGTAATATAAGCGATGCGGCGATGGCCGAGTGCGAGGAGCCGGCGGGTGACGGCCTCGGCAGCGTTTCTGTCGTCGGCAATCACGGTATCGACGGCGAGTGCCTCGCTGCCACGGTCGAGCAAAGCCAGCGGCCGACCCGAGCGGGCCACTTCTTGCAGGTGGTCGAGTTCGCTTTCCTTGGCGGGTGACACGATCAGGCCGTCCACCCGTTTGGCAAGCAGTGTACGGATCGCGGCTTTCTCGGCTGTAACGTCCTCGCCCGAATTTATGAGGATGACGGTAAAGCCGGCCTGCCGGGCGACGTCGGTGATTCCCCGTACGGCCAGGCTGAAGAAGGGGTTCTCTATATCCCCTACCACGACGCCGATCGTACCGGAGCGGCCTGTCGTCATGCTTCGGGCAAGCTCGTTCGGCCGGTAATCGAGCGCCCGGGCCGCGGCGGTCACGGCTTCGCGCACGCGGTCGCTGACCGTTCCATAGCCGCCCAGAACGCGTGCTGCCGTCGCCTTCGAGACGCCGGCCCGACGCGCGACATCGGCAACGGTGACGGAGGTGGATCGGGGCGGATTCTGGTCCATGAGTGCTAGCCTTACAAGAGATATTGACGACTGGCAAACACGAAGATAACAATTTCGATGAGCAAAGAGACCGGTCTCAAACAAAAATGAGACCGGTCTCGAGACGAAAGAGACTTCCGTTACCGGGATGCGATGGCAGGTGCCGGGACGCGGGTCATCCCGCCGTCCTGGGAGGGACCTTGCCCTTTCTACATTGCAACGGACACCACCAGAGGAGAAAAACCGATGAACTCATTCCAAGTCTTGCAAGTGCCGCTCGCCGGAGTGGGCGTGGCCATCGCTGCGATAGTCTTTGGCCTTGCGGCAGGTGCCCTGCCGCCAGCCACCGCTCAGGACAATCCATATGGTCTGACCGACCCCACAGTCATCAGCGTCGGTACGATGGGTGATGCCAAGCCCTATGCGTTCTCCACCGCCGACGGCAATTTCACCGGCTTCGACATCGAACTCCTCCTCGACGTGGCCAGGCGGATCGGCTTCGAGAAGGAACAGGTGATCTTCACCGGACAGGATTTCTCGGCCCTCATGCCCTCGGTCGCCAACGGCCGTTTCGACGTGGCTGCGGCCGCGATCGGAACGACAGAGAAGCGCAAGCAAACGGTCGACTTTTCCGACGGCTATCTGGCGGGCTACCTTTCCGTGCTCACCGCGGACGAGGATATCACCGGCGCCGAAGGTCTGAAGGGCAAGCGGCTTGGGGTCGTGCAAGGCACGCTCCAGGAAATCTACGCACAGAAGAACTTCACGAGTACCGATCTCGTTAAATTCCCGGACAATAACTCTGCCGTATCCGGACTCAACAACGGCACGATCGATGCGCATTTCCTCGACTACGAGGCGGCAAAAGACTATGCGGGCCGATATCAGGACCTGAAAGTGGCGGTGAATATTCCGAGCTTCGACGCGCCGGCCGGTTTCGTCATCCGCAAGGGCAACGATGCCCTGCGGGAGGCCCTGAACAAGGCTTTGCAGGCCGCCATGCAGGATGGGACCTGGAAGACTCTGCACGAAAAATGGTTCCCCGGCACGCCGATGCCAGCCGATTATCTCCCCAAGCCCTAATCCCGCTTTCCGGTCCGATCGTCGTCGGTCGGACCGGCCTTTGCTTCAGGGGGCCGCCTGATGAACTGGCTTGAAAACCTTCGCCGCAGCTTCCTCGATTGGGGCGCGATGGCTGAAGTCCTGCCGACCATGATCACGGTCGGTCTGAAAAACACGCTCATCCTGGCGGCCGCCTCGACAGTGCTCGGCGTCATCATAGGCATGTTGCTCGCCATCATGGGCATTTCGCGGTCGCCCTGGCTGCGCATCCCGGCCCGCATCTATACGGACATCTTCCGTGGTCTGCCGGCCATCGTCACCATCCTGCTGATCGGCCAGGGCTTTGCGCGCATCGGCCGCGAACTGTTCGGCCCGTCGCCCTATCCTCTCGGAATTCTCGCGCTCAGCCTCATAGCGGGCGCCTATATAGGCGAGATCTTCCGTTCAGGCATCCAGAGCGTCGAACGCGGCCAGATGGAAGCGTGCCGGGCGCTCAGTATGAGCTACGGCCAGGGCATGCGCCTCATCGTCGTGCCGCAGGGCGTGCGCCGGGTACTCCCAGCGCTGGTAAACCAGTTCATCGGCAATGTGAAAGATTCGAGCCTCGTCTATTTCCTCGGCCTGCTCGCTTCCGAACGCGAGATTTTCCGCGTTGGCCAGGACCAGGCCGTGGTGACCGGCAATCTCTCGCCGCTCCTTCTCGCGGGCGTCTTCTATCTCGTCGTCACGGTGCCGCTGACGCACTTCGTCAACGCCATCGACAGCCGTCTCAGGCTTGGCAAGCAGCAATCGGCGGCCATTACGAGCGGGCTGGAGGAAGTCAGCGAACTCGATCGCGCCGATCGCGCCAGGCCGATCGCCTTCAAGGGCGGCAGCTTGGAAGTCCGCGACCTCGGCATGGCCTATGGCGAGCTCGACGTGCTGAAGGGCGTCGACCTCTCGGTGAGGCCCGGCAGCGTCACCTGCATCATCGGCCCTTCCGGTTCGGGCAAGTCGACGCTTCTGCGCTGCCTCAACCGTCTGGTAGAGCCGAAGCGCGGCGACATCCTGCTCGACGGCGACAGCATTCTCGCGATGAAGCCGGAGCGGCTCCGCCGCCGGGTGGGCATGGTCTTCCAGCACTTCAATCTCTTTCCGGATCACACGGCTCTCGAAAACGTCATGTTGTCGCTGACAAAGATAAAGGGCCTGCCAAAGGTCGAAGCCGAGCGCATCGCCAAAGTGCGGCTTGCCGATGTCGGTCTCGCCAGCCGCCAGCATCATCGCCCCGGCGGCCTCTCAGGCGGGCAGCAGCAGCGCGTCGCCATAGCCCGCGCGCTGGCCATGGAACCGGAGGTCATCCTGTTCGACGAGGTGACGAGCGCGCTCGACCCCGAGCTCGTCAAGGGTGTCCTCAATCTCATGGCCGATCTCGGCAAAGGCGGCATGACCATGGTCGTCGTCACGCACGAGATGGGCTCTGCCCGGCGTGTCGCCGACCAGGTCGTTTTCATGGACGAGGGGCGCATCGTTGAGGCAGGCACGCCCGCGGCGATCTTCGATAATCCGCAGAGCCCACGTCTTCAGCGCTTTCTTGCCGAAGTGCTCTGAACGAAAAAAGGGGAGGAGACGACGATGCCAGCCCATCCCCGCACCACCTGACCTGTCAAACGGATCGAAAGACAAGTAACCATGACGGATAACATCATCACTTCGGCGGTCATCATCGGCGCCGGCATTTTCGGCGTCTCGACGGGCGCGCAGCTTGCTCGGCGCGGCATTCGCGTGACCATCCTGAACGACGGTCCGCCGGCCAGCGGCGCTTCCGGCCGCTCGCTCTCGTGGCTGAACTCGTCGCGCATGCGCTCCGAACCCTATCATCGGCTGCGCATGGCGGGCATCGATCGCTATCGCACCCTCTCGGCGCGCTTCCCCGATGCGGACTGGCTTCGCTTCGACGGCGGTCTGACCTGGGATGCAGATGACGCGACCAACGGCATCGACGCAGCCTATCGCCATGAAGTCTCGCTCGGCTATGATGCAAGGCGCCTCGCCGCGGACGAAGTCGCGGCAGTTACGCCGGGTCTCGACGCGCGCGCGATCACGCCTCCGGGCGCGATCTTCAATCCGGGCGAAGGGTGGGTCGATCTGCCGATCCTGATCAATCTGCTTATCGAAGAGTTTGCCAAGCTCGGCGGCACGCTCGTGACCGATCAGGGGGCGGCAAGGGTCGTTGTCGAAGGCGGTAGGGCGGTCGGCGCCGAGACGGGGGCGGGCAACCGTTTCCCGGCGGATGCCGTCCTGCTCGCCACCGGCCCAGCCGTGCCGAAGATGGTGGCGCAAGCCGGGCAGATCATCGAGGATGCAACGCCGGTCGCGCTTCTGGTGCAGACGAAGCCGCTTGCCCATCCTTTGCGTGCCGTCTTGAACACGCCGCGTGTCGCCGTCCGCCCCGCGCCGGGCGGCACCTTCTCGCTGGATGCCGATTGGGCGGCGGATGAAGGCGTCAAGATGCGCGAGGACGGTGGTCGCGACATCGATGCGGCGGTCGTAGATGCCCTGCTGGCGGAGGGATCGAAGGTGATGGAGGGCAATCCTAAGCTCGAGATCGCCTCCATCGGCGTCGGCGGCAAGCCGATTCCGGGTGATGGTGAACCGGTGCTGGGGGCGCTCAAGGCCATTCCCGGCTATTACCTCGCCTTCAGCCACAGCGGTGCGACGCTCGGCCTGATCGTCGGTGAGCTTCTGGCTTACGAGGTCGCAATGGGTGCTGAGCATCCGATGCTCGCCACCTTCCGTCCGGAACGCTTCACGTCGCGGTAGCAGGAGGCGTCGATCACGGTCGAACCGGGCCGTAACGCCGAGGAGGAGCAGGGAACAAATGCCGTGAAAGCCGGTTGAGTCGCCAACCGGAAAGGAGCGACCATGTCCAAGCAGGCAAGCAATTCAGCGCAGGTGCGCGGCGACATCCAGCATGGAAGGACGGGTGACAAGAAGCGCGGCTTCGACCCCGCGGCGGCGCCGCTCGAGACCGACGACGAAGCAGGCGGTATGCCTCCCGGCAGTGAAGCGGTCAGAACCGCCAGGGCCGGGCAGACGGAGGGGAGGCCGGCCGATACCTCTACCGAGTACAACGACGCGATGCGGCCGCTTGCAGCGGCGGAGACCGCCGGAGCGAACAAGCAACGGCTGGGGCTGAGCCTGGCCATGATAGCCATGGCCATCGTGATAGGCGCCTTGATTTACGCCGGCGGGCTTCTCTCGCCGTGAAAGCGGTTCTTCAAACAAGCGAATCGAAGGAGTCTCCAAATGCCTGACCGTCGACGCCCATCGAAAGATCCTCTATCGGAACTGGCCGCTCGCGAGGAAGCCATGTATTTGCGGCGCTCGTCGACGCGCTTTCTCGAATGTGCGATCCATCTCTGCGTGACGCATATGACGCTTCAGGAGGTGGCCGACCTGCTCGAGAAGGAAGCGGCGCAGCTTCGCCACTTCGGATGAGGTCCGGCAGGGACGGGTCGTGAAGTTCAACGGAGCAGTGAATTCCCCTGGCCTCCAGGCCAGAGGCTCGGTTTCCTCAGTCGCAACCGTCATTCAATCCAATCGCGCCTTGTTCCCGGCATCTGCCGAACCTCCGAGGATCCTCAGGGTGGGCTCGTCCAGATACGGGCGCTCGCCGCGCCGCAGGAGATAGACTTCCCGCTCGGGATTGGCTTCGATGACGAAGCCAGCGCTTCGCAGCATCGCCTCGACGCCGGCGCGGTTGGGGATGAACCAGTTGGTGGGGTCATCCGCGAAGCGGTGTTCGACGAAGAACAGCTTCGGATAGTCGGGCCGGTCGAAGATCTCCCACTCCCGGAAATCGTAATCACCCTTGAGGCTTGCAACGGAATCCGACCCGCGCTGCATGCACTGGAAGAGCATCTGGTCGCCGACAACGTACTCGTAGAGGAGGTCGAGCGCCAGCAGCGGATGGCGCAGGTGATAGAGAACGCCCATGAAGATGACCAGGTCGAACCTCTCGCGCAGCCGTGCCGCGTCATAGACCGACATCAGCCTGTATTCGATGTCGACCCCCGCCTGCTCCGCGGCAAACTTCGCCTGCCGCAGATAGTGCGGGTCCGAGTCGATGCCGAGTACGCGTCCGGCATTGCGACGTTTCATCTCCTGCGCGTAGAACCCCGCATTGCAGCCGATGTCGAGGACGCTCCTTCCTTCGAGGTCCTCCGGCACGACATGCCTGAAGGCCTTCCACTTCACTGCGGGATAGTCGCCGAGGAAGTGACCGGGCGCTGTCTCGATGCCCCCGATCCGCATGTTGTGGAACCAGGGACCGAGCGCCGCAATCTCTTGCGCGATGACCGTTCGGTCTTTCGTCTGCTGAACCATGATCACAGATCCTGAGTGACGACGGAAAGTTGCGGCTGGCGCCGGGTGCGGCCGGACCGGCGTTCAGCGCGGCTTCCGGCAAGTGCGCTCTGGAACCAGGCGATCGTATGCGTCAGCCCGTCCTCCAGAGGAACTTTCGGCTCCCAGCCGAGAAGCTTCCTGGCGCGCGCGATATCGGGACGGCGACGCTGCGGATCGTCCGCCGGCAGCGGCTCATGGACGATCGTCGAGGCCGTCTCGATCCTGGAGAGGACCAACTCCGCCAGTTCGATGACGGTGAATTCTCCGGGATTGCCGAGGTTCACCGGTACGGCAGGGTTCTCCTTGCGGTTCATCAGCCGGATCAGTCCGTCCACGAGATCGGAGACGTAGCAGAAGGAGCGCGTCTGCTCGCCACTGCCGTAAACGGTGAGCGGCTCGTTCCTCAGCGCCTGGACGATGAAGTTCGAAACGATCCGGCCGTCATTGGGGCGCATATGCGGACCGTAGGTGTTGAAGATGCGAGCGACCCGCGTGTCGACGCTTCCCGCCCTCAGACTGTCGAAGCACAGGGCTTCGGCCGCGCGTTTGCCCTCGTCGTAGCAGGCCCGCGGCCCGGTGCAATTGACGTGGCCCCAGTAGTTCTCCTGCTGCGGATGCTCCTCGGGATCGCCGTAGATCTCGCTTGTGGAGGCCTGCAGAAACGTGGCCCCGTGCCTTTCGGCGAGCCGCAGGAGATTTCCCGTCCCCGTCACGCTGGTCATCATCGTGTGGATGGGATCGGCCTGGTAGGACGGCGGCGAGGCGGGGCAGGCCAGATTGTAGATCTGGTCGACCGGTTCATCGATGTCGATTTCATCGCAGACGTCCTGTTCCACCATGGCGAAATAGGGGTTCGCCTGCAGGCCGATGAGATTGGCAGGGGAGCCGGTGAGATAGCTGTCGAGGCAGATCACCCGGTTGCCGGCGCCTAGAAGTGCTGTACAAAGGTGCGATCCGACAAAGCCGGCCCCGCCCGCAACCAGGATGATCTTTCCTCGGCTTGCTTTGTTTCCTTTAGCCATCGGCCGTCCTCCTTTCGGGTTAAACCGGAAGCCGCCGCTCGGAACGCCTGGTGGCGAGACCGGTCCTGGCGGCGACGCTTTCGATTGCCTCGACAAAGGTCCGTGCGCGCGCCGCGGAACTGTGCGCGGCGGCGACGCGTCGATAGGCGCAATCGGCAAGTGCTTTGCGTTGTTCTTCGCCGAGCCTCGTCAATGCCGTGACGACATCGGCGCTGTTCTGCGCGATGATCACGGCCTCGCCGGCCGGGAAGAAGCTTTCGATCCCCTCCCACCAGTCGCTGACGAGCGGCGTGCGGCACGCGGCGGCCTCGAAGAGGCGAACGCTCGGGGACCAGCCGGCTGCCACCATGTCGGCCCGCGTGACATTCAGGGTGAATCGCTGGCGGCTGTAGAACTCGGCATGTTTTCCGGGCGGCAGATGTTCGATGCGCTCGACGTTTGCCGGCCAGTCGATGTCGTCAGGATAGCTCGGCCCGGCCACGACGAAGCGCATGTCCGGCAAGCGCCGCGCCGGCTCGATCAACAGGCGTTCGAGCGCGGGTTGCCTGTCGGGGCTGAAGGTGCCGAGATAGCCGAGGTCCCACTCCGTAGCCGCGCCGGTATTGCGATAGGCGTCGAGGTCGACGGCGCAATAGAGGGGTACCGACCGCCGCGCGGCGAACTCGTCCCGCAGCCGGTCGAGCGTTCGGCCGCCGGAGAAGGAAAAATAAATGTCGAATGTCGCAACCTGTCTTCGCGCGAGAAACTCCTCGTCGCCGCGCTCGAGCTTGGCGAGCGTCACGGGCGTGTCGATGTCGTAGAAGCACAGGCGTTTCGGTCCGAGATCCGCGACTGCGTCGATGACCTCCACGCCATCAGGCACATAGGAGCCGATGACGACGGCGTCCGCGCCGGCAAGCCTGTGCGCATGCCTTGAGACGAGTTCGTCCGGGTCCGTGTAGAACACGAGGTCGCAGAAATCCGGGGCGGCCAGATCGCGGTTGCTCGCATACCAGGGCACGTCCCGTTCCAGGAACGTCACCTTGTGACCGGCAGCGTCGAGGGCGCGAAGCAAAGCGCGATAGGTCGTCGCATGACCGTTGCCCCACGAGGAGGAAAGCGAGAGACCGAGAATGACGATGTCGAGCGGTCGCTTCATTCGGCAGCCTCCATTCGGCGCGCCTGCCGCAGGACGCGATCTACCTCCTCGGCACGATGCGCATAGGTATGCTCGGCGAGAACGCGGAGGAGCGCCCGCTCGCCGATTCCCCTGGCGCCGGCGGCCGTCAGCTTCTGCATCAGTTCGGCGACGTCGCGGCCGTCTCTGGCGACCAGCACTTCTTCTCCGGGCTTCAGGAAGAGCTCGATGCCCTCCCAGTAGTCGGTGATCAGGCAGGCGCCGGCGCCCGCGGCCTCGAAGACGCGGGTTGCCGGCGAGAAGCCGTTTTCGGCCATGCTGGCGCGTGAAATATTCAGGACGGCATTCGGCGTCGTGTTGAAGGCATTGTGGTCGGCGGTCGGGACGTGCCCGATATAGGCGACATTCGGGGACAGAGACTTGTCGTGCCACCCGGATCCGCCGAGCAGGAAACGCCGCTGCCAGAGCTTTTGCGCCGGCTCGAGGAAGAAGGCCTCCACGCGCTCCTCCCGGTCCGGCAGGCGGTTGCCGAGGAAGGCGAGATCGGCGGCAAAGCGCGGATCCGGCGGCACCGGATGGTGCGTCTCGGGATCGACGGCGTTGTAGATCGGAACGCAATCGCGGGCACCCAACGCGCGATAGGCGTCGACCACGGGATCGCCGCCGCCATAGGTCAGCACGAGATCCAGGGAGGAAAGCGCGCGGCGAAGCGGGTGGTCGGGTGCGGCCCTGAGCTCGGCCAGAGTGGCTGGTGCATCGACATCCCAGAAGATTTTCAACGCCGCCGGGTCTGCCGCGGCCATCACCTTGGCAAGCAGCAGCTCGTCCTCGAAGCCGACGCCGCTCGCCTTGACGACGATCTCCGCCTTGGCTGCTTCCTGCGCCACTCGCTTCAACGCCTCGACGGTCCCGTCATAGACGACGACCCTGCACCAGGAGGGCGGGTCGATGTCGCGGTGCTTCTGCCGATCGTAGACGTCAGGCTCGTAGAAGGTGATCTGATAACCGCGTTCGGCAAGCGCACGGAGCAGGCCGCGATAGTAGGTGGCCGCGCCGTTCCAATAGGCCGAAACGAGACTCGATCCGTAAAATGCCAGTCTCATACCTCGACCTCCTCCGAAATGATCCGTCGCGCGCTGGAGCGCGGCCTGTAGGAGGCCACGATGGCGAGCAGCTCGTCGACGCGATGGCTGCAGGTGTGGCGCGCACGGATCGTCTCCAATCCGGAGGCGGTCATCTCCGCGGGGAAGTCCGGTTCGGCGAGTAGCTGGCGCAGAAGGCGCGTCATCTCCTTGCCGTCCTTGGCAAGGCAAAAATCCTTGCCCGGCCGGAAAAGCCCTTCGGCATCGGTCCATGGCGCCGAAATCAGCGGAATGCCGCAGGCAAGCGCCTCGAAGACGCGGATTGTCGGGATTCCCGGCAGGGCCTCGACATAGGGCCGGCGCGGAATGTGCACCGTGACCCGATGCTCGGCGAAAGCCCGCGGAACGGCGGCATTGGCGAGCCAGCCTCCGTATTCGATTTTTGCGGCACGCAAAGCCCTGAGCGCGGTCTTGGGATATCGCACGCCGCGGACGGTCGTCGTGAGCTTCAGCTTTTTCGCCGGTTCGACCAGGAAGGACATGATCTCGCTGCTGCGCTCGTCGTCGCCCCAATTGCCGATCCAGATGAGTTCGCCCCGCTTTTCCACTTCCGGCATCGGGTGGAACAGCGAGGTATCCGCAGCCTCGTGCCAGGTATGGACATGCCTTCCCCAACCCGCCTGCAGATAACGCTCCCGCAGCGCCTCACCGAAGGCCAGAACGAAGTCGTAACCGGAAAGGTCGAGCCGGGCGATGTCCCGCTCGGCGCTGACGGCGCGGTGATGGGTATCGTGGAAAGCCAGCGTGAAGCGGCCGCCTTTCAGGCGAATGCGGCCGAGTTCGGCGACCAGAGCGGGATCGGTCCACTCATGCACGATGACCATGTCGGCCTCGCGGGCCGCCGCTTCATGCTCGAAATCGGTCCCGTAGATCCCGACCCGCAAATCCGGGAAGGTCTTGCGGAAGGCTGCGATCGCTCCGTTACCCTGATCCGCGATGAGATTGCGCCGGCTCCAGGAATCGCCGGGCTCGAGCGCTACGGCCTCGTGGCCGCGCCGTATGAGTTCGCGCATGATGCCGCGCAGAAAATGCGCATTGCCGTGGTTCCAGTCGGACACCAAGGAGTGGGTGTAGAAGAGAAATCGCATCCGCTCACTCCGCTGCCGTCAATCGATCGGACCCGCTCATCACGCGCCGGTAGGCGGCGAGCACCGCTTCGCGTTGGGCCTCGACGGTGAAATCGGCCGAGCGCAGCCGCGCCCGCCGGCCAAGGTCGTCCCTGAGCTTTGCATCCTCCGTCAGCCGGTTGACGGCTTCAGCAAAGGCGGCGGGATGGCCGGGGCCGGCAAAAAGGGCGGCACCCTCCCAGAGCTCGCGATAGGTTTCGATGTCGGCGAGAATCAGTGCAGCGCCTGCACGCGCCGCCTCCAGCGCCACCAGGCCGAAGGGTTCGTAGACCGATGGAGAGACGACGATCGCGGCCCTCGACATCAGCGTCATCGTCCGGTCGTGGCTGAGTTCGCCTTCGTGATCGGCATGCATGATCGCCAGGTGCTGCCCGTTCGGCCCTTCGCAGGCACCGGCCATCACGACCGGCCAGTCTATGTCGGCGGCCGCCCTGTCGAGCACGGCGCCATTCTTGCCTTCGTCCCACCAGCGACCGGCGCCAAAAACGAAGTTTTCCTTGGCGCTGACGAAGCATGGATTCCGGCTCGTATTATAGACCACTGCGAGATCGTGGATTTCACCGTAAGTACGCGTCAGGGCCGCGGCATGGCTTCGGCTCGGCGCGAGCACCAGGTCGGCGCGGTCGAATCCCAGCCGGTTCAAGCGTTTCTGCCAGGCCCAGGCTTCCGGCAAACCGGAACCGCGCACCGCAGCGAACCAGGTGGCGACGCAGGAATGCGAGACGGTGACGACGGGGACCTCCGCCGTTATTCGCGCGGCTTGGGACGGCAGGTTGAGATGGAGGAGATCGACGGAATGCCTGAGCGCAAGTTCGGACAGGAGCTGCGGCACGTGGTCGAGCTCGCTCTCGTCTTCGACCGTCCAGTCGAGCGGTGCCGAGAGCCATTCGAGCCGGCCGATGCTGTTCGCCTCGCGCCGTTGCTCCGGGGAAGGTTGCGGGCCGAGACCGACGATCAGCGTCTCCACGCCGGAACGCCGCATGGCGACAGCGAGATCCATAGCATAGCGCCAGACGCCGCCCACGGCATCGACCGTCATCAATACCCGCCGCGGCAGTGGCCCGGAGACGTTGTGACGGTCGTCAAATCCAGCGGCGGAAAGGGGGGGAAGGCTCATGCGGTGACCCTCCGCGGTTGGCGCCGGATCCCGCTGACCGCGCCCCGATCGTCGTGAAGCCAGGAGTAGAGGTCGCGCAAGCCCTCGCGCCAGGGCATTCCGGCCTTCCAGCCGAGCGCATCGGCGATCGCGCGCGTATCGGCGACGAAGTACAATTGGTCGCCGGCGCGCCAATCGCTTTTTGTCGTCGCGAGCTTGCGGCCGGTCAAAAGCTCGATCTCGTTCAGCACGTCGACAATGCTGACGGCGTTGCGGGGTCCGCCTCCAAGATTGAAAGCGCGCCCCTTCAGGCGGTCGATCGAGTTCAGGAGCGCCCTATAGGCCGCGACCGCATCGGTGACATGAAGAATGTCGCGGACCTGCTTGCCGTCGCCATAGATCGAAATCGGCTCGCCGGCGAGCGCGCGAATGAGGAAATGGGCGACCCAGCCCTGGTCCTCGGTGCCGAACTGCCTCGGTCCATAGACGCAGCTCATCCGGAGCACGGCTGTAGGCAAGCCAAAGGAGCGGGCATAATCCAGCACATACTGGTCGGCCACGCCCTTCGAGCAGCCATAGGGCGTACAGAAATCGAGCGGCTGGGTCTCGCCGACGCCATGCTCGCGCGTCGCCTCGTCGGCCGGCGTGTAGCGGCCCCGCATGTCCTGCATCTCCATGTGCCCGAGCGCGCCATAGACCTTGTTTGTGCTGGCGAAGATGACTGGCGCACGGCGCCCTGCCAGGCGTGTGGCTTCGAGCACGTTGAGCGTGCCGCGGGCGTTCGTCTCGAAATCGTCCGTCGGCTGCTCGAGGCTGGTGGTTACCGCCGTCTGCGCCGCAAAGTGAAACACGGCCTTGGCGTCTCTGAAGGCAGCTTCGATCGCGCCGAGGTCGCGGATATCGGCGATCAAGGCCTCGACGGCGCGGCCGTGGCCGTCCACCAGCCATTCGAGGTTTCGCTCGACGCCGGGACGGCTGAGATTGTCGAGAACGATCACGTGCTCGCCGTCGCGCAGAAAGCTGTCGGCGAGATTGCAGCCGAGAAAGCCGCTGCCGCCTACGACCAGGATCGGCGCCGCCTTGCCGGAAAGAGCGGGCGCCGCCAGATGCCGGTCCGTGCCGACGGTCCGGCGGCTCATAGGACCAGCCCCCGTGCTTCCAGATGGCGTTTCATCTCGGCACCGCGGTCGATCGCGCCGGCGCTGCGGACCCATTGGGCGAAATCCGCAAGCGAATCCTCGAGCCGGTGGGTCGGTTCGAAGCCGAGAAGGTCGCGTGCCTTGGCGATATCGGCGAAGCAATTGCGGATATCCCCGGAGCGGGCCTTGTTCATGATCTCCGGCTCGATTTCGGGGACACCCATCGCTTCGGCAAGCAGCGAGGCGATGTCCGCAATGGCGTAGGCGTTGCCGCTGCCTATATTGATGACGTGGCCGGCGGCGTGCGGCTGTTCGAGCGCCAGCCGGAAGGCACGCGCCACGTCGCGGACATGCACGAAGTCGCGTTTCTGCCGGCCGTCCTCGAAGACCATCGGCGACTGCCCGTTGGCAAGCCGGGAAGCGAAGTTGGCAAGCACGCCGGTATAGGGGTTGGAAAGTGCCTGGCCGGCGCCGTAGACGTTGAAGAGCCGCAGCGCCACCGCGTCCGTGCCATAGGCTTCCCCGAATATAAGGACCTGACGCTCCTGCGCATATTTGGTGAGCGCGTAGATCGAAGCGAGATCGACGGGCTTGTTCTCGTCGGTGGCGATCGGCCTCAGGCGTTCGCCGTCAGGACCGGACGGGTTCCAGGCGCCGGCTTTGATCTCGGCGGGGGATCGCCGGATATGCGCACGGCGCTCGCCTGCCGTAGTCTCGTACAAGCCTTCGCCGTAAACGCTCATGGAAGAGGCGACGACGATCCGCCGGATCGTCGTGCCGATCATCGCCTCGAGAAGGACGGCGGTGCCCAGGTCGTTCACGCCGACATAGCGGGAAATCTCATACATCGACTGGCCGACGCCGACTTCCGCGGCGAGATGAATGACGTGATCGACGTCCTTCAGCGCGCTTTTCACCGCGTCTGCGTCGCATATGTCGGCGCGCCGCATGTCTACTTCCGGTGGCAGCGTGACCTGCGCATCCGCATGGACCTGATCGTTCAACGCATCGAGGACGCGCAGGTCGTAGTTCCTTGAAAGAAGCTCTTCGACAACATGCCGCCCTATGAAGCCGCAGCCGCCGGTAACAAGTACTTTTGTCATAATGCACCTGATGATGACCAATCAGAGATAGAGACAAACCTCCAACAAACCTGCGTCGCAAATGTTCCTTCTTCTTTGACTTCTTCTTCTTTGATGTTCTTCTTTGATCCCCCGCGGGGCGTCGCCCGTGCCAAGGTACAAACCTCTCTTTCGCGGGAGTGTTCCACGCGAACTGCGGGCATCAGGAACAAAAGCTGCAACATCAAGTTAAGGGCGGAAGGCTCTTGAATATTGCTCAGAGCTTTCTTTGGGGGGCAGGGGCGGGTCCGGCGGACCTCGCGACACCCTTTTCGGGCTGCCGGACAGGTCTTCACCGAGGGAAGGAGCTGACATGAACATCAGCATATCTCAGCGGACGGACACGATGTCCGCCGCTATCGTCACCGGGCCGGGCACGGTGCGCATAGCAACGTTGCCGTTGCCGCAACCGGGTCGCGGCCAGGTGCGGATAAGGCTCGAAGGCTGCGGCGTATGCGCCTCCAATCTCGTTCCCTGGGCGGGTCCGGAATGGATGCAGTTTCCGACGGAACCCGGCGCGCTCGGACACGAGGGCTGGGGAATTATCGACGCGGTCGGCGAGGACGTGCACGGTTTCGCGCCGGGCGATCGCGTGGCGGCGCTTTCCTACCATGCCTATGCCACGCACGATATCGCCGATCAGAGCGCGATCACGCGCTTGCCGGCGTCTCTTGCAGATCAGCCCTTTCCAGGCGAACCGCTCGGCTGTGCCTTCAACATCTTCCGGCGCAGCGCGATCAGATCGGGAGAGACCGTGGCGATCGTCGGCATCGGCTTTCTCGGGATTCTTCTGACCGAGCTCGCAAGCGCTGCCGGCGCGCGGGTGATAGCGATATCGCGCAGGCCGTCTTCGCTCGCTGCGGCCAAGCAGGCCGGTGCCAGCGAAGTGATCCCCATGGACGATCACTCGCGGATCATCGAAGAGGTGAAGCAGCTGACCGGCGGGCGTTTCTGCGATTGCGTCATCGAGGCGGTCGGCAAGCAATGGCCGCTCGATCTTGCCGGCGAACTGACGAAGGAGCGCGGCAGGCTCGTCGTCGCAGGCTATCACCAGGATGGCCCGCGACAGGTGAACATGCAGCTCTGGAACTGGCGCGGCCTCGACGTGATCAACGCGCATGAACGCGATCCTGCCGTCTACATGCGCGGCATGAACGAGGCGATCGAAGCGACCGCAGCGGGTCGGTTCTCTCCCTCGCGGCTCTACACCCATCGGTTCCCGCTCGAAGAACTCAGCGCCGCGCTCGACATGACGCGCGACCGGCCGGAAGGTTTCATCAAAGCGCTGGTGATCTGTCATGAGTGACGCAATGCAGCTTTCAACGAGCCCGAAGGCCGTCATCCGCCCCCGCGTCGGCTTTCTCGGCGTCGGAAGAATTGGCTTCCACCGGATGAAGGCGGTGGTCGAAACCGGATCCGTCGAAACCGTCGCGATCTTCGATCCTTCGCCGGAAATGGCGGCGGCGGCCCGCGAGCTGACCCCCGAGGCATCGGTCGTGAACTCGCTCGAGGCGCTGCTCGACCAGGAGCTCGACGGCATCGTGATCGCCTCGCCGAGCGCGCTCCACGCCGCCCAATCGATCGTGGCTCTGGAGCAGGGCGTGGCGGTTTTCTGCCAGAAGCCGCTCGGCCGCACGCGCGACGAAACCGCGGCGGTGGTCGAAACCGCCCGGCATGTCGACAGGTTTTTGAGCGTCGATCTCTCCTATCGCTACACCGAGGGCATGCGGCAGATCCGCGACCTGATCGCGTCGGGCGAACTCGGCACGGTGTTCGCCGTGGACCTCACCTTTCACAACGCCTACGGGCCAAGCAAGCCGTGGTTCTACGACAAGGCGCTTTCCGGTGGCGGCTGCGTCATAGATCTCGGCGTGCACCTGGTCGACCTCCTTCTCTGGGTCCTCGGGTTCCCGGACGTCGTGCGGGTGGAGAGCAGGCTCTTCGCTAAAGGTCTGCCCATCCGCCGCGACGGCGACGAGGTTGAGGATTACGCGGTCGCCACAGTCGAACTGGCAAACGGCGTTCTCGCCCGGATCGCCTGCTCTTGGCATCTGCAGGCCGGATGCGATGCGGTGATCAGCGCCGACTTCTACGGCACCGAAGGCGGCGCCAGCCTGAGAAACGTCAACGGATCGTATCTGGACTTCACGGCCGAACGCTATCGCGGCACGCAAGGCGAGGTGCTTGCGGTTCCCCCCGACGCCTGGGGTGGACGCGCGGCGGCCGGCTGGGCCGAGAGGCTGGCCGCAGGGGAGCGCTTCGATCCCGACAACGAGTATCTGGTCACGGTGGCGGATGTGCTGGACAGGATTTATGGGCGGTAGGGTGGCGTGCGGTGCGCTGCGACTCCATCCTAATCCCCGTCGATCCGGCGCCGAAGGAGCCTCGCATAGCGCGCGGCTGCGGCCTCCAGCCGGGGGACTTCCTCGGGGGCGGTCGCGGACTTTGCCGACATCCACAGGCCCAGCTGGAAAGCGAGATAGCAGATTTCCAAGAGCTCCATCAGCCCGGCATTCGGACTGCGCGACCAGCCTTCGGATACGGCCGCACGCAGCTCCGCCCGCTCCTCCCGCGTGAGGTCGAATTCTATGCTCGCTCCGGCAATGTCCCAGCCGATGTCCTGACAGCCGATGAGGTCATGGGCACTGCTGTGGTCGAGCGCGTCGGTCTTGAGAATGTGTCGCTCTCCTTCGACCAGCCATTCCCACCGGTGAAGCCGGTTGTCCGTATCGACCGGCAGGATCGTCGAATTGTATCGCTCCGCATCGCCGAACCTGGTCTTCAGCCGCGACGCTGCCGCTCTGCCCAATGCCTCTTCTGTGTTGATCACTGCCATCTCGCAAAGTTTGGCCATGGATGCCCCTTGCGCCGCTGGCGGCGGCAGGCTGTGCGCCCGGAAGGACAGGTATCGGCCGAGATGCGCGATGAAGGCCGGCCGGCGGAATTCCGGCGGCGCCATCGGCCTTGCGGAAACCCATTTCTGAACCAGAAAGCCATGGCACAATCCGGCGACCGGGGGCGTGAAGCCTGCCTCGGCGAGAAGGCGCGCCTTGACGAGCTTGCGCTGCCCAGCGTCGCCGAGTCCCGCAAACTTGACGAGCCACGGACCGTCGGCGGTGTGCGCCAGAAATTTCCGGCGTTCGAACCTGCCGTCCACGGGAGGCCAGCGATCGCCGGGAAGCGTCTGGCGCCACATGCCGGCTGAGACGTCTTCGAGCGGCTTCTCGAGCCGGCCGACGAGATGGGCGATCCAATCGGCGAGGTGGCGCGCAGAGTGGGACGGCCTGATCAGGAGATCGTCGACGTCGATGACATGGCGCGGCCTCGCCGCCCAGCGCTCGCGATGACGGCCGCAGGATTGCGGTCCAAGCCCGCCCTTGTGGCCGGGGAAGAAGTGAATGCGCCTGCCGCTGACGCCGTGATCCTCCAGCCAATCCGCGACGCATCCGAACGAGCTGCCGGAAAGGCCGGGTCCTTCGTCCACGATCGCGAAATTCGCCGCCCGGTCGCGCAGCAGCCTTTCCGCAAGTTGCGACGCGACTGCAAGCCGCCTTTGGAACGGATCGCCGATCGGCCGCAGCGTGACCGGAGGCGCGGCACCGATGGAAGCCGCGACAATCGCCGAGAGCGTGGTCCCGATGCTGCGCAGGCCGATCACCACCGTGTCGGCAGGAAGCCCGGAGCCTGCCGCGGCCTCGAGATAGCTCTCCGGGTAAAGAGCATAGAAGGCGTAGCCTTCCGGCTCGCGAATGCTGAGGGAAAGCGGTGCCTGGCTGTTTGCCAGCGACCTTGCGACACGGGCCGGCACGGCCACCGGGCCGGCGAAGCCCTGGCGCCAGGACCGGGCGACGAGCCCGGCAAGATCGAGGAGGAGGCACTCGCCCGTCTGGCGCGATGAGGAGATTTCGTCGGCTCCCATCTGCGCCAGTTCCAGATCGGCAAGCCCCTGCACCAGTTCCCCGGCCCTGAGCAGGATGGCGACGAGTTCGGTGTGGCGCTCGATGCCCGCCGGCTGGTGTCGGGCCGCATGCAGGCGCGAGGCGATCTCTGCGCATAGCATGTCGGCGTGCTCCAGGCGCTTTGCGTCACCGTATACGAGCATGAAGTTTCGCTCACTTTCCTGTTCGCCCCCTCAACGCGCTGCGGCTGAATTCGATCCGCGATGCGCGAGAAACGGGAGAAAGAAGAAGGAACCAATCGGTTGCGCGCGGGTTTGGCAAGCATTGTAGATACTGCGCAGGAGTAGTGGTGAGATGCGATCGAACTCCATTCGGGTCGGGCTGGTCGGTGTCGGCAATTGCGCGTCCTCCCTCGTCCAAGGGCTGACATTCTATCGCGACGCGAAGGAGGACGAGCCGGTTCCGGGGCTGATGCATACCAATCTCGGCGGATACCACGTCGGCGATATCGAGGTCTCCGCGGCCTTCGACGTCGCCGCTTCGAAGGTCGGGCGCGATGTCGCCGAAGCCATCTACGCCGCTCCCAACAACACGTTCCGCTTTGCGGATGTTCCGGCCACCGGCGTGGTCGTCGAGCGCGGCAGGACGCTCGACGGCATCGGCCGCTATCTGCGCGAGGAGATCGAGGAATCCGATGCGTCCGCCGCCGATGTCGCGGAGGTCCTGCGGCAGACCGGGACGGACGTGCTCGTCTCCTATCTTCCGGTCGGTTCCGAAGTCGCCACGCGCTGGTATGCGGAGCAGGCGCTTGCCGCCGGCTGCGGTTTCGTCAACTGCATTCCGGTTTTCATCGCCTCGGACAAGTCGTGGCAGCGCAAATTCGCCGAGCGCGGCCTGCCGCTCATCGGCGACGATATAAAGAGCCAGGTTGGCGCGACCATCGTGCACCGGTTGCTTGCCAACCTCTTTCGCGACCGGGGGGTGCGCATAGATCGGACCTACCAGCTCAATTTCGGCGGCAATACCGACTTTCTCAACATGCTCGAGCGGGAGCGGCTCGAATCGAAGAAGATTTCCAAGACCCAATCGGTTGTCAGCCAGATGGATATTCCGCTCGCGGCCGGCGACATCCACGTCGGCCCGAGCGATCACGTCCCTTGGCTTGCCGACCGCAAGTTCGCCTATATTCGCGTCGAGGGCACGACATTCGGCAACGTTCCCCTCAACGTCGAACTGAAGCTCGAAGTCTGGGACTCGCCGAATTCCGCAGGAGTCGTCATCGATGCGGTTCGCTGCGCCAAACTCGCAATCGACCGCGGCATCGCCGGTCCGCTGATTGCCCCTTCGAGCTACTTCATGAAATCGCCGCCGCAGCAGTTCACCGATGCCGAAGCGCGCAGACGCCTGGAGGAATTCATCGCCGGCGATACCGACGCACTCCTGGGGGCGGCCGAGTGACGACCACTTTCCTTCTGGTGCGCCATGCCGCCCATGACAGGGTCGGCTGCTTTCTTGCCGGGCGGACCGGCGACGTGCCGCTCGGCACCGCGGGCCGCGAGCAGGCTCAGCGGCTCGCGGCGCGTCTGGCCGGCGAAGGCATAGGCTCGATCTATGCGAGCCCGCGCAAGCGCACGCAGGAAACGGCCGCGGCGATCGCCGCGGCGTCGGAAGTCGCGGAGGTCGTGACCACGGAAGCGCTCGACGAGGTGGATTTCGGCGACTGGTCGGGCAAGACCTTTGACGTCCTCGATACGGACCCGCTCTGGCGCCGATGGAACGCGATGCGCAGCCTCGTGCGTGCCCCCGGCGGCGAGACGATGCTGGACGTGCAATGCCGGGCGGTGGGACTTGTCGCGGCACTTGCGCAGCGGCACGGCCAGGAGAAGGTCGCTCTGGTCAGCCACGCGGACGTCATCAAAACCCTGGTCTTTCATATCCTCGGCCTTTCCGCCGACGCCTGGCCGCGCTTCGATATCGCGCCTGCCTCCGTCTCGGTGCTGGTGATGGGCGATTGGGGCGCGAAAATCCTGACGCTGAACGAAAACGTGTCGTAGCCGGCCGGCCCGTCCGCCGGTGCCGCAAACGCGGGAGGCCGGCCGGCGTTTCCGGCAATTCGGAGGTACTCATGATCGAAGCCGCCATGATCTGGAACGAGCCCAACAACAAGTCGCATTGGGATCCGGAGATCGATCCGGACTGGAGCCGCTTTGCCCATATGGCAAAGCTGGCGGCGGCTGCGATCCGGGAGGTCAATCCCGGGCTCACGCGCGTGCTCGGCGGAATTTCGCCGATTGATCCGAACTTCCTCGCTCTGATGAAATCGCAGGGCGTGCTCGACCATGTCGACGCCGTTGCGGCCCATGGTTTCCCGCTCGACTGGAACCTCTGGCAGATCCATGAATGGCCGCAGAAGCTTGATGAACTGAAGAGCGTCACCGAACTGCCGGTCTGGGTAAGCGAGGTCGGCGTATCCACCTTCGGCGCCGAGGAGGTGCAGCTTTGGGGACTGAAGCGAACCGCCGAACTCCTGAAGGGCCGGGCGGATCGGATCCAATGGTATAGCCTCTACGACCTGCCGCGGGCCTGGCCGGCGACGACGCGACACCGGGAGGCCGAGGGCTCGTCCTATTACCGGCATTTCTACATGGGTCTTCTGCGCGAGGACGGTTCGCCGAAACTGGCGTTCGAGGAGTTTGCCCGCCACACGCCGGAGATCGGGCTCGTACAATGGTTCCATTTCGAGGACCCGCGCCTCGACGATGCCGTCGCCTGGATGAAGCGCCTCGGCGTCACATATCTGCGCACCGGGCTCTCATGGGCCGACCGCTTCCGGCCGAACGCGCTCGACTGGTTCGACCGCCAGATGGAGGCGCTCGAGGATTTCGACGTCACCGTCACCTACTGCTTCACGCCCGAGCACCGGGGGCTTGCCCCGCACCACACGAGCGCGCCCCTCGTTCCGGAGGAATTTGCCGAATTCTGTGCCGAAATGACGGCGCGCTATGCGCCCGCCCCGTCGTCCTTCGAGCCCTTGCGCCCGGGCCTCGCGATGGCGTCGACGAGCCTGCCGATCCAGCCGCGTGAATAGGTCACGCCCTGGTAGAGAGCGAGCATCGCCGACGCCCAGCGGAGATAGGCGGCCGGCATGTTCAGGGCTCTGGCAAGCCAGAAGACACCGTGGCTGTTTGCGCTTATCGCGCTGCGCAGCCAGTAGACCAGCATCCGCCGTGGGGGCAAGCCGCTCCACTTCGGCGCAACGCGTTTCCTCGGTCTTATGCCGTAACGCGGCCAGGCCAGCCGGAAGGCCAGCCCCTCCCGCCTTTGCCTGAAACCGGCAGCCTGCGTCTCCACGACGAAGGCACTGTCGACCGCGCTCAGTTCGAGCCTTCCCTCGTCGATCGCGTCGGCCACGAGCGCCTGCAGCAGGGGTGAGCGAACGACGACCACATTCGTTCCCCGGCCGTCGGACGAATAGGGCTCGACCCAGGCGTCGCCGAAGGAAATGTCGGCGGTTTCGGCCACCACGTCGTCGCAGAAATTGCAGGCGGAATTCTGGAAGAACCCGGCTCCCCAATCGCCGTCGACCAGATGCCACCAATCCTTGCTTCTCGTGCTTCCGTCCTTGAGCCGCAGATGGGCCGTGTACCAGTTTGCCGGTCTTGCGGAATCCTTCAGGCGGTAGTCGACGCCCGCCACGGCGTTCATTTCCGTGTCCATCTGCCAGGCGAAACTTTCCACGAAGCGGGTGCTCTTCATGTGTCCGCAGAAGAGGCCGAGGGTGAAGGCAAGGCGCTCTTCAAGCACCGGGTCGTTGAGGCAGAGGAGATGGATCGCCTTGATGAAGCAGGGAATCCCGACGACTGCGTAGCGGCCGGAATGCCGCTTCATTTCGGCGATGACGCCGGAGAGCTCCACCGGATAATAGCGCGACTTGGCCCCCTTGCGCAGGTCATCCGCGGTCCGCGAGACCTGATACTGGAAAAGACGTTCGCCGGCGCCTGAACAGGGAACCACATGCGCCACCGCGTCGACGAGGTTCCTCTTCAGAAGCTCCGCGGCGGTCCAACTGGCCATGCCGCCGGAGCTGCCGTCCGCTCGAAAGCTGCCTTCGCTGACATGGCCGACATAGGCTGCCTCGAAGCGGCCGATCCGCGGGTCGTAAAATCGCGCCGATCCGAAGCGCGCCTCGGCGATCTGGTCTTCGCTTCGGGCGTGGGGCGAAAAGGGGCACAGCTCGGCGAACCCGTCGGGGCGATAGGTAGCGGCCGGTTTGAGTTGGCCGTAGCGGTCGAGACGCATCGCGGCGCTGCCGCCCGATTGCGCCATGCACGTGCCGCAACCGATGCAAAGCCCGGATTTCGCCATCTGCCCCGGCGAGAGCAAGGCGCTGGCCGAGGCGGGTGAGGGGCGCTCAGGCGAGGACATCTGTCAGATAGGTCCGTGATTGCCGGCGGAGTTCGGCGAGCCTTCGCGCGATGGCCGGGCTCGGGGCTTCTGCGAGAAGTGTCTCGTAGCCGGTTTGCGGCGTCTCCTGCGACACCACGTGCCGTTCCGCGCCGGCGGTGTGCGCCAGATCGGCGATCTTGTTGGAACGATAGTCGGAAAGGACCGTGACGAATGGCTTGGCGTTGAGGAGGGAGAATATGCAGCCGTGAAAGAAATTCGTCGCGACGGCCTCGGCACCCGCCATGCAGGCGGCGAACTCGTAGGGGCCGGCATCGAGCCACTGCTCGTCCGCCCATTCGTTGCGATAGCCTATGCTGACGAGAGGCAGCGAGCGCGTCTTCGCCCAATGGCGAACCGCGTGCTGAAACCAGGACGGGAACGAATGTCCGTAGACGGCTATGTAGGGGCGCGAAGCCAGAGTATTCGGGCCGAAGGAAATCGTCTCGGGGAACTGAAGGCACGGGTCGAGGACGAGCGTCGCCTCGCGTCCGACATCCTTTTCGATGATCGCCCTCGAATTGTCGTCGCGGACTGAAATTCCATCGAACTTCCGCAGCCTTTCAGCCCAGTATGGTTCGAGGCCATTGGCCGCGGGGTGGTTTCCGAACGTCGCCGCGTAGGAAACGGTTCTCTTGGCCGAGAGCCCCTCCCCGTAGAAAAGCGAGCAACCGCCGTACCAGGGATGCCGCAAGTTCCAGACCTCGTCGCTGCCCACGACGACGATATCGCATTCTTCGGCGCCGGCCGGGGCGTCCAGCGTGAAGGGGGGACTCATCGGCACCGACGCCAGGGCGCTCTGAAATTTTCTGATCTTGGAAGCGTAGAGCGGAATGTCCGCGCGCGAGGTCCTCTCCGGCAGGAGCGGCTGCATCGCGCAGCGCCACTCGGCCCGGGTGACACGGGCGGAATGATGATCGAGGACAATGGGGTCGGTGCCGAGCGAACGAAGTCCGTGGACAAGAGATCGCGCCTGCCAGAACGATCCATAATTGATGCAGCGGTGGAAGGTCAAAACGCCGAGTTTTGCCAACGGCCTCTATCTCCTGACCATGGAAGCAGATCGCCGGGTCCAACCGGATTCAATCGAAGATGGTTCCTTTCGCGCCCTCATATTCGCGCGCAAGCTCCTCGATCGCTGCCGATGCCTCCTCGAACGCCCAACCGGCCGCCTCGGCCCGACGGGCGAGCGCCAGCAGATCGTCGGTCAGCTCCCCGCCCATCGCCGCCACGATGCTTTCCTGGGATGTCGCCGCCAGGTCCGAAACGGCCGGCCGCAGAGCGGCGATGCAGTCCATCTGGCGACCGGGATAGTCGGAAGCGCGTTGCGGACGGGAAATGGCTTGTGACTCCTCCATCTCGGTCTCCTTTTGCTGTCAGTCGTCAAATGACGGGCCCGGCCGATTGTTCCTGCGGCAAATGGGTGTGTTTCTAATCGCCCGATCGGACCTTCTGGTCCTCGAGCCGATTGAGGACCTCTTCGGGCGTGATCTCCTTGGTGAGTTCACGGATGTCCTCTTCACCGTCCACCTTCACGCCCAGCCGGTCGGCTATCTCACGAAGAAGCGTGAGCAGTTGCGTCGCCTCCTGCTCGGCAAGGAGCGAGATCTGCAGATTGAGGTCGGAGCGCTCGTCGTCCCTTTCAGCCATCCGGTTCTGGCTGATCAGAACGAAGGTGGAAATGAAGATCGCCTCCACCGAAGCAACCATGGCGAGGACGGCGAAGGTCGGGTCGAACACCGGTACGCCGGGAACCAGCTCTAGGTTTAGAGCGATCCAGGCGCCGAACGCCAGGACGTGCAAACCGACGAAAGTCATGGAGCCTGCGAAGTTCGTGATCGCCTGGGCGACCCTGTCGTGCGCCCTTCGCCCGCGTTCGTCTTCCTCGCGCCGCTTCAGGATGGCGTTTATGTTGCGCTCGAGTCTCGGCATGGTTCGAGCGGCGGACGACCTTTCCTCGGTGCTGTTCCTTCTCGATGGCATTCGAACACTCGCGACACATTGTGGACCGCCTTGTTGCCGGCGGCTACCGGCAAACACGTCAGGCTCCGCAAAGTTCCGCGCGAGAAGGACGAAGCGGAAGCTCCTTGGCCAGCGGCGGGGCCAAGGCTCACCCGGTCCGGCCGTGCCACGGGTCGGGCCCCGGGTCGCGTCCCGCGGCAACTTCCGAAAGCCGATCGAGATAGTGGGCCCAACCTTCGGCATGGCCGGCACATTGCTCGGCATTGGGCAGGCCCGAGTGGGTCAGCCGAACCAGCGTTCCATCCGGCTGCTCGATCAGGTCGATCTCGACCAGGCTCGAGCCAGGCGGCACGACATCGCTGTCGTCCCACCCGAAGCTGTAAGCCAGGCGGTGCACCGGCACCACCTCGCGGAAGGAGCCGCGGGCGAAGCGGGCCCCGGTTACATTGACGAGATAAAGCCCCTCGGGCTTCGGCTCGACATCGGCCTCCGTTCCCATCCAGCGCAGGATCTTCTCCGGGTCGGTAAGCAGGGCGAACACTGCCGCGGGCGGTGCCGAGACATGCGTTTCGCGGCGGACGACGAGAGCTTCTTGCATCGGACTCCCCTTCGGTTGCCATCGAGCGCCGGCGAGAAGGACGGCCGGGCGCCGGATCCGGCGGGAACGATCATATCCCGACGGGAGCGCCCGCGCCACTGCCTGCGGAGCCGGGGCGATTTTCGGACCGGTGCCGCGAGACGAGATCGGTTCACACATTTCCTGCAACTGCTCTATGATCAACGCATGAACCTGCCCGCACCCCTCGCATGGCTTCTGGACGAGGCCGGTACCTCGTCCGGCCCCGACCCGTTCCTGGCAGAGCTTGGAACCCGGCTCCTCGCCGACGGCCTTCCGCTGGCCGGCGGTGCCCTGACGCTGGCGGTGCCGCATCCGATCATCGCGCGGCGCACCTGGCTTTGGCGGGCGGAGGACGGCGCGGTCATCGAGGCGCTCGGCTTTGCCGAAGGGCCGGTCGACCATGCCGGGCGCGACTGGCTTGCGGGGTTGGGTTCGGTGCAGGAGGACTTGGTCGGCCGGACGGCAGAGAAGGTGGTGCTGGGCTGGGCCGGGACGCGGCAGTTCGATCCGGCCGAAGTCACGCGGTTGCGCCAGACCGCCCGCTTCGCAGCGGCGCCCTTGGCCGTCCTGGCCGAGCGGGCGACCCGCTCGGCGCTGCTCGAAGCCTATCTCGGCCGCCGCAGTGCTGCCCGCGTGCAGGCCGGGGCGCTGAGCCGCGGCACCGGAGAGAGCATCCGGGCGGCGCTGCTCTATGCCGACTTGCGCAACTTCACCGGCCTTTCCGAGGAACATGAGCCGGCCCGCGTGATCGCGGCGCTCAACGACTGGTTCGACCGGCTTGCAGGAGCGATACACGCCTTCGGCGGCGAGGTGCTCAAATTCATCGGCGATGGCGTGCTGGCGATCTTTCCGGTCAACGATTTGCCGGCGGAGGCCTGCGACCGGGCGCTGCGCGCGGTCGTTGCCGCCCGCGCAGGCATGGCGCATCTCGAGGGTCTGCGCCATGAACAGCAACTGCCGCCGTTGCGCTTCGGCGCGGCGCTGCATCTTGGCGAGATACTGTGGGGCAATGTCGGATCGATCGATAGGCTGGACTTCACCGCCATCGGTCCCGCCGTCAACCTGGTGAGCCGGCTGGAGGGGCTGTGTCGGCCGCTCGGGCGATCTGTGCTGATTTCGGGCGCGCTTGCCGCCGAGACCAGAACCCCGCTGGTGTCGCTGGGCGAACACGCGCTGCGCGGCATCGCATCGCCCTGCGCCGTCTTCACCCTGCCGGAAACCTGAAAGATTGTCGGTAAAACGGCCTGAAATCCGCGAAACGTGCGGAGGAGCCCGTTGATCCCACCGTCGCGGAGAAGTATTTCTTTTGTCGACAAGAAGGAGACCGCATGACCAACAAGGATACGGACACCAATTTAGCTCCCGAACGCAAGCGCGGTTCCGGCGTGAAGATGGTCTATGACCTCTTGCGGGACGAAATTCTCGATCTGGTTCTGCCGCCGGGCTGTCCGATCGACGAGGTGCAGCTTGCCGAACGGTTCAAGATGTCGCGCACGCCGATCCGTGAAGCGCTGGTGCGGTTGGCGGGAGAGGGGCTGATCGCTACGCTGCCCAACAGATCGACGATGGTGTCGAATATCGATTTCCTGAACCTGCACACCTTCTTCGACGCGCTGGTGCTGATGTATCGCGTCACGACGCGCCTGGCGGCCGAACACCACCGACCGGAGGATCTCGAGGTGATCCGCGCCCGTCAGGCGGAATTCGCCGCAGCGGTCCAGGCGCAGGATGCGCTGGCGATGATCGCTACCAATGCTGCCTTCCATTCGGCCATCGCCGAAGCAGGCCGCAATCCCTATTTCATCGGCCTGTTCAACAGGCTTCTCGACGAGGGGCGGCGGATCCTCAGACTCTATTATCAGTCCTATGACGACCGGCTGCCGCAGCGCTTCGTCGACGAGCACGAGGATATGATCGCCGTCATCGCCGCCCGGGACGCCGAGGCAGCCGATCGGCTGGCGCGCGCTCATGCCGAACAGATCGTCCAGCAGATCCAGAAGCTTTTTGCCCGTAACGACCGGCTCGAAATTGCCCTGTGATCTCAGGATAATTTTTGTCGACAAATAAAATACAAATGGTATTTTCATCCCGAAGCACAGACAGGGTTGCCGGCTATGGCGTCATGTCTCTGCCATCCGACAGCCCAAAAGGAGTTTGAAATGAAGGCCAAGATTTTTTCGGGCGTGATCCCAGCCCTGATGACCCCTTGCAGGGAAGACCGCACGCCCGACTTCGATGCCCTCGTCCGCAAGGGCAAGGCGTTGATTGCCGATGGCATGTCGGCAGTCGTCTATTGCGGTTCGATGGGCGACTGGCCGCTCCTGACCGACGCGCAGCGCATGGAAGGCGTGGAGCGTCTGGTAAAGGCGGGCGTCCCCGTCATCGTCGGCACCGGTGCCGTCAACACCGCCTTGGCCGTCGCGCATGCGGCGCATGCCCAGAAGGTCGGAGCGCAGGGCCTGATGGTAATCCCGCGGGTGCTGTCGCGCGGTCCCTCGATCGTGGCGCAGAAGGCGCATTTCAAGGCAATCCTGGCTGCCGCGCCGGACCTGCCCTCGGTGATCTACAACAGCCCCTATTACGGATTCGCCACCCGGGCCGACCTCTTCTTCGCGCTGCGTGCGGAGCATCCGAACCTCGTCGGCTTCAAGGAATTCGGCGGCAATGCCGACATGCGCTACGCGGCCGAGCACATCACCAGCCGTGACGACGGCGTCTCGCTGATGATCGGCGTCGATACGGCCGTCTTCCACGGTTTCGTGAACTGCGGCGCGACCGGCGCCATCACGGGAATCGGCAACGTACTGCCGAAGGAAGTGATTCACCTCTGCAACCTGTCGCAGGCCGCAGCCGCCGGCGATGTCGATGCACGCCAGCGTGCGCAGGAGCTGGAGCAGGCGCTTGCCGTGCTTTCCTCCTTCGATGAAGGGCCGGACCTCGTCCTCTATTTCAAGCACATGATGGTGCTGAACGGAGACAAGGAATACACGCTTCACTTCAACGAGACCGACGCGCTGACCGAAAGCCAGCGCGGCTATGTCGAGGCGCAGTTCAAGCTCTTCAACACCTGGTATGCCGAGTGGAGCAAGCTCCCGGGCGCCGTCGAAAAGTACAAGGCCTGATCGGGCCGGAGACGGAGGAGGCTCTCCGTCAGGAGGGCCTCTTCCTTTTACCGCACGGCGGCAGGGGCGCCAAGCGCCACCCACAAGAGCAGAGCTGCCAGCAGGACCCATATTGAAATGACCGCCACCAGCCCGGCCCGGCTCACCGGCCGCTCGGTGTGTTTCATTGCTGCGGCGCGCAGGTCCGCAAGGACATCGGCCGGGATGAGCTTCAGCACGACGATAATGCCGACCGGAACGAGGACCAGGTCGTCGAGATAGCCGAGGATCGGGATGAAGTCGGGTATCAGGTCGATCGGCGACAATGCATAGGCCGCGACCGCGCCCGCCGCCAGCTTCGCATACCAGGGCACACGGCGGTCACGCGCCGCCAGCCACAGGACCACGACGTCTCGCTTGATGCCCCTTGCCCATCGGCGTGCCCGTTCCAGCCACTTCACGTCTGAATTCCCCGCATCCCTCCTGTGCTTATACAGGAGGGTGAAAGAGTGCCCGCTGGGGATCACGCCACGGCGTCGAGCCCGAGCGCAAGCAGCCGATCGAGCTGCTCGATCTCGGCCGCGCTCAGCGTGATGCCCTCGGCCTCCGACTTCGCTCGGGCGGCAAAGCGGCGCTGCGAAGGCAGGCGGGCGCCCTGGCCGACGATCGCTTCGAACAGCAGCTCCGCCCGGGCGAACGGGTCGCCTGGACGACCGGCGGCGAAAGCCTGCGGGGAGAAGGCGACGATGAGTTCGCCGTGGAAGGGGGCGAGCGTCGTGGTGCCTAGATAGTCGAGCACTTCGGGGCTGGTCAGGTCGCCGATCATGATGCCCGCCAGCAGCTCGATCATCGTGCCGATGGCCGAGCCCTTGTGTCCGCCGAAGGGCAGCATGGCGCCCGCGAGCGCCGCCTCCGGGTCGGTGGTCGGATTGCCTTGCGCATCGATGGCCCAGCCTTCGGGCAGCGGTTTGCCCGCCCGGCGGTGCAGCTCGATCTCGCCCCGTGCCGCCACCGATGTCGCGAAGTCGAAGACGTAGGGCGGCTTGCCCGCGCGCGGCCAGCCGAAGGCGAAGGGATTGGTGCCGAGCAACGGCTTGTTGCCGCCGGTCGGTGCGACCGTGGCATAGCTCGGGCACATGACGAGTCCGGCAAGCCCTTGTCCCGTGAGCGCCTCCGCTTCCGGCCAGAGCGCCGAAAAATGCGTGCAGTCGTTGATGGCGAGTGCGGCGATGCCGTGCTTGCGGGCACGCTCGGCAAGCACCGGCAGACCGAGTTCGAAGGCGGGATTGGCGAAACCGCCCCCGGCATTCACCTTGACGATCGCCGAGGCTTCCTGCGCGACGATTTCCGGCTCGGCGTCCGGCTTGACCTTGCCAGCCTTGACCGTGCGCAACGCGCCCTCGATCCGGTATATGCCGTGCGACTTGCAGGCATCGCGCTCGCCGGCGACGATCACCCGGGCGAGAGCGCCCGCCTGGACCACGTTAAGGCCGCCCTTGCGGAAGATCGCCTCGACGCGCTCCTGAAGCGCGGTGGTCGTCAGGGTGGTTGTCTCGCTCATGTCGTCTCTCTCATGCTAAGGCCTGATTCAGGGGCAGGCGGTTGATGTTCTGCATACATAGAGTATACAAACCCCCGGCAAGTGCAATTCGTCTGTTCGCCGGAAGGTATACGGTTCCGCAACGGGCGAGGAGAGTGTATGCGAATTTCCGCCGGCAATCCCGCTTCGCTACGGGAATCGACGCGTTTTATGATCTTGTGCCGAATCGACCAGGATCATCGTGATCCAGAGAAAGGAAAGTCAGATGATTTTCACCCCCAAAGGAAAACACCTCGTCGCGGGCGAATGGCTCGATGGGGCAGGCACCTTCGCTTCGGCTCCGGCGCATGGTCCGGCGCATGATTTTGCCGTCGGCACCGTAGAGCTGGTGAACAGGGCCTGCGAGGCGGCCGAGGAAGCCTTCTGGACCTATGGCTATTCCTCGCGCAAGGAGCGCGCCGCCTTCCTGCGCGCCATCGCCGACGAGATCGAGGCCCGGGCGGAGGCGATTACCGAGATCGGCAGCCAGGAAACCGGCCTGCCCGAGGCGCGGCTCAACGGCGAACGGGGCCGCACGACCGGCCAGCTCAGGCTCTTTGCCGATCATATCGAAACGGGTGATTATCTTGACCGGCGCGTCGATGCGGCGCTGCCGGATCGCCAGCCGGCACCCCGTCAGGAGATCCGGTTGATCCAGCGCCCCGTCGGTCCGGTCGCCGTCTTCGGCGCCTCGAATTTCCCGCTGGCCTTTTCGACCGCTGGTGGCGATACGGCCGCGGCGCTCGCAGCCGGCTGCCCGGTAGTGGTAAAGGGTCATTCGGCGCATCCCGGCACCGGCGAGATCGTCGCCGAGGCCGTCGACGCAGCGATCCGCAAGACGGGTGTTCATCCCGGCGTATTCTCGCTGATCCAGGGCGGCAGCCGCGACGTCGGTCATGCGCTGGTGCAGCATCCCCATATCAAGGCCGTAGGCTTCACCGGTTCGCTCGCCGGCGGGCGTGCCCTGTTCGATCTTTGCGCAGCGCGCCCCGAACCGATCCCGTTCTTCGGCGAACTCGGTTCGGTCAACCCGATGTTCCTGCTGCCCGAAGCTCTGAAGGCACGGGCGGAAACGCTGGGGCAGGGCTGGGCCGGTTCGCTCACCATGGGCGCCGGGCAGTTCTGCACCAATCCCGGCATCGCCGTCGTCACCGAAGGTGCGGACGCCGACCGCTTTACCACCGCCGCCGTCGAGGCGCTTGCCAAGGTGGCACCGCAAACCATGCTGACGGACGGTATCGCCAAGGCCTACCGCGACGGTCAGGCGCGCTTTGCGACGCGCAACGCCGTCAAACCGCTGCTTGCGACCGAGTCGTCCGGCCGTGAGGCATCGCCCAATCTCTTCGAGACGACGGGCGCGCAGTTCCTGGCCGACCACGCGCTCGGCGAAGAGGTGTTCGGTCCGCTTGGACTGGTGGTCCGGGTGGGATCGCCGGCCGAAATGGAAGAGCTCGCGCGCGGCTTCCAGGGCCAGCTGACCGCAACCATCCATATGGATGCGGGCGATCTGGAGACGGCGCGCCGTCTGCGTCCGGTGCTCGAGCGCAAGGCGGGCCGGGTGCTGGTCAACGGCTTCCCGACCGGGGTTGAAGTCGTGGATTCGATGGTGCATGGAGGCCCCTATCCAGCCTCGACCAACTTCGGCGCAACCAGCGTCGGCACCATGTCGATTCGACGTTTCCTGCGTCCTGTCGCTTACCAGAACATGCCGGAAGACCTGCTGCCCGAGGACTTCCTCGGCTGATCCAGCCTGCCGGCCGCGCAATAAAAGGGGCTTTCCCACAAGGGAAAGCCCCTTTCCATTGCCAAAAGGCGCCCTGTTATATACTTTTTGTATACTAATTGTATTTTTAAATTGATTTGTGCTCTCCGACGCGGAATAGTGCGCGCGCCGTCACACCGTTCGGCCAACTCAAGGGAGAGAACAATAATGAAGACCTCGGTCCTCGCCTTCGGCCTCGTTGCCGCCACCGCTCTGACGAGCCCCGCCCATGCCGACAAGCTGGACGACATCATCGCTTCGGGAACGCTGCGCTGCGCCGTGGTGCTCGACTTCCCGCCCATGGGCTCGCGCGACGAAAACAACGAACCGATCGGCTTCGACGTGGATTACTGCAACGATCTGGCTAAGGCGCTCGGCGTCACCGCCGAGATCGTGGAGACGCCGTTTCCCGAGCGCATCCCGGCGCTGATGTCCGGCCGCGTCGATGTCGGTGTCGCCTCCACCTCCGATACGCTCGAGCGCGCCAAGACCGTCGGCATGACGGTCCCCTACTTCGCCTTCGAAATGGCGGTAACCGCCAACGAGAAGTCCGGCATCAAGTCCTTTGAAGACATGAAGGGCAAGGTGGTCGGCGCCACCGCCGGCACCTATGAGGCGATCGCACTCGAAAACCAGGTCAAGGCCTGGGGCGAGGGCGAGTTCCGCCCCTATCAGACGCAGGCCGACGTTTTCCTGGCGCTGAGCCAGGGCCAGCTCGACGCCACCGTCTCTACCTCGACGGTCGCCCAGTCCAACGTCAAGGGCGGCAAGTTCCCCGGCATCTCCGTGGTCGACAAGGCGCCCTTCGACATCGACTACGTGGCCCTCTTCACCAACCGCGAGGAATACGGCTTCCTCAACTACCTCAACCTGTTCGTCAATCAGCAGGTCCGCACCGGCCGCTATGCCGAACTCTACGAGAAGTGGGTCGGTGGCGAGGCTCCGTCCCTGGCGGTGAACGGCGTTTACCGCTGATCCGAGGATCGTCTGACGGTGCGGGGCAACCCGCGCCGTCGCTGCATTCCGAGGGGTGAGACGGGAATGTTCAACTACACCTTCCACTGGAACCAGGCGCTGAGGGCGCTGCCGCAGATGCTGGACGGCGCGGTGGTCACGCTGCAGGTCGCGGTGCTGTCGATGGTCATCGGCGTCGCCTGCGCGATCGCGCTCACCGTGTTCCGCCTGTCCGGCAGCCGTATCCTTGGCGGCATCGCCACGACCTGGGTCGAGGTCGCGCGAAACACGCCGGCGCTGTTCCAGATCTACATGGCCCATTTCGGCCTCGGCAATTTCGGGATCCACCTGAGTCCCTATACGGCGCTTCTGGTCGGGATCGCCTTCAACAATGCGGGCTATCTTGCCGAGAATTTCCGCGGCGCGCTCAAGGCCATTCCGGATACGCAGGCCCGTGCTGGCCGGTCGCTCGGCATGACCTCGCTGCAGGCGTTCCGGCTGATCGTTCTGCCGCAGATGCTGCGCGTGGCCTTCCTGCCTGCGACCAACCAGATGGTCTGGGCGATCCTGATGACGTCGCTCGGCGTCACCGTCGGCATGAACACCGACCTTGCCGGCATCACGCAGGAGCTGAATGCCCGCTCCTTCCGCACATTCGAATTCTTCGCGCTCGCTGCGGTGATCTACTACCTGATCGCCAAGGCGGTCACGCTTGCAGCCCGGGCCTTCGCCTGGCGCATGTTCCGCTACTGAGAGGGGTGAGAGATGTTTGATACTGCCCTCACCTGGAACGATCTCGCCTTTCTTGCGCAAGGCGCCGGAATGACGCTGGCGGTAACCGCCGTCGCCGTCACCGCCGGCACCGTTCTCGGCATCCTCTTCGGAGTGATCCGGTTCCAGATCGGACCCTATTGGTCGGCGCCGCTCACCTTGCTGCTCGACGCGTTCCGCTCGGTACCGCTCCTGATCCAGCTCGTGCTCGGCAATGCCTTCCAGTCGATCGCCAAGCTCGGCTGGGGCGCCTTCACGACCTCCGGCGTGGTGCTCTCGCTCTACACGGCGGCGTTCTGCGCGGAGATCGTGCGCGGCGGAATTTCTTCGGTGCCGGTGACGACCCGCCGTGCGGCGCGCTCCCTCGGCATGACCTGGTGGCAGGACATGCGCTACATCGTGGCGCCGCTTGCCACCCGGGTCTCGCTTCCGTCCTGGATAGGCCTGACGCTCGGCGTGATGAAGGACTCCGCACTGGTGCTCTGGCTCGGCCTAGTCGAGCTCCTGCGTGCCTCGCAGATACTGGTCACGCGTCTGCAGGAGCCGCTCTTCATTCTGCTGATCTGCGGCGCCATCTACTTCCTCCTCAGCTTCCCCGTCGCCCGGCTTGGCGGGTATCTCGAAAAACGGTGGTCCCCCAATGATTGAGATCGAAAACGTCCGCAAATCCTTCAGCTCTCTGGAGGTTCTCAAGGGTATCGACCTGACCGTCGAAAAGGGCGAGGTGGTCACCATCATCGGCGGCTCCGGCTCCGGTAAGTCGACGCTGCTCACCTGCATCAACGGGCTGGAGCCGATCGACTCCGGCCGGATCGTGATCGACGGGACCGATGTCCATGCCAAAGGCACCGATCTCAACAGGCTGCGCCGCAAGGTCGGGATCGTGTTCCAGCAATGGAACGCCTTCCCGCATCTGACCGTGCTCGAAAACGTCATGCTCGCCCCACGCAAGGTGCTTGGCCTCTCGAAGGACAAGGCCGAAGAGATCGCGGTGAAGCAGTTGACCCATGTCGGTCTCGGCGAGAAGCTCAAGGTCTATCCGAACCGCATGTCGGGCGGCCAGCAGCAGCGCATGGCGATCGCCCGGGCGCTTGCCATGTCGCCGGAATATATGCTGTTCGACGAGGTGACTTCGGCGCTCGATCCGATGCTGGTCGGCGAGGTGCTCGACACCCTCAAGATGCTGGCGGAAGAGGGAATGACGATGATCTGCGTTACCCACGAAATGACCTTTGCCCGCGACGTGTCGGATCGCGTGGCCTTCTTCCATCAGGGGATCATGGCCGAGATCGGTTCGCCCGATCAGATTTTCGCCTCGCCGCAGAACCCCGAAACGCAGAAGTTTCTGGCGAGCGTACGATAAATGGCCGAACCGGACGTCATCGTGATCGGCGCGGGGGTCGTCGGCCTCTCGGCTGCAATTGCCGCCGTGGCCAGCGGCCTGTCGGTCACCGTGCTCGACCGCGAGGGGCCGGCGGCCGGCGCCTCCGCCGGCAATGCCGGGGCATTCGCCTTCACCGATATCCTTCCGCTTGCCTCGCCCGGCATCCTCAAAACGGCGCCGAAATGGCTCCTGGATCCGCTCGGGCCGCTGACCGTGCCGCCCGCCTATGCGCTAAAGATCGCGCCATGGATGTTCCGCTTCTGGCGCGCTTGTCAGCCGGGGCGCGTGGCGCATTCGACCGCGGCCCAGACCGCGCTGATGGACCTGTCGAAAGCGGAGCTCGAGCCGTTCCTCGGTGCAACCGGCACGGCGCCCATGCTGCGCAAGGAAGGCAACCTCCAAGTCTATGAGAGAGAGGCGGAATTCAAGGCGTCGCTTGCCGGCTGGAAGGCGCGCGCGGATCACGGGATCGAGTTCCGCCATCTCGATGCCGCAGGCATTGCCGAGATCCAGCCGGGTCTGGCGGCGCGCTTCACGCATGCTACCTTCACGCCCGGCTGGTACTCGATCGCCGATCCGAAGCTCTACACGCTTGCGCTTGCCGACCATTTCCGCAAGATCGGCGGGGTGATCGAGCGCGCGGAGGTCACGGCGCTGAAGCCCGTCGATGGCGGGGTCGAAGTCCTGAGCGCCGACGGCAAGACGCGGCGGGCGGCGCAGGTCGTGCTCTCGGCAGGCGCTTTCTCGCACCGGGTTGCGCGCACGCTCGGCGAAAGCATTCCGCTCGAAACCGAGCGCGGCTACAATACGACGCTTCCCGCCGACGCGTTCGACCTGCGAACGCAGGTCACCTTCGGCGGTCATGGCTTCGTCGTGACACGGCTGTCGACCGGTATCCGTGTCGGCGGTGCGGTCGAACTCGGCGGGCTGGATCTGCCGCCGAACTTCCGCCGCTCCGAAGCGATGCTGAAGAAGGCGCAGGCCTTCCTGCCCGGTTTGAAACCGGAAGGCGGGGTGCAGTGGATGGGCTTCCGGCCGTCGCTGCCCGACAGCCTGCCGGCTATCGGCCACGCCCGCGCGACGACGCGGGTGATCTTCGCCTTCGGTCACGGCCATCTCGGGCTCACCCAATCGGCGGGCACCGCAAGGATCGTCGCCGATCTCTTGACCGGCCGGCCTCCGGCCATCGACATTGCACCCTTTTCGCCGCAAAGATTCTGACAGAGGTTTCGACCATGGCCACCCACACATTCTCCTGCATCGACGGCCACACCTGCGGAAATCCCGTCCGCCTCGTTTCGGGCGGGGGCCCGCGTCTCGAAGGCGCGAACATGCTGGAAAAACGCGCGCATTTCCTGAAGGAGTTCGACTGGATCCGAACCGGCCTCATGTTCGAGCCGCGCGGCCACGACATGATGTCGGGTTCGATCCTCTACCCGCCGACCCGGCCCGACTGCGACGTGGCGGTGCTCTTCATAGAGACCTCCGGCTGTCTGCCGATGTGCGGTCACGGCACCATCGGAACCATCACCATGGGCATCGAGAACGGCCTGATCACCCCGCGCGAGCCCGGCAAGCTGTCGATCGATGCTCCCGCTGGCAAGGTGGACATCACCTACCGCCAGGAGGGCCGCTTCGTCGAGGAAGTGCGCCTTACCAACGTGCCGAGCTTCCTTTATGCGGAAGGGCTGACGGCGGAGGTCGAGGGGCTCGGCGAGATCGTGGTGGATGTCGCCTACGGCGGCAATTTCTACGCCATCGTCGAGCCGCAGAAGAACTTCCGCGACATGGCCGACCATACGGCGGGAGAACTGGTCGGCTGGAGCCCCAAGCTCAGGGCCGCACTGAATGGCAAATACGAGTTCGTCCATCCCGAGCACCCGGAGATCCGGGGCTTGAGCCACATCGAGTGGACGGGCAGGCCGACGCAGCCGGAGGCCCATGCCCGCAACGCGGTGTTCTACGGCGAGAAGGCCATCGACCGCTCGCCTTGCGGCACCGGCACATCGGCCCGAATCGCGCAGCTTGCCGCCAAGGGCAAGCTGAAGGTCGGCGACGAATTCGTCCACGAGTCGATCATCGGGTCGCTTTTCAAGGGCCGCGTCGAAGCAGCGGCGAAGGTCGCCGATCGCGACGCGATCATCCCGTCGATCGCCGGCTGGGCGCGGATGACCGGCATCAACACCATCTTCATCGATGACCGCGATCCCTTCGCCCACGGCTTCGTCGTAAAATGAGCGGCCTCGATCCCGCCTGCAGCATCCTTCAGGGATCGGCCGAAGGCCCGGTCATCGCGACAGGGGAGGCGCTAAGTTTCTGGGGCGGGGTCGACCCCGCGACGGGCTGCGTGATCGACGTGCACCACCCGCTGCATGGCGTCCCGCTCACCGGCTCCATCCTGATGATGCCGTCGAGCCGCGGTTCCTGCACGGGCTCGGGCGTGCTGCTCGACCTCGTGCTGACCGGCCGG
Organism: Ensifer meliloti; assembly: GCF_030064585.1. Taxonomy (NCBI): domain Bacteria; kingdom Pseudomonadati; phylum Pseudomonadota; class Alphaproteobacteria; order Hyphomicrobiales; family Rhizobiaceae; genus Ensifer; species Ensifer meliloti. Next base: position 1,122,083 of record NZ_CP120364.1, read on the forward strand.
GGGCCGGCCGCACTCGTATTTTCCGAACCGGAAGATGTGCTGACCCTCGGCGCGCTGATCGCTTCCGAGATGTTCGCCAGCCCGCTGCCGGTACTGCGTCTTGCGCCGGAAGCCTTCGCGGCGCTCGCTCGTGCGAAGACGGCGCGGATCGGCGACAGGACGATTGAAGCTGAGGGGCTGACGATCCCCGTCGTTTCGCCGGCGACGGCCGCGCTCGACCTCACCGATGGCGACCGCGCCATGCTAGACGGAGCGGAAGGCGTCGCGGTTGCGCAGGCCATGCGCATCATTTCCGCCATGGCGGCACAGCAGGGGGCAAAGGGGCTCGTGGATGTGACGCAGGCTCATATCGACGGCTGCATCTATGCCAGCCCCGCGAACCTGACCTTTGCCGAGAAGATGGTGGAGATGGGGGCTAAGGTGCGGATCCCGGCGACGATGAACGCCATTTCCGTGGACCATGCCAACTGGCAGAGGCAAGGTGTGGCGCCGTCCTTCGGCGACCCTGCGGCGCGGCTCGCCGACGCCTATGTCCGCATGGGCTGCCGGCCGACCTTTACCTGTTCGCCCTATCTGCTCGACAGCGCGCCTGGAGCCGGCGAAGCCGTCGCCTGGGCGGAGTCCAATGCCGTGATCTTCGCCAACAGCGTGCTCGGTGCGCTGACGGCAAAGCACCCGGATTTCCTCGACCTTTGCATCGCGCTCACCGGACGCGCGCCGCTCTCCGGCGTCTATCTCGACGAACACCGCAAGGCACGGCGCATCATAGACGTCGAACTGCCCGCGGGCGCCGACGACGCTTTCTGGCCGCTGATCGGCTATCTCGCTGGGCGGGCGGCCCCAGATCGCATCCCGCTCATCCGCGGGCTCGCCCCGGCGGAGCCTTCGCGCGACGACTTGAAGGCGCTTTGCGCCGCCTTCGGCACCACGTCGGCCGCGCCGATGCTGCATGTGGAGGGCGTGACGCCGGAGGCCGGCGGTGCGGCGGCTGAGGACGCGGATCATGCGACCATTACCCGCGACGAACTGACGGCCGCTTGGTCCGCCTTGAACGAGGGGCCGGACGAAGTCGAACTCGTGGCGATCGGTAGCCCGCATGCGTCTCTTGCCGAGTGTCGGGCGCTGGCCGAGGCGCTGGGCGGCCGCAAGCGGCATCCGGACGTGGCAGTGATCGTCACGGCCGGCCATGAGGTTATTGCGGAGGCGCGCGGCGAAGGCATTCTCGCGCGGCTTCAGGAGAGCGGCGTCCAGCTGCTGCCGGACCTCTGTTGGTGTTCGATCTCCGAGCCCGTGTTCCCGACGCGTACTCGGGCGGTCATGACCAATTCCGGCAAATATGCCCATTACGGTCCCGGTCTTTCAGGCCGCACAATACGCTTCGGCAGTCTTGCCGATTGCGTTTCGGCGGCCTTGTCCGGGCGCGTCCCGCCCCGGCTGCCGGAATGGCTTTCCTGAAGCGCGGCGGAGTTCGTAAACGCGCTGGCTTTTGAAACGAGGAATTCGCGATGCGCAGCACCAAGACCATTCATGTCATTTCAGCCCATGCCGAGGGTGAAGTGGGCGACGTGATCGTCGGTGGTGTCGCGCCTCCGCCGGGCGATACTGTCTGGGAACAGAGCCGCTGGATCGCCCGCGATCAGACCCTGCGCAACTTCGTCCTGAACGAACCGCGCGGCGGCGTCTTCCGCCATGTCAATCTCCTGGTGCCGCCGAAGCATCCCGACGCGGATGCTGCCTTCATCATCATGGAGCCGGAAGATACGCCGCCCATGTCCGGCTCCAACTCGATCTGCGTTTCAACTGTGCTGCTCGACAGCGGCATCCTGCCGATGAAGGAGCCGGTGACGGAGATCACGCTCGAAGCGCCCGGCGGTCTCGTTCGCGTGCGCGCGGAGTGCCGTGACGGCAAGGCCGAACGCATCTTCGTCGAGAACCTGCCGAGCTTTGCCGAGCGGCTGGACGCGAAACTGGAGGTCGAGGGGCTCGGGACCCTCACAGTCGACACCGCCTATGGGGGCGACAGTTTCGTGATCGTGGATGCTGCCGCAATGGGCTTCACCCTGAAGCCGGATGAGGCGCACGACATCGCCCGGCTCGGCGTGAGGATCACCAATGCGGCCAATGCCCAGCTCGGTTTCCATCATCCGGAAAACCCCGATTGGCGGCATTTCTCCTTCTGCCTCTTTGCCGGTCCCGTGGAACGCACGGCGGAAGGCCTGCGGGCGGGTGCTGCGGTCGCGATCCAGCCCGGCAAGGTCGACCGTTCGCCGACCGGGACGGCACTCTCGGCACGCATGGCCGTGCTGCATGCGCGCGGCCAGATGGGGCTCTCGGACCGGCTGACGGCGGTTTCGCTGATCGGCTCCACCTTCTCCGGCCGCATCCTGGGCACCACCGAAGTTGGCGGCCGGCCGGCCGTGCTGCCGGAAATCTCGGGCCGCGCCTGGATTACCGGCACCCATCAGCACATGCTCGACCCGTCGGACCCGTGGCCCGAGGGCTACCGGCTGACCGACACGTGGGGTGCGCGCTGAGTGGTTTGGCGGCGGGTGGAAATCGGGAGCGTTTTGCGTCATTCGAACTATGATGAACGCATTACGACAGGAAGGAAAATCGGATGAAGGCACGCATCAAATGGGTCGAAGGCAGGACATTCGTCGGAGAATCCGGAAGCGGCCACAAGGTCGTGTTCGGCACGGCCACCGGCCCGGATAGCCCGACACCGGGGCCGAGCCCCATGGAAATGGTGCTGATCGGCACCGGCGGCTGCTCGGCTTTCGACGTCGTCCACATCCTAGAGAAGGGCCGCGAGGCCGTCGAGGATTGCGTGGTCGAGATGGACGCCGATCGGGCGGATCAGGACCCGCGCGTATTCACCCGCATCCACATGCATTTCATCGTCAAGGGCCGTGGTCTGGCCGCCAAGAAGGTCGAGCGCGCGGTTGCCCTCTCCATCGAGAAATATTGCTCCGCATCCGCGATGCTCGCAAAGACGGCGACCATCACGCATGATTTCGAGGTGGTCGACACGGAAACGGCGGCCTGACGGGGCGCCTCCGCCCCTCATCCGCCTGCCGGCACCTTCTCCCCGTTTTGACACGTTTTCACGGGGAGAAGGAACAAGCGGGTCGCTCCTCGCATCTCATCGCGCAGAATAGGTCCGGAACCTTGCCGCTTGCGAGGAGGGGGCATTCGAGAATTCCGCTGAGCGCCGCATGAATTCAACCGCATCCAGCGCAATGCAGCGTGCAAAAATTTCCACTCCCATGTCGGCGCCTTCAGGCGCCGTTCGTCCTATTGTATGCGCGGCACAGCCGCAGACGGGAGAATGCCCTTGATTTGATCGGCAATCCTTGCGTGGACTGAAAATGAATGCCGCGCCGGATTGCCCTGAGCGGAGACACGAGAAATGATCGATGCGCATTATCGCTGGGTGATCGTTGCTGCCGGCGGCCTGCTCGGCTGCATTGCAATCGGTGCCATGTTTTCATTGCCGGTTTTCCTTGTGCCCATCTCGCGCGATACCGGATGGTCGGTGACCGGTATATCGAGTGCCATGACGGTGGGCTTCATCGCAATGGCCCTGGCAAGTATGGTCTGGGGTAGCGCTTCGGACCGCTGGGGCCCGCGCCCGGTCGTGCTGATCGGTTCCGCGCTTCTTGCGGCGAGCCTGGCGCTTTCCAGCCTCGTGACATCGCTGATCGCATTCCAACTCGTCTTCGGGGTGGTCGTCGGCGGGGCCTGTGCGGCGATATTCGCACCGATGATGGCTTGCGTGACAGGCTGGTTCGATACGCATCGCAGCCTTGCCGTATCTCTGGTGTCGGCCGGCATGGGAATGGCGCCCATGACCATGTCGCCGTTGGCCGGGTGGCTGGTTACGATCTACGACTGGCGGACATCGCTGCAGATCATAGCCGCCCTTGCCGCCGTCACGATGATTCCGGCTGCGTTGCTGCTGCGCCGCCCGCCGGTCCTCGAAGATCCGAATGCCGTCTCCGCAAGCGAAGGACAGCCGGACATGTCCCTTGGACAGGCGCTGAGATCGCCGCAATTCGTCATATTGCTGCTGACGAACTTCTTTTGCTGCGCCACCCATTCCGGGCCGATCTTCCACACGGTGAGCTACGCCGTGAGCTGCGGGATCCCGATAATGGCCGCCGTTTCCATCTACAGCCTCGAGGGTCTGGCGGGAATGGGCGGCCGTGTGGCCTTCGGCATCCTCGGAGACCGCTACGGCGCCAAGCGCATTCTGGTATCGGGGCTGCTGCTGCAGGCCTTCGGTGCGCTCGCCTATTTCTTCGTGCGCGATCTCGGCGCCTTCTACGCGGTGGCTGCCGTGTTCGGCTTCATCTATGCGGGCGTCATGCCGCTTTACGCCGTGATCGCCCGCGAGAATTTCCCGCTGCGCATGATGGGCACCGTCATCGGCGGCACGGCAATGGCCGGCAGCCTCGGCATGGCAATCGGCCCGGTTGCCGGGGGACTGATCTACGACGTTTTTGCCAGCTACGGCTGGCTCTATATCGGCGCCTGGGGTCTCGGCATCGGTGCTTTCCTGATCGCACTGACCTTCAAGCCCTTCCCCAGGGAACGGCCGGCACTGGCTGCCGCCTAAGGCAACCGCGAGGAAAACCGTGCCACGGTTTTCCTCGTCGCCCTTACCGAATGGGCCGATCGGCTTCAGGCCTCATTGCGTACTGGGGCGGTCGAGCTGCAGCGAAAGCTGCACGCCGCGCTTGAGGGGCGGGAGCGGTATACCGACCTGAATCCGTCCGAAGGTTTTTCTGCGCCACTCCTGTTCGCGCTCCCGCCGGCGTCTTGCCTGGGCGACGGCGGCCATGGCGCGCTCGATAACTTCCTCTGCATGGGTCATGAGAGACTCTCCAGAATGTTCACGTTATGTTCTCATTCTGATTCATAAAAGTCAAGCCTCACCGGGGGAGCACGTCGGTCCGGGGCGGGTCCTTTTCGCCGGGCGGGTTCTGCGAGTCGTCCTCGGGACCCTTGTCGGGCTGGGGCTCGTTTGGCGGCGGATCGGGAATGCCGAGTGGCGGAACCGGGTTCGGCGGAATTATTCCCGGCCCGGGGCCGGGGCCGATCGGATCGGGCGTCATTGAAGAACTCCCTTTCAACGAGGTTCCGGGGCGTCGGCGATCGGCGGTGTGTAGACGACCGTTTCGGTTTCACCTTCCAGCATGGCGCCGCCGATCGCCAGATAGGCGAAGATGGCACATATCGCGAGCAGTATGAGACCTATCGGAAATGCGGCTGTGGCCCGCCTTTCGGGCATGTTGCGATCATCATGGGTCAACATGGTGCACTCCCATACGGCTGCATGCTTCCGTAAATTTGGCGATTGAGGATAAGCACGTAGCACTCCAAGTGTTACAGGCACCTTGCGCGCCGGATGAGGCGCGAGGCGCTGTCATCATGGGAGAACGAAACCGGCGTTCACCGGTTCCAAAACCCGGCGACGGAAAGATGAGGGCGGGTCAGTCTTCCGGCATGCCCGCAGAACCGATACGGGCAAACATCTCTGCGAGCGCCGGCCCCTGGAGTAACGGGACCGACAGCGGCAGAAGCGCAGCCGTAACCGTGCGGACGAGGTCGGCGTTGGAGCCGGCGGCGGTTCCTTCCGGAAGCCAGAGATTGTTTTCGAAGCCGACGCGGACATGGCCGCCGAGGAGCGCCGCGACTGTGGCGCAGGCCGCCTCGTGACGGCCGAAGGCGCAGACGCTCCAATGGGTGAAGGCGGGCATGTCCGGCGCCAGGAAAGGCAGCAGGTCACGGGGGAGGGACCTCTGGCCCGGCGTATAACGGCCGAGTACGTAAAGTACGGGAATGTCGTCGCGGGAAAGCAGACCTCGTCGCCGCATGCCGTCCAATCGCACCGCCTCCTCCGGATCGTAGAGGATGATCTGCGGCGTGACCTTCTCCCGGGCCGCCCACGACAGAAGATCCGCAAAGGCAGCCTCGTGCGTTTCGTCCGGGACCAACTCTCTGAGCGCCAGAGACACGGCCTCGGGCCGGACCGCCTTCACGACGGCGATCTGCTCGCCCGGCGAATAGATGCCCAGCGCCTCGCTGGTGATCTGAATCACCATGCGATCGCCCACGGCAGCCCGGATCGCTGCGGTCGCGGCGCGGTAGGCGTCGGCATCGAGAAGATGGCTTCCGTCCCCCTTGCGCACGTGAACGTGGATCATCGCCGCGCCGGCATCGAGGCAGTCGCGTGCGGTAAACGCCAGTTCTTCCGGGGTCAGCGGTATGGCCGGATGGTCGGCCTTCGTCCGGCGCCCGCCATTCGGCGCGACCGCGATCGAAATCCCCTGCAAAGCATCGCCTGCATTCATGTGGGCACCATCGAGTATGATTTTCAGAAATCATAAAGTTGCACACTGAAACATTCGTTGCAATGGTCATGAGATCGTTGTTAAATGAAGCATGGACAAGGGGCCGCTCAGCGACGCGATCATCACCGCCTTCGACGGGCTTTCGTCGCAATTGCGGACGGCCGCCCGCTATATCGTCGACCATCCCCGCGACGTCGCTCTTCTCTCCATGCGCGAGCAGGCGCGCCAGGCGGGGGTGCAACCCGCGACGATGACCCGCCTTGCCAAGCAACTCGGTTTCGATGGTTACGATGCCATCCGCGAACGTTATGCCGAGGCGTTGCGGGAGGGTGATGCCGGATTTGCCGGAAAGGCCGGCGAGCAGGCCCGAAGCCAGAAGCTGAGGGGCGACCACGCGCTCGCAGCCGATATGTTGCGCACGATCGGGACGCAGATTTCGCGGCTCGCAGAACCGGCTGTGCTCGACCGCATCGTTGCAGCGGCCACGCGGCTTGCCCGTGCTCGGCGGGTCTACTGCCTCGGGCTGCGCTCGAGCCACGCGGTCGCCTGGCAGTTCCACTATATTCTTTCGCTGGTCGGCGAAAAATCCGTGATGCTGGACGGCATCGGCGGCACCGGCGCGGATGCCGTCGGACGTGCCACGAGCGCAGACGTGCTGCTCGTGGCCAGCGTTCTTCCCTATACACGGGCGACGATCGAAATTGCCGAATATGCTCGGGACAACGGCGTACCGGTCGTCGCGGTGACCGACAGCGAAGTGGCGCCGCTTGCGCAGATCGCCGAAGCGATCATCGTCGTGCCGACCGAAAGTCCTTCCTTCCTGCACGCCATGGCGCCCGCCTTTGCCGTCGCCGAAGTGCTCGGCGCGCTCATCGCAGGCCGGGGCGGCGAAGCGACGCTCGCGGCTCTGGAGCGCTTCGACGGGCAGCTCGTGGCGCTGAACACTCATCTCCAATCCCGCAACTCCAAGAGAGCGCCATGACCCATCTTCTCCACCGCGCCATCCACGCGAAGCTGCCGGTCGCCGTCCGCGGCGAAGGCATCAAGCTCTTCGATGCCGAGGGCAGGGCCTATATCGACGCCTCCGGGGGAGCCGCCGTCTCCTGCCTCGGTCACGCTCATCCGGATGTGCTCGCCGCCCTCCACGCGCAGCTCGACCGTATGGCCTATGCCCATACCGGCTTCTTCACCACGGAGGCGGCGGAACGGCTTGCCGACCGCCTCGTCGCCGATGCGCCCGATGGGCTCGATCACGTCTATCTGGTGAGCGGCGGATCGGAAGCGGTCGAGGCGGCGCTGAAAATGGCCCGGCAATATTTCGTGGAGAAGGGGGAGCCGCAACGCCGCCACATCATCGCCCGGCGCCAGAGCTATCACGGCAACACGCTTGGCGCCTTGGCGGCCGGGGGCAACGAGTGGCGGCGCGCTCAATTCCGGCCGTTGCTCGTCGAAACGCACCACATCGATCCATGCTTTGCCTACCGGCTGCAGCAGGCCGGCGAGAGCGACACGGACTATGCCGCGCGTGCCGCGGGTCAGCTCGAGGCCAAGATCCTCGAATTGGGCGCCGATCAGGTGATCGCCTTCGTCGCCGAGACGGTGGTGGGCGCCACGGCCGGCGCGGTCCCGCCCGTCGCCGACTACCTGAAGCGCGTTCGGGCGATCTGCGACAAATACGGCGTGCTGCTGATCCTCGACGAGGTGATGTGCGGCATGGGCCGCACCGGGACGCTGCATGCCTGCGAACAGGACGGCGTCGTCCCGGATCTCATGACCATCGCCAAAGGGCTCGGAGGCGGCTATCAGCCGGTCGGCGCGGTACTGCTGTCCTCCGCGATCTTCCGGGCCTTCTCCGAAGGGTCGGGTTTCTTCCAGCACGGCCATACCTATATGGGCCACCCAATGGCAGCGGCGGCCGGCCTTGCCGTGCAGGAAGTGATCCGCCGGGACGGGCTGCTCGAAAACGTCGTGTCGATGGGCGATTATCTCGAAAGATGCCTGGTCGAGCGGCTCGGCAATCACCACCACGTCGGCGACATTCGCGGCCGCGGCCTCTTCCGTGCCGTCGAGCTTGTCGCCGACAGGGCGACGAAGTCCCCCTTCGATCCCGGCCTGAAGCTCAATGCCCGGATCAAGAAGGAAGCCATGGCACGGGGCCTGATGGTTTATCCGATGGGCGGCACGATCGACGGGCAACGCGGCGACCACGTCCTCCTGGCGCCGCCCTTCATCCTTAACCGGGAAGATGTCGGCCAGATCGTGGAGCGCCTCGGCGATGCCGTCGATGCGGCCATTGCCTCGCTTACGAAAGCTGCGGGTTAGAGCAATACCCAGGCATCGCAACGTGCTTCGGCGCACGTCTTGCTGGTGCTGCTCTCGGACGATGCGCCTGCCGAACTTGCGGAGAGTGCCTTGTGGCCAATGCTGACGGTCGTCTCCTCGGCAATGTGGCCAGGCAACTGAAGGCTTGATCTCACGCTTGTTTCTCGTTGCCTATCCCTCACGCGGCATGCACTCAGCCCCCGACGAACCGGTTGCGGAGAGGCCGCGAGCGGGTGCCGCGAATCCCTTCGCCCCGCTTGCGGGGAGAAGGCCGCGGCAGCGGGATGAGGGGCAATCGCGTATAACAGCTTCACTCCTTCAGATGCGGTTCGCCGAGCGTGTGCATCAGGCGGTTCGCCCAGCCGAAGATCGCGATCGAATGGATCAGATCGAGGATCTCCAGGTCGTCGAGCCCGATCTCGCGCAGGTGGTAGAACTGGTAGACGCCGACATTGTCCGGGTGCGCCGTCAGATCGACGCCGAAATTGAAGAGTGCCTGCTCGAAATCCGGCAGGTCGGCGTCGAGGCCGCGCCTGAAGATTTCGTCCACCACCTCCGGCCGCTTTTCCAGCTGGATGTAGCGGTTGGCATGCACCGAGGCGCAGTAAATGCAGCGGTTGACGAAGGAAGCCGCCAGCGCGCCGATTTCGCGCCCACCGCGCGAGAGCCCGCCTTCGCTATACATGATGTCGTTGAAGAGCGGCGTACGTTCGGCGAGCATCTCGGCTTCGTTGGCCAGAACCAGGACATAGTTCGAAATCTTGGTGTTCGAGGGCGTCACTGTTAGCGCTTCGAGCTGCTCCGGCGTTGCCTCGTCGAGCTTTACGGGCTTGACATAGGGCTGCCAGTCGAGCGGCTCCAGGGTGAATTCGTGTACGGCTTCCGACATGTCAGTTGTCCCTCAGCATCTTGAGGCCGGCCACGACCAGCACCTGATAGTTCACGAAGGCGATGAGACCCGCGAGGGTTACGATATCGCGGTCGTCGAGACCGACGGCGTAGAGCGCTTCGATATTCGCGCGCGTCGCCTCCTTCGGCTTGAGCGTCACCAGATCGACATGCGCAAGCATCGTTGCGAGCCGCTTGTCGCCCTCGGGCCTGAAGGCCGGATCGGCGATCGATTGGAGGTCGGGTGTCGATCCCTTCTCCTCAAGCTGCGCCTTGTAATGGTCCTGGAGCTCCGCCGACTTCCAGAGGCCGGCGATGCGCGCCGCGAGAGCCGCCCTCATGGCGTAGGAAAAATTACCCGGCTCGGCGGGAAGAAGCGCGGCGTCATGACTGCTCTGCGTGAAATGCTTGAGCTTGGCGCGCCGCTCGCGCAATGCGAGGACGGGCGAGGACGAATCCAGCCCGAGGACGGCGTCGATCACATCGGTTTTCGGGGGAACGGTCATCGTAATCCTTCAGCTTGGGCAGGAGTTCAAATCAAGCGGTTCTGTGCGCGGGTTCGGGGGCGTCGGCGTCCGTCCACTCCGAGCCGTCGAGTTCCGGCTTTTCGTAGGCGAGCAGCGCTTCCCAGTGGTAATCGACGTCTCGGATGAAGAGCGAGGCGGCGATCCCGCGCGCAAGCCAGAGCGCGCCCTCGCTGATCGCCGGAATGTCGCCGCTCACCTTGCCGATACTGATCGAGGCGCCGTAGTTGAAGCAGTGGATGTCCTTGAGCCATGGTGCGGTGCCGGGCTCCTTCTCGGTGAAGGAGAAATCGTCATCGAGCCAGGGGAAGCGGCCGAGGCCGGCATTCTCTTCGCCGGCCGGCGGCGTGTAGCGGTCGTCCCAGCAGGCGATCCTGTCCTGATAGGGCGCGAGCTCGTCGCGGCTGAGCGGATCGACCGTGAAGCCGGTTCCGAGGATGACGAAGTCGGTCCTGAAGATGCGGCCCTTCTCGGTGGTGATCACGACTTCCCCGCCTTCCTCGCGCATCGAGCCGATGGCGCAGTCGAAGTGGAAGAAGGCGTTGGGATGGCGGCTGACGCGCAGCGTCGAATTGTGCGGGGCCGGCGTCTGCTGCTTGACGGAATAGTCCATGATCCGCCAGCGCCATTCCGGGCCGATCCTGGCGAACCCGGCAGTCACCCCGTAGGAGCCGATGCCCATCAGCTTGTTGACGGTCGGCATCTCCTTGCGGCGCGCGAGCAGGCGGACCTCGCCCGCGTCGGACTCCAGCGCCTCGGCCGCATTGTCGACAGCGGATGCGCCGACGCCGATGACGACGACGCGCTTTCCCTTGAGTGCCTCGAAATCGATGTCGTCGGCGGAGTGGGCCCAGGACGTGTGGCGCTTCATGCCCTTGACGAAATCCGGAACGACCGGCTCGCCCAGGCCTTCGCGGCCGGTGGCCAGAACCAGCTTGCGCGTGACGATGGAAGGCTTGCTGCCGCCGGCGATTTCCAGCTCCAGGAGGCCATCCTCGCGAGGGTGGACGCGGGTGACATACGTGTCGTTCTCGACGGGAATGGACAGGACCTCGCGATACCATTTCAGGTAGTCCATCCACATCGGGCGGGGAATGCGGAACAGCGTTTCCCACGCCGCCTCGCCGAAGCAAGCGGTGTACCAGGCGCGGAAGGTGAGCGAGGCCATGCCGAGCGCCGGGCCCAGCAGGTTTTTCGGCGAGCGCAGGGTTTCCATGCGGGCAAAGGTGACCCAGGGGCCTTCCTGGCCCTTGGGGGCACGGTCGACGATGCGCAGATTGGCGATGCCCGCCCGGGTCAGGGCAAGCCAGGCGACCATGCCGCACATGCCGCCGCCGATGATGACGACGTCGCTCACCGGCTGTCCGTCAGCCGTCGTGACCGGCTTCGACCAGTTGGCGGCCGGGTAGTTGAGATAGTCCAGGTCCTGTTTGACCCTCGCATTCAGTTCCGCGAGCCGCCCATCCTGTTCATTCGTCATAATAGCCTTTGCTCCTGAAATCCGCTTTCGGGACCGCCGCTGCCGGCGGCCCCTGAAATGACCGCGCCAAATTCAGGCGCGTCAGTCGGCCAGAACGACCGCGTCGCGCTCGCGCCAGCCCACCCACACCTCGTCCCTCTCCAGGTGCGAAAGCGCTACCGGGTCGAGCTGCAAAGCCAGCTCCGCGCCATTTTCGAGTTCGATCGTGAGGGAGGTGTGCGCACCTTTGAAGACGCGCTGGACGATGCGCCCCCTCAGTGCGAACCGGTCCTTCGGCTGTTCCGCCATGCAGTAGAGCGCCTCGGGACGAAGCGCGACGGTCGCGCCGCTGCCGAATGGCAGCTTCGTCCCGTTGAGGTCGGCGTGGATGATGCTTCCGTTCCAGTCGATGGCCGCGGTCGTTCCATCGTGGGAAAGCAGCTTGCCTTCGAGGAAGTTGCTCTGGCCGATGAAGTTGGCGACGAAGCGGCTGCGCGGGCGGGAATAGAGCTCGTTCGGGCCGCCCATCTGCTCGATCCTGCCTTTGTTCATCACCACGATGACGTCGGACATGGTCAGCGCCTCCTCCTGATCATGGGTGACGAAGATGAAGGTCTTGCCGGTGGTCCGCTGGATGGTTTTCAGTTCGATCTGCATCTGCTGGCGCAGCTTGGCGTCGAGCGCCGAAAGGGGCTCGTCGAGCAGAAGCACGTTCGGGTCGGGGGCCAGCGCGCGCATCAGCGCGACGCGCTGACGCTGGCCGCCCGAAAGCTGGTCGGGCATGCGGTCGGCGAAATCCTGGAGCTTGACGAGAGCCAGCAGTTCCATGGTCCGCTTGTGGATCGCGTCCGAAGACAGCCCTTTCAACTCCAGTCCGAAGGCGATGTTGCGGCCGACGTTGAGGTGCGGAAAGAGCGCATAGTCCTGGAAGACGATGTTGACGTTGCGTCTGTTCGGCGGCAGATGGGTGATCGGCTTGCCTTCCAGATAGATCTCCCCCGACGAGGGCTGTTCGAAGCCGCCGAGCATCCTGAGCGTCGTAGACTTGCCGCAACCGGAGGGGCCGAGCAGCGTCACGAATTGTCCGGATTCTACGGCGAGGTCCAGGTCATCGACCGCAGACAATCCGCCGTAATATTTGTTGACGTTTTTGAAGTGGACCACAGGCTGCATGCGTCAGTTCCTTGAACGGCGGGTGAGGTGCTCGGCGTAAGCGCCGACAGCGGCTGTCACGACCAGCACGATCGTCGCCATGGCGTTGATTTCCGGCGACATGCCGCCCTGCACCTTCGCGAAGATCAGCATCGGGAGCGTGGGCTTGTAGCCGCCGAGGAAGAAGGTGCGGACGAAGTCGTCGATACTGGTAAGCACGCAGAAGATCATGCCGCCGAGGAGTGCCGGCATGAGGTACGGGATCGTGACCCTGAGGAAGGCCACGAACCGATCGGCGCCGAGATCGCGAGCCGCGTCGACCAGATTGGCCGGCATGGAGCGCAGGCGCGTGAGCACCATGATCACCACGAAGGGCACCGCATGGACTGCATGCGACAGGATGATCGCCGCCGTGCCGGTCGGGATGTCGACGGTGCGGATGAAGATCCGCATCGAGATTGCATTGATGAGGCCCGGAACGACTGCCGGCAGGCAGGCGAGTGCGAAGATGATCGCCTTGCCCCAAATCGCTTCGGTCGAGACCAGAAGCGCAATCCAGACGCCTATGACCGTCGCCGCCGCGGTGGTCGCGAGCGCGATCCCTATCGAATAGAGCGAGGCTTCGATGAACTGCTTGTCGTTGAGCACCTGGGCATACCAGTTGAGTGTCCAGTCCGTGATCGGAAAGGCGACGAAGCTCGCATCCTTGAAGCTCATGGCCGTCATCAGCGCCAGCGGCAGCAGGAGATAGACCGCAAACAGCCAATAGGCGGCACCGAGGGCGGTTTTCGGGAGATCGGCGAAGTATGGTCGCATCGTGGCCTCCTTACATCAGCCGGACGGAACGGCCGCCGATCACCCGCATGAACAGGCCGACGGTCGAAAGCGAAACCGCGAGCAGCAGCATGGCGAAGGCAGCACCCTCGGGCCATTTGTCGTTCGAGGAGTGGAAGAGCGTCGCGATCACTTCGGGGAAGATGACCGTATTCGGACCGCCGAGCAGGAGCGGCGCCGCGAAGACCCCGACGGAGGTGAGATATACGAGGCTGCAGCCGGAGACGATGCCGTCCTTCGACAAGGGCAGGATCACGCGGCGGAAGCGCTGGAACGGGCCGGCGCCGAGGTCGGCCGCCGCATGAATGAGCGGTGTCGGTATCTTCTCGATGGCCGAATAGAGCGGCAGCAACATGTAGAGCGCCAGCAGATAGATGACGCCGAAGCTCAGCGAGAACGACGTGTAGAGCATCGGGATCGGCCGATCGATGAAGCCGAGTTCGCGCAGCGCCACGTTGACCGCGCCGCGATTGGCGAGAAGCATGATGACCGAAAAGGTGCGGATCAGTTCTCCCGCCCAGAAGGGGATGAGCAGGAGCAGCAACGCGCGCATGCGGTTCTTCGGCTGAACGATCTTCGCAACATAGTAGGCGACCGGATAAACGATCACGAGGGTCGAGATCGTGACGACTGCCGCGAAGATGAGGCTGCGGATGAAGGGCATGAAATAGAGCTGGTCGGAGAAGAACAGTTCGTAGTTGGCCAGCGTGTAGGGGGAGCCTCCGTCCGGTGCCTGCGGATAGTCCGCCATGAAGCTGATCCGCCCCATCTGGAAGATCGGCCCGATGTGCAGCGCCGCGATCCAGAAGAGAGGGACGCCGGCAAGCAGCGCCAGCCGGGCACGGCGGCTGTCCGCAAGGCGTCCGATGGTGTGACGATAGAGACCCGAACCGACGGCCTTGCCGATCCATCCGGCATAACGGGGCACCCGTCGAGAACCGGCGGATCGGGCTTGCATTGTGGTCGTATCTACCATTGTCGTCGTTCCAGGCTCAGGAAATGCTCTTGCTCACGGCCGGTCCCAAGGGACCGGCCGTGTCAGATGGGCCTCGGCGATCGATCAGGCGGCCTTGATCTCGGCGACCGCCTTGTCGACCATCTCGTTTTTCATGTCGCGGTTGACGGAGCTGAAGAACTGGATGCGCTCGGTCTGTTCCTGCGGCAGGGTCATTGCCGCACGCTCCTTGTCGTTCAGCACCTTGTCCACGCCGTCGAATGCGGAGGCGAAGCCCGACTGGCGGCTCATCGCAGCGCCGATTTCCGGAGACGAGAGGATAGCGTCGAGGAAGGTATAGGCCGCATCCGTATTCGGGCCATTCTTCACCACGTTGAAGGAGTAGAGGAAACCATAGGTCCCCTCCTTCGGAACCGATATTTCGATCGGATGTCCGTCCATGATCAGCTTCGCCGCGGGGCCGGACCAGCTATGGGCGACATAGATGTCCTCGTTGACGAACATCTGCTGAACCTCGGAGCCGGCGTCGTAGTATTTGCGAACCATGTCCTTGTTCTGGATCAGGTAGTCGCGCGCCTTGTTGGTTGCGGCCTGCGCCTCCTCCGGCTTGCCTTCATAGGTGACGAAGTCGCCGTCATTGCCCTGATAGCGCATGGTGATCTGGAGGAAGTCGGAAATGATGTAGGACGTCAGGCCCTTGTATTCCTGATCGAACATGATGGCCCAGCTGTCGGAGGCCTTGGTATAATCCGTGTTGCGGGCGAGGCCCTCGAAGCCCGCCAAAAGCGGCACCCCGTAGACCGAACCGTCGACGGTAAGCTGCGGCGCGCCCTTGTAAGCTGAGGCAAGCTTGTCCCAGTTCTTCAGCCTGCCGGTGTCGAGCGGCGTGAGCAGCTTGGAGCCGATGAACTGCGACAGACGATGGCCGGTGACCGTGACGATGTCCGTCGAGGGCGTCTCGCCTTCGGCGGACAGCACGTTGTACTGCTTGCCCTGGTCGTCGGTCAGGCGAATGCGCACTTCAATGCCCGTATCTTTCTGAAACTGGTCGATAAAGGACTGCGGAACGAACTTGTCATAGGTGGTGATGTTCACGACCTTGGACTGGGAAAATGCCGGGCGAATGATTGCCGGCGCTGCCAGGACGCCCGTGCCGGCGGCCAGAAATTTCAACGTGGAGCGGCGGGTTGCGGTGAAGTCTTTCATGTCATTCTCCTCTTTTGGTTCTAAGTTTCGTTGTTATGCAGTGGATACTTTCTTGGCATTGGCAGAGCGGTTCGCGCCGCTAGCGTGCGTCGGCCTGGTCTCCTCCCAAGGTCATTTCAGCGGCGCTATTGGCGTTGCGCGGGTCGTGAGCGGTAAACCCCGGGATGCAGGCGGAAGCGATCTGGATGATCGCCTGGATCAGTTCGCGTGAGCTGTCTGACAACGGACGCGCGGCGGCCGAAAAGATCGCCCACGGGAAGGGAATGTCGACGTCGAGCGGACGGACCGCGACATTGGCCAGCTTCAAGCCGTAGGCTGTCGCAGGCTCGACGATTGCGACGCCGAGCCCCGTCGATGCGATCTGTACCGCATTGACCGAAACGCTGGTCGCGATGATCCTGGCCGGGCGGATATTCGCGGCTTCCAACGCTATGTCCACGCGGCGGCGCAGGCGGAACGGATTGGCCATCGTGATGATGTTGCGTCCGGCAAGATCGGCGATCGAAATCACTTCGCAGGCGGCAAGAGGATCATCTACCGCCACGGCGGCAACGCAAGGTCCCTGAAACACCCCGTGCACTTCCAGTCCCGGCTGGTCGGCCGGCAGAGACGTGACGCAGAAATCTGCCGTGCGGGCCAACACCGATTGCACCGCCGCCTCTGCCGGCAGGCTGCGCAGATGGATTTTTCGCGGTAGCAGTTTTTCCGGCAACGCCGCGAGCGCCAAGGGGATGATCCCGCTGGCGAAAGCCGGGATCGCCACGATCTCGATCGGCTGTGGCTCCTTTTCCGCGATCGTCCTTGCCCGCTCCCGCAAATGGCCGATGCCGCTCAGGAATCGCTCGGCTTCCGCATGGAAGGCGATCCCCTTTTCGCTCGGTGCGATCTTCGGACCGTTGCGGTCGAAGAGCGCGAAGCCGACGGAAATTTCGAGGTCCTGGATGAGGCGCGTGACCTGGGACTGGGAGCGATCGAGCAGCCGGGCGGCGGCGGTGATGCTGCCGGTGGACATCACCGCAAGAAAGGCCTCGAGTTCCCGTATCTCCATGACGATCATGCGCCCAGTGCATTATAGCTGCCTCATACTGCATAAAACGTATCTTAAGCGCCAGTGACAAAGGACAATTTTTCTTTTCGGTGCTATCCAGTGAAAAATCTGCGGTTCCCCGGCTGAATGCTTTCGCGAAGAGCGGCGTTGGGCGACCTTGCGGGCAAGGCGGCAAACACGACGCCATATGAGAAAGGAAGACAGAACCACGATGCGTATTGGTATTCTCGGCGCCGGGGCGATCGCCTTCGGCATGGCGGCTTTCCTGGCAAAAGCCGGTCATCACCCTGTTCTGTGGTCTCCTTCGGGTGCGCGCACGCGCAAACTGGCCGCGGGGGAGCCGCTGACGGCGACAGGCGCCGTCGAGTTTTCCGGCCCGGTGGCGGTTGCCCATGACGGACGCGAGGCGGTCGCCGATGTGGACGCGGTCATCGTCGCCCTGCCGGCCAATGGTCATCGCGCGGCGTTCGATGCCGCGCTGCCGCACCTGAAGTCCGACCAGCCCGTGATCGTCAGCTCGCACAGCTCCTTCGGCGCGCTCTATCTTTCGAAGCGGCTGGCCGAACGGGGCGTTTCCCTTCCCATCATCGTCTGGGGCACGACCCTTCTGACCGGCCGCCAGCAGCCGGACGGCGCAAGCGTTTCCGTTAATACGGTCCGCCAGAAAATCGACGTCGCCACTTTGCCGAAGGCTGCCGCAGCCGAGGGGAAGGCGCTATGCACCGAACTCTTCGGCGACCGCTTCGTCGAGCGCGACGGGCTTCTGGCCATCTCGCTTTCCAACCTCAACCCGCAGAACCACCTGGGCATCGCGCTTCTCAACCTGACCCGCATGGAGAAGGGCGAGAAATGGGGGCAGGGCGAGCATGTGACCCCGGCTGTCGGACAATTGATCGAAGCGCTCGACGCGGAGCGTCTGAAGATCGCCGAAAGCTTCGGTCTGTCGGTCAGAACCGTACGCGAACATTTCTCCCTGTCCTTCCATGTGCCGATCGGCACGG
This sequence comes from Ensifer meliloti, assembly GCF_030064585.1. Classification (NCBI taxonomy): domain Bacteria; kingdom Pseudomonadati; phylum Pseudomonadota; class Alphaproteobacteria; order Hyphomicrobiales; family Rhizobiaceae; genus Ensifer; species Ensifer meliloti. Next base: position 1,139,828 of record NZ_CP120364.1, read on the forward strand.
TCTCGGACATGAACCAGCAGATGCACCTCGAAGGGCGGGGCGGTTTCGGCCCGGCGACAGCCGAAAGCCGGTACATCTATGAGGACGTGCCCTTCGGTCTCGTCCCCACCAGTCTGCTTGGACGGATCGCCGGCCAGCCCGCTGTTCTGCACGAAGCGGGAACGAGCCTGTTTTCCGCTGCAATGAACCGCAACCTCGCGGCCGATAACGACCTGTTGCCGGAGCTTGCGCTCGACAGTTTCTCGCCCGCCGCCCTCAGAGAGCTTTGCGATCAGGGTTTCACGGCCTGACGGCATCAGGCGTGCGCCTATCTCACGATCAGAAAAGCCCCGCTGGCCAGCGCGAAGGTAAGCACGCTCAAGCGCAGGGCGCGGCCGCGAATATGGTCGTGCGTCAGCCGCGACAGAGCGCTTCCGAGGAGAACCGCCGGGGCGAGGTAGAGCGCAGCCAGTAGCTGGTCCGCTCCGAGACGCCCTGCAAAGGCGAGTATCACGAGCGACATGATTTCGCCTACGAAGAAGCACACCGCCACGGTTGCCCTGAGTATCGGCCCCTGGGCATGCTGGTAAAGGAGAGCGAGCGGCGGTCCGCCAATGCCGGTCGCCGTTTCGGTCACACCGGTGAACAATCCGACGCCGAGCGCGCTCGGGCGGCCCGGTTCGAAGGGCGGCGCGAAGAGCGCGGCGGCAGCGGCAATGACCGTGAACCAGCCGACGGCCAGGTCGAGCTGCTGGGTCGAGAGCGCGGCGAGCAGCCACACGCCGGCAAAGGTGCCAGCGAACCTGCCGAGCGTGATCCATTTCGCGCCGGACCAGTCGACCGCCGACCGTTCCCGCCAGGCGACGTGGAAGTTGAGCGGCAGCATCAAAAGAAGCAGCGTCACCGGCAGGAGATCGGGCTTCAGGATGCCGACGACGGGTGCCACGATAAGTGCGAAACCGATGCCGAGCGCACCCTGGATGAACGACGAGACGAGCGTGACGGCGCTCAGGATTGCAAAAAGGCCGAGGGTCATGCGAAATGCCCCAGCGCCCGATGCTCGGCCGATGGCTTGTGGACGCGCTGGATCGGCGCCCTTGCGATGGCATCGGCCGTGACCTCGCGCACCTCTGCAAGAAGCGCCCGTGCATCCCATCCGACGGGCCAGCCCTGCCAGAGACGGAGCTGCCCGGCGGTGAAGACCGCGTCGATCTGGTCGCGATTGCCGTAGCGCACGAGCTCCCACATGAGATCGTGGGAGGGGGTGAATTCAGGACGATCCAGGTCGACCAGAAGGAAATCGGCGGCAAGCCCCTCGCGGATCGCACCGGTCACCCCGGCGAGAGCCGCGGCGTCCGCAGCCTGAGCGGTTGCCCGCTCGACCCAGAGCCAGCCGCCGCCGCAAGAGGAGTCGCCTGTCGCAAGGCCGAAGCCGGCGCGTTGCAAGCCTTCGGCGGCATCCATCAGACGGAAGCCGTCGGCGCGCGTCCCGTCCGTTCCCAGTCCGAAGCGGATGCCGAGTGCGGCCATCTGCAGGGCGGGCGCGATGGCATTGCCCTTCCAGAGGCTCGCGACCGGATTGTAGGCGACGGCCGTGCCGCTGTCGCGCAAAAGGTTCAGCTCGTGCGGCGTCACCAGCGTGGAATGGGCGATCAACACATGCGGGCCGAGGGCGCCGAGATGGGCGAGATGCTCCAGCGGGCGGCGGCCGTTTGCGACCAGCGAGCGCTCGACGGCGACGAGGTGTTCGTTGACATGGGTCTGGAATACCGCTCCCGCCTCACGTGCCATCCGGGAAACGTCGGCCAGCATATGGTCGCTGGCCGCCTCCGGAATGGAAATGGCGAGCGAGGCATGAACGAGAGGGTCGCCCTCGAATGCGGCCAGGTGCCTGGCCGCATTTTTGAGGATCGTCGCGCGTTCGGGGACGACGGCGGCTCCGCCGAGGTCGTTGCAGATCAGGCCTATGACGCTGCGCAGGCCGGTTTGCCGCGCCGCCCGTATCAGCGCATTGATGTGGCCGGCTGAACGCGTGCCCGCATCGACGGCGGCGGTAAAGCCGCCGCGCAGGCACTCGAGCGCCGCAAGCTTTGCGGAAAGATAAACCATCCGTTCGTCGAGGCTGCCTTCGAGCGGCACCCATATCCGGCGAAAGATCTCGGAAGGCTCGCCGAAGACAAGCGATTTGCCGAGCGACTGGGTCAGATGGGTGTGTGTATCGATGAAGCCAGGCATCACCAGATGATGCGGCAGCTCGATCGGTGTCAGATCCGGGTTCCGGCTGCCGACAAGCCCTGCGGCACCGATGTCCGTGAAGCGTCCGTCCCGGACCACCACCCCCATTCCGGATCGAGGCCCGTCCGGCAGGAGAACCTTGCCGGGGTGAAGCAGGAAATCACCGCTGCCGGGTAACTTGTCGCGCAATTCCGTCACTTTTGTATTCCCTTAAATTTCAGCTTCGACGCTGGCTGCGGCCTTTTCGGCGGCGCCCGAGAGCATTCCCGCTTTGAACCGCGGAAATGCTCTGACCCTTTGTTTTGTCGCTATTCCGGACGAAAAACCGCTGCGCACTTTTCCTGGAATTGCTCTAGAGGCAGGTGTTGAAAAATAGCGTTCACAATCACCGCCGTGATGGTGCCGGCGGCAAGGCCGTTCGCCAGGATCATCTGGCTCCATTGCGGAAACTGGCTGTAGACGCCCGGGACCAGGATCGGCAGTAGCCCCATGGAAAGCGCAGTTGCCAGAGTGAACATCGGGCCGTGCTCGCGCAGATCGACGCGACGCAGAAGATCGATCCCGATCACGCCGATGATCGAGAACACGATCACGGCCGTTCCACCGACGACGGGGCCGGGCAGGGCATTCGCCAAACGGCCGACCGGCGCAAACAGGGCGATGAGGACGAGGATCACGCCGGCCGTTGCGGTGACGTAGCGGGACTTGACGTTGGTTGCCCGGACGATACCCACGTTTTCACCGCTGGTGATGATAAGCGAGGTTCCGAACAGGCCGCCGACGAGCGAGGCGACGGCGTCACCGCGGATGGTTGCGGGCACGATCGCGTGAGCGTCGCCCCGACGCCCGACGATCTCGGCCGTGGCGATGGTCTGCCCCGTCGCTTCGGCCATCGATATGATCGAAAACACGATCAGCGGAAGGGCGGCGAAAAAGTCGAACTTTGGCATTCCGAACGGAAGAAGCTGGGGCATGGCAATCACCGGTCCGTCGAAGATGCCGGAAAGGTCCATATACCCGGCTCCGATGGCGATGGCCGAACCCGCGATGAGGCCGAGCATCACCGAGATCCGCTGAAGCGTGCCCGTGAAGACTCTCGCGAAGATCACCGTCAGCGCGATCGTCGCAAGGGCAAGCCCGACATTCATCGGATCGGCGAAGCCCTCGCTCCCCTGCTTGCCGGTAATCGTGCCGCCGTAGATGCGCACGAGGTTTACCGATACGAGAAGGAGCATCGTCCCGACCACGATGGGCGGAAAATAGCGCAGCAGCCGCCGGAATACCGGCAGCGTCAGGAAGTAGAAGCCTGCGGTGAGGATCACCGCGCCGACGGCCGTCTGCACGTCGGTCTGCTGGGCGATGGCCAGAAAGATCGCGATCGGAGCGCCACCCGGCACCATGATGAACGGCAGCCGCGCGCCGAAGCCAGCCGGCCCGAAACTCTGCAGGATGGTGCCCAGTCCGCAGATCAGAAATGTCGCGCTGATCAGCGATACCGTCAGCGCGTCGGAAAACCCGAGCGCCTTGCTTACGAGAAATACGGCGGTAATCGGCGAAGCAGCCATCACCAGCACATGCTGAAGACCGAACAGAACCAGGCTGCGCGGCGGCAGCACTTCGTCCGTCGGATCGATAGAATCGATTTTGTTCCCGGTCATTTGATCTCCTCCACGCCAGCCTCTCTCCCGCTGGCGATGCAAATCGTTTTGCATAGTGCGTGGTAGCACAATCTTTTCTCGCTAGCAAATCGATTTGTAAAAGCCGCGTCGCAATGCCATCATCCGGGCCGGTTCATGGATGGGGTGTTCGGATGACAAGATCGACGATCGTGGAATTGGCGAAGGCGGCGGGCGTATCGCCGACCACGGTTTCCCACGCCTTCAGCGGACGGCGCTATGTCGACCCCGAGACGAAAGCCAGAATCGTAGCGCTGGCCGACAAGATGGGCTACCGGGCCAATCCCCGGGCCCGCAGGCTCCGGACGGGCGGGGCGGGGATCATCGCCCTGGCATCGTCAATGCCCTTTGCGGTCGCTGCGGGCCCGGCGAGGCTGGGTTTTCTGATGGAGATCGCCGCCGCCGCGGCCGTTACGGCGCTTTCGCGGCATCTCGCCCTCTGCCTGGTGCCGCCTTTGGAGCCCGACTCCAACCTCGACGCGCTGGAAGTCGACGGCGCCATAATCGTCGAACCCATGGTCGAAGACCGCTTACTGGAATTCTTCTCTTCCCGCGGCGTACCCGTTGTCTCGATCGGACGGGCGCCGGGGAGGGAGGACATTCCGTCGGTGGATATCCAGAGCACAGCGACGGCCCGGCTGATGCTGGAGCACCTTGGCGCAAACAGCCGCCGCGTCGGCCTGATCACCGGCGAGCAGCGGCGCAATTCCTATATCGAGACCGAAGCAGCCTATGCGGCTTTCACCGCGGAGAGAGGATATTCACCGGTTGCGTTGCGTGTCGACGAAAGCGGCGGCGAACCCGAAGCGGCCGCGGCTGCCGAAAGGCTCCTGCGAAACAATCCGGATATCGACGCGTTATGCGTGCCTGTCGACGCTTTCGCCAGGGGCGTGCTCGATGCCGCCCGGTTGCTCGACCGTCCCGTTCCGCAGGGGCTGCGACTAGCGACGCGATACGACGGGATGCGGGCAAAACTCGCGACGCCGCAATTGACGGCTGTCAACCTGCACCTGGATCAGGTCGCGGAAGCGGCGATCGACCTGCTGATCGCAGCGATGGAGGGCAAGGAGCCCCAGCCGCACGCGATCGCCCCGCCGCAACTTGTCGTGCGGGAATCCTCGGCGGCATGACTGCCGCTCATTTGCGCGCGGCCCCCGTCAGGCCGGCTTCGCTGCGATCGGCCCTTTTGCGCGCGAACTGTAAGCCGGCAATTCCCGCGGTCACAGCCAGCGCGATACCCACCGGGATGGCGCTTGACGGTTGCTCGGCTTTTCTCAGCACTGCGACGATGTCAAAGCCGACATCGAGGCCGATGCGCTTGGCATAGGAGCCGAAGTCGACATTGCTGATCATCAGACTCTCGCCCGCCGGTGTGACCGTGAGCCCGATCGATTGCAGCCGTTGAAGCGGTTCGCCGGGCTCGCCGAGCGGCACGTTGACGGTCTTGCGGACCTCGTCGCCCATCAAATCGAAGCCCTGGACCACGAAGTTGATCCGGCTTTTCGCCGGAGCCTCCTCGACAGCTCGCAGGAATTCTGAGGCGGGCAGTTCTTCATAGGGCGGCGAGATCTGGTTGAGCCACCAATCGGGACGGAACAGCGTGAAGCAGACGAGCAGCAGCACCGCGCTCTCCCACAACCGGCTCTTTGTCACGAACCAGTTCATCGTCGCGGCCGAGAAAATGAGGATGGCAGCGAGCGATATGGCCGCCACCCAGATCGTATGCGCCCAGCTGTCGACGCCGATCAACAGGATCGCCGGGTTGAAGATGAAAACGAACGGCAGGATCGCGGTGCGCAGCGAATAGAGCGCCCCCTGAAAGCCCGTGGCGATCGGATCTTCTTTGGAGATTGCCGCCGCGGCGAAGGCAGCCAGCCCGACCGGCGGCGTGATGTCAGCCATGATTCCGAAATAGAAAACGAAGAGGTGGACTGCGATGAGCGGGATGGCGAGGCCCGCCTGCGAGCCGAGCTCGACGACGACCGGCGCCATGAGGGTGGCCACCAGGATGTAATTGGCGGTGGTCGGAATTCCCATGCCGAGCACCAGGCTGATCGCGGCGATGAGGATCAGCATCATGATGACGTTGCCGCCCGAAATGAACTCGACGAGCTCCGTCATCATCAGGCCGAGGCCCGTGAGCGTGATCGTTCCGACGACGATACCGGCGGTGGCAGTGGCGACCGCGATGCCGATCATGTTGCGGGCACCGAGCGCCAGGCCGTCGGTCAGGTCCCAGGCGGCGGCGCGGACCGAACCAGCAACATCCTCCTTCCGGAAGATCGCCATCAGCGGCTTGCGGGTGGCGACGATGGCGATGATCGTCAGCGTTGCCCAGAAGGCCGAAAGCCCGGGCGAAAGCTGCTCGACCATCAGGCACCAGAGCAGGACGACGATCGGGATGAGGAAATCCAGCCCGGTCCGCGTCACATCCCATGCCCGCGGCAGTTCCAGGATCGGCGCGTCTGGATCGTCGAGCTCCAGGTCCGGATAGCGCGACGAGTACCAGATCGTCGCGATGTAGAGCGCCACGCCGGCAATCGCGAGCAGCAGAGGCGCGCTTTCTCCGAATGCGGCCCGAATGGCGACGATTCCGTAATAGAGAAGGCAGATTGCCAGCACGCTGCCGGCAAGTCCGAGGCCCATGCGAAGCCACCGCTCGCGCATCGGAGTCGGACGCTGGGGGATCGGCTGCATGTTCAGCTTCACCGCCTCCAGATGCACCATGTAGAGAAGCGCTATGTAGGAGAAGACCGCCGGCAGCAGCGCATGCTTGACGATTTCCGAGTAGGGAATGCCGACATATTCGACCATCAGGAATGCGGCCGCGCCCATGACGGGCGGCATGATCTGGCCGTTGATCGAGGCCGTGGCTTCGATCGCGCCGGCCTTCACGCCGGAAAGCCCGGTGCGTTTCATCAGCGGAATGGTGAAGATGCCGCCCGACACGACGTTGGAGACCGACGAGCCGGAAACGACGCCGTTCAAGGCCGACGAGACGACCGCCACCTTGGCCGGGCCGCCGCGCAGATGTCCGAGCAGCGCGATGGAGATCTGCATCATCCAGTTGCCGGCACCGGCCTTCTCGAGCAGCGTTCCGAACAGGACGAAGAGGAAAACGAAACTCGTCGACACGCCGAGCGCAATGCCGAAAACACCCTCCGTCGTCAGCCATTGATGGTTGATGAACTTCACCAGCGAAGCGCCGCGATGCTGGATGACGTCGGGCATGTACTGCCCCGCGAAGGTATAGAAGATGAAGACGCCGGCGACGAACACCATCGGCAGACCGAGCGCGCGGCGCGTGGCCTCGAGCAGGAGCAGGATGCCAGCGGTGCCGGTGACGAGATCGAGCGTCGAGGGCTGGCCGGGCCGTCCGGCAAGCTCGCCATAAAAGAGGAACAGATAGGCGCCCGCGAAGGCGCCGAGCGCCGCGAGCACCCAATCGGCGAGCGGCACCCGGTCGCGCGGCGAACTTTTCAGCGCGGGATAGGCAAGGAAGGTCAGGAACAGCGCGAAACCGAGATGGATGGCGCGAGCTTCGGTATCGTTGAGGATGCCGAAGCCGAAGACGAAGGGCAGGGGAGACGCGTACCAGAGCTGGAACAGCGACCATGCCACAGCGGTGCAGAGCAAGATCTGCCCGGTCAATCCTTTGGCGTTGCGTCCGCCGGTATCCGCTTCGGCGACCAGTTGCTCGAGGTCGACATCGACCTTCCGTTCTTGAAGTTCGCTCGTGACACCCTCCCATGCCGATATTGCCGGCGAGCCGCCTTTCGGCCCGCCGGTAAACGTCAGAACGCGAAGCTTACTTCAACCAGCCCTTTTCCTTGTAGTATTTTTCCGCACCCGGATGCAGTGGTGCAGAGAGGCCGTCCTTGATCATCTTGGCGGGCTCGAGATTGGCGAAAGCCGGGTGCAGCGACTTGAACTCGTCGAAATTCTCGAAAACCGCTTTCGTCAACGCGTAGACGCTCTCTTCCGGAACATTGGCGGAGGTGACCAGTGTCGCCAGAACGCCGAAGGTTTCCGTGTCTTCCGGATTGTTGTTGTAGAGGCCGCCCGGAATGGTCGCCTTGGCGTAATAGGGATTGTCGGCGACCAGCTTGTCGACGACTTCGCCGGTGAGCGGCACCAGCTTCGCCGCGCAGGTCGTCGTCGGATCCTGAATATTGGCGGAGGGATGCCCCACGCCGTAGAAGAAGCCGTCGATCTTGCCGTCGCAAAGCGCCGGGCCATGCTCGTCCGCCTTGAGTTCGGATGCGAGCGAGAAGTCGGCGAGCGTCCAGCCCATGGCGCCGAGCAGGCGTTCCATGGAAGCGCGCGTTCCAGAACCCGGATTGCCGACATTGAAGCGCTTGCCCTTGAGGTCCTCGAACTTCGTTACGCCGGCATTTGGATGCGCCAGTACGGTGAACGGCTCCGGATGAATCGAGAAGACCGCCCTGAGGTCGGCATGTGCGCCGCCCTCCTTGAACGATTCCTCACCCTTCATGGCGTTGTACTGGACGTCGGACTGCGCCATGCCGAAGTCGAGCTCGCCCTCCTTGATCGTGTTCACGTTGAACGCCGATCCGCCGGTGGATTCGACCGAACAGCGGATGCCGTGCGTCTTGCGGTCCTTGTTCAGAAGCCGACAGATGGCGCCGCCCGCGGCATAGTAGACGCCGGTGACGCCGCCGGTGCCGATCGTCACGAATTTCTGCTGCGCCGCGGCGCTGCCCGAGAAAAACAGTGCTGCCGAAAGGGCGGCGATCTGCGCTCCGCGCAGGGTAATCCGTTCATGTTTCATCTATTTCTCCCATAGTGCTTCGCGTGCCACTGAGGCCGTCCCGAGATTTATGCCTGCAGCGCCACGCGTCCAGTCGGACGCGCAAAGGTCGCAGCGGCAGTTTGTATTACACGCAGAAGGGCACGTCCGCGCATGTTACGATCGTTGCGCTTTATCAAGCAAGGGGCATACTTTGCAAATCGGTCGGTCGGAATAACCGGCGATCGGAGCGGCCGGGTGCCTCGCCACGGTGGGGGCCTTCGCGGATGCCGATTATTGGGGAACCAAGAATGGGGGCCGGATGTTTTCCTCCTTCAAACGGGAGCATCGCCATGGCGACGATACGATATGAAATTGTGGAACACGATGGGGGCTGGGCCTACAAGGTCGACGACGTCTTCTCCGAGACCTTCCCCACCCATGACGATGCACTGGCCGCAGCCGAGATCGCGGCGCGCCATCATGAGCTTCCCGGCTCTACCGAGGCCATCGAGTTCCAGGATCCCGCCGGCCGTTGGCATGAGCAGGTCGCCTCCGGCTTCGATCGCCCGCATACCAGGGTCGTCGATACGCAGGATGCACGGGACGCGGCAGAACGCCCGGACAGCCCTGAGCCTCGACGTCCTTTGCAAACCGTCCTGGTTCTTGCCGGCCTCGGGCTCGCGATCGGATATTTTCTTCGTCGACATTAAGTCCAGTTGAGCACAGAGGCTCGACATGCGCCGTCCCGACGGCGGCGGCGAGCTGCCGTTGCGCGGCGAATGCGTTCCGGGCAGCCGACGTGCTCTTGACTCTCGTGGTATAACACCTTAACAATCACACCATGAGCACACTCGCCGTTCGCAAGAAGCTTTCCGACGAAGTCCGGTTGAAACTGGAGGAGATGATCCGCGACGAGATCTATCCTCTGGGGGCGACGCTTCCTTCCGAGCGAGACCTGATGGAATTGTTCGGGGTCGGGCGGCCCTCGATCCGCGAGGCGCTTTATGCGCTGGAGCGCATGGGGCTGGTGAAGGTCAGCACGGGCGAGCGTGCCAAAGTCACGCGGCCGACGCCGGATCACTTCCTGTCTTCGCTTGCAGGCGCCGCGCGCATGCTGCTCGGCCACCCCGAGGGTGTGGCCAATTTCGAGCAGGCGCGCCTGTTCCTGGAGGAGGGATGCGCGCGCCATCTCGCGGCCCATGCGACAGCAGAGCAGATCGAGGCGATCGACGCCGCGCTGGCGCGCAATGAGGCCGCTATCGGCAAGGCTCGCGCCTTTGCTGCCACCGATGTCGCCTTTCACCGCACGCTGACCCAGATGGTGTCGAATCCCATTTTCGTCGCGGTCCACGACGCGTTTGTGGACTGGCTGATCGGCCAAAGGCCTCTACCGACCAGGCCGGAGATTTCCAACAGGGAGAGTTTCGAGGAGCACGTGGTGATCGTGGAGGCCATCCGCGCCCGCGATCCGGAGCGTGCCGGACGGGTCATGCGCGAGCACCTGGAGAGTGCGGCGCGCAAATACAGGCAAACGAGCCCGTAGCATCGGGCCGATAATGGGAGGAGCAACAATGAAAACGGGACTGATTTCGATCGCGCTTGCGGGGCTGCTGATGGCGTCGCAAGCCATGGCTCAAGAGGCGCGCACATTGCGCCTGGGGATGCAGGGTACGGCCGGGGACCCGCAATTCGAGGGCGTCACCGAGGCCGCGCGCATCATCAAGGAAAAATCGGGCGGCCGGCTGACGCTGGAAATCTTCCCGAATTCTCAGCTCGGTACATTCACCGAGATGATGGAGCAGGTGACGCTCGGTGAGCTGGACTTCACGCTGAATCCGTTCGGCGGTATGGACGCCTGGGTTCCGCGGGCCGTGTTGGCGAGCACCGCCTATGTCGTCGGCGACTTCGATCACCTTCAGAAGATCATCGCCTCCGACTGGGGTAAGGGGATCGTCGACGAGATGCGGACCGAGCACAAGTGGCGCATGGTCGACTCCTGGTACTTCGGGACGCGGCACACGACGGCAAAGAAACCGATCGAAAAGCCTGCCGATTTCGCGGGCATGAAGCTGCGCGTCCCGAACTCCGCGCCGCTTCTTACATGGGCGAAGGCGATGGGCGCGAGCCCCACGCCGGTCGCATTCGCCGAGGTCTATCTTGCACTCCAGACCAATCAGGTGGACGGCCAGGAAAACCCGCTACCCATCATCGACTCGATGAAGTTCACCGAGGTGCAGTCCCATGTCTCCTTGACCGGTCATCTGGTGCAGGACCAGGTCATCCTCATGTCGGAAGACACGTGGAATGCGCTCGAGCCCGCCGACCAGAAGGTCGTGATGGAGGCATTCGAGGCGGGTGGCGCGCTCAACGACAAGCTCGTCAGCGACAAGGAAGCGAACCTCGTCAGCGATTTTCGCGAGCGCGGCATCACTGTGGTCGAACCCGACAAGGCAGCGTTCCAGGAAGCGATGAAGCCCGTCTATGCCGATCTCGATGCAAAATTCGGTGCCGACACGGTGAAGACGCTGCTCGATCTCCGTTAACCACCCGCGGGCGCGGCCATAGGTGGCCGCACCCTCCATTCCGGGGAGTTCAGCAATGGCCAATCCAAGCCGCTGGCGAAGCTTTGCCCACATCGAAGAGACACTGGCCGCGATACTGCTGGTCTTCGCCTTCGTCGTGATCGCACTGCAGATCGTCACCCGTTTCGTCTTCCATGATCCGATGTTCTGGACAGAGGAGGCTGCGCGTTATGCCTTCGTCTGGCTGGTGGCGCTTGGCGCCGCGGAGGGCGTAACCTCACGGACGCACATCACCATGGATATCGTGCCACGGATGCTCCCGGAGCGGGCGCAGCTCTTTCTGCGGCTCGTTCTGGACGTCCTGGTGCTCACCGCGCTGCTCGTTCTCGTTTACTACGGTTTCTTCGGGGCCATGCGCGCCCACAAGGTGATGTCGATCGCGATCGGCGTGCCGGAGTCGTGGCTTTACGGCGCCTTGCCCGTATTCGGCCTGTTGGCGGCTGTCCGGATCATGCTTGTCATGGCGCGGGATGTCCGGCTGCTTTTCGGCGCCCGCAGCCCGTCGGTCGATGCCCCTTTCGAAAGGTATCTCTAGATGGCGACGCTCTTCGGGGGATGGTTTGCCCTTCTGATCGCCGGCATGCCGGTTGGATTCACGCTGATCGTGGCTGCGCTCGCCTACATGCTCTGGCAGGGGACGGGCCTGAACTTTGCCGGCCAGCGCATGATCGCCGGCCTCAACAGCTTTCCGCTGCTTGCGGTCCCCTTTTTCATCCTCACCGCACAATTGATGAATCTCTCGGGCGTGACCGAGCGCATTTTCGACTTCGCCAAGGCGCTTGTCGGCCATATCAGGGGCGGGCTCGGCCATGTGAACATCATGGCGAGCGTGCTGTTTTCCGGCATGTCCGGCTCAGCCGTCGCCGATGCCGCCGGCCTTGGTCAGCTTGAGATCAAGGCCATGCGCGACGCCGGCTATGACGAGCAGTTTTCCGGTTCGATCACCGCCGCATCGGCAATCATAGGCCCGCTCATCCCGCCTTCCATTCCCCTCGTTGTCTATGGCGTGATCGCCAATACCTCGATCGGAGGCCTTTTCCTCGGCGGGATCGTACCGGGACTTCTTTGCGCGGCCTCGCTCATGATCATGGTCTACGTGATCGCCTGGCGCCGCAACTATGCGACCGCGCAGCGCGCCGGCTTTCGCCGGGTGTGGTCCACCTTCTGGCACGCGCTGCTTCCGCTCATCACGCCCTTCATCATCATCGGCGGCATCTTTGCGGGGGTGTTCTCGCCGACCGAGGCTGCGGTGGTCGCGGCCAGCTATGCGCTGTTCCTCGGTGTCGTCGTCTACCGTGAAATCACCTTCGCCAAACTCGTGACCGTACTGCGCGAGACTGTCAGCCATACGGCCGCCGTCGGCCTTCTCATCATGGGCGTGTCGCTATTCGGCTATGTGATCGCGCGAGAGCAGGTACCCCAGCACGTCGCCACGTTCTTTCTCACATATGCGGACGACCCGCTGACATTCCTGATCCTCGTCAATCTCATGCTGCTTGCGCTCGGGACCTTTATCGAGGCCCTGGCAATCCTGCTGCTCATCGTACCGGTGCTGGTCCCGACCGCGCTCCAATTCGGTGTGGATCCCGTCCACTTCGGCGTCATGGTCGTGTTCAACCTGATGATCGGCATTTTGACGCCGCCCATGGGCGTGGCGCTCTTCGTCGTGTCCAAGGTCGCCGACATCCCCTTCGGCGTGCTCGCACGCGGTATCCTGCCTCTTCTCATTCCGCTCGTCGTCGTCCTGGTGCTGATCACCATCTTTCCGGCGCTCGTCACCTTCATCCCCGACCAGATGCTCGGAGCCGCCCGATGAGCCTGCAAGCCAGGCCGCCCGAAGGCATCTGGGGAGCAGTGCTCCTGCCGGTGGACCGACGAGGGGAAATCGAATGGTCCGCTTTGGACGAGCAGCTTTCCGCGCTTCTCGAAAGCGGAATTCAGGGCGTCTACACCAACGGCACCGCGGGCGAATTCCACAGCCAGACGGAGCGTGAATTCGACCGGCTGAGCCAGTTGGTCTCCGAGTTTTGCCATTCCGTCGCCCTGCCGTTCCAGATCGGCGTGTCGCATTCGAATGCGCGTGTCGCGCGCGAACGCCTGGCCCGCGTCGCCTCTCTGCGACCTGATGCCGTTCAGATCACCCTGCCGGACTGGTGGGCGCCGAGCTATGACGAGGCGGAGGTCTTCCTCGCCGGTATGGCGGCAACTGCGCCCGACACTCCGCTGATCCTCTATAACCCGCCTCATGCCAAGCGCCGGCTGAACCTTGACGAGATCGCAAGGCTAAAGGCCCGTCTCCCTATGCTCATCGGCGCCAAACTGCCGGGCGGCGACGAAGTCTGGTACGGGGAGCTTCGTCGCAAGCTGCCGGATCTCGCCGTCTTCATTCCCGGACATTTCATGGCGAGCGGCTGCCTCGGGGGCGGCCGCGGCTCCTATTCCAATGTCGCCTGCCTGAGCCCCGCCGGGGCCGGCAGGTGGTGGCATCAGCTTCGGGAGGATCCGGCAGGCGCTCTTGCCTTCGAGGCCCGCATCGTCGGCTTCATGAACGAGCATGTCCTGCCGCTTGCCGTGCGCCATGGCCTGTCCAACGCCGCGCTCGACAAGGCGATGGCTGCTGCCGGCCGCTGGTGCCCAATCGGGCCGGAATTGCTCTGGCCCTATAGGTCCGCCCCCGGTGAAGCGGTGATCGAGCTTGGCACCGCTGCCCGCCGCCAACTGCCCGAGCTTTTTTCCACGAGCCAGTGAAAGCGATCATAAGATGAAACTCGAAGGGATCTATTCGGCCCTCCTTACCCCGTTCTCCGAAGACGAAAGCATTGACCGGCAGGCCATCGGGGCGCTCGTCGATTTCCAGGTCCGTCTCGGCATCGATGGGGTCTATGTCGGCGGCAGCTCGGGCGAAGCGATGTTGCAGTCGCTCGACGAGCGCGCGGACTACCTCTCCGACGTTGCGGCCGCAGCGTCCGGCCGCCTGACGCTGATCGCTCATGTCGGCACGATCGCGACGAGAGATGCGCTCAGGCTTTCGCAGCATGCGGCCAAATCGGGTTACCAGGCGATCTCGGCGATCCCGCCCTTCTACTACGATTTCTCCCGGCCCGAAGTCATGGCGCATTATCGGGAGCTCGCCGATGCTTCGGCCCTGCCTCTCATCGTCTATAACTTCCCCGCCCGCACCAGCGGCTTCACCTTGCCCGAACTGGTCGAGCTTCTCTCGCATCCCAACATCATCGGCATCAAGCATACGTCGAGCGACATGTTCCAGCTCGAACGCATCCGTCATGCAGTACCCGACGCCATCGTATACAACGGTTATGATGAAATGTGCCTGGCTGGTTTCGCGATGGGCGCACAGGGTGCGATAGGCACGACATATAATTTCATGGGCGATCTGTTCGTCGCGCTCAGGGACTGCGCAGCGGCCGGGCGGATCGAGGAGGCCCGGCGGCTGCAGGCCATGGCGAACCGCGTGATCCAGGTGCTGATCAAGGTCGGCGTCATGCCGGGGTCCAAGGCGCTGCTCGGCATCATGGGCCTTCCCGGAGGCCCCTCCAGACGCCCCTTCCGGAAGGTCGAAGAGGCGGATCTCGCAGCCCTTCGCGAAGCCGTAGCGCCGGTCCTCGCGTGGCGCGAGAGCACTTCCAGAAAAAGCATGTAACGGTTTTCCGTCCGGAAGTGCGCCATTTCAAGAGGTTAGAGCGTTGAGTGTCTTGATGAAACACTAAAGCGCTCTAACTCCGCGCGGGTACCCGACTGCAATGGAATTGTCGCCACCCAAAGGCCGCAATCATGTGCAGTGTATGAGCGACCGTTCGCGTCCTTCTTCGTAGCCATACCTCCTTACGCCAAGCACCCGGTTCCTTGTCAACGGCGAGTTGGAACGCACGCGTCGCCGCAGCATGCACTCCGCAGGCGATGCGGCGGACACGGAGTTTTGAGTGGACGGGTGGGATTGGTCCAATAAAGATGCGCGTGAAGACTGTCGAGGCTCGTGATGGAACGTAAACTCGCAGCAATCGTCGCTGGCGACATCGTCGGCTATACCCGTCTGATGTCCGAGGATGAATCCTCGACCTATGCCGCCCTGCGGGCGACTTTCAGCGGACTGATCATACCTTCGGTCGAGAAGCACGGCGGCCGCACCTTCAAGACGACAGGGGACGGTTTTCTCGCGACGTTTCCGAGCGTCAACGAGGCGCTCGATGCCGCGATCGAAATCCAGAACGGATTTTCCGAGCAGCCCTTCGACATGCGCCTCGGCATCAACCTCGGCGACGTCATAGAAGCCGACGGCGACATGTTCGGCGACGGCGTGAACGTCGCGTCGCGGCTCGAAGCCATGGCCGAGCCGGGCGGCATTTTCGTGAGCGAGGCGGTGGTCCGCAGCGCCGACCGGAACCGCAGCAAGCTCTTCTACAGCATCGGCCGGAGGCAGGCGAAGAACATTCCCGAGCCGTTCGCCGTCTACGCGGTGCGGCTCGATGCGGACGAAAAGAACCGTCGCGGCTGGCTTGGGCGGATCGCTCGTGGCCGGCGCGCGGCCTTGCCCTACGCCATCGGGGCCGCGGCACTCGTCCTCGCCGCTGCCGCAACGCAGGCGCCGGAGGTAAGAGCCGTCGGCGCCGACCTGGCCGGCAGCCTCGCGCGCCTGGCGGGCGGCGAACTCGCCGATGCAAGGCCGACGGTTGCGGTGCTGCCCTTCGACAATATGAGCGGCGACGCCGAGCAGAGCTATTTCGCCGACGGGCTTACCGAGGATATAATCGCCAATCTGGCGCGAAACCCCGAGCTTCAGGTGATTGCCCGCAATTCGACCTTCGCCCTGCGCGGCCAGGCAGAAGACATCCGCCTCATCGGCGAAAGGCTGGGTGCCGGCTATGTGGTCGAAGGCAGTGCCCGGCGCGCCGGGGACCAGCTTCGCGTGGTGGCGCAGCTGATCGATGCGCGCAGCGGTGCGCATCTCTGGTCGCGCAGTTACGACCGCCGGGTCGAGGACATATTTGCCGTCCAGACCGAGCTGACGGCCGAAATCGTCTCGCATCTGGTTTCCTATGTGCGCGAGTCGGAGGTCTCGAATGCGGCGGAACGACCGACCGAAAACCTCCAGGCCTACGACCTCGTCCTCCAGGCGCGTGACCGCTACAAGCACGGCTCGAAGGATGCGGAGGCACTGATCGCTGCCCGTACGCTGCTTCATCGTGCCCTCGAGCTCGACCCCGGTTACGCCGCGGCGCGCGCGAATCTGGGGATGACCTATATCGTCGACTTCGTGCAGAACCTCAGCGGCAGGGCGACGACGACCGATGCGGAAACCGGCCTCAGCGAGGCACGCCAGGCTGTCCGCCTCGATCCGAACCTCGCTGCCGGCTACCAGGTCCTCAGCTTCGGCCTTTCGGCAACCGGCGACTATCCCGGCGCCATGCAGGCGGCGCAAAGGGCCGTCGAACTCAATCCGAACGACCCGGACAGCCTGATGTCGCTGGCAAAGGCGCAGGTCCGGTTCGGCAGCTATGAGGAGGCAGTGCAAAACGCCGAGCGGGCGCGCCGGCTGCATCCCATGGCACCGGAATATTATACCTATGTCTACGGGCAGGCGCTCTATGCTGCCGGTCGTCTCGATGAGGCGGACGAGGTCTTGCGGGAATGCCTGATCCGCGCCCCGCAGGAGGCGGATTGCCTGCTGATACGGACGGCGGTTCTGAGCCAGCGGGGAGACGTTGAGGGAGCGCAGCGCACAATGGCGCGGCTGACCGAGGTGGACCCCGAATTTTCGCTCGCAAGTGAGCGCTCCATGCGCCGCTTCGGCGACTCCGCGCTTATGGAGCAATTCCTTTCTCAGCTCGCCGAGGCAAATGCCCCTGACGTAACGAGCGGTTTCCTTCACCCGCGCACGCAATCACGGACCTAGTTGGCGGGCCTCAAGCGCAGAATCCTGCCGGATGCGGCGTCGATCAGCGCGAGCACCGAGCCATCGGAGGCCTGGAGGAGATCGCGAACCCGTGCCTCGAGCGAAAGAACTTCCTCGCCGGTCACCTTCTGGCCGTCCGTCTGCACTCTGACGATACCGCCTGCCGACAGGCCGCCGATCAAAAGGTCGCCCCGCCAGTCCGCAAACAGGTCGCCCGTATAGAATATCATTCCCGAGGGTGAGATCACGGGCGTCCAGCTATGGATGGAGCCTGCGAATTCGGGCCGGCTCGGCGGGTCGGGAATTCGTTCGCCCGAATAATGCCTGCCCCAGCTCACCACGGGCCAGCCATAGTTTTTGCCGGCCTCGGGTATGTTCAACTCGTCTCCCCCCATCGGTCCCATCTCTGCCGTCCAAAGCACGTCGGTTTCCGGATGGATGGCGGCGCTCTGAACGTTGCGGTGGCCGTAGGACCAAATCTCGTCGGCGCCCTCGCGGCCGACGAAGGGGTTGTCGCCCGGTATGGAGCCATCGGGATTGACGCGGACGATCGTGCCGAGATGGTTGGCTGGATTCTGGGCCTCCTGCATGTCGAAGCGTTCGCCGAGCGTGATGAAAAGTTTGCCGTCCGGCGCGAAGGCCAACCTCGAGCCGAAATGATTCTCGCCTGAAGCCGCCGGCTCCTGCCGGAAGATTATCTTGAAATCCGAAAGTGCGGTGGCGTCGTCGTTCAGCCGGCCACGGCCGACCGAGGTGGCCGCACCGCCTTCGCGTTCCTCGGCAAAGGACAGATAGACAGTCCTGTTCGTAGCGAAATCCGAATCGAGTGCAACATCGAGGAGCCCACCCTGGCCTTGGGCGAAGACATCCGGGACCCCTTCGATCGGTTCGCCGACAGCTCCCTCGGCCGACACGGTGCGCAGCCTGCCGGGGCGCTCCGTCACCAGCATGTCGCCATCCGGCAGAAGGGCAGCGCCCCAGGGATGCTCGAGGCCGCCCGCGAGGACTTCGACGCTGACGGGCCCGCTTTCGGTGTCGAGCATACGCGGCGATTCCTGCGCAATCGCGGTCTCGTGCCGCGCAACGGCCACCGCCGCCGCTAATGCCAGGAAAACAGCTGCTCGCATCATGGCCGCCTCCGTTCGTTGCACGAACCAGACTGTTCACTCGGCCCCTAATGGGGAAGCCGGGCCAAGGTTCCCGGCAGATACGCAAGGCCGGGTTCACATCTTTGCCGCCACCAGGGAAGTACAGGGGGCCGCCGCACGTGCGGAGATCAGAACACGGCAAGATACCGCAGCAGCGACAGGATGCCGATAATGATGACGATGGCCTGGACGATTTGCTTGGTGCGCCCGTCGAGGGGAAGGCGGTTGACGAGATAAAGAACCAGAATGACGACGAGAAAGGTGATCAGGATGCTGATCAGTAACGACATGTTGTCTGCCCCATTCGTTGAAAGATGCAGTCTTCTATTTCAACTATGGGAGGCAGAGCAAAAGGCAAGTGGTGGAGGGCGTTGGCGATCGCGTAACTCTCTTCACTGAAGAATGATGGGGGGTCTGGATTCGCGCCGTATCCGCACCGATATTAAGTCATCATCAACAAAGCCACTTTGATTAGAGGGTCAAAGGAAAATGTCGGTGCGCTTCTCGGATCTCGCCATTGACGACGACGAAATCTTGATGTTGCGACGTGTTCACGTTTATGCCTGCTCTTCCA
Source organism: Ensifer meliloti (assembly GCF_030064585.1). NCBI lineage: Bacteria > Pseudomonadati > Pseudomonadota > Alphaproteobacteria > Hyphomicrobiales > Rhizobiaceae > Ensifer > Ensifer meliloti. Next base: position 1,158,686 of record NZ_CP120364.1, read on the forward strand.
GGGAGTTGGAGCCGGAAAGTGAACACGGTGCGGAATTGGGAAAGATGCTGTTCCACCTTTATAGGCAGGGCGTGAGGAGCGAACTCGCGCTGATGCAGATGTTGACGACGGGTGAGGCCCCGCCGGCACCGGAAGCGGGTTAGTTAGAGCACTTCCCGGTAAACCGTGTGATGAAACGCTCTAGATCACGATGTTTTAGGTCGGGTCGACCTAAAAACATGAACGTGATCGATTCCAAGAATTGAGACGCGGGATGCGAGCGGAAAACCGCACACACTTTTCCTCATCCCGCTCTAGCCGTCGCGCAGGGTTTGGGCCATAGCACGAATGATCAGGACGGCCGAGGCTGCGCCGGGATCCATGTGGCCGAGCGAGCGCTCTCCGACCCGGGCCGCACGGCCTTTCGTCGCCACCATGGAACGCGTCGCGCTGGCGCCGTTCTCGGCGGCTGCGGTCACATCCGACCAGAATGCGGCGGCGGATTTGCCGGCTGCGACCGCCTGCGCCGCTGCGTCGGCGGCGGGAAGCCAGACGTCGAGCATCGTCTTGTCGCCGCGCTGCCCTTTGCCGCGCTCGCCTATGCCGGAGGCAACCGCCTGGATGAGGAGGGAGCAAGCCTCGAGGTCCAGTGTATCGCGTTCTTTCAGGGCCTGGGCCGCACGGCGGAAGGCGGTGGCGTAAAGCGGTCCCGTCGAAGCTCCGACGGCATTCAGGAAGGAGCTTGCCGCCGCCGTCAGGACACCGCTGAGCCCGGCGCTGCCTGCATCCGTCCTCGCCAGTTCGCCGGTCACGGCAGAAAAGCCGATCGCCATGGTGATCCCGTGATCGGCGTCGCCGATCGCGCCGTCAAGTTCGGACAGATGGTCCCTCTCCGCCTCGATGACGCTGGAGATCGCCTCGAACATTTCGATTAAGCGGCGCACCGCGCTTTCCGGCATCATTTTCCTCCCGCGGTCTTTGAGTGGATCCGCAGCCACCCGCCAGGGCTTTCGCCCAGTTCTAGTTGACCTTCAGAAAGGCCGTTTCGCAAGGATGATGAAGCAGATCGGACAGCTCCTGATCAAGATGGAGTATGGTGATCGAAGCGCCGGCCATGTCCAGCGAGGTGCAATAATGTCCGATCCAGTTCGCTTCGATCAGAATGTCCTTTGCCGCCAGTCGCTGTTGGACCCGCCGGAACAGGATATAGAGCTCCATCAGGGGCGTCGCTCCGAAGGAATTGACGAGCACGGCGACGCGCTCGCCGGGTGCCGTCCTCATCTCCTTGAAGATGCGGTCCATGATGCTGTCGGTAATCTCGTCCGCCGATCGGATGCGCTCGCGCGTCACGCCCGGTTCGCCGTGGATGCCCATGCCGACCTCCATGTCGTCCGGGCCGATCTCGAAATTGTGCCGGCGCGTCTGCGGCATCGAGCCGGGTTCGAGCGCGACGCCCACCGTATAGGTGCGCAGGTTCGCCTTGCGCGTGACGGCTTCGCACGCTTCCAGCGACAGGCCGCGATCGCAGGCCGCGCCCGCGATCTTGAAGATGAAGAAATTGCCGGCAACGCCGCGCCGGCCCTCGCGGTCTTCGACCGGCGAGGAGGCGACGTCGTCGGTCGTTAGGACAGTTTTTACCTTGATGCCCTTTTCTTCGGCGATTTCAGCCGCCATCTCGAAGTTCATCACGTCGCCGGCATAGTTGCCGTAGACGAAGAGCACGCCTTCGCCTCCGGACGCGGCCTCGGCGCATTGCACGATCGGATCGGGCGGCGGCGAGGAAAAGATGTTGCCGACGGCGACCGCATCGGCGAGGCCCTTGCCGACATAACCGAGGAAGCACGGCTCGTGCCCCGTACCCCCGCCGATGACCAAGCCGACTTTTCCGGGCCTGGGGCCGTTGCGCGCGACGAGCGCCCGGTGCGATCCGTTGATCGGCTGCAGATATTTCTCATGCGCCCTGACGACTCCGTCGAGCATCTCTTCGACGACTTCGTTCGGGTTGTTGAGGAATTTCTTGACGTGGGTGCGATAGGAGCTCGGTGTCTGGACAAGCTTCGGCCGGTGCGAAAGCTTGGCGTCGAGTGCCGTGACGCCGTCGGCCCGCAAGATACCGTGACCGGTCGCCGCGTCCGTGATGAGCACGTTGACATAGCCGCCGCGTAACGCCGCGAGCAGGGCCGGAACCTTGTCGAAGCCGCCGGCGACCGCAATGCGCGTGCCTATCTTGCGGAGCAGGTCCAGCGAGATTCCGACTGTGCGATCGTCGAGCGGGCCGGCGACCGGACGGCCGCGTTCATCGATGAAACGGCCCGCAACGACGCCGACGGCGCCGGCTGCCAGATAGTCCTGCAGCGAGACCGATTCGAAGAAACCGCTGGTATGAATGGTGGAATTCGGCCGAAGCGAGGAGATGCCGAAAAGCACCCGGTTTGCCCTCGCCAGTGTCGCGAACTGCTCCTGAACCAGAGGTTCATCCAGAAGCATATGCAGGAGCTCGGGCGATTTGACCACGGCCGGCGCGGTGATGTTGACGCAGCGGGCCGAAATTGCACGCGCGACCGCCGAGGCACAAAGCTCCGGCGTATAGGCAAAAGAGGCCGTGGTGCCGCCGGTCGCCTGAACCACCGTCATGTCCTGAAGGGAAGCGATCCCGGCGTGCTCGCCGACCGAAAGCACGGTGCGGCCCCAGGCAACGGCGAGCGTATCGCCGGATTTCAGGAGTTTTGGAAGCGCCTGCGCCGCGGCCGCTCCGAGGCGATCGATCAACGAACCTGCATTGTCGTCGCTCGGGACCACGAGACAGTCGGTCAGGCCGAAATGCCGCTTCAATTCCTGGGCGATGGTGAGCGATGCCAGCCGCGCCGGCTCGATCGAAATGTTGACGATGCCTTTTTCGCGGGCATCGGCGAGATAGCTGTTTACCGTCGCCCGCGACACACCCATGGCCTCGGCGATCTCGCCCTGCGTCATGCCGTCTTCGTAATAAAGCCAGCAAGCCCAGACATAGGGGTCGTCACCGTAGCGCAAGGGGATCGCGTCCGAAGCATCGATCGTACCGCTTCGATTGGCGGCGCCCTTGCGTGCCGAAGGTGTCTTGGTCGCCATGCAGTCCTGTACTTCTTCTGTTTTCGGACCGCGAGGATGGAAGCAACGCCGTGCTTTTGCAATGGGGGCCGGGTGCCGCTACCCCCTTTGCGCGCAATCGCGAGACTGCGGCTTCAGGTGAGCCGGGCGCGAGCCCCGTGCGACAACTCCCTGAGGATGATCGCGCAGGAGGTGGCGCCGGCGTCCAACACGCCGAGCGAGCGTTCGCCGAGGCGGCTCGCCCGGCCGATCTTCGCAACCAGGTCGCGCGTCGAATCGCGGCCGGCCTCCGCCGCCGATACGAGTGCGTCGAGCGCATCGGCGAAGGGCTTGCCGCTGGCAGTCGCCGCATCGAAGGCGTCGACCGCAGGCACCAAGGTGTCGAGCAGCGTCTTGTCGCCCACCTTGGCGGAGCCGATCGACCGGATGCCTTCGAGCCCCGCATGAAGCATGCGGCTATAGGCGGCGGCGTCGATTGCATCGGCGTCCTCGATCTTTTCGGCGAATTCGGTGAACATCACGCCGTAGAGCGGCCCCATCGAGCCGCCGATCTCCGTCATCAGCACGGTGCCGAGCGTATCGAGCGCCACTGCGAGCGAGGCGTCTTTGCCCTTCAGGCGTTCTGCGGCAAGGCCAAAGCCCTTGGCCATGTTCACCCCGTGATCGCCATCGCCGATCTTGCCGTCGATCTCGCTCAGATAGGCGCGGTTTTCGATGATCCGGTCGGCAAGCGTGAGGACGATGTCGCCGGCTTTTGCATTATCAAACGTCTGCATGTCCATTTCCTCAGAGAACGGCGGTGCAGCGGACCTCGACATCGAGGAGCGCCTTGAGTTCGTCGTCGAGCGCCATGACCGTGAGCGTCGCTCCGACCATTTCAAGCGAAGTGAAGTAGTTACCGACGAAGGTGCGGTAGATCTTGAGGCTCCGGGCGGTGATCTCGCGCTCGATCGTGTCGTTCAGGATGTAGAGTTCGTTGAGCGGCGTTGCGCCGAGACCGGAGACGAGCACAGCCACTTCCGTGCCCTCCGGCAGGTCGTGATCGTCCAGCACGATCTTGCACATGTCGACCGCGACCTCTTCGGCGGTCTTCAGCGCTTCGACGCGCACGCCGGGCTCACCGTGATGGCCGATGCCGACTTCCATCGTGCCCGGCTCGATCCGGAAGTTCGGATGCCCGACCGCGGGGAGGGTGCAGGGGCCGAGCCCGACCCCGATCGAGCGGCAATTGTCGATCGCCTTCTGGGCAACCGCACGGACCTCTTCGAGGTTCGCGCCGGCGGCCGCCTTGGCCCCGCCGATCTTCCACATGAAGATTTCTCCGGCGACGCCGCGCCGCTTCTCGCGCTCTTCGGGCGGCGCGGAGCAGACGTCGTCATTGGCCACGACCGTCGCGACTTCGATCCCTGCCTTGGCCGCGAGCTTCACCGCCATCTTCACGTTCATGTTGTCGCCGGCATAGTTGCCGTAGAGGCAGACGACGCCCTTGCCGCCGTTCGCTTCGTGCATCGCGTCGTGAAAGCTCTTGGCCGTCGGCGAGGAGAAGAGTTCGCCGACGGCGACCGCGTCCAGCATGTTGCGGCCGGTGTAGCCGATGAAGGCAGGTTCATGGCCGGAGCCGCCGCCGGTCACGACGCCCACCTTGCCGGCAACCGGCGCGCCCCTGGCGACGATGACGCGCGGATTTTCGCCGAGGCGAACGATGTCGGCATGCGCCTTGACGAAACCCTTGACGGTATCCTCGACGACTTCGTCGGGATTGTTGATGAAACGCTGCATGGCAGTCCTCTTTTGTCCGTCGCTGGCGATATGGCCCAGCGCAACACTACGTTGAATCTAACATCGTCTGCCGGAGCAGACCGGGGTCTGCCGGCGCAGTTCGGATGCCAGGCCGGCTGGAAAATCTTGATGGAGAACACCTCCCTGGCGAACAGCCGGATCATGCCGTACTGCGAATTTCCTACATAATTCAAACATGGCTCGACAAATGTCAACATTCACGTTAGATTGCCGAAAACTTGAGAAGGATGGAAGCGGATGGTGTCGCAATTTCTTCTTCTTATCAAAGACTTGACGTTATCCTCCTGTCGTCGCTCCGGCGATCGGCTTGGGGCGGCGGGAAGTCGGCGGGGCGTGAGACACCCCTGAAATGCGGTGTGGGAGAAGGCTGAAATGAAAAGCGTGTTTGCCGACCGGCAATTCAACTTTCTTGTGGCAACCAATGTTCTCGTGGTAGCGCTCGCCGTGGTGTTCGCCGGAGACACCTTTCTCAGCCTCTACAATTTTCAGTCAATGTCCGCTCAGGTTCCGGAGCTTGCGCTGCTGGCTCTCGGCGTCATGCTCGCCATGATCGCCGGAGGCGGCGGCATCGATCTTTCCGGCATCGCTCTCGCCAATCTTGCCGGGGTAGGTTCCTACCTGCTGGTGCGCGATTGGGTTTCGGCCGATGAAGCGCCACTCGCTTTCTCGTGGCTGTTCGCGGTGGTCGCGCTGATCATCGGTCTCGCCGGCGGTTTGCTGAACGGTGCCTTGATCGCATTCGCCGGCCTTACGCCGATCATCGCCACGCTCGGCACGCAGCTATTTTTCACAGGTCTCGCCGTCGCTTTCACCAACGGTTCAGCGATCACCCTCGGCTACGTCGAGCCCCTCGACAATTTCGGCAACACCCCGGTACTCGGTGTGCCGATGTGCTTCACGCTCTTCGTCGCCATCGCGGTCCTGATCGGGGTCGTGCTCCGCTTCACGCCATTCGGTTTCAAGCTCTACCTGATGGGCAGCAATGCCAAGGCCGCCCGTTATGCCGGCATTCCGCAGCGCCGGATGCTTCTTCTGACCTATACCGTCTGCGGAGTGCTTGCTTCGATCGCTGGAATCATCATCGCCGCCCGCACCTCCAGCGTGAAATGGGACTATGGCAGCTCCTACGTTCTCATCGCCATTCTGATCGTCGTGATGGCGGGTGTACGGCCTGACGGTGGATATGGACGCACGGTCTGCGTCGTCCTCTCCGCGACGGCGCTTCAGATGCTGTCCAGCCTGTTCAATTTCCTCGATATCTCGAATTTCTTCCGCGACTGCGCCTGGGGACTGCTTCTGATCGTGTTCCTGGCAACGTCGCGCGTCGATCTCCGCGCATTTCTTTCGCCGCGACGCTGATCCCGAGGTCCCTAAACGGCGCAATGCCCCCCGCCGTCGATTTCTGGTCGGGCAAACAACAAGTGATGAGGAGACACTCATGTCTGTCTACAAGAAGATTGCCGCCTGCACGGTCGCCTTGGGCGCGCTTTGCGCTGCCCAGCTTGCGGTCGCACAGGACGCCCCCTCCGTCGTGACCGTCGTCAAGGTGACCGGTGAGAATTGGTTCACGCGCATGGAGGAAGGTGTCGTTGCCTATGGCAAGGACAACCCAGCTGTTTCGACGAGCCAGATCGGACCGGCCAAGGCCGACGCGGCCCAACAGCTTCGCCTCATCGAAGACCTCGTCGCGAAGAACGTTAACGCAATCGCCGTCGTGCCGATGGACCCTTCCGCTCTCGAAGGCGTCTTCAAGCGGGCGATGAACCGCGGCATCAAGATCATCACGCACGAAGCCGATAGCCTGAAGAACACGCAGGTCGATATCGAAGCCTTCGATAACAAGGTCTTTGGCGCGCGCTTCAACGAGAAGCTCGCCGACTGCATGGGCAAATCCGGCAAGTGGACCTCATTCGTGGGATCCCTGGGCAGCCTCACGCACGTGCAGTGGGCCGACGGGGGTGCGGAGAACGCCAAGAAATATCCGGAAATGGAACTCGTTTCGGAGAAAAACGAGTCCTTCAACGACGCCAACAAAGCCTACGAAAAGGCACGCGAAATCCTTCGCAAGTATCCCGACATCAAGGGCTTCCAGGGCGGTTCGGCCATTGACGTGATCGGAATCGGCCGCGCGGTCGAGGAAGCCGGCCTCGTCGGCAAGGTTTGCGTCGTCGGCCTCGGTCTGCCGAAGGACACGGCCAAGTATCTCGAATCGGGTGCCGTACAGAGCATCTCCTTCTGGGACCCGAAGGATGCCGGCTACGTCATGAACAAGGTTGCCCAGCTCGTGATCGAAGGCAAGGAAATCACGGACGGTATGGATCTCGGGGTGCCGGGTTACAACAAGGTGTCCGTGAAGAAGGGCCCTGGCGACGGCATCATCGTCGTCGGCGAAGCCTGGGTCGACGTCGATGAGTCCAACTACAGCCAGTACCCGTTCTGATCACGCATCGAACGGATCCGCGGCTGCAGCCGCATCCGCCGGCAGGGATGGCCCTGCCGGCGAACAGACCGCAACTCCGGACCATGCCAATGCAGTCGACTATCATTGCCGAGAAGAAGATGCCCTCCGCAAAGGCGCGGAGCGATGCGACGCCCTTCCTGGAAGTTCGCGACCTGGAGAAGCGCTTCGGCGGCGTTCGCGCGCTCAAGGGGGTGAGCTTCACGATCGAGCGCGGCCGTACCTATCATCTCATGGGCGAGAACGGATGCGGCAAGAGCACGCTCATCAAGATCATTTCCGGCGCCCAGCCGGCAGATGGCGGTGAGCTTGCGATCAACGGTAAAAAGGTCGAGGGGCTGACGCCGATCGGCGCCTTGGCAGCCGGCATCGAGACGGTTTATCAGGACCTGTCGCTTCTTCCCAATCTGAGCGTCGAGGAGAACGTCGCGCTGACGCAGCAGCTGGTTGCCTCGAACGGCAGCCTCGCGCGGCGTCTCGACCTCAAGGGCCTGCGGGAGACGGCCGTCCGTGCCCTGAAGGACGTCGGACTGCCGACGGAACCCGCTTTTCTGTCGACCCCCGTCGAAGAACTCCCCATCGCAACGCGCCAGCTCATCGCCATTGCTCGCGCGATCGCGTCCGATGCCGGTCTGGTCATCATGGATGAGCCGACGACCGCATTGACGCGGCGCGAAGTGGACAACCTCATTCGCGTCGTACACGGCCTGCACGCCAAGGGCGTGTCTGTCCTCTTCGTCACGCACAAGCTCGACGAATGCAAGGCGATCGGCGGGCAGGCGATCATCATGCGCGACGGCCTGAAGGTTGCCGAATGCGACGTCGCCACCCAGTCGAAGACCGAACTCGGCTTCTGGATGACGGGCAAGAAACTCGACGACACGCGTTATCGCGTGGATTCGCATGGTGACGAGACGCTGCTCTCGGTGGAGCGGCTCGGAGGTGCCGGCTTCGACGATGTCAGCTTCACGGTTTCCAAGGGCGAGATATTCGGAATTACGGGACTTCTCGATTCCGGGCGGAACGAGCTTGCGCTTTCGCTGGCCGGCGTGGAACCGGCGCGGCGGGGCTCGGTCCTGCTCGCAGGTAGGCGGGTGGATCTGTCGTCGCCCGCCTCGGCGATCGAGGCCGGCATCGGCTATGTTCCGGAGGACCGCCTGTCCGAAGGGCTTTTCCTTGGGAAATCCATCCGCGAGAATATCGTCATGGCGGTCCTCGACCGACTGCGGGGGGCTCTCGGCCTGCTCGACAGCCGCCGGGCGAAGGCTCTGGCACAGAAAACGGTCGACGATCTGCAGGTGGCGACTCCGGATATCGACAATCCCGTCATGTCCCTTTCGGGCGGCAACCAGCAGAGGGTCCTGATCGGCCGCTGGCTGACGATCGAGCCGAGCCTGCTCATCCTGCACGGCCCGACCGTCGGCGTCGACGTCGGATCGAAGGACACGATATTCCGCATCATTCAGCGCCTTGCAGGAGACGGCATGAGCGTCGTCATCATCAGCGACGACCTGCCCGAGATTCTACAGAACTGCGATCGCGTGATGGTGATGCGCAAAGGCCGGGTCGCCGATATCTTTCCGGCCGAAGGGCTTGAGGAGGACGCAATCTACAAGTCGATGATGGCCGAAGACGGCCAGGGAGTTCAATAACATGGCCGATGTCGCAGCGACCCCCGTCAGCGGGAGCGAGGAAGTGCCCGCAGCAATCCGGACCATGCGCTGGTTTATCCGCCACCCTCCGGCCGTTACCTTCCTTCTCGTCGTGATCGTCTGCATCGTCGTGGGCACGATCAATCCCGACTTCTGGCAGGTTTCCAACCTGTTCGACATGGCACGCTCCACCGTCGTGCGCGGCCTCTTCGCGCTTGGCGTTCTCGTCGTGCTGGCATCTGGCGGGCTCGACGTATCGTTCACGGCCATTGCTGCGCTGGTGATGTACGTCATCACCATGCTGGTCACGAATTATGCGCCGGATCTGTCCATCTGGCCTATCCTTGGCATCGCAGCCGCCGGCGGCGCGATCCTCGGCATCTGCAACGGCTTGCTGGTCCACGCATTGCAGGCGCCCTCACTGATCGTGACGATCGGCACGCAATACGCGATCCGCGGGTTTCTGCTGACGTTCATCGGAACGGCCCTGTTCATGAACATCCCCGAATCCATGGACGCTTTCGGGAAGCTCGCGCTTTTCCGGTATGAGGGGGCGAATGGTGCAGTCTCGACTTTGCCCGCCTATTTCCTCGTTCTGGTCGTCGCCGCACTCGCCACCTGGTACATCCTCAAGCGTACCCTTATCGGTCGGGCCATCTATGCGGTGGGTGGAAACGCCAGCATCGCCTCGCGTCTCGGATACAACCTGCGCACCGTCCACGTGTTCGTCTTCTCCTATGCCGGTCTGCTCGCCGGGATCGCGGGTATCATGCACGTGTCGAGCAATCGGCTCGCCAACCCTTTCGATCTGGCGGGGTCGGAGCTGGACGTCATCGCTGCGGTCGTCCTCGGTGGCGCGCGCGTCACCGGAGGGTCGGGTACGGTGCTCGGAACACTTCTCGGGGTGCTGCTGATCACGCTCGTCAACAATGTGCTGATCCTCGTCGGCATCCCAAGCACGCTGCAACTCGCAATCATCGGGCTCTTCATTGTCGCCGCCGGTGCCATGTTCTCGATCAGGCCGAAAAGCTGAGCGCTGACGGATGTGAGGACGTGCTGACAAAACCGTCTGTGATTCACAACGTTACCGCAGACTATCGGCGAGCCATGCCTCGACGCCACGCGCCGCAGCGCGGCCCATGGCGAGGCATGCGGTGAGGAGATAGCCGCCTGTCGGCGCCTCCCAATCGAGCATTTCTCCGGCGGCGAAGAGGCCGGGGAGCGCCTTCAGCATGTAGCGGTCATCGATGGCGTCCAGGCGGATGCCGCCGGCCGATGAGATCGCTTCGGCGATCGGCCGTGTTGCGAGCACCGGAACGGGCAAGGCCTTGATCTCAGCAGCGAGTTGCTCCGGAGCGGCTCTGGCCGCCGCCGGCGAGAGTTCCCGCAGCAATGCCGCCTTGACCGGATCAAGCCCTGCGCCCTTTCGCAAGCGGTTGGAGAAACTCGCCTTGCGGTCCTGCCGCCCGAGATCCCGCGCGAGCCTCTCGGCCGTGCGGCCGGGCGTAAGGTCGAGCAGGAGCGCCGCCTTGCCATCTCGGTCCAGCCGGCCGCGCAGGCTTGCCGCATGGGCGTAGACGAGGCTGCCTTCGATGCCGTGGCGGCTCACCACGAATTCGCCCGGTACCGTACCCGCATAGGATGTTGCGGTGACGCCTTTCAGCGGGAAGCCGGCAAAACGCTCGCGGAAAATCTCGCTCCAGGCGACGTCGAAACCGCAATTAGCGGGGCGGAAATCGCTGAAAGAGACGCCTCGCGCCCGCAGCAACGGCACCCAGGCGGCGTCGGAGCCGAGCCGTGGCCAGCTTGCGCCGCCAAGCGCCAGGAGAGCCGCATCGCAACGGACGACCGTCTTCCCTTCCGGCGTATCGAATATGTAGCCGTTCTCCGCAAGACCCGACCAGCGATGGCGGGTAATAAGCCGGACGCCCTGAGCCTCCAGCCGGCGGAGCCAGGCGCGCAATAGCGGCGAGGCCTTCATAGCCCTAGGAAACACGCGGCCGGAAGAGCCGACGAAGGTTTCCGCACCCAGTCCGGCTGCCCAGACGCGCACGTCCCGAGGGGTAAAGGCATCGAGGGCCGGGCGCAGCCTTGCCGAAGCATCGCCGAAGCGCGTCGCGAAGTCCTGGTAGTCTTCGGAATGGGTTATGTTCAGGCCGGATTTTCCCGCGAGCAGGAATTTGCGCGCGGCTGTTGGCATAGCCTCGTAGACGGTCACCGCATGGTCCGAGCGCGACAAGACTTCCGCGGCCATCAGACCGGCGGGGCCGCCGCCGATAATTGCGATTTCTTTTCTTTCCATCTGTGGACCACCGAGGAGCTCCTCAGGCTCTCTTGGCCTGCGGCGCGCCGGGGCGCAAGCAGATTGAGGCGATTTGCGGCGCCGATGTCCGCAAACCGGATGGGGAAGGCGGCGAGGCCGCGTTCCCCATCCAGGAGCGTCAGAGCGTTGCGCCGACCTTGCGAAGCTCGGCGAGAACCGGTGCCTTCGGCAGCCAGATCTTGTCGTATTCGGCGATGATCCGTCCGGCGTCGGCGACGGTGACATCCTTGATCGGAATGCCTGCGCGGGCAAACTTTTCGAGGAGGGCCGGTTCGTTGGCGACGGTTGCGTCGATCTGCTCGTCGAGCGCTGCCTTGGTGAGGCGGGCGATGATCTCCCGGTCGGCTTCGGGAAGGGTCTGCCATACGCGGCCGGAAGCCAGCGCCACGCAGGGCATGAAGATGGCGTTCATCTTCAGCATGGTCTTGGACACCTTGTCGAAGCGCTGGTTCCAGGAGAAGTCGAGGTCCGCCTCCAGACCGTCCACTTGGCCGTTCGACATGGCGTCGAAAACCGCCGGCGTCGGGATCGGCGTCGGCGCTGCGCCGAGGAGCTGGTAGAAATCGCGATAGGCGGGCGTCGTATTGATGCGCAGCTTCATGCCGTTGATGTCGTCGAGCCCGGCGATCTCCTTGGCCGAGAAGACGACGCGCATGGTGGTGATGCCCCAGGCAAGGCCGACCGTTCCGGTCTCGGCCGGAAGAACGTCGAGGAGCTTCATGGCGACCGGTTCGCGCACGAGCTTGGCGACCTTGGCGGTGGAATCGACGACCCAGGGCGCGTTGATCGCGGCAACGGCGGGAATGCGCGAGCCGAGTTCGGCGGTCATGATCCAGCCGAGATCGAGCGCGCCGCTCTGCATCTGCTGCAGCATCGCCGCCTCGTTGCCGAGCTGGCCGGCCGGAAAGACCGAGATCGACAGGCGGCCGTTCGTCTCGGCCTTGAGGGCTTCGCCCACCTTGAGTGCGGCATTGTTCCAGGGGTGTCCCGGCGGCGTGACGATGCCGAGGCGCAGGGTGCGCGTTTCCTGCGCGCGCACGAGCGACGGCGTGGCGAGCGAGAGGGCTGCGCCGGCGGCAACGCCGCCAAGGAAGGTTCTGCGGGAGAATGTCATGGAAGATCCTCTGGCTGGTTCGTTATGGTTATCGGGCGAAGAAGGTCGAGAGCGAGGGAATGAGCGACAGGAGCACGAGCATGAGGCAGGAGACGAAGAAGAACGGCAGCGTCACCAGGAACATCTTGCCGGGCTTTGCGCCGGTCACCGCGGCCGCCACGAAGAAGCAGAGCCCGACCGGCGGCGAGAGGAAGCCGAGGACGAGGTTGACGACCACGACGACGCCGAAATGGATCGGGTCGATGCCGTAGACCTCGGTCGCGATCGGCAGGAGGATGGGCACCGTCATGATGAGCCCGGGGGCGCCGTCGATCACCGTGCCGATGATGAGCAGGATGACGTTGACGAGCAGCATGAAGGTGACCGGATCCGAGGCGACGGTCTGAACCCAGCCGGCAACCTGCTGCGGCACCATGCCGTAGACGAGTACCCAGGAGAAGACCGCGGCGGCCGCAACGAGGAAGAGGACCACGGCCGAATAGATGCCGGCCCTCAGCATCATTCGAGGAAGATCGGAGAATTTGAGCTCGCCGATCCAGAAGCGACCGACGAGCACCGCTGCAACGGCCCCGACTGCTGCGGCCTCCGTCGCGTTGGCGAGGCCGGAGAGGATCGAGCCGACGATGACGAAGGGGATGAGAAGCGTCGGCAGCGCATCCAGCACGATACGGACGCGCTCCTTGAGCTTCATGCGCTCGCCGCGCGGATAGTTGTAGACGAAACCCATCGCCGCGATGACGAGGCAGAAGGCTACGGTCAGCAGAATTCCGGGCACAATTCCTGCGGCCAGCATATCGCTTACCGGAACCTGCGCGAGCACGCTGTAGACGACGAACATGATCGACGGGGGGATGATGGGACCGAGCATGCCCGAATAGGCGGTGAGCCCGGCGGCGAAGGTCTTGTCATAGCCCTTCTTCTCCATCTCCGGCACCATCATCTGCGCCATGACGGCAACCTGCGCCGTGGCCGAGCCGAGTATCGAGGCGACGAACATGTTGGCGAGCAGGTTGACATAGGCAAGCCCGCCGCGCATCGCGCCGACGAAAGCCATCGTCATGTCGATGATGCGCCGGGTGATGCCGCCGCCGTTCATGATCTCGCCGATCAGCACGAAGAGCGGAATGGAGATCAGCCCATAATTGTCGACGCCGCCGAAGAGCTGCGTCGGAAAGCTCTGGAACAGCAGGGGATTTCCGGAAGCGAAAATATAGACGATGCTGCCGAGGCAGAGGCAGACGCCGATCGGAACGCCGACGAGCATGAAGGCAAGGAAGGCGGCAGTGGTGACCATCAGTTCACTCCCTCGGCGCTCGAAAGTTCGCGCCGCTCACGCTGAGGCGACAGACCCAGGTCTTCGACGAGATTGGCGGCGCAATGGACGGTCATCGTCACGGCGAAGAGGGGGATGACGAGGCTGATCGCCCAGATCGGCCAATTCAGCGTCTGACTGCGCTCGGTATAGAGGAAGTTGAAGCTCTCGGCCGCGAAAGCCTTCGCGTCGAAGCCGGCGCGGATGATGCCGACGGGGTCCATCCACATCCAGCAGAATGCCGCAAGCGCCAGGGCGAAGAGGAGGACGAGCAGTGTCGATGCCGCGCGCATCCAGCGCGCCGCCGCGGGCGGCAGGTAATCCGTGAGCAGCGTCACGGCGAAATCAAGTCTGAGACGCGTCAGCGCCGAGCCTCCGAAGAAGGCGAGCCAGACCATGGCGTATACGGCCGCTTCATCGACCCAATAGAGCGGATGTCCGCTGTAGCGGGTGACGACGTTCAGGAGGATGAGCGCGAGAAGCACGCACATCAATCCGGCAACCGCGCGCTTTTCGAGGGCGAGCATGGCTTCGGAGAGAGAGACGATGGCGCGCGCATAAAGCGGCGGCGCGATTGACTGGTTCATGACTGTTCCCTTGGCTTACGTATAAAGTAGATTTTATACATTCTTGGAGTCAATATCATTTTTGGCGGTATTCCTGTAGCGAGCGTCCATGGTGTCACAACTCAAACATCGCACCCTCTCCGGGGCATTAATCGAGGAAATCCGGCAGGCGATTCTCTCCGGGCGCTATCCGGCCGGCAGTCAGCTGCGGCAGGATGCGTTGGCCGAAACCTACGGCGTCAGCCGCATTCCGGTGCGCGAGGTCCTCTTTCAGCTCGAAGCCGAAGGGCTGGTCAGGATCGTGCCGCAGAAGGGGGCGATCGTCTCCGAACTGTCGCTCGCCGAGATCAACGACGTTTTCGAGCTGCGGGCGCTTCTGGAACCGCGGCTCTTCCGCAAATCTGCGCCGCTTCTCGATAACAACGATTTCGCGCGGGTGGAGGAGGTTCAAAACCGATTCCTCAAGGCGACGGCCGCAGGGGAAATCGATTCCTACGGCCAGCTCAATGCCGAACTGCACCTGGCCCTCTACCGGCGCGCCGAGATGCCCCGGACGCAGCAGATCGTCGCGTCGCTGCTGCAGACGAGCGACCGCTACACGCGCGTCCAGCTCTCAAGCGTCGCAGCGATGACCCGAGCGATGGAAGAGCACGCCGAGCTGATCCGCCTCTGCCGCGCGGGCGTTTTCGAGGAGGCGGCCGGTTTCCTGGTCTTCCACCTCACGGCCGTACATGAGGACCTGCTGTTCCGGTTGAAGGGACGCGAGTAGAGCCCCGACGGAGAAGGATGGTCATGCTTCAGGCGCCGGACCGGTCGACTCGCGCAGGATGAGCTCGACCGGCCAGAGCTCGTGAATTTCCGTGGCCGGCCGTCCGGTAAGCAGTTGCAGGGTGAGGTCGGCCGAGCGCGCGCCGGCGGCGCGCAGGGGCGACCGGCTCGTCGAAAGGGACGGGACCATGTTGTCGGCCGTGAGATAGGGAAAGACATCGTCATGTGCGATGACGGAGATGTCCTTTCCGACCACAAGGCCGACCGAACGCACGGCGCGATAGACGCCGAGCGCCGTCATCATCGAGCCGGCGACGAAGGCCGTCGGGCGGGGGGACTGCTCGAGGAAGGAACGGGCCGAGCGAAAACCGATCTCGTCGGTGAACTGGCCATGCGTGACGAGGCGCGGATCGAAGGGCAGCCCACGCTGTTCCAGCGCCTCGCGATAGCCCTTGTCGCGGTGGAGCGTGAAAGTGAGACCATCGCGGCCGTTGATGAGTGCGATCCGCCTATGGCCGAGGTCTAGAAGGTGCGAGGTGGCGCGGCGGATCGCGCCTTCGTTGTCGATGTCGAGCCAGGCGTGCGGCACGTTGGTCTCGGAGCGGCCATGGACCAGAAAGGGAATGCCGAGCTTGTGGAGCAGCAGGATGCGCTCGTCGTTCGGCTTCGGTGAATGGATGATCACGGCGTCGACCCGTCCGCTCGTCGCCAGCCGGCTATAGAGCTGGAGCTCGGCTTTCATATCATGGTCGGCAACCGGGCTCACGAGAATGTCGATATCCTCGCTGTCCAGCCGTTCGGCCATGCCGCTCATGAATTCGGAGAACTGGAATTCGTTGCGACCCATAACGACGCCGATCGCGCCTGCGCGGCCCGTGACGAGCCGCACGGCGTTGATGTTCGGCCGGTAACCGAGGCGCACGGCCTCCTCGGCAACGCGCTTGCGGGTCTTCTCGCTGACCTCCGGATAGCCGCTCAGTGCACGGCTTACCGTCGTTGGAGAGAGCCCCAACTGTTTGGCGAATTCCTTGAGCTTCACTGTTCTTCCCCGCGCCCCTTCTGCGTATTGTCCGGGGATCGCTTCCGAAGCAAGTCACGCAGCAAATCGAGAAGCTGCATTCGCTCAATTTTGCGCGTCGAAGCGATGCGCAGCGCTGCAGACATTCGCGCCGGACTATACGCGGTTCGCCGGCAGTCACAATCCACGCGTTTGCGTCGCGGGCACTGCCAGGGCCTGATCGACAGAGCTATCCGGGTACAAGCCAAATCGTTTTAAATTCCTGTGGATGAAGTATTCTCGCAATCAGGTTCGCCACCGGGTCAGGTTGTGGGGCCGACGCGCCGAGTTTCGACTAACATTCGGAATATACGACATAAAACCCGCGATGGCTACGGCGCATACTTCCGGCGCAACCACGGCTTGACAGCAGATTGGCCTTCTGACAGCTTCTGCCCACCCAAACCGTTTTCGAATTGCTGAGGAGCCTGCGGAACCGGGGGGAGTTTTGGAGGGACCAATGAACGTGAAGCCTTTTGTCAGGACGCTGATTTCCTGCGCTGCGATCGTCGGCGCAATCGACCTTGCTGCCGCCGCCGAATTGTCCATGGCGGCCAATTCGACCGGCAAGAATCTGAGCTTTCTGCGGGACCAGATCGCCAAATTCGAGAAGGAGACGGGTCACAAGGTCAACCTGGTGACCATGCCGGCTTCGAGCAGCGAGCAGTTCAGCCAGTATCGACTCTGGCTTGCCGCCGGCAACAAGGATGTCGACGTCTACCAGACGGACGTCATCTGGGCTCCGCAGCTCGCCGAGCAGTTCGTCGACCTGACCGAGGCGACGAAGGATGTGGTCGGCGAGCACTTCCCCTCGATCATCCAGTCCCAGACGGTCAATGGCAAGCTGGTCGCTTTGCCCTTCTATACCGACGCGCCGGCGCTTTATTACCGCAAAGACCTGCTCGACAAATACGGCAAGACGCCACCCAAGACCTGGGATGAGCTGGCTGCGACGGCGAAGGAAGTTCAGGACAAGGAGCGTGCTGCCGGCAGTGCCGATATCTGGGGCTTCGTCTTTCAGGGCAATGCCTATGAGGGGCTCACCTGCAACGCGCTCGAGTGGATCAAGTCGTCCGGCGGCGGTCAGATCATCGAGCCCGACGGCACGATCTCCGTCAACAACGAAAAGGCGGCGGCGGCCGTCGAGAAAGTCAAGGAATGGATCGGCGCGATCGCGCCCAAGGGCGTGCTTGCCTATCAGGAGGAGGAA
Source organism: Ensifer meliloti (assembly GCF_030064585.1). Lineage (NCBI taxonomy): Bacteria > Pseudomonadati > Pseudomonadota > Alphaproteobacteria > Hyphomicrobiales > Rhizobiaceae > Ensifer > Ensifer meliloti. The sequence continues at coordinate 1,176,012 of NZ_CP120364.1, forward strand.
TCACGCGGCGTCTGGCAGACCGGCAACGCCGTCTTCATGCGTAACTGGCCCTATGCCTACGCTCTTGGCAACGGCGACGACAGCGCCGTAAAGGGCAAGTTCGAAGTGGCCCCGCTCCCGGCCGCCACCGACGGCGATCAGCCGTCCTCGACCCTCGGCGGATGGAACCTCGCGGTCTCGAAATACTCCGACGAGCAGGAGGCGGCAATCGCCTTCGTCAAGTTCCTGGGCTCGGCCGAAACCCAGAAGGTGCGCGCCATCGAGCTTTCGAACCTGCCGACGATCGCGGCGCTTTACGACGATGCGGAAGTCGCGGCCGCCCAGCCGTTCATGCCGCATTGGAAGCCTATCTTCCAGAGCGCCGTGCCGCGCCCCTCGGCCGTGGCAAAGGTGAAGTACAACGAAGTGTCCTCCAAGTTCTGGAGCGCCGTGCACAACACGCTTTCGGGTAACGGAACGGCGGCGGAGAACCTCGAGCTTCTCGAAGTCGAACTGACCGAACTCAAGGGCGACGCCTGGTAAAATCGCGAGACCCGGATGGCAGCTCTGCCGTCCGGGTCAAGATCAAACGGCACGGGCGGACCCGCGCCAACCGGTAGGCTCACGTCATGACTGATCTCTCCCTCGCGGATCGGCCGGCTGCGCTTGCGCATGGCGGCAGGATAGGCTCGGACCTGCAGGCGCAACGGGTCCGTTCGGCCTGGCTCTTTCTCGCGCCAACCTTCCTCGTCCTGGGGCTCGTCGCCGGCTGGCCGCTCATCAGAACCATCTATTTCAGCTTCACCAACGCCTCGCTGACCAATCTGTCGGGCGCCGAATTCGTCGGCTTCGCCAATTATCTCTCATGGATCACCCTGAAGAGCGGGCGGACGATTTACAGGGGCCTGCTTGCGGACCCCGCCTGGTGGAATGCGGTCTGGAACACGCTCAAATTCACGGTTCTTTCGGTCAGTATCGAAACGGCGCTGGGCCTTATCGTCGCGTTGGTGCTCAACGCGCAGTTTCCCGGTCGCGGACTTGTCCGTGCCGCGATCCTGATCCCCTGGGCGATCCCGACCATCGTCTCCGCGAAAATGTGGGCCTGGATGCTCAACGACCAGTTCGGCATCCTCAACGACATGCTCATCGGCCTCGGCCTGATCGGCGAGAAGATCGCCTGGACCGCCAGTCCCGATACCGCCATGATCGCGGTATTGATCGTGGACGTCTGGAAGACGACGCCCTTCATGGCGCTCCTGATCCTAGCCGGGCTGCAAATGGTGCCGGGCGATATTTACGAAGCCGCCAAAATCGACGGCGTCCATCCGGTACGTGTCTTCTGGCGGATCACCCTGCCGCTGATCCGGCCGGCGCTCATGGTCGCGGTCATCTTCCGCATGCTCGACGCGCTGCGCATTTTCGACCTCATCTACGTTCTGACGCCCAACAACGCACAGACCAAGACCATGTCGGTCATGGCGCGCGAAAACCTTTTCGATTTCGACAAGTTCGCCTATGGCGCGGCGGCCTCGACCATGCTGTTCCTGATCATCGCGACGATCACGATCCTCTACATGTGGCTCGGTCGCCTCAATTTGAGCGGAGGAGAACGCTGATGGCCGTCGCGATCGCAAAGCGGGCCGCGTTCTACGCGCTGGTTGCCGTCATCATCCTCGTCGCCGTCTTTCCCTTTTATTACGCGATCCTCACGAGCCTGAAGTCCGGCACGGCGCTGTTTCGCGTCGAATACTGGCCGACCGATATTTCGCTCGCCAATTATGCCGACATCTTTTCGCACGGGACCTTCGTGCGCAATCTCGGCAATTCGCTCCTCGTGGCCACGCTCGTGGTCGCCATATCGCTGCTTCTTGCCGTAACCGCCGCCTATGCGCTTGCCCGGGTACGCTTCCGCGGCCGCGGGCTGCTTCTCCTGACGATCCTGTCGGTCTCGATGTTCCCGCAGATCGCGGTTCTTGCAGGTCTCTTCGAGCTCATCCGCTTCGTCGGGATCTTCAATACGCCGCTCGCGCTCATCTTTTCCTACATGATCTTCACGCTGCCGTTCACCGTATGGGTGCTGACCACCTTCATGCGGGATCTGCCGATCGAGATCGAAGAGGCGGCGATCGTCGACGGCGCTTCTCCCTGGGTGGTGATCACCCGCGTCTTCATGCCGCTGATGTGGCCGGCGCTGGTGACGACGGGGCTTCTCGCCTTCATCGCGGCGTGGAACGAGTTCCTCTTCGCGCTGACATTCACCTCGTCGAACACGCAGCGCACCGTGCCGGTTGCGATCGCTCTGCTTTCAGGCGGCAGCCAGTTCGAGATTCCCTGGGGCAACATCATGGCAGCATCCGTGATCGTCACCGTGCCTCTCGTGGTCCTCGTGCTCATCTTTCAGCGGCGGATCATTTCCGGCCTCACGGCCGGCGGCGTCAAAGGATAGGAGAACAAGATGGCAGAGCTTCAATTGCGCGATATCCGCAAGTCCTTCGGCGCCTTCGATGTGATCAAGGGCGTCAGCATGGAAATCAAGTCGGGCGAGTTCATGGTCTTCGTCGGCCCTTCCGGCTGCGGCAAGTCGACCCTCCTGAGACTGATCGCCGGGCTCGAGGAAATCACCTCCGGAACGCTTGCCTTCGACGGCCAGGTCGTCAATCAGCTGACGCCTTCGCGCCGCGGCATCGCCATGGTCTTTCAGTCCTATGCGCTCTATCCGCATATGACAGTCTACGAGAACATGGCCTTCGGCATGCAGCTTGCAGGCAAGGACAAGCAGCAGTGCCGCAAGCGGGTTGAGGCGGCCGCGGAAATGCTGCAGCTCACGCCCTATCTCGAACGCCTGCCGCGCCAGCTTTCGGGCGGGCAGCGCCAGCGCGTGGCAATCGGCCGTGCGATCGTTCGCGATCCCAAGGTCTTTCTGTTCGACGAGCCGCTTTCGAACCTCGACGCGGCGCTGCGTGTAGCCACCCGGCTCGAAATCGCCAAGCTTCACCGCAGCATGCACAAGACGACGATGATCTATGTGACTCACGATCAGGTCGAGGCGATGACGCTCGCCGACAGGATATGCGTCCTGAGGGACGGTCTCGTCGAGCAGATCGGCACGCCACTGGAGCTTTACGAGACGCCGAATTCAGTGTTCGTCGCCGGCTTCATCGGTTCGCCGAAGATGAATTTTCTTTCCGGCGCCTTCGCAGAGCCATACAAGGCGGACACGATAGGCATCCGCGCTGAACACCTGGAGATCGATGAACAGGGAGGTGAGTGGAGTGGAACCGTCATCCATTCGGAGATGCTCGGTTCCGACAGCTATATTTATCTCGACATCGGGACCGGCGAGCCGGTGATCGTCCGCGAGAGCGGCATCGCCAAGCATGAGCCCGGACAGACGATCAGGATCTCGCCGGCCGCCGGCCAGGTTCACCGCTTCGATGCGGGCGGCCGGGCGCTCGGACGGATGGAAATGCGGGGTGCGGCCTAGAACGCAGCCACGCGATTTCGCTCGGAAAGTCTCGAAACCAAGGCTGATCCGAGGGATTTCGGATCATTCCAAAGCCTCAAACGTTAGGGCAGGAAAGGGCGGGGACCCGCGCGGTTTTCCCGGCCCGGCCCCGCGCCAACACTTCAAATCACGGACAGTCGGCATCCGGCAGCGGGTGCCCCAAATCACGAGGAGAATGACCTTGTCTATAAATGCCATCGTGTGGGGTGAAAACATCCACGAGCAGACGAATGCGGTGGTTCGGGAGATTTACCCGGACGGCATGCACAACACGATCGCAGCCGCACTCGATTCCGAGCCGGGGATCGATGCGACGACGGCGACGCTGCAGGAGCCGGAACACGGGCTGAGCGAGACACGGCTCGCCGCCGCCGACGTGCTGCTGTGGTGGGGCCACAAGGATCATGGCGCCGTCGACGACGCGGTCGTAGAGCGCGTCGCCAAACGCGTTTGGGAAGGCATGGGGCTCATAGTGCTTCATTCCGGCCATTTCTCCAAGGTGTTCAAGCGGCTGATGGGCACGCCGTGCGCGCTCAAATGGCGCGAGGCGGGCGAGCGCGAACGCGTCTGGGTGGTCAATCCGCGCCACCCGATCGCCGAAGGGCTCGGTGAGAACTTCGTCATCGAGAACGAGGAGATGTATGGCGAGCAATTCTCGGTGCCGGAGCCGCTCGAGACGGTGTTCATCTCCTGGTTTGCCGGCGGCGAGGTCTTCCGCTCGGGCCTCACCTGGCGGCGCGGCGCGGGCAATATCTTTTACTTCCGCCCCGGGCATGAGACTTACCCGACCTATCACGACGCGACCGTGCACAAGGTGCTGCGGAACGCAGTGAAATGGGCGTATAACCCGCAGGGCACGTATAAGGCCATTCACGATGCGCCGAACGTCCCGGTGGAGAAGGCGCTGGAGCCGATCGTCGAGCGCGGCCCGAGACTGCATCGGGCCGGCGAGGCCGGATATCGATGAAAGGGACCCCCATGCGTTTGCTTATTCTCGGAACCGGCGGCATGGCCAACAGCCATGCGAAAGCCTTTGGTGAGATCGAAGGCGTCGAAATGGTCGGCGCCGTCGACGTGGACCCGTCCCGTGCCAAGGCATTTGCCGTCACGCACGGCATCGAAAACACCTTCACCTCTCTCGATGATGCGATTGCCTGGGGAGAATTCGACGCGGCCACCAACGTGACGCCCGACAAGGCGCATCACCCGACGACCCTGGCGCTCATCGCCGCCGGCAAGCATGTGCTGTGCGAAAAGCCGCTGGCCGAAAACTATGAGAAGGCCGCCGAGATGGCGGCCGCGGCCGAGCGGGCCGGCCTCGTCACGATGGTCAATCTGACCTATCGCAACGTCGCTCCGCTGCAGAAGGCGCGTGAACTCGTGGTCGCCGGTGAAATCGGCCGGGTGCGGCATCTGGAGGCTTCCTATCTCCAGAGCTGGCTGGTGTCGCGGGCCTGGGGCGATTGGGCAAGCGAGTCGAAATGGCTGTGGCGGTTGTCGACGAAACACGGATCGAATGGCGTGCTTGGCGATGTCGGCATCCACATTCTGGACTTCGCCGGCTACGGGGCCAACAGCTCGGTCGAGCGGGTATTCGCTCGCCTGAAGGCATTCGACAAGGCGCCGGACAACCGTATCGGCGAGTACGACCTCGACGCCAATGACAGCTTCGCCATGACGGCGGAGTTCGAAAACGGCGCGATGGCCGTGATTCATGCCAGCCGGTGGGCGACAGGCCATCTCAACGAGCTGAGGCTCAGGCTTCACGGCGACAGGGGAGCCCTGGAAGTAATCCATACGCCTGATGGCTCGAGCCTGCGCGGCTGCATGGGGCCCGATGTCGAAAAGGCCGTGTGGCGCACCGTCGAGGCCGGCACCGTGCCCACCAACTACCAGCGCTTCGTCGAGGCGGTGAAGGCCGGCCGCACCGTCGAGCCGGGTTTCCGCCATGCCGCGGACCTGCAGCGAGTGCTCGATCTCGCCATCGAGACAGAGCGCTCACGCCGCGAACTCGGCATGCCGGACATCGACGCGGTGGTGCAGGAACGCGCTGTGGGATAATACAGCCCGCTGCATTCCTGCGCGCCGCATTCAACCGTTGCGGCGCACTTTGAACCTATTCGAATCGTTCACGTTCATGACTCTAGGTCGACCCGACCTAGAGTCATCGTGAACTAGAGCATTTCATGGAAACACTGAAATGCTCCGACATTTGATCCGACGCACTTCCGGACGGAAAACCGTTACACAATTTCCCGGCAGTGCATCAGGCGTGCGAGTGGTGACGATAGTCCCAGACCGCCCAGGCCGCGATTGCGGCGACGAGCACGCCGAGAATGACGTGGGTCCACATCGCATTCACATTTCCCATGAAGCCGAGCAGCCAGGGAGAAACGATCAACCACAGGCCGATTATCATATTGGCCCATTCCTCCCATTCGGCGAAGGCCGAAAGGGTTGCGACCGCCAGGGCACCGAGCACGATGCCGGCGATCCAGGCGTTCCACGTCGGCGCGGCTTCAGCCGCAAAGCCGATGACCCAGGGAGAGAGGAACAGGCACGCTGCCAAGACCAGATTTGCCCAGTCCTGGCTTCTTCTTCCTGCCATCAGAGTGTTGGGCATGACAACCTCCACATGTGAAGTTTGACAAAGCGTCACCACTCGCGTGCAGCTTACGTTGCAACTCCGTTCGCTTCAGATCGAACGGTTCTGTAACGCTTTGAATTGCTGCTGTAATTTTACTCGCAAACCGCGGGTGTTTCAAGCAATCCGTCAGGATGCGAAGTTTTGCCAATGAGCGCCGGCTGCGCCCCGTCGGTCGCGATACTGCAAGGCTTCCCACCGACTCCAATCCTGTGACAAGCACGGGGGCAGGCGTGGACGGTGGCCTCCGATGACCGCGCTGTAAGCCGTGGCGTGGTTATCCGGCGGCTCGTTCGACGGCAAGCCGGGGCAGCAGGAATACCCCGCGGATTTGGCCCGTTCTCCCATCCGCACTCAGCCGGGTTTCGCCGGCGGCGAAGAACGAAACGGGAGGACGAATTCTGGACCCTGACGCCCGCGACACGGAGCTGAATTGCCCACCGTTCCGTGCCGTAGCGCACATGATATATGCGACGCGGGGGCATGAGGCAGATTCGTAAGCGCCGAGAATGGGTCCTAGACCGCAGGGCCGGTCGCCTGCAATTCCATGGGTGGTGTGCCGCGCCAGGGCACCAAGCTCGAAGCGGCCCGTTGCAAGATTGCCTTGCCACGCCTCCACTGGATACTCAGATTGCAAGGTCTCGAGCCCTCCCATCTCGTCCGGACCCGTGACCACGGTGCCAAGCGAATGGATATCCTTGCAGGCTCTCGAGCTCGGCGCGGCGCATAAAAAAACCCGCCGCAGGGCGGCGGGCAAGTTTGGGAGGAATTGTCTGTCCTGATCGATCGGGACCTCCGTAACGACATCAAAGGTTGTCCCGATTTCTTTAAAGGCAGGCAGGCGCTGCCGCCACCACACAACGCCCGTTCAGTCTCATATGAGCCGGCTATGCGCCGGCGCCAATCGCCTATTACCCCGATCCCTATCCGAACTACTATCATCCACCGGCACCCTACTTTGCCGCTGCGATCACCGGTGTTGCCATATGGGCGGCGGTCGACTGGGACGACTGGGGGCGTCGGGCGGGCACTGGGACGGCGACGTCGACATCGACAATTGCTTCAACGACATCGATATCGACCGGGACAAGTTCATAATGAACGACGTCGACTGGAAGAACGTCGATCGGTCCAAGATCAAGTTCGACAAGAACCAGTTCGCCAATATCGACCGCGCCAAGTTCAGGAACGCGTTCAAGGCCAACCGCAACAACAACATCGCCAACCGCGCGAAGGATGTGAGCCGTGACCGTCGGGACATGGCCGGCAGGCCCGCAAAGGTTTCCGTCGACGACATCCGCAAGAGCAAGGTCGATGCGAGCCGCGTTCGGGCCGACCGCGAGCGGGCCGGCAATGTCCAGCGGCGCGTTGACGCACCGCGCCGGGATGGCGGAGCGGCGGCGAAGGGGGAAATTCCACTATGTGATCAACGGCAACATGATCGCCGGGTCCGGCCTGGTTGCCGGGCCGGTGAGATACGGCGTCACCGGAGTGAAGACCTTGGTGATGAATCGCAACGGCATCGTCTACCAAGCGAATCTCGGCGAGGACACCGAGAAGACTGCCGCCGCCATCCGCACGTTCAATCCGAGCGATGACTGGGCGGTCGTCCAGGACTGAGAAAACGGATTCGGATTCGAATCGGTGGTTCGATAGCGTCGAAAAGCGGAGCCGTGGCAATCGGGAAGGCAAACGGTGCAGTACGGCGGCAACATCAGCCAATTTTATTCCGCCGACGGCCCGCTCACCGAGCAGGTGAATGCGGACAAGACTGCGAGCCTGGTACAAGATGCCCGGGAGTGAACTGGCATGGCGCTGCCCCTTCATGGTAGACGCGGGAACTGGTTGCAGGGGAGATTGCCGATGAAGCCTTCTTTGAACAGCGTGGTTGACCTTGAACTCGCGGCGGAGATGGTCTGGGTTCCCGGTGCGACCTTCATGATGGGGTCGAACGACCATTATCCGGAGGAATCGCCCGTGCACCCGGTAACCGTCGACGGGTTTTGGATCGACGAAACACCGGTAACGAACCGCCAATTTCTCGAATTCGTAAATGCGACGGGGCATGTGACCTTCGCGGAAAGAAAGCCGCGCGCGGAAGACTATCCGGGCGCCCCGCCGTCCAATCTAAGGGCGGGCTCCCTCGTCTTCACACCCCCGAAGCGCCCGCTGCAAGGAACGGACATATCGCAGTGGTGGATATTCACGTTGGGTGCCAACTGGCGGCACCCGCTCGGGCGCAAGAGCAGCATCGGAGCGGTCCTGGACCATCCGGTCGTCCATGTCGCTTACAGCGACGCAAGGGCCTATGCCGAATGGGTCGGCAAGGAGCTCCCGACGGAGGCCGAGTGGGAGCGCGCCGCGCGCGGTGGTCTCGACCAAGCTGAATTTGCCTGGGGCGACGAGCTTGCGCCGGGCGGAAATCACATGGCCAATACCTGGCAGGGAAGTTTTCCGGTCGAGAATTCGATGGACGACGGCTTCGCGCGGACGTCGCCGGTCAGGTCCTATCCGCCGAACGGCTACGGCCTCTACGACATGATTGGGAATGTGTGGGAGTGGACTACGGATTACTGGTCCGTGCGTCACCCGGAAGCGGCCGCCAAGCCTTGCTGCATTCCGAGCAATCCCCGCAATGCGGATGCCGATGCGAGCATCGATCCGGCGGCGAGAGTGAAGGTCCCGCGCCGGGTGCTCAAGGGCGGATCGCATCTCTGCGCGCCGGACTACTGCCGACGGTACCGTCCCGCGGCAAGGCACGCCCAGGAAATCGACACGAGTACCAGCCATGTCGGTTTCCGATGTGTCAGGCGCGTCCGTTAAGGTTTGGAGGGCACGTGTCTAGCGCCAAGCTCCGCCGCTGCCGTACCATGTTCCTGCAGGGGCTCTTTCCGGTCTTCGCGGAGCTTGGCGCGCAATACGAGTTCGAGCGGCCGAACGACGGGAAAGATACTGAGGGGCGATCTGTCGGAAGTAACGCCTTCCCCTGGGCGTTCTCGCTCCACTCCGGCTTCAGAATGCTGCTCAACGACAATCTCCAGATCGAAGCGACGGGCGGGTATCTGAGCCTCGGGCAGGAAGATCTCGATGTGTGGGAGGGCAAGCTCCACCTGTGATGGAGTTTTTAGGTTTGTACGGGAGGTTGCGGCCGTGTCGCCTGGGCGAATCGAGGCCGTTCCTCTATGCATCAATGCACGGATAGCCGCACACGCGGGGATCGGTGCCAAGAAGCGTAGCGCGAGCGGCGCTAAAATTGTGAGGCGTGGCATTGGCTAGTGACGTGAGGTCTTCTGGGGACCGGTTCCGTATCCCGAAAGCAGGAATATCGACTGCTTCCGCGCTTGTCGCGCTCGTTCTTCTGGCGGGCTGCGGAGGCCATGCGAAAGGCGTGATGACTCCGGTGGCTCTGGCGCAGCCGTCGAACACCTCGCAGGTCGACATGCTGGTGGCGACCACGCGCCAGCCCTCGGGCGACCCGGCGACCCTGTTTTCGGGAGAGCGCAGCCCGACGCTTTCGATGACCGATGTGGCGGTTTCGATTCCGCCGGACTCGCGCCGCGCGCCGGGCACGGTGCAATGGCCGCGCAAGCTGCCGCCCAATCCGGAAACCGACTTCGCCGTCACGCGCGTGCGCGAAATGGCGTCCGAAGACGAGGCGCGCACCTGGTTCCGCGCCCATAACAAGGGCGGCCATGTGCTTCTTTTCGTGCATGGCTTCAACAACCGCTACGAGGACGGCGTCTTCCGGCTGGCCCAGATCGTCCATGATTCCGGTGCGCAGGCGACACCTATGCTGTTCACCTGGCCCTCGCGTGCGCGGGTGTTCGACTATAATTACGACAAAGAGAGCACCAACTATTCGCGCACCGCGCTCGAGGATACGCTGCGCACGCTGGCAAATGCCCCGAACGTCAAGGACGTCACCATCCTTGCCCATTCTATGGGAACCTGGCTCACGATGGAGGCGCTGCGGCAGATGGGAATCCGCGACGGGAAGATCGCGCCGAAGATCGAGAATGTGATCCTCGCTTCGCCCGACATCGACCTCGACGTCTTCGCCAAGCAGTGGACCGACATGGGCGATGCACGGCCGAAATTTACGATCTTCGTCTCGCAGGACGACCGGGCGCTGGCGCTTTCGCGACTGATCTCGGGAGATGTCTCGCGGCTCGGCGCGATCGACCCAAGTGCCGAACCCTATCGCACGCAGCTGGAGACAGCCGGCATTACTGCGATCGACCTCACCAAGGTCGAGACGGATGACGGCTTGCACCACGGCAAGTTCGCCGAGAGCCCCGAGATCGTGCAGCTGATCGGGCAGCGGATCATCAAGGGGCAGACGCTGACCGACTCCGAGATCACTTTGGGCGAGGGGATCACCGCCGTCGTCGCCGGCACGGCCAAGAATGTCGGCACCGTCGCGGCTGCCACGATCACCGCGCCGGTCACCATAATAGAAGGCCGCGGCACGCCGCCCAAGAAAGTCCGGCTGGATGAAACCCTCGCCAGTGACGAACGCTCTCAAAGAGCAGCGCCATAGGAGCCGCAATCAAGCCTGGCTGTGCCGGCAAATATTATTGGAGGATAACATGAGGCCTTGGCTCGTTCGAAATCTGGCATTTGCCGCAAGCTTCCTGCTCGGAAGCAGCGCGTTGGCGGCGGACATATATTCGCCGATGACGCCGCAGGCGCAGGAAACCACGACGGAGAGCGGCTGGACGTTTTCCTTTGCCCCCTATTTCTGGGCCGCCGGCCTTTCGGGCGATATCGAGCAGTTCGGTCTGCCCGCCGTCGATGTAGACGCGAGTTTCAGCGACGTCTTCGATCATCTGGATTTCGCTCTGATGGCCACGGCAGAGGCGCGCAACGGACCCTACAGCATCTTCGGTGACGCGATGTACATCAAACTGTCGGGTCAGGGCGGGACGCCGAGGGGTATCCTTGCGGACGATGTCGAGCTTGCGACCGAAACATTCGCGGGACTGCTTGGGGCCGGTTACGCGATTTACGATGATGGCTCTTCTCGGCTCGACATTGTCGGCGGCCTGCGCGTGTGGTCCGTCGAGAGCGAGCTCTCCTTCAGCGGCGGCCTTCTCGACGGACGGTCGAGAACGGATGATGCCACCTGGGCGGACGGGATGGCAGGTTTTCGCGGAACCTACTCGATCACTCCGGAGATCTATCTGACCGGATGGGGGCTGGTGGGCGCCGGTGGCGCGGATCTCGACTGGGATGTCGCCGCGGCGATCGGTTACCGGTTCAGCGACACGATTTCCGCCGTCGCCGGCTACCGCGCGCTGGGCGTCGACTACAGCGATGACGGCTTTGTCTTCGACGTGGTCGAGCAGGGACCGATCCTGGGGCTGGTGGTGCGTTTCTAAACCAATATCACGAATGGCAAGCGTCGTGAATCTTGAGCGTCACCGGTTGCGACGCATCAATCCTTCGCTGTCCTCAGACCGTCGAGCAGGGCCCGGAAGCCTTCCACGGCCTTGTGCGAGGTTTCCTGCGGGTCGTCGGAATTGGCGATCCACAGCGCTGCGTGGCTGCTCGCGCCATTGATCAGACGGGCGGCCGCTTCGGTGTCGATATCGATGACCTCACCATCGGCCTTGAGCCGGTCCAGGCTTCCCCCCAGCGCTGCAATGCAACCTTCGGTCATTTGCCATTGCGATATGTCCCCGAGTACGGCAGGGCCGTCACGGAACATGATGCGCTGGATCTCCGGCTCGAGTGCCATGCGGATATAGGCGACGCACTCGTCGACGAATCCTTGCCAGCGTGTCGGTGCTTCCGACGAGACCTTGTTCAGGCGTGCCGTCATCTCGGCGTCGATCTCCCTGATCACTGCCTGCAGAAGCCCCTTTTTGTCGCCGAAGTGATGATAGAGCGCGCCGCGGGTCAACCCGGCTTCGGCGGTGAAATCGTCCATAGACGATTCCGCAAACCCGACGGTGCCGAAGGCGCGCCGGGCGGCCGCGATCAGTTTTGCGCGGGTCTCGGCGATCATTTCCCTACGGGGCTTGTTCATCATGTCTCCTGTTTGCATACGTTGCGTATTTTATTTGACATACGCGGCGTATGCAACTAATTAGATTCCATACGCCGCGTATGTCATTCTGCACAAATTTTCAAGGAGCGTCTCATGTCCAATCCATACGGAGAAATATTCCGAGCTCCAGGAGCCAAGGGCTTTTCGGCAGCCGGCTTCTTCGCACGCCTTCCGATAGCGATGGCCCCGATCGGTATCGTCGCGATGCTGTCCCAGACCCACGGCGAATACTGGCTTGCAGGCGCGGTGTCGGCGACTTTCGCTCTCACCAATGCGCTCGTTGCCCCGCAGATATCGCGTCTGGTCGATCGCGTCGGCCAACCGGCCGTGGTCGTTCCGACGACGATCGTATCGGTTCTTGCGTTCCTGGCGTTGATCCTTGCAGCCAATCGGGACTGGCCGGCATGGACGCTGTTCGCCTCGGCTTTCCTCGCCGCCGCGATGCCGAGCATACCCGCCCTGGTCCGTGCCCGCTGGACCGAGATGTTTCGCAACCGTCCGGAGCTGAACACCGCCTTCGCCTTCGAGTCTTCGGCAGACGAGCTGGTCTATATTGCCGGCGCGTCGCTGTCGGTGGGTTTGGCGGTAGCTCTGTTTCCTGAAGCCGGCATGCTGATCAGCACGATCTTCCTTGCCCTCGGGACGGCAGCTTTTATCGTTCAGCGCTCGACGGAGCCGAAGGTGCGCCCATTGGAGCCCGGGGTCTCGCGAGCGTCGGCGATCCGCCAACGACCGGTGCAGATCATCACGCTTGCCCTCATCTTCGTGGGCTCGATCTTCGCGACTGCGGAAGTAAGCGCCGTAGCGATCACGAAAGAGCTCGGCCAGCCGCAGGCAGCGAGCCTCGTCATCGGCGTCTATGCGGTCGGGTCGTTCCTGGTGGGCCTGGCGCTTGGGGCCCTTAACCCGACCATGGCTCTGCACAAGCAGCTTCTGATCGCCGTAAGCATCATTGCCGTCACGTCGGTGCCCCTCCTCTTCGCCGACACCGTGCCTCTCCTGGCCTTGGCGGTTTTCGTAAGCGGCATCGCCATTTCGCCGACCTTCATCACTGCTTTCGGCCTGATCGAGCGCCGCGTACCGGAGTCGATGCTTACGGAAGGTGTCACCTGGGTGATGACCGGGATCGGCATCGGCATGGCGCTCGGTGCATTCGTCTCCGGTTGGGTCGTAGACAATTTCGGTGCGCAGAACGGCTTCTGGGTATCCGTGGCGGCCGGGACAGCGACCGTTGCGACCATAGCGACGGGCCAGCGTAGCCTTGCCGGCCATAAAGGGGCGTCAGTAGCGGGAAGCATTCCGCAACCGGCCGAGTAGCGGCACCTCCGCCGACCTTCGGCGGGTCGGAACAAACAGGCGGACCGCCGGTTCATCCGTCGGCCCGTCACCACGAGAGGAGAAACCGATGGCGCGTGGATCACTCATTGCTGTAAGCGGATTATTCGCCGGTCTTGCCGCGGTGGCGGCGCTGACCGTCTCGGCCGAGCGCCGGAACGAAAGTCCCTGGCGGCCGATCAACGCGACGAGCCACTGGATACACGGCCGTCGAGCCGGTTCGCAGTCGCGTCTCGACCTCGCGCACACCGGCACCGGCTTCGTGACGCATATGCTTGCCTCACTCTGGTGGGCGCTGCCGTTCTCCGCCATGGTCGGACGAAGCGCGCGGCCTTCGCCGCAGCGGGTGATGGCCGCCGCCTTCGGCACCACCGTGCTGGCAGCCCTTGTCGACTATGGGCTGGTACCGAAGCGTCTTACGCCCGGCTGGGAACTCGCCCTGCCGAAGTCCGACCTGGCGGCGGCCTATATGGCCATGGGTATCGGCCTGGCGTTGGGCGCATCCCTGCATGGCGCAGCGGCGGCGCGCGGCCAGGAACATCCTCCGGTCTGACCGGTTAGACCGGGTGCCAGCAAGACGTCGGTATCGAAACGCGACGACACATGCGTGAGGAGATCCCCAATGAGCAGCCGACCACCGCCAATCCCTCCGGACAATCGCAGCGACAAGGGAACAGGAGAGCCTGGAACCGTGTTGGCCGAGTCGAAGAAGCCGGACGTGGCCGAGAACCCCGAGAAGAAGGGCCAGCAGGGCAACACGAAGGTCAATACGACCCATCAAGGCTACCAACACGACAGATGAGGCAGAGCGCATGTCCACATCCAAGAAGACGCCAGCAAGCATCCGCCAGGGCGGTCCGGGAGCCTGGCACGAAAATGCAAAGGAGCCGTTGGAAATACCAAAGCCGCCAGCCGACTCCGAGCGCCGCACGCGCAGCAAGGTTTCCGGCGGCGGAGGCGAGCCTGACCGCCACCACAGTCACGACGCGAGGCGCAAGGGCGGGCATTGACCATCGCCACTGCCTCGGATGAACAATTCCTCATCGCAGGCGTTCTGCTTGACCCGCAACGGGTGGAGGAGTTCGCCATGCGACGCGGTTTGCGCCATCACCCAATGGTCGACCTGATCGTGTTCATCGCTGCCGTCGGGCTGGTTTCGGCGATCATGGTCGTGTCTCTCTTCTTCGGCTGAGCATGTCGCGACGGCAGAACGACGCATTGTCTGCTGCCGCTGCATGACGTCGCTGCGGAGGAGGCACTTTCCGCAGCGACGGCGGCGCCCCCGGGGAGGGGAGGAGGGAGGGACGCCGCCCGGGTCGATTCCGGCATAGCGGAGGGGACAAGAGCCGACCCGTTCTTCTGGACAAGCCGCTTTGGGTAAAGCGACGGCGCCTAACACTCTGCGCCGCGGATGGTTCCGAGAAATACATGCCAAACGGCAATTCTGTTTCTGCCCCGGTCCGCTGGGGAAGAATGCCGGCCGCCTGCAGCGCCGCGCGTCTTGTCAGACGCGCAAAGCGCTGTTTTTGCCCTTTAACCGGCCACGATTAAAGGAAACATGCAGTAGGCGGCCGGCACGCGCTCAGGCGTTGAGCGATTTCGCGAAGGGCATGACGCGGATCCGCTTGCCGAGCGCCTTGAAGGCGGCATTGGCAACCGCAGGGCCGATCGGCGGAACGCCGGGCTCGCCGATCCCCGAAGGCGGATTGGCGGAGGCGACGATATGAACCTCCACCTTCGGCATCGCATCGATCCTGAGTGGTGTGTACATGTCGAAGTTCCCCTGATCGACCTTGCCGTCGGTCAGCGTGATTTCCTCACCCAGGATGGCGCTCAGCCCGAAGCCGATACCGCCCTCGACCTGAGCCCGGACCTGATCCGGATTGATCGCGAGACCACAATCGACGGCAGCCACGACGCGCTCGACCTTGATACCGTCGCCATCGACGGATACCTCGGCGATCTGTGCCACAACCGAACCGAAGCTCTCGGCGACGGCGACGCCCCGGAAGCGGCCTTTGGGCAACGGCTTCTGCCATTCGGCCTTCTCCGCTGCGAGCTTGAGAACGGTCGCATGGC
Source organism: Ensifer meliloti (assembly GCF_030064585.1). Lineage (NCBI taxonomy): Bacteria > Pseudomonadati > Pseudomonadota > Alphaproteobacteria > Hyphomicrobiales > Rhizobiaceae > Ensifer > Ensifer meliloti. The sequence goes on from NZ_CP120364.1 coordinate 1,191,606, forward strand.
GCGAGTCCGGCTTCAGCATCGACAGTCGGAACTCGAGCGGATCCCGTCCCGCAGCCTCGGCAACCTCGTCCAGAAAAGCTTCGGCTGCGAATGCGGTGTGTGTCGAGCCGACGGAGCGCCACCAGAGAACCGGGACGCGGACGTCGGTGGTCGTGAGGCCGACGGTCTGATTCGCAATGGCATAGGGGAGGTTGTTGGCGCCCTCCACCGAGGTCGGGTCGACCCCGTTCTGGACCATGCCGTCCCAGGCCGTTTTCGCCATGATCGACTGGCCGACGATGTGATCGCTCCAGGCGACGAGCTTCCCGGCCTCGTCGATCCCGGCCTTCAGCCGATGCACATAGGCCGGACGATACCGGCCCGCGCGGGTGTCTTCCTCCCGCGTCCACTGCACCTTGACCGGTGCACGGAAACCGAGGGCCTTCGCCACATGGACGGCCTCTACCACGACATCGCCGTCGAAAACCGCACGCCGCCCGAAGCTGCCGCCGGTCTTCATGACGTTGAGCCGGACCTTTTCGACCGGCACTCCGGCAATCTCGCTGGCGAGGTTCTGGTACACGTCGGGGAGCTGGTGCCCGCCCCAGATCTCGATAGTGCCGTCGTCGTTCCTGCGCGCGACCGCGTTCAGGGGTTCCAGGGCAGCATGCGCGAGATAGGGGAACTCGAACGTCGCTTCGATGACTTTTGCCGCCGATGTGAATGCGGCGTCGGTATCCCCGTCCTTGCGCGCGAATGCGGCCGGCGTCTTGCCGGCAAGATCGCGATAGGTGGACATCAGCTCGGGCGTTCCGCGCTTTTCGGCGCCCGTCTCGTCCCACTCAACCGTGACTGCCTCGCGGCCTTTGATCGCGGCCCACATATGCTCGCCGACCACGGCGATGCCGCGGGGCGTTTCCACCACGTCGACCACGCCCTTGATCGCACGGGCGGCGGAAGCATCGAAGGACTTCGCCTTGGCGCCGAAGAGAGGCGGGTGGATCATCACCGCTGTCAGCATTCCGGGGAGCTTGACGTCGATGGTGTATTGCTCGGTTCCGTTTGCCTTGCGGGCACTGTCGAAGCGCTTCAGTTCGGCATTGCCGATAAGTTTCCAGTCTCCCGGCTCCTTGAGCTTCACGTCGGCCGGCACCGGCATGGTGGCCGCCTTGGCTGCAAACGCGCCGAAACCGCCGCTCTTGCCGGATGGATGCGAAAGAACGCCGTTCTCGACCGCGATCTCGGCCGCGTCGACGCCCCATTCCGCTGCAGCGGCAGCAACCAGCATCGCCCGGGCGGCGGCACCTGCCCTGCGATAGCGCTCCCAGGAGGTGGACATGGAGGTCGACCCTCCCGTGCCCTGCATCGTGCCGCCGAAGGCGATATTGCCGTAAGCCTTGATATTGCCGGCGGCTCCGATGACGTCGATCGCGGACCAATCCGCGTCGAGTTCCTCCGCCACCAGCGTGGCAATGCCGTTATAGGAGCCCTGGCCCATCTCGAACTGAGACGAGAGAACGGTGACCTTTCCGTCCCCGCCGATGGTCAGGTATGGGGAAAATGCGTGTGAGCCGCTCTCCGTTGCCGCCTCGCCCGCCAGTGCCGGCGACGCGGACAGGATCCGGTACCCGATTGCGACGCCGGTGCCGGCCGCAAGCGCACCGAGCAGGAATTGCCGCCGCGACGTTTCGGCCCGGGCGACGGGAAGGGTGATCGATTGCATCAGTTTCGGTATCATGTCAGGCCTCCAGACGCTTCGCGGCTTCGTGAATGCCCGCGCGGATACGATGATAGGTGGCGCACCGACAGAGATTGCCGGACATGGCGGCGTCGATGTCCGCGTCGGTTGGTTTGGGATTGTTGGCCAGAAGGTCCGTTGCGGACATGATCTGGCCGGACTGACAGTAGCCGCATTGCGGAACGTCGAGATCGGCCCAGACGGCCTGTACCGTCTCGGCAACCTTGCCCTTCAGGCCCTCGACCGTCGTCACCTCGGCGCCTTCGATGTCGCCGATGAAGGTTTGACAGGACCGAGTGGGTGAACCGTCGACATAAACCGTGCAGGCGCCGCATTGCGCCATGCCGCAGCCGAACTTCGTGCCCGTCAACCCGACAAGGTCGCGGATCGCCCAGAGAAGCGGCATATCCGCCTCGGCCTCTATCTTGTGTTCGACGCCGTTGATCTTAACAGTCACCATGGTGCTCTCCTCGCGTTTCGGCGCGTGGATGCGGGACGCCGCTGCCACATGCCGGACTGCCGATGGCGCGGATGTGGAAAGGTCTTCCGCCCACATTCCGCTCAAACTATTGGATTCGATCACGGTCATGATTCAGGGCAACCTGATCTAAGACCATGAACGAGACCTGGAGCTTAGAAGACCATTCGCCGAGCTGATAGATTCAATCCTGCCGAATTATTGCCCATTACTGCCAGGTTAACGGGATCGTGATCATCCCGCCGGGTGGGACAGCAATCAGCCTGCGGAGTTCCGCCTGGTCGAATCGTTGGAATTCAGAATCGCCCGGATGTCGCGCAGCGGCGGATGGCCGAATGCCCGGCGATACTCCCGGTTGAACTGAGTCGGGCTCTCGTAGCCGACCTGCAGCGCCGCCGTCGCCGCATCGAGCGACTTGGAAAGCATTAGTTCCCGTGCGTGATGCAGTCGCAGATGCTTCTGGAACTGCAGCGGGCTCATTGCGGTCATCGCACGGAAGTGATGGTGCAGCGTGGAGACGCCCATATTGGCGATCTCGGCGAGTTCTTCCACGCGAAGCGGTTTGGTGTAGTTTTCCTTCAACCATAGGACCGCCTTGGCGACGCGGTTGCTGTGCGTGCCCGCGAGCGCGAAGCGCCGCAGCCGCGCGCCCTGCTCGCCGGTGAGAAGCCGATAGAGGATCTCGTTCTGGATATGGCCGGCCAGGAACGGAATGTCGTCCGGCGAGCTCGCAAGCGAAATCAGCCGGAACAGGGCGTCGAAGAGCTCGCGCGTCGCGGTACCGACAGCCACACCAAGGTCGCGTTCGGGAATGTCGGTCGGGTGTATGTCGTGATCAGCAATGATGCGCCGCACTTTTTCCATGTCCAGCCGCAAGGCGGCTGCGACATAGGGCTCCCCTTCGCTCGCTGCGCAGATCTGCGCAGTTACGGGAACCCCGATGGCGGTCAGGAAGAAGCAGCCTTCATCGTAGACGAGCGTCTCGTTGCCGACGCGGACATTCTTGCTGCCCTTGATGATGAAGGAGAGGCTCGGCTCGTATACGCTCGAAAAGGGGCCCGCCGGCTCGACGATGCGATAGAGCGACAGGCCTGGAACGGGATGCGCGAAGGAAAGCCCGTCCCAGGGTAATTTCGACAGCCTGTCGAGAATCTGTGCGCGCAGGGCTGCGGTCTCTTCGCGCAAGTCCTTCTGCGGGAACATGATCGTGCTCATTCTGCTCCTGCCTCTCTGTGTCCTTTTATGTAGATCGAACCCGATCACATTATCACATTATTCTGATCTCGACAGAATTGGGCAAGAGTAGCCGATCTGCGTGCTCGCGCAGAATCGGCTAATAACCGGACTCCGCTTACTCTGCCGCAAGCGGGGTCGAGTAGTGCTCCTGTTCGTCCGCATTGTCCTGCGCGGCTGCAGGCTCCGGGTCCGATTTGCGCGATTTCGGCTCCTTGCCGAAGAAGAGCGCATAGCCGGCCGGCAGCACGAGGATCGTCAGAACGGTGGCAACCAGTATGCCGCCCATCATCGCATAGGCGAGAGGTCCCCAGAAGACGCCGCGGGAGATCGGGATCAATGCCAGCACCGCTGTGAGCGCCGTCAGTATGATCGGTCGAAAGCGGCGCACCGCCGCGCCGATGATCGCCTCGGAACGCTCCATCCCGGCCGCGATGTCCTGGTCGATCTGGTCCACCAGGATGATCGAATTGCGGATGATGATGCCGAGCAGCGCGATGACCCCCAGAATGGCGACGAAGCCGAAGGGTGCTCCGCTGATGAGCAGGGCCGCCGCCGCACCGATAATCCCGAGCGGACCGGTTGCGAGCACCAGCATCGCCTTGCCGAAATGCTGGAGTTGCACCATCAGGAGAATGACGATCACCACCAGCATGATCGGCGCCTTGGCGGCGATCGAGGCCTGGCTCTCGGCGCTGTCTTCGGCGCCGCCCTGGATCTCCACCTTGTAGCCGGGTGCAAGGCCGTCCCTCAGTCCCTTGAGCTTGTCAAAGAGCTGCATCGCCACGTCGTTCGGCTGCACGCCGTCAGGCAGCGTTCCGCGCACGGTGATCGTAGGAAGCCGGTCGCGCCGCCACTCGATACCCTGTTCCATGACGGGAACCACCTTGGCAATCTGCGAGACCGGGACGAAGCCACCGAAATCGGTGGGCACATAGACTGATTGCACGGCAGAGAGCAGGTGGCGATTGCCGCCGGGCTCCCGCGCCACGATGGAGACCGTTTCCTCGCCATCGCGGGAGCTGTCGAGCGGGACGCCGGACATTGCCGCCTGCAACATCTGGCGGATGCGCTGCGACGTGATGCCGAGGGCGCGGGCGCGGTCCTGGTCGATCACCAGCTTCATCGCCGGCACAGGTTCCAGCCAGTCGTCATGAATCGCGCCGAGCATCGGGTTTTCCTGGAATTTGGTCTTCACCTGGTCGGCGATTCGACGCACTTCCTCGCGGTCGGGTCCCATCACCCGCATCTGCACCGGCCAGCCGGTCGGTGGTCCCAGGAACAATCGGTCGACCTTGGCGCGGATCGAGGGGAAGTCCTCGGCGAGTATCGTTCTCAACTTGGCGATCAGCCGCTCGCGGGCCGGCTCGTCCTTCGCCATGACGAGGAGCTGCGCGAAATTCGGATTGCGAAGCTGCTGGTCGAGCGGCAGGAAGAAGCGCGGGGCGCCTTCGCCGATATAGGTGGCGATGAAACGCTTGTCCTCATCGTCCATCATCCGCTCCTCGAGCGCCTTCGCCTGCTTTTCGACCTCCTTGATGCTCGTTCCCTCAGGCAGCCAGAGATCGACCAGGATTTCCGGGCGCGAGGACTGCGGGAAGAAATTCTTCGGAATGAACTGGAATGCCCAAAGGCTCGTTACGAAGATGGCAAGGGTCATCAGGAGCACGACGACGCGGTGGCGCACTGCCCAGCCGACAGTCGTCCTCAGGCGGCGATAGAAGCGCGTATCGAAGACGTCGTGATGGGTGCCGGCGTGGTGGCGCTGCTTCAGGATCATGTAGCCGAGCCAGGGCGTGAAATAGACCGCCACGAACCAGGAGACCACCAGGGCGATGCCGACGACGTAGAAGAGCGAGCGGACATATTCGCCGGCGGTCGATTCCGCGAAGCCGACAGGGATGAAGCCGGCGGTGGTGATCAGAGTGCCGGTCAGCATGGGAAAAGCGGTCGAGGAATAGGCGAAGCTCGCCGCGTCGATCTTTTCCAGCCCCTCTTCGAGTTTCCGCTCCATCATCTCGACCACGATCATCGCGTCGTCGACAAGCAGGCCAAGGGCGATGATCAGCGCCCCGAGCGAGATGCGCTGGAGGTCGATGCCGAGCTCGTACATGATCGCAAAAGTGGCCGCGAGCACGAGCGGAATGGCAATCGCGATCACGAGACCGGAGCGCCAGCCGATCGACAGGAAGGAGACGATGAGGACGATGATCAGCGCTTCGATGAGCGCGTGGCTGAACTCGGTTATCGCTTCGGTCACGACCTCCGGCTGATTGGAGACCTGATCGACCGACACGCCGTAGGGGAGGGCTGACTCAAAGCGATCGTAGGTCGCCTCGACTGCCTTGCCGACGTCCGTGACGTTGAAGCCCTTTGCCATGACGACGCCGATCTGGACGCTGTCGTGGCCGTTGAATCGGAATTTCCTTGCATAGGGATCTTCCAGCCCGGAGGTAACGGTCGCGATGTCGCCAAGCCGGATGGTCCGGTCTCCCGCCCTCAGCCGCAGCTCGCGGATGTCCTCGACCTTGGTGACGTCTCCTTCGACTGAGATGCGCACCGAGCGCGTGCCGGTGTCGACAGAGCCGGCATAATCGACATTGTTCTGACCGGCGATCGCATTGCGCAGGTCGTTGAATGTCAGGCCGCGCTCTGCGAGGACCTTGGAGGAAAGGTCTATATAGATTTTCTCGGGCTGGTCCCCGAGGATCACTACCTTCTCGACGCCCGGTGTCGTCAGCAGCATGTCGCGTCCCTCGATCGCGAAGCGCTTCAGTTCCGGATAGCTGAAGCCGTCGCCGCTGATCGAATGCAGGGTGATGAAGGTGTCGCCGAACTCGTCGTTGAAATAGGGGCCGAGCACGCCTTCGGGCAGTTCGTTGGCGATGTCGCCCACCTTCTTGCGCACCTGGTAGAATGCGTCGGCGACCTCGTCTGCGTTGGTGTCGCCCTCGATCTGGACCGTGATGATGGCACTGCCGGCGCGCGTATAGGAGCGGACGAAATCGAGATGCGGCGTTTCCTGCAGCTTGCGCTCGATCTTGTTGACGACCTGGTCTTCCATTTCCTGGATGGAAGCTCCCGGCCATACGGCTTGCACCACCATGACGCGGAACGTGAATTCCGGATCCTCGCGTTGCCCCATGCGCAGGAGCCCAAGCCCACCGGTGATGATGATCAGCGCAAGCAGGAAGCGCGCGATGCTCGGATGCCCGATCGCCCAGCGCGAAAGATTGAACGGTTTCTTGTCCTCGGTGGAGGCGTGCATGGCCGTCGTCCCGTTCTATCGGTGGAGGTTAGCGGAGAATTTCGGGCGTTTCGGCCCGAGCGGACTGCTGCTCGGCGGATTGCTGTTCGCCCGCCTGCAGTTTCACCTTGAGATCCTCGGCCATGAACTGTGTGCCTGCGGCAACGACGAGGTCGCCGGCGCCGAGGCCGTCGACGACGCGCACACCGTTGTCGGCGAAATCGGCGAGCTTGATCGGGCGTGCATGGACGGTCGAGAAGTCACGATCAACGATCCAGACGATATTCTGGCCATCCTTCTTCGACAGCGCGCTCAGGGGTATCGAAACGAGCGGCGCCGAGCTTGCTGCAGCCGCCTCGACCGTCGCCGTCATGCCGAGAAGCACGCGCTCGTCGTTCGGCAGGCTGACGCGTACGGAAAAGGTGCGCGAGCGCTGGTCGGCGCTGCCGGAGACTTCGCGCACATGTCCGTCGAGCACAAGCATGTCGTTCGACCAGAAGCGCACCCCGACCGGTTTGCCGGGCTTGAATTCGGCAACATCTATTTCCGGCACTGCGATTTCGACTTCCTTCTCGCCGTCGACTGCGACGGTTACGACGGGCGTTCCGGTGCCGACGACCTGGCCGATATCGGCGTTTACGGCCGTGACGATGCCGTTCTGATCGGCCTTGAGGTCCGTATAGCTTACCTGGTTCTTCGCCTGGCTCAGCGACGAGGCCGCGGCGTCTCGCGTCGATACCGCTTGATCGTAAAGAAGCGTTGCCTGATCGAGCTGAGCCTGGGAGGAAAACGATTTGGTGAAGAGCTGTTCGGCCCGGAGTTTCGCAAGCGCCGTCGTCTGCACCTGCTTTTCGGCAGCAAGCAGGTTTGCCTCGGCGCTCGTGACCGCGAGCCGATAGTCGGTGGCGTCGATGCGGGCGAGAATGTCACCAGGCTTAACCCGGTCGCCGATATTGACGAGCCGTTCGGTTATCTTGCCGCCGACGCGGAAACCGAGGTTCATTTCCGTGCGCGCTCTAACCGAGCCGGAATAGTGAAGCTCCCGCGGCTCGCCGGCCGCGGCAATCTCCACGACCTTGACCGGGCGTATGGTCTCCTTCGTCTCGACTTTCTCCTGCGAGCAGCCGGAGAGAACGGCGCCGAGCAGGATCGCGGTGAGGAGACGGGCGACGAACGGTCGGTTGAGGGCACTTCCTGAAAACATCGCTCATACTCTCCTTGGCCACTCTGCGGCGGCGCGGCGTTTTTGTGCATGGCTTCGCCCGAAACCGGTCCACACTTTTGGGGCGGCATGCCTTATTTTTTCAGCGCCCGGATCGCGAACTCGATCAGTTCCTCGGGTGTCGCGCGGTTTTCCTTGGCGAGACACTGGGCGACGATCTGCGGGTGGCAAAGGGTGACGAGGCTGGCGCCGAAGCATCTGGCGGCGATGGCGGGGTCCTGTTCGGCGAACTCTCCGGCTTCGATCCCCTCGCGGATAATGCCTGCGAGGAGGTCGTCCAGACGGCTGATATGTTTCTCGATGACGTGCCAGTCGCGCTCGATAGCCACGACGACCATCTCATGGACTTTCTGTTCGTCGAGCATTGTCTCGACCGTGAGCTTGTGCTGCCCCAGCCCGTAGCGCCTCAGCCGCTCGGAAGCGCTAAGCGGCAGACGCGCGATTTCCAGCGCCTGCTGGTAGCTTGCGCCGAGCATGCGCGAGCAAAGCGCCTGATGGATCTCCGTCTTCGACGCGAAGAAACGATAGATGTTGGCCGGCGACATATCGAGCTCGCGCGCGATATCGGCGACGTTTGTCTTGGCGTAGCCGTAATGGCGGAACAGCCGCTCGGCGGCCTCAAGAATACGCGTCACGTTTTCCTGGCGGACTGCGTCGACGGTGTTGTCTGCGAGATCGCTCATCCTGTCTCCTGATGATGAGTGACGAATTTTGAATTTCGTCAGTCGTAATCCGATAATCGTGACTTGTCAACTGCACCGACCTGCGCGGTCGCCAGCAACGGCGGACTCTACGCGTAGTGATATGCTCATTGACTCATCATACCAGTTCCGCTATTCGGATCATCAAGATAGCTGAGGAGTTGCAAATGACATCGATTGCCCTGTTCGGCGCCGGCGGGAAGATGGGCTGCCGCCTGGCCAAGAACCTCAAAGGCTCGCGCTTCGACGTGCGCCATGTGGAAGTGAGCGAGGCGGGCAAGGCGCGGCTGGCCGACGAGCTCGGGCTTCAGGACGTTGCCGCCGATGAGGCGCTGGATGGTGCCGAGGTGGTCATTCTGGCGGTGCCGGATACGGCGATCGGCAAGGTTGCTTCCGCGATTGTGGATAAACTGAAGCCCGGCACGATGGTCATCGTTCTCGATGCGGCGGCACCCTATGCCGGTCATCTGCCGGAGCGCGGCGATCTTACCTATTTCGTCACCCATCCCTGCCATCCGCCGATCTTCAACGACGAGACGGACCCGGCGGCCAAGCGCGACTTCTTCGGCGGTGTCGCCGCCAAGCAGCACATCGTATCCGCGCTGATGCAGGGGCCGGAAGAGGCCTATGCGCTCGGCGAGGAGATCGCCAAGATCATCTGGGCGCCGGTCATGCGCTCGCACCGGGTGACGGTCGAGCAGATTGCGCTTTTGGAGCCGGGCCTTTCGGAAACGGTCTGCGCGTCGCTGCTGGTCGTCATGCGCGAGGCCATGGAGGAATGCGTCAAGCGCGGGGTGCCGAAAGAGGCAGCCCGCGACTTCCTGCTCGGCCACATGAACGTGCTCGGCGCAGTGATTTTCGAAGAGACGCCCGGCGTCTTCTCCGACGCCTGCAACAAGGCCATCGAATTCGGCAAGCCGATGCTCATGCGCGAGGACTGGAAACGCGTCTTCGAGCCGCAGGAGATCGCCGACAGCATCCGCCGCATCACCTGATCGTGCGAACGGAATACCGGAGCCTGTGAGGACAGCTCCGACGTTTTTCAACCTGGGAGGAAAAGCAGATGAAACTGACACGCAGAATGACCATCGCCGCTTTCGCGGCGGTACTGGCGGCGAGCTCCGCCATTCCGGCCTACGCGGCCGATCTCATCGCCATTATCACGCCGTCGCACGACAACCCCTTCTTCAAGGCTGAAGCGGTGGGCGCCGAGGCCAAGGCGAAGGAGCTCGGCTACGAAACGCTGGTCCTCGTGCATGACGACGATGCGAACAAGCAATCGCAGCTGATCGACACCGCGATCGGCCGCGGCGCCAAGGCGATCATTCTCGACAATGCCGGGTCTGAAGCCTCCATCGCGGCCGTCCAGAAGGCGAAGGATGCGGGCGTGCCGTCCTTCCTGATCGACCGTGAGATCAACGCGACCGGGGTCGCCGTCTCGCAGATCGTCTCCAACAACTATCAGGGCGCGCAGCTCGGTGCCGAGGAATTCGTGAAGCTGATGGGCGAATCCGGCAATTATGTCGAGCTGCTCGGCCGCGAAGCCGATCTCAATGCCGGCATCCGCTCGAAGGGCTACCACGACGTCATCGACGAATATCCGGAGATGAAGATGGTGGCGCAGCAGTCGGCGAACTGGAGCCAGACCGAGGGCTACAGCAAGATGGAGACGATCCTTCAGGCCAATCCCGACATCAAGGGCGTTATCTCCGGCAACGACACGATGGCCATGGGCGCGATCGCCGCATTGCAGGCGGCCGGCCGCAAGGACGTGATCGTCGTCGGCTTCGACGGCTCGAACGACGTTCGCGACTCCATTAAGTCCGGCGGCATCAAGGCCACCGTTCTGCAGCCGGCTTACGCCCAGGCGCAGATGGCAGTGCAACAGGCGCACGAATACATCACCACCGGCAAGGCGCCGGCGGAAGAAAAACAGCTCATGGACTGCGTGCTGATCAACAGCGAAAACGCCGACCAGCTCGAGACCTTCGCGCTGGCCGATTGATCGGTTCCAAGGAGTTGGAGCGGGAGCGGACACCGTCCGCACCCGCTAAGCCTTTGTATCCACGCATCGTGCTTTCCGAAAATCGATTCTGCTTTTCGGGCCGATGCGCTCGGCACGCGGCCGATCCGCTGCGCGCCTGTCCTGTCATGGAGTGAATTTCGATGCCGAAGTTTAAGGTCGCGGCCGCACTTGTGGTTGCGGGCGTGATGGCACTCTCGGGCTGCAAGATCATCAAGACGCCGACTGCCGAAGAGGCCGCGGAGGCTGCCTCCGGCGGCTTCAATCCCAATCGCATGGTCGCCGAGATCTGGGACGCCAAGGTGCTTCCCTATCTCGACAGGAAGGCCGGTCCGTTCGCCGAGGTGGCGGCTCTCGCCGAGAGCGATCCTCAGGCGGCGGGTGCCAAATACGGCCACAAGGAAAAGCAGGGAAGTGCCCCCTGGACTTTTGCGGCGCGTCTTTCCGGCACAATCGTTAAGGCCGAGACGAAGTCGCGCTCGGCCTATGTGGAGGTCGACGCCAACGGCGACGGCGAGGCGGATGCGCGCGTGCAGATCGGCCCGGCGATCCGCGGCACGGCGATCCGCGACAGCCTCGACTTCGTCAACTTCAACGAATTCAAGAACCAGATCGAATGGGCGCAGTTCGGCAAAGCCTTCAACACGCATGTCAACGGACTGGTTCTGGAAAAGCTGTCCCGCGACGGACTTGTCGGTAAGAAGCTCGACGCAGTCGGCGCCTATCCGCTGCCCGCCAAGGGCCAATTGCCGCTGTTCGTTCCGGCTCAGCTGACGGTGGGCGAGTGATCATGCACCCAGCTGACGACGATAGCTGCGTCCTGCGCCTCGAAGACGTGACGAAGGTCTACTCGGGTATAGTTGCGGTGCGCCATGCGAACCTTTCGCTCCGGCGCGGCGCCGTGAATGTGCTCGTCGGGGAAAACGGTGCCGGCAAGTCGACCCTGATGCGGATCATCGCCGGCGTCGAGAAGCCGTCACTCGGGCGCATCCTGCTCGACGGCCAGCACGTGGAGTTCCATTCGCCGGCCGACGCGCAGCGCCACGGCATCGGCATGGTCTTCCAGGAGCTCAATCTGTTCGGCAATCTCTCGGTTGCCGAGAACATCTTCGCGACGCGGGAGCTGACCCGGGGCATTCGCGGCATCGATCATCGCGCGCAGGTCGAGAGGGCTACCGGGTTCCTCGACAGGCTCGATGCCGGGATCGATGCCGAGACGCTCGTCGAAGACCTGCCGATCGGCCAGCAGCAGCTGGTGGAGATCGCCAAGGCGATCTCGCTCGATACCCGCATCCTTATTCTCGATGAGCCGACATCAGCCCTTTCGGCGGCGGAGGTGGATGTCCTTTTCAAGGTCATCCGGGAGCTGAAGGCGCAAGGGGTGGCGATCGTCTACATTTCTCACCGGCTCGAAGAGCTGATGCGGATCGGCGACTACATCACCGTGCTCAGGGATGGACAAATCACCGGCCATGCCATGGTCAAGGACATCGATACCAAGTGGATCGTCCGGTCGATGATCGGCTCGGATGCGAAGGACTTCGCCAAATCGGTCGACCACCGCCTCGGGGAGGAGGCGTTCCGCGCCGAGGAGATCTGCCTACCGCGCCGGACCGGCGGGCTCGCGGTTGATCATGTCTCGATCTCGGTACGTGCCGGCGAGGTGTTGGGCATCTACGGGCTGATGGGGGCCGGCCGAAGCGAATTCTTCGAATGCGTCATGGGCCAGCACCCGCATTCCTCGGGGCGGGTCTTCGTCGGCGGGACGGAGGTCGACGCCAGCGATACTTCCGGGAGGATCAGCGCAGGATTGGCGCTCATACCGGAAGATCGCCAGCGCGAGGGTCTCGTCCAGGCGCTTTCGATCGCCAGCAACCTGACGCTTGCGAGCCTCGACCGTTTCGTCCGCTTCGGCTTCCATATTGTCGGCGCGCGGGAGCAAGCCTCGATCGCGGCGGCCATCCGCGATCTTTCCATCAAGGCGCCCAACCCGGACTTCGAGGTGACCTCGATGTCCGGCGGCAACCAGCAGAAGGTCGTCATCGGCAAGGCCCTGATGACGAAACCGAAGGTGCTGCTGATGGACGAACCCAGCCGCGGAATAGATGTCGGCGCCAAGGCGGATGTCTTCCGCACCATGCGCCGGCTTGCCGGCGAGGGGCTCGCCATCCTCTTTTCCACCTCCGACCTCGAGGAGGTCATGGCGCTCTCCGACCGCATCGCCGTCATGAGCAACGGACGGCTGGTCACGGTCATCGACCGCGCGGACGCGACGGAAGAGATGATCGTAAAGGCTTCGGCCGAGGGCCATAAAACGACAAGGGAACACGCCTGATGACGACGGCAACTACGACCACCAACGCAACCGACGCGACGAGCGGCTCGCTGCTGCTCACATTGATGAAGCTCAGGACGTTCATCGCCCTCTTCGCGGTTATCGCCTTCTTCTCGATCTTCGCGCCGAACTTTCTTTCGACCGCCAATCTGATCCTGATGTCGAAGCATGTGGCGCTCAACGCCTTCCTCGCAATGGGCATGACCTTCGTCATCATCACCGGCGGCATCGATCTTTCCGTCGGTTCGATCGTCGGGCTCTGCGGCATGGTAGCCGGCGGGCTCATCCTCAACGGCATCGATCTGCAGTTCGGCTACACGGTCTATTTCAACGTCGTCGAGGTCTGCCTCATCACGCTCGCCGTCGGGATCGTCATCGGCGCGGTGAACGGGCTCCTGATCACCAAGCTCAACGTCGCACCCTTCATCGCCACGCTCGGCACGCTTTATGTCGCGCGTGGTTTTGCGCTGCTTTCATCGGGCGGCCAGACATTCCCCAACCTCGTCGGCAAGCCGGAACTCGCGACGACGGGCTTCGCCTTCCTCGGTTCCGGCCGGCTTCTCGGCCTGCCGGTTTCGATCTGGATCCTCATCGCCGTGGCGCTTGCCGCCGCGTACGTCGCCAGGTATACGCCGATCGGCCGGCACATTTTCGCCGTCGGCGGCAACGAGCGTGCCGCCCGCATGTCCGGCATCCGGGTCGATCGGGTGAAGATGTTCGTCTACATGTTCTCCGGCTTCTGCGCGGCGATCGTCGGACTGGTCATCTCGTCGGAACTGATGGCCTCGCACCCGGCGACGGGCAATTCCTTCGAGCTCAATGCCATTGCCGCAGCGGTTCTCGGAGGCACGTCGATGTCCGGCGGCCGCGGGACGATCGGCGGCACCATCATCGGCGCCTTCGTTATCGGCATTCTTTCCGACGGTCTCGTGATGATGGGCATCTCGTCCTTCTGGCAGATGGTCATCAAGGGGATCGTGATCATCGTCGCCGTCGTGGTGGATCAGGCGCAACGCCGGCTGCAGCAACAGGTCACGCTGACGCAGCTTGCGAAAAAAGGGTGAGGGTTGGGGAGGGGCATTTTGAGCTTAGAGGGACGACCATATGGGTGATCTCAAAGGCGCGCTGATCGGCTGCGGGTTCTTCGCAGTCAACCAGATGCATGGCTGGCGTGACGCGGAAGGGGCGCGCATCGTTGCCATCTGCGATTGCGATCCGGAGCGGCTGAAGGCCGTCGGCGACGCGTTCGGCATCCAGCGGCGCTACACCTCGGCCGAGGATCTTTTTGCCGATGGCGGCTTCGATTTCGTCGACATCGCCACGACCGTCCGAAGTCACCGGGGGCTGGTGGAAATGGCCGCACGACACGGGGTCGCGACGATCTGCCAGAAGCCGATCGCGCCCACCATGGAAGACGCCAAGGCAATGGTCTCGGCTTGCGCGAAATCAGGCGTGGCGTTCATGGTTCACGAGAATTTCCGCTGGCAGTCGCCGATACGGGCGGTAAAGGCGGCGATCGACAGCGGCGCGATCGGCGAGGTGTTCTGGGGGCGGGTAAGCTTCCGGTCGGGCTACGACGTCTTTTCGGGCCAGCCCTATCTCGCCACGGGCAAGCGCTTCATCATCGAGGATCTCGGCATTCATGCGCTCGATGTCGCGCGCTACATCTTCGGCGATGCGACGGCGGTGACCGCGCGCACGCGCCGGGTCAATCCGGCGATTGCCGGCGAGGACGTCGCAACGATGCTCCTGGACCATGACGGGGGGATCACATCGCTCGTCGACTGCAGCTACGCGACCAAGCTGCCGGTCGAGCCTTTCCCCGAGACCCTCATGGAGGTGGACGGGAGCAAGGGCACCTTGCGGCTGACGCAGGGCTATCACCTTGCCGTTCACTCGAAGGGCGCTACGAAATTGACGAATGTGGAACCGCCCGCCCTTTCCTGGGCGTCGCCTCCCTGGCACAACATCCAGGAGAGCGTCGCGCTCATCCAGCAGCATTGGATCGAAGCCTTGCGTGCCGGACGCGAGCCGGATACGTCCGGCCGCGACAATCTCGAGACCTTCGCCCTGGTGGAGGCCTCCTATCTGAGCGCGGCGGAAGGACGGACCGTTTCACTCGCGGAGGTTCTCGGATGACGGTCTCCCGTGTCTTTCTCCTTTTAGGTACCGACGAGAAGGAGCCCGAGGCGCGCAGGATCGAGGCAGGCCGCTTGAGCGCCGATTTCGCCGGCGGCAATCTGCGCACGATCCGTCTTGCCGGCAAGGAGGTGCTCAGGGCCATCTCCTTTCTCGTCCGGGACCGGGATTGGGGCACCTGCGAGGCCGAAATCGGCGATCTGACGGTGGAGGAGGGCCAGACCGGGACAGTCGTTCGGTACTCCGCCAGGTTCCGGTCGCCGGACGGGGCTCTTCTCGATTGCAGCGCGACCATTAACCTGAATCCCGACCGCCTCGTATTCGACGCGCGTTTCACGCCGGACCGCGATTTCGAAACGGCACGCGCCGGCTTCGCAGTCCTGCATCCGATCGTCGGTGTGGCAGGGCGGCCGGTCGAGGTCGAGCATGGAGACGGCACGGTCGAACGATCGGTCTTCCCGGACCTCATCGAGCCCTGGCAGCCGTTCAAGGACATCGCGGCGATTACCCACGAAGTTTCGCCGGGCATCGAGGCCGAGTGCCGCTTCGCCGGCGACGTGTTGGAGATGGAGGACCAGCGGAACTGGACCGACGGTTCCTACAAGACCTACGTGCGCCCGCTGGAACTGCCTTGGCCCTATCTGCTGCAGGCGAGAGAGACGGTCCACCAGAGCGTGATGCTGTCGATCCGCACGTCGGGGGAGGCGCTTGCGTTTGAAGAGCGAGGGCAGGAAAATATCCGTCTCTCCCTCAGGCACAACGCAGGGAGGCTGCCTCAGATGGGCATCGGCCTGCGTCCCGACGCTGCCGCCGAAGAGCTACGCAATGCGGGGCTTCTGAAGCAGGTGGGCGCACGGCATCTCGTCTGCCATTTCGACCCGGATGCCGGTCACGGCCTGGCTGACCTTCGGCACTTCCGAGGCGTGGCCGACGCGTCGGGCTGCGCGGTGACGCTCGAATGTTTCGTTCCATGCAAGCGACCCCTCGATGAGGAACTCGGCGAGATCGCGCAGCTTGTGCGCCAGAGCGGCATCGAGCTCGCAAGCCTGGCCGTCTCTCCCTCGGTCGACCGGCAGTCGACCCCACCCGGTAGCGTCTGGCCGGAATGCCCGCCGCTCGAAGACATCTATGCGGCCGCTCGCAAAGCGTTTCCAGGCGTACCGCTCGGCGGCGGCATGTTCAGCTATTTCACCGAGCTCAACCGTAAGCGGGTGCCCGCCGAAGGACTTTCCTACGTCACCCACTGCACCAACCCGATCGTCCATGCGGCCGACGACACGAGCGTGATGCAGACCTTCGAGGCGTTGCGGGACGTAACCCGGTCCGTGCGCGCGATCTATGGCGCGAAGCCCTATCGCATCGGTCCTTCCACGATCGCCATGCGCCAGAACCCCTATGGCAGTGCGACGAAGGACAATCCGTTCGGCAAGCGGATCGCCATGGCGGCGAGGGACCCCCGACATAACGCTCTCTTCGGCGCTGCCTGGACGCTTGCCTATGCCGCGACGGTTGCCGATGCGGAGCCCGAGCTATTGACGCTTTCGACGCTTGCCGGACCATCCGGGCTGATCGCCGGCGCCGGGGAGCCCGTCGAAGCCGGTCGGGCGAGGCCGCTGTTTCATGTTCTCAACTGGCTCGCGCAGCTGTCGGACGGGTTGCGGATCGCGGTCGAAACATCCGCGCCCGAATGCGTTGCCGGCCTTGGTGCGACGTTGAATCGAACGACCACCTTGTTGCTTGCCAATCTCACACCCGATCTGCAGCGAGTGATGCTTCCCGAGGCCGGCGCGCGTAGGCTCACGCTTCTCGATGAGACCTGGCTGCGCGATGGCGCGGGAGAACCGGAGGCGATAGCGCACCAAAGCGACAGTCTCGACCTGCCCGCTTATGCGGCTGCCCGCATCGACATCCTGTGATTCACGCCAGTGGAATGAAGGCTTGAGCGCGAAAGCGCGAGAGCGATGACTCCTGATGACTCCTTCCACGTGCCCTCTTGTGGTATCATCTCTGCTTGCGCTTCCTTCTGGGGGGTAAGAAAATGGAAGCTCTTGCAGCCCTGGCGCGAAACTGCATCGTCACGCTGTTGTGCGGTTGCGCGCTCTTCGCACCTTCGCTTGCTGCCGAGGAGGCTGATGATGTCGCGACCGGGACGCGGCTTGCCGAGCTGTTGCGTGCCGCTCGAAACGTCCTTTCGAATTACCAGTCGCTCATCAATGACCCGGCCCTCGGAGACAAGAAACTCGACGGTGAGCGTTTCACGGCCGAAGCGATCGCCCTTTATGGCGAGCGCACCGGCCATCCGTTGATCTCGGATGATCTCGGCGATCGCGACCGCAAGCTTCTGCAGGCGCAGGTCGAGGCGATGCGGGAAGTCGTGAATGAGCAGCAGGACGACATAAACCGCCCCGGGATCGGGTTCAAAGGTTTCGTGCCGGCCATTTTCGCGCGTCTGATGAACGAGAAATTTGCTGTCAAGGCGGGCAATGAGGCGCTGGTCCGCGTTACGGCGCCGGAGGTTCTGGTGCGCAACCGCAAGTCGCTTCCCGATGCCTGGGAGGCGCGAGTCATCAACGAGGTCTTCTCGGATCCGCAGAGGCCGAAGGGTGAACTCTATACGGAAGTGACGCAGGTGAACGGCCGGCCGGCTTTCCGGATGCTGCTGCCGGAATATTACACGGAGTCCTGCCTTTCCTGTCACGGTTCGCCCAAGGGTGAAATTGACGTCACCGGCTATCCGAAGGAAGGCGGCAAGGCGGGCGATCTGGGCGGTGCCATCAGCATCGTCCTGTTCAAATGAGTGCGCTCGGGCATGAGCTCCGGTCGACAGAGGCCGCCCGGCCCGCGAAAAGGCTCGACAGCCGGATCACCGATCTGCCGATCTCTGCCCGCGTGGCCGCGCTCACAGCGGCCGGCCTGATCAGCCTTGTCCTTTCATCCCTATTTCTCACGCAGGCGCTTTATCGCAGCGCCGAGCGCATGGCCGAAACAAGGGAGCTTTTCGACCGGGCGGCATCGGCAGCATCGGCCCATGTGGCATTCGGCGATCTCAGATATTGGTTGACCGATCTCTCCGTCAGTCTGCTGATGAACTCCCAGCGCAACGCCGATGAGGCCCGCGAACGGTTGCAGGAGCAGTTGGCGGGCCTTGCAAAGCACGCGCCCGAGGCGGTGGAGGCGATTCGTACGGAAGTCGACGCCTATGTCGAAACGGCTCTGCAGGCAGCCGACAGCTACACCCAGGACAACCGCATCGTCGGTAACGCGTTGCTGGCAAAGGCGCGCACCCACAGCGGCAAGGTCGATGCGGATCTCAACAGGCTCGTGGAACAGGTAAAGGCCGAGGCGGAAGCGGCCCGCAACGAGGTTGTCGTGCAAACCGAGAAGACAGCCACGACCGCGGCCATCCTGGTGGGCGGCGTGGTGTTGATCGGTTCGCTGCTCACGCTTCTCGTCCTGCGCTCGATCGTCGGCCCGCTGCGGCGCCTCAATCGCGTCATCGGCGACCTGACGGAGGGACGTTACGACGTCGATATCCCCGAAGAGGGCGGCGATGAACTGGGAGCAATGGCAAGGACGCTTTCGCTTTTCCGGGAAAGCGCGATCGAAAAGAAAAAACTCGAAGACGAAGCGGAGCGGCAGCGCCGGACGATCGCAGCCGCGCTCGAGGTGATATCGGATGGCTTCGTCCTCTATGACTCCGAGGACAGGATCCTGGTCGCCAACAGCAAATATTGCGAAATCTTCCCGAGCCACAAGCCGAATACGCTTCGCGGCAGGAGCTTCCGCGAAATCGTGGAGCAGAACCTCGAGATGGGCCAGGTGGATCTCGAAGGCAAGTCGCCGCAAGAGTGGGTCGACGAGCGCGTAAGGCTGCATCGGGACCCAGCCGGTCTCGTCGACGAGAAACGGTTCGGCGACAAGTGGGTCCGCATCAGCAAACGCAAGATTCCGGACGGCGGAACGGTCGCCGTCTACACCGACATCACCGAGCTCAAACAGCGGCAGGTCGAACTCGAGCGCGCAAAGAGCCACGCGGAGTCGGCAAACGAGGCCAAGAGCCAGTTCCTCGCCTCCATGAGCCACGAGTTGCGCACGCCGCTCAATGCGATCATCGGCTACAGCGAGATGCTGATAGAGGAGGCACGCGATCATGAGGATGAGGAGCTTGTCCCGGACCTCGACAAGATAGCGTCCGCGGGTCGCCATCTTCTTTCGCTCATCAACGACATCCTCGACCTGTCGAAGATCGAGGCGAACAAGATGGAGGTTTTCCTCGAGACCTTCAGCGTTGCCGACTTGCTCCGTGACGTTGCCGCGACAGTCGCGCCGTTGATGGCCAGGAACGGAAACGAATTCACGCAGGACTTCGAGGCCGATCTCGGCGAGATGCATTCCGACCAGACCAAGCTGCGCCAGAACCTTTTCAACCTGCTCAGCAATGCGGCGAAGTTCACGAATGGCGGGCGGGTGACCCTGAAGGTCCGGCGGGAGCAAAGAGGGGACCGCGATTGGCTTGTGTTCCAGGTCTCCGACACCGGCATAGGCATGTCGCCGGAGCAGCAGGAGCGGCTTTTCAATGCCTTCACCCAGGCCGATGCCTCCACCACCCGAAACTACGGCGGCACGGGCCTGGGCTTGAGCATCACGCGCAGCTTCTGCCGCATGATCGGTGGCGTCGTCACCGTCGAAAGCGAAGTCGGCAAGGGTTCCGTGTTCACCATGGAGGTTCCGGCGCAGTGCGAGAGAGAGGCCGAGGGATCGCCGGCCGAACCCGTACCGCAGGTCGGGTCGGGCCGCACCGCACTCATCATCGACGACGAGCCGGCTGCCCGCAGCCTTATCGCAAAGGCGCTGGCAGAAGCGGGCCTCGCTTCGATCGAGGCATCGAACGGACAGGAAGGATTGGCCGCCGCACGCAAGCACCGGCCAGACGCGATCATTCTCGACATCATCATGCCGCATCAGGACGGCTGGTCGGTCCTGCGCGCCCTGAAGAACGATCCCGAATTATGCACGATCCCGGTGATCCTGGCGACGATCCTGGCGGATCGCGAACTGGGTCTTTCGCTCGGCGCGGTCGAATATCTGACGAAGCCGATCGATACCGACAAGCTGGTCCGGACGATCGAGACATTCGGGGGCGGCAAGCACGACGTTCTGGTCGTCGACGACGACCAGGCCTCCCGCGAGTTTCTCCGGCGCATTCTGGTTAAGAGAAAGTGGACCGTACATGAAGCGGGCGACGGCATCCGCGGACTGGAAATGATGAAGCGGATTCTGCCGCGTCTCGTCCTGCTCGACCTTCTGATGCCGGAAATGGATGGATTCCAGACGCTCAGCGAAATGCAGAGGATTCCGGAGCTGCAGAACATTCCGGTGGTGGTGGTCACGTCGAAAGACCTCTCCGCAAGCGAGCTGAAATGGTTGCGCGACCGGGCGGTCGCTGTCGTGAACAAGGGCGCAAACAGCCGCTCCCAGCTGGTCGCGGCACTCGAACGTCAGATCGGATCGGGCGCTTCGGTCGGCAAAGCCCTCGCGGACGGCTGAACATAGGCAGGAGGAGAGCCGCAAATGACGAGAATCCTTCTGGTGGAAGACAATGAAATGAACCGCGACATGCTTTCGCGGCGGCTGTCCCGCCGGGGCTTCGACGTGCTAATAGCTGAAAACGGAAAGGCCGGCGTCGAACTTGCCGCATCCGAAAAGCCGGACCTGATCCTCATGGATATGAGCCTGCCGGTGATGGACGGCTGGGAAGCGACACGACGGATCAAGGCCAATCCGTTGACATCCCGAATACCGGTCATCGCTCTGACGGCGCATGCAATGGCAAGCGACCGGGAGATGGCGCTTGAAGCCGGCTGCGACGATTACGACAGCAAGCCGGTCGACTTGCCCCAGCTCGTTCGCAAGATCGAGCAGCTGCTCGCGATATAGGTGGGAAGATGACCGCCGGCAACGACTTCCAGCACCAGGCGATCGCCGCTCACGTGGCCCAGCGATTGGCCGGTCCGGCGCGGGCAATCCTGGGTTTCCAGGAACTGCTGGTCGAGCAGGCGCGGGATCTTGGTTTGATCCACATAAAGAGCGATCTCGACCGGATCGGTGCTGCAGCACGGCAACTGAACGGCTTTATCGATCGCCTTCTCGAGGGCACGGCCTGCGCTCTGGAGGAAGGAGAAGCGGAGGCGGAGGCAAGACTCCGCCACGACCTGCGCACGCCGCTCAACGCCATCATAGGCTATTCCGAAATGATCCTCGAAGAGGCAAGCGATGCGCCGGAGCATGCGCTGAAGGAAGACCTCCATGTGATACTGTCAGCGGCGGCAGAGCTCCTGAGGCAGGTCGACGCCATCGCCAGTCTTTCGCGCGGGGAAACGGTCGAGATGCTTCAACCGGGGGAATGCGCCGAAATCGACGCGGCAGGGCTCGAGCGACTTCTGTTCAAGGCGCAAGAGGTCGCATGGCCGGAACAGGGGGGCAGGATCCTCGTCGTCGACGACGTGGCCAGCAATCGTGATCTCCTGTCCCGGCGGCTGCGCCGCGAAGGTCACCGCGTGGTCACCGCCGAATCCGGCCTGTCCGCCCTGGCCAAATTGGCCGAGGACGAGTTCGACCTCATCCTGCTCGACATTCTGATGCCGGACATGAACGGCATCGAGATGCTGTCGCGATTGAAGTCCGAGGAGCGATGGCAGCACGTCCCGGTCATCATGATATCGGGCTTGAGTGATGTCACGGCGGTAGCCCGCTGCATCGAGGCCGGCGCCGACGACTATCTGACGAAGCCCTTCAATCCGATACTTCTGCGCGCACGGATCAACTCGACGCTCGAGAAGAAGCGCTGGCTCGACCGGGAGCACCGCTACCTCCAGCAGATAAAAACGGAAAAGCTGCGGGCGGATTCCCTCATTCGCGCGATCCTGCCCGACCAGATCGTTGCACGGTTGCAGGATGGCGAAGAGATCATCGCCGACCGCTTCGAAGAGGTCTCCATTCTCTTTGCGGATATCGTCGGCTTTTCGCCCATTGCAGCAAGGTTGACTGCGTCCGATCTGGTCAGGCGCCTGGACGGAATGTTCAGGAGGTTCGATCTGCTGACCGAGCAGCACCGTGTCGAGAAGATCAAGACCATAGGAGACGCCTATATGGCCGCCTGCGGGATCCCGGAGCCGGCGCCGGATCATGCCGACAGGATCGTGGCTCTCGGAAAGTCCATGCTTCGATCCTTGCAGGACATGGAAGCCGGGCCTGACCGTTTTCGGGTTCGGATCGGAATCCATACGGGGCCCGTCGTAGCCGGGCTGATCGGGCGGCTCCGGTTCGTCTACGACGTGTGGGGAGAAACGGTGAACATAGCGAGCAGGCTCGAATCCCAGGGGGTCGCCGACGTAATACAGATCTCTGAGGCAACCAGGCGCGCGCTGCGCGGTCCGTGGACGCTCGAGCGTCGTTGCGCCTTGGAGCTGCGAGGCATCGGCGCGGTGGAGACCTATCTCGTTCGATGACGCCACCTGCGGCGGATCTCCTGGCATCCCGGCTCTTCGCCGCATGGGCAGCCTTTATTCCGCCCGTTTCTTCATTCTCTGTTAAGGAATACATTCCTCTGAGGAGATGGTGCTCATGGCCCTCGGCGCATCCCAACGTTTGCATGACGGCGTTGCGGCCGTGGAAACCATGACGCGTTTTGCACTTGCGGTGCTGGCGCTTGCCTCGGGCGTCTATACCTATCTCGGCGTCCGCAGCATTCTCGACGGCTCCCCGACGTCGGTCTTCTTCGCGGCGATCATCTACTCGGCCTCGGTTTCCGTCGGCATCTACGCCTTCTGGTCCTATATGGCCCGCTTCTATCCGCATGTGACCACCCATACGGGCCGGGCCGCCATGCTGGGCGTGATGGCTCTGGGTGCGGCCATGATCATCGCCATGTCGAGCTGGCTCAATGCGGCGGCGCTGGCAGGTTCCGCCGCGCTCGAACAGCATCTCGCGGAAACGGTGGAGGATTATACCGCCGACCTCGACCAGGCGCATCAGAACGCGCTTGCGGCCCAGAGCCTGCTGCCCGACATCCAGCGCGCATCCGAACGCTTCGCTCAGCTTGCCGCCTCGGAGCGGCAATCGGGAGCGCTCACCGGCACGACCGGGTCCGGAAGCGTGGTGCAGCTTCTGTCGCAGATGTCGGCGCAGATGAAGGATCTGGAGAATGGCATAAACGCCTCCCGCGAACATGTGACGGTGCTTTTCAATCAGGGACAGAAGCGGCTCGAAACGATGCGGACGCTGGTCTCCGCGCCGGGTGCGGTCGCACCGCGTGCCGATCAGTTCTCCTCGGAAGTGGTGGCGCTCACAGGCGTCATAACGTCGCTCGGACAGACTTCGATCGCGCCTTCGATCCGCCGCGCCGCAGACGACCTGTCGCTCGGCTTCATCGCACCCGTGGCCGACGGCGGGGATGCCGATCTCGTCAATCGCCAGGACCGGGTGATGGAGACTGTGCGAGCCTCGGTGGCGGCGCAATCCAAGGTTCTCTCCGAAGCGGCTGACGAAATACTTGCGCGTGCGCCGGTGGCGGAGCGGCGTTTCGTTCCGCTTTCATCCGCGGAGGCGGTATTGCGCTATGCGACCGATTTCATTCCCGCCTGGGCGGGGGCCATTTCCATCGACCTGCTGCCGGGCGTGCTGGTCTTCATTCTGGCCGCGGTTCACAGCGCCATCCGAAAGCAGGAGGAGAAGCTGCCCTTTGCCGAGCGCATCACGGCGGCCGAGCTTCTGCAGGCCCTGGAAGTGCAGCGTGCCGTGACGGCGAACGGCGGGCAACTCGGCGACATAGCCGCTCAGGCAGAAGCGGAGGAGCCGAACAACATCACCAGCCTCGACCCGAGGACGCGTGCAAAGGATCGGTCGCATGAGGATCGATGAAGCATTCAAGGCGCTGGTTCGGATTGACGACGGTGTGTTGATGCGCGGCGCCTTCTTCGCAATGCTGGCGGCCGCGGGGGTCTTCCTGCTTATCGACATGCGCGAGATCGCTGCGATGAACGACGGACTGCCCCGTTTCGATCCGATGCTCGAGGATCGGCCGGTCCTGCCTCCGGCAGTAACCGAGGCTGCGCCCAACGGGCCGCCAGTCCAACCCGGAAGCTCCGACGAAGTACTGCGCCAGCCGATGAAGTTCGATCTTCGACCCGGCGGCGTCCTGCTCGCCGAGGGTACGATCGACCTCGGCGCCGGTTCGCGTTTCGCCGAAGAGATCGAAGCGCGCGGCGAATATGTCAGGACCGTGACCTTCAACTCGCCGGGCGGTTCGGTGGACGATGCGCTCGCGATGTCGAAACTGATCCGCGAGAAGAAGCTCGATACCAAAGTGGCAGCGAAGGCGCTCTGCGCGTCTTCCTGCCCGATCGTATTTGCCGGGGGCGTGGCGCGTGTGGCGGAAAAGGACGCGCTGATCGGCGTGCACCAGGTTTTCAGCGGCGGCGAGGAACGGCCGACACCGGCACAGGCCATGTCCTTCGCACAATCCACCACGGCCAGAGTCGCCCGCCATCTCGATACGATGGGAGTCGGCCCCGGCCTCTGGATCAACGCTCTCGAAACACCGCCGGACCGGCTCTATTACCTTACTGAAAAGGAGCTGGTTGATTTTCATCTGACCACGGAGCCGGTCGCGACAGCCAAGACGGATGGATAGGTGCTGCGGTTTTCCATGCGGAGATGCGCAGTATTTTAGCGTTAGAGGCTTTCACTGAAACAGTGAAAGCCTCACGCCTCGAAACGTCTCAGTCACCCTCATCGGGTATGTTGAGCAGATGACCGCAGGCCTTGCAGTGGACGGCATCGGTGTCGTGCCTCTGCAAGCCGCATTGAGGGCAGGGGAAACTGACCTTGTAGGGCCTGACGACGGCCTGGGCTAGCCTGACGAAGAGCGATATACCGACGATCATCGTGATGACGGAGGTGAGCTTGCCGAGCGTGCCCGGCAGGGTGATGTCTCCGAAGCCCGTCGTGGTGATGGTGGCCACCGTGAAATAGAGAGCATCGACGAAACCCTCGCCGCCTTCCCGGTGATAGAAGAACGTCGTGTAAACGAAGCCCGTGACAACGAAGAGGAACACGAGAAAGTTCAGGCAGGCACGGAAGACATCCTGCAGATGCGACCACCCGGCGCGGCGAAGACCTTCCAGCAGGAGCGGACTCTTGCCGATCGCCCAGATGCGCATCACCCTGAGGAATGCGAAGTTGAACAGCAGGTCGGGGAAGAGAAGCGTGCCGAGAATGATCACATCGACCCAGGTCATCGGCCGCCGGAGGAAACGCCCGATCGAAGGCGCGGCAAACGCTCTTGCGATGAGTTCGCAGCCGATCCATGCGGCGATGATGTAGTCGATGATGAGATAGGACGGACCTGCTCTCAGATAGGGGCCGAGGATGAAAAAGGCGAGGATGCTGAGGTCGATGATGGCAAGCAGCGCCTGCCAGCGCAGCGCCCACGGATCCCGCCCGCGTTCCAATCTCTGAAGCGCCAGCCTTGTCGAATTTAACTTCGAATGCGCCCGCGGCTGGTCAGTCATATCCATGGAGTTGAAATAGGGGACGCCGAATCCCGGGTCAAGGAGCAGGCTTAGCGGCTGAGGAACGTGGCGAACTCAAAGTTGCAGCCGCGGCGTTCAGGCTGCAATTCCAAGTCAGCGTCGGAGCGAGTGTCAGATGCCCGCGAGCTTCCTCAGGTCCTCGACTGCGCCGGGCGCGGCGGCAAGGACGATCGAGCCGCGGATCAAACTCTCTCCCTCAGTGGGGAAGGGCAGGTACCAGCCGCCCGCTTCCTGGACGAGGCAATAGCCGGCGAGGCAATCCCAGGCGTGCATGTAGGGTTCGTAATAGCCGACCAGACGTCCGGCGGCCACATAGGCAAGCATGAGTGCGCCGGAACCGTTGCGCATGAAGGTGCCGCCGGCCTCCAGCAGGTTTTCGACCATCTGTCCGACGAAGGCCGGCTTGACATAGTTGTTGGCGCCGAGCCCGGTCACGTGGTTGCGAATGGTGCGCGAGCCATCGAGTGTGAGCGCCTTGCCGTTTAACCGTGCGCCGAGGCCGAGTGCTGCCGCGTAGAGTTCACCATGGCATGGTGCGGCGATGACCCCCACAACCGGTATGCCGGCATGAATGAGGGCGATGGAGACGCACCAGTTGGGCATGCCGTTGACGAATGGGCTCGTGCCGTCGATCGGATCGACCGCCCATGTGAAGCCTGAGCGGCCGGGAACGAGGCCATACTCTTCGCCGAGCACGCCATCTTCCGGGTACGCCTCCGCGATTCGATCGCGGATGAGATTTTCGACTTCGCGGTCGGCGATGGAAACCAGGTCCTGCGGGTCGCGCTTCGTTTCGATGATCAGCGTTTCGCGCCGAGCGAAAAAATCGAGCGCCATCGCGCCCGCCTCGCGCCCGATGGTTTCGGCCAATGCCAGGCGGGCTTCGAGCCCGGGGACGACGTGAGATGTCATTAGGGAATCCTTGGTTGCAAATTGCCGGGGCTAACCGTTGATGAGGGCAATGCCGCGCTCCTTGAAGGCGATTGCCACATTCGTTTGGGGCGCAAGTGCCCGCTCCACCGCCGGGTCGACCACGAAGAGCGTCCCGGCTGCCGTCTTGACCTCGTATTCCACATGATCGCCGAGATAGGCCGTATGGGTAATTTCGCCTGAAAAACTGCCGGCCGCGGACGGCTCCAGCGTGATCGCGTTCGGGCGCACCGCGAGCTTCGCCGGTCCGGGGCGCATTCCGCGGCCGTTCACGCGATGCGTCAGCCGTTCCACGCGGATCGTGGCCTCGTGACCGTCTACGTCGATCACGTCGCAGGCAACGACGTTGGCTTCGCCCATGAAGTCGGCGATGAAGGCGGAGGCCGGCGTTTCGTAGAGTTCGCGCGGGGCGCCCTCCTGGGCTATGTTTCCGTCATGCATCACGATGATGCGGTCGGAGACGGCAAGGGCTTCGTCCTGATCGTGCGTGACATAGACAGCGGTGAAACCGAGCCGCTGCTGCAATTCACGGATTTCGGTCCGGACGCGGCGCCTCAGCCTTGCATCGAGATTTGAAAGCGGCTCGTCGAGGAGAAGAACCTGGGGCTCCAGCACCAGTGCACGGGCGACCGCGACGCGCTGCTGCTGCCCGCCGGAGAGCTCGGCGGGCAGGCGCTGACCCATGCCGGGCAGGCCCACGAGGGCCAGTCCTTCCTCGGCTCTTTCGCGCGCTTCCTTGCGCCTCATACCTGACGACTCCAGGCCGTAGGCCACGTTGTCGAGGGCGTTCATGTGCGGAAATAGGGCATAGGACTGGAAGACCATCGAGACGTCGCGCTCGTTCGCGGGCAGCATCGTCACGTCCTTGCCGCCGATCAGGATGCGGCCGGATGTCGGATGTTCGAGGCCGGCGAGCATCCGAAGCGTCGTCGTCTTGCCGCAGCCGGAGGGCCCGAGCAACGTGACGAGCGTGCCTGGCTCGATGGTCAGCGAAAGGTCGGGAATGGCGGTGAAGGCACCAAATTGCTTGCATATGTTCCGAAAGACGACGGAACCGGGAGCCACGACGGTCATGCGGTTTTCTCCTGGGGAAGGGGCACGGGCGCGCGGGCAACGGCCTGGACGCGGTTTTCGCGCCGAAGCCTGCGTTCGCCGACGACAAGCTGGAAGCCGGCGATGACCGCTATCATCACCACGATCAGCATGGAGGAATAGGCGATCGCCACGCCGTATTCGCCGTTCTCGACCAGCCCGACGATATAGGCCGTCGCCATGTTGTACTCGGCGCTGACCAAGAAGATGACGGCGCTGATCGAAGTGATCGCGCGCACGAAGGAATAGACGAGGGCGGCCGTGATCGCCGGCCGCAGAAGCGGCAGAATGACCTTGCGGATGGTACGGAAGCTGTCGGCCCGGAGCGTCAGAGATGCCTCGTCCAGGCTTCGGTCGAGCTGGCTCATCGCCGCCACCCCGCCGCGCACGCCGACGGGCATGTTGCGGAAGACGAAACAAGCAACGAGGATCAGCGCGCTGCCGGTCATTTCGAGCGGCGGCAGGTTGAAGGCCATGATGTAGCTGATGCCGATGACCGTCCCCGGAATGGCGAAGCTCATCATCAGGGCGAACTCGAAGAGTTCGCGGCCGGCGAACCGCTGACGGACGATCAGATAGGCTGTGAGGAGGCCGACGGCTGCCGTCAGCGGTGCCGATATGAGGGCGATCTCCATCGTCGTCCAGAAGGAGTTCCAGGCAACGCCCGTCCAGGCGATGCCGCCGTCGCGTATTTCGACGGAGAAAGCCTTGATGTAATGGGCGAGCGTCAACGAGTTGTCCAGCCCCCAGGTCTTCACGAAGCCGCCGACGAGGATCATGCCGTAAACGACGAGCGTGAAGAGCGCCCATGGGATCACCAGGGCATGGACCGCGATCGAAACAGTGCGGGGCAGCGCGGCGTGGGCGCCGCTGTCGCCCTTGCCGGTGACCGTCGCAAAGTTCCTTCCCGAAAGCCAAAAACGCTGCGCCAGAAAGGCCGTGAGCGTGAAACACAGGAGAATGATGGCGAGCACGGCGGCCCGGGAGGGGTCGTTCTGCGAGCCGACGACGGCGAAGAAGATTTCCGTCGAAAGCACGCCATGGCTGCCGCCTAGCACCAGGGGATTTCCGAAATCGGCCATGCTTTCGATGAAGCCGATGAGGAATGCATTGGCGAGACCCGGCTTCATCAGCGGCAGCGAGACGCGCCAGAAGGTGCGCCAGCGGTCTGCCCTCAGCGTCTGCGAGGCCTCCTCCATCGACGGGCTTACGCCCTCGACGACGCCGATCAGCACAAGGAAGGAGATCGGCGTAAAGGACAGGACCTGCGCAATCCAGATGCCGGTGAGGCCGTAGAGCCAGCGGCCGGGCTCGACGCCGGTCAGGGTGGACAGGGCTTCGGTGACGACGCCGGACCGACCGAAGAGCAGGGTCAGCGCCAGGCCGACCACGAAGGGAGGCGTGATGATCGGCAGCACCGTCAACAGCCTGAGGCTCCGTTTGTAACGGAAGCCTGTACGGGTCGCGACCAGTGCGAAGGCAAGGCCGAGGATGGTCGAGCCGCCGGCCGTCATCACCGCCAGCCAGAAAGTTCGCCAGGCAACCCCGCAACGCCCGCCGCCGATGACGCAGTCGAGACTCCAGATCGATGGATCGATGATGTTGCGAGTGAAGCCGTCCGGATTGAAGGAGCCGTCGAAATCCTGGAGGGCGCCGACCAGCATGCTCCCGACAGGATAGAAGACGAAGACGGCGACGAGAAAGACAAGGAGCGAGATGGCCGAGACGACGAACGCGTCGCCCTTCATCACGCCGCGTTCGGCGAGCCCGAAGGCGAAAAGGAGGACGAAGACGAGCGCCGCAAGCACAGCTCCCGCTCCCATGGAGGGCTGGCCCTCCGCAAGCGCGCCGAACAGCGCTTCGCTGATCGTCCAGTTCCAGCCGGAAAAGCCGATAGCGAGACCCTGAAGGGCAAGGACGACGATACCGCCGGCGCCTGCCCAGGCAAGAAGGCTTCCTCGCCGCGCTGGATCGGAGATGAAGCGGGCAGCCGCGGCAACCATCATGGTCAGAGCCGGAAGCATCAACCACCATTTACCGAAGGAAGTTATCTGAACGAGACCCGGCGCTGCGGCCCGATCTTCCGGAAAGACCCAAAGCCAGCCGAAACCGAAGAAGCCGCCGTCGATCCTGTACCAGGGAAGGAGCACGAAAGCGGCAAGCCCGAGAGCCAGCGCGATATCCAGTCTGCGGTTGTGAGTTTTCATGGATAGGCTTGTCCGTGCCGCCGTGTCGCGATGAGTTGCCCTGAATTCAGGCGAGATCGTTTCTGTTGGACAGAGCGCGACGGGAACAGCTCATCTGGCCGAGATTGTGGATTCGAGCCGGCCGTTTCCCGGCGGCTCGAATCCCCTCTGGAAGGCGCGTTGGCGATCAGTTCGCGGCTGCGCCGATCTCCCGATCCCAGCGCTCCAGGAGCTCTTTGCGCTTGGCCGGATCGCCGTAGGTCTTGAAGTCGTAATCGATCAGCTTGATGTCCTCGAACTTCGGCGCCTCTTCCGGCACCTTGGCCGTCTTGTTGGAAGGAAGCTGAAACGATTTCGCCTCCTTCATACTGGACTGCACGTCGGCGGAGAGCGCCCAGTCATACCATTTCTTGGCGTTGTCGAGGTTTTTTGCGCCCTTGATGATCGACATCGAACCGATTTCGTAGCCGGTGCCTTCGCAGGGCGCCACGGACTTCACCGGGAAGCCTTCCACTGTCTGCGCCACCGCATCGTGCATGAACACGATGCCGATTGCGGTTTCCCCCCGCGCCGCGGCCTTCACCGGTGCGGAGCCGGACTTCGTGTATTGCGACACGTTTGCGTTCAGCTTCTTCAGATAGTCGAAAGCCTCGTCCTCGCCCATGATCTGAACGAGCGTTGCGAGCGCCGTATAGGCGGTGCCGGAAGAATTGGGATTGGCAATCTGGACTTCACCCTTGAAGGACGGATCGAGCAGGTCCGCCCAGCACTTCGGCTCCTTTAGGTTCTTCTGCTTGAAGATCTCTGTGTTGTAGCCCCAGCCGAGCGCGCCGGCATAGACGCCGACCGTCCGATAGCCGGCGCTCTCGGCCTGCTTGACGGCCCATTCATGCAGCTCACCGAGCATCGGCGACTTGTATTCGAGCGTCAGTCCCTCGGAGGCGGCCTGCAGATGCGGGTCGCCGGTGCCCGCCCACCAGATGTCCGTCTTGGGGTTGCGCGCCTCGGCCCGGATCTTGGCGTAGGTTTCGCCCGAAGACAGGCGAACCATGTTGACGGAGATGTCGGTCTTCTTTTCGAAGGCGCCCTTCATCTGCTCGCAGATTACCACGTCGGCCGAGCAGATCAGATTGAGATTTCCATCGGCCCGCGCGGAAAAGGCAAAGAACGTCGCGCCCGCGGCGAGCGCTGCCGCGGCCAGTTTAACCAAACCCATCGGTTTCCTCCCAGATTGTGCCGGCGCCTCCGTGCCGGACGCTTTTTGCAAGCGCGTGCAAATGCTGCACGAGGATACGGGGAGTGTCAATGAAATTGTTCGATATTGCGCGATATGACTGCGTTGCACGCATTTGCAAAATAGTGCAATTCTTCGTGCAAGGTCGAGGAGAGATCGTGATGCCGCAGAAGCCGTTTGTCAGCGCCCAGGAAGTCGCAGAGCGGGCGGGAGTCTCACGTTCAGCCGTCTCCCGTACCTTTACGCCCGGCGCGAGCGTCTCGTCCGAAACACGGCGGAGGGTGGTGGAGGCGGCGGAAGCGCTCGGCTATCACGTCAATCATCTCGCGCGCGGACTGATGCGCAACGAAAGTGGCATCGTCTGCCTCATCGTATCCGAAATGAGCACGCCCTACCGTGCCAACCTGATCCGCGCGATGACGCAGCAATTGCAGAATGCCGGCAAGATCGCCATGCTGATCAACACCGACCGCTCCGACGGAAGCGTCGATCTCGCCTTGCGACAGGCAATCCGGTACCGCGCCGATGCATCGATCATCCTGTCCGGCATGCCCGACCGGTCGATTACGCAACTCTGCCTCAAGAACGGCCAGCGCCTCGTCCTCATCAACCGGGACGACGACCAGCAAGGCCCGCTTCGCATCAATCTCGATGACGCGGAGGCGGCGGGGCGGGTGGTCACCGCATTCATCCGGGCCGGCTGCCAGCGTCTTGCCTTCGCAAATTCGCAGGCCGGTACCCCGAGTCTGATGGCGCGCGAGCACGGTTTCGTGGCGGCGGCGAAAGCGATGGGGCTTCCGGTTCTGGTCGAGCGCCACGGGCCGACAAATTACGAGAGCGGCCGCGTTCTGGCGCAGCGGCTGCTGACGCTGGGTGAGCGCCCCGATGCGGTCTTCTGTGCCACCGATCTACTCGCCTGCGGCTTCATGGATGCCGCGCGGCACCAGTTCCGGGTCTCCATTCCCGATCAGCTCTGTGTCGCGGGTTTCGACGATATAGAGCAGGCCTCCTGGTCCTCCTATGACCTGACGACCTTCGCGCAACCAGTCGAGATGATAGCCCGTGAGGCCGTGGCGTGGCTCGTCAACGAGAGCGGGCAGGAGCCGGTCCAC
Source organism: Ensifer meliloti (assembly GCF_030064585.1). Taxonomy (NCBI): domain Bacteria; kingdom Pseudomonadati; phylum Pseudomonadota; class Alphaproteobacteria; order Hyphomicrobiales; family Rhizobiaceae; genus Ensifer; species Ensifer meliloti. The sequence continues at coordinate 1,223,847 of NZ_CP120364.1, forward strand.
CATTCGGTCCGCTTTCGGCCCGATCTCGTCTGGCGCTCATCCGTTCGGGGAGGGTAGCTCCGGCTCGCCTTAGAACAGATGGTATTCGGCGACGTTTTAACGCGAATACCCCCAATTTGTTACTGGTTATAGTAATACGTTTGTGTAATATCCCACTTGCACCGACACATCTTCTTGCATCGCTATGGCTTGTAATGAGCTGTGCGGGAGAACGTATTGCCGTGTCCGTGCTGTCTTATTGAGCTGGTGGGAAATGAATGGGGCCCTGACCGACACCGGTCGGGGCCTTTCACTCGGTGAGCCCTGATTTCGTCAGAGCCTCGAATTGCGTGCGGTGCCCCCGCCCCGGCGAGGCCAGTCGCTGAAGCGCCAGGCCTCTGACCGTCTTCCCCCGTTCGAGACGGCTGACGAAGGACTAGCACGCATAATGCTTCGGCTCCACTGACCCATCAGGGCTACCACCGGTGAATATCGGGGATATCTGAGCAATTCCAAAGAAAAGTGCGCAGCGGTTTTCCGCCCGGAGGTGTGCAGCTTCAAGGAGCTAGACGGAAGCTTCCAGAAATGCGCGCGAAAAGCCCGGTTCCGTTACCTCGATCGTCCCTTCAGGGATCTTCAGCAACCTCTCGACGGCCATCCCGTAGGTGCGCATCCAGCCATCCAACGTCCGCGCCGCACCGTCCAGGTCCCCGGCTTCGGTCTGCTGCAGGGCCCGATGCATCGTCTTGGCGACGCCAAGCCGCAAATACAGCAGCATCGGTGCGAGGGCTTCAGGATCGGGCGCGTCGAGGCTCCCCTCCCTGTGACCGCGCCTCAGAAGTTCGGTCAGAAAGGGGAGTGTCACCGCGCTGACCGCTGCGTCGATGCGATGATAGAGGACGATGTTCTCCGGCTTGAAAAACGCGTTGAATGTATTCTTCAACTGCGGCGCCATTTCCACTTTCAGGCGCCGCGAACCCGCGAAAAGGGCATTCAGCTGGCCGACGGCATCGAGAGAGGGATCCTCGAATACCGTTTGCAGTTCCTTCAGGCTGTGGCGTGCCATGCGCGCGGCGACTGCCTCCAGCAGTGCCTCCTTCGAAACGAAGTAGTGATAGAACGCCCCCTTGGAAACATTCGCCTCCCGGATCACGTCGTTAACGGTCGTGTTTTCGTATCCCTGCTCGAAGAAGAGGCGTTCAGCGCAACCGATGAGCTCATTCGTTCTGACGTCAGGTGATTTCTTCACTCGTGGCATCGATTTGTCCTGAACCGGGGAAATACGTTCTACACGTGTTGGCAGGCTGCGCGAAGTCCTGCTCGCAATTATAGACCGACGGTCGGTCTAATGCTAACATAACAATAGATTGCGGGTGAATTTCAGGAGTAGTTCGTGCGGCTGATGCAGCAGATGAGGCGCTACGCGGCAGGTATTGCGATAGCCGCCGCAGTCGGTGCGGTTGCCTTCTGGCATGCGACCCGGGCGGTCCCCGTTTCGATCGTGACGCCGAAGCGCGGCGATGCGGCGGAGATCGTCTATGCCAGCGGGGTCGTGGAGCCGCGCGTCTGGGCAAAGGTCACTTCGACAGTGCGCGAGCGGATCGTCGAGCAGTGTAACTGCGAGGGCGAACGAGTGGAAAAGGGTGCCGTGCTCGCGCGCCTGGACGATACGGAGGCGCGGGCGATTCTGAGCGAGCTGCAGGCGCGCCTGTCGCTTGCCCAGGAAGAATACCGCCGCAAGCTCGCCTTGGCAGAAAGAAACACGATAAGCGAGCAGACCGTGGACAGGGCACGCACCGACGTCGCTCAATTGGAGGCGTTGATCGCGGGACAAGAGGCGCGGCTTGCCGCCTACGTGCTGCGTGCGCCCAGTGACGGGCGGGTGCTTCGGCAAGACGGTGAGATCGGCGAGGTCGCCGAGCCTGGGACAGTTCTCTTCTGGGTCGGAGAGCCGCGACCGCTGATCGTGGAGGCCGAGGTGAACGAGGAGGACATTCCGCGGGTCGAAGTCGGCCAAAATGCCTATCTTCGGTCGGATGCCTTTCCAGAGCGCGCGCTCGAGGCGGTTGTCGACAGCATTACGCCGAAAGGCGATCCTGTTACGAAGACTTACCGCGTCCGCCTTCGCCTGCCGGAGGACACGCCGCTCAGAATCGGCATGTCGACCGACGTAAACGTGGTGGTTCGCCTGTCGCGCAATGCTCTGGTCATCCCCGCGGCAGCGGTCAGTGGGACCAGAGTCGCGGTGGTTGAAGGGGGAACGGCGAAACTGCGCGAGATCGAAACCGGCATCCGTGGCACGGACGGTGTAGAGGTCCTTTCCGGCCTTGAAGAAACCGCACGCATAATCTCGCCCTTGTCCCCCGATTTTGCCGACGGGACTCGGGTGGATGTGGTGCAAACAGCGACGAATTGAACGCCATGCGCCTGATCTTCGACATCGCCTTGACGCACGTCGCCGGCCGCGGCCGCCAGACGCTCGTTGCGGTTATCGGTGTCGCTGTCGGCGTCGGCTTCTCGATCGCCATGGCGGCGCTGATGCAGGGCGGGCAGGACGATTTCGTTCGCCAGCTCGTCGACACGATGCCGCATGTCGATGTGACCGATGAGCAGCGCTCGGCGCGGCGGCAGCCGGCGGAAGACCTCTTCGAAGCCGTCGCCATATCCGGGCTGAGGCCGAGGGACGATCGGCGCGGCATCATCAATCCGACGAAAGCGGTCTCCTGGCTCGAAGAATGGATGCCCGGGCGGCTGGCCGCCGTCCTGAACGTGCAGGGCGTGATCCGCTACTCCGGCCGCGAAGTCGGCGCCGTGGTGATCGGCATCGAGCCGGAGAAGGAGGTGAAGGTCTCGCCCATCGTCGAGGATTTCGAGTCCGGCAGCTTCGCCGCGCTTGCGGCCGGCGGCAACAACGTCGTTATCGGCGATACGATGGCCTCGAGGTTGGGTGCCGGTCTCGGCGACACGATTACCGCCGTGTCGTCGGAAGGCCTTGCCCGCAACTTCAAGATCGTCGGCCTGTTTCATACCGGCACCACGGCGCGCGACGAAGGCGAGGCTTATGTTCTGCTGAAGAACGCCCAGATCCTGTCCAACCGACCGAATGCAATCAACGAGATCCGCATCAAGCTCGACGATCCGAACGCCGCGCCCACCATCGCGCGCCGAGTGGAGGCCGAACTCGGCTACAAGACGGTCGCATGGCAGGAGGCGAACGAGTCCATTCTCGAAGCGCTCGTCGTGCGCAACGTCATCATGTACACGGTCGTCGCCGCGATCATGCTGGTGGCGGGTTTCGGCATTTTCAACATCGTGTCCACCATCACGCACGAGAAGGCGCGCGACATCGCCATCATGAAGTCGCTCGGCTTTTCGCAAACCGACATGCGCCGTCTGTTCGTGATGGAGGGGCTGGCGATCGGCATCGCGGGTTCACTTCTCGGCTGGGCGCTCGGTTTTGCGATCACCTACGCGCTTTCCCGGGTGCGGTTCGAAATTGCGGCAACCGGCCAGGAAATGACCAGGTTGCCGATCGCGTGGAGCATTCTTCACTACGCCGTAGCGACAGCCTTCGCCCTGTCCTCGGCAGCGGTCGCCGGCTACCTCCCCGCCCGCCGCGCAGCACGCGTCAATCCGGTGGACATCATAAGGGGCGCGACATGAGTCCGCTGATCGAGGCTCGCGGCCTCACGCGTATATTGCATGAGACGGTTCCGGTAACGCTGGTGAAGGACATCGATCTCATCATCGAGGAAGGCGAGTTCGTGGCCGTTACCGGCCCTTCGGGGTCGGGAAAGTCGTCGCTGCTCTATCTCCTGGGGCTGCTCGACCGGCCGACGGAGGGTAGGCTGCGCGTCCGCGGCCGCGATACCGAGCCCATGAGCGAGAAGGAGCGGGCGGAGACCCGCCTCGCTACCATGGGGTTCGTCTTCCAGTTCCATTTCCTCCTGCCGGAATTTACCGCGCGCGAGAACGTCGAGATTCCCATGCGCAAGCTCGCCCGCCTCGGGCGCGACGAGATGCGGGCGCGGGCGACCGACTTGCTGTCCTCGCTCGGCCTCGCCGATCATCTCGACAAGCGGCCGGATCAGCTCTCGGGCGGCCAGCGCCAGCGCGTGGCGGTCGCACGGGCGCTTGCCAACGATCCGCCGCTGATCCTGGCAGACGAGCCGACCGGAAGCCTCGACAGCAGGAGTTCGGAGCAGGTATTCGCAATTCTCGACGGACTTGTCCGCGAGCGCGGCAAGACGGTCGTCGCGGTGACGCACGACCTGGACATGGCTGCTCGAATGGACCGGCGAATCCACCTCGTGGACGGCGAGGTCAGCAAGGAAGAATAGATGCGCGCGTTTCGCCGAACGGCGCGGAACCGGCCGGCGGATGCTCAGCGCTGCTCGTCCATTTCGGCAAGCTTGCGCACGCGGCGCCGGAAGTCCTCGTCGGTGGAGAATTCGGCAGCGAGGTAGGCTGCAACGAGATCCCTGGCCAACCATGCGCCGACGATCTGGGCGCCGATGCACATGACGTTGACGTCGTCATGCTCCACCGACTGATGGGCGGAATGCACGTCATGGCAGACCGCTGCGCGGATACCTTTCACCTTGTTTGCCGCGATCGAGGCGCCGACGCCGGTGCCGCAGACCATCAGCCCGCGATCCGCCTTGCCCTCGACGATCGAAGAAGTGACCATCTTTGCGATGTCGGGGAAGTCTACGGGGTTCGCATCGTATGAGCCTGCGTCGTACACCTCGTGGCCGAGCGAGGTGACATGGTCGATGATCGTGGCCTTGAGGTGGAAGCCAGCATGGTCGGAACCGATGACGATACGCATATTGGTGTCTCCTGGAGAAAAGATTACTGGGCGATCAGACGGGGCAGCCACAGCGTGAAGTCCTTCGCTAGGGTGAGGATGACAAGCGTGGAAACCAGCGGAATGTAGAAAGGCACAAGTGCCCGCAGCAACTGCCGGATCGAGACTTTGGCGATATCCGACACGAGGAACAGCGACAAACCCATAGGCGGCGTCAGCAGTCCGAGCATCAGGTTGAAGATCGTCACGATGCCGAGTTGAACCGGGTCGACACCGGCCATCACGAGCGGCGGGGCGATGATGGGAACGAGAAGCAGCGTTGCGGTCGTCGAGTCGAGGAACATCCCGGCGACGAAGAAGATCAGATTTGCGATGATCAGCAGCATCAGCGGGTCCTTCGACCAGCCAAGCAGCGCTGCGGCAAAGGTCTGAGGCACCTGCTCGACCGCCAGAATCCAGCCGAATAGCGCGGCAGAGGCGACGATGATGAGGATGGCGCTGGAGCTGCGAGCCGTCAGAACCGCCGAATGCCACAGATGCGCCAGCGTCAGTTCGCGGTACAGGACGCCGCTGATGAAGATGACATAGACGGCCGTTATCGCGGCCGCCTCGGTCGGTGTGAAGGCGCCGGCCGTCATGCCGCCGACCATGAGCGCCGGAGCAAGAATGGCCGGGAGCGCCGGCACCAATGTGCCGACCAGCTCGCCTGCCGTCGGCCAGCGCTCCGCACGTGCATGGCCGTGTCGGATGGCGACGATCAGCACGGTGAGCATTAGCAGCGCGGTGCACAGCACGGCGGGCATGATGCCGGCTACGAGGAGCTGGACGATCGAGACGCTCGTGACCGAGCCGTAGACGATCAGCGGGATGGAAGGCGGGAAGATCGGCCCGAGCGTCGCGGAAGCGGCAGTTACCGCGCCGGCGAAGGATGGATCGAAGCCGCGCTTCTTCATGGCATCGATCTCTATGCGCCCCAGGCCCCCGATATCAGCCAGCGCCGCCCCGGACATTCCGGAAAAGATCAGGCTTCCGAAGACGTTGACCTGCGCCAGGCCACCCGGCATTCGCCCGACGAGCGTATAGGCGAAGCGGAAGATGCGATCGGTAATGCCGGAAAGGTTCATGAGGTTGCCGACGAAGATGAAGAGAGGCACGGCCACCAGCGGAAACGAATCCAGCGCATAGGTGATCCGCTGGGCAAGCAGCCCGAACGGCAAGCCTTCGACAAGTACGTAGAGAATTGACGGCAGCAGGATGGCGTAAACCACCGGGAAGCCAAGCATGAACAGACCGAGGAAGGCCGCAACGACCAGAAAACCCATGAAACGACCTCTCAGACTGCGACGTTCTTGTCCGCCTGCGGCGGCTTGCGCAGATGCAGAAGATGAACGAGCGCCGCACCCGCGAAACCGAAAAGCGTAGCGCCCAGAAATATCCAGAATGGGATGCCGAGGGTCGGCGTGGCGTTGGTCAGGTTCCGGGTGATATTCATGGCCGTGACCCAGCCGATGAACCCCGTGACGCCGATCGCGCAGATCGAAATCGCGACATTCACGATTGCGCGCGCCTTCCTCGACATTGCAGCCTTGAACTCGCCCATGACGATATTCTCGCCATGCCCGACCACGAGGGGATAGGCGAGGAACACCAGGCAGATGAGCAGGAAGCGCGTCAGTTCCTCCGCGCCGATGAAGGGCAGCCCGAAGACGCTGCGCATGATGACCTGAGCCGTCGGAACGATGACCAGACCCGCCATCACGGCAACCACGACAATCGTCAGGACACGTTCGGGCAGACGCATCTTCTCCCCTCCCATTCTTACTGAAAAATGCAGGCGTTGCAGGGACAAGGGACAATGGCTTGCCCCTGCAGCTCGTCGGTTACTTCACCGCTTCAATCTGCTCGATGAGCGGAGCGAAATTCGGGAAGTCCTGCCGGATCTGGGCGCCGACCTTTTCCCTGAAGGCCGCCACGTCGAGTCCTTCGGCCTCCGTGATGACGGTCATGCCGCGGCCCTTGAGTTCCTTGACCAGATCAGCCTCGGATTCCGTCGCCATCTTCAGCGATTTCTGGGCCTCCTCGTCGAGGACTTTCGTCAAAGCCGTGCGCTGCTCTTCGCTCAATCCCTGCCAGACTTCCTCATTGATGAAGACGGCGAGCACGGCGCGCATGTGACCCGTCATCGACAGATGCGATTGCACCTCGTTGAGATTGTTGGAGGCGATCATGGTCAGTGGATTTTCCTGGCCGACCACCACGCCCGTCATCAGCGCGGTCGGAAGTTCGGCAACTTCGACCGGGGTGGGGATCGCGCCGAAGCCCTTGACCATGGAAACCCACAGTTCGAGCGGGACCGCTCGGAAAGGCTTGCCGGCAAGGTCCGCCGGTGTCTTTACCGGGAAGTTTGAGGAGATGTGGCGGTCGCCCCGATAGATGCGCCCGACGATCCGCACGCCCTGCGCGATGAGCTTCTCGTTGATCGCCTGGAGGGCCGGCGACGACTGCGGATCCGTCGCAGCGAGCGCATGGGCGCCGTCGCGATAGATGAAAGGCGCGTTGAAGACCGCGACCTCAGGCACCAGTCGGGCCAGGGAGGCGAAATCATGATGGCCCATGGAGATCGAGCCCATGCGCACGCCATCCACCATTTCCGCGACCCCGCCGAGCTGGCTGGCGGGATAGACTGTGACGGTGATTTCGCCGCCGGTCGCGGCCGCAATGCCCTCCGCTGCCTGTGCCGCATAGACCGTCTGGATGTCTCCCTCAGCGCCGACATGCGCATAGCGCAATTCAGTCGCGGAAGCGGCTCCGGCCAACAATGCGGCTCCCAGCATGGCGCCGGCCACCCGGCCATGTTTCAGAAAGTTCAGCATGCTCTCCTCCTCCCTGGATAAAACTAGCTGTCTGCTTCTTTTTCCTCTTCCTGCGGCGCTCCCTTCCTGGTGAAGGCAGCTATGTAGCTTTTGCGCCGAAGCTCGTCGCCGATGGCGAAATGCTCGCGCAGCATCCTGTCGGCCTTGTCCGGGTCGCGCGCGAGAATGGACAGGAAGACCTCCCGATGGGCTTCCACGAGATAGTCGGTGATGCCCGGCGCGTCGCTCGTTTCGGCGCGCCTCTGGACATGGCTGCGCTTCAGAAGGTCGGATATCGAGCGGTAGACCGTGACGAGCGCGGGACTGCGGCTGGCCTCGACGATCGCCATATGAAAGGCGAAGTCCGCAGCACCCCCGTCTTCGGCGTTGTGGAGCGTGTCCATCAGCCGGGTCAGCAGGCCGCCGATGCGTGAGAGGTCGCTATCCGTCGCGCGGATGCAGGCAAGACGGATGGCCTGGCACTCGATCGCGACACGGGCCTGCATGATGTCGTCGAGCATGTCGGGCTGCTGGGCGAGGCAGAACGTCAGGAAATCGCCGAAGACGCCCACGTCGGCCTTGCGCACGAAGGCGCCCTTGCCATGGCGGATGTCGAGAAAGCCGAGATTGGCGAGCGACCGCAAAGCCTCCCTCAGCACCGGTCGCGATACGCCGAGGGCCAGGCAAAGCTCCCTCTCGCCCAACAGCCTGTCTCCCACCTTGAGCGCACCGGACAACAGCTGCTCCCGGAAAAAGGAGAGAACCTTTTCCGTTCCCGCAAGTTCGTCGGCACTGTCGGATAGCACAGGGTTCATGCAAATGGTCCCAACTGGTATTACCAGTAAGCACCACATACGTTTGCCCGTCAAGACGCGCTGCTTGAATTATGGAAACTTGTTGAGAATGGTCGCGCACCGAACCGGGCAGGGGCGCGGATCACAAGAATTTCAGATGCGGCGAGGGACCGCGCTGCAGCAGCAACGAGTGCTGCCGGCTTGGGCTATCGCTTTGAACTGCTCAATCCAGGGAGCAAACCGCAGTGGCGAGAATTTCCAGGCGGATGCCGGGTGAAAGGAGCTCCGTGACGACTGTCGCCCGCACGGGAAATGGAGGCGCGAAGAATTCGCGGTATATCTTGTTCATGCCCGGGGCATCGGCCCTGTCGATGAGATAGACCTGTATCTGCACGACAGCGGCTAGCGTGCTTCCGGCGGCTTCAAGCGCCTGTCGGAGGTTGGAGAATACCTGTCGCGCCTGGCACTCGATGTCCCCGGTGACGAGTTCGCCGGTTTCCGGGTTCTTTGCTATGTGAGCCGATCTCACGATCCGGCCCACCTTCACGGTACCGCTCAAGGGAGCGCGGGATGCAGCAATTCCGGTTTCGATTTTCTCGAACATTCGTGTTCCTCCCGCCTTGCTGAATTCGGACCGTGCGCTGCGATCAAGCACCCTCGAGCACCGCATGGGCGAGGACCTCGATGCGCAGGCCCGGGGTGATGAGCTCCTTGACGACCACGGTCGCGCGCACCGGATAGGGCTCCCTGAAGAACTCGGTATAGATCCTGTTCATGCCGGGAGCGTCGGCTCTTTCGGTGAGAAACACCTGCATCTGCACGACATTTGCGAGGGACCCGCCGGCGGCCTTGATCGCGATTTCGAGGTTCTGAAGCGTGCGGCGTGCCTGCGTCTCGATGTCGCCAAAGACCGGCTCGCCGGTGACCGGGTCCTCCGAGACGTGAACGGACCAGAAAAGACCGCCGGCGTGAACCGCTTCGCTGACCGGAACATCCGACGGATCGGCGCCGGTATCGATGACTTCAAACATGCTCTTCCTCGCTCGTTTCTCTTGTCGGATAGCTCACTGCGGGATTTGGTCGAAACGCGTGACGAACTTCGTGTTCAGATACCCGTCGAATGTCTCGGAGCCTCCCTCGCTCCCGTAGCCGCTGTCGTTGATTCCGCCGAAGGGAGTCTCCGGCAACGCCAGGCCGAAATGGTTGACGCTCACCATTCCGGCTGCAAGAGCGCGTGCGGCATTCTGTGCGCGGCTGCTCGAGCCTGTGAACACATAGGACGCCAGACCGAAGGGCAGACTGTTGGCGCGCCGGATCACCTCGTCGAAATCGCCGAAGGGCGTGACGACGGCGATCGGTCCGAAGGGCTCCTCCTTCATCAGGCGCAGTTCGTCGGTGCCGGCGGCGACCACGGTTGGCGCATAGAAAAAGCCCGCGTTCCCGACGCGTTCGCCGCCGGTGACGATCTCGGCACCCTGCTCGCGCGCGTCCTGGACGAAACCTTCCATGGCAGCGACGCGTCGGCCGTGGCAGAGCGGGCCCATCTGTACGCTCTCCTGGAAACCGTTGCCGACCCTTGTCGATGCGATCTTCTCGGCAAAGCGTGCCAGGAAACGGTCGTGCCCTTTCGCCTGCACGTAAAACCGCGTCGGAGAGATGCAGACCTGGCCGGCATTACGCACCTTCTGGCCGGCAAGCGCATCGGCTGCCGCCTCGATGTCGGCGTCGTCGAAGAGGATCACCGGTGCATGCCCCCCGAGCTCCATCGTGGACCGTTTCATGTGCCTGCCTGCAAGGCTCGCGAGATGCTTCCCGACCTCGACCGAACCGGTGAAGGAGATTTTTCTGACTTCCGGCGCCGCCAGCAGCGTCTCCGACAGGTGGGCCGGGTCGCCCCAGAGGATGTTGAGACAGCCGTCCGGCAGCCCGGCCTCTTGCATCAGCCGGCCGATCGCGACCGTGGAGGAGGGGGATTCCCCCGGTCCCTTGAGGATAATGGTGCAGCCGCTCGCAAGCGCCGCCACGACCTTGCGCAGCGCCTGGCTGAAGGGGAAATTCCAAGGCGTGAAGGCGATGCAGACCCCGACCGGCTCGCGAAGGACCATCTGCTGCACGCGCGGATCGCGGGCGGGAATGACCCGCCCGTAGATGCGGCGCGCTTCCTCCGCATGCCAATCGGCATGGTCGGCGGCGAAACGGATCTCGCCGATCGCCTCGCTGAGCGGCTTGCCCTGGTCGCGCGTCATGTTACGGGCGATCTCGTCGGCATGCTTGCGCGCGAGGTCTGCGAAGCGGCGCAGGATCCGGCCCCGCTCGAGCGGCGAGCGATCCTTCCAGCTCTCGAAAGCGCTCTGCGACGAGGCCACGGCTTTGGCAATCTCGCCATCGGCCGCAAAAGGCAGCCGGACAATCGTCTGGCCCGTCGCGGGATCCACCACCTCGGTGCTCCGCTCTGCCTCGTATATCCAGCGGCCATCGATCAGTATGCCGAGGCGCTCATAGGGGACTGCAGTGGTTTCCGGATTCATGCTCTTTCCTCAGCCGACATGTCCCTGCGCGCGTGCCCAGGCCAGCGTATCGTCAAGCGCCAGCCCCATGCGCGTCATCAGGTCGTCGACCTGCTCGTCATCGATGATCATCGCGGGGCAGAGGCTCACCATGTCGCCGAGGCCGCGTGTCAGGACGCCGCGGGCGGTCGCGAACTTGCCGGCCTGGTTTGCCACCTGCCAAGCCGGCGGGAAATTCTCCCTGGTCACTTTATCCTTGACGAATTCGAGGCCGGCGACGAGGCCGACGCCGCGCGCTTCCCCGATCAGCGGATGCTCGCCGAGCTTACGCACGCGATCCTGGAAAGCGGGGGCGACGGAGCGTACATGGCCGACGATGTCGATCTCCTCGTAGATCGTCAGCGCTTCGAGCGCCACGGCGGCTGCAACCGGATGGCCGCCATAGGTGAAACCGTGCGAGAAAGTGCCGATCTTCCGGCTCTGGTCGACAAGTGCGTCAGCGATCTTCTCGTTGATCATCAGGGCGGAGATCGGCATGTAGGCCGCCGACAGCTGCTTGGCGCAGCTGATCATGTCCGGCTTTAACCCGTAGGTTTCTGAGCCGAACATGTTGCCTGTGCGGCCAAAACCGCAGATCACCTCGTCGGCGATGAGCAGGATATCGTATTTGCGGAGAACCGCCTGGACCTTTTCGAAATAGGTTTTCGGCGGGGTGATGACGCCGCCTGAAACCATGACGGGCTCGGCGAAAAAGGCGGCGATCGTTTCCGGACCCTCTTCGAGGATTATCGCTTCGAGATTGTTGGCCATCCGCGTGGCGAAGTCTTCCTCCGTTTCCCCGGTCTCGGCGAAGCGCCAGTAGTGCGGGCAATCGGTATGGAGAATGTTGGCGATCGGCAGATCGAAATCGCGGTGGTTGAACGGCAGGCCGGTGAGGCTCGCGGTCGCGACGGTGACGCCATGATAGGCCTTGCGGCGCGAGATGATCTTCTTCTTCTCGGGACGCCCGAGAGCGTTGTTGTAGTACCAGATGAGCTTGATCGCCGTGTCGTTCGCCTCCGACCCGGAGCCGGCGAAGAACACTTTCGACATCGAGACCGGCGCGATCGACAGGAGCTTCTCCGCAAGCCTGATGCCCGGCTCCGTCGATTTATGGGCGAAGGAATGATAGAAGGGCATCGTTTTGAGCTGACGCGTCGCGGCTTCGACGAGGCGCTGCTCGCTGAAGCCGAGACCGGCGCAGAACAGGCCTGCCAATCCCTCGATGTAGCGTTTTCCTTCGTCGTCGACGACATAGATGCCGTCGCCGCCGGTGATCACGTGCGGCCCGGTTTCCTGATGCACGGCCAGGTTCGTGTAGGGGTGGACGAGGCTCTGCTTGTCGAGAGCGTGGAGGGAATTCGGACGGTCGTTCATGTGCGGCTCCATCGGCAACCGGAGTTCGGATCAGGCGATCACGTGGACATCCTCGGCGCGCCAGGTCACGTGGCATTCGGAAATGCCTTCGAGCCTGCGCGCATCGGCGCCGGGGACCCGCATGCGGATTGGCTGCGTGCCGAGCTTTCCGATGACGAGCAGGTTGTCGCCGTAGTTGATCGTGCTGTCGATCTTCAGCGGCTGGCGTCCGTCCTGTGAGGTTTCGGCGATGCGGATCATTTCAGGTCTCAGCAGCAGATCGGCCCGGCGGTTGCGGTCCGCTTGGCGGCTCCGCGCCTCGACCATCCCGACCGGCGTGTCGAACCTTCCGTTGCCCAGCGAGGAGCCCTCGATGAGGTTGCTGTCGCCGATGAAGGATGCGACGAAGCGGGTCTTCGGCGCGCGGTAGATCTCGTTCGGCGTGCCGACCTGTTCGATCCGGCCCTGATTGAAGACGGCGATCCGGTCTGACATGGTCATGGCCTCCGACTGGTCGTGGGTGACATAGACCATGGTGACGCCGAGGTCCTTGTGGATGCGCTTCAGTTCCACCTGCATGTGCTCGCGCAGCGCCTTGTCAAGGGCGCCGAGCGGCTCGTCGAGCAGAATGATGTCCGGTTCGAAGACGAGAGCACGGGCAAGCGCCACGCGCTGCTGCTGCCCGCCGGAGAGTTCGGCGGGCACGCGCCCTTCGAAACCCTGAAGCCCGACCTTGGCCAGTGCCTCGCGGCAACGGCGCTCCTTGTCTTGCTTGGCGACGCCGCGCATGCGCAGCGGAAATCCCACATTGTCGGCGACCGTCATGTGCGGGAAGAGCGCATAGTTCTGAAAGACCATGCCGATATTGCGCTTGTGCGGCGGCAGGTTGTCGATCGCGCGTTCGCCGAGGCGGATCTCGCCGCTTGTCGGGTGCTGGAAGCCGGCGATCATCATCAGCGTCGTCGTCTTGCCGGAGCCGGAGGGGCCGAGGAAGGAGACGAACTCGCCGGCCTTGATGTCGAGCGAAACGTCGTCGGCAGCCATATGCCTGCCGTCATAGGTCTTGGTGATGTTGCGAAGGGTGAGGGAACGGGCAATCATGGCTATGCTCCAAAATCAGGATGCCGCGGCGGCCGGCTCGGCTGCGCCGTTGCCGTCGGTCTGGTCCAGCACGCGGGTGCGGCGGCGCACGAGTTGCGGCGTGAGCCAGATGCAGACGCCGGCGAGAACGAGCAGGAACAGGAAGGACGAGGCAGCGGAGATGGTCGGATCCGCCTCCTGGCGGACGGCGTTGAACATCTGCCGCGGCAAGGTCGCCTTGTCGCGGCCGGAGATGAAGAGGGCGATGACGGCCTCATCGAAGGATGCGATGAAGGCGAAGAGCCCGGCGACGGTGAAGGCCGGCCGCAGGATCGGAAAGGTGATCAGCCGGAAGGTCGCAAACGGCGAAGCTCCGAGGTTCATCGCGGCGCGCTCCACCGAGCGGTCGAAGCCCTTGAGCGCCGCGGTCAGGATCAGCGTCGACATCGGCAGGGCGATGCAGCTGTGGGCGAGAATCACGCCGAGATAGCTCTGAACCAGCCGGAGCTGCCCGAAATAGATGTAGTAGCCGAGCGCCATGACGATGGTGGGCACGATCATCGGCAGCATGATCAGAAGGTTAAAGACCGTGCGCCCGATGAACACGTGCCGCACCAGGGCGAAGGAGGCCGGAACGGCGACGGTCATCGTCACGCAGACCGTGCCGAGGCCGATCAGCAGGCTGTTGGTCAACGGCTGCGTCCAGTTCGGGTCGGAGAAGAAGTTGACGTAGTTCTGGAGCGTGTAGCCGGGCGGCGGGAAGGCGAGCGACGCCGCCGAGCTGAACGACATCGGAATGACGATGAACATCGGCGCCGCGACGAAGGTGGCGATCAGAATTGCCAGAGAACGGACCCAGACGTTCATCGGTCACCTCCTGCCCAAAGGCGGTCGAGGCCGAAGAAGCGGTTGTAGAGCGCATAGACCGCGAGCGTCAGCGCCAGAAGCATCATCGAAATCGCCGAGCCGAGGCCGAAGTCGAGGGTCTGCTCGATCTGGTCTCCGATGATGCCGGCGATCATCTGGTCGCGTGGGCTCCCGAGCAGGACGGGCATGACATAGAAGCCGAGACAGGTGATGAAGACGAGCGTGCAGCCATTGACGATGCCGGGCGCGCTCAGCGGCAGATAGACGGAGACGAAGGCGCGAAACGGGTGCGCGCCGAGATTTTCCGCAGCGCGGACATAGAGCGGGTCGATCCGTTTCATCACGGCGAAGAGCGACATGGTCATGAAAGGAATAAGGGCGTGGGTCATGGCGAGGGTGGCACTGAAGGTGGTGAACAGGATCTTCGGTGTGGGGTCCCAACCGAACCAAGAGAGGAGCGCCGTCACCGGCCCCTGATTGCCGAGGATGACCATCCAGGCATAGGTGCGCACCAGATAGCTGGTCCAGAAGGAGAGCGCGACGACCGTCAGCAGGAAGGTCGCAAAGCGCTTCGAGCCGTTCGCCGCGGCATAGGCGAGCGGATAGGCGAAGAGAAGGCTCAGCAGCGTTACCAGGAGCGCCGTCTTGAACGTGTTGTAAAGGACCGCGGCGAACAGACTGGAATTCAGCAGCCGGCCGAAATTCTGCAATCCGATCACCGGTTGCGATAGGCTCATCCAGACCACGTAGCCAAGCGGAACGAGAAAGAAGAGCGCAAGGAAGATCACCGCCGGAGCCATCAGCGGCATGGGCCCTTCCACGAGGACCGGGGACGTCCGGAGTTTCATGACATTGCTCCTTTACCCTCGGATAGGGTCTCCGTCGCGGACGGCGGGTACCGGCGCAGGCATTGCCGGCACCCTATCCGATAGATTGCATTCTCCGGCCGCACTTACCGGGACCGGAGCGCGGCTTAGATGCCGACCCAGCTTTCGAAGCGGGTGGAAAGCTCGTCGAGCTGGGGCAGCAGCTTCGCCCCGTCCAGCATGACGGCGCGGGCCAGATGCTCCGGATGGGTCGGCATTCTGGCCGCGACCTCGGCGGGAATGAAATCGAAGGATTTCGGGTTCATCGGGCCGTTCTGGTCGGCAATGCAGAACTTCGCCAGTCCCTCCGCATTCTGGCCGATATGGCTGATCAGCTTGAAGCCGTTTTCGGCACGCGGGCTGTCTTTGGCGACGATCCAGCAGGCCTTGTCGACGACGGCCTGGTCCCAGACGATCTCGATCGGATCCTTAGAAGCCTCCTTGGCGCCGAAAGCGTCGCTGTCCCAGAGCCCCGCCATGTCCACCTCGCCGTCGGTCAGAATCTGGCGCGCCTGCGGCCCTGCCGTCCACCAGACGCGGACGTGGTCCTTGATCCGGTCGAGCGAGGCGAAGGCGCGGTCGAGGTCATAGGGAAAGAGCTGGTCGGCTGGAACGCCATCGGCAAGCAGCGCGATCGCAAGGACGCGGGCGGCGTGACGCTGCAGGCTGCGGTTACCCGGAAACTTCTCGACATTGAAGAAGTCGGACCAGTTCTTCAGGCCTTCCGGGAATTTAGCGGCATTGTAGGCCATCTGCGTGGCAAAGCCATGCGTTGCCAGCCCATTTTGGTAGATGGCGCCTTCCCAAAGCTTGGAGGTGTCGACGTGACCCTCCAGCGTCTCGAGGAGGCCGGCGCCATTGGCGCGCGCGACATCGGCGACGCCGAGCGTTGTCACGTCGAATTCGTAGACGCCCGTCGTCTTCTGCGCTGCGAGCTTGGCGAAGGAAATCGGCGAGACGGTACGGATCTCTATTCCCGTATCCTTCGTGAAGGGCTCGAACAGGAACTTTTTGACGGATGCCTCCCAGTCGCCGCCCCAGGTGTTGACGTAGAGGACGTTTTCCTCCGCGCTGGCGCGCCGGATGGAAGGTGAGGCCAGCATTGCGGCCCCGAAAAGCCCGGCGCCGAGAACTTTGCGCCGCGATAGCGGCGTGGCTGATGCTTTCTTGAACATTTCCATTCGTGGTTCTCCTTGATGTCGAATGGTCGTCTGTCTGCTATTCCCGTGGCCGCTCGCCTAAAGCGGCGGCTCTTCTTGTTCTTTGAATTCGGATTTTGGATCCGGTCAGTTCGGCCGGAAGACCTCCGCGTAGAGGCGGAGCCAGTTGCCCCGGAGGATCTTGTTCGCCTCCTCCTGATTGAAGCCGACGCGCAGCAGGGCCGGGGCCACGTCCTGTAGGTTTTCCGGCTTGAGCAGCCATTCCGGCTTCGCCACGGCGCCAGGCCGTTGAGGCGAGCCGGCACCGTACTGGACCGAGCGGGTCCAGCGGCCCTTGCGCATCCAGTCGTAGTCGCGCGGGGTGTGGTTGTGCGAAATGTCGGTGCCGATGCCGACATGGTCGATGCCGGCGATGTCGACGGTGCGGGCAACCATCTCACACCAGCCGTCGACGGTGGCGCAGGCAGCATCGGGCGTTATGTTGCGATAGGCGACGCAACCGATGACCCCGCCGCGCTCGGAAAGGGCTTTGATCACCTTGTCGGACTTGTTACGCTTATGCGCGAAGAGCGAAGCGGCATTGGCATGGGTGATCGCAACGGGCTTTTCCGACCACTCGATGGCGTCGAGCGTGGTCCGGTCGCCGACATGGGAGAGATCGACCAGCATGCCGACGCGGTTCATTTCCCGCACGACATCGCGGCCGAAGCGGGCAAGCCCGCTGTCGTTCTCCTCGTAGCAGGAGCCGCCGAGTTCGTTCTGGTTGTTGTAGGTCAGCTGCACGACGCGCACGCCGAGTTCGGCGAAGAATTCGACGAAGGCGATGCGATCCTCGAAGAGGTTGGAATTCTGGTAGCCGAGCACGACCGCCAGCTTTCCCTCCCTTTCGGCGCGCTCGATATCGGCGGCCGTTCTGGCGATAAGGATGAGGTCCGCGTTGTCACGCTCCATATCTCGCCAGCGGGCAAGCGAGTCGAGAGACTCCATCGTCCCTTCCCAGAAACCGAGCGTCGGCGTCACCGCGCTGTAGCCGCCCCGCCGCAGCGCCTCGAAGGACTCGCGGTTAAAATGTCCGCATTGAAGTGCATCGATGATCATCGTCGTTTCCAGCTCAGTTATTGATTGCGGTCGTGCCGTGCTGTGCGGCGCCGGCGATCAGCAGTGAGAGGTCCGTCTCGTCCTCGTCCTGCCGGCCGATGACCTTGCCGTCGGCCTCGACGATGATCGGACCGGCGTGGCGGCGCGACACGTAGGAATCCGGCGCGAGCGCTTCGGCGGACCGGTGGAACAGCTGCCACCAGAGAGCCGCATCGACGGTCAGCCCGTTGCGCCGGATTCTTTCGAGAACCGTCACATCCATTCCCTTCGGGGCGGGCGAGACGACGATCTCGGCAGAGCCGGCTGTCTCGTCGATGGCGACCTCAGCTTGCAGTCGAAAACGCTGCGCAAGAGCCTCGACAACCCTCAGTTCGCCGATTTCGGTGGCGCTACGGACCTCGACCGTCCCCGAACCCTGCGTGCGCAGACGCTCCGCTGCGAGATCGAGCACCGCATCGGCGGCGATCCACGCGTGCTGCCCGCCGCAGTCGACAGTTAGGCGCTCGGCGTCCGCTGTCAGCCTCAGCGCATGCGGATTTGCCGAACGCACCGCCTCGAGGTTGTGAGCCAGGCGGCCGAAGCCGCCGAGGCCGAGCGCTGCGGAATAAAGGGCGCAATCCCTGAGCGAGGGCACGAGGCCCGCGTCGAGCCGCGTGACCTGTATCAACCGCTCGAAGACCATCCGCAGTTCGCGAAGGCTGACAGTGAGATTCGAAGGAAGGTTGGACTGGCAGGAACTCATAGGCTCGGCTCCGAAGGGTAGAACCACAGGTCGTCGGCGCTGCCGGCGGCAATGTCTTCCGGAACAGGCGCGCCGTGGAACAGAACGCCGCGCAGGTTGCGGTCGAGGAAATCGCGGGTCTTGTCGATGCCGTGGATGCCGACATTGAGAAGGCGGGTGATATGAGCCGGGGTGAAGGCTCCGCTCATGATGTCGGCATGCGGCGAGTGGAGGCCGGTGCCGGCAAGCGCCTGCACGCGCGTGGCGATCGCCCGGTGTTGGGGATGCGCAAGCAGGAAGCGGGCCGTGCTGAGGGTCGGATCGGCGGCGGCGAGGTCGCGGTCGAGGGCAACCACGAGCCGTGGCAGGTCGAGGCCGAGATTGACGACGTTGTAGCCGACTTCCGCAGCGGGGCCGCGGCGCGGCTCCTCGGCGGACACCGATTTGTACCAGACGTATCGCTTTGCGGACTCGATATCGAGGTCGAGTCCGAAAGCCCAGGCGTAGTCATTTCTCAGGATCTCGCGCAGCCGGGCGACCGGCATTTCCGGCCGGCCCGTCAGCTCTTCATCGATGACGAGGCCTTCCACGAGCTGGTCGGCCTCTTCGGCGACGAGCTCTATGAGGAGGGAATGGAGGGTTTCCATGGCTTCCGCATGGACGCGGCACTCGAGGGACGCAGCAAGCTCGGCAAAGGGCTCGCTTTCGAAACGGCTGCCGCTCTGCCAGCGGGCAAGCAAATTCGCAACGGCGTCGCGGATCACGCCGAGTTCCCGCGCCACGACATCGGAGCGCGTGACGTTCTCGTACTGCACGCGGTCCTCGGACCGGAAGGTTATCGCCTTGTCGACAAGGCTCAGCAGTTTGGCAATCTCCGAGCCCGCTTCGTCCGGTGTGAGCGCCTTGGCACGTGCGATCGCCTCCTCGCGGATGAACAGCCATCGCTCGATCAGGCGCGGGTGATTGTTGACGAAGAGCATCAGGCCAAGCGCCGAGCCGTTGCCGACCCCGAGGAAGCGGCGAAGCTCGATCGCCATCTGCGGGGCGGCAGGGGCTTCGAGCCGGACGAGATGGGCAAGGAGATCCTGGGCAAAGACGCGCATCATATAAGCGCAGAGCATCTGGGCGGCGAGCGACCAGCGCAGCGGGTGATCGCCCTCATAGGCGAGGAAGGATTTGGTCCCGAAGGTCCCGTTGCCGTCGAGGCCGGTATTGCGCATCAGGTAGCAGGTCTGGGCGAGCTCGGCGACGTTGGGCTGGCGGCCGGCCTGGAGCGCTGCCTTTGCGCCTTCGAAGAAGCGGCCGCTGCGGTTGGAGCGGCACCAGATCAGCGTTGCGGGTGTGGCGCGGCCCTCATAGAGCTTCGGAAGCTCGGCTCGGGTCGTTTCGAAATCCCGCTCGCTCATGTCGCCTTCAACCAGAGCGCCCATCATATCCCAGGCCCGGCCGATGATGCGGCCCGTACGGCCGTGCGGCGAGGGCTCGAATGAATAGACGGGAAAGCTGAAGCGCCAGCCGCCGATGTCGATGCGGTATTCGGCGACGCCGTTGCCCTTGGCGTCGATGTCGAAGCGCTTGCATAGGATCTGCCAGCGCTGGCGAACGGCGCGGCTCATCAGCGCGCGTGAGGCGCTGATGCGCGAAGGCTGGATGGCGGCGAGCTTTTCTGGCTTCATGATGTCGGCCGGGGAACGCATCAGCCGCGCGATGCGGTGAGCCTCCGACTCCGGCGCGGGTTTCTTCAGGGCGCTCATTTCATTGTTCTCCTCGCAGGCGCGCGGCGCTTGCCGCCGCTGCTGCGACGACGATCCGGGCGCACTTGTCAGTATCGAAACCTGTGAACGGGCCGGAAAGCGCGAGCGCGCCGATGCATTCGCCCTGCGCATCGATGATCGGGGCGGCGACCGCCGATACGGTCCGTGGCCCCTCGACCTCCGAAATGGCGTAGCCGCACTTGCGCACCCCGGTGATGGTCTCGTCATCCGGCAGTTCGACGCCCTGCGCCCTCAGCCGGTCGACTATTTCCGGACGCGAGAACGATACGAGCACCCGACCGAAGGCGGTGCGATCGAGGCGGAGCTGCGTTCCGATCCGAAGGTCCGCGCGAAGGACGCCACGCGACTCGACCCGCCGAACGATGACAGCGGATTTTCCGTCGAGAACGGCGAGCGAGGCGGTCTCACCGCTCTCCGTGACCATCTCTTCCAGGACGCCGGCAAAGCGCACGCCAAGATTGGATTGTTCGAGCGCCATGGCCGCGTGTCCGACGATGCGAAGCGTCAAACGATAGCGGCCGTCGGGCGTCTGCTCGATCCATCCGGCTTCCACCAGAGTGACGAGGCGCTGATGCGCCGCACCCCGCGCTTCGCCGAGTTGGCGCGCGATGTCGACGAGGCGCAACGGCTCCGGTGCCGCGGCGATACACTCGAACGCTGCGAGGGTCTTGAGCACCGATGATAAGGGGCGAACCGACATTTTCTCAAAAATTCCGTATAACCTCTTGTCTTCTATTAGAAGACATCGTATGTATATGTTGGACATAGATTTGCCCTCTGTCAACTTCGTTCTGCGCGATCGACGGGTATTTTTTCGCGCCGAATTAGTGCTCGCTTCATGAACAGAAAAATCGGAAGCCTTTCAGCGGCTTGAACTGTGAAGCTAGCATCGTCGCGGACGAGCCAATGTCGCGCCCAGGCTCAATGCCGGCCGCGACTTAATGCGCCAAATTTTAGGAATTGCGGGCGAGAGGCTCTCGGAGCACTTCCACTACGCGCTCAGGTTCGAGCCGAACGGTTCGGACGTCAGCCCCGACCCGGACGCACCTCCCGGTCTCCGGGGCGGTGGTTTACATCGGGCCCTGTCGCGACCTACTGACCGAGAGAAACGACGACGTTGCCGATGGTTTTTCCGCTTTCGACCGCCTCGTGGGCCGCGGCGATGTCATCCAGCGCGTATGTTCCGGCGATATGATGCCTGAGAAGCCCGGATGCGAGCTGCCCTTGAAGCGCGCTGACGGTCTCGGTGCGCGCTTCCGGCGCCATCTCATAGACGATGAAGAACCGCGCCGCAGCGCCGGCGAGTATCATCGGAAAGAACTCGAATGAGACTTCGGGCTTACTGGAGCCGTAGATCACGCAAAGACCGTCCCGCGCTATGATGCCTGGCAGCATCGCGACATTCGTGGCGGCGTCCACCTCTATGACTCGGTCGACGCCGCGCCCGTGGGTAATGCCCCCTATCCGGTCGACGACCTCTTCCGTTCTGTAGTTGATCGTGTGGTCGGCTCCGAGCCTCGTGCAGATTTCGGCCTTTTCCGACGAACTGACGGTCGTGATGATACGCGCCGCGCCATAAAGCCTCGCGAACTGAATGGCGTAAGCGCCGACTGCGCCCGCGCCTCCGGTCACCAGCACGGTTTTTCCGAATACGCCTCCGTCCGTGGTCACCGCGCGAAGTGCCGTCAGCGCCGGAATGCCGAGGCAGGCGCCCTCCTCGAAAGATGTGCTATCGGGCAGGTGAACCGCCTGATCCTGTGGAAGGACGACATATTCGGCAGCCGTACCGTTCGAACGTTGCCATGCGGCATTCCAGGTCCATACCCGCTCGCCGATGCGCTCGCCTGCGACGCCAGTTCCCACGGCGTCGATAATGCCTGCGCCATCACTGTGCGGGATCATTCGCGGGGCAATGAGCGGCCGTCCCGCCCGCGCCTTCACATCGGACGGATTGACGCCGGACGCATGTATGCGGACGCGGACCTCTCCGGGGCCGGGAAGCGGGTCGGGAAGCCCGCCGACCTCAAGGACATCGCGGGCGGCGCCATTCTTCTCGTACCATGCAGCTCTCATTGTCGTTGTCTCCGTCAGGCGTCGAGGATGACGAACCGGTCGCGGCCGTCACGCTTTGCCGAGTAGAGAGCCTTGTCGCAGCTGTTCAGCAGCTCCGCTCGTCGCTGCCCGTTGAGCGGGGCAAGGGCGCCGCCGATGCTGATGCGTGCAAGGACCGCCTTGCCGTCGACCTGGAAGGGTTCGCGAAAGGCCGCTACCAGCCGCTGCGAGACCGCTGCCAGGGCCGGTGCGTTGGGCGGATTTGGAATGAAAACGGCGAATTCGTCGCCGCCCATGCGGATCGCGATATCGCCTGCTCTGATGACCGAGCGAATTCGGTTGGCGGCTTCGTACAAAACCTCGTCGCCGGCGTGATGGCCAAGCTCGTCGTTGATCGCCTTGAAACCATCCATGTCGAGATAAAGAGCGCCGAAGGTCTGACCCGCGGCGATGGCGTTGTGGAGAGCCCCGTCGACGATCGACGACAGGGCCGAGCGGTTGAACAGGCCGGTCAACGGATCGGTAATGGCCGCATTCTGTAGTTGGTTATGGGCGAGCCCCATCACGAGATTTGCCTTCTGCAAGCTCAAAAGCGCACTGGCGACAGCCGCAAATCGGCGCAGGTTCTGCGCCTGCCCGTCGGAAAGATGCCTGGGCCGGATATCGAGGATGCAGAAGCTGCCGACGGGCAGGTTCTCGAGATAGACGGGCGCGCCGGCGTAAAAGCGGAAGTGCGGGCTTCCGACCACATATGGTCTCGTCTTCAGCTCACGGTCTTCCGCCAGGTCCGGGACAATGAGGAGTTCGTCTGCGAAGACGACCCGCGTGCATATGGACATCTCGCGCGAGCATTCGCCGATCCTCAAGCCCGCCTGACCGCCGATCCGCTGCCAGTCTTCGTCGATGATGTTGATGGCGGCGTAGGAGACGTCGAAGATGCCTTTGGCAAGCTCGGCCAAGGTCGCGAGTTCGGGCGTGGGAGCGCTGCCGATTGAATTGAGCGAACGGACTGCGAGCAACCTTTGACGCTCGTTCGTGGGGATTCGTACGGCTTGTCCCATTTCAATCTCCGTCGTTCTTGCGAGGCAAAGCTCAGCGGCCTTCCCGACCTATCGCAGAAAAACGCCGGCGCGCTATCCTTAAACCTTAGAGTAATGCGGGTACTCTCCGTCGCTCGCCGAAGTTTTGCGCAGTTCACCACCGAAACATGCAAATTTGAGGGTTGCTCAGCAGAGAATACCATTCAATCGTGACAGGATGCGGCGAGGCGGCCTCGAGTCCGGGCACCGGCATCGCGGAATAGTTGCGGCAGCGTATCAGCCGGACCGGCTGTCTTCAGTGAGTAATAGGACATGATCCTCAATCATCGGCTCACACGTATTACCGTCGGCATCCTCCTCCTGGCGCTTGCAATTGCCGTCCTGCTGCCCGGGTTGACTGGCTACAGCAGCCTGGATGGGACAGTAAATGCACGCCTTGCCGTCATAAATGCGCCGATCGACGGCGAGATCGAGAAGCCGGCGCCTCGAATCGGAACGCCGGTGGCAGAGGGTGAAACGCTCGCGACGATCCGTAACCAGCGGGTCAACAGGGCGATCCTGGCGTCGCTGCGCACCGATCATCGAACCGCCGTCGAGCGCGTGGCGGCGCTGCGGCGGGAGCGGGATGAACTCGCGCGGTTGCGGGATGATCTTGCCGGGCGGCTCGACATCTTCAGGAACGCGACCATCGCCAGCCTGGAGCGCGAGGTCCAGATCCTGCAGAAAAGGGTCGAGGTGTCTCGCGCGCAGGACGTCGTGGCAAGGGTCGACCTCGTCCGGCGGCAGGACCTCGAGTCCAAGGGGATATTCACCCGCAAGATGGTGGAGGCGGCGGAAGCCGCCGGTGCGGCCGCCGGCGGCGAGCTCGAGATCAGCAATTTGACGGTGGAATTGCTGCAGCAACGCCTCAACGCCGTGCGTCAGGGGATATTCCTCGTTGGCGACGGTCAGAACGACGTGCCGTACTCCCGGCAGCGCCAGGACGAGGTGATCGTCCGCATCCACGATCTCGATACGCGAATCGCGGAGAACGAGGCACGGGCAAAACAGACGGAACAGCAGATAGCCGAGGAGGAGAGGCGGGTTCTCAGTCTGGAAGCCGCGACGATCCCGTCGCCCTTCGATGGCGTCGTGTGGAGCCGGAATGTCGTCAGCGGTTCAAATGTCGTTCTGAACAACGAGATGATGCGCATCCTCGATTGCCGCGAGTTGTTCGTCGATATTCTGGTCCCTGAAGTCGATTATGACGAGATCTATCCCGGCCGCGAGGCGGAGGTCCGGCTCTTCGGTCGCGGCGATGTGTTCCGGGGCCGCGTACAGGCGGTCAAGGGATCGTCCGCCGTGGTGGAAAAGGACTCGCTGGCGGCCAACGAGCCGGAGACGGAGGAGCGAAATGCGCGCATCCGCGTCACGCTCGCGCCGTCGTCACTCAACACCGATTTTGCGAATTTCTGTCAGGTTGGCCGGACGGCGCAGGTCCGTTTCTCCAAGCGTAGCCTTCACCTGGCGCAGTGGGTTCAAAGCTTGTGGTTCAGTCTCTTCTAGCGCTGGCGCCGACCTTGCTCGTGATCGCCTTTTTTCTCCTCGGCCCGTTCAACTGGTCGCGCCACAGGAGCTGGTCGCGCGTTGTCACCTGCGCATTCGTCGCCGCCATCGCGCTGCGTTACATGCTCTGGCGCTTCACCGAGACCGTTCTTCCCTACCCGAACGACGGCGCCAATTTTTATTGGGTCTGGTTCGTGTTCATCGTCGAGTTCCTCGCCTTTTCGGAGGTCGTGCTCTTCCTCATCCTGATGAGCCGCTACGTCGACCGCAGCGCCGAGGGGGATCGACTCGAGCGGCAATTTTTTGAGCGAGATGAACGGGAGCTCCCCACCGTCGACGTCTTCATACCGACCTATAACGAGCCGCTCGACGTTCTCGAACGGACGATCGTCGGAGCGCTTGCGCTAGATCACCCCAAGGACAAGCTGAAGGTCTATGTGCTCGACGACGGCCGGCGCGACTGGCTCAGGACGTTCTGCGAGGGGCGGGGGGCGATCCATGTGACGCGCAGCGACAACGCGCATGCCAAGGCCGGCAACATGAACAACGGATTGCGCGTCAGCTCAGGCGATTTCATCGCCGTCTTCGATGCCGATTTCGTACCCTATCGCAGCTTCCTCCGGCGCACCTTGCCCTTCTTCATGGACGACACGATCGGCATCGTGCAGACACCGCAGCACTTCTTCAACGTCGATCCGATCCAGTCCAATCTCGGACTGGAGAACCTATGGCCCGATGAGCAGCGCCTGTTTTTCGACGAGATCGCGCCGAGCCGCGACGGCTGGGACGTGAGTTTCTGCTGCGGCTCCTGTTCGATCGCAAGGCGCAAGGCGGTAGACGCCATCGGCGGTTTTCCAACCGAGTCGATCACCGAGGATCTGCTGACGACGCTGTCGATGCTCAACAGGGGTTTCAAGACGCGCTATCTCAACGAGCGGCTTTCGATGGGTCTGGCGGCCGAGAATCTCACTGGCTATTTCGTTCAGCGCGAGCGCTGGTGCCAGGGCGGCATCCAGACGCTCTACCTGCACAACGGCCCCTTGCGCGGGCCGGGCCTCTCGCTCTTTCAGCGCGTCATGTTCCTCCCCATGTCATGGCTCGTGCAATATCTGGTCCGTTTCATCGTGCTTCTCATTCCCATAATCTATCTGTGGTTCGGCGCCCTGCCGCTCTATTTCACCGACGTCGCCGACTACGTCTCGAACCAGGGGCCCCTGCTCGCGGCCTATTTCCTGCTGATGTTCTGGCTCACCCCGACGCGCTACCTTCCGCTAGTCTCCACTGCCGTCGGTACCTTCTCGACCTTCCGCATGCTGCCGACCGTCCTTTCGAGCCTAGTCAGGCCCTTCGGCAAGCCCTTCAAGGTGACACCTAAGGGCAGCAGCAACGAGGCAAACGTCTTCGACGCCTATACCTTCACCTGGATCGCCGGCTTCATCGTGGTTACCGCGCTGGGCCTCCTGATCAACATCGTTCCGGAGACGGCGCGGGTAGAGGGTTCGTTCTCGGCGATCGCGGCGCTTTGGTCAGGCCTCAACATCGTGGTGCTGATCATCGCCTCGCTAATTTGCTTCGAGAAACCGCGGCGCCTGCTGCAGGCCTTCAAGCTCGACGAGCCGGTGGATGTGGACGGTGTCGAAGGTCGTCTCGTGAGCCTCTCGCTGGATAAGGCGGTGGTGGCGGTTTCGACGGAAACGCGGTTCAAATCGACCAAAGTCAGGGTGAAAATCGAGGGCTTCGCGCCGCTCGAGGCGGATCTGAGGCAGGTGACACAGCGACGCGGGGACATCACGCGCACTGGCGACAAGCAGCGTTACTACCTTCATCTTCACTACGACCTGCGCGGATTCGAGCGGGACAAGATGATCATCAAGCTATACACCGGGCGCTATTCCCGGGACGTTCCCGATATCGACAAGATCGCCGTTTCGGTGAATTTGCTGTTGCGCGCTTTCGGTCGCACGCGAACCGCCTGACCAGCGGTCTCCAGGCGGAGTGCCGCCGTTCTACCTGCCCTTCGGGGCATAGAGCGTGCGGGAGCGCTCGAGGTGTCTGATCATCGCCTGCTCGGCCTCGTCCGGATTGCCGCGGCGGATACAGTCGATGATTTCCTCGTGTTCCGTTAGCGTCACGTTCTCCCGACCGGTCCAGATCAGCATCTCCGTATGATACTCTTTAAGCCAGCTGAGCATCGCCTCGCTGACGGCGGTATATATCGGATTGCCGGAAATCTGGGCAATGCGGGTGTGGAACGCCATGTCGGCGGCGATGAAGGCATCGGAATCCTCGAGTGCCGCCTGCTGCCGCTTCAAGGTTTCCTCCAGCGCCGCGATATCGCCGGCATCGGCTCGGCTTGCCGCCTCCCGTACCATGCCGCGTTCGAAGAAGATGCGCGCGCTCTTCAGGTGTTCCAGCGAATCCGAGGAGGCCGCAAGCATGATCTTGGCGGCGGCATCCACCTGCCGAAGCAGCGACCGCGCCGTCGGCTGCAGCACCTTGGCGCGCTCGCCATGCGAAATCTCGATCAGACCCATATTGGCAAGCGCCTGCATCGCCTCGCGAATGGCCGGGCGTCCCACCTGGAAGCGCTCCATCAGCATCCGCTCGGAAGGCATCTCGTCTCCCGGTTGCAGCTCGCCGGTTTCGATCAACGCCTTCAGCCGCGCAAATACCTCGTCGGAGAGTTTCCTGCGGATAATTGGCTCGGATTGCATGACCATGTGAACTCCAGCAGCTTGCGGCTCATTCTCTATAGGCAGGATTCTTCCGGCAGGCGAGATTTCTCTTGCCTAACTCAGATGCTCATTATACCAGTTGCGCGAGAGACGCTACTGAAACCAATGCAAAGAGCGCTGCCCGTGATACGCATCACCTACCGCATCGAGACCCCGGGAGATGTCGAAGTCCTGGCGAAGAAGATCGCAAGCGACCAGTCGACCGGAACGTTCGTGCCGGTTCCGGGCGAAACCGAAGAGCTGAAGGCGAGGGTGGCCGCGCGCGTAGTGGCTATCCGCCACCTCGAACCCGCCGATCGGGCCTCTTGGCCGGACGAGGCGGGAAGCGCCACGCGCTTCAACCGGGCCGATGCGGAGATTGCCTTCCCCCTCGATGCGGTGGGAACGGATCTTTCCGCCTTGATGACCATTGCGATCGGCGGCGTCTATTCCATCAAGGGAATGACCGGAATCCGCATCGTCGATATGAAGCTGCCGCCGGAGTTCGCGGCGGCGCATCCGGGTCCGCAGTTCGGCGTTGCCGGCAGCCGGCGTCTGACCGGTGTCGAAAGCCGTCCGATCATGGGCACTATCGTCAAACCGGCGCTGGGTTTGCGGCCCGAGGAAACCGCCGTACTCGTCGGCGAGCTGCTTTCCTCCGGGGTGGATTTCATCAAGGATGACGAGAAGCTGATGAGCCCGGCCTATTCGCCGCTGAATGAGCGGATTGCAGCCATCATGCCGAGAATCCTCGACCACGAGCAGAAGACCGGCAAGAAGGTCATGTATGCCTTCGGCATATCCCATGCCGATCCGGACGAGATGATGCGAAACCACGATCTGGTGGTCGCGGCCGGCGGCAATGCGGCGGTGGTCAACATCAATTCCGTCGGAATGGGCGGCGTCGCCTTCCTGCGCAAGCGCTCCGGACTCGTGCTCCACGCCCATCGCAACGGCTGGGACATTCTCACGCGTCATGGCGGCCTGGGAATGGAGTTTTCGGTCTGGCAGCAGTTCTGGCGCCTCCTGGGGGTGGATCAGTTCCAGATCAACGGCATCCGCGTCAAATACTGGGAGCCTGACGAGAGCTTCGTGAAGTCCTTCGAGGCGGTGAGCACGCCGCTCTTTACCAAGGACGATTGTCCGCTGCCGGTCGTGGGGTCGGGCCAATGGGGCGGACAGGCGCCCGAGACCTATGCGCGGACCGGGCATACGACCGATCTGCTCTACCTCTGCGGCGGCGGCATCGTCAGCCATCCGGGCGGACCCGGCGCCGGCGTCAGGGCCGTACGTCAGGCCTGGGAGGCGGCAGTCGCCGGGATCCCGCTGCCGGATTATGCCAGGGATCACCCCGAACTGGCGCAATCGCTTGAAAAGTTCGCCGATGGCAAGGGCGCCTGAGTTCAGCGCGACCGGAGATCCCGATGCACATTCCCCTGCTCAGCTACTACGGCGACGATCTGACCGGCTCGACCGACGTGATGGAGGCACTCTCCTCCCAGGGCGTCGAAACCGCGTTGTTTCTCAAGGTGCCCGAGCCTTCGCTCTTGGAGCGCTTCGCCCGTTGCCGCGCCTTCGGGCTCGCGGGCACCGGCCGCAGCCAGACGCCGGGCTGGATGGCGGAAAACCTTCCGCCGGCCTTTCTATGGCTGAAGGCGCTGAAGGCGGAGATCGCCCATTACAAGGTCTGCTCGACCTTCGATTCGAGCCCCGATGTTGGCAACATAGGCAAGGCGATCGAGATCGGGCGCGATGTTTTCGGCGCCGCACCGATACCGCTCGTCATCGGCGCACCGCAGATACGCCGCTACACCGCCTTCGGCAATCTCTTCGCGGCCTTTCGCGGCGAAACCTACCGCATCGACCGCCATCCGGTGATGAGCAGACATCCGGTAACCCCGATGAACGAGGCGGATATCCGCCTTCACCTTTCGCGTCAGACATCGCTCAGCGCGGCTCTTGTAGACCTCGTGCAACTCGCGTCCCCGGACGTGGACGCGTTCGCCGACAGGGCTCTCGCGGATCACCAACTCGTCCTTTTCGATGTCGCGGATGAGGGGAGCCAGGCCGTCGTCGGGCGGCAGCTCTGGCGGACGCGAACGGCCGGAGGGCAATTCGTCTGCGGCTCGTCCGGCATCGAATATGCACTCGTTCGCGAATGGCGTCGCCTTGGCCTGATCGGCGAAGCGCCGGCATTCGCGCCGCCTGGACCGGTCGACCGGATCGCGGTGGTTTCCGGCAGCGTCTCTCTGACGACGGAGCGGCAAATCCGTCATGCGATCCAGAACGGTTTCGACGAGATCGCGCTCGATGCAGTCGCACTCGCGGCGACGGATGCCGGCTCGGCACTCGCGGATGCCGTCGCGCGCGGGCTGGCCTCTCTGGAGAAGGGCCGGAGCGTTCTTCTCTACACCGCGCTCGGCCCCTCTGCCGATCGGGGCGATGCCATTCCTCTGGAGGATGGCTCGCGCCACCGGATCGGTGAACGGCTCGGATCGCTCCTGAGAGAGCTGGTGACGCGCGCCGGGCTCCGCCGCGCTGTCGTCGCCGGGGGAGATACGTCGAGCCACGCCCTTGGCCAGCTCTCTGTCGACGCGCTTACATTGCGGCTGCCGCTTCCGCAGTCGCCGGGCTCCCCCCTCTGCACCGCGCATAGCGTCGATTCGCGAGTGGACGGCATGGAGGTCGCTCTCAAGGGCGGTCAGGTCGGCCTCGACGATTATTTTTCGATGATCCGGGATGGACGGGCCTAAGGCTCTTCCGAGGAAAAGTGCGTAGCTCTGAAAGCGCTCTCATAGCAGCTTGTCGAGCGTTATCGGCAGATCGCGAATGCGCTTTCCAGTCGCGTGAAAGATGGCATTCGCAATTGCCGCCGCCGCGCCCGTTATGCCGATTTCACCGACCCCGTGTGCGCCGAGAGGCGTATGCTCGTCGGGAATGTCGTTGTAGATGATCTCGATATGCGGCACGTCGAGATGCACCGGGACATGATATTCGGCGAGTGACGGATTCATGATCCGCCCGCGGCGCGTGTCGAGCAGGGTTTCCTCGGCGAGAGCCATGCCGATCCCCATGACGATCCCGCCGCGAAGCTGGCTGACGGCCGTTTTCGGATTGAGGATCCGGCCGCAATCGAAGGAGCCGAGCCAGCGCGAGATCCGCACTTCGCCCGATTCATGATTGACGCGAGCTTCGCAGAATTGCGCGCCGTACGAGGCCATGGAGTACTTCATCACCTCGAATGGCATTCCCGAAGTCTCTTCCACTTCAATGAAGTCACGGCCGGCGCGCTTCAGGATCGACGCGTAGGTTTCGCCCCTGCTTTCCTCGCCGGACACGAAGAGCCCGCCGTCACGCGCCTCGATCTCTACGTTCGCGCCCGCCAACGGCGAGCCGTTACCCGCAAGTTTGACGAGTTCGCGGTGAGCCCTTTCGACGGCCACCTGCACCGCCGCGGCGATGCTGCCGGTCTGGCTAGAGCCGCCGGCGATGATCGGCGAATCCGGCAGGGCGGAGTCTCCATAGCGGAATGAAACCATCTCGAGCGGCAGGCCGAGACGATCGGCTGCGTGCTGTATCTGCACCGTCGCCGTTCCCATGCCCATTTCGTTCGCCGCCGCTTGCACGAGTGCGCTGCCGTCGGTGGAAATGCGAAGGCGAACTGCGGCGGGAAAGCGGAAGACCGGGTAATAGGCCGTCGCCACGCCTTGTCCGATCAGCCATTTTCCATCGCGTTGCGAACACGGTTCGGCGGGCCGCCCGCTCCAGCCGAACTTTTCCGCGCCGCGCCGGTAGGCCTCGACGAGATGACGGCTCGAAAATTCCGTGCCTTTCGTCGGGTCCTTTTCGGGCTCGTTCAAGCGGCGAAGTTCGACCGGATCGATTCTCATGGCATAGGCGAGTTCGTCGATGGCCGATTCCAAAGCGAAAGTGCCGATCGATTCGCCCGGCGCGCGCATCCATGTGTTGGCGACGGTATCGAGATTCACGACCTTCTGACCGACGGACATTGTCCGCGAGGCGTAGAGATGCCGCGGGGTCAATGAAAATTGTTCGGGAAACTTGGCGTGGGTCGTCGTCGCGGTCACGCCGGTGTGAATGATCGCCGCGAATTTTCCATCCTCGTCGGCGCCGAGCGCGACGCGCTGTTCCGAAGGCGTGCGGCCGCCGATGAGGCGGAAAACCTCTTCGCGCGAGAGCGCCATCTTGACGGGGCGATTGGCCACTTTGGCCGCCGCCGCACAGAGCGCGGTGTGGTTCCACAAGGCGGCCTTGCCGCCGAAGCCGCCGCCGACGAAAGGCGCGATGACGCGCACGTCGTCCCCGTTGAGGCCGAACATGCCGGCGAGTGCATGCTTGCAGCCGTTTACGAACTGGGTCGAGTCGAAAACCGTCAATCTGCCGTCTTCGTCCCAGGCGGCGATCGCAGCATGCGGCTCTATGGCGTTGTGGTTGTAGTGCGGTGTCCGGTAGACGTTGTCGACCTTGAATGCCGCCGCCGCGAAAGCCTTCTCAGGGTTGCCGATCTCGAGTTCCGGATCTTCGCCCATCACGGCGGACGGCACGGTCGCTTCCGCCTTGAGATCCTCGAATGAGACGCGCGCTGCTTTCTCATCATATTCGACGCGCACGAGCGAAGCCGCATGCTCCGCCTGTTCGAGCGTTTCGGCAACGACAACCGCGACGGGCTGCCCATCCCAACTGATCTCGTCGTCCTGCAGAACAGCTAGGTCACTGGCCGCGAACCCCTTGTCCATGTGCCTTACGTCCATGAGCGGCGGCCGTTTCATCTTCGGGGCGTTTTCGGCAGTCACGATCGCTATGGCGCCTGGACTCTTCTCGGCATCGGAGGCGTCGATTGCGATAATCCGCCCCTTGGCGATCGTGCTGCAGACGGGAACGGCATAAGCCAGATTTTCGATCTCGAATTCCGCGGCGAAACGCGCTTCACCTTTCACCTTCCATTGCCCGTCGACGCGGCTGACCGGCGTGCCGAGGTAACCATGTTTGCGGATGAGCGGGTCCGGCGCCTTGTCGGGCATGAACTGGACGACGGTTTCCATAAGCTTCTGCAGGACGCTCATCTTACCCTCCGGCCAACTCAACCAACACGCCGACGATCGTGCGCTTCGCCAACTCGATCTTGAACTCGTTATGGGCGAGGCCTCTTGCCGGCGCGAGTTCGGCTTCCGCCGCCTGTCTGAAGCTCTCCGCGCCAGCGTTCGCTCCCGCCAGAACGCGCTCGGCTTCGGTAGCCCGCCACGGCTTGTGCGCTACGCCGCCGAGTGCCAGGCGGACGTTCCTGACCTTGCCGCTGTCGACCTCCAGAGCGGCAGCCACGCTGACCAGGGCAAAAGCATAGCTCGCGCGGTCCCGGACCTTCTTGTAGAGCGAGCGCCTGGCAAAGCCGAGCGGCGGGATCTCGATGCCGGTTATGAGTTCGCCGGGCTGCAGGTCGGTCTCGATATCGGGTGTATCCTCAGGCAAACGGTGGAACTCCTCGAAGGCAATCGTACGCGCGCCGCTGGGCCCGATGACGTTCACCTTCGCATCGAGAACCGCCAGGGCGACGCACATATCGGACGGATGCGTGGCGATGCAGCTGTCCGAGGCTCCGAGGATCGCGTGCATGCGATTGAAGCCCCCGATCGCATCGCATCCCGCTCCCGGTGCACGCTTGTTGCAGCGCGCGGCGTGGTCGTAGAAATAGAGGCAACGCGTCCGTTGCATGAGGTTGCCCGCAACGGTCGCCATGTTGCGGATCTGGGCCGATGCCCCGAACACGATCGCCTGGGCCAGAAGCGGATAGCGGTCCCGCACCACCGGATGGCCGGCGACCGCCGTGTTCCTCACCGTAGCACCGATAACAAGGCCGCCGTCCGGCCGCTCCTCGATCCGTTCCAGGGGCAGCCCGGTCACATCGACCAGCGCGTCCGGCTGTTCGATGTTCTCGCGCATCAGATCGACAAGGTTGGTGCCGCCGCCGAGGAGCTTCGCATTCGGCGTCTTGGAGAGGAGCTTCACCGCGGCTTCCAGATCTGCTGCTCTCGCATAGGCGAAGCTCTTCATTTCGCCACCTCGCGGTCAAATGCGCTGTGGATCGCCTCGCAGATGCCGACATAAGCCCCGCAACGGCAGAGATTGCCGCTCATGCGTTCCTTGATCTCAGCGTCCGAGAACTCGAACCTAGCCGCGGCCATGTCCCCGGTCACGGCGCTCGGCAAGCCGTTCTGAAACTCTTGGAACATTCCGATCGCCGAACAGATCTGCCCGGGCGTGCAATATCCGCATTGGAAACCGTCATGCTCTATGAATGCGACCTGAAGCCGGTGAAGCTCGCCGTTGGCAATGCCTTCGATCGTGGTGATCTCCCGGCCTTCGAGCTGAACCGCCAGTGACAGGCAGGACAGAACGCGCTGGCCGTCCACCAGAACCGTGCAGGCCCCGCAGGCGCCCTGGTTGCATCCCTTCTTGGGCCCGGCAAGGCTCAAATGTTCACGCAGAACGTCCAGCAGAGACGTGCGCGGGTCGATCGAAAGCGAATGGTCGACGCCGTTGATCTTCAGCAGGATCAGCGCTGAGCCGGCAGGCGGGATGGGTGCCGCCTTCGGCATTCGGTCGGGAGATGGCATGGCGCACCCTCTCGATTTGCATCGGCCGCCGCATCTTGCGCCCGGAGCGGCGGAGGTCAGTCGAGCGCGGCGGCAGGGGTTGCCAGAACCCGGCAATCGGATGAATGTTCCGAAGATTATTCGCATGCGGCACGACCGCGGCCGGGCAGGGACAGCGATTGGCGAGATGATCTATTTCACGGGCGACACGCATTTCGGCGACCCGCGTGTGCTTCGCATCGACCGCCGCCCATTTTCCAACATGGCCGAGCATGATGCCGCCCTGATCGCCAATTGGAACGAAACGGTCTCGCCGCAGGACGAGGTCTGGCACCTTGGCGACTTCGCGGCAAAGAGAAACGGGCTTGCCGAAGATATTCTGTCCCGGCTGATCGGCCGCAAGCATCTGATCGTGGGCAACAACGATCCGAACGAGACGACCGGGGCGGGCGGCTGGCACAGCGTGCAGCATTATGCGGAGCTGATGGTGGATGGGCGGCTGCTCGTCCTTTGCCATTATCCGTTCCGGACCTGGAACCAGATGGGGAAGAAGTCGATCAACCTGCACGGCCATTCCCACGGCAGGTTGAAGCCGATGCCACGGCAGTTCGATGTGGGGGTGGATGCGAGAGGCCTGCGTCCGGTCAGCCTGGTTGATATTCTCCCCCCATCCGCGCGGTAGAACATTTCTGCTTTACGCTGCGGGAACGTGCGGGCTCGATTGCTGTTCGATGTGAGGGTCTGCGTCGAATACGAGGTGCTTCAATGCAAGGAGACCTATTCGGAAACCCGCCCGCCAATCTGCCTGAGGGCTTCCGCTACCAAGCGGGTATCGTTCCGCGGAAGCTCCAGGAGGCACTTCTGGAGGCACTGCCGGAACTTCCCTTCAAGCCTTTCGACTTTCACGGCTACGAGGGCAAGAGACGGGTGGTTTCATTCGGCTGGAAGTACGACTTCGACGCCGAAACGGTCTGGAGGATCGATGCCATCCCCCCGCTGCTTCTGCCGCTCCGGCAACTGGCGGCCGACTTTGCCGGACTGCCGGCGGAGGGACTCCAGCAGGCACTTGTCACCGAATACGATGTCGGGGCCCCGATCGGTTGGCACAGGGACAAGGCTGTGTTCGGCGATGTCGTCGGGATATCGCTGCTCACTTCCTGCACATTCAGGCTGCGCCGAAAGCGGGCCGGCAGATGGGAGCGGACCTCGGTCATTCTCGAGCCGGGCTCGGCATATCTCCTCTCCGGCGCCGCGAGATCCGAATGGGAGCATTCCATCCCGCCCGTAGAGCGCCTGCGCTATTCGGTCACCTTCCGGGAGCTGCGCTCAGGGATTGGCGCCGGCGGCCGTGCGTGAATCTGTCGATCAGCCGGTCAACGTGCCCCAGGACGGATCCCATTCGACGTCCTCGACGAGCTCGACATAGATCGGGATCGAGCCTTCGCTGTGGCTCGCCGCCAGTCTGAAGGCCGACTCAGCCTCCATTTCTTCTCCGGGAAAGATGACGTCATCCTCGGAGGGGTCGGTGACCTTTCGCACATATCCCCGCACCGCATCGCCGGAGTGGTAGAGTTTCACGACCATGGCGCCCGGCACGGGCCTTTCCGGAAGCCGCTGATAGACGGACATCGAGACCTCCCTCGGCCGCGGCAAAGCTAATTCCGGCCATCGTTCGGCCGTGCCTTGTCGCCCTTCTTTTTCACCGTCGTCGCTGTCTTGGCATCCGGCTCCTGGCCGTAATAGGTGCCCCCCAAATGGCCGCCGCCGCTCGTGTTCTCCGCCTGTTTTTGCGCGTCCTTCTGGGCTTGCTCGACATTGGTCTTGCTCATTTTCGGAACTCCTCTGATATGGCTGGCTGTGTAACCACAGGCGCGCACTTCTGTTCCGAGGCAGCTTTTACGTCGAGCACACATCAAGGCCGCTCGGAACACATCGGCAATTGCAGCGTTTCCCGCTATCGGCGGAGAGTCCCGATGCGAGCTTTGAGGGTGGCGATCGGCATCGTGGCGGTCATCTTTGTGGCTGCCGCTGCTTTCCTTTTATTTGCGTGGCGTTCGGAGATCCCCGAAGACACCGCGGCCGCAGAGGCGCGCTTTGCTCCGCCAAGGGGGCCCAACTGGCGGCGCTCGGCAATTGTATCGCGTGCCACACCGTACCCGGGAGACCGGCATTTGCCGGCGGCCTTGCATTGCCCACCCCCTTCGGCACGATCTACTCCACCAACATCACCCCTGATCGCGAAACGGGCATCGGCGGCTGGAGCGCGGCGGCATTCGAGCGTGCCATGAGGGAAGGTGTCGACCGGGAGGGAAGTCACCTCTATCCGGCGTTCCCCTATGAGCACTTCACGCGTGTTTCGGCAGACGACAATCGCGCCCTCTACGCTTTCCTCATGACGCGTGTTGCGGTGGAAGCCGAGGCGCCGGAAAACGACCTTCCGTTTCCCCTGAAGTTCCGGCCGCTGCTTGCCGGCTGGAAGCTGCTTTTCCTCGACAGCGGTGAGCGGGAGCCGGATCCCGGCCAGAGCGATGCCTGGAACCGCGGGCGCTATCTTGCCGAGGGCCTCGGCCACTGTGGCGCGTGCCATACGCCCCGCAATCCATTCGGCGCCGAGGAACGCGACCGGCATTTCGGCGGCGGCGAAGCGGAAGGCTGGCAGGCCTATGCGATCAACACGGAGTCTAAGGCGCCGATCCCCTGGGACGAGCGAAGCCTCGCCTTCTTTCTTCGCAATGGCTGGCACGAATTCCACGGCGTTTCGCGCGGACCCATGGCCGAGGTGACCGGCAATCTCGCCTTCCTGCCGGACAGCGATATTGCGGCGATCGCCACCTATGTCAGGTCGATCATGGGCGCCCCGACGCCGGAACGCGAGCAAAGGGCGGCGCAGTTGCGCGAGGCTTTTGAAGGGCAGCGCCCGGAGCAGGCGGCGGATAGCCAGCGTTCACCGGTCAGTGCGTCAGGCAGCCAGCCTGGCGAGGCGATCTATCTTGCCGCCTGCGCAAGCTGTCACGAGGGCGGGCGGCGTCAGCCCTTCGGGGGGCTGAATTTCGAACTCAGCACCGCCGTCAATGCGCCCAACCCGCAAAACATCGTCAACGTGGTGTTGTTCGGCCTTCCGCCGGCCGATGGAGAAGCGAGCGCAGTGATGCCGGCTTTCCGCCATCTGCTCAACGATCAGCAGGTGGCCGATCTCCTTGCCTACATGCGCGAGCGGTTCTCGGAGGAGCCACCCTGGGCGGGGCTCGTCGAGCAGACGGCCAGAACCCGTTCCGGGACCTACAAGGTATCGGTCCGGCCCTCTGACGGCATTGAAAGGGCGCCGCACCATGTCGGCGCCGAGGAGGATTGAAGATGGTATCGCTGACGGTTAACGGCAGCCCGCATCAGATCGACACAGACCCGGCCACGCCGCTGCTTTACGTGCTGCGCGACGAGCTGGCGCTCAACGGGGCCAAATACGGCTGCGGACTTGGGCAGTGCGGCTCCTGCACCGTCGTCGTCGATGGCGAGGCGGTGCTTTCTTGCATGGTACCGATCATGCTGCTGGAAGGGCGGGAGATCACCACCATCGAGGGCCTGGGAACGATCGACGAGCCGGGGCCGCTGCAGGAAGCGTTCATCGAGCTGCAGGCGGCGCAATGCGGCTATTGCATTCCGGGCATGATGATGAGCGCGCATGCGCTTTTGCGCCGTAACGCGCAGCCGAGCGAAGAGCAAATCCGCGAGGCGCTGGCGACCAATCTTTGTCGTTGCGGCACCCATATGCGCATTCTCGCGGCGATCCGGCGCGCCGGCGAACTGATGCAGGCCGCCTCGCTGCCTGCCACTGATCAGGGGAGGGTCGGCTGATGGGCATACTTCAGGAAGAAATCACCCGCCGCAACGTCATCGCAGGTGCCGGTGGGCTTGTCGTCGGTTTCTCGCTCGGCCGCGCATTCGCCCAGGAGCTTCTGCCGGCAATGCCGCCGGCTCCGCCCGTTTCCCTGCCGGGCAGCCTTGACGACGAGCGTTTCCTCGATTCATGGATCCGCATCGATCCCGACAATTCGGTCACGGTCTTCACCGGCAAGGCGGAACTCGGGCAGGGCATTCGAACGGCCCTGTTGCAGGTTGCCGCCGAGGAGCTCGAAGTCGACCCCTCGGAGATCCGGCTGATAACGGCCGACACCGGCCGAACCCCGAATGAAGGGTTCACGGCTGGCAGCCAATCGATGCAAAACAGCGGTACCGCCATCAGGAACGCTGCAGCCCAGGTGCGGGCCCTGCTTCTGGCCGAAGCTGCCCGGCGCTTAGGCATGGCGGCGACGGAACTCAGGGCGGAAAACAAGGCGGTGCTGGCAAAGGACGGACGGCGGGCGACCTACGGCGAGCTCGTTTCCGGGCGGATGCTGCACGTAGAAGCTCAACCGCAATCGGCATTGAAGCCGCCCGGTACTTTCCGCGTGATCGGCAAAACACTGCCGCGCGTCGACATCCCCGGTAAGGTGACGGGCCAGCCGGCCTATGTTCATGATCTTCGCCTGGAAGGCATGCTGCATGCACGCGTCGTGCGCCCGCCGAGCCCCGCTGCCAGGCTGACGGAGGTGGATGCGAGCGCCGCCGAGGCGCTGCCGGGCGTCGCCTCGGTCGTGCGCGACGGCAATTTCCTGGCGGTAGTGGCCTCGAAAGAGTTCCAGGCGGTGAATGCCATGCGCGCTCTAGCGGCGGCCGCGCGGTGGCAGGAAAGCGAGACGCTCCCCGATCAGACCGACCTGCCGGCGGAACTGCAGAGGCTCGAGAGGGAGGCGGGGACGGTCGCCGAGACCGGCATGCTTTCGTCTGATGGCAAGATCTTCGAGGCGACGTTTAGCCGGCCCTATCAGATCCACGGCTCGATCGGCCCGTCCTGCGCCGTCGCGCAGATGAAGGCGGACGGGACACTAGACGTGTGGTCGCACACGCAGGGTGTCTTTCCCGACCGGGCGGCGATCGCCGAGATGCTGGCCATGCCGGAAGACAAGGTCCACGTCATCCATATGGAAGGGTCGGGCTGTTACGGCCACAATGGAGCCGATGACGCGGCTGCGGATGCGGCCCTCATCGCGAGCAAGCTGCCAGGCAAGCCGATCCGGGTCCAGTGGATGCGGGAGCAGGAGCACAGCTGGGAGCCCTATGGTCCTGCAATGCTCATGAAGATCAGCGCCGCACTCGACGATCAAGGCAGGATCGCCAGCTGGGCCTATGACCTCTGGAGCAATACCCACTCCACCCGCCCGGGCGGCGCCGGTGCGCTCCTCGCGGCGCGCCACAAGGCCGAAGCCATCCAGCCTAAGCCTGCCAAGCTCAATATCAGCCCGTCGGGCAACGGCGACCGAAATGCCGATCCGCTCTATGTAATCCCGAACAAGCGCGTGCTCTGGCATTTCCTGGCCGACATGCCGCTTCGCGTATCGGCGCTTCGCGCGCTTGGGGCATATGCCAATGTCTTCGCGATCGAAAGCACGATCGATGAGCTGGCGCTGATGGCCGACGCAGACCCGGTGGAATTCCGCCTACGCCACATGGAGGATCCGCGGGCCCGTGCCGTGATCGAGTTGGCCGCGCAGCGGTTCGGCTGGGACAAGGCGCAAATGCCTCGTAACCGCGGACGCGGCTTCGGCTTCGCCCGCTACAAGAACCTTGCCGCCTATCTGGCGGTGGCGATGGAGGTGGATGTCGAGCCCGAAACGGGCCGTGTTCATGTGATCCGCGCCGTTTCCGCCATCGACAGCGGCGAGATCGTCAACCCGGACGGCATCCGCAATCAGACCGAAGGCGGAATTTTGCAGTCGATCAGCTGGACGCTCTATGAGGCCGTGGCCTTCGACCGGACCAGGATCACAAGCACCGATTGGTCGAGCTATCCAATCCTGCGCTTTGCAAGTGTCCCGGAAAGCGTAGAGGTCCATATCGTCGAGCGTCCCGGGGAACCTTTCCTCGGCACCGGGGAAGCGGCCCAGGGCCCGGCCGCCGCAGCGGTCGCCAATGCGATCAGGGATGCTACCGGCAAGCGCCTTTACGATCTGCCTTTTACCAGGGATCGAATTCGAAGCGCCGTCGGGCGGGCGTGAAGCTGCAGGTCCTCACGAGAGCCGGTGTTGCTGGAAGACCTGCAGGAAGAGTTCGCGCTCCGTCGTGATGTCGAGCTTTTCATAGATGCGCGCCCGGTGGTTCTTGACCGTGCCCGGGGCGATCCCGAGCCGGGACGCGATGGTCGCGTTCGGATGTCCCTGCAGAATGAGGGCGACGAGTTCCCGCTCCCGTACCGTCAGGTCCGGCCAAAGGATCAGCGAGGCCTGGACGGCGCTCACCGGCGCTTCCCCCATGGCTTCGGGCGTGCTGGTCCGCCTCAGATTGGGGTCGCGCGTGCGGGTATCGGTTGCGTGCAGTGCTTCGAAAACCGGAAAGCGACTGCACAGAGCCGCGACTTCGCCATCGCTGAACATCGATGTGGAACGATCGAGAAAAATGCCGAGGCACCAGTCGTCCCCGTCTTCCAGCAGGATGCCGACCTCGTCACAGATTTCGGATTGCGCCAGGAACTCCGCTATGTAGCGCCCGCGCTTGGGAGCGTCGTCCGCCAGGCTCTTGAGAGGCACGATTCCTGCGCGCCTGTTCAGGCGCCAATACGCATAGAACGGATCGAATACATAATAGGTATCGAGATAACGAGCCACCATCTCGTCGGAGTAACCGCGGTGCTTGACGAATTCGGGCTTGCGGGTGGCGGAATAACGGGTGACCGTGATCAGGTTCTGCGGCACCACGGCTCCGATCATATCGATCAGCCGGTCGACATGCCTGTCGGTACCGGTGGCGCTGATCGCTTGCGCCAAGATCTTCCAGAACCCATCGCCGCTCATAAGTTCGTCTAG
The DNA here is from genome assembly GCF_030064585.1 of Ensifer meliloti. NCBI lineage: Bacteria > Pseudomonadati > Pseudomonadota > Alphaproteobacteria > Hyphomicrobiales > Rhizobiaceae > Ensifer > Ensifer meliloti. Next base: position 1,264,609 of record NZ_CP120364.1, read on the forward strand.
CACTGTTTCCCCCGCCGGTCATTGTGCCTTTTGGCACATTTCCCGGCCGAAAATTCCCACCTACGCTTCCTCCATCAGCAAAGCCATGGAGGTAAGACCTTGGAAAACCCAATCGTGATCGGCATCGACGCGGGCGGCACGATGACCGACACCATCCTTGTCGATCAAAACGGGCACTTCAAGATCGGCAAAGCCGCGACCACGCCGAAAAACGAGGCCGATGGCTTCATTTCGTCCGCTGCCGATGCCGCGGACGCTTGGGGTATCTCCCTCGACAGTCTTTTCTCCGGTCTCGACGTGGTGCTCTATTCCGGTACCGGCATGCTCAACACCTTGCTCTCGCGTACCGGTCGCAAGCTTGGTCTGATCACCACCAGAGGCATGGAGGACATGGTGCTGATGGGCCGCGGTCTGCAGGCCTGGGCGGACTATTCCTATGCCGACCGGCTCCATGCGGTCACTCACGCCCACCCCGATCCCCTGGTGCCGCGCCGCCGCACCCATGGCGTCACCGAACGCGTCGACCATTTCGGCGATATCGTGCTCCCGCTCTACGAGCACGAGGTAACCGCCGCCGCCCATGCGCTGATCCGCGACAAGGTCGACGCGATCTGCATCATGACGATTTTCAGCCACGTCAATCCGGTACATGAGAAGCGCATCGCCGAGATCTGCCGCGAGGAGGTTGCCGCCGCCGGAGTCGAGATCAACGTCTATACCAGCCACGAGGTGCGCCCGGTGATCCGGGAACAGTCGCGGCTGAACTCGGTGCTGATCGAAGCCTATGCGACGTCGCGCGGGCGCATGCAGCTCAGGAGTATCGAGGAGGCCACGCATAAATACGGCTTCAAGTACGGCGTGCAGACGCTGCTCTCTTTCGGAGGGTTGACGTCGATCAACCATCCGCGCCTCCACGAGACGATGATTTCCGGGCCGATCGGCGGCATTCTTGGGGCGGCGTATGTCGGCAAGCTCATCGGCAATGATTCGCTGATCTGCTCGGACATGGGGGGAACCTCCTTCGATATGGGCGTCATCTCGCGCGGCCAGACACGCATCGAGAACGAGCCGTTGATGGACCGTTTCAAGCTCAATGTGCCGACACTTCATCTCGACACGATCGGAGCGGGCGCCGGCATGATCCTCAAGGTCGACCCATTGACCAGGAAGGTATCGCTCGGGCCCGAAAGCGCAGGCGCAGACCCCGGTCCGATCTGCTTTGCGAAGGGCGGCACGGAGCCGACCATCGCAGATTGTGATGCGATCCTCGGCCGGTTGAACCCGTATTACTTCCTCGGGGGCAAGGTGGTGCTCGAGGTCGAGAAAGCACGCGCGGCCTTTAAGGAAAAATGCGCCGACGTGCTCGGCGTCGGTGTAGAGGAAGCGGCTGAAGGCATGATCGACATGCTGGAGCAGGACGCCAATAACGCGCTGCGACGCGTTATCTCGGGCCAGGGCATCCATCCTTCCGAGTTCACCCTTCTTTCCTACGGCGGCTCGGGCCCGCTGCATCTTGCGGGCTGCTCAAGGGGCATCGGCTTCAAGGACATCATCACGTTCCAGTTCGCCGCCGCCTTCTCCGCCTTCGGCTGTACGACGGCCGACTATATGCGCCGGCATTCGGTGTCGACCCAGATCGATATCGGCGCCCGCGCCTCCGACGACAGGCTCGCTGCAGCCGGCGCGCAGGTCACCCGGGTGTGGCAAGACCTCGAGAAGGCTGCCGTCGACGAGATGCTGACCGACGGCCATGCGCGGGAGAAGATCAGGACCGTCCCCTTCTTCATGGCCCGTTACACCGGCCAACTGGAGGACGTCGAAGTCATTGCGCCGCTGTCGTCCATCAACGGTCCCGATGACATGCGCGCGGTGCTGGCGCAGTTCGAGGAGGTCTATGCCAAGGCCAATCACCGCGTCTCGAAATACGGCGAGGCGGGCTTCTCCTTGATGGAACTCGGCGTCATCGCCACCGCCGAAAAGATCAAGCCGGTGCTTGTCAGGCGGCCTCTCGGGACAGCCGATCCGCAATCCGCCCACAAGGGCGTGCGCGAAGCCTATATCGGGGGCCGCTGGCACAGCGCCAATCTCTACGAGATGGATCTGCTTGAGCCCGGCCACGAGGTGATCGGCCCCGCAATCATCGAACACCCGGCCACGACGCTGGTGGTGCACCCGAACGATCGCGTCTTTATCGATGAGTGGACGTTGCTTCACTACAACCACGCCTGAGCTGAAGGATGACAAACATGCTGGACAAAACGGCAAATTCCCTGCAGCGGCGGCTGCTCGAATCCGAACGGCTGATGGAAGAGACCGGCTGCTATGACGGCATCACCGAACTTCGGCTGCGCAGGCAGGATCCGCTGAAATTCGAGACCCTCCACACGAAGCTGCGCGCCTATTGCGTCTCGGCACGCGAAATGGCCCGGCGCATCTCCGCCTCGCCGGGGGTGCGGGAAGTCGGCGAAATGGTGGTGGCGATCTACACGCCGGAAGGCGACGCGATCGCGCTTTCGAACGGCATCATGGTGCATGTGCACACGATGAGCCGCTTCATCAAGTGGATGATCAGAAACGGCTACGAGCAGAATCCATGCATCCGCGACGGCGACATCTTCGCCAACAATGACGCCTTCATAGGCACAGTTCAGGTGCCCGACGTCATGGACGTGGTGCCGATCTTCCACGAGGGCACGCTTGTCGGCTGGGCGGGCGCCGTCTGCCATGAGCTCGAGGCGGGTGGAATCACGCCCGGCGGCGATGTGTGTCTTGCGCAGGAGCGCTTCACCGAGGGGCTTTTCGTCTGTGCCGAAAAGATCGGCGAGAATGACGAGATCCGCCGGGATTACGTAATCCGGTGCGAGCGCAATCTGCGCATGCCAATCTACTGGGTGCTGGACGAAAAAGCCAAGGTCGCCGCCTGCATCGACATGCGCGAGAGCGTAAAGCAACTCATCGACGAGGTCGGCCTCGAATATTGGCAGCGGCTTTCCAAGGAATTCATCGAGGAGGGAAGAAGAGCACAGCTTGCCCGCACGCGGCAGTTGACCGTGCCCGGCATTTATCGAGGCCACACCTTCTACGGTCACGTGACCGAAGGCAAGCCGGGGTTCCAGCCGCTCGCCGACCCGAACTGGCTGTACAATATCCCCATCGAGATGGAGATCACCAGCGAGGGCAAGATCAGGCTCGACTTCGACGGCACGCAGCCCTGGGGCTATCATTCGATGAACTGCACCCCGGCCGGCATGGACGGCGGCATGTTCGTGACGCTCACTCAGCACATGAACTTCGAGGGGCTGGTCAATGACGGCGCCTGGATGGCGACCGAGATCAATATTCCGCATGGCACCTGGACCAACCCGGACAACGAGATGGCGGCCACAGCCACCTCGTGGGCCTTGCTGCTGCCAGCGTACGGCGTTTTTCAGCGGCTGCTCTCACGCGGTTTCATCGCGCGGGGCTTTGTCGAGGAAGCCTTTGTCGGTCAGGTGAACTCTCCGATGATCGAGATGGGGGGCACCAGCCAGTACGGCACCGGCTTCGGCATGGCGCATTTCGAATGCGCGGCCGCGGGCTCCGGAGCGCTGGCGATAAAGGACGGGCTCGACACTGCCTATGTCGGCTGGAACCCGGAATCGGACATGGGCAATATCGAGATTTGGGAACAGAACATGCCAATGGTCTATATCGGCCGCTCGATCGTGCCGAATTCCGGCGGCGCCGGAAAGTACCGCGGCGGCTGCGCCTTCATCTCAACCTGGCTCATCAACAAGACCGATCACCTGCGCCTGGTAACATCTGAGCATTCCTCGCGCGTGTTCGACAATGGCGGCCTGTGCGGCGGCTATCCGGCACCGACCTGCGAGAAACATCACGCGGTGAGGAACTCCGATATTCACGAGCGCGCCGAACGCCGGGAGCCGCTCGCACATACGCCGGGCACCGACCCGCTGGTCTCGGATTTCGAGCGCACATACAAAGGCGAGCAGGTTTGGGAGGAGGGTCCCTACATCACCCGGCCCCACAAGGCCGGCGACATTTTCAGCCACGCTTATAACGGGGGTGGCGGCTTCGGCGACGTGCTGGAACGCGACCCGATCAAGACGGCATGGGACGTGGAAAACGGCTTCCTGACGCGCGAAGCCGCCGAGAAGGTGTTCGGCATCATCCTGAAGGAGGATGCCGAGGGTTATCCGCAGGCCGACATCGATGCGACCGTCGCCCGCCGCGCGGAACTGCGCAAGAAGCGGCTGAAGCAAGCCATTCCGGTATCGGAGTGGATCGCCAGGGAGCAACGGCGCGTGGAGGCTTCGGACTTCGCGCCTGAGGTCGCCAAAATGTACCGGAGCGCGATGAAGCTCTCGGCGCGCTTTTCCAGAGACTTCAAGGAATTCTGGGGCCTTGCCTCCGATTTCGCCATCGCCGGGGAGAATTGAGCCATGACCGAATATTCGAAGGAAGTCATCAACGACCTCGTCAACGGCACGCTCCCCTGGCCGCAGACGCGGCGGATCATGAGCGCCTATAAGGACCACGACCGCTTCTTCAAATATCTGGCTGTGCTGCAGGATCGCGTTGCCTGGAGCGATCCGATCCTGCTGCCGGTCGGCGACCGCCTCTTCATCTGCGACAGCGCCGAGGGCCGGGTCACCCGCTGCGAATGCGGCTACTCCTTCGGCGACTATCGCAGGAATTGGAAGCTGAACGCGGTGATCAACGTGCGCGACACCGGGGAGAGCTTGCGGGAAATTTACCCGAACAGCGATATCCCGGATCCGAAATGGATGGAAATCCGCGAGTTCTTCTGCCCCGAATGTGCGCATCTGCACGAAGTCGAAGCGGCAGCACCCGGTTATCCAATCGTGCATGATTTCGAGCCGGACCTCGAAGGCTTCTATCGCGACTGGCTCGGTAAGCCTTTGAAGGATCTGTCATGACGGGCAGGCTCAAGGGCCGCAGTGCGGTCATCACCGGCGGGCTGACGGGGCAGGGGCTGGCGATCGCGGAGGCGCTTGCCGCCGAGGGCGCAAATGTCGCCGTGGGATCGTTCGTCCGCGAGGCGGCCGGCCGGCTGGGCGATGCCGCGGCCTATCCCGATCCGCAGGAGATTGTCGAAGTCCGGGAGCGGCTTGCCGCTGCCGGCACGGCTGTTTACGCAGGTCATCTGGACGTTCGCGACAGCGAGGCGATCGAGCAATTCGTGTCGGCGGCGGAAGCCGCATGCGGCCCCGCCGACATTCTCGTCAATGCCGCAGGAACGACCGCCGAGCAGCCGGTGGCGGGCCATTCCGACGAGCTATGGCTGAAGATCATCGACACCAATCTGAACGGCGCTTTCCGAATGACGCGCCGGCTGCTGCCCGGGATGATCGGGAGCAAATGGGGCCGCATCATCAATATAGGCTCGACGGCTGCCACCGTCGGCTGGAAGGACAATCCGGCCTATTGCGCCTCGAAGTCGGGGCTGCTCGGCCTCACCCGCTGCGTAGCGCTCGAAGGGGCGCCGCATGGCGTCACCTGCGTGATGATCAGCCCGACCTGGGTTGAAACGGAACTGATGCGCCGCAACGTTCAGCAGGTCGTCGAAAGGGAGGGCATGGGGCGGACGATGGAGGAGGCGATGTCGGATATCGCCGCCCAGAACCCGCAGAACCGCATCATCCAGCCCGACGAGATAGCGGCCCTTGCCGCCTTCCTCTGCGGCGAGGGCGCAAGGGGCATCACCATGGAGAACATACAGGTCACGGGCGGCGCACTTTGGTGAGCCGCCTTTCTGGTCTTTTGACGTGAGTTTCGCAGTGCATACAGAACCTAAGAAGAGGGAACATGACAATGCTGAAACAGATCACTGCAATGACCGCCGGACTGCTCATGACGATCGGCGTCGCCGCTGCCGCTGAGCCGGAGAGTTGCAAGACCGTCCGCTTCTCCGATGTCGGCTGGACCGACATCACGTCGACGACCGCTGTCGCCTCGACCATTCTCGAAGCGCTAGGCTACGCGCCGCAGAGCAAGCTCCTATCTATCCCCGTCACCTATGCGAGCATGAAGAACAAGGACATCGACGTCTATCTCGGGGATTGGCAGCCGAGCATGGAAGCCGACCGCAAGCCATTCCTGGAGGACAAGTCGATCGAGGTGATCGGTCCGAACCTCACCGGCGCGAAATATACGTTCGCCGTGCCGAAATACGTCGCCGACGCAGGCGTCAAAGACATTTCCGACCTCCAGAAGTTCCCCGACAAATTCGGCCGGAAGATCTACGGAATCGAGCCCGGGAACAACGGCAACCGCATGATCCTCGACATGATAAACAAGGGCGACTTCGGGCTGACCGGCTGGGAGCTCGTCGAGTCATCCGAGCAGGGCATGCTCGCCGAGGTCGAAAGAGCGACAAAGGACGACCAGTGGATCGTCTTTCTCGGGTGGGCTCCGCATCCGATGAACACGCGCTACCAGATCGATTATCTCTCGGGCGCCGACGCCTATTTCGGACCGAATTACGGCGGTGCTGATATCTATACCAACATCCGGGCGGGCTATGCGCAGGAATGCCCGAATGTCGCGAGGTTCGTGACGAACCTGCGGTTCACCCTGGAGATGGAAAACGAGATCATGAACGGGATATTGAACGACGGCAACGATCCGAAGGACGCCGCAGCCGATTGGCTGAAGGCTCATCCGGAGGCAGTCGCTCCGTGGCTTGAAGGAGTGACGACGTTTGACGGCGCATCGGCAAAGGAAGCGGTTGAGAGCGCGTTGAAAAGCTAGGCTGCCGTGAGGAATTCACGACCTATTCGTCGCGATCAGGTGCAAGGCGGAATTGCCCTTCGTGACCGCCGCTGCCGACAGCTTGCGATCGAATGTCGCCAGCTTGCCCCCACGCACCTTGGCGAGCGCAAGCAGATAGGTGTCAGTCACCTGCCCCGAAGTCAGGATTTTCGATGGGATGATATCACTTGACCCGACAAGGCTCACATCGTCCGGCCAAAAAACGTGACCGGGGAGCGACCGCAATTTGGCGACGATCTCCATCACGGGTAACGGTGAGCCGGGAGAATTGGGATATTTGGGATTGCCGACGATCCGGATGACACCATTTTCGGTAATTGGGCAGGTGGCCCACGCGGTCTGACCAATCGACGCGAACCATTCGTGCGCATCATCATGGCCTATATGGCTCGGATCGATCAAGGCAATCAGCACATTGACGTCGAGCAGGAAAGTCACGCCAGTTCGTCACGCAGCGCGTTGACGATCTCGAGCGTCACGGGCGGTGCGTCCGGACGAGGCGACAGGAGAGGAATTCCATTACGCTCGCCGCCGCTGCGCGGCCGGCGCAGAGAACGCCTCGCCAGTTCGGAAATTACCTCGCCGACGCTCCGCTGCTGTTGGGTCGCCATTGCCTTTGCGGCGATCAGGACATCGTCGTCAATAGCCAAGGTCGTTCTCATGTCCGCCTCATAGCGCATCAATCATCACGCATCATATATGCAAGAGGTCGGCTTTCTCAAGTTGGAATGTGAAGGATGACGCAGTCATTTGACCCAATCTCTTTGCCGGTCGAAATCACATTCTCCAATCGGTGGGAGAACCGCGGGGCTCCGATTCAAATCGGGTCAACCCGCCTTCGAGTTTACCATTCGAGTATCGGCCGCGTGATCATGAGCCAGAAGATCGCTAGGACGGCGCCGAAGGCCGGGAAGCCGAAGGCGAACCACAGGCGGAAGAGTTGATGATAGCGCTTCGGCAGCGGCTCGCCCACCTTGCTTGCCGTTTCGGCGAGCCGGCGCATTTCCATCTGCATCCACACGACCGGCAGCCAGAATGCGCCTGTGACCACGTAGAGGAGAAGCGAAAGCAGGATCCATCCTTCCGCGAGTGAATAGCCGACGTTCCATGCAAGGGCGATCCCCGTGACGGGCTGCAACACCACGGCGGTGGCGGTGAAAAGAAAATCGGCGATTACGACGATGCGGGCCACGGCCGCGACCGTTTCCGTGCGGCCGGTCCGATGCGCCAGGAGCATGAAGAATGCGATCCCGGCGCCCGTGCCGAGGAGGACGGAGGCGCCGATGATGTGCAGGAACTTCAGAACGAAGTACAGCATCAACGCTCCTCCAGGATAGCAAGGGCAGCGAGGTGCAGCACCAGGATGGGCCAGATCTTCAGAAGCGGTCCAAGCGGCTCGTTCCACAATTCCGGGAGCAGGGCCGTGCCGGCGATCGCATAGAAAAGCGAGAGGCCGACCGCGCCATAAAGGCCGATGCGGCTTGTGCGGCGAAACGCAATTGCCATACCGATCAGGATGTCGGCGAGGGCTCCGGCGATGACGCTCGGCCCCGCAAGAACGCCGGCGCCTCCCCGTTCCATCAGATCAACGCCGATTTCATACCCCGATGTGAGCGAGATGACGCCCGTCGTGATCCAGAAGAGCGGGAGGACGACGAAGATGACGGGCTTGAGCAGATAGAGCTTGGCGAACCAGCGCTCCTGGACAGAAACCGGCGTTCTCGCCAGTGCGTCTGCGAGCGCCATCGGTTCTATCCCGGTTTTCTCGACCCATGCGCTGTTGTCGCCGACGGCGCCGCGCACGATCTCTTTCTGCGCGGTGCTGCGGGTCGGTGGTCGCCAGCCCAGAGCCCCGGCGATGTCGCTGAGCTTGTAGGTGAGATTCGCGAGCGGGGTGGGCATGTTCACGACGCGAGCAGCGGGCCATCCGAACCAGCGCCTGTAGGTGCCCACCACGTCCTTGAAAGACAGGGCCTCAGGTCCCGCAACCTCGAGAGTGAGCCGAGAAGGAGCATTCGGGTCGACGAACATCTCGACCGTGCGCACTACGTCCTCGAGGCGCACGACCTGAAGCAATCCGGTATTCGGCATGACCGGCAGCCAGGGCAGTGCGGCGAGGCCCCTAAAAAGTGCGCTTGCGCCGTAGGCTCCAGGGCCGAGCACGACGGAGGGGCGCAGGATGACCCAGTCGAGATCGCATGCCATCAGCGCTTCGTCGCCCTGAAGCTTGGTGCGCGAAAAGGGCGAGGGCTGGGCCCTGTCGATCCCCATTGCCGAGAAGTGGATGACGCGGCGCACGCCCGCCTGCTCGCAGGCCTTGAAGAGCGAGGCGGGACCGCGGGCATGGACTGCCGTCGTATCCTCCCCCGGACCGTCCTGGAGCGTTCCCGCGCAGTTTACCACGGCGTCGATGCCTGAGAGATGCGTCAGCCAGTCTTCAGGGCCGACGGACCGAAGGTCGATCTCCAGGGCCTTGCCGGCCGTCTGGGAGCTTGGTGCCGAGCCGGGCCGGACCACGCGGACGATCTCGCTACCACGGCCATGGAGCCCTGCGCACACGGCCGAGCCGATCAGGCCGGAGGCGCCGACCACAAGTACTCTCGTCATTCGTCCTCACAATCTTTCCGGGCGGGCCGCCATTCGCACTCGCCCTACGTCCGACGCCAAAACAACTGCGGCAAGGAAGATGTTCCTTTTGACTTGACCTCCGATTTTTATGCGGCACTCTCCCGCTGGAAGAGTCTTAAGACCCTCTCCGCGAGCGCTCTCGACAATCGGCAGCTCTACTCTATTTGGATCGAGGCGGTGCTGGATGCGAAAGGTGGCTATAGCACTTTGATTTGCTGCATGTTTCTGTCTTCGAATCAATCGGGATTCAAGGAAAGACGCAGTGGAGAGAAAGACGAGTCGTTCGCCTGACAGCGGGAGTGTCGGCGAACGTCTCGGGTGTGGTTGAGTACAAGGGAGGAGAATATTATGCGGTTGATTTCCATTTCCACGACGATTGCATTCGGCTTCGCTTTTCAGGCGCAGGCCGCCACTGAACTGCAGTGGTGGCACGCAATGACGGGTGCCAATAACGAAATGATCGAGGAACTCACCAAGGAGTTCAACGAGAGCCAGAGCACCTACAAGGTGGTGCCTGTGTTCAAGGGCACCTATCCCGAGACGCTGAATGCCGGGATCGCGGCTTTCCGGTCGAAGCAGCCGCCGGCGATCATTCAGGTGTTCGATGCCGGCAGCGGCACGATGATGGCCGCCGAGGGCGCGATCGTGCCGGCAGCGGAGATCCTCCAGAAGGGCGGCTTCACCTTCGACAAATCGCAGTATCTGCCCGGGATCGTCGCCTATTATTCAAAGCCGGACGGAACGATGCTGTCCTTTCCGTACAACTCCTCCTCGCCCATCCTTTATTACAACAAGGACGCTTTTCAGAAGGCGGGCTTGAACGTCGACAACCCGCCGAAGACCTGGCCGGAAGTCTTCGAAGCGGCGAAGAAGATCAAGACGAGCGGTGCGGCGCCTTGCGGAATGACGTCGACCTGGCTGACGTGGATCCAGACGGAGAACTTCGCCGCCTGGAACAACGTGCCCTACGGGACCAATGAAAACGGCCTCGGCGGTACCGACGTGAAGCTGCAGATCAACGCGCCGCTGTACGTGGAACATTTCCAGGCGATTGCGGATCTCGCCAAGGACGGCGCCTTCCGCTATGGCGGGCGCACCTCGGAGGCAAAGCAGCTCTTCACCTCTGGCGAATGTGCCATCCTGACCGAGTCTTCTGGCGGTCTCGGCGACATCGCCAAGAGCGGCGTGAACTACGGCATCGGCCAGTTGCCCTATTACGAGGGCCACGGCCCGCAGAACACGATCCCCGGCGGAGCGAGCCTCTGGGTATTCGCCGGCAAGTCGGACGAGGAATACAAGGGCGTAGCGGAGTTCTTCAACTTCCTTTCCCAGACCGAGATTCAAGCCAAGCTGCACCAGGTCTCGGGCTATATGCCGGTCACGATGGCCGCCTACGAGGAAACGAAGAAGTCGGGCTTCTACGAGAAGAACCCCGGACGCGAAACGCCGCTCCTGCAAATGATGGGCAAGGCGCCGACCGAAAACTCGAAGGGCGTCCGGCTGGTCAACCTGCCCCAGGTTAGGGACATCCTCAACGAGGAGTTCGAAGCGATGCTGTCGGGGCAACAGGATGCCAAGACGGCGCTCGACAAGGCGGTCGAACGCGGCGACGCCGCAATCGCAGCAGCAATCAGCAATTGATCGAGGCAGGTGTCCGGCGCCGTCGTTCGACGGCGTCGGGCTTTTGCGGTCATGCCGCCCTGACGTGATCTCGGGCCGATCCGGCCCCGAGATCATCGTGATCCAGGAGATTGCTCGTGCAGCGTGTCGTCTTTCCGAACAAAATCCTCCCTTACTTGCTCGTCGCTCCGCAGATCGTGTTGACGATCGTTTTCTTCTTCTGGCCGGCAAGCCAGGCGCTCTACCAATCGGTGATCCGTGAAGACCCGTTCGGCCTGAAAAGCGGCTTCGTCGGTTTTGCCAATTTCAGCGCCGTGCTTTCGGAGGCGAATTATCTCAACTCGCTGAAGGTCACGGTGATCTTCAGCGTCCTCACCGCGCTGCTCGCGATGGGCGTCGCCCTGCTTCTCGCCACGGCCGCCGACCGCGTCGTGCGCGGGAAGACCTTCTATCGCACCCTGCTGATCTGGCCATATGCCGTCGCACCGGCAGTCGCCGGCATGCTGTGGCTCTTCATGTTCAATCCGGCTATGGGCACCTTCGCCTATATGCTGAGGCGGAACGGCTTTCATTGGGATCCGTTGCTGAACGGCAATCACGCCATGATCCTGATCGTCGTTGCAGCGGCCTGGAAACAGATCAGCTACAATTTTCTCTTCTTCGTCGCCGGGCTCCAAGCCATACCCAAGTCGCTCATCGAAGCGGCGGCGATCGACGGAGCGCGCGGCACCCGGCGTTTCTGGACGATTATCTTCCCGCTGCTGGCGCCGACGACCTTTTTCCTGCTCGTGGTCAACACCGTCTACGCCTTCTTCGATACGTTCGGCATCATCCACTCGGTCACGGGCGGAGGGCCGGCGAGGGCGACGGAAACCTTGGTCTACAAGGTCTATAACGACGGCTTCGTCAACCTGAACCTCGGCTCGTCCGCGGCCCAGTCCGTGATCCTCATGGCGATCGTCATTGGGCTTACCGCCTTTCAGTTCCGGTTCGTCGAAAGGCGTGTCCACTATGGATGAGATCGCCAATGATTGAAAAGCGCCCCATCTCCAACCTAATCGGGCACCTGATGCTGATCATCGGCATCATCATCGTGGTTTTCCCGATCTATTATACCTTCGTCGCCTCAAGCATGAGCTCGGTCGAGATCATCCGGCCGCCTATGCCGCTCGTTCCCGGCACGCGGCTTGCCGAGAATTATGGCGAAGCGCTTTCCGGTGGAGTCGAGCGTGTGGTCGGCGTCAGTCTCGAACGGTTGCTGTTCAACACATTCGTGGTGGCGATCGCGATCGCCGTCGGCAAGATCGTCATTTCCTTCCTCTCGGCCTTCGCCATCGTGTTCTTCCGTTTCCCCCTGCGCATGGCCTTCTTCTGGATGATCTTCATCACGCTGATGCTCCCGGTGGAGGTGCGGATCCTGCCGACGTATAAGGTGATCGTCGATCTCGGGCTGATCGACACCTATGCGGGACTGACGCTTCCCCTGATGGCGTCGGCGACGGCGACATTCCTGTTCCGCCAGTTCTTTCTCACCATCCCGGGCGAACTCGTGGAAGCGGCCCGCATCGACAATGCCGGGCCGTTCCGCTTCATGCGGGATATTCTGCTGCCGCTTTCAAAGACCAATATCGCGGCGCTTTTCGTGATCCTCTTCATCTACGGCTGGACCCAGTATCTCTGGCCGCTGCTGGTCACGAATGACAGCCGGATGAACACGATTATCATCGGCCTCAGGAAGATGGTCGATTTCACTGACGCATCGACCCCGTGGAACTACGTCATGGTGACCGCCATCCTCGCGATCATCCCGCCTGTCGCAGTGGTCGTCCTGATGCAGCGCTGGTTCGTCAAGGGCCTCGTCGAAACGGAGAAGTAATGGCAACGATCACTCTCAAGGATGTCCACAAGACCTATCACGGCGACATCGCCGCGATCCGCGGCGTTTCGCTTGCGATTGCCGACGGCGAGTTCATCGTGCTCGTCGGCCCTTCCGGCTGCGGAAAATCGACGCTGCTGAGGATGATCGCGGGGCTCGAGAGCATCACGTCAGGCGAGATCTCCATCGGCGACCGCGTCGTCAACGGGCTGGAGCCTTCCGAGCGCGACATTGCTATGGTCTTCCAGAACTACGCGCTCTACCCGCATATGACGGTCCGTCAGAATCTCAGCTATGGCCTGAAGAACCGTAACACGCCGAAGGAAGAAATCGAGCGGCGGATAGCCAAGGCGGCGAAGTCCCTGGAGATTGAACCCTTCCTCGATCGAAAGCCTCGGCAGCTTTCAGGCGGGCAGCGCCAGCGTGTGGCCATGGGGCGCGCCATCGTCCGGGAGCCTGCCGCCTTTCTGTTCGACGAGCCTCTCTCGAACCTCGACGCCAAGCTCAGGGTCCAGATGCGCGTCGAGATCAAGCGCCTTCAGCGGGCGCTCGGCACGACGAGCGTCTACGTCACCCACGACCAGCTGGAAGCGATGACGCTCGCCGACCGCCTGGTGGTTCTAAACGGGGGGAGGATCGAGCAGGTCGGTACGCCGATCGAGCTGTACGAGAACCCGGCGACGGCATTCGTCGCAACCTTCATCGGCTCACCTTCGATGAACCTTCTCGATCTCAATACCGGCAATGCTGCGTGGTCGGCTCCGGCGGCGCTCGTCGGGAAGCCGGGGCTTGCGACAATCGGAATCCGACCTGAGGACATTACCCTCGCCGGTGACACGGACGGCGGCGAGCGTTTCACAGCCCGCGTGCGCGTCGGCGCCGTGGAACTCGTCGGCGCGGAAAGCTATGTGCACGGCACCCTAGCGAACGGCGAGCCGCTCGTCTTCAGGGTTGCCGGCCGCTCCCGCATGATGATCGACGAGGAGGTCGAGGTCGCAGCGGTGCCGAAAAGCCTGCATTGGTTCGACGCCGCCGGCCTGCGTTTGTAGCGCAGGGCGGCAAGGACACGCGCTCACCAAGTTTTTTCGACGCTCTGTCGGCACGGCCTTTCCTCCAACGTCCTTGCAGGTGGCCATTTGGACAATGAGGAAGGTCAGGAGAACCGAAATGATGAAACTATATGGATTAGGTCCGACGCGCTCGCTTCGCGCCCGTTGGGCGCTTCAGGAGCTGGATGCGGAGTTCGAGTTCGTGCCCGTCAACATAGTGGCGGGCGAGGCCCATCACCCCGACTTCCTGCGGCTCAATCCGGCGGGCAAGCTTCCGGTGCTGGTCGATGGCGACTTCGTCCTCACGGAGTCTGCCGCGATCGTCATGTATCTGGCGGAAAAATATGGCGGCAAAGGGCTTATGCCAGCGGACCTGAAGGAGCGGGCGCAGGCGTATCGCTGGTCTCTGTTCGCGGTCACCGAACTCGAACAGCCACTGTGGCGGATGGCTAAGCACACGTTTCTTTATCCCGAGGAAAAGCGGTTGCCGGAAGACATTGCGCTCGCCAAGGAAGAATTCCTGGCCATGGCAGCGGTGCTCGAACAGCACATGAAAGGGCGGGAATTCATCGTCGGCGACAGGATAAGTATCGCCGATTGCGTAACCGCCTATGTTCTGGATTGGGGCAACGAAAACGGCCTGCTCGATGACTTTCCAAAACTCAAGGCCTATCTCGAGCGGATGTATGCGCGCCCCAAGGCGCCGCAACGGATCGCGGAGGCATTTGCGAGCCTTCAGAGTTAAAACTGGATGAGGAATGATCCAGAGCAGGCTACCCCCTCTGGCCTGCCGGCCATCTCCCCCACAACGGGGGAGACCATGTGAGGCGCGCTCAGCGTCTTGAGAAGGATTCCTGTATGCAGGGACCTGCTGTGGGAGCAAAGAGTGAAACACTTCTATTCTCCCCCCCTTGTGGGGAGATGCCCGGCAGGGCAGAGGGGGTATATCGTCTGCAACCTGTTCCGTCCCGCTCTGCCGCCCGCGCCGTCGTACCCTTAATCAGGCACGACCACGAGCTTGCCGACGAAGTTCTTCGCCATGAAGTCCGTCTGTGCCCGGTGGAACTCCGATAGCGGATAGATCCCGCCGACGAGCGGCCGGATCTTCTTCTCCTCGATATAGCGGACGAGGCGGCGGAAATCGGCGCGGCTGCCCTGGCTCGATCCGTGCAGTTCCAACTGCTTCAGATACATCGTCCTGAGATCGAGCTGCACGACCGGCCCGGCGATCGCGCCGGCGGTGGTGTAGCGGCCTTCCGGGCGCAGGATCTTCAGGAGGTCGTTGAAGAGGGGACCACCGACGAGGTCGGCGACCACATCGATCGGCCGGCCGCCGCTTGCTGCCTCCACCCCCTCGGTGAGGTCGCCTTGACCGCGGGTCACGACTGCTTCGGCGCCGATTTCGAGCATCGCCGCTTCCTTGCCCGGTCCGGCAACGGCGATCGGAACGGCGCCGCGAGCGCGGGCGAGCTGGACGATCGCGGAGCCGACACCACCCGAGGCGCCGGTCACGAGCACGGTCTCGCCGGCGGCTAGCCGCGCCCGTTCCAGCATCCGCTCGCCGGTGAGATAGGCGCAGCAGAAGGTGGCAAGCTCGACATCGGTCAGGTCGGTTGCGACCACATGGGCGTTTTCGGCCGGAAGCGCCATATATTCGGCATAGCCGCCATCGCGGCCATGACCCATGTAATCGATGTCGGCAAGACTGTCGTCGTCGCGGTTGTAGATCGAGAAGTCGACCATGACGCGCTCACCGATGCGCGCCCGGTCGATGCCCTCGCCGACGGCGACGATATGGCCGACCGTGTCCGTACCCTGAATGCGCGGGAAGGTCAGCGTGTTGCCGTGGCGTCGCCAGGTCGAGACGGCGGACGGATCGTCCTCCGTCCCGTAGGCGCCTTCGCGCACCCAGACGTCCGTGTTGTTCATGCCGCAGGCAGTGACCTTGATCAGCACCTCGCCCGCAGCCGGAGCCGGGACGGGAACGTCCCGGCTGTAGACGAGCTTCTCCAATCCGCCGTGCCCCGTCAAAAGCACCGCGGTCATGGTCTTCGGAACCGAATGCATCATGCCCATTTCCTCAGCGGCCGAGTACGGACTGGATGGCGTCGGCTGCCGCCTTGACGACGATGTCGGCTTCGTCCCGCGTCAGGCAGAGCGGCGGCGCGAAGCCGAGAATGTCACCCTGTGGCATGGCGCGGCCGATGACGCCGCGTTCGAGGAGCGCTGCTGCGACCTGCGGTCCGACCTTGCGGCCCGGATCGAAGAAGGCGCGATCATCGCGGTCCTCGACGAACTCGATCGCCGCCATCAGGCCGTCGCCGCGCACTTCGCCGACATGGCGATGATCGCCCACGGCCTTTTGCAGTTCGGCCCGGAAATAGGCACCCGTTGAGCCGGCATTCTCGACGATGCCGAGTTCGTCGATCAGTTCCAGGTTCGCGATGCCGGCGGCGGCGCAGATCGGATGGGCCGAATAGGTCCAGCCATGGCCGATGGCGCCGAGCTCGTCCGAGCCCTTCACCAGCACCTGCCAGAGCTTGTCGGAGACGATGGTGCCGGAAAGCGGCGCATAGGCCGAGGTCAGGCCCTTGGCGATGGTGATCAGGTCCGGCTTGATGCCGTAATGGTCGGAACCGAACATGGTGCCGAGCCGGCCGAAGCCGGTGACCACCTCGTCGGCGACCAGCAGGATATCGTATTTCTGGAGGACGGCCTGGATCTTCTCCCAATAGCCCTTCGGCGGCGGCACGATGCCGCCGGTGCCGAGGATCGGCTCGCCGATGAAGGCGGCAACGGTGTCCGGACCTTCGGCAAGGATCATCTCTTCCAGCTTGTCGGCACAATACTGCGAGAATTGCTCTTCGCTCATCGAGCGATCGGGACGGCGGAAGTAGTACGGCGCTTCCGTGTGCAGGATCGGCGCCCGCGGCAGGTCGAAGGCGTTGTGGAAGAGATGAAGGCCGGTCAGAGAACCGGTCATCACGCCCGAGCCGTGATAGCCGCGCCAACGCGAGATGATCTTTTTCTTCTCCGGGCGGCCGAGAATGTTGTTGTAATACCAGATCAGCTTGATGTTGGTTTCGTTGGCGTCGGAGCCCGAAAGCCCGAAATAGACGCGGCTCATGCCTTCCGGCGCCCGGTCGATGATCATTTTGGAAAGCCGGATCGACGCTTCAGTGCCGTGGCCCACATAGGCGTGGTAGTAGGCGAGGTTCTTAGCCTGTTCGGCAATCGCGTCGGCGATCTTCTGGCGGCCGTAGCCGACATTGACGCAATAGAGGCCGGCAAAGGCATCGAGGCTGCGCTTGCCGGAAATATCGGTGATGTAAACGCCTTCGCCGCCGCCGATCACCCGGGTCGGGGTCTCGCCGCGCGCATGCATCCCCATATGGGTCGAGGGATGGAAGAAG
The DNA here is from genome assembly GCF_030064585.1 of Ensifer meliloti. Classification (NCBI taxonomy): domain Bacteria; kingdom Pseudomonadati; phylum Pseudomonadota; class Alphaproteobacteria; order Hyphomicrobiales; family Rhizobiaceae; genus Ensifer; species Ensifer meliloti. The sequence continues at coordinate 1,281,990 of NZ_CP120364.1, forward strand.
TGGTCGCGGTCCCAGGCGGTGAGTTCGTTGCTTCTTTCGAGCATGGTCTTTCCTTTCATGAAATCCGGATCATTTCGGCTGAACCGCGAAAACGCTCTTTCGGTCGTTCTCACGCAATTCCAGACGCAAACCGCTACGCAGTATTGCCGGAATTGCTCAGGTCAGGCAGCGGTGTCGATGCAGAGATATTTGAGCTCGGTGAAGGCCTCCATGCCATGGCGGGAGCCTTCCCGGCCGACGCCCGATTGTTTCCAGCCGCCGAAGGGGATCGGGCCGCCGGTGATCTTCACCCGATTGATCGCCACCATACCGTATTGGAGGGCGCGGGCGAGCCGCATCTGGCGGGCCCCGTTTTCGGTCACGACATAGGCGACAAGCCCGTATTCCGTGTCGTTCGCCCGCGCGACTACTTCCTCTTCGCTGTCGAAGGCGGTTACGGCCGCAACGGGGCCGAAGGTCTCCTCACGCATGATCAGCGCGTCGTCGGGCACATCCGTTAGAAGGGTCGGCTGGAAGAAGAGCGGCCCGGCGGCGTGGCGCTTGCCGCCCGCGGCAAGCCTGGCGCCTAACTTCAGAGCATCCGCAACCTGTTCCTCGACCTTGGCGACGGCGCGTTCGTGCATCAACGGACCGATGTCCGTGTCCAGCTCCATCCCGGAACCGACTTTCAAGCCGGCAATTCGTGCGGCAAAAGCTTCCTGGAATGTCTTAAGAACGGGCCGCTCGACGTAGATCCGATTGGCAGCGAGGCAGTCCTGTCCGGAGGTGGCGAACTTCGCGGCGATCGCGATGTCGGCGGCTTTTTCGATATTCGCATCCGCAAAGACGATCAGGGGGGCGTGTCCGCCGAGCTCCATCACCAGCCGCTTCATCGTCGGGGCACATTGGGAGGCGATCAGGCGGCCGATCTCGGTAGAGCCGGTGAAGCTCATGGCGCGCACCCGCGCGTCCTCGCACATTCGTCCGACGATCGTTGCGGCTTTGCCGGTGACGACATTGAAGACGCCTGCGGGAAGGCCGGCTCGCTCGCCGAGTTCGGCGAGCGCGAGAGCCGAAAGAGGGGTTTCGGAGGATGGGTGCGCCACCACGGTGCAGCCTGCGGCAAGGGCGGCGGCCGCCTTCCGGGTGATCATCGCGGAAGGGAAATTCCAGGGCGTGACGATGCCGACGACGCCGAGCGCTTCGCGGCGCACGATCATTTCGGCCCCGGCAAGATGGCTCGTCACGCTTTCGGCATTGAGGCGTTTGCCTTCCTCGGCATACCACTCAATGAAGGATGCCGCGTAGTCGATCTCGCCGCGGGACTCGGCAAGCGGCTTGCCCTGTTCAAGGGTCATCAGCAGGGCGAGATCCTCGCGGGCTTCGAGCATCAGGTCGTGCCATTTGCGCAGGATGGCGGCGCGCGCCTGCGGCAGCATGTTGCGCCAGGACCTGAATGCCTTTTCCGCCGCGTCGATCGCCTCGGAGGTCTGGGCAGCGTCGAGCGAGGCGACGAAGGCGAGGGCAGCGCCGCTGGCCGGGTCGCTCACCTCAAGGCATGTACCGTCCCGGCCGGCAACCCAGCGGCCGCCGACATAGGCTAACTCCCGCAGCAATTGCCGGTCGTTCAGGTTTTTCAACGCGTCGTGAAAGGCTGTGCGCGCAAAGACGGCGGTCATATCGGTTCTCCTCGACTGTTGCGGGAAGAGTGCCATGGTTGTCGAGAGAGATTGTCCAATCGGCGGTGACGGCGGAGAGAGTTTGACCAAAGTGGGGGCACCGGGGAGAGAGATTGTCTATGTGGCGTGCCGATGCGCAGTGGGTGGCTACACCCTCTGCCGATTATTCCTGCCCTGCCGGCGCCTGCGGCAACAGCGAGCCGAACGGCAGCACCGTTTCTTCCTTTACCGTCTTCGTGACGATGTAGGTGAAATAGCGGTCGATACCGAGTTCCCTTTCGAGCAGCCCGTCCACCAGCCGCTGGTAGGCGTCGATGTCCGCCGTCATGATCTTGAGGATATAGTCGACCCCGCCGCCGACCGACCAGCAGGCGACGATCTCGGGAATTGCGGCGATGGCGCGCTCGAACCGATCGAAATCAGCCTGGCGGTGATTGCCGAGCGTCACCTCCATCATCACGCTGGCGACCGGCGCCACGCGGCGCAGCGCAACGCGGGCGTGATAGCCCGTGACGATGCCGGCTTTCTCCAACTTTCTGAGCCGCATCCAGCAGGGCGTCGGCGACAGGCCGGCCTTCTCGGCGAGCGCGAGCTTGGTGATACGCCCGTCGGCCTGGATCGCTTCGAGGATCCGCAGATCGATCGCATCGAGCTTCATTAAGAGGTCCTTCCGTCGGTAGTGGTCACGTCAAAGCCGGGAAATGACATTGGGTGCTCACTTTTACATTGTCAATTGAGCTGATTTTGATCACTGTTCAAATCATGACAAATTGGACGCCCGACACGACACTTCTGCGCCGCCCCGCCTATCTCTCTCTGGCGGACCAGTTCGCCCGCGCCATACAGGAGGGGAGACTCCAGAACGGCATGCGGCTGCCGACGCATCGCAAGCTCGCCGACGATCTGAAACTTTCGGTGCAGACGGTCAGCCGCGCCTATGACGAGCTCATCCGGCGCGGCTTAATCTCCGGCGAGGTCGGACGCGGCAGCTTCGTGCAGACGCGGCCGCGCGAGCCGGAGCCGCCCTATCTGCCGGAGCGCCTTGGCGAATTGATCGATCTTTCGATCCTGAAACCCGTATGCGAGCAGTACCATCTGGAAAAGATGCGGCAGGGTTTTGCTTGGCTTGCCGAGAACCTGCCGCCGAGCTCGGCGCTTTCCTTCCGCCCGAACATGGTGTTCCCGCGTCACCGCAATGTCGCGGCCGAATGGCTCTTGCGCTGCGGGGTCGATGTTTCGCCGCTCAACATCAACCTGACGAACGGCGCCACCTCGGCCATGACCGTGGCGCTGATGAGTGTCGCACCGCCCGGTTCGACGGTCGCGACGGAGGCCATCAGCCATCATACGCTCGTGCCGCTTTCGACCTATCTCGGCATCCACCTTCAGGGTCTCGCGATAGACGGCGACGGCATGATCCCGGATGCGCTGGACGAAGCCTGCCGCAAGGGCGTGATCCGAGCGGTCTTCCTGCAGCCCTCGGTAATCAACCCGACCGCGACCCTGATGAGCGCCGGGCGGCGGGCAGCGCTGGCGGAGGTGGCGCGCCGGCATGACATCGCCATCATCGAAAACGACATTCTCGGTCCCCTGGTGGAGGAACGTTTGCCCCCGGTCGCCGCACTGGCGCCGGAGCGCACGCTTTATGTGACGAGCTTCACCAAGATCACCGTGCCGGGCCTCCGGATCGGCTATCTGGTGGCGCCTGACCGCTACGTGGCCGCCGTCGCCAACCGGCATCTGGTTTCGAACTGGATGGCGACCCCCGCAATTGCAGAGATTGCAACGCAATGGGTGAGCGACGGCACGGCGATCGAGCTCGTGAACTGGCAGCGCCGGGCGCTCGCCGCTCGCCACGCGATCGCCAAGGAGGTTCTGGCAAGCCTTGCCCACCACACCTATCCTCAGAGCTTGCATGTCTGGCTGCCGCTGCCCGAGGGACACCAGGAAGATGCCTTCGTTTCCCAGGCGCGCTTGCGCGGGGTGGCGATTGCGCCGGGTGCGTCCTTCCGGACGGCGGACAGCGGGTGGCGTCCGGCGGTCAGGATATCGCTCGGCTCGACGACCGAGCAGGAGCTAAAGTCCGGGCTCGGCATCGTAGCCTCTCTTGCGCTCGGTGAGCCTGAGGCGCTGCTGCTCGTCATTTGAGGCGAATGCTCAGCTTTTGAGCATCTTTCGAATAATTGTCATGATATTATTATTCACATTGACATGATTTGGGAACCGGATCATCGTTAGGACATTAACGCATGGCGCCCAGAAGTGTGCAGCGGTTTGGAGCGAGGCCATGCGCTTTAGTCTCAAAGGGAGAGGCGTGAATGTCCCAGCCGATCATTCGCATCGACAACATCGTCAAGCGATACGGTCCCCTGACCGTGCTCGACGGCCTGTCGATGGAGGTGATGCCGGGCGAGAAGCTGGCTCTCATCGGGCCGTCCGGCTCGGGTAAGACGACCATCCTTCGCATTCTGATGACGCTCGAGACCATCAGCGACGGCTTCATCCAGGTCGACGGCGAGCAGCTCTATCACATGAAGAAGGCGGGTAGCCTCGTCCCTGCCGACGAGCGGCATCTCCACAAGATGCGCGAGAAGATCGGCATGGTCTTCCAGCATTTCAACCTGTTTCCTCATAAATGCGTTCTCGACAACGTCACGCTGGCGCCGATGCTGACCAAGGGCATGGCGCGCGCTCAGGCGGAAAAGCGCGCGATGGAGCTGCTCGATATGGTGGGCCTGGCCGACAAGGCCAAGAGCATGCCGGCACAGCTTTCCGGCGGGCAGAAGCAGCGCGTTGCGATCGCCCGGGCGCTGGCGCTCTCACCCAAGATCATGCTTTTCGACGAGGTCACCTCCGCGCTCGATCCCGAGCTTGTCGAGGAGGTCCTGAACGTCATGCGCAAGCTCGCGTCCGAGACGGACATGACCATGCTGCTCGTCACCCACGAGATGGGCTTTGCCCATGATTTCGCGGACCGGGTGCTTTTCTTCGACCGCGGCAAGATCGTGGAGGAAGGAAAACCCGAGGACATTTTCCGGCATCCCAAGCAGGAGCGCACACAAACTTTCCTGCGCAAGATCATAGCGGCAGGGCACCGCGTCTAAGCCTCACGGCCGACATTGCCTCAAGGAAAACATCGAGAGAACAGAGGAGTTGGGAACGATGAAACTGAGAGATTTTATGGCAATGGCGGCAGGCGCCACCGCATTGATGGCAGTTGCTGCGGCCACGCCAGCCGCCGCGGACGAGAACAAGCTCGAGGAGCTGAAAGAGCAGGGCTTCGCGCGCATCGCCATCGCCAACGAGCCGCCCTTTACCGCCGTCGGAGCCGATGGCAAGGTCTCCGGTGCTGCACCAGATGTCGCCCGCGAGATCTTCAAGCGGCTCGGCGTTGCCGACGTCGTCGCCTCCATTTCCGAATACGGCGCGATGATCCCGGGCCTGCAGGCCGGGCGCCACGACGCGATCACCGCCGGTCTCTTCATGAAGCCGGAACGATGTGCCGCCGTCGCCTATTCGCAGCCGATCCTCTGCGACGCCGAGGCCTTCGCGCTGAAGAAAGGCAACCCGCTCGGACTCAAGAGCTACAAGGACATCGCCGATAATCCGGACGCCAAGATCGGCGCACCGGGCGGCGGTACCGAGGAGAAGCTGGCGCTCGAAGCCGGCGTGCCGCGCGACCGCGTCATTGTGGTGCCGGATGGCCAGAGCGGCCTGAAGATGCTGCAGGACGGCCGCATCGACGTCTACTCGCTGCCGGTCCTTTCCATCAACGATCTCGTCTCCAAGGCGAACGACCCGAACGTCGAGGTGCTGGCCCCCGTCGAGGGTGCGCCGGTCTATTGCGACGGCGCCGCCTTCAGGAAGGGCGACGAGGCGCTCCGCGACGCCTTCGATGTCGAGCTCGCCAAGCTGAAGGAGTCGGGCGAATTCGCGAAGATCATCGAGCCCTATGGTTTCTCGGCCAAGGCTGCGATGTCGACCACCCGCGAAAAGCTCTGCGCCGCGAAATAAGCCCTGGATGGGGCTTCCCGCCGCCTTCCATTCGCACCGCGCGGAGGAAGGCGGTATGGGGGGCGGCAACCAAGTCGAAACTCTGACTGGAACAACGAAACGATGATCGACTGGTCCGGCTATATCGGATTGATCCTGCAGGGCGCCTGGGTGACCGTGCAGCTGACCCTCATGGGTTCGGCGCTCGCAGTCGTGGTTGCCTTCGCTGCCGGCCTCGGGCGCCTCAGCCGGTTCATGGCCGTTCGCGCGCTCGCCACGACCTATATCGAGTTCTTCCGCGGCACCTCTATCTTTGTGCAGCTCTTCTGGGTCTATTTCGTATTGCCGTTCGCCGGCATAACGTTGACGCCGCTTCAGGCGGGCGTCCTCGCGCTCGGCCTCAATGTCGGCGCCTATGGAGCGGAGGTCGTGCGGGGCGCGGTAAAGGCGATCGGCCGCGAGCAGCGCGAGGCCTGCATCGCGCTCAACCTCACGCGCTTCCAGGCGATGCGCCACATCGTCCTGCCTCAGGCGCTGCCCCTGATGCTGCCCACCTTCGGCAACAACGCCATCGAGCTCCTGAAGGGAACGGCGGTCGTTTCGCTGATCTCGCTCAGCGACATGACGTTTCAGGCCCAGGTGGTCCGCGCCCAGACCGGCAGCACGCTGATCCCCTTCGCGACCATCCTGCTGCTTTACTTCGTCATGGCCTGGCTGATCTCGCTCGGCATGCGGTGGCTCGAGAGGCGCGTTTCGCGTGGCCTCGACGGTGTGAGGGTCTGACCATGGAATGGGATTGGGAATTCGTCCGCCAGATCATGCCGACCCTCATCGAGGGGCTGAAGATCACGATCCTCGCGACGGCGCTCGGCTCGGTCGTCGCAGCGGTGATCGGCCTTGTCTTCGCCATCCTGCGGATGACCGCACCGACTCCGATCGCGCGTGTCACGAGCTTTGCCGTCGAGTTCATCCGCGGCACGCCGCTGCTCGTGCAGCTCTACTTCATCTTCTATGTGCTTCCGGACATCGGAATCCGCCTGCCCGCGCTTGTCGCCGGCGTCATCGGCCTCGGCATCCAGTACGGCACCTATGCCGCCGAGGTCTATCGTGCCGGCATCGAGAACGTGCCGCGCGGCCAATGGGAAGCGGCCAAGGCGACGAACCTCACGGCCCGCCAGACCTGGATACACGTGATCCTGCCTCAGGCGATTCCGCCGATGATACCGGCACTCGCCAATTACCTGATCGCCATGTTCAAGGAAACACCCCTGCTTTCGGCAATCACGGTGCTCGAACTGATGAACCAGGCGAAGAGTATCGCCAACAGTAATTATCGCTATATCGAGCCGATGACGCTGGTCGGCGTGTTCTTCCTGATTATGAGCCTGATCTCGGTCTTCTTCCTGCGCTGGCTTGAAGCGCGCTATTCCCGGGTGGAGGAGCGCTGATGAGAACCGCTGTCGCCCTCTCGCTTGCGGCGCGCAGGCCGCGTCTCGACGATCGGCCGCTCGATAAGCGGATTGGCCTCGTCATCCTCGCCACGGACCATACGACGGAAGTCGATTTCCAGCGCATGGTCGCGTCGGACCGGATCGGGGTCTATGTCACGCGCATCCCCTATGCCAATCCGGTGACGCCGGAGAATCTGCGGGCGATGCAGCCGTCGCTCACCGAAGCGGCAGCCTTGATCCTGCCGGACGAGACCCTGGATGTCGTCATGTATTCCTGCACCTCGGCCTCCGTGGTTATCGGCGACAGCGAAGTGGCTGCGGCGATCAAGGCCGCAAAGCCGGAGGCGGCCGTGGTGACGCCGACTGCTGCCTCGGTCCAAGGCTTGCGTGCACTTAGCGCAAACAGGATTTCGGTGCTCACCCCTTACACGATCGAGACCAGCCGGCCCATGGCCGACTATTTCGCCGAGCGCGGCTTCGCAATCGACGGGTTTACCTGCCTGGGTCTCACCGACGACCGCGAGATGGCGCGGATCAGCCCAAAGGAGATCGTGGCCTTCGCGAAGGAAGCCGCAGCGCCGGCATCGGACGCGCTTTTCATTTCCTGCACTGCTGTTCGTGCGGCAGGCGTCATCGCCGAAATCGAGCAGGCAATCGGCAAGCCGGTCGTCAGCAGCAATTACGCCACCGCCTGGGCTTGCCTGCGCCTTTGCGGCGATCGGGAAGCACGCCCCCAACTCGGACGGCTGATGGAGCTGCCACTCGAGGAGGAAAGGCCGTGAGCGTTTCTCTCCCCGTGACGATCGACGACATCGAGGTGGCGGCACGGCGCATTTCCGGCCGTGTACTTACGACGCCGCTGGCAATGTCGGGCTCGTTGAGCGAGCTCTGCGGCGTGCCGGTCGGCTTAAAGCTCGAGCACCACCAGACGACCGGTAGCTTCAAGCTGCGCGGCGCGACCAATGCAGTGCTTTCGCTTTCTGCCGGCGACCGGGCGCTCGGCGTAATCGCGGCCTCGACCGGCAATCATGGCCGGGCACTTGCCCATGCGGCAAAGGCGGAAGGCTCGGTCGCTACGATCTGCATGTCGCACCTGGTGCCCGTGAACAAGGTCTCCGAAATCAGACGCCTCGGCGCCAATGTGCGGATTGTCGGCAATTCCCAGGACGAGGCGCAGGAAGAAGTCGAAAGACTCGTTGCGGAAAATGGTCTCGTGATGGTGCCGCCCTTCGACCATCCGGCGATCGTCGCCGGGCAGGGGACGCTCGGACTCGAGGTCGTGGCGCAGATGCCAGACGTTGCCATGGTGCTTGTACCGGTGTCGGGTGGTGGACTGGCAGCCGGAGTGGCGGCAGCGGTCAAGGCGCGCAGACCGGCGACGCGTGTCATAGGCCTGACGATGGAGCGCGGTGCGGCGATGAAGGCGAGCTTCGCCGCCGGCGGACCCGCGCTCGTCGATGAACAACCGAGCCTTGCGGACTCGCTCGGCGGCGGCATCGGCCTCGACAATCGCGTCACATTCCGCATGTGCCGGGAGCTCCTCGACGACATAATCCTCCTGACGGAAGCCGAAATCGCCGCCGGCATGCGCCACGCCTATGCCGAGGAGCGCGAGATCGTCGAAGGGGCGGGCGCCGTCGGCATTTCGGCGCTTCTCGCCGGCAAGATCAAGGACATCGACGGCCCCATCGCGGTTATTATCTCGGGGCGCAACGTCGACATGGACCTGCACCTGCGCGTGATGAACGGCGAAACGGACCCATTCCGCGAGGAGGCGGCATGACACGGATGAAGATTCTGACCGAGGCGGAATTGCGCGGCATCGTGCCGCTCGATCGCGAAGCGGTTGCCTGCGTCGAGGATGCCTTTCGCGCTCTCGCCACCAAGGCGGTGGCGATGCCGCCGATCCTGAGGCTCGATATTCCGGAGCATCGCGGCGAGGTGGACGTCAAGACGGCCTATGTGCCGGGGCTGGACGGCTTTGCGATCAAGATCAGCCCGGGCTTCTTCGACAATCCGAAAATCGGCCTGCCGAGCACCAACGGCATGATGGTGCTCCTGTCCAGCAAAACCGGGCTGGTGCAGGCACTGCTGCTCGACAACGGCTATCTGACCGACGTGCGGACGGCGGCGGCAGGGGCGGTCGCGGCGAGACGTCTGTCGCGGGAAGATTCCTCGGTGGCCGCGGTCTTCGGCGCCGGCATGCAGGCAAGGCTTCAGCTCGAAGCGCTCGCGCTCGTGCGCCCGATCCGGGAAGCGCGGATCTGGGCCCGCGATGCGGCCAAGGCTGAAGCGGCAGCCATTGCGCTTGGCGGGAAGCTCGGCTTTGCGGTCAAGGCCGAAACCGATCCGAGAGCGGCCATCACTGGCGCCGATATCATCGTTACCACGACGCCGTCCGGGACGCCGGTCCTCAAAGCCGAATGGCTCGAGCCGGGGCAGCACGTCACCGCCATGGGTTCGGACGCTGAACACAAGAACGAGATCGATCCGCACGCGATCGCCCGTGCGACTTACGTCGCCGACAGCCTCAGACAGACGCGCCGGCTCGGAGAGCTGCATCACGCGATTGCCGCTCATCTCATGTCGGCGGAGGCCGAGTTCCCCGAACTCGGCCAGGTGATCGCCGGGCTGAAACCCGGACGCACGCGCGCCGACGAAATCACCATTGCCGACCTGACCGGCACCGGCATCCAGGACACCGCCATCGCCACGCTCGCCTTCGCGCGGGCCAACGCGGCGGACGCAGGTACGACATTCGAAAGTTGAGACCGGCTTCCCCGGAACGGGGCCAGAAGAACGAGGGAAGAGACATGACCCAACCCAACCTCAAATTCTCCCTTGGGGAATATGAAGCGCGGCTTGCGAAGACCCGAAAGGCGATGGAGGCGAAAGGCGTCGACCTCCTGATCGTGAGCGATCCGTCCAACATGGCCTGGCTCACCGGCTATGACGGCTGGTCCTTCTACGTGCATCAGGCGGTCATCGTGCCGCCTTCGGGCGAACCGATCTGGTTCGGCCGCGGCCAGGATGCGAATGGCGCGAAGCTGACTGCCTATCTCGATCACAAGAATATCGTCGGCTATCCCGACCACTACGTGCAGTCAACCGAACGCCACCCGATGGACTATCTCTCGGGCATTCTCGCCGATCGCGGCCTTGGTTCGCTCAGCATCGGTGTCGAAATGGACAACTACTGGTTCTCGGCAGCCGCCTTCGCCTCGCTGCAGAAACACCTGCCCAATGCGCGTTTCAGCGACGCGACGGCGCTGGTGAACTGGCAGCGCGCGGTCAAGAGCGAGACCGAGATCAAGTACATGCGCAACGCGGCGCGGATCGTCGAAGCGATGCATCAGCGCATCTTCGACAAGATCGAAGTGGGCATGCGCAAGTGCGACCTCGTGGCGGAAATCTACGATGCAGGTACGCGCGGCGTCGACGGCATCGGCGGCGACTATCCGGCGATCGTGCCGCTTCTTCCTTCCGGCGTCGAGGCATCCGCGCCGCATCTCACCTGGGACGACCGGCCGTTGAAACGGGGCGAGGGCACCTTTTTCGAGATCGCCGGCTGCTACAACCGCTATCACGTGCCGCTGTCGCGCACGGTGTTCCTGGGTAAGCCGACCCAGGCCTTCCTCGACGCCGAGAAGGCGACAATCGAGGGTATGGAGGCGGGCCTCGCCGTCGCCAAACCCGGCAACACCTGCGAGGACATCGCGAACGCCTTCTTCACCGTGCTGAAGAAATACGGGATCGTCAAGGACAACCGCACGGGCTACCCGATCGGTCTTTCCTATCCGCCGGATTGGGGCGAGCGCACGATGAGCCTGCGTCCGGGCGACAAGACGGAACTGAAGCCGGGGATGACATTCCACTTCATGACGGGGCTCTGGCTCGAGGACATGGGCTTCGAAACCACCGAGAGCATTCTCATCACCGAGAGCGGTGTCGAGTGCCTCGCCTCCGTGCCGCGCAAGCTGATGGTCAAGGACTGAGAGGATGAGGGAGCACCACTTGCGGCCGTCGCCGATCAGCGCGACGGTCGATTTCGAGGCCAATGGCGTCCAGCATGGCTTCCTGCGCCTTCCCTATAGCCGCGATGATTCCGCCTGGGGTTCGGTGATGATTCCGATTACCGTGGTCAAGAACGGGGAGGGCCCGACCGCCCTCCTCACGGGCGGCAATCACGGCGATGAATACGAGGGGCCGATCGCTCTCTTCGATCTCGCGCGAAAGCTGGATGCTTCCGACGTCGAGGGAAGAGTGATCATCGTTCCGGCGATGAATTATCCTGCCTTCCAGGCGCAGACACGGACATCACCGATCGACAAGGGCAACATGAACCGCAGTTTCCCGGGGAGGCCGGATGGAACAGTCACCGAGAAAATCGCGGATTACTTCCAGCGTGTCCTGCTGCCGCTCGCCGACATCGTGCTCGATTTTCATTCGGGCGGAAAGACGCTCGACTTCCTGCCGTTCTGCGCGGCGCACATCCTGCCCGACAAGGCCCAGGAAGCGAAAGCTTTCGACTTCGTCCGGGCGTTCGGAGCGCCCTATTCCATGACGATGCTGGAGATCGACGCGGTCGGAATGTACGACACCGCGGCCGAGGAGATGGGCAAGATCTTCATCACGACGGAGCTCGGCGGTGGCGGTTCGGCGACTGCCAGGACCGCTTCAGTCGCAAAGCGCGGTGTCGCGAACGTGCTGAGGCATGCCGGGATACTCAAGGGCGAGATCGAGGCGGAACCCACCAAATGGCTGGATATGCCGAGCGACGATTGTTTCGCTTTCGCGGAGGATGGCGGTCTCGTCGAGTTCCTCATCGACCTTGGCGGAGCGGTCGACCGCGGCGCAGCGATCGCGCTAATCTATCCGATCGGACGCACGGGCGTGGAACCGATCGAGGTTCGAGCCAAGATGGATGGCGTTCTGGTGGCCCGACATAACCCCGGGCTGATCAAGTCGGGCGACTGCTGCGCGGTCCTGGGTGTTGAGGTGCAGATTTAACCCGCAGTCGTCGGACTTCTTGCAAGGGACCCGCCGCCGGACTTGCTCCGTACGGCGGGTCTTTGCCTATCTGCGAAGCGCAAATGCGGCCTGCACGATAATTGGGCATGGCGTGGCGGGCGGCCCAATTTTTGACCATGCCATCAAGGTGCATGAAAGCCGCGCCGAATAAACTTTTGAATTCTCTCCCGCTTTCCGGGGCTTTCGGTTTGGCACGCTGCTTGCATACATTCTTTTGAGCCCGAGCAAACCACCGGTGGCGTCCAATGTCGCGCGCCATGAGCAAGGTTGCTGGAGAGGATCGATGCGCCCGTTTGGGTGAGCGCGATGCCTGCTCGCGGCTGTTCCCCATGATCAACGACGCGTATCGCGCGAGGATATCGCGCAGGGAGATATCATGTCCGCTCTTCACCAGACGCAGTCGACCTACAAGGGCGCACCAGGACGCGCTTTGTGGGTCTCAACGGGTGCATTTACGGTTTGTTTCGCCATATGGACCATTTTTTCGATCATCGGCGTGCGCATAAAGGATGAACTCGGCCTGAGTGAAGCCGAGTTCGGGCTCCTGATCGGCATGCCGATCCTGACGGGCTCGCTCGTCCGCATCGTCCTGGGCATCTGGACCAGCCGCTATGGCGGCCGCCTCGTCTACACGCTCACCATGCTGGCGGCAGCACTCGCCACCTTCCTGCTCGCTTATGCTACGACCTATCCGCAGATGCTCCTCGCAGGGCTGGGTGTCGGTCTGGCGGGAGGCTCTTTTGCCGTGGGGGTCGCCTATGTTTCGCCTTTCTTTCCGCCGGAAAAACAGGGCACCGCTCTCGGGATTTTCGGTGCCGGCAACGTCGGCGCCGCGGTCACGAAATTTCTGGCGCCATTCGTTCTCGTCGCCTTCGGCTGGCAGGCCGTCGCGGAGGTCTGGGCGGCCGCGCTTCTCGTCACGGCGGTCGTCTTCTGGTTCTCGACGGAAGACGATCCGCAATTCCGCGCCCGCCGCGATGTCGGTGCACCAAGGAAGAGCTTCCTGAGTGAATTCGAGCCACTCAAGAACATTCAGGTCTGGCGCTTCTCGCTCTACTACTTCTTTGCCTTCGGCGGCTTCGTGGCGCTCGCGCTCTGGCTGCCGCGCTATCTCGTCGGCGTCTACGGTTTCGACATCGAGACCGCCGGCATGATCGCCGCCGCCTATTCCATTCCCGGCAGTATCTTCCGCGCCTATGGCGGCGCTTTGTCGGACAAGCTCGGCGCCCGCAGGATCATGTATGCCATGTTCGCCGTGTCTGCCGTCGCAACGGCCATTCTGTCGATACCTGCAGGTGCTGCCGGCGGTGCGATGCCGATCCTGGTTACCCCGATCGTCTTCGTCGTCGTGACCTTCGTGCTCGGCTTCGTCATGAGCCTCGGCAAGGCAGCGGTCTACAAGCACATACCCGTCTATTATCCCTCCCATGTGGGCGCCGTCGGCGGCATCGTCGGCATGATGGGCGGGCTCGGCGGCTTCGTCCTGCCGATCGCCTTCGGCTTCCTCAAGGATGTGACCGGCCTTTGGTCCAGCTGCTTCATGCTGCTCTTTGTCATCGTAGCCGTCTCCATGGTCTGGATGAATGTCTCGATCCGGCAGATCAAGCGCGAGGCCGACCGAGGTGTCCCGGCCGGGGCGCTTGCGCGATAGCCGCTCGAATCGACGCTCCGCCGGCCGTCTTGGCCGGCAGATCGATGCGTCGCGATACCCACTTCCCTGCAGGGATAGCCAATTCCCTGCCGACTGCCCGGCCATTCAGTGCCGGGCATTTTTTGTTGGAGGGCGGAACTTGTCGTGAGGCGCTGCAGCAGTCACCGTTGACTCGACCGCAAGCACGAGTAAAGTATGGGGAATTGGTATGACCACTTGGCCACCTGGCCGCAGGTCGCCTCAACGGGGATCATGATGTTCTCTGCCGTGGAATCGCGTCGCCTCTATCGCCAGGTGGCGGATCAGATGCGAGCCCTGATCGAAAGGGGCGAATTGGCGCACGGTTCGCGGCTTCCGGCGGAGCGCGAGCTGGCGCAGATGTTCGGCGTGTCGCGACCCACCATCCGAGAAGCATTGATAGTCCTCGAGGTGGAAGGCTTCATCGACATCCGCATGGGTTCGGGCATCTATGTGACGGCGCGTCCGGCGCCTGCGGCCGATGCGCCGCCCGAGGATTTCGAAGGTCCCTTCGAATTGTTGCGGGCCAGGGCAGTGGTCGAATGCGCCATCGCCGAGGAAGCGGCCCGGCTGGCACGCCCGGAGCATATTTCCGTTCTCGACGACAATCTGGCCCGGATGGCCGCCGCACTCGAGGATCGCCGCCTGGCGCTTGCGATCGATCGCGAGTTTCACGTTATCGTTTCGAGCATCATCGCCAATCAGACGCTGAACCGTTTCGTCGGCAGCATCCACGACATGCGCATGACGCCCTATTTCGAAAAGCTCGCGAGCTATTTCGAAAACACCGAGACCTGGAGGGCCGCGATGGAGGAGCATCGCGTCATTCGCGACGCGATCGCACTCGGGGATCCCGCTGCCGCGCGCGCAGCCATGCGCGCGCATCTCGATCAATCTCAGCTTCGCCTGTCCGCGAGCTTCGGAGAGGAGCCATCTGACAGCACGATACCCGCCGCGTGGAGGCGCGTCGGGCGGTAATCCACACAGCGACGACTTCACTTTGGGAGGAGGAAAAGATGACGATCAGACTGTTGACGCTACTCGGTGCCACCGCGACGATCCTGGCATCGGCCCTATCGGCTCATGCCCAGACGGCGCTCAAATGGGCCCATGTCTACGAAACGTCGGAGCCGTTCCATACCGAGTCCGTCTGGGCGGCGGAAGAGATCGCCAAGCGCACCGAAGGGCGTTACAAGATCGACGTGTTCCCGGCGTCGCAGCTCGGCAAGGAAGCGGATATCAATCAGGGCCTGAAGCTCGGCACCGTCGATATCATCATTTCGGGCTCGAGCTTCGCCGCCCGCGATCATGCGCCGATCGGCGTCACCTATTTTCCCTATATCTTCCGCGACCCCGCCCATATGATCGCCTATACCAAGAGCGACGTATTCAAGCGCCTGGCCGCGGGATATGAGGAGGCTTCGGGCAACCACATCACGGCCGTCACCTATTACGGTACGCGCCACACCACATCGAACAGGCCGATCGCCAAATGCGCCGACATGCAGGGCCTGAAAATGCGTGTACCGGATGTTCCGGCCTACCTCGCCATGCCGCGGGCCTGCGGTGCCAACACCACGCCGATCGCCTTTGCCGAGGTCTATCTCGCGCTCCAGAACGGCACCGTCGAAGCTCAGGAAAATCCGCTGACGACGATCGAGGCGAAAAAGTTCTTCGAAGTGCAGAAGCATATCGTGCTGACGGGCCACATCGTCGATCATCTGAACACGGTCGTTTCGAAGAACCTCTGGTCGCAGCTCTCCGATGCCGACAAGCAGATCTTCACCGAGGTGATGCAGGAGGCGGCCGTGCGTGCCACCAAGATCATCGAAGAGCGCGAGAAGGAGCTCGTCGCCACCTTCAAGGAGCGCGGCATCGAAGTGACCGAGGTCGACAGGGCCGACTTCGAGAAGACCGTCAATGAAAAGGTGAAGCTCGAAGACTTCGGCTACAACAAGGAAGATTGGGAGGCTATCCGCGCGATCAAGTGAACCACTCTCGCCGGCTCGCCTTCCATGGCGGGCCGGCGTTTCGTTTTTCCAGACGCCGGATGATGCCATGTCCCAGGAAGTCCATTTGCAAACGACGCCAGAAGAAATCGCCCATGCCTTCGACGAGGCCCCGCCGGCCGCGGATCTCTCCAACTATGCCTTCGAGGATTGGGTGACGCTCGCCGTCTTCTGGCTGATGGCCGGATGCGTGTTTCTGCAGTTCTTCACCCGTTACGTGCTCAACGATTCCTATGCCTGGACGGAGGAAATCGCCACGAACTGCCTGATCGGCGTCGTGTTTCTGGGCTCCGTCATGTGCGTGCGCCTATCGCGCCACATCCAGGTCGACGTGCTCTATCATTATCTGCCGCTACCCGTCGCCCGAGCCCTGGCGATCTTCGTGGATCTCGTTCGCATCGTCTTCTTCGCCTATGCCTGCTGGCTGATGTGGCGCTACGTGGCTATCGTCGCCCACGAACGCATGGTCACAGTAGACCTGCCGCGCAACATCGTCTTCTATAGCGTGATGGCCGGTTTCGTGCTGATGCTGATCCGCTCCATCCAGGTCTTCGTGGCCAATCAGCGCCGCGGCTATTCGGTTCTCGAAAAGCCCGAGGAATTCCACAAGGTCGAGGACTGATCCCCATGCTCCTGCTCGTCGGTTCCTTTCTCGTACTCATGCTGGTCGGCGTCCCCGTCGCCATCTCCATGGCCGCAGCGTCGGTGCTCTATCTGGTCTCCTACAATGTCGCCCCCGACATCATCGCGGCGCAGCGGATGATTGCCGGCGTCGAAAGCTTTCCGCTGCTTGCGGTGCCTTTTTTCATCCTCGCTGGCAACCTCATGAACTCCGCCGGCGTCACTGGCCGCATCTATTCCTTCGCGGTCGCCCTCGTCGGCTGGATGAAGGGCGGGCTGGCACAGGTCAACATCGTCGGCTCGGTGATCTTCTCCGGCATGTCGGGCACCGCGCTTGCGGACGCCGCCGGCATCGGCACGATCGAGATCAAGGCGATGAAGGACCACGGCTATCCGGTCGATGCGGCGGTCGGCGTTACCGCCGCCTCGGCGACGCTTGGACCCATCTTCCCGCCGTCGCTGCCCTTCGTCATCTACGGCATGATGGCGAACGTCTCCATCGGCGCGCTGTTCATGGCCGGTGTCGTGCCGGGCGTGGTGATGACGGTGCTGATGATGCTGACGGTGGCGATCTTCGCCTACAAGCGCGGCTGGGGCTCGGATACGCCTTTCGAAATGAAGCGGCTGCTTGCGGCCTCGCTCGAGGTCGTCGTCGTGCTTGCCGTTCCGCTTTTCATCTATCTTCTGATGTCGGCCGGACTGTCGATGAACCTTGCGGTCGGCATCGCGCTCGTGGTGCTGCTTGCCCTCGACTGGTATTTTGACTTCTCCGCCGTCATGGCGCTGATGACCCCCATCATTCTGATCGGCGGCATGACCATGGGGTGGTTTACGCCGACGGAAGCGGCCGTCGCCGCCGTGATCTGGTCGCTGTTCCTGGGCCTGGTGCGCTACCGGACGATGACGATGTCGACGCTCGCCCGGGCGACTTTCGACACGATCGAGACGACGGCATCGGTGCTCTTCATCGTCACGGCGGCCTCGATCTTCGCATGGCTCCTGACAGTCAGTCAGGCCGCGCAGATGCTCTCCGGCGCGATCCTGACGATCACCGACAACAAATGGGTTTTCCTCATCCTGGTGAACCTTCTGATGCTCTTCGTCGGCTGTTTTCTCGATACGATCGCGGCGATCACCATATTGGTGCCCATCCTTCTGCCATTGACCGCCCAGTTCGGAATCGATCCCGTGCATTTCGGCCTGATCATGACGCTCAACCTGATGATCGGCCTGCTTCACCCTCCGCTCGGCATGGTGCTCTTCGTGCTGTCGCGGGTGGCGAAGCTCTCGGTCGAACGGACGACGATGGCGATCCTGCCGTGGCTCGTGCCGCTGTTCATCGCTCTCATTCTGATCACCTTCGTTCCGGCTGTCGTATTGTGGCTGCCGCAGTCCGTTGGACTGATCCGCTGATGTCGGGAGCACCCATGCGCACACGCCTTGCCCGGCTTTACGGCCCACGCGATCTTCGGCTGGAGGTCGCCGACGTTCCCGCACCGGGGGACGGCGAGGTGCTGTTGAAGATGGCCGCAGGCGGCATCTGCGGCTCGGATCTTCACTATTACCAGGACGGGGGTTTCGGCCCGGTCCGGGTTCGTGAGCCGATCATACCCGGCCACGAGGCCTCGGGACGCGTCGCGGTGCTCGGGGCCGGCGTCTCCGGCCTTGCTATCGATGATCTGGTGGCGGTCAATCCGAGCCAGCCTTGCGGAACCTGCCGCTTTTGCGGGGAAGGACTCCCTGTCCACTGCCTCGACATGCGCTTTCTGGGCAGTGCAATGCGTCTCCCCCACACGCAGGGCATGTTCCGCGACTGGCTGGTGGTTCCGGCCGTCCAATGTCATCCCGCGGGCTCGTTGGTCAGCCCCGGCGAGGCGGCCTGCGCCGAGCCGCTAGCGGTCTGTCTTCACGCGGTCGCCCAGGCCGGCGAAATCAGGGGAAAGAAGGTACTCGTCACCGGAGCGGGCCCGATCGGCGCGCTCGTGGTGGCGGCGGCGGGCCATGCGGGAGCCGATGAGGTCGTCGTAACGGATCTGGCCGATGCGGCACTCGACAGGGCGAAGGCCATGGGCGCGACCCGCACCGTCAATGTCCGGCGCGATCCGGCCCGGCTTGCCGCATACGAGGCCGACAAGGGCCAGTTCCACGTGGCGTTCGAATGCTCGGCCGCCGAGCCGGCACTGCGCAGCGCGGTCGCGGCGGTTCGGCCGCGCGGCACGATCGTGCAGGTCGGCGTGACAGGCGAAATCAGCCTGCCGCTCCATGCACTGGTCGGCAAGGAGTTGCGGCTCGTCGGATCGCAGCGGTTCGACGGGGAATTCGCCATTGCGGTCGCGCTCATCTCGGATCGCCGGATCGACGTGCGGCCAATCATTTCCCATCAGTTTCCGGTCGACGAGGCGGTTCGGGCCTTCGAGCAGGCCGGCGATCGATCCGCTGCATGCAAAGTGCAGCTGACATTTCTTTCCTGAGGAGTTCACATGCGACATACATGGCGTTGGTTCGGGCCGGTGGACCGGGTGAGCGTTCAAGACGCAGCGCAGGCCGGTGCGAACGGGATCGTCAGTGCGCTGCATCACATTCCGACCGGCGACGTCTGGCCCGTGGACGAGATCGGCAAGCGGCAGGAGGAGGTCCGCGCAGGCGGCCTGGAGTGGGAGGTGGTGGAAAGCGTCCCCGTTTCCGAGTCCATCAAGACGCAGACCGGTCCCTGGCGCGAACACGTCGCAAATTGGCAGGAGACGCTGCGCCGTCTTTCAGCCGTCGGCATTCGGACTGTTTGCTACAATTTCATGCCGGTCCTTGACTGGACCCGCACTGACCTGCGCTGGACCGCACGTCACGGCGCCAAGGCGATGCGCTTCGACCGGATCGACTTTGCAGCCTTCGACATCCATCTCCTTGAGCGGCCGGGCGCCTACGAGGACTACGACCCGGCGACGCGCGAGGCAGCCGAGCGGCGGTTTCGTGAAATGACGGAGGAGCGGCGGCTCGCGCTCTCCCGCAATATCGGCGCGGGGCTCCCCGGCTCCGCCGACGGCTACAGTCTGCCGCAGCTTCGAGAACATCTGCGCACCTATGACGGCGTCAGTCGCGAAAAATTGCAGCGTCACCTGGTGGAGTTCCTCGCGGAGGTAACGCCGGTAGCGGAACGGGCGGGCATCAACATCTGTGCCCATCCCGACGATCCGCCATGGGCGCTGCTCGGCCTGCCGCGCATTCTCTCGAACGCAGAAGATTACGCCTTCATGCTGCGGGAGGTCGACAGCCCGGCCAATGGCGTCACCCTCTGCACGGGCTCTCTCGGCGCCCTTGCCGCCAACGACCTGCCGGCCATGGCCCGCCAGTTCGCGTCCCGCATTCATTTCGTCCACCTGCGCAACGTCCTTCGCGAGGAGGTACGGACACCCTGTTCCTTCTACGAGGACGAGCACCTGGAGGGCGACACGGACATGGTGGCCGTCATTGCCGAACTGCTCAAAGAAGAGCAGCGGCGGCGCGCAGCCGGACGGGTGGACCACCAGATTCCGATGCGGCCGGATCACGGGCAGGAGATTCTCGACGACCTTTCCCGTGGGGCTCAGCCCGGCTATCCGGCGATTGGTCGCCTGAAGGGGCTTGCGGAATTGCGCGGCATTGAGCGGGCCCTCTCGCACGCGACCTATGGACTGTCTGCCGCGACTCGTTGATCCTGACGCCCGTAGGGACCGGAAATCGATCCATCGTGACAAGATGGATCGGCCGCCGCCGCGTGCCTTCAGCCGACTTCAATCGTTAGAGCATTGCAATGTTTCATGGAGAACTGAAATGCTCTAACCATTTGATCAACGCACTTCCGGACGGAAAACCGTTACACACTTTTCCTGGAAGTGCTGTAGCCATCTTTCCGCCGGAATCACGCAAATTAACTCTCTGCAGTCGTGCGCCATTGACCGCGACACGTTCCGCGATAATTTTTCTGGCAATGGCAGGGTTGGGAAACGGCAATTGACATGCATCGAAGATAACGAATTGTAGCCTCAGGGGCTTGCTCGGGCGACACGGAACGGAAGGGAAAGGCGAGGATGCCGGACGGCGATACGACACTGCCTGCTTCATCTTCCATCGAGGCTGACTTTTTCGCCCATTCCGACGAACTTGTCTCGCTTTATGACGAGAGTTTTCAGCTCGTCGAATGCACGCCGCGGCACAGACAAACCTATGCCGTCGATTCTCTCGTCGAGACGTCCCTTTGGCACATCTATCCGGAACTGCTGGCGCCGGGGCCGAAGTCAGCCATCGAGTTCGTGGTCGCAAGCGGATTGCCGCGAACCGTCGAGATCGCCCACCCATCGACCGGGAGCCGACGCACGCTGGTCATTTTCCGTAGTCCGGCCGGCATCGGTGTCGTCGAAGCTGAAAGCAGTTCCACCTACCGCGAAACGTTCAGTCAGGGCGAGAGCGATCGTGCTCTTCTCCTGCATCAGGCGACCCATGACGTCCTCACCGGATTGCCCAACCGCCGGCAGTTCAGCGATCAGTTACGGGGCGCATTGCCTGTGCCCAACGGCGCCCGATTGGCGCTCATGCAGATCGATTTGGACGACTTCAAGCCGATCAACGACACATTGGGGCACGGGGCAGGCGACGCCGTGCTCAAGATGGCGGCGGACCGGATCAGGAGCGTGCTGAGGGATCGGGAATTCGCGTACCGTCTAGCCGGGGACGAGTTCGCGGTCATTCAGTGGAGAGCCGATCAGCCGAGCGAGGCAGAACGTCTGGCCGACGCACTGATCAACGCCTTCAAAGAACCGTTCACGGTCGAGGGCATCAACGTCTTCGTCGGAGCAAGCGTCGGAATTGCCGTCGCGCCGGCGGACGGCAACGAGGTCGAGCAACTGATGAAAGCTGCCGATATCGCGCTGTATGCTGCCAAGAAGGACGGTCGCGGCCGGTCGAGTACGTTCACCCGCTCGATGCTCATCGTGCTGGAACAAAGGGAAATGTTGCGCCGAAGCCTGCGCACAGCCCTTCAGGAGGGGCAGTTCTTCCTAGAATATCAGCCATTGGTGAAGCCCTCCTCGTCGGTCGTCGGCTTCGAAGCGCTTTTGCGATGGCGTCACCCGCTGGTCGGCATCATCCCTCCGAATGTCTTCATTCCGATGGCGGAAGCTGACGGTCTGATGAGCGACATCGGGCGATGGCTGCTGGAGCGGGCGTGCCGGGCAGCCATGGACTGGCCGTCCCATTTCACGATCGCCGTCAATTTGTCTCCCGCCGAATTCCTCCACGAGGGGCTTACGGACCGCGTGGCCCAGACGCTCGACCTGGTCGGCATGCGCGCAGACCGCCTCGAGCTCGAAATCACCGAGTCGGTGCTTCTGGAGCGTACGATCAACAATCTCGATACACTCAATACCTTGAATGTGTTGGGTGTGCAGATTTCGCTGGATGATTTCGGTACTTTCTATTCGTCGCTGAGTTACCTGAAGAATTTCCCTTTCGACACGATCAAGATCGACCAATATTTCATCAGGGATCTAGAAAGGGACGAGAAAAGCCAGACGATCGTGCGCTCCATCATCGCGCTCGCTCACGGCCTAGGCATGAATGTTACCGCCGAAGGAGTGGAGACCGCGGAGCAGGCGATCTGGCTTCAGAAAGAAGGCTGCGACCGCCTGCAGGGATATTTTTTAGGGGTGCCGATGCGTGCAGAAGCGATAGCCGACTTTCTCCGCAAAACGCCGGCCATCCCTGCGGCAGGTCTTCAGCGAACATGAAGTGGGTCAATGCCGGGAAATCATTTCGTATAGCCTTTGAATCTCGTGGCGTTTTTGCGTAAGGGAGGAAGCCGCATGCACGGAGCCGAGAACCAGCCCACGGAAGCCGCTTTCGAGCCCTTGCTCCACTTCGAGATGGAGATGGGCGCCTTTCTTTCCGATTGGAATCATTGCGATCAGCTGTCAACCTTCATGGCGCGAATGATAAGTCACAATCGCACTGATCCTGTTCGCCACTCGAATTTCTTCTCGTCCGCATTGAACGAGCTCCTCGAGGTCTCGTTCCGCAGCGGCTCGCCCGACGGCCGGATCGGCTGCGCAGTTTATCGATGGGGGCCGACCGAACGGGTGGAGCTTACTTTCCCGTGTCCGCCCGGTCAGAGGCAGTTTTATAGAGAGGCGGTGTCGAAGACCCGCGACGCCGACGCCCATGCGCGCTACCTTGATTCCATCTCCACCGATCTCGCACCGAGTCGCGAGGCTGTTCTTCTGGACTTGTCGATCAATTTCGATGCCGACGTGCGGCTCGACGAAAGCGATCCGCCATCGATCAGGCTTGTCGTGGATCTGCCTCTTGAAGGAGTGGTGAGGTGAGTACGACAGCGTTTGCAGTTCCCTTCAAGGCGGAATTCGACCCGAACAGCCAGGAGTTCGCTCTTTCCGGGGTGGTGCGGCCGCGCTCGGCCGACGAGATCGCCGCAAGCATATCGATACTCAAAGGCGCAATCGAAGAGGTGCGGGGCGTTCTCTACATCAACGTCAAGCGCCTGGTGCAGATGAACAACACGGCCTACCACGCCTTCGCGCGCGTTCTTCTCGATGCCTGTCGCACGCGGTCGGACATTCGCTTCGTCGTCGTGACCTCGAGCGTCGTGGGCTGGACCGAGCGCATGTTCGCCCATTTGAACAAAATCGAGCCGCAAGTGTCCGTCGAGGTCTACGACTCGAAGTTTTATCCCGGGCAGAGCTTCGTGGAAAACACGAGCTTCATCCCGATCCTGCGCACGCAAACGAAAATGACCTGGCGCCACGAGCGCACAATCCTCCCGCGTCACGGCCTGCGCCCGGGTATGACGATGGCAGACATATGTTGTGGCATCGGCGACTTCGCCATGCTGGTGCGGAAGGAGTTCCAGCCGGCACGCATCGTCGCGCTCGACCACTCCAAGGCGAGCCTCGCCTATGCGCGCGACGTGGCGTCGGGCTTCGGCGTAACGGATATCGAATATACCTATGGCGATGCCTCAGAGATGCTGCTCGAGGACAATCAGTTCGATTTCGTCACCTGCCGCCATTCGCTGCAGATCTTCAACCAGCCGGATGTGCTTCTGAAGGAACTCTTCCGGATCTGCAAGCCCGGCGGGCGGGTCTATATAACCAACGAGAAAAATTCGCACTGTCTCGGCGAACCGCGCGCACAGAGCATTCAATGGACCTACAACGAGGTCGCGAGGCTGTTCAGCCATTTCGAAATGGATGTGGAGTTCGGACCGAAGAGCAAGCGCTATCTTGTCGACGCCGGCTTTGACGATATCAACGTCGAATCGTTCATGGTCACCAATCTCGACGGAGACCCTCAGGACTTCGCCGATATCATCGCGGCATGGGAGAACGTCTATGCCGGTGAAATGGCCGTAAAGCGCGGCGACCCGCCCGAGTTCATCGAACGTTTCCGGCAGGGTTTCCGGGACCACATTTTTGCCGCCCTCCATCCCAAGGGTTATGCCGGCTGGCCGATCTGGGCGGCCTCAGGGCGCAAGCCGCTATGAGCCTGCCCGGGGAAAACACCGGTCGTTTGGGCCTGCGCTCCTTCCGCGCCAAGTTCGTGCTGGTCGTCGGAAGCGCGGTGCTCTTTGATCTGCTCGTTACCGGCGGTCTTGCGCTCTGGAACGTGCAGAGACTTTCCCGCGACGCGGCGGCGGAAGTCGGCCGCGGCCTGGAGGAGGCCAACCAGGACTATATCCGCTCCTATGCGGCAACCACGGCTGCCCGGGTCAACCTGCTGCTCAACCAGGTCCACTCCGATGTGGGCACATTGGCGGGCGTTCTCCAGGAGCAGATCGATCGGCCCGTGAGAAAATCGCAAATTGGGGAGGCGATGGCGCGCGGCGCGCCGGGAACCGTGACGGTCGCCTACGATCAGAAAGGGGGATGGGCTCAGAACCTGCCGGGCCCTCCATCGGTCGTCAGCGTCTGGGGCTATCTTCTTGACCAGAACCACCTTCCGCTTCCCGACGTGCAAACGGACATCGAGAACAGCGCGGTTCTGGATCTTGTCGCGCCGAGCCTGCTCGCAAACGGTCAGTCGAAACTGCAGATGTATTATATCGGCCCGAAAGAGCGGCCGATATTCAGGACGGCGCCCTATACGGACCAGGCGCAGACCTTCGATAAGCTCTACCCGGGACACAATTCGGCGGAATTCTGGTCTTTCTTTTTTCCCGGACTCTACGAATCTTGGGAGCAATGGGCGCGTGATCCGAAGTCACGTCCGGTGAATGGCGACATCACTCAGACGGCGCCCTATACCGACGCGATAACCGGCAAGCTCATCGTGAGTTTCTTCCAGCCGCTGTGGTCGCGCGACCGCAGCCGTGTGCTGGGCGCTGCCGGCACGGATATCACGCTCGACCAATTGGCCGAGATCGTCGAGAACGTTAAGGTTGCCGAAACCGGTTTCGGCTTTCTGACGATGTCGGACGGCAACGTCGTTGCCATCAATCCGGTTGGAGAAAAGGTCATCGGCCTTCGCGCGTCGAACGCGGCCGCCAGCGGAGGTGTGACGGGTCTCGACCGCTCTCTCCGTCGCAGCGTTCAGCCGGAGATTGCGCAATTGCCCTTGGGCGAGGATGGACTGCTCAAGCATATTTTCCTTGAGGAGAACGGCGAGAGGGTGCCTTATCTGGTCGTCCTGAAACAGTTGCAGCCGACCAACCTCTGGGCATCCGGCCCGGTCCGCCGCGAAGCGATGCTGCTCGGCATCGCCGTGCCCGAGCGGGAAATCTACGCTTCGCTTTTTGCCGCCCAAGCCGGGATCTCGGAGGCGACCAACAGGATCTTGATCTATCAGGTCCTGGCGCTCCTCGTGTCCCTGTTCTTCGTCATTGCCGCCGTATTCGCCATATCCAAGCGGATCACCGGCGGCATAAGCGCGCTTGCCAATGCCGCCAAGCGCATCGAGGCGAAGGACTATTCGGTGCGGGTCGACATTCCGACGCGTGACGAGGTCGGCGACGCCGGCGCCGCCTTCAATCGTATGGCGGAAGAGATCAGCTTCCACACCGAGAACCTCGAGCGGCTGGTCGAGGATCGGACGAAGGAGATCGAGGAGGCGAACCTCCAGATATCAGCGCTGAACCAACAGTTGCGCAGCGAGAACCTGCGTCTCGGCGCGGAACTCGCCGTCGCCCGCCGTATCCAGATGATGGTACTGCCGAAGGCCGGCGAGCTCGAGGAAATCGCCGAACTGGAGATCGCCGCCTATATGCGGCCCGCCGACGAGGTCGGCGGCGACTATTACGACGTGCTGCAGGATGGAAAGCGGCTGAAGATCGGCATCGGCGACGTGACGGGGCATGGTCTCGAGAGCGGCGTGCTGATGCTGATGGTCCAATCCGTAGCCCGCGCCTTGCAGGAAATGGGCGAGATGGAGCCGGCGCAATTCCTCAATCGCGTGAACCGGGCGATCTACAAGAACCTCGTCAGGACCAGGACCAACAAGCATCTCTCCCTGGCATTCCTCGACTATGACGGCGCAAGGCTGACGCTCTCCGGGCAGCACGAGGAGTTGATCGTCATCAGAGATCTGGAAAGGGTGGAGCGGATCGACACTCTGGATCTCGGTCTGCCGATCGGGTTGGAGCCGGATATTTCCGCCTTTGTCGCAACGCGCGAAATTTCCTTCGGTCGCGGCGACATGATCATCCTCCATACCGATGGCGTGACGGAAGCGGAGAGCGGAACCGGCGAGCTCTTCGGCATCGAAAGGCTCTGCGAAAGCGCGCGATGCCGCTACGGCAGCAGCGCCGAGGACGTCAAGTCCGGCATCATCGAGGATTTGATGGCACATATCGGTACCCAGAAAATTCATGACGATATCACTCTCGTGGTGATGAGGCACAGGTGAGCGGATGACGACCTTATATGGACTGGAGGATCTTGCCGTCGGGACGGGCGAGAATTCGACGAAACTCCGTCTCTTCGACGGCCCGCTCGATCTCGGCTGGAAGCATTGCGCGATGACGTCCGATTTCGTCGCCGAGTTCGCGGCTCTGCGCTACAAAACGTCGCGCGGCCTCTACAAGGAAGTCCGGCACAATGTCGGCTATCTGACCAACGAGCTGATAGAGAACGCCGTCAAATTCCGTGCAGGCGGCGAAATCGTCGTGGAGGCGTCGATCGCCTCCACCACGTTCCGAACCAAGGTTTCCAATCTCGTCGACAAGGGCACGGCCGACAAGTTCCGCCACCTGCTTTCTGAAATAACGATAGGAGATCCGTCCGACCTTCTGATTGAGCGGATAGAGGCGAACGCAACAGGCTCGGGATCCGGCTCCGGTTCCGGCCTTGGACTTTTGACGCTCATGAGCGATTATGGTGCGCACTTCGCCTGGATTTTCGGATCTGGCGAAGCGGATGGCAAGATACCGCTGGAAACCTATGCTTCTATCGCCATCCCCGACCTCTCGAATTGACGGACGACGAAAACATGGAAATCAAGGAAGACGACTATCGCGTTTGGTCGGAAGACAAGGACATTTATTTCGACGGGACGATGCGCTTGCCGAGCACCGAAGCCTACGCCCCGATTTTCTCCCTCGTGATGAATATGCTCGAAGCCGAGCCGGAGCGCATGACTGTGGATCTCACGGGGCTGCAGTTCCTCAATTCCTCCGGAATCAACCTGCTTGCGAAGCTCACCATCGAAGCGCGCAAGCGGCCGAACATTCAGTTTACCGTTCGCGGAAGCTCCGAGTTCCCCTGGCAGACGAAGTCCCTGCCAAACCTCAAGAAGCTCCACCCTGGCGTCGATCTGAGGCTAAGCTGAAGGGCGCTCCCAAGTCCGAAGGCGTTCTGGAGGCATCACGGATATTGCACGCCGTTCGTTGCCGTGTAGATGGAATAGAGCGACTGGGTGGCCGTGATGAAGAGGCGATTCTTCTTGGGGCCGCCGAAGGTGAGGTTCGACACCGTCTGCGGCACGAGGATCTTGCCGAGCAGGGTGCCGCCAGTGTCGAAGCAATGCACTCCGTCGGCAGCACTGCACCAAAGATTTCCCGCTACATCGAAACGGAACCCGTCGGGATTGCCGTTGTCGATGGAACAGAAATAGCGGCCGTTTGCGAGGACGCCGTCAGCGGCGACGTCGAAAACGCGGATATGCCTCGGAACCTCGTGCTTTGCAGATCCCGAGTCGGCAATGTAAAGCCGCGCCTCGTCCGGCGAGAAGGCGAGCCCGTTCGGCTGGATGAAATCGCGGACGACGGCCTTGATTGCGCCGGATAGAGGGTCGATCCGATAGACATTGCGTGTCGGCTGTTCCGGTTCCGCTTTGTGGCCTTCATAGTCCGACAGGATGCCGTAGGTTGGATCGGTAAACCAGATCGTGCCGTCGGAGTGCACCACGGCGTCGTTCGGCGAGTTGAGCCGCTTTCCTTCATAACTGTCGGCAAGCACGGTGATGCGGCCGTCATGTTCCGTGCGCGTCACGCGCCGGCCGCCGTGCTCGCAGGAGATCAGGCAGCCCTGGCGGTCGCGCGTGTTGCCGTTCACGTAATTCGAGGGGGAACGGAAGACCGAAGCGCCGCCGTCAGGCGTCCAGCGCATCATGCGTTGGTTTGGAATATCGCTCCAGATCAGGCAGTCGAGGTCGGAAAACCAGACCGGCCCTTCCGCCCAGCGGCAGCCGCGATAAAGTTCTTCGAGCGCTGCGCTGCCAACGATCAGGGAACGGAAACGTTCATCGCGAATGTCGTAGTGCGGGCTGTCTGCCAACGCTGATCCTCCCTATCCTGCGAGCCGTCGGTGTAAGGGCGCGCGAGTCTCGCCGGCTGTTCTTCTGGCGGCCGCAGGGGTTCACTTATAGTTCGAGTCCTACTGATGGAACAGGCGATCCATCCATTGCCTGCATCGATTTCCTTCGAAGGGCGTTTTGAAGGCTACTTCGCCGGTTCGCTGCGTGACGCGTTCTGTCAAGCCGTGGAACAACTCCTCAACCCAACGGGTTGTTTGGCGGAAGGGACGTATTTTGCATAACGGGAGAATGCCTGATGAAAGATCTGATCGTCAAAGGTGCCATTGTTCTGGGTCTCGGACTCGGCTGCTTTGCTATTCCAGCAGCGGCGCAGAGCACGACCAAGAACAGCACCGTAACCGGCGCAGCCGGCGGAGCTGCTGCAGGTGCAGTCATAGGCGGTCCTGTCGGGGCTGCCGTTGGTGGGGTCGCCGGAGCGGTCGCGGGTGCGGCGCTCGACCCGCCGCCGCCGAAGGTAATCGAGTATGTCGAGGCGCAGCCGCTTCCGGCAGAGCCGGTCGTCGTTCAACAGGAGATCGTAGTCGGAAAGCCGCTGCCTGAGACGGTGGTGGTCACGCCGATCCCCGACGATACGCGCTATGCCTATGCGGTAGTCAACGAGAAGCGCGTCATCGTAGAGCCGAAGAGCCGCACAGTGGTGCAGGTCGTCCAGTAATCACGATAGCGGGAGGAACGGCGTAGGGCTTTGCTCTCCCGCTATGAACCTCAAGCTTGCCCGGCGAGCATCCGAAGCTCGCCGGGCATTCCTATGGCGGCGCATTTTGCGTCAATACGCTCCAGGCGGCCATTGCGCCGTCGGCGACGTTTCTCAGCGCCTCATAGCTGCCGCCATCGCGCGCGAGGATCGACATTCCATGTTGTACCGTCGCATAAAAGGTCGCGACGGCCCCGGCATCCACCCCATCGGGCAACTCGCCTCCAGTAATTGCAGCTTCCAGCCGCTGGCGTAGCTTATCGATGTTTTCCGTGCGGTGACGGGTCAACGCTTCGCAGACTGATTCGGGAATTGCTGCCTGGTGAAGTCCTCCGAGGGCTATCAGGCAGCCGTGCGGAGTATCCGGCTGGGAATAGGCTTCGGCTGTCGCGAGAAGGAAGCGGCTGACCGCTTCCCTTGCCGTCGGCGCTGTCTCCAGTGCCGCCCAGATTTCGGTGCCGACCGTTTGCGCGTAGAGCTCCATTGCCTCAAGATAGAGCGCTTCCTTGCAGCCGAATGCGGCATAAAGGCTGGGCGCATTGATGCCCATGGCAGCGGTCAGCGCTGTCAACGACGCGCCCTCGTATCCCCTCTCCCAAAACACCTTCATGGCGCGCATGAGTGCATCGGCACGATCGAAGCTGCGGGGGCGGCCTTTGTCGGACATAGGGTAAACTCTTTTCTGTAACGATCGATAAATATATCGCTTGACAGGTATTGGCAAGCTCGGGCAACCTTTGTGTATCGATCATTACAGAATGGAGTTTCCCGATGACATCGATGAGTTTGGCCGGAAAGACCGCTTTCGTTACCGGCGGCAGCAGGGGTATCGGCGCGGCTATCGCCAAGAGGCTTGCTCTGGAAGGCGCGGCGGTGGCGCTGACTTATGTGAATGCGGCCGACCGTGCGCAGGCAGTCGTGTCCGAGATCGAGCAGGCAGGCGGTCGCGCCGTTGCAATCCGTGCCGACAATCGCGACGCCGAAGCCATCGAGCAGGCCATTCGCGAGACTGTCGAAGCCTTGGGCGGGCTGGACATATTGGTCAACAGCGCTGGCATCTGGCACTCGGCTCCGCTGGAGGAGACGACTATCGCCGATTTCGACGAAGTGATGGCCGTCAACTTCCGTGCGCCCTTCGTGGCCATTCGTTCGGCGTCAAGGCATCTCGGTGACGGCGGCAGGATAATCACGATCGGCAGCAACCTGGCCGAACTGGTTCCCTGGCCGGGGATCAGCCTCTATTCTGCCAGCAAGGCTGCTCTGGCCGGTCTGACGAAAGGCCTGGCCCGCGACCTCGGGCCGCGCGGGATCACCGTCAACATCGTTCATCCAGGCTCGACCAACACCGATATGAACCCGGCCGATGGCGATCATGCCGAAGCGCAACGGGAACGTATCGCCATCGGCAGCTACGGTGAGCCGCAAGACATTGCCGGACTCGTCGCCTGGCTGGCGGGGCCGCAAGGCAAGTTCGTCACCGGTGCTTCGCTGACCATAGACGGCGGCGCCAACGCTTAATCCCGGAAAACACGGCGATGATGGCGGTGCCGATAATCCATGACGACGAACATGTGCCACGTTTACGCCGCTCATCTCTCATCCTTGAACCGACTTGAGCCAGTCGCCGATCGTCGCCCCGCGGTCCCGCTCCGGCGGGGCAACGGGCGTGGCGAGGCGTTCGGCGGCCGCGGCCTTGCGGATTTCGCGCGGGCTCGCTCCGAATTCGTGGCTGAAGGCACGGGTGAAATTGGCGGCGAGGTCGAAACCGGCCGCTTCAGCGATCTCCGCAATGGGCCGGTTGTTCGTCGGATCGCTGAGTTCCGCGTAGGCCTGCAGGAGCCGGCGTCTTCGAATATAGTTCAGCACGCCGCCGCTCGGCTCGAAAAGCTGATAGAGGCGGGTTCTGGAAATTCCGAGCTCCCGGCATATGGCTTCGGGCGTCAGGTCGCCCGAGTTAAGGTTGAGATGGATATATCGGTGCGCCCGCTCCATCACTCCCATTTTCGCCTGGGAGCCTCCCGCATCCGGCCTCACCGCCGCCACGCAGGCGACGACCATGTCGCGTATCGTGCGAACAATGCGCGGCACCTCTTCCACGGTGATGTTGCCGAGGTTTTCTTCCATGCCGCTGATATAATTGGCGAGCAGGTCGGCGAGGCTGCCGGACAGGACCGAATTGTTAGCGCCTTCGAGCTTGCCCGCATCGTCCGCGAGCAGTTCATAGGGCATGAAGAGAAGGACAGATGCGGCATCCGTCATGCGCCCGCGATATGGATAGCCGAGCGACCGGAAGAAGAACTCGCCCGGCCCCGTCTCGGTGACGCGGCGGTCGGCTTCTGTCCATGACCGGCCGCTGCGAAAGAGACCGACGTTCCAATGATCGATCGGGCTCGAGCGCAACATCGTCTGGGAACGCTCGTAGCTATGTGCCGGCGTCACCTGTTGAACGACCAGCAAATCGCCGAGATGCCAACCGGTCAGCTCGGCCGCAAAGCCGTCCTGTTCGGACACCCCATCGGGCAGGCGCACGTCCACGAGGGGCGCCATATGCGCCCGCCAGGATCTAAATTGCTCCTGCGGCGGCAAATCACGCGTCGAGAATCGCGAAGGTACGAGCGCCGGCGACCTTTCGGGTAAACGGTCCTTTCGGGCTGTCGGATCGCGCGGCCAACGGCGCCGCTCCATATGGGCGGGCCAAGCAGGAACTTCGACGGGGTCATCTCCTGATCCGGAGTCCTTCGTCATGCAACTCTCCAGCGAAATGGATTGCCCGTTTGGGTGAGCCCGAACGAGCGATTACCCGGGCGGCGAATCTGTCCCACCCTGACGCAACTCGCCTCCAGGTGGAATCGAATCGCTGAGGTACACCTGCCAGTTTCCAGTTTATACCCCGTTATATGTAGAAATGCACGGCGGGATAACAATCGGGATTGGGTGATAATGACAATCCCCATCCGCTGATTGTATTAAATACCCACAGTTGTTCAAAGCATTGCCGAAAAGTAATTAAGGTAGTTTCGAACGTTAAAGTTTCGATCACCAATTTATTGTGCCTGCTGTGAATAAATTTTAGAAGTTGGCAGATAGTGTGAGGACTATTCCGTGAACTATTTCAGAAATGACTTCAGGGGAACTCTCTTCGGAACGAATGATGATACTGACTCACTGCGGCGCCGAAGCCTCCAAAAGAGAATACTTGTTACCGGCGGTGCCGGCTTTCTGGGCTCGCATCTTTGCGAGCTGCTTCTCGGCGCCGGGCACGAGGTCATTTGCCTCGATAACTTCTCGACGGGCCTGATGTGCAATATCGCGCCCCTCAAGCGCTTCGATACCTTCCGCGTCATCGCCCACGACGTCGTGGAGCCCATCGACCTCGAGGTCGACGAGATCTATAACCTCGCCTGCCCGGCATCGCCGCCGCATTACCAGGCAGACCCGATCCAGACGACGAAAACCTGCGTGATCGGCTCGCTCAACCTCCTCGATCTGGCTGCTCGTCGTGGCGCACGCATCTTCCAGGCGTCCACATCGGAAATCTACGGCGACCCGCATGTCCACCCGCAGGTGGAAAGCTATTGGGGCAACGTCAATCCCTTCGGTCCGCGCTCCTGCTACGACGAGGGCAAGCGTTGCGCAGAGACCCTGTTCTTTGACTTCCACAAGTTCCATGAGGTCGAAATCAAGATCGTCCGGATCTTCAACACCTACGGCCCGCGGATGCGACCGGATGACGGCCGTGTCGTTTCCAACTTCATCGTCCAGGCCTTGAAGGGTGAGGACATCACGATTTACGGTGACGGCTCCCAGACCCGTTCCTTCTGTTTCGTCGACGACCTGATCGATGGCTTCGTGCGCCTGATGGCATCGCCGCCGTCGCTTACCGGGCCGGTCAATCTCGGCAATCCGGCAGAGTTCACGATCGGCGAACTCGCCGAAGAGGTGATCCGGTTGACCGGCTCGCGCTCGAAGATCGTCCGGCGGCCCCTGCCTGTCGACGATCCCCGCCAGCGCCGTCCCGACATCTCGCTCGCGACGGAAGAGCTCGGTTGGCGTCCGAAGGTCAATCTGACGGAAGGCCTTGCGCACACGATCCGTTATTTCGATGACCTTCTCTCCCGGTCGATGCGGGAAAGTGCGGAGCTGGTCTGATGGTTGCGTCACGTATCCTCGTCACCGGTGGCGCCGGCTATATCGGCAGTCACACCGCAAAGCTATTGCGCCTGGAGGGTATCGAGCCCGTCGTCTACGACAATCTGACGACCGGGAACCGTTCCGCCGTGCGCTGGGGACCATTCGTTCAGGGAGATATCCTGGACGGGAGGCACCTGATCGAAGTCATCGAGGCCCACCAGCCGGATGCCGTGATCCACTTCGCCGCCTCCGCCTATGTTGGCGAATCCGTCGCCGATCCCGCGAAATACTACAACAACAACGTCCGCGGCACGCTGTCGCTCCTCGATGCATGTCGCCAGACGGGTGTCGACAAGGTGATCTTCTCATCGAGCTGCGCCACCTATGGCGTACCGGCGGTACTGCCCATCGACGAAGCGACGCCGCAGGCACCGATCAACCCCTATGGTAAGACGAAACTGGTGGCCGAGCACATGCTCGCCGACTATGCGGCCGCCTTTGCGCTGAATTATGTTTCGCTGCGCTATTTCAACGCATGTGGCGCTGATCCTGAGGGTGACCTCGGCGAATGGCACGACCCGGAAACGCACCTCATTCCGCGGGCTCTGATGGCCGCGGCAGGCAGGATTCCGCATCTGGAGATTTTCGGCGAGGACTACGATACCCCGGACGGAACCTGCGTACGCGACTATATCCACGTTGCCGATCTTGCGAGCGCTCATGTGCTGGCATACCGGCATCTCGCCAAGGGCGGCGGGAACGTCGCGCTCAACCTCGGTACCGGGCGCGGCTTCTCAATAAAGGAAGTCCTGCGAACGATCGGCGAAATTACCGGGCATGACGTCCCGGTCGTGTTTCGCCGCCGTCGTGCCGGAGATCCGCCGGCTCTCTATGCGGATGCCGGGCTTGCTTGCCGGACACTCGGCTTCCTGCCGCGATATTCCGATCTCGAGACGATCGTACGAACGGCGGCCCCGTTCTTCGGGCTGGAGGTGCGGTCATGACCGGTCCTTCCACCAATGAGCCGACGCGCATTTCCAAGGACGGCGAGCCGCAGCTCGTGCCTGTGCTCACGCGCGGACGCCGGATGGAATTTTTGCTCGGCGCAGGGCTCTGGGTAGCGGCGCTCGTCCATTTCTGGGCCTGGTGGCTGGAGCCGCGCCATCACGTGGACGCCTTGGGCAGTACCATCGTGACCGCGGTCCTTGCCTGGATCACGCTGCTGCCGGCCTATTTCATCGCCGTCTTTTATGGCGCGTTGAAACCAAATGGACCGTTGCGGCTCCCGGCCGGCAGTCGCATCGCCATGGTCGTCACCAAGGCTCCGTCGGAACCATTTTCGGTCGTGGCTGAGACATTGGAGGCGATGCTTGCGCAGGACGTGCCGCACGACACCTGGCTTGCCGACGAGGATCCGTCTGAGGCGACGCTTGACTGGTGCCGCAGCCATGGCGTCCTCGTCTCCACCCGCAAAGGCCGGGCAGACTATCACCGGACCAGTTGGCCCCGGCGCACCCGCTGCAAGGAGGGCAATCTCGCCTTCTTCTATGATCACTACGGTTACGACCGGTACGACTTCGTGGCTCAGCTCGACGCCGACCATGTCCCCGCACCCGGTTACCTCTTCGAAATGCTACGCCCCTTTGCCGACCAGGAAGTGGGTTACGTTTCCGCACCCAGCATCTGCGACCGCAACGCTTCCGCGAGTTGGTCGGCGCGCGGGCGCCTCGATGCGGAGGCGAGCATGCACGGCGCTCTTCAGGCCGGCTATAATGGCGGGCTTGCGCCGCTTTGCATCGGCTCTCACTATGCGGTGCGCACGTCCGCACTCAAGGAGATCGGCGGTCTCGGCCCGGAGCTTGCCGAAGACCATTCGACGACATTGATGATGAATGCGGCAGGCTGGCGCGGCATTCACGCACTCGACGCGATCGCCCATGGCGACGGTCCGCGCACCTTTGCCGACTTGGTGACCCAGGAGTTCCAGTGGTCGCGTAGTCTCGTCATGCTCCTGCTGCAATATTCGCCGCGTCTCGTTGGCCGGCTGCCGCTGCGACTGAAGTTCCAGTTCCTCTTCTCGCAGCTATGGTATCCGCTCTTCGCGTGCTTCATGGCGCTGATGTTTGCAATGCCGATCATCGCCCTTGCACGCGGAGAGACCTTTGTCGCTGTGACCTATCCGGAGTTTCTGGCCTATTTCGCGCCGCTTTCGATCATCCTCGTCCTGCTAGCCTATCGCTGGCGGGCAACCGGCGCCTTTCGACCTTACGACGCAAAGATCCTGAGCTGGGAGTGCATGCTCTTCCTCTTTGCACGCTGGCCGTGGGCACTTGCCGGTACGCTGGCCGCCCTGCGCGACTGGATCACCGGGTCCTTCGTGGATTTCCGTGTCACGCCAAAGGGATCATCCGAGGTCGACCCGCTGCCCCTGCGCGTGCTCGCGCCCTACTTTTTCCTGGCGGTTGCGGCCGTCCTGCCTGTCCTTTTCGTCGACGATGCCGCGAACGCCAAGGGGTTCTACCTCTTCGCAATCCTCAATGCGGCAGTTTACTGCCTGCTTCTGCTGGTCATCGTCCTGCGGCATTCGAGGGAGAACGCCGTTGGCACCGCCTCCCGTTTTTATCGTCCCGCAATAGGGGCCGGGCTCCTGGCGATCGTCGCACTGCCCGGCATCGCGACGGCCGAACACGGGAAAGATGGGCTCGAGGCACTCGCATGGGGCAGTGGGCACCTGCGCCTCTTCGAAGAGCGCTATGCGGTGGCCGGAGCCGGGCAGGGCGGTACGGCATTGCGAAAGATCGTCTTCCGTCCACGCTGGATTTCCGCCCCGGCGGAACAGCGGGACGGCAATTCAGAGAGGGGATAGGAACATGAGAGTGAAAGTTCCATTCTTCGGGAGAGAGGTCCGCGGCACCCGACACACGCTGCTCGGCCGGCACTTCGTCCTTGGCATCTTGCCGACCGTCCTTTTCCTCTGGAATTCACCGGCGTCCGCGGAAGTTGCCGTTCCCGAAAACGCCCGCACCATGACGGGCGTGGAGCTCTACATGATCTTCCAGGGCAAGACCTGGACATGGGAGAGCGGCGCCGGACGGATGGAGAGTGAAGACCGTGCGTTCCGGGCCTGGGCGCAATCGGCAACGGGGGAGAGCTGGGCCGAAGGCCGCTGGAGCGTGAATGACCGCGGCCAACTCTGTCTGATGGCCGTGTGGCACAGCCAGAGTGCTGCCGCTCCCGACAAGACCTGCTTCAGCCACCGCACGCTCGACGGAACCATCTACCAGAAGAGGGAGCCGTCCGGCGACTGGTACGTCTTCAAACATGCCAAAGCGCAGGCAGGCGACGAGTTCAACCGGCTGGTCAGGGAGGATCTGGTCGCCGCCAAACTCGCAGCCGTCAAGGAGCGTCTCGAGGGCCAAGTGAAAGAAACAAAGAATAGCGTTCGCCGGCAAGCCGGGATGAACGCGGTTGGAGGTGTTCAATGAACAGGAAATCAAAGGCCATTACCTTCGCATCTCTCGGCCTGTTGCTGTCGGGTACCGTGCTCGCAGCCAATATGCCGCGGGGTATCCCCGAACCGAATTCGCCGACGATGGCGACACCATCGGACAAGCGGCCCGTACTGACGGAGAACTCGGTCGATTTCGGTGCTTACGATCCTCACGGCGACTTCGGCACGCCGGGCAGCTCAAAGATCGAGCATCTCTTCCTGCCGTGGGAAGACGTCGATCTGTCGACGCTCACGCTTGCAGACGACTATGCCCAAGCGCGCGGCCGCTCGCTCATGATCACCATCGAACCCTGGTCATGGTCGCCCGAGTGGCGCGTGACCGAAGGGGAACTCCTGCGTTCAATCCTGAGCGGCGAACGCGATGAGAACATGGCCCGGGTCTGTTCGGCCGCCGCTGCCCTCAAGAGTCCCGTCATCATCCGCTGGGGTCAGGAAATGGACGAAACCGATAACCAGTTTTCCTGGTCGCATTGGCGGGGCGAGGACTTCAAGGCAGCCTATCGCCGCGTGGTGAACGTCTGCCGCAGCCACCTGAAGAACGCGAAGTTCATGTGGTCTCCCAAAGGCAACGAGGGGCTGGAGGCCTTCTATCCAGGTGACGACGTCGTCGATATCGTCGGGCTCTCGGTATTCGGTTACCAGCCTTACGACCAGGGCACGACCGGCCGCGATCAGACATTTGCGGAGCGGCTAGCGCCCGGATACGGCCGGGTGATGAACTACGGCAAGCCGATCATGGTCGCCGAGCTCGGCTACGAGGGCGGTGGTTCATACGTAGCAAGCTGGGCGGCAACGGTCGCCGAGCGCCACGCGGAATTCCCGCAACTGACAGCCGTGGTCTACTTCAACGATCGCGAGATTTATGACTGGCCGCAGGGCTACGGCCGGCCCGATTGGCGGGTCGTCCGCGATAACATTAGCGGGCAAGTGCCCGATGGAGGCATGTGATGAAATCGATATATCGAGGAATACCTTTGGCCATCGCACTGGCCGCCATCATAGCCGGTGCTTCGTTCGCCGAAGCCGCCGCTGCGCGTGCCGAGAGGAAGACCACTCCCCTGACGCACGCAGAACTGTACCAACTCTACGGCCAGAAATCCTGGATATGGAAAGAGGGCGCAGGCTATTTCTCGGTGCAGGCGCGCCGGTTCATCGCCTGGTCCAAGGAGAACGGAAAACCGTCCTATGGGGTAGGCCGCTGGTTCATCACCGGTCCTGGGAAACTATGCTTCCGTGCCGAATGGCATGCCAGGGATGGCTCGTCGCCAGCGACGACCTGCTTCAGCCACGCCAAGCGGGGTGGCGTGATCTATCAGAGGCGGGAGCCGGATGGCGCCTGGTACGTCTTCAAGAACGCACAGGTGAGGCCAGATGACGAGTTCGCCAAGCTTCGACGCGGCAATTACGTGGGCGCAAGCCTGAGCCGCATCGAGGCGAGACTCGGCCGGGTCGAGTAACCCCCGGCCGGGAAGGGGTTGCGCGGTCGGCCGGTGTCAGCAGTGCAAATTGGCTCCGCAGATGAGCCCGGCATCGAACGGCCCGCAACCCCGCCCTTAGGTAGGTTTCACTGAAACAGTGAAACAACCTCATTTTTTGAAACTGCGCATTCCGAACGGAAAACGATACATACCTTTCCCCGCACCGCTTCTAACGAAGGAAGCAGCGCGAGGTGCTTCCGAAGCCGCTGGGCGTGCAGATATAGGGAGCCCGCCCGAGATAGGCCGAGCGCACGAGTTTTGGCGTTTTTTGCGTGACCGCTTGCTTGCCCAGCGTGGGCTTCCTTTCAGGCGAGGGGTAGCCGACTTCCCGCGTGATCGAAGCGGTCGTTTCCTCGCTGATCGTCGAGGAGCAGCCCCAGGCAGCGGCGGCGAGCATCACCGCAAGAGTGCTGCGGGCGACGGTTTTGCGGGCTTCGAACAGTCCGGACAATGCTTTCGTCTTTACCTTCACAATTGCAACTCCCCGTTTTTTGGTTGTGAAGGAAGGTTAGCCGAAAGGATTTAATTCACGGTCGAGGAAAAGCCGACAATTCGCCGGGATTGCGCATCAGGCCCTTAACCATTCAGCCTGTCGCGCTTGATCGGGAGTTGCTGCCGACCGGCCCAGCAGCCGTCAATTTTCGACCTTGTTGCTGAAGTGCGCGTTACCGAGGCCCGTTCCGATCGTCAGGATTCCCCAGCTTGATGCATTCTGGACAAATGGTATCTGCGACAGTCCCTGGACGACGGCGTCGTTGTGCATGATCACGAAGGTCTCGTGATCGCCGATTTGCGGAATGGCCTCCTTAAGGACGGCGGGCAGGTTGAAATGTTCGCTTTCCCAGTTGCCGCCCGGCAGATTCTGGCCTCCGCGAAGGATCGAGCCATCTTCGTTGATCACGCCGGGGCAGGCAATGCCGATGACCGGCGCCGGTGCGAGATCCGCCTTATCCGCCTTGGCTATAAGCTTCTCGATCATGCCGATGAGCCCCTCGATGGTCGCGCTCCTGTTGGGCTTGTCATCCGCATGTCGCCAGATGTCCGATTTCCAGACCTTGGCTTTGGAGAAATCGGTTTCATCCTTCAAGCGCAGCTCGACTATGCCCACGCGAATATTGGTGCCACCGATGTCGATGGCGAGGATCGCCTTGTGGCCCTTCAGCATCCAGGCGGGCATGAGATGCGCGGCGCCGATGAGCCCGGCATCGTCCGGATGGTGAACGATGGGGGAGAGCTCTGTCTTGATCCCTTCAGCCTTCAGCAGCACCATTGCGCGGGCAATGGCCAATTCACCGGCTGCGCTTCCTCTGAAGCCTCCGCCGATTACGACGCGCTCCGTATTCTTCCAGCTCTTTTGTTGCAGAAATCGTTCGAGAACGCTGGCGAGCTCACCGGCGAATTCGTCGACCGCACCCATGATCAGGGCGGCCGCCTCCTTGTCGTCGCCGCGTAGAAGGGCATCGACTTGCTTTTTGGACAGATCCTGGGTCAAGGCCTGCCCCAGCGGATCGTCGCCACCTTTGCGCACGCGTTTGCGCCAGGCGTCGAGCTTCTCCTGAAAGGCGAATTTGTTGGCCCGGTCACCAAGGAAGCCGTCGCCGTCACGCAGCTCCAGATTATAATCGTCGACCGTCACCGACGGCAGATTGCTGGCGCCATGAATGAGCGGGACGCCATTTCGTTTTTCGTTCGCGGATCTGCCCACGCAACCTCCCGAGTGACGCCTCGCCTGAACTTGCCGAGTAGCTGAGTACC
Source organism: Ensifer meliloti (assembly GCF_030064585.1). Classification (NCBI taxonomy): domain Bacteria; kingdom Pseudomonadati; phylum Pseudomonadota; class Alphaproteobacteria; order Hyphomicrobiales; family Rhizobiaceae; genus Ensifer; species Ensifer meliloti. The sequence continues at coordinate 1,321,784 of NZ_CP120364.1, forward strand.
TTACAACGTAGCTGGCGGTGCGATGTTCCCGTCCGCGACTTTCGCTACGCACGTGACGATCTGCGGGAGCGCGTCGCTTCGGCAACATTGTTGACGCGGGCATCCATGATTGCGACAACGCATTCATGCAGACACCGATCAATATCGACCCGGAATATCTCACCAGCCGGCTGAAAGCTCTGCTCGACATTGCGAGCCCGACCGGTTTCACCGATGAGGCGGTGCGCTACACGGCGCGTGAGCTCGAGCGTCTCGGCCTGGAAGTCAAGCTGACCCGCCGGGGTGCGATCCGCGCTCTTCGGCCGGGCGCTGCCGAGCGGCCGGCCCGCGGGATCGTCTCGCACCTGGATACCCTCGGCGCGCAGGTGAAGGCGCTGAAGGAAAACGGCCGCCTCGAACTGGTATCGATCGGGCACTGGTCGGCACGGTTCGCGGAGGGGGCTCGCGCCTCGATCTTTTCCGGCAAGGGCACCTATCGCGGTTCAATTCTCCCGCTGAAAGCCTCGGGTCACACTTTCAACGAGGAGGTCGACACGCAACCGACAGGCTGGCGCCATATCGAGCTGCGCGTGGATGCGCTCGCACGCGACCGGAACGACCTGGTGCAGCTCGGAATAGACGTGGGCGACATCGTCGCCATCGATCCGCAGCCCGAATTCCTCGAGAACGGGTTTATCGTTTCGCGGCATCTCGACGACAAGGCGGGGGTCGCCATCATGCTTGCGGCGCTCGAGGCCATGCAGCGCGAGAAGGTGGAAACGCCGGTCGATACCTATTGGCTCTTCACCATCGGCGAGGAAGTGGGCGTTGGCGCGTCAGCGGCAATCGTCCCGGAAATCGCCTCGCTGGTGGCGATAGACAACGGCACGACCGCGCCGGGCCAGAATTCGGACGAGTTCGGCGTGACGCTCGCGATGGCGGACCAGACGGGACCTTTCGACTATCACCTTTCAAAAAAGCTTTACGAGCTTTGTTGCGAGCATGGCATCCGCGTCCAGAAGGACATCTTCCGCTACTACCGTTCCGATGCCGCGTCCGCGGTCGAGGCGGGGCACGACGTCCGCACGGCGCTTCTCACTTTCGGCGTCGACGCGTCGCACGGCTACGAGCGTATCCACCTCCATGCACTGATGTCCGTTGCGAAGCTCGCGGTGTATTACTCGGCAAGTGAGGTCCAGATCGAGCGCGATGCCGAGGAGGTCTCCGGCCTTCGCGGCTTCACCCGGCAGAAGGTACGACAGGCCGAGCAGGAACTGAAAGCGGACGAGCCTGACGTATCCTGAGGCGTCTCGCTTTTCTGACTCGCTGCGCATGCGACGAGCCGCTGCCACCTGAAGGGTTGAATGGCGCTGTGGGACCCGGAAACGAAGCTGGTTCTTTAGGCTGCGATTCGACATAATCCCCCGTAAGTTTCACGGGATTTGTCGGTTGCATGGCTTCCGCTGCGGATTTCCTCTCCTCGAGGAGATCCGTCGCGCAATACAGAAGACGGTTGATCGTCATCGAAGGAGCGCATGATGAGGGTGCCGCGGGCCTTCTTGCGGCGGGGTTTCAATCTCCGCAAGTGGTACACCACGCTCAAGGGCAGGATGGCCGCCGAGACGGGTTGGGCGGCCGCGCTCTTCGAAGGCGCGCCCGCTATTGCGACCAGCCGGCAAACATGGATGAATACATTTCGCGCCCGCTCGGACAGTGTTATCGCCGTCGCTCGCATTCTTCTGGCGATTGGGAGTCTCTGGATCACCTGGGTCGATGCTACCATTCGGCCCGGGCGCTCGGACCTCGTCTTCTGGTTCCTCGTCATCTATCTGCTCTATGCAATCGCGGCGGCCCATTTTGTCTGGAAAGCCCAGATCCATCGGGTCCGCGGGACCTTCATCAGGCATCTGATCGACGTCTCCAGCTTGGTGATCCTGGCGTTCCTTGCGGACCGCGTATCCGGTCCGGTCTTCATGCTGATACCATTTGTCCAACTGGCAGCGACCCTGCACTGGCTTTGGCGCGGTGCCCTATGGACCGGATCCGTTGGCGTCGCGATCCTGATATATCTTGCGTTCTCTAATACGGTCTGGCCGTTCAGTTCGGACGCCGACGCGGCCGTCGCGCTGTCGTTCATTCTTTTCCTGGTCACGGCAACCATTCTTCTCACGTGGCTGGGCACCCATCAGGAGGCGGTGCGCTCGGAGTTGTTACGTCTGGTCGAGGGGACACCCTCCGCGTCCGACCGGCGCGAATGGCCGGCGGAGGCGGCGTTGGAATATGCGGTGCAGGTGGCGCGTGTTCCTCGTGCACTGCTAATCTGGAGCGATGGTGACGAGCCCTGGACCAATCTGGCGATCTGGGAGAGCGGCATATGCTCGGTCAGGCACTTATCGCCGGCCACCTATCTGCCCTGGACACCGGAGGCGTTGGAGCATGCAAGTCTTCTGGTCATCGACGCGAAGCGCTCCCGAGCTCTCGTTCATCGCGGCGGGGGGCGTTTCGACCGGTGGCGTGGCGACGGCCTGCCGGTGTCCCCGGCTCTCGTTGCGGAATTCTCTATCGCCTCCGCAATTTCGGTGCAGTTCCAGGCGAGCGATGTCGAGGCGCGTCTTTTCCTCCTCGATCCGCCAGCCCTGACAATCGACGATGTGGCCTTGGCCGAGATTGTCGCCGACCGATTGAAAACACTCTTCGAGCAAACGATATTGCTGCGCCGCCTTAGCGATGCAGCCGCCCTTGAAGAGCGCGTCAAGATTGGAAGAGATATCCACGATGGTGTCCTGCAAGCACTCGCAGGCACCGCGCTGCAACTTCAGACATTGCGCTCGTCGAGAGAATATCATGAGCTCGACGAGCGTTTGATGGCGATTCAGGCTATGCTTTCTGAAGAGCAGACTGATCTACGTGCTCTCATCCGCAGGCTCGAACCCGGGTCCGGCCGCCACGCCAGCGACTCTCGATTGGCGCTTCGCCTGGGGGCCTTGGCCCAGCGTCTGCGGCAGCAATGGTCGATAGAGTTTCGCTTTGTGCTATATCCTGAAGATCTTCGCTTGCCGGTGGCGATGATCGACGAACTGATGCATATGATAGCAGAAGCGACCGCCAATGCCGCACGTCATGGCAATGCGCGAACCCTCGAGGCTCGGATCAGACGCGATGACGGAATGGTGACCTTGACCTTGGATGACGACGGTATCGGTTTCGGGTTCGACCGGCGGCTGGAGCATGCGGAACTGGAGACCAGCAAGTGCGGTCCGCGAAGTCTGCGCGAACGCGTGTCAATGTCGGGTGGGAATCTTTCGATAGACAAGGTGGATCAGTGGACACGGATAACGATCAAAATTCCGGCTCACCCGTGAGTGCGCGTATCCTCGTCGTCGACGATCACCGGATAGTCCTCGATGGTTTGCGCCGTTTGCTCGGCGCCGAGTCCGGCTGGAAGGTGGTTGCAACGTGCAGGACAGCTGCAGATGCAATCGAAGCGCTCGCGAGCAAGCCCATCGACCTCGCGGTCGTTGATCTACGGATGCCTGAAATGGGCGGATCGGATCTTATTCGCCGTCTTCGCAGCGACCAACCGAGACTGGCGTGCGTCATTCTGACGGCCGATATCAGTGATGAAGAACTTGCCGAGGCGATAGAAAACGGGGTGAGTGGCATTGTCCTCAAGGAACAGGCGCCGACCGCCCTCATCGAGTGCATCCGGGCGGTGCTTGCGGGCCGCACCTATTTCACGGATCGGAGTTTAGGTGCCGCTATCGACCGGATTCGGGAGAGCGACACCGAGCGCCGCTCGGTCATGCAGAAGTTGACGCCCCGCGAGCTCGAGATATCCTGCCTGGCCGCCGCAGGTTTGCGCAGCCGGGAAATAGCCGTAAGGCTTGGAATCGCTCCCGGCACGGTCAAGCTCCACCTTCACAGCGTCTACAGCAAGCTCAACATCACCACCCGCGTGGAGCTTGCCAATATTTCCCAGCGACTGCGTCTCGATACCCGTTGACAGCATTCCGTCAACGCGTCCCCGGAAGATCAGTTGCTTCCGACGATTTGTCCCGCACTCTCGGGCACTGCCGGCAAGCGTGACAGGATCTCGTTCGCTGCGAATTCGGCGCCGTCACGACTGAAATGGGCGTCAGGGGCGTACATGAGAATAGGTTCGGGGCGAGTGCGTATGGCCTCTTGGAGATCGATGACCTCGATGCCCTCTGCCGCCGCAGCACCGAGAACCTCCATCCGCAGCGGGTCGAAAGGCCCATCCGAGGAGAAAGGCCCGATGAAACGGTCAATTCTGGGAACGTAGACCAGTGTAAAGGAGCCGCCCCAGCTTTCGGTAAGTGCTTTTGCGCGGTGCAATATACGCCTGAACTCGGGGTTGCTCTGCGTAATTTTCGGGTAGACGAGTCCCAGTCTCGTGAGGGTCTGTTGCAGCGCGACAAAATTGCGGAACAAGGCTGTTCTCGTCAGGAGGTCGACACTTGTGACCGGCGCATTCTTACGCTCCGCCAAAATCTCTCGGGCCTGATCCATCGTTTCCTTCGCGGTTGCCTGCAAACCGTAGTTCGCGTTGGGCGAAAGCGCGGCGCGAAGCCACGGAACTGTAAGTTCGCGCTCCAGATTCTCCCAATCATTGCCTTCGAAGAAGACCATTACGACGCGACGGGGCCGCAGAGTCTCACCAAAGCGGCCGAGCGTCGCCAGTTCCATCAGCGGACCATTTCCCCTTATGCCGATGCTTGCCGTGCTAAGGCCGCGCCCGCGCAGCCTAGACGCAAGGTCCTCGCCCGGAGGCAGGCAGAAGCCTTCGACGAACGAATCTCCGAGAAGCATCACGTCGAGCCGCTTGTCGTATACATGGTCGGGATTATTGAAACCGAACCTGTCCGCGGTATAGCTGACGACGCCCTTGTTCGAGGTGCAGAGCACCACTTGTGTCGACGGGAAACCCGACAGAAGCGCCTCGGAAAGTTCGTCAGTGCCTGCAAGCCGATTCAGGCCACGAAGCGTGAAACCGGGAACCACCTTTTCGTTGCGCGTGAGCGTCTCAGCCTGGGCTTCGCTGAGTTGGCCGAACATTCCCAGCCGAACGGACACGACCGAGACGGTGTGCATCGCCTCAAATAGAAACAGACCCGCCAACAGGCTCGCACCACAGATACCGACAAGCAGGGAAAACTGCGGCTTTGCAAACAGGCCTACGACGATGAAGGCTACTGCTAGCACGCCCGGGATCAGCACGTAACGGAGGAAATGCGGAATTTCAGCTGCGAATAGTTCGTAGTGCAGCAAGGCGTAGATGGGACTTAACAACAGGTACAGGCCGGGAATAGCGCATACCAAAACCCCAAGATGCCGCTTTGTCACGATGGCCTATCCTCTCGCGAAACGTTCAACGAAAAAGCTTTTGTGAGTCCCCCTGGCTCAGGTGACCCACTCCTGATGGTCAGGCTGATATGAGTTTCAATCTCTCATGATTGTTTTACAGAAATGCTTTTTCAGATAAAATTAATACGGAAAAACTTGCGCGGCGGAATATACGCCATTTTTCTGCTCGTGTCTCATGGAAATGCTGAATACTTCAAGTTCGAGCGCGATCCGGGCGAGCTTCTGCCCCGCCCTTACCTCACACTGGTACCGATGGCCGTCTATATCCAATGGTATATTGACCGGGTCGACCGCCGCTTGTTCTATACACATCTCTTATCTTATTGATTTCAAGGATGGCGCGAACGAAAGCCGCGCGCCGATGGTATTTCAAAGAGCGATTAGCACTGGCCGCGCAGGAAGTGCCCAATGAGCAAGTCTCACGAGTCCTTTTCCGAGCACACCGTGGAGGGGCCGTCGAACCGGAGCTTCGGCTATACCGTCGGCGGCATCCTCCTCACTATCGTGCTCGTGAGGTGGCTGGTCACCGGGTCACTATCGTCCATTTCCGTAGGACTTGCCGCTATCGGCACGGTCCTCGTCCTGCTGGCGCTTGCTCTCCCCAACTCGCTTTCCGTACCGAACCGGCTTTGGATGCGGCTCGGTCTACTTATGTTCAAGGTCGTCAATCCTGTTGTGATGCTGCTGATTTACGGCACGGCCTTCGTGCCTATCGGATTGTTCCTGAGATGGCGCGGCTACGATCCGCTCGCGGCCTCCTTGGACAAGTCTGCCGACACATATTGGACGACGCGGGAACAAAACGAACCGGACCCGGCGACGATGCGCAATCAGTTCTGATCGTTCGGGTTCACGAGTGGAGGAAAACGGGATGGAACTGGTACGTGAACTTTGGATCTATATGGGTATCCGCAAGAAGTTCTGGCTGCTGCCGATCTTCATCGTCCTCGGCGTCTTTGGCGCGTTGGTCGTGCTGACGCAGGGTACCGCGGTGGCACCGTTCATCTACACCTTGTTCTGAGCCGGCCGATCCCATGCGTATTCTAGGTATCTCGGCGTTTTACCACGACAGCGCGGCAGCGATGATTGAGGACGGACGCATCGTTGCCGCGGCGCAGGAGGAGCGGTTCACCCGCAAGAAGCACGATGCCGACTTTCCTGCCAATGCAGTGGTCTATTGCCTGTCTGCCGCCGAGTGCGAAATGACGGAGGTCGACCATGTCGTCTTCTACGACAAGCCGATCCTGAAGTTCGAACGGTTGCTGGAGACCTACCTCGCCACAAGTCCGCGCGGCTTCCGCTCCTTCAGGATGGCGATGCCGCTTTGGATCAAGGAAAAGCTTTTTCAAAAGAAGCTGTTGCGCAGGTATCTAGGCAAGCTTGCCGGAGTGAAGGAATGGCCCGGCTCGCTCCTGTTCACGGAGCATCATCTGGCGCACGCGGCCAGTGCCTTCTTTCCGTCGCCTTTTGCGAGCGCCGCGGTGTTGACGATGGACGGAGTCGGAGAATGGTGCACCACGTCGCTGGGGCATGGCCGCGGCAAGGACCTCGACATACTTAAGGAAATTCGCTTCCCACATTCGCTGGGTCTGCTTTATTCCGCATTTACTTACTATACGGGTTTCAAGGTCAACTCCGGCGAATATAAAGTGATGGGCCTGGCACCCTATGGACGCCCGTTATTCGTACAGAAAATACTGGATCACCTGATCGACTTGAAGGAGGACGGTTCGTTCCGCCTCGACCAGCGCTATTTCGACTACTGCGCCGGTCTCACCATGACGTCTCCTGCCTTTCATGAACTGTTTGGCGCCGAACCTCGAAGACCGGAATCGCCCCTGACCCAGCGCGAGATGGATCTCGCCGCTTCGGTGCAGGCGGTCACCGAAGAAGTCGTTCTGAAGCTCGCCCGTTTTGCCCGTCAGGAAACCGGCGAGCGTCACCTTTGCCTCGCCGGTGGCGTTGCGCTGAATTGCGTTGCAAACGGCAAGCTCCTCAAGAAGCGGATTTTCGACGACATCTGGATCCAGCCGGCGGCTGGTGATGCGGGCGGGGCGGTCGGCTCGGCGTTGGCGGCTTGGCACGGCTATCTCGGTAACGGGCGATCCCCAGACGGTCGAGACCGCATGACAGGGGCCTATCTTGGCCCGGCTTTCGACCAACGGGAGGTCGAGAAGCGGCTGACTGCCAGTGGCGCGGTCTACACGGTCTTGAGCGACGACGATCTGATCGCGCGTACCGTTGACGCGATCGTCGATGAGAAGGCGGTCGGATGGATGCAGGGGCGCATGGAGTTCGGACCGCGGGCCCTGGGTGGACGGTCGATACTGGGCGATCCGCGCTCGCCAACCATGCAAAAGACGCTCAACCTGAAGGTCAAATATCGGGAGAGCTTCCGCCCCTTCGCCCCCTCCGTCAGACGTGAGGACGTGGCGGAGTGGTTCGATGTCGACGTAGACAGCCCCTATATGCTGCTTGTAGGCGACGTGCTCGATCGCCACAGGCTGCCTCTCGGTGCCGGTGAGGCGGCATTGTTCGGCATAGACCGCCTGAACGTTCCGCGATCGGGTATCCCAGCCGTCACGCATGTGGATTATTCCGCCCGGGTGCAGACCGTCCATCGCGACACCAATCCACGCTATTGGGAGCTTTTAAGTGCGTTCAAGCAGCGAACCGGCTGTCCCGTATTGGTCAACACCAGCTTCAACGTTCGCGGCGAGCCGATCGTATGCACCCCGGAGGATGCTTTTCGCTGCTTCATGGGGACCGAGATCGAATGCCTCGTGGTGGGCAATTGTTTCTTGCGGAAAGAAGATCAGTCCTCGAACTTGCGGCAGGACTACAAAGATCGGTTCGAGCTCGACTAGATCACGATGCTTTTAGGTCGGGCCGATCTAAAAGAAGAACATCGATACCAAGCCGTTGAGCGGGATGCGGTCGGAAAACCGCACACTTTTCCTCACCCCGATCCAGGGCCTGTTGAGAGCCGGATACCCGCCGCGGCTTGTTTGATTTCCTCGTCCCTGTGCTTGTTGTCACGGTGATCCAGCCAGACCAAGTTCTTGGGCTGAAAGAACGCTTTCCGCGCCTCAGCCGCGGCGCTGCCCTCATCTTTGTGACAAGCATAGAGATGCGGAAGGGGATCATCGAAGCAATAAAACAGTTGCGCAGATTTGCGTCAGATGGTGCTGTCGGACGTCTGCAACTGAATCCAGGCCCTTCCGGCAGCCTCAGTGGCACGCCAGCCGAGGTGGTTTCCGGTGGGGACAGGCGTCGCAACCTGTGGCTTTGCGACGTCTGGCGTGCGTGCGTCTCTTTCAAATAGGGTGCGGATTTCCAGGCTTCGAATTGCCCTGTCGACGGGCGCGATGAGCTTGGGAGCTATGCCGCAACGAATTGTCAGACGACGGAACAATCTGGTAGCGGCGTAAATCTCCTCGGCGAAAAGCACAGCCTCGCGAACGCGTGTCTTGTCCCCGACGTCAACATAAAGCACGCCGGGGATCGTCATCGGCAGCGTCACCACGATAGGGTCCAGCACCAAATCGACGGCCTGAGGAGTAACACCGTTGAGAATGAAAACCACGAGGCCGGACTGGCTTGCCCAATAGCCGGTCAAGATCAGTTCAGCAGGCAGATAGCCGGCGGACTGGACAATCTCGATAACGCGTCGCGCTTGCATGTTTCTGCCCACGTCAATGAAAGAGGGCCGAGGCCAATATCAATAATAGCAAGGCGCCGGGTAGCGCGTGATGAATGCCTGATGTCTGCTTCAAGTACGGCACAGAGACTATCGTCATCATACCGCTTGCGCCATATGCCCTTGGATATATATATATATATCCCGGCCGAGTGTCTGCGCCTGGACTATTCCCTCGCCGATTGCAGCGTGCGCAGGATGTTTGCAGCGGCTGTCGACGAAATGAGCGGACAGCGCGCCCGGACCATGCCCGATCCTTGTCGCTTTCGACGTTTAGGCAGGCGCGGCAAAGATCGCCACCGACGAGGGATTCAAGGGTCACGTGGCTGCGAGCCCTACCGGGTAGCGCGGCAATCGACAGCTCCTGTCGATTGCCAGATTATTTTGCCTCTGTGGCATAATTCATCGTGGAACAATAGTCTCGCCCATTTTGCAACGATCTTTGCCCCGACCGCAAACGGGCGGAAACAAGCGAGATGCTTCGCACCATACTCCGTTAGGCGGCTGCCTGCTTGTCTTCCGCGAGAGTGTGCGCCACGAGCGCATTTGCATGGCCGTGGCCCAACCCGTGTTCGCTCTTCAGCATACCGACGAGTTCCATGTGCTTTGCTGGATAGTGCTTTCGCACGAGCGCTTGCCAATAACCGATCGGACGGGGGTATTTCTTCTCGATCGATGGAAAATAGGAAGCAGGTCCTTTAATCTTCTCGGTGGTCATTGTGTGCCCCCCCTTTTCGTGCCGCATCGATCGCAGCTACGTCGATTTTCCTCATCGACATCATCGCGTCGAATGCGCGTTTTGCTTGTTCGCCACCTGCTGCAAGCGCGTCCATTAGAGTGCGAGGTGTGATCTGCCACGATACGCCCCACTTATCCTTGCACCAGCCGCATTCGCTTTCCTGACCGCCATTGCCGACGATGGCGTTCCAATAGCGATCTGTTTCTTCCTGATCCTCGGTGCTGATCTGGAATGAGAAAGCTTCGCTGTGCTTGAATGTGGGGCCGCCGTTCAATCCGATGCACGCGACACCTGCCACCGTGAACTCGACGACCAACACGTCTCCCTCCTCTCCGTCGGGGTATTTGCCAGGCGCGCGGATGACGGTTCCGATCTTACTGTCTGGGAAGGTGTCCGCATAGAAGCGGGCGGCTTCCTCAGCGTCCTCGTCGTACCACAGACAAATGGTGTTCTTAGACATCGCGTCGTCCTCCTGGTCGTTGTCCTTCAGATCGAGAGCCCGACCTGATGATACGATGACGCACCAGCAGCAACCGATCCGACATCGTCATCATCAAAAATCCGTGCTCTCTTTTGATCCATCTCGTTTTGACGGGCCGAACGCCTCGGGCGAGGCAACTTCGATCGCCTTGCGCTATTGGGAGGGTCACCATGGGCGGGGCTTTGTCGAGGGCCATCCTCTCTATCTCGCGCTCGATGGAGGGTCTGAAATTCAATCATGATAAATTATTGCAAGGCGAAGATTTATCGTTATAAATACTTCCTCGCGAACTGAAGCCAAATCGAAAGGATCCTCCCCATGAAGAGGCTGTTTCGGAGCGCCATCGCCTTGGCCGCTCTTGCTTTTGCAGGGGCCGCCGCCGCGCCGGCCGCAGCGCAGACTCCGCCCGACGTTCTTGTCGTCGGCCAGATTGCCGAGCCGCAGTCTCTGGACCCGCATACGGTGACCGCAACCAATGACTTCCGCATCCTGGTCAACGTCTATGACGGCCTCGTCCGGTTCAAGGACGGTACATTGGAGGTCGAGCCGGCGCTTGCGGAAAGCTGGAAAATCTCGGATGACGGCAAGACTTATACGTTCAAGCTAAGGCAGGGGGTGAAGTTCCACGACGGTTCCGACTTCGATGCCGAGGCGGTGAAGTTCAACTTCGACCGCATGCTGAAGAAGGACCATCCGTTCTACGACACCGGGCCATTCCCGCTTTCCTTCAACTTCGCCTCCGTCGAAGCGGTCAACGTGCTGGATGAGCATACGGTCGCGTTCAAGCTCAGCGAAGCCTTTGCGCCGTTCCTTTCAAATCTCGCCTATCCCACGGGTCTGATCGTTTCGCCGGCCGCCGTGGAAAGACACGGCAAGGAATATGGCCGCAGCCCGTCGGGAACCGGTCCGTTCAAATTCGTCGAGTGGCTGTCGAACCAGCGCGTCGTCGTCGAGCGCAATCCGGACTACTGGGATGGCGCCGCGAAGCTTCAGGCCGTCGTCTTCCGCCCCATCACCGACGCCAACACCCGTGTTGCCGAGATGATGGCCGGCGGTATCGACGTGATGGTGGAGGTGCCGCCGGACAATCTCGCTACCTTTGAGCAGGATGCCAATTTCGCCGTGGCCGAGCAGGCGGGGCCACATGTCTGGTTCACCATCCTGAACACCAAGGAGGGGCCTTTTGCGGATAAGCGCGTGCGCCAGGCGGCCAATTATGCGGTGAACAAGCAAACGCTGGTCGACGACGTGCTGCAGGGAACGGCGACGGTCGCGGCCGGCCCGATACCGCCCGCCTTCAACTGGGTGGAAAGCTCCGTGGAGCCCTATGCCCATGATCCCGAAAAGGCCAAGGCACTGCTCGCGGAAGCCGGCGTCGAAAATCCGCAGGTGACGTTCTACGTCACCGAAGGCGGCTCGGGCATGCTCGATCCGATCACCATGGGCGCAGCGATCCAGGCGGATCTCCAGGCTGTCGGCTTCAAGGTCAAGATCGAAACCTACGAGTGGAACACCTTCCTTGGCCGCGTAAATCCGGGCCTTGAGGGCAAGGCGGACATGGCCGAGATGGCCTGGATGACAAACGATCCGGATACCGTCCCCTATCTGACGTTGCGCACCGATGCCATGCCCGACAAGGGAGGCTTCAACTCCGGCTACTATTCCAATCCGCAGCTGGACGAGCTTCTGGAAAAGGCGCGCAGGTCCACCGACCAGGCCGAACGCGGCAAGCTCTATGGCGAGGTCCAGTCGATCGTGCATGACGACGCGCCGTGGCTTTTCGTCGCCAACTGGAAGCAGAACGCGGTGACGACCGCCGCCGTCAAGGGTTTCAAGCTGCAGCCCTCCTTCCTCCTCGATCTCCATGGCGTGACGAAAGAGTAGCTCGCGCACCGGAAATCGCCGCCGGCATGTTCGTTCTGCCGGTGGCGACCAACACGGACCTCCCCGGAGGGTTATCCATGCAGGCCTATGTCCTGAAGCGGCTTGTTGCCGTGGTGCCCGTCCTGTTCGGGCTTTCCATCATCGTCTTTCTCGTCATGGCTCTCATTCCTGGCGACACGGCGACGGCCATTCTCGGCTCCTATGCGACGCCGGAAAACGTCGAGCGCATCAATCGTGACCTCGGGCTCGACAAGCCGCTGGTGCAGCAATACGCGATCTGGATCGGCAACGTGCTGCAGGGCGATTTCGGCCGGTCCTTCGCGCTGAACCGGCCCGTGCTCGACGAGGTGCTGGAACGGTTTCAGGCTACGCTGGTGCTGGCCGGCGTATCGCTGGTCCTGTGCTCGGTGATCGGGCTTCTCGCAGGTGTGGTCTCCGCCGTGCGCCAGTTCGGCTGGGCCGACCGCGTCATCACCTTCTTCGTGCTGGCCGGCATCTCCACGCCTTCGTTCTGGCTCGGGCTCCTGCTCATCTACCTCTTCGCCGTTCATTGGCGCATCCTGCCGGCCTCCGGCATGTACGCCGTCTACGGCGGCGGTGACCTCAAGGATCTTCTGCTCCATCTGATCCTGCCGGCCGCCACGCTCGCCGTCGTTGCCGCCGGCGTCATAGCGAGGCTGACGCGCGGAGCGATGCTGGAGGTCCTGAGGCAGGACTATGTGCGCACGGCCCGCGCCAAGGGACTGCCCGAGCGGCGTGTGATCTACGCCCATGCCTTCCGCGCGGCGCTGGTCAGCGTCGTTCCCGCGATAGGCATCCAGGCGGGCTTCGTGCTCGGCGGCGCCGTCTATGTCGAGACGGTGTTCCAGTGGCCCGGCATCGGCGCGATGCTCGTGAAGGCGATTTCTACGCGCGATATCCTGCTGGTACAGGGCGGCGTGCTCGTCGTGGCGGCGAGCTACGTGCTGTTCAACCTTCTCGCCGACGTCGTGCAGTCGATGCTCGATCCGAGGATTCGCACATGAGCGCGCTCGCAGCATCGCCGGCTCCGCGGAGGGGATCGGGACGGATCACGTCCTGGCACCTGCTGCTCAACAACCGGCTCGCCACGGGGGGGCTCGTGCTGCTCGGACTGATCCTGTTGCTGATTGTTCTGGTCCCGATCCTGCCGCTGCCCGATCCGGATGCCACGGCACCCGTCGACCGGTTGAAGCCGGTGCTGACCGCCGGACATCTTCTCGGCACGGATCAGCTCGGGCGGGACATACTGAGCCGCCTGCTTTGGGGCACGCGGGTCTCGATCGCGGTCGGTTTCGCCGCGACCCTCATTGCGGCCGGCATCGGATCGGCGATCGGCATCATCGCCGGTTACGCCGGCGGGCGCACCGATAACGCCATGATGCGCGGCATCGACATGCTGATGGCCTTTCCCTACATCCTGCTGGCGCTCGCGATCGTCGCCGCCCTCGGGCCCGGACTGATGAATGCTCTCTATGCGATCGCCCTCGTAAATATTCCGTTCTTCGCCCGGAATGTGCGCGGCGTGACGCTCGGCTACGCCCATAGCGAATTCGTCGACGCGGCGCGGCTCTCCGGTAAGGGACATCTGTCTGTTATTCTCACCGAAGTTCTGCCGAACGTGATGCCGGTCATCGTCATCACCATGTCGACGACGGCAGGCTGGATCATCCTCGAGACGGCCGGGCTCAGCTTCCTCGGCCTCGGCGCGCAGCCGCCCCAGGCCGACCTCGGCTCCATGCTGGGCGAGGGGCGAGCGCAGCTCTTCACGGCCCCGCATGTCTCGGTCGTGCCGGGCGCGATGATCTTCCTGATCGTCATCAGCCTGAACGTTCTCGGCGACGGAATCCGCGACGTGCTGGACCCGCGGCTTCGCTCGGGCGCTCTCGCGCGGCCGGGGCCGGTCACCGAAGTCGCCCCCGACCGCACCGCGCCGGCAAACACGGCTGAAGGTGCTTGCCTGACGATCGAGAAGCTGGAAACCGGCTTCCGGAGGGGAAAGGAGATCGTGCCGGCGGTTCGGGACGTCTCGCTGCATGTGGAGCCGGGCGAATGCCTCGGGCTTATCGGCGAGAGCGGCTCGGGCAAGAGCGTCACCGCCCTGTCCGTCATGGGGCTCGTCGCCTCGCCGCCGGGTGTGATCCGCAACGGTGCGGTCTATCTCGGAAACGACGATGTACTTTCCATGCCTGAAACCAGGCTGATCGCGAACCGCGGCAGCCGTGTCGCCTATGTGTTCCAGGACCCGCTCACGACGCTGCATCCAATGTATCCGATCGGGCGGCAGGTGGAGGAGGCGATCGCAGCGCATCAGCCGGTCAGGGCGGCCGAACGGCGGGAAAAAGCCGTCGCTCTTCTGGAAAAGGTGGGAATCCCGGACGCCCGCGAGCGGTCGGTGCATTACCCCCACCAGCTTTCCGGCGGTCAGCGCCAGCGTGTGGGCATCGCGATGGCACTCGCCAACGATCCGGAAATCATCATTGCGGACGAGCCGACGACCGCGCTGGACGTGACCGTTCAGGCCCGCATCCTGGAGCTCCTGCGCGATCTTCAGCGCGAGCGGGGCATGGCGCTGCTCTTCATCACGCACGACTTCGGCATCGTGTCGGAATTCTGCGACCGCGTGGCCGTGATGAAGGATGGCGAGATCGTCGAAACCGGGAAAACCAGGGAGGTACTCGCCGATCCGCAGCATGCCTATACGAAGCGGCTGATCGCCTGCGTACCCGAGCTCGGAACGGGCGAGCGCTTCCTGGATCGTGTAGCCGGGCTTTTCGCCGGCAGCAAGGCGGAGGCGGCGCAATGACGGGTGCTGCCATTCAGGTTCGCGACCTTTCCAAGACCTTCGGCGGGGGCCGCGGCATTTTCGGTAAGGCGAAGCATGAGACACGGGCCGTGAAGGCGGTGTCCCTGGATGTCGCGCGGGGCGAGACGCTCGCCGTTGTCGGCGAAAGCGGGTCCGGCAAGAGCACGCTTGCGCGCATGCTCGTCGGCCTCGAGGAGCCGACATCCGGCAGCATGCTGATCGCAGGCAGGGATGCCGCGGCGCTGCGGCGATCCGGTCCGAGGGCCTTCGGCAAGACGATCCAGTATGTCTTCCAGGATCCGGTCGCTTCGCTCAATCCGCGCAAGACGATCCAGGAGATCCTGGAGACGCCGCTGAAGCTTTTGTGCGGCTACGACGCCCCGCGCCGTCGTGCCCGGATGCAGGAACTGCTTCATGCGGTGCAGATGCCGGAGGACACGCTCGTGCGCTACCCGCACGAGTTTTCCGGGGGGCAGGCGCAGCGGATCGCGATCGCCCGGGCGCTGGCGACGGAGGCCGAGATCATCGTGCTTGACGAGCCGGTCAGCGCGCTCGACGTGTCCATTCAGGCGCAGGTCCTGCTTCTGCTGCGCGATCTGAAGCAGCGCTTCGGCCTCTCCTATCTCTTCATCAGCCACGATCTGGCGGTGGTCGAGGCGATCTCCGATCGGGTGGCGGTGATGTATTTCGGCGAGGTGGTCGAGACTGCACCGGCCGCCCGCCTTTTTACCGACCCTGAGCACGCCTATACACGACAGCTTGTCGCCAGCGCCCCCCGCATCAGGAAAGAGTGACGGTTCATGCCAGTGGTCATCGAAAAGAAAAAGGAAACCGGTGGAGATGGCCAGCGTCTCTTCGTCCCGGCCGAGCGTACGAAACGCAGACCTGAGGCGATCGCCGATCGCATCAAGGATTACATCCGCTCGGAAGGATTGGGGCCGGGCGACCGTCTTCCGCAGGAGCGCGACCTGATCGACACGTTCAAGGCGGCCAAGGGGACCGTACGCGAGGCGATGAAAGCGCTGGAGACGCAGGGCCTCGTCTTCACGCGCAGCGGCCCGGGAGGCGGCGCCTTCGTCGCCAAGCCCTCGGCGCGGCACGCCATGGAGCTTCTGTCGACCCACTTCTTCTTCGATCAGCCGAGCATTTCCGACATATACGCCATGCGCAAGGTGCTGGAGCCGGAGGTAGCGGCGCTCCTGGCCGGCAGGGTGACGCGGGAGGAGCTCATCGCCCTCGAAAACACGATCCGCATCTACGATCATCCCCCCGCCGATCTGGACGAGCAGTATCGCCAGCGCGTCGCCGAGCTCGACTTTCATTCGATGCTGGCGCAACTCTGCCCGAATCCGCTTCTCGGCTTCGTCTGCGGGCTCATGCACAATCTGCTGCGCGAACTCCCGGCCGCACGAGCGATCTATGCCGACCCGACGTCGCTTTCGCGAGAAACGGGCTTGTCGTTCCAGTACCGGCTCATGGCCGCGCTCAAGGACGGGCGGTCGGAGGATGCGCGCGTGATCGCCGCCGAGCATATGGCTTTCGCCGAAAGCTACATGCTCGAACGTGCAGCCGCGACCAAGTGACGCCCATGGCGGAACTGTCGGCCCGGTGGGGCATTGGGTTTTCATAGCGACGTCAGGGCCGCGGATCGATCCGCGGCCCTGACGGCGCGTCTCGTACCAACAATGGAGGTTTCGACCCGGTTCATGTGTGGAATTTGTGGAGAAGTCAGGTTCGATGGCGGTTCGCCGTCGGTTACGGCACTCTCGATCATGGCGGACGTCCTTGCCCCTCGCGGGCCGGATGCGTCAGGCGTGGTGGTGCGCGGGAATGTCGGACTGGGGCACCGGCGATTGCGTATTCTCGACCTCTCCGACAAGTCGCAGCAGCCGATGGTCGATTCCGACCTCGGCCTGTCGCTCGTCTTCAACGGCTGCATCTACAATTTTCGCGAACTGAGGTCGGAGCTTGAAGAGAAGGGTTACAGATTCTTCTCGTCCGGCGATACCGAGGTCATCCTGAAGGCGTGGCATGCCTGGGGCGAGGAATGCGTCTCGCGTTTCCATGGCATGTTCGCATTCGTCATTCACGAGCGCGACAGCGGACGCGTCGTCATGGCGCGTGACCGTTTCGGGATCAAGCCGCTCTATATCGCCGAAGTACAGGGCGCCTTGCGCTTCGCTTCCGCCTTGCCCGCGCTCGTCAAGGCGGGCGGCGTCGACATCTCGATCGACGTGGCCGCGCTCCACAACTACATGACCTTCCACGCGGTCGTGCCGCCGCCGCGCACGATCCTGAACGGCGTTCGCAAGCTGCCGCCTGCGACCCTTCGCGTTTATGAACGCGACGGCAGCTTCGAGGACCGGCGCTACTGGGATCCGCCCTATCGCCGCCAGGCAGGCGACGCAGCCATAAGCCGCGAGGAATGGCAGGAACAGCTCCTCGACGCGCTGCGCATTGCCGTGAAGCGGCGCATGGTCGCCGATGTGCCGGTCGGCGTGCTTCTTTCCGGCGGCGTCGATTCCAGCCTGATCGTCGGGCTTCTCGCGGAAGCGGGCCAGCGCGGTCTCATGAGCTTCTCCGTCGGCTTCGAGGAGGCAAACGGCGAAAAGGGCGACGAATTCGTCTATTCGGACCTGATCG
This sequence comes from Ensifer meliloti, assembly GCF_030064585.1. NCBI lineage: Bacteria > Pseudomonadati > Pseudomonadota > Alphaproteobacteria > Hyphomicrobiales > Rhizobiaceae > Ensifer > Ensifer meliloti. The sequence goes on from NZ_CP120364.1 coordinate 1,339,419, forward strand.
CCGGTCACTTCGGTACGGATCATCGCAAGATATTCGTCCCCTCCGCCGATCTGATGGGGGCCTTGCCCGGGACCATCGCCGCAATGTCCGAGCCGATGGTCTCCTATGACAATGTCGGCTTCTATCTGCTCTCGAAGGAGGTTTCGAAGCACGTCAAGGTCGTACAGTCGGGGCAGGGTGCGGACGAGGTCTTCGGCGGTTACCACTGGTACCCGCCGCTGATGAACTCCAACGACGTCGTTGCGGATTACGGCAAGGCCTTCCGCGACCGTTCCCACGCGGTTTTGACCACCCAGTTGTCGGATGCCTGGATTGCCGACCACGACGTGAGTGGCGACTTGCTGAACGAGCACCTCCTGCGCGAGGGTGCCGATACGCCCGTCGATCAGGCGCTCCGCCTCGACAGCAACGTTATGCTCGTCGACGACCCCGTGAAGCGCGTCGACAATATGACGATGGCCTGGGGCCTCGAAGCGCGCGTGCCTTTCCTCGACCACGAGCTGGTGGAACTTGCCGCGCGCATGCCCCCGGAGGCGAAGCTGCGCGACGGCGGCAAGGGCATTCTGAAGGACGTGGCGCGCCGGGTCATTCCGAGCGAGGTCATCGACCGCAAGAAGGGCTATTTCCCGGTGCCGCAGCTCAAATATATCGCCGGTCCGTATCTCCATCTGATCCGCGATAGCTTGCGCTCGCAGAAGGCGCGCGAGCGGGGCCTCTTCCAAGATGCTTATCTTGACCGCCTGTTCCAGGAGCCGTCGGATCACATCACGCCGCTGCGCGGCTCCGAACTGTGGCAGGTCGGACTGCTTGAAATGTGGCTTGAAGCGCAGGGGGTGTAACATGAAGAAGACGCGCGAGATCGCACTGCCGCGTCAACGCAGCAAGGGCACCAAGGCAGTCACGCACCGTCTGAACCGGCTGCGGACGCACACTCAGCCGGGGCGCGATGCCGAGGGGGCTAGAGCCGCCGGTGAGGCGAAGCGGGATGTCGTGCTCGACTGCGGTTGGGGCAGGCTGCTGTTCGCGCAGACGTTTTCCGACGACGAGAAACTCTTGTCCGAATTGCGCGAGGAAGCTCCCTCGAGCCGGGACATTGTCTTCTACGTACGGGACCCGCATGTGCTTCTGTCACGGGCGCCACAGGAGATTTTCCTCGACCCGTCCCACACCTACCGGCTCGACCTGTGGACCTACCGTGCAAACACCCGCCGCACGCGAGGCATCACGATCCGCAGGCTCGCTTCGGAAGCTGATGGAGACGGCATCAACCGGGTCTATGCCGCTTGCGGCATGGTCCAGATCCGATCCGATTTCTTCTCGTCCGAGCGGGACGACCGGTCGCTGACCTATTTCGTGGCGCAGGACGACGCCACGGGCGAGATCGTCGGCACGGTCACCGGCATCGACCACCAGAGACTGTTCGACGATCCGGACCGCGGCGCTTCGCTGTGGTGTCTCGCGGTGCATCCGCAGGCGCGCCAGCCGGGCATCGGCGAACATCTGGTCCGCAAGCTTGCCGAGCATTTCCAGGCACGCGGCCTTTCCTATGTCGACCTGTCGGTGATGCACGACAATACGTTGGCGATCGGGCTCTATGAGAAGCTGAATTTCCGGCGAATGCCGCTTTTCGCCATCAAGCGGAAGAATGCGATCAATGAGAAGTTTTTCGCGATGCCGCATCAATCCTACGATGCGCTCAATCCCTATGCGCGGCTGATCGTCGACGAGGCGACGCGGCGCGGGATCCATGTCGAGATCACCGACGCGGAAGGCGGGTTCTTCCGCCTGTCCCATGGCGGACGCTCGATTCATTGCCGCGAGAGCCTATCGGAACTGACTTCCGGCGTCGCGATGTCGATCTGTGACGACAAGGCGATTACCCGCCGCATGGTCTCCGCGGCGGGCCTTGTCGTCCCGGACCAGGTGGAAGTGGGGGAGGACCGGGAGGCCGTTCGCGCCTTTCTCGAAGAACACGGCAAGCTGGTGGTCAAGCCGGCGCGCGGCGAGCAGGGCCGGGGCATCTCGGTCGGCATCACGACGATGGAAGCGCTGGAGGAGGCAATCGCCTCGGCCCGTCAGGTCTGCGACCGGGTATTGCTGGAAGCCTTTTTCGAGGGAGAGGACCTCCGCCTCGTGATCATCGACTATATGCTTGCTGCCGCCGCGGTTCGCTTGCCGCCGCGCGTCATCGGCGACGGCCGCAGCAAGATCGCTTCCCTCATCGGGAAACAGTCGCGCCGCCGCGAGGCCGCTACGGGCGGCGAAAGCCGGATTCCGCTCGATGCGGAGGCGGATCGCTGCCTTGCGGAGCAGGGGCTCGATCTTGAAACGATACTGGAAGAGGGACGGGAGATTACGGTTCGCAAGGCCGCCAATCTCCATGCGGGCGGTTCCATCCATGATGTGACGGACCTCGTGCATCCCGATCTCGTCGACGCCGCCTGCCGCGCGGCGCGGGCAATCAACATCCCTGTGGTCGGCATCGACCTGATGGTCCGCGATCCGGCGGAACCGGACTACGTCTTCATCGAGGCCAACGAGCGCCCCGGCCTGGCAAATCACGAACCACAGCCGACGGCGTCGAGCTTCATAGAGCTGCTTTTCCCCGGCAGCCGCACGGCAGTGTAGCGGCCCGTCATTCCCGCGGCATCTCGCTGTCCATCAGCGCATCGAGCGGACCGGTCAGCGCCGTTCTCGGCGGCACGAGCTGCGGCTCGATTATGTGTATCTGCAAGGATGCTCTCGGTTCCTCGATCACTTCGAAGGCCTTGGCGATCATTCCCTCGATATTCTGCCGGATCATGATGACGGGGAAGGGGAGGAAGGAGGCGAACGGGTCGTAGTCGTAGCATCCGACGACGAGATCCGTGAAATTTTCGAGCGGATGCTCGGCCATGAAACGCAGCAATCCCTCGAAATTTATCGATGAGTTGACGAAGAAGCCGCGTGGCAATTTTCCATGCTGTTCGTAGAAAGCTTCGAAGGCCTTTCGCGCATTGTCGGCGGCATAGCCGGTCGGCCATATGCACTCGTCCGGATCGCTTCCCAGCAGCTCCTGCTTCACCGCCCGAAATCCCCGGATGCGCTCGCGCGTGGCGTGATCATCGCGCCCGCCGAACAGGTAGAGATCGTCGGGCTCGAGCGGCCGCTCGGCGGGGAAGTGGCGGATTATCGCCTCGGTCAGGAGACGGCCGCCTTCGAAATTGTCGCTGATGACCGACGGCACTTTCGTACCGGGGAGATCGATGTTGATATGCCTCAGGCCGGCCGCTTCGCAGACCTCGTGCACGCCATCGGGATCCGTCGCTCCGCAGATGAACAATTCGTCGATGGAATAGGAGATCAGCGTTTCGGCCGTCCTGCGCTCCTCCTCCGGGTCGCGGCTGGCACTGACGACGATAGGACATTGACCCTTGCTGCGCACATGAGCCTCGAAGGTCTGGGCGAGCGAGGAAAAGTAGCGATTGTCGTGCACGGGCAGGAGCAGGCCGACGAGGCCGGAGCGGGAGCTGCGCAAGCCCCGCGCTTGCCGGTTTGCAGTGTACTGATGCGTTTCGGCGAGGCTTCGGATGAGCTCCGCGGTGCTTTCCTTGATCCGTCGCTTGCGCCACGTGCCGTTCAGCACCGAGCTGACGGTGGAGGGCGAGCTCCCGGACAGCACCGAAAGATCATAGATGGTCGCCTTCTTCCTGCCGCCGTTCGTCATCTGACCTCCTCCAACTCCGAAAAACGATGCACGTTTCCTGGAATTGCTCTAGTTCCGATTTCGGCTTGACGTAAGATTAACTCTGAACGATAGTCATTGCACCATCGATTGTGCAAAAAAGAAATAACGATTGTGCAAATCGTAGGTGCCGTCTGAGGAGGCGGCCGTCAGCGGCGGGATATTCCCTCCCGTCCAAGAGAATTGAGCTGGAGGCCGGCGCATGACGCGCCCGGGAGCGTTCCCTTGGGGGAACATGTGGAGGAGAGACATGATCAGGAAAATTCTTGCCGCCGCACTGGCGGCGTCGCTTTCGCTTGCGGGTGCCTATACCGCCGCTGCGCAGGATGCGGGCAAGGTCGGTGTCGTCGTCAAGATCGGCGGCATACCGTGGTTCAACGCCATGGAGGCCGGTATCAAGGAACGCGGCGAAAAGCTTGGCGTCGACGCTTTCATGGTCGGGCCGACCAGTGCCGACCCGGCACTGCAGGTTCGCGCGATCGAAGACTTGATCGCCCAGAACGTCAAGGTCATCGGCGTCGTTCCCAACGACGCTGAGGTGCTGGAGCCGGTCCTCACCAAGGCCAGGGAAAAGGGCATCATCGTCATCACGCATGAATCGCCCAGCCAGAAGGGCGCGGATTGGGATTTCGAGCTCGCGTCCGCTACCGGCTTCGGTGAGGCGCATGCAAAGCTGCTTGCGGAGAAAATGGGCGGCAAGGGCGAATATGCCGTCTTCGTAGGCTCGCTGACCGTGCCGCTGCACAATGCCTGGGCCGACGCAGCAATTGAATACATCAAGAAGAACCATCCCGAGATGACGCTTGTCGGCGATCGTTATGGCGTCGCAGAGGATGTGGACAAGAGCCGTTCGACGGCTCTCGACCTAATCTCCGCTCATCCGAATCTCAAAGGCTTTCTTGCCTTCGGAAGTCAGGGGCCGATCGGTGCCGGGCGCGCCATCGAGGAGCGCCGCAAGGTCGGCGAGATCTTCGTTCTCGGGCCCTTCTCGCCCGGTCAGGGCCAGAAGCTCATCAGGTCCGATGCGATTTCCGGCGGCTTCATGTGGAATCCCAAGCAGGCCGGCGAAGTCTTCGTGACGCTCGCCCACAAGCTCATGAAGGGCGAGGAAATCAAGGACGGCGAGGAAATCGAAGGTCTCGGCGTGATCCACCCCGACTTCGAAAATCGTAACATCATCGTCGACCAGCTCGTGCCGATCAACAAGGAGACGGTCGCCGACCTCGCCGCGATGGGTCTCTGAACGGACTGAAGTGGGGCGGGAGCCAAGTGCATCCCGCGCCACCAACGGGTTCTCCCGGCTGCTGGGCCGGCTCCGGCCGGCCTGGCAGATCCTCTGGAAACACCATCGATGGGCCTCGACAGCATGCACCAGTCGGCAAGCGCGGCGAGCACGGACAAGCCGCTTCTGTCTCTTCGCAACATCAACATGACCTTCGGCGGCGTCAAAGCACTGAAGAATGTGAGCTTCGAGGTGCGCCCGGGCGAGGTCCATTGCCTCGCCGGAGAGAACGGCTGCGGCAAGAGCACGCTCATCAAGGTGATCACGGGTGTCTATCGCCCCGCGGAGGGGGCGGTGATCGAATATGACGGCGAAACCTATCCGCATATGTCGCCGGTTACGGCACAGGACCGCGGCATTCAGGTCATCTGGCAGGATCTTGCGCTTTTCCCGGAAATGAGCGTCGCGGAAAACATCGCCTTCCACGAGGTGCTCGGCGACCGGCCGCGGCTGGTGGATTACGGCCGCATGCGCAGGATCGCGGTCGATGCGCTGGGCCGCCTCGGCATCACGCTCGACGTCGACCTGCCACTCAAGGAATATGCGATCGCCCAGCGTCAGATCGTGGCGATTGCCCGGGCGCTCGTCGGTGAGGCGAAGCTGGTCTTCATGGACGAGCCGACCGCGTCGCTGACGCAGTCGGAGACGGACCATCTGCTCGAAATCGTCCGCAGCCTGTCCGCCTCCGGCGTCGCGGTCGTCTTCGTCAGCCACCGGCTTGCCGAGGTACTGGAGATTTCAAGCCGGATCACGGTCCTGCGCGACGGCGCGCTGGTCGGGGTCTACCCCGCTGCCGGCATGACGCAGTCGAAAATCACCGAACTCATGACCGGCAAGACCTTCGATCAGCACGTCCGCTCGCGCCCGAAGGAGGACCAGCCCGCCGTGCTCGAGGTTCGTGGCCTCACCAGGCCGGGCGACTTCGAAGACATTTCGCTGACCGTTCGCCGCGGCGAAACGGTCGGCATAACCGGTCTGCTCGGGGCAGGCCGGACCGAGCTGGCGCTCGCCCTTTTCGGCATGCTCAAGCCCGCCTCGGGGACGATCAGCATCGAGGGCCGGGAGGTCCGCTTCGGCTCGAACCGCGAGGCGATCAGTGCCGGCGTCGCCTATCTGTCGGAGGACCGGTTGTCACTCGGGCTCATCCAGCCGCAGCCGATCGCCGATAATCTGGTTATCGCCTCGCTGCGCAAGATTCTCTCCGGTGGTCTTCTTTCCGAAGACCGCAAACGAAGTCTCGTCTCCCGCTGGATCGACGATCTCGGCGTCAAGATCGGCCATCAGGCTGACGCGATATCGACGCTTTCCGGCGGCAACCAGCAGCGCGTGGCGATCGCCAAATGGCTTGCCACCGATCCCAAACTGTTGATCCTCGATTCACCCACAGTCGGCGTCGACGTCGGGGCACGGGCCGGGATCTTTGACATCGTTGCCAAGCTCGCTGAGAGCGGGCTTGCGATTATCCTGATCTCGGACGAGGTGCCGGAAGTCTATTTCAACGCCGACCGTGTCCTGCACATGGCCCAAGGCCGCATCGTCGGAACCTATGATCCGCGCCAGTCGCGGCTGGAAGAGATCGAGGCGGCCGTCTATGCGTAGCTTGATCCGCACTCACGCGACGGAATTTTCGCTGCTGGCGGTGATCGTCGTCATCAGCGCCGTGCTCTCCTTCGCAACGGCGAATTTCTTCTCGCTCGGCAACGCTTTCGATCTCCTGAACATCAGCGCCGTCAACATCATCTTCGCTGTCGGCCTGTTGGTGGTGCTGATCGCCGGCGGCATCGATATCTCCTTCGCCGTGGCCGCTTCCGTCGTCCAATACGGCACGGCGATCGCGCTCGGCTGGATCGGCGGCGGCGGTTGGATCTCCGGGCTTCTCATCGCCGGCTCGCTGGGCGTGCTGCTCGGCTGCTTCAACGCCTTTCTGATCCACCGCTTCCGGATCATTTCGATCGTCGCCACGATTTCCACCTTCAACATCTATTTCGGATTGCTGATGTTCTTCACCCGGGGCGTGTCGATCTACGACCTGCCCGACTGGCTGACGGACCGCGTGATCCTCTTCGAGCGTGAAATGCCCGACGGTACCTGGATCGAGATCACGCTTCCGGTTCTCGTCATGATCGTCTGCGTCGTTGCCACATGGACGCTGATCACGCGTACCACGACCGGCCGCCAGCTTTACGCCTTCGGCGACAATCCGGAAGGCGCCCGACGCTTCGGCATCAATATCGGTGCCATGCAATTCATTGCCTTCGGCTGGCTTGGCCTCATGGCCGGCATCGGCGGTCTCATCCAGGCGCATTATGCTCAGGAAGTCGTGCCAAACGCGCTTTATGGCCGCGAACTCGACGTGCTCGCCGCGGTCGTGCTCGGCGGCGCGCGCCTCGGCGGCGGCAAGGGCACCGTGCTCGGTTGCGTGCTCGGCGTGCTTCTGATTTCGATCACTCAGAACGGACTAAACCTGATGGGCGTATCGCCCTTCGCCTTCAAGATGATCATCGGCGCCATCATCCTGATCGCCATCACGCTTTCCAACACGCGGATCGAGCGCCTGCTGCCTTTTGTCGGTCAGAAGGGAACTGGACGATGACCACAGTCTTCGAAAGGATCAAGGCCGTCATAGGGCCGGAAATGGCCGGTCCGGGGCTCGCCTTCGTCGCTGTCGTGCTCGTCTTCGGGATCGCCTCCCCGCAATTCCTGAGCGCCGCGACCTTTGGCTCCGTCGCCTTCCAGCTGCCGGAACTCGGCCTCCTGACGCTTGCCATGCTGCTGCCGATCCTGACCGGCGGCCTCAATCTCGCAATTACCTTCACCGCCAATCTTGCCGGACTGACTCTCGCCTGGGTTCTCAAGGCGAACGGAGGGGCAGACGCGGGTTTCGGCATCTTCCTCGTCGGCTCCCTCCTTGCCGTGATGGTCGGTGCGGCAAGCGGAGTCGTCATGGGCCTGGTGATCGCGTTCACACGCGCCCATCCGATCCTCGTCTCCCTGTCGATGATGATCTTCCTGCGCGGCCTCGGCGAGTTCCTGACGCGCGGGGGCGACATCTCCGGCTTCCCGCCCTTCGTCGGCGTGATCGGCCATGGCTCCGTCGCCGGCATTCCCGTGCCGCTGATCGTCTTCGTCGTCTGCGTGCTCGCCTGGCATCTGCTTCTCGGCCGGACAAAGCTCGGCTTCAACACCTATATGATCGGCTCGAACCTCGAGGCCACGCGCTATTCAGGCATCAACACGCGCAAGGCGATCGTGCTCGTCTACACGCTTTCCGGGGTCATGTGCGCGATCGCCGGCATCATCATGCTGGCACGCTTCAATTCGGTGCGCATCGGCCATGGCGAGTCCTACCTGCTGATCACGGTGCTCGCGTGCTTCCTCGGCGGCGTCAATCCGTTCGGGGGCTTCGGCCGGGTGATCCCCGTCTTCGTCGCGCTGGTGGTGCTGCAGCTTCTTTCGTCCGGGCTCAATCTCATCGGAGCCAACCAGCATCTCGCGACCGCCGTCTGGGGCATCCTTCTCGTCGGCGTGATGATTCTGCGTTGGGCCGTTTCCAGGATCAAGATTTCAATTGTCAGAAGAGGATCATGACGATGCAGGGTTTTGGCGTACATACAAGCATGTGGACAATGAACTGGGACCGTCCCGGCGCCGAACGGGCGGTAGCCGCAGCGGTCAAATACAAGGTCGATTTCATTGAGATCCCGATGCTAAATCCGCCTGCCGTCGACACGGAGCACACCCGTGCCCTCCTCGAGAAGAACCGTCTGCGCGCGGTCTGCTCGCTCGGCCTGCCGGAACGGGCCTGGGCCTCGGTTCGGCCCGAGGCGGCGATCGACCATCTGAAGATCGCGATCGACAAGACTGCCGATCTCGGCGGCGAGGCGCTGTCGGGCGTTATCTATGGCGGGATCGGCGAGCGCACCGGCGTGCCGCCGACCCTAGAGGAGTATGACAACATCGCCCGCGTGCTGCAGGCTGCGGCCAAGCACGCCAAGTCGCGCGGCATCGAGCTTGGCGTCGAAGCCGTCAACCGCTACGAGAACCACCTGATCAACACCGGCTGGCAGGCGGTCAAGATGATCGAGCGGGTCGGAGCGGACAACGTCTTCGTGCACCTCGATACCTATCACATGAACATCGAAGAAAAGGGTGTCGGCAAAGGTATCCTCGATGCCCGCGAGCACCTGAAATACATCCATCTTTCCGAAAGCGACCGCGGCACGCCGGGCTACGGTACGTGCGGCTGGGACGAGATTTTCTCGACGCTTGCGGCGATCGGCTTCAAGGGCGGCCTCGCCATGGAAAGCTTCATCAACATGCCGCCGGAAGTGGCTTATGGCCTCGCCGTCTGGCGCCCGGTCGCAAAGGACGAGGAAGAGGTGATGGGCAACGGCCTGCCGTTCCTGCGCAACAAGGCCACGCAGTACGGCCTGATCTGAAGGAGGTTGCAGCGAAGACGGTCGGGGAGAAGAAACGGTGGATGCGATGAACGATCGAGACAGCGGTGCGGCTCCGGTCGCGGTTCTCGACGTCGGCAAGACCAACGTCAAGCTGAGCGCGGTCGGGGCCGACGGGACGGTGGCGGAGACGATCAGCGTCCCCAATCCCGTCCTCCCCGGGCCTCCCTGGCGCCACCACGACCTCACGAAGCTAAGCGAATGGGTTTTCGAGACGCTGGCGGCTCTGTCGCGGCGCCATGAACTCGCCGCCGTCGTCGCGGCCGGGCACGGCTCCGGCGGCGTTCTGACGGGTGCGGATCCGGACGTGGGCGATGCCGCCGCGCTCCCGATGGTCGATTACGAGCAGCCGTTGCCGCCGGATATCCGCGACGGCTATATCCCGCTTGCCGGTACGTTTCTCGACCGCGGCAGCGCGACCATGCATGGCGCGACCCATCAGGCCCGCCAACTCTATTGGATGGAGGAGCGCGAACCGGATGCTTTCGGGAAAGCGCGCTGGTATCTCGGCCTGCCGCAATATTGGGCTTGGCGGCTTTCCGGCGTCGCCGCGTCGGAAGCGAGCTTTCTCGGGGCACAGTCGCATCTCTGGAATGTCGCCGAAAGGCGCTTCTCACCGATCGTTAGTGCCCGCGGCTGGGAGCGGCTGATGCCGCCATTCTCGAAGGCCTGGCAGAAGCTTGGGCCGATCCGACCCGAACTCGTCCGGAGGTTCGGGCTGCCGGCAGATGTGAGCGTCCTCACGGGCGGCCACGACAGCAGCCTCAATCATTATCGCTATCACGCTGCGGGCTTGCGGGATTTCACGGTGATCTCGACCGGCACCTGGATCGTCGGCTTTTCACGCTCGACACCCATCGAGCGCCTCGACGAGCACCGGGGCATGACGCTGAACAGCGACGTTTTCGGAAATCGCCTTGGCGGGATACTCACCATGGGCGGACGGGAATTCTCCCATATCGCCGGTTCCAATCCGCCGACGGACGACGTCCCCATCGAGGTTCTCGGGCGTCTGGTTGCGCAGCGGACCCTCGCGGCGCCCTCCTTCGGCGACGACGATGGTCTTTTCCCCGGCAGCGCCGGAAGCGGGGGCATACTTGGACCTGCCGCCGAGACGGCAATGGAGCGCAAGGGCCTGGCACTCCTCTATTGTGCGCTGCTGACGGTTGAATGCATCGAGGCGCTTTCCGCGGATCGCCTTATCGTGCTCGACGGCAGCTTCCTGCGCGATCCTCTTTATGCGGGCGTCGTTGCGGCATTGCTTCCTAAGCGCCAGGTGCGATTCAACCTCGACGCTTATGGTGTTGCCGCCGGTGCGGCGCTGCTTGCCGGTCACGAGACGCGTGAGGGGCCGGCGCCGCTTGCCCTCAGCGAGCCCATCGATCTTGCGCGGCTCAATTCCGACATTTCCCGCTACGCCGCCGATTGGCGCGCTGTCGCCCGTGCAGTGCGGGGCAACAGAGATAAATTCCGGAACACGAAAGGAAATCTTCATGGCTGAGACGGACAAGCTGGCACTCCGGCGGGAAATGGTGGACATCTGCCGGCGGATGAATTCGAGCGGCATCAACCAGGGCACGGCCGGCAATCTTTCCGTCCGCACCGATGACGGCTTCCTCATCACGCCGTCCTCCATGCCCTATGAAACGATGCAACCGGACGACCTGGTGGAAATGGGCCTCGACGGCACCTATGTGGGCCATCGGCCCTCATCGGAGTGGCGCTTTCATCGCGACATTCTGCGCGCGCGCACGGATATCGACGTGGTACTGCATTGCCACTCAATCTACGCGACGACACTCGCCTGCCATCACAGGACCATTCCGAGTTTTCACTACATGACGGGGATTGCCGGCGGCACGACCATCCGCTGCGCCGAATATGCGACCTTCGGCACGCAGGCCCTGTCGGACAACGCGCTTGTCGCGCTTAAGGACCGTTTGGCCTGCCTGCTCGGGCAGCACGGTCAGATATCGCTCGGCAAAACGCTGGAACAGGCATTGTGGCTCGCGATCGAAGTCGAGACGCTGTCGCGGATCTATGTCCAGGCCCTGACGCTCGGCGAGCCGCCCATACTGCCGGATGACGAAATGGAGCGGGTGATCGCCCAGATGCGGCGCATGAGCTATGGCCAGGCGCCGGATCCGGAGGGAGTGAACGACGTGGCGCGGCCGCGCAGCGCCTCGTGAGGCCGGGCAGAGGGTGGCCGCTCCGCGTGGGTGCTCTCCCTCGCCCTTCAGGCGCGGGCGGTACTCAAGTTTGAGCTTATTCAGAGGGTTCGATGGTTTCCTTCTTGCAGAACGCATCATTCGGCTGGCGCCTAGCCACGGCACTTTGCAAAATAGGAACACAGTTAAAAGTCGTTCGTGAAGATGCGCTCTCGCGGCGGGTATAACGCGTTCGCCGGTGACAGCCGCCCTCTCAATCAATAGCCCTCTTTGCGAGGTCATGAGAATAGCATCTCGGCAATGCGGGCTGTTAACCTTGGTAGTCGAACTGTTCGTCGGTATTCGGCCGCCCTCCGGGAGTGAGGTCCAAGAGGGTCCACATCGGCTCGACAGTGCCCAAATGTCGTGGATCTTGCCCCGGCTCGGCCGGATAGAACAACAGTTCAGAGGCCCAGCTCAACCTAATTAGCCCGTCCGCGCCTTTGTAAAACACGGTAAGGATCGGCAATTGCTGGCCCTCCGTGTCCTCGCCGTGATAGTCGCGTTTGAAGCTATTGTTCGCGGCAGAAAGGAGCTTCAGATTGCGCCAGCCCCGATGAGCCGCAAAGGCCGCAACCTGGTCTATCGGCGCCTTTGCAACAGCCGCGATGTTTGCTCCCAGACCCTCTATGTGCGGCACCGCTCCCTCCCAGTTGTCGAGTAGGGCAGTACAAGATGGGCACGGCCCATCTTCAATCGGCGCCTCTGCCATCGGCCCGCTGTTCGGTTTGGCCCGCTTATCACCGCGATGGCGAGGGAACATGTAATGGTAGAGGATCAAGACATCGGTGCCGGGCCGAAACAGTTCGGAGAGTCGCACCTTCGCCGATGTCCCCTTTCCGTCAATGTGGTCGAATTCATAGTCCTCGGGAACGACCCCGCCCGGGGGGGAGCGCTCGGATCTCTGCGGCCACCGATTCCATTTCGCGCCTGAGTGCTACTTCGCGCTGCAGTAGCTTGTCGCGAGCGGTGCGATATTCCGAACTTTCGTTGGGAAACGTTATGCCCATGGGACCCACTCCATTGAAGTGATGAGCCGGAGTGTAACACAGCTTAGGGAGTCCCGCTCAGCCGGCTGGTTGGTTCGCCGGACGGCCGTCGTGCCGCAATACTGCGGTCAAGACCGTTCACCACCCCGGCGCCCGATTTGCTTAGTTCGTCCTTCTAAAATCGCCTAGGAACCTAGGAACAGCGCTGCTCGTTTCGCGCAGGCTCTAAAATGACGATAACCACTCCTCGGTGTTCATAACCTCCACTTGAACTGAGAAGCGCTTGCTGAGAAGTTCCAACGATGCATCGTGCGTTTGATCGGTCGCACTACATACCGCGTCCTTCAGTAGGATAATCTTATAGCCGAGATCGATAGCCCCAAGCGTCGCGGCCAGCACGCAGATGTCCGTCTCGCCTCCTGTTACGACCAACGTGCCGATATCCTGATGAAGTAAGGCGCTATGCAGGCGACCACTCGTCCAGGGCGAATAAGTGCTTTTGTCAAAAATGCGCGCTGGCGGAACCAATCTTTTCAGGTCCGGAACTAGATCCACCAGAACCGGGTCAAGTTGGGTGGTCGTCATCATCGGCCATTTCTCGTAGTACGCCCGCCACATGCCTGGCAGTTCCTCAGGAGCGGACGGCGGCACAAAACGCGTGAATATCGTGCGCTCCGGAAACCGGGCTGCAATTTCGACGACCTGATCGAACACCTTCGGCATCCAGGTAACTTGCCAAGGGGTGTCCTCGGCGAACATGCGCTGCATATCTATACACAGATGCGTCCATCTTTCTGGATTCATTTCCTACGCCGCGTCCTTATTCCGAGAGCGAGCCTGAGAGCGAACATGACGGTAAGAACTCCAAGAGAGGAGTGGAGTTCCAGCTCTCACGGACCGGCCAGGCGCGCGAAATATACTGATGCTCTCCGTGTGTGGGCCTGAGGACAGGAAAAATACGTAAAGCTCCGTCGCGCAACGTCGCCTCGACTTGGCCTGGGCACCACGGCTGCGCGGTTGCGTGGGCGGCTGAGGCGGCGCCAAGGCTGTTCCTGTTACTTCCGGAACTGCCGCAGTGGCTCAGTCCGGGTATGCAGTAACAAATGATGGCGCGTGCGGGCTGAACGAGGATGGCGCGCGGGCTGGACGAGCTTTTGCCACCACATCCGCAACAACAAGGCGGGGGCCCTGTCGCAAAAGCCGCACTGGTGAGTGTCCACCGACAGGCCGACACTCAGACCAAGAGGGAAGCAGCATGTCTAAGACCTCCTTCAATATCAATCCGTCGGCCTTTCTGACCACGGCGCTAAGCACAGCATTCTTGAACTGCGCGGCACAGGTGGCGGAGGCAACCCGCCGTCGCCGGCAAACCACTCGTGCACGCGGGTGCGCGCTGCAGGAAATGCCGGATCATATTCTCAAGGACATCGGCGTGACGCGTTTCGAAATTGAATACCTCGTCAAATCTGGGCGAGCCTGTAGATGGCGCCAGAGCGAGTGAAGCGGGCGAATGCCACCGTCCCTGTCAGGTCGAAACCATTGAGAATGACCATGAAAACGCACCTTCTCTCCAGCGCTCTGTCCGTAGCGATCCTCTTCGGGGCCGCTCCGGCCCTTGCCCATGACGCGAAATACCACCTGGCGAAGAACACCGAACTGAAACAGTTCAGCGGCAACCAGCTTCCGACGCCAGCTACCCAGGGGGCACAGGTGCCTCTGTGGCCAAGTTTAACCGGGCATCGTTCCGCCGCCTCTACCGCCAGCAAAGATGCGCAGGCTTACGTCGACCAGGCGATGATGCTGAGCTTCGGTTTCAACCATGCCGAGGCTGCCCGCAGCTTCAAGCAAGCTCAGAAGCTTGACCCATCTTGCGCGATTTGTTTCTGGGGCGAAGCGCTCGTGCTCGGCCCGAACATCAACGCACCGATGGATCCCGACGCGAATGCTGTGGCATTGGCCGCGGTGACGAAAGCCGTGGCCCTGGCGCCCAACGCGTCTCCGCGTGAGCAGGCGTTGATCGCCGCCCTGGCCCGCCGCTATGCTCCAGACACCGAACGTACAGTTCTCGACCAAGCCTATGCAGAGGCCATGGCTGAAGTCGCAGGCAAGTTTCCGAAGGACGACGATATCGCCGTTCTTTATGCAGAGGCGTTGATGGACCTGAACCCTTGGGATTACTGGACCGACGCCGGCGCAAAACCGAAGGGAAAGACTGCGGCGATCATCTCGACGCTTGAGCGGGTGCTGGCGCGCAACCCTGACCATGTTGGCGCGATCCATCTCTACATCCATGCCGTCGAGGCTTCGACTTCGCCCGAGCGGGCGGAGCGGCACGCCGATCGCCTGGCGAAGATGGATATCGGAGCCGGTCATCTGGTTCACATGCCCTCTCACATTTACTACCGGGTCGGGCGTTTTGCGGATTCGCTTGCGGTCAATCGCCGTGCGGTCGCAACGGATGAGTCTTTCTTTCAAGCGGTGGCGCCTGAGGGGCTCTATGCCGGCGGGTACTATCCACACAACATCCACTTCCTGCTGGTTTCGGCACAAATGGCCGGCGACGGCCCGACTGCCATCGAGGCGGCGCAGAAGCTCTCAGGGGTAATTTCGGACGAGCTCGCGCGCGCCGCACCTGCGTTCGTTCAGCCGATCAAGGCCGCGCCCCTATTCGCGCATGCACAGTTCAGCGATCCGCAAACGATCCTCGCAGTTGCGCGTCCGACCGGCGACTTCCCATTCGTCGATGCCGCCTGGCATTATATGCGCGGGGTTGCTCAAGCTGGGCGCGGTGACCTTGATGCTGCTCGATCCGAAGAAGCGGCAATTGCCGAAATCGCCCGATCGGCTGACTTGAGTGCGCTAGAGGATGGCGGAATGCCCGCTGCTGACGTACTGGCAATAGCCCGGCACGTCCTTACCGCCCGGATTGCGCAGGCAGGTGACGATTGGCCGGCTGCCGCTCGCGCATTCGCGGATGCCAAGAAAGTGGAGGATCGCCTTTCATATATGGAGCCGCGCCACTGGTACTACCCGATCGGGCAGTCGCTCGGAGCGGCTCTGTTGCGCGCCGGCGATCTCGATGGCGCGGAAAATGCCTTTAACGAGAGCCTCGTCCTTGCTCCGAACAATGGTTGGGCCCTGTTCGGCCTAAGCGAGGTCTATCGCGCACGCGGCGACGAGGTCTTGGCAGAAAAAACGTCGCGCCGATGGCGTGATGCCTGGGTAGGCAGCACTTCGATGCTGCGCCTCGATCGGCTTTGACGGTCTCGGCGAGGAACGCACGCCTTTGGCCGCCACGGTCGGCCAAAGGCAAAGACGCCAAAGGTGCTGATCAGCCTTGGGCTGGGGTGCAACCCATGTTTTTGAGAAGCAGGCAGTCGGCAGTCTGAAATCAGGGTTCACACCCTTCAAATGAGAAAGCCAGGTTCCGACGAACTGGTATCGACGCTGGCGGCGCAGTCCCGCAACCCAGCACTATGAAGATAATGCCTCGCACCAATCCATTGAAGCGGGATCAATCCGGGTCCGCGCGGATGAGGACGGGGCGTTAGGTTTGCCTGGGTTCCGAAATCGGGATCTACTGTCGCAGGATCGCCTCGGCCGCCTTTTCCGCAATCATGATGACCGGAGAATTGGTGTTGCCCGAGACGATGGTCGGCATGATCGAAGCGTCGACGACGCGCAAGCCACCAAGACCATGAACCTTAAGCGAAGGGTCGACCACCGCCATCGGATCGCTGCCCATCTTGCAGGTGCCCACCGGGTGGAAGATCGTCGTCGCGATGTCGCCGGCCCGGCGGATAAGTTCATCCTCGCTTTGGAACTCCGCGCCCGGCAGCATTTCTGCCGGCTTGAATCTTGCGATGGCCTTCGTCGCCATGAGATTGCGGGCGTGGCGGATGGCCTGTGCCGCAAGCAACCGGTCGCCGGCGGTGGACAGATAGTTCGGCCGGATGTCCGGCGCGGCCGATGATTCCGCTGTCGTGACATGCACGCTTCCCCGGCTTTCCGGCCTCAGATTGCAGACCGAGACCGTAACGGCCGGGTATCTGTGGAGTGGCTCTCCCAGCCGGTCGGTACTCAGTGGCTGGACATGGTATTCTAGGTCAGGGGTTGCGACAGATGGGCTGCTTTTCGCAAATATGCCGAGTTGGCTCGGTGCCATCGACAGCGGACCGGAACGCCTCAGCATGTATTCGAAGCCCATTCCCATGCGGGAAAGAACGCTGTGATAAAGCTGGTTCAGCGTTTTCGCGCCTTCGATGCGGAAGACGGTGCGGATCTGAAGATGATCCTGCAGGTTTTCGCCAACGCCTGGGAGGTCGTGGACCACCTCTGCTCCGGCTGCCGAGACGATGTCCGGTCGGCCCACCCCGGATAGTTCGAGAATTTTCGGAGAGTTGATCGCGCCTGCAGAGAGGATGACCTCGCGTGTAGCGCGCGCCACCTGGACGCGGCCGTTCAATCGGAAGCGTACGCCCTTCGTGCGGCGGCCGTCGAAGATCAGACGCTCCGTCTCGGCGCCCGTCAGGACCCGGAGATTTGGCCGCTTCATGGCGGGGCGCAGGAAGGCCTTGGTCGTGTTCCAGCGCACGCCGCCTCGCTGGTTCACCTCGAAATAGCCCGATCCCTCGTTGTCGCCGGTGTTGAAATCCTCGGTTTTCGGAATGCCGAGCTCTTCGGCGGCATCGCGAAAGGCGTCAAGGATCGGCCAGGACAGGCGTTGCCGTTCGACCCGCCACTCTCCGCAGGCGCCATGCATCGGCGACTTGCCGCGGAAGTTGTTTTCCGACTTCAGGAAATAGGGCAGGACATCGTCCCAGCCCCAGCCGGTATTGCCGGCCTGGCGCCAGCCATCGTAGTCGGCCGCCTGCCCCCGCATATAGATCATGCCGTTGATCGAAGAACAGCCGCCGAGCAGCTTGCCGCGAGGATAGGGGAGGCTGCGGCCGTTGAGACCGGGTTCCGCGGCCGTCCTCATCATCCAGTCTGTGCGTGGATTGCCCATGCAGTAGAGATAGCCGATCGGCACATGCACCCAGTGATAGCGGTCGCTGCCGCCGGCTTCTAGCAACAGGACCCGGTTTTTCGGATCAGCGGAGAGCCGGTTGGCAAGCACGCAGCCGGCGGAGCCGGCGCCAACGACGATGAAATCGTAACTGCCCGCATCGGCGGTCGTCTCGTCCATATCCGCGTTCACGCCGCAACTCCCGCCGTGATGGCCTGCATTGCCGAAAGCCGTCGCCAGAGCGGAGTCATGACATCCGCAATGTCCCGGTAGAGTGCGTATCGCCGGGCATAATGCGCTTCCAGCGCCCTGTTCGGACGATAGTGCCGCTCGGTTCTCACCATCGCGGCCGCACCCTCGGCGAAGTCGGAGAAAATGCCCACGCCGGTGCCGGCGGCGATTGCCGCCCCCAGGGCGCCCGTCTCACGCGAGCGGGCGACGGAGACCGGCACGCCGAGAACGTCGGCGAATATCTGCGGCCATATGAGGCTGCGCGAACCGCCGCCGGAAAGTACCGCCTCGTCGAAGGCCGCACCTGCTTTCCGCATCGTCTCGATGTGCTGGCGGTGCCCGAAGGCAACGCCTTCGAGAACCGCGCGGACGAGGTGGCCTTTCGTGTGCCAGCCGGCGATCCCGTAGAACCCGGCGCGCGCGCTACCGTCCTGCTGGGCGCCGTAGAGATAGGGGTGGTAGATGGGGTCGTCGGAGGCCGGAGCGTTTGAGGAGGCGAGCTCGCAGCAGAGGTCGAAGGGCGAGCGCCCATCGGACCGCACCTCGGAAAAGAGCTCCCGCACCAGCCATTCGAGGTTTGCGGCGGAGGTCGCGCTGGACTCGATTGCCATGTAGCGATCTCGGTCGAAGGTCGACGACATGAACACCGGTCCCTGGAGCTCCGGGCTTTCGATGATCACCTGATTGATGCTCCAGGTTCCGGCAATGATGGAAGCTGCCCCCGTGCGGGTGACCCCGGAGCCGATCGCCGAGGCGACCACGTCGAAGAGACCGCCGACCACCGGCGTTCCGGCGGCAAGCCCCGTCTCTGCCGCGGCCGCTTCGGTGATGCGGCCCGCGATGTCGGCGCTTTCCACCAGCGGCGGCAGGAGGTCCATGGATTCGCAGAGCCCGTAAGCTGCCATGAGTTCCCGGTCGTAGCGCCGGCCGGCGACGTTGAGCAAACCGCAGCCGGTCATGTCCGAGACGTCGCTGACGCGGGCGCCGGTCAGCCGGTTGACGATGAAATCCTTGCAGAGAAAGACCGTGCCGATACTGGCGAAGACCTCCGGCCGGTGTCGTTTCAGCCAGGCGAGCAGGGTGGGGGTCTGCGAAGGCCAGGGCCGTTGCTGGCCGATCGGATAGGTTCGGTCGCCGACACCGTGCGACGTCCACTCGGCGACAAGCGCCGCCGCCCGGGTGTCGAGCGACTGGATGCCGAGAAGCGGCCGCCCCTCATGGTCAAGCGCGTAGAGCCCGTTGCCATGGCCGGCGCAGCCGATCGCCGCGATCTCGCCGGCGTCGATCCCGGCCTCAGCGACACATGTACGGATGACCCGGCGGGCATTCTCCCAAAGCTCGTCCAGGCCGCGCTCGACATGGCCGGGGAACGGCATCCGGCTGTGCCCTTCCGCCGCGGCCGAAGCGATGTCCTTGCCCTCCCGGTCGAAGATCACCGCCTTGATGACGGTGTTGCCGGCGTCGAGGCCCAAAAGATAGTCTCCCATGCTGAACCCCTCCCAAGGTCCGATATCCGATCAACCTTGACGATACAGAGCGAAAGCCTCTTCGCCGCTCGCATTGTCGTGCACGATCGCCATCAATCCGCGCACCACGGCCTTCGGGTTGGAGTGCTGATAGACGTTGCGCCCATAGACCATGCCCATCGCGCCCTGCTTCATCAAGGCCGCCGACTTGTCGAAGACGGATCTCAGATCCTCCTTGCCGCCGCCGCGAACGAGAACCGGGCAACGCGCCGCTTCGACCACCCGGTGGAATTCGTCCGCATCGGTGGTCGGGTCCGCCTTGACGATGTCGGCGCCCATCTCCCGGGCAAGCCGTGTCAGCGTGACGATCTTGTCGGCATCGCCGTCGACCATGTAGCCGCCATGTTCGGTCACCGGCTGCATGACGAGCGGCTCTATCATCAGCGGCATGCCGTATTTGTCACAATCGGCCCGGACGCGGCCGATGTTCTGCACGCATTGGCGGAAGAGATCCGGTTCGTCCGGCAGCATGAAAAGATTGACGACGACGCAGGCCGCATCCATCGCCAGCGCCCCGATCAGCGGCTCGGCCTCGTTCTGCAGCACCGCCCACATGTCGCGGTGGCGGATGCGGTTATAGGGATTGCCCATGTCGATGCGCATGACGAGCGCCGGCTTGTCCTTGCCGGGCAGATCCTGCAGCAGATCGGCCTGGCCATAATTCATCTGGATCGCGTCGGGCGCCGCCGCGGTGAGTGTCTTCACCACGGTCTCCATGTTTTCGAGTCCGCTCAGGAAGGACGGTTCGTTGCAGACACCGTGATCGATCGCCACGTCGAGGCAGCGTCCGCCGTTGAACAGGCGGTTCATCCGCACCTTGCTATTGGTTCTCATGCTCTTCTCCTTCGTCGTAGGTTGCGCGGCAGCCTGGATCGAGGCCACCGCAACGATTGCGGTATCAACCCGCCGCGACGGCCTTGGCCAATGGAGGCGGCATTCGGGCCGCAAGGGCTTTCTCGTCGACCCCGTGCCGGTCCCGCAGGAGCGCAAGGCACCGGTTCCGCTCACTCAGGCTGCGCGCATCGGACCAGCCCTTCTCCTCCGTCAGCAGTTCGAGCGCAGCGTCGAGAATGGCGAGCGAGAGCGTGCCCGAAATGGCGAGCGTCGTGCGGCGCAAGAGCAGATCGTCCAGATGTTCGACCGCCTCGTTGCGGATCAGGAACAGAAGTTCCCGCATCGTATGACCGGCGCCCGGGATCACGGCATCGCTTCCCTGGCCTATGAAAGCCGCCAGAGCCTCCGCCTCCGTTCCGTAGCGGGAGAACAATTCGGCGACGTGTGGCGGTTGCAGGCCGCAGCGGGCGGCCAAGGCGGCAATCCAGCTTTCGCGATCGGCCGGAAATCGCCGCCCCCCGCCGATGGCGCGGTCGGCCGTCGAGACGCGGCGTGAAAGGCCGAGCCGTTCCAGCGCCGTGTCGGCGGCAAGTTCGCCGAAGGAGCGAAAGGTCGTCCACTTGCCGCCGATCATGCAAAGTACCGGCGTGCCGGCGCTCTCAATCGTGGTGCAGAAATGGTCGCGCGGGATGCGGCCGGTGAAACTGTCGCTGCTGGCGGGCAGCGGTCGCACGCCGGAGAACTGGAAGACGACTTCCTCCTGCCCGATCTCGATACCGGGCAAGACGAAGGCCAGCGATTGCAGGATGTAATCGCGCTCCTCTTCCTCGCATTTGACCGTCCCGGGATCGTCGACCCGGATGTCGGTCGAGCCGACCAGCACCTTGCCGAAATAGGGAAAGAGGATGCAGATGCGGCCGTCCTCGTTCTCGTAATAGATCATGTGATCGCCGAGCGCGTCGCGCAGATGCACATTGTCGATGATGAGATGCGATCCCTTCGTGCCGCCCATCAGCGGGGTGGAGGGGTGATCCGGCGGCAACAGCGCGCCATTCGTGATGTCGATCCAGCCGCCGGTCGCGTTTACGATCAGACTGGGCTCGATCTCGACGCCGACCCCATCGACGCCGTCGGCAATAATGTATTTGCCGACCTCGTTTCGGCGAAGCTCGGCATAGTTCAACGCCGCCGCCTCGGTCGAGGCGGACAGCCCGTCCTGCAACAGCTCCATGCCGATCCGCTCGGGGTGGCTCACCCAGGCATCGTAATAGGTGGCGGAACTGCGTATCTTCGGGTTGAGCGCCGGCCATTTCGCCAGCGTCGCGCGACGGCCGCGGAAGCGGTGGCGTGGCATCAGCGCCCGCTTGCGCGTCAGCAAGTCGTAGATCGAAAGCCCTGCCTTGATCGCGATGGCCCCGCGGCGGCTCGGACGGCGGCTCAAGCCGAGAAAGCGGACGATGCCATTGGCAAGGCCGGAGAATATGTCGAACACGGGAACCGTCGTCGCAAGAGGCGCCACGAGGTGCGGCGCGTTCCTGAGCAGCCGGTCGCGCTCCACGAGCGACTCCTTCACCAGCGTGAACTCGCCGTTTTCGAGGTAGCGCAGGCCGCCATGCACCATGCGCGACAGCGCAGCACTCGCGCCCGAGCAGTAGTCGTGCTTCTCGACGAGCAGGACGCGCACCCCCTGCAGCGCGAGCTCGCGAAAGACACTGAGCCCATTGATGCCGCCGCCGAGGACGCAGACGTCCACCTGCGGGCTCTGGCGGAGCCCGTCCAAAATCTCTGTCCTTGTCATGGGGCGGTCCGTTACCTGTCCATGTTCGCAAGCTCAGCCGCTATCGCAGCATCGATCGCCGAGAGGTCCTCCGCGCTGAGCCGGATCCTGCCGGCTCCTGCATTGTCGAGCGCCTGGGTGGGATTGCGCGCGCCGCAAAGCGCGAAGGTGATGCCGGGCTGCGCCAGGGTCCAGGCGATCACGGTCTGGGCGATCGATGCCTCGTGCTCTTGCGCGATCGGCCTTATCGCTTCAGCGAAGCGCGCGACCTTCTCCCGGTTTGCGACGGAGAAACGGGGATTGTCCCTACGCTGGTCGTCGCCGGAAAAGACGCGTTCCGGCCCGATCGAGCCGGAGAGAAGCCCCAGGGCGAGCGACGAATAGCTGAGCGTCGCCACTCCGTTTGCCGTCGTGACCGGCAGGAGCTGCGCTTCGATCTCCCGGTCGAGCATGCTGAACCGTTCCTGAATCGCGTCGAGCCCGCCGATCTTCACGTAGATCTCGAGTTCTTCCAGGTTCACATTGCTTGCGCCGGTCGCGCGGATCTTGCCGGCGGCGCGCAGATCCTCGAGCGCCCGCATGGTTTCCTCGATCGGCGTCGTCGGATCCTGCCAATGGGTGATGTAGAGGTCGATATAATCGGTGCCGAGCCGTGTGAGGCTCTGTTCCACCTCGTGGAAGATCGATTCCCGGCCCAGATGACGATGGACGGGCCTGCCGTCCTGGTCGAAGAAGTGGTTGCCCTGCCGTGTATGCCAGACGAGACCGCACTTCGTTGCGATCACCGCCTTGTCACGTCGCCCGGACAGCGCCTTGCCGACGATCTCTTCCGCCCGCCCGAGCCCATAGGCGGGTGCCGTGTCGATCAGCGTCACGCCTGCATCCAGCGAGGCCTGGATGGCTGCGACCGATTCCCGCTCGTCCGTGCCGCCCCACATCCAGCCGCCGATTGCCCAGGTGCCGAGTCCGACCGCAGAGGCCGCGAGCCCAGAGCGGCCGATCTCCCGCATGATTTGTTGTCCATTCATGAACGCTCTCCGCCTTCCTTGGCCAGTTCGAGAATGCGCGCTCCCGTCGCCTGATCCGTGACGAGCGTGTCCAGATGATTGCCGCGCATGACGCTTAAGATCGGCCCCGCCTTGCTGGGCCCGCTTGCGACGCCGATTTTCGTCGGGATCGAAGCGAATTCGGAGAGCGTCAGCGAAACCAGACGCCGATTGAGCCCGTAGCCGCAGACGCCCCCCTGATCGTCGAGCAGATGCGCCAGCAGTTCGCAGGAGGCGCCGGATTGCTCGATTGCCTCGCGATCGGTGCTGGAGGAGGGGTGCAGGTCGTAATAGCTGGAGTCGTCCGAAAGGATAGAGCCGATGCCGACCACGGCGATCTTCGCGTCGCGCGCCCGCTTGAAAACGTCGGCGACCGAGCGCATGCCGAGCAGCATTTTCCGTTCCGCTTCGCTATCGGCAAAGAGCGGCGCGTGTATCTGGAAAGAATGCCCGCCGAGCCGGTCCGCCATCATGGTGGAGACGTGGTTGACGTCGGTATAGTGCTTGCCCTGGACGCAGCCGGTCGCGGGGATGACCTCAATATCGAAGCGGCGCGAGGGCTGCAGGCCGGCAACGACGGCGCTCACCCCCTTGCCGCCGGTGATGCAGATCGTATCTCCGTCGGCGATCTGTTCGAGCATAAGCCGTGCCGCGGCTTCGCCGACCGACTGCAGGGCGATCTGGGGATTGTCGGAGACCGTCGGCACGACGACCGTGCGGCGGATGCCTCCGAGCGCCAGCAATTGTTCTTCGATCTCCACCAATGGCTCGACCGGGGACTTGATCTTGATCTCGACGAGACCAAGCTGGCGCCCGCGCTTGATGAGGCGGTTGACGGTCGCATGCGAGATCCCGAGCTGGTCGGCGATCTGCGCCTGCGTCAGACCCTCCAGGAAGTGCAGCACCAGGGCTTGATGCATCTGCCTGGCGATGACGATTTCTTCGCGCGGGGCGGACATGGATTTCGGTTTGGCGTTCGGCATGTCAGAGAGCCTTCCGCTTGTGCAACAAGTGGTCGATCGAAACGGCGGCGAGCAGTATGCAGCCCTTGATCATATCCTGCCAGTACACGGAAACGTCGAGCAGGATCAGCGAGCTGGTGACGACGGAGAGCAGGGCGATGCCGAGGATGGCGCCGAGGATCGTGCCCGAGCCGCCGTTCAGCGAGGCGCCGCCGATCACCGCCGCGGCGATGATGTTGAGCTCCATGCCGACCCCGAAGGTCGGGGTCGCGGCGCCGAAGCGCGACATGTAGATCGTGCCCGCCACGCCTGAAAGTGTCGCGCAAAGCACCGTCACCCAGAATTTGACCTCTTTCGTCTTGATGCCGGAATAGAGCGCGGCTTTCTCGTTGCTACCGGTATAGAAGACCTTGCGGAAGGCGGTCGCCCGGCGCAGCAGGAAATCGAAGGCGGCGACGACGGCGATGAAGATCAGGATCACATAGGGAACCCCGAAGAAGGTGCCCTGGCCGACCGCCTTGAATGCCGGCGGCAAGGTGAAAAGCGAAAGCGGCGTGCCCTTGGTGATGACGAGGCAGAGACCGCGCACGATCACCATGGCCGCAAGCGATGTGATGAAGTGATTGAGCCCGACCACGGTGACGAAGAAGCCCATGATGCAGCCGATGGCGGCACTGGCGGCAATCCCGACGAGCGATGCCGTCCAGGGATCGACCCCCATCAGGAAGAGCGAGCCCGAGAGCACCATCGAGAAGCAGACGACGGAGCCGACCGAAAGATCGATGCCGCCGACGATCAGCAGGATCGTCATGCCGACGACGACGATGCCCTCGACCGAGAAGGACATGAGCATCGCCCGGAAATTGCCAAGCGTCAGGAAATGCGGCGAGGCGAAGCTCATGATCACTGAAAGCGAAAGGATGATCGCAATCAGTCCAGCCTCGCGCATCGTGCCGATCCGCTTCCATGTCGGCCTGCGCGTTTTTCCCGCAACCGCCAATGTCTCGACTGCCATAGCCCTGTCTCCCGCTTCTTCAGGCAGCATGCCCGGATGCCTTCAAGTTCGTTTCGTTTGCCGGGCCGATGCCGGATGCAAGCCGCATGATCGCCTCCTCGGTCATTTCGGTGCCCGATAGCTCGCCTGCGATCCGGCCCTCGCGCACCACCAGGACGCGGTCGCAGAGGCCGATCAGCTCCGGCAGTTCGGACGAAATGACCAGAATGCCGATGCCGGCACGGGCAAGCTCGCGCAGCAGGCGGTGGATTTCCGATTTGGCGCCGACATCGATGCCGCGCGTCGGCTCGTCCATCAGGATCACCTTTGGATCGACCGCCAGTTGCTTGGCGATCGCCACTTTCTGCTGATTGCCGCCCGACAGCGAAGAGACCGGCATATCGACGCCGCCCATCCGCACGCCAAGCCTGCGGGTCAGGTCTTCGGCGAGCGCTCTTTCCTTGCGGGAGTTGAGCAGGCCAAGAGAGGTCAAGGCCTTCAGATCGAGTGCGGCAATGTTCTGGGCGATCGAGAGATCGAGGAAAACGCCGGATCCTTTCCGGTCCTCCGAAAGATAGACGACGCCGGCCTTCGCCGCGTCGGAATAGCGCCGTAGCCGAAGCACCTTGTCATGCAGCCGGATTTCGCCTTGCGTCACCGGTCGCAGCGCGCAGATACCCTCGGCAATTTCCGTCCGTCCAGAGCCGATCAGGCCACCGACGCCGAGAATCTCGCCGTGGCGGAGCTCGAAGCTGACGTCGCGGAAGCGTGCGCCGTCGCCGAGATCGCGGACCGACAGAATCGGCTCGCCTAGGCGTTCGGAGGAAGGCTGCTTGTCCGGATAAAGCTGGCTGATCTCGCGGCCGACCATCAGCCGGACCACATCGTCAGGAGTGACGTCCGCGACCATTTCCGTCGCGACATAGCGCCCGTCGCGGAAGACGGTCACCCGGTCGCAGAGGCTGAACACCTCTGCCATGCGGTGGCTAATATAGATGATCGAGATGCCGCGCGCCTTGAGATCGCGGATGATGCCGAAGAGCACCTGCGCCTCAGTCTCTGTCAGCGCCGCCGTCGGCTCGTCGAAGATAAGCACGCGGCAATCGAGCGTCAGTGCCTTGGCGATCTCAACGAGCTGCTGACTGGAGATCGGCAGGTCGCCGACCTTCTGGCTGACGTCGATCGGGGCCAGACGATTCATCACGGCCCGCGCGTCGCGCTCCAGCTGGGCGTAGTTCATCAGAGCCGAGCGACGGCGGTTCGTCGCCGCCATGAACATGTTTTCCGCGATCGTCGCGTCAGGGCAGAGCGCGATCTCCTGATGCACGAGGCCGATGCCGAGCGACTGTGCGACCGCGGGCGAGGCGATCTTCACGGGGGCGCCTTCGATGAGGACTTCCCCTTCCGACGGCTGCAGCACGCCGGCAATGACGTTCATCAGTGTCGACTTGCCGGCGCCGTTCTCGCCGCAAAGCGCGTGAACTTCGCCCCGCTCGAGCCGAAAGTCTACGGCTGTCAACGCCTTCACGGCGCCGAAATGCTTGCTGATATTGCGGATCTCCAGCACGGTCTCTGACGTCATCGCGATTTTCCCCTCCCGCTTCGTCGGCCGCCCGGAGCAAATCCGGGCGGCCGCCCATGCGATCTTATTCCTCGATGCCCTTGGTACCGCGGCGTTTCAGGTACTTGTCCCAGTAGAAATCGTCGGCGTTATCGGCCGTGACAATCGACAGCCCGTTGTCGACGACGGGGATGCTCATCGGATTGAAGCCGGAGCGCTTGGCATCGTTCATCGGGTCGATGAGTTCGGGGTGCTTGGCGAGCCAGAGCAGCAGAAAGCCCATATAGCCCTGCATGCCCTGGTTGGGGTTGATTGAGCCGAAGACCTCGCCCGCCTTGATCATGTCGAGGATATTGGCGTTGACGTCGGCGCACATGACGAGCACTTTGCCGCCGGTTTCCTTGTTCGCCTGCGCCGCGCCGATCGCCGAATTGGCCTCTGGCATGAAGACGGCGCCGAGATTCGGGTTGGCCTGGATGAGGCTCGTCAGCCCCTGATAGGCCTTGTTCGGGTCCTGGTTGGAGGCGGCCCGGCCGACGAGCTTCATGTCGGGCCATTTCTCCTCCATGCGGGCGATGAAGGCCGCGATGCGCTTGTCGTGATTGTCCTGGCCGGGATTTTCGAGCACCGCATATTCGCCCTTGCCGCCGAGCTTCTCGGCGATCTTGTCGGCGGCGTAGATGCCTTCGCGGGTATTGTCCGAGGTGATGTAGGATACGCGCTTCGACAAGGGCGAATCCGCGGCGAAGGTCACGACCGCCGTGCCCTGGTCGGTCGCCCGGTTGATCGGCTCGATGAACGGATCCGAGTTCATCGGGTGAACCAGAATGCCGGCCGGGTTCTGCGCCAAGGCTTGATCGAAGCTGGCGATCTGCTTGTTGACGTCATATTCCGGCGTTCCGGTGTATTCCGTCTCGCAACCGAACTGCTGGCCGGCCTGCTTGAACATTTCGTAGACCGGGAACCAGTATTCGACGCCCGATACCATCACGTTCATGACGTATTTTTCGCCCGGCTTGCAGCGGAACGGGTTTTCTGTCGCGGCGGTGGCCGTGCCGGCAAGAAGCGTGGTTGCGAGGACCGCCATGGCGGTCGTGCTGAGAAAATTGCGCAAGAGTCCTCCTCGAGGCCGAAGCCCCTCCCAATAAGCGCATCGGCGCGCCAAAGCGCCCGCTGTGTTCGTGAAGTCCGTTCTTCCTCCTCGAAGTCCGGTAGAGGCAGGTAACCCTAGGAAAGAAGGCGTGTCAATATATTTCGCATGCTGAAATATATTTCATTGGAGCAGCTCGACTTGAGGCGATATGCCGGGCTTGAAGGGCCTGGCCTTAGAGACCCAGTCGTTGCTACTCTGCTGCGATGACGGAAGACGCCGAAATCCCGCTGACCGGGGAGAGAGAACCGCTGTCACACGCCGCGGCTCTGTCCTACGGGAGGCGGGGCCCTGGGCCCGGTCGGTTCATGCGCTGCTGAGGCATTTGCGTGTGGTCGGCTTTGAAGGCGCGCCTCGCGTCGTCGGTGATGGCTTCGAGGAGCACGACCGTGAGGTCCTGACGTATACCGACGGGAAGGTCATCAATCCGGCGCCCTGGTCGGACGAGGCGATTTGGAAACTAGGCGATCTCATTCGCCGGTTACATGAGGCGACCGCCACATTCCGGCCACCATCCGACGCCGTCTGGCGTGGCTGGTTCGGTCGCAGCATCGGCAAAGCGGACATCATCTGCCACTGTGACGCAGCGCCCTGGAATGTGATTTCCCGCCACGGCAATCCCGTTGCGTTAATCGACTGGGAGGCGGCCGGTCCGGTCGACAGGCTGACCGAATTGGCCATGATCGCCTGGAACAACGCGCAGCTCTACGATGACGACGTTGCTGAGAGGAACCGTCTGCCCGATATCGAAAGCCGGATGCGACAAGTGCGCCTATTCGCCGATGGATACTGCCTCGCGGCGCCGGAACGGCATCGGCTCGGCTACCGGATCATCGAGTTCGCCGCCGAGAGCGCAGCGAACGAGGTGATAGAACAGGGGATCACACCTAAGACCGAGCATGCTCCGCGCGTCTGGGGCATCGCTTGGCAAACGCGGAGCGTCGCATGGTTGCTGCGAAAATCGCAGCGCTCTCGAGCGCGCACTTGTATAAGGATGGCGCGCACCCGTCGATGCAGTACCTCCGGCATTGCCGCTTCAGGCTCGCGGCCTGGCGGCGACAGAGCGCATGTTGTCGAGGAGGACCGCAATCAGCAGAATGAGACCACGCACCACGTACTGATAGAAGGCCTGGATGTTGAGCAGGTTCATGACATTCTCGGCGATTCCCATGATCAGAACGCCTACGACGACGCCGGTCATGGTCGCCCTGCCGCCGGCAAGCGAGACACCGCCGAGAACGCAGGCAGAAATCACCGAGAGTTCGAGGCCGGTGGCCGCATTCGGCTGACCCGAGGTGATGCGCGAGGCCAGCAGAACCCCTGCCACCGCACATACCAGCCCCTGCAGGGCGAAGATCCAGATGCGCATCCGCGCGACGTCGACGCCGGCAAGCCGGGAGGCTTCCGGGTTGCCGCCGATCGCGAGCGTGTTCTTGCCGAAGACGGTACGGTTGAGCAGGAAGCCAAACACGATGAAGAAGAGAGCCATCACCCAGATCGGCGTGGGCACGGTCAGGAACTTCGACAGGGAGAGCTGGTAAAACGCCGGATCGTTGATCCCGACTGCACGGCCGTCCGATGCAATCAAGGCGAAGCCGCGGACGATCTGCATCGTGGCCAGCGTCGTTATGAGCGCATTGATGCGGAAACGGGCGATCACGATGCCGTTCGCGAGGCCGACGATCGCACCGCAGGCAAGAGCCGCCAGAAGGCCGAGCACGATCGAGCCCGTCGCGTTCGATGCCATGACGGCAACCATTCCCGAGAAGGCTACGGTAGAGCCGACCGAAAGATCGAAGTCGCGCGACGCCAGGCAGAACATCATGGTGCAGGCGACGACGCCGATGGTCACCACTGACTGCAGAAGGCCGAGCATGTTGCGTTCGGTGAGGAAATTCGGAACTGTCAGCGCAACCA
Organism: Ensifer meliloti; assembly: GCF_030064585.1. Taxonomy (NCBI): domain Bacteria; kingdom Pseudomonadati; phylum Pseudomonadota; class Alphaproteobacteria; order Hyphomicrobiales; family Rhizobiaceae; genus Ensifer; species Ensifer meliloti. The sequence goes on from NZ_CP120364.1 coordinate 1,369,084, forward strand.
CCACGAAGGCGGCGGCAAAGATCACCAGCAGGCCCTGTTCGCCGAGGAGAAGTTTTTTCAAGGAAGTCGTCATGGTCAGCTTACCTGTTCGGGAAGGGTGGCCGTCGTGGCTGAGGCATCCGGAAGTGCTGCTGCGAGAATCCGGTGTTCGTCAAAATCGCTCCGGTCGATTTCGGCCGCGATCCGACCCTCGCACATCACGAGAATGCGGTCCGCAATCCCCATGACCTCGGGCAATTCGCTCGAAATGACGACAATCGCCATGCCTTGAGCCGCAAGCTCGTAAAGAATTTCGTAGATTTCCGATTTCGCGCCGACGTCGATGCCGCGGGTCGGCTCGTCGATCAGAAGCACCTTGACGCCCTCTTCCGACAGCCAGCGTCCAAGGATCACCTTCTGCTGGTTTCCGCCGGAAAGATTGACGATGTCCTGGTGACGCGAGGGCGTGCGCACCCGCAGCTTCGCGATGAAACGCTCGGCAAGCTCCGCCTCCTTACCCTTGTCGACAACCCCGAATGGCGAGAAATGACGGCGGGAGGAGATCGCCATGTTCTCCTCGATGGAGCGCCCTTGGACGATGCCATCGAACTTCCTGTCTTCCGGGCACAGAACGACGCCGGCACGGATCGACAGCCGCGGGCTATCCGCCGGTACGGCCACGCCGTCCACCAGGACCTTGCCCTGCCGGCGGCGATCGGCACCATAGACCAAACGGGCCATTTCGCTGCGACCCGCGCCGATCAGGCCAAAGCAGCCGAGAATTTCGCCGGCGCGGACGGTGAAGCTGATCGGCTGGGGCAGGTTGGCGCCGGAAACGCGTTCGACCGTAAGTCTCGCGGCTCCGAGCGTCCGGGCGCGCCAACCCCAGATATTCGAAATTTCGCGCCCGACCATTTCAGCGATAATCTGCTCGCGGCGGACTTTCGAGATGTCCGGATGATGGGCTGCAAGCCGGCCGTCTCTCAGCACAGTCAGGCTGTTGCACAGACGGAAGATCTCGTCCAGCCGATGCGAGACATAGAGGATGACCGTACCGCTCGACCGCAATCTGTCGATCAGGGCGAAGAGTATTTCGCTTTCTCGCGATGAGAGCGAAGAGGTCGGCTCGTCCAAGGCAATCACGCGAGCGTCGGTCATCACCGCCTTGGCGATCTCGACCATCTGCCGCTCACCGATCGACAGAGACGCAACCTTCGCCTCGGGATCGACCTCGATACCGATTTCCGCGAGCCTGTCGGAGACGACGCCGATCAATTGCCGGCGGTCGATGACACCGGCCTTGCCGGGGAAACGGCCGAGCCAGAGGTTTTCGGCTACCGTCAGCTCCGGTACGAGCTGCAGTTCCTGATGAATGACGATGACGCCCGCGTTGAAGGCATCGCGTACGGAACGATAGTGCTGCGGCTCGCCGTCGATGCGGATCTCGCCAGTGTCGGCCGCCTGGTCTCCGGAGAGCACCCGTATCAAGGTGGACTTTCCCGCTCCGTTTTCGCCCATCAGCCCGTGAACGGCGCCCTTTCGGACAGAGAAGGAGACTTCCGACAGCGCCTGAACGCCGGGATAGCCCTTTGAAATCGATTGGAATTCCAGAAAGTCCTGCATTGAAGCGCTCCGGGAAGGATGCCCAGCGCTTCGGGGCGCCGGGCTCGTTTCAGTCGGCAGGGCCTACTCGATGCCGAGTTCCTTGCGGACGGCCTCATAGTTGTCGCGCAATGCAAGCTGGCCCGCGGTCAGGATCAGCTTTTCCGGTTCCTTGTCGTTGGCGATCCACTCATACATGTTGAGGGCCGTCTCGTAGCCGTGGCGCTTCGGCGAGATGATGACGGTGCCGAAGAAGCCCGTCGCGGAAGGCTTCTTGAACTCGTTGATCGCGGAGTCCGCGCCGCCGATGCCGATGCCGATCATGCTGTCCGCGGGGATGCCGACCGTCTCGGTGGCACGCACCGCACCGAGCACGGCTTCGTCGTTGAGACCGACGGCGACCCACTTCTTGATGCCCGCATTCTTGTTGAGAACGACTGTTGCGGCATTGAGAGCGGCTTCGGTGTCGGTCTTTGCCTGCGGCGCGTCGAAGATATTGGCTTCGGGGAAGCCGTTCGCCTTCAGGACGGAGAGCGCGCCTTCAACCCGGTCCACGGCGGTCGGGAGCTGGTCGTAGGAAACGCGGATCGCGCCGACTTCCTTCATGTCCCAGCCGCGCTTTTTGATCTCCGCGACGATCGCCTCGCCCACGGCCTCGCCGATCTTGGTGGCGGAGATGCCCATATGCGGCACGTCCTCTATGGGGCTGCCGTCGGCATTGACCAGCCGATCGTCGACCGTCATCAGCTTCAGATCGTTGGCTGCCGCCTTGGCGACGATGCCGGGGCCGAGCTTCACGTCAGGGGTGCAGATGATGAACCCCTGCGCACCTTGAGCGCCGAGATTGTCGATGGCCGACTGTACCTTTTCGCCATCCTGGGCGCCAATTTTGACGAGCGTGAAGCCCTTTTCCTTGGCCGCCTCGTCGGCGAATTTCCATTCGTCCTGGAACCACGGCTCTTCAGGCTGCTTGACGATGAAACCGATCTTTACGTCGGCGGCGAAGGCGGATGTTGCAGTAAAAATCGCGACGGTGCCGGCCAAAGCGACGGCCTTGATAAAGCGCATGATTTCTCTCCCTATTCGAACTGCTCCCAGCAGCCGCATTTGTGTATGACGGAAAGATCATACTTGTCAATTGCGTTGGTATGATGAATGATAAGCGCCTGTCTGATACAGCGGGGCTTACGAAGGGTCGTCACTTCGGCTCAATTGCGATAAGCATCGCTTCAAGTCCCAGGAATAACGGCCCGCGCATGGAGATTTCGGTGCAAGGACAACAGGATCAATCGACGGAGCCGAGCGGCGCGCCTTCTCGGCGGCCCCGTGTCCAGAAGGATGTGACGCGGGCGATCGCCGCCGAGATCTGCGGTGACGACTATCCAGCAGGCAGCTTTCTGCCGCGGGAGAACGACCTGTGCGAGCGCTATGGTGTCAGCCGCACGGTGATACGGGAGTCGCTGAAGATCCTCGAATCGAAGGGCCTGGTGCGCGGTCGTTCACGCGTCGGCACCGTCGTCTGCAGCAAGGACGAGTGGAACATTCTCGACCAGCAGGTCCTGGAGTGGATCGGTGACCGGATTTTTCAGTTCGATCTTCTGAACTGTATTCTGGAAGCGCGTCGTGCGATCGAACCGATTGCGGCGGAACTGGCTGCTGCGCGCGCGACGGTGCAGGAAATCGCCGCGATCGAGCGCGCCTGGCAGCAGATGAGGGACGCCCAAGGCGACATCGTGAAGTTCACGGCGGCGGACGTCGCCTTCCACGAATCGCTCTTGAAAGCGAGCCACAATCAGGTGTTCCAGCAGCTGGCGAGCATCATCCAGGCCGGTCTCAAATTCTCTCTGCAAGCCTCAAACGAGGCGGCGGACACATGTGGCGATGCCGTGGAAATCCACAGGCAATTGGTCGAAGCACTGCGGATGCGCGACACGGCTGCAGCGCGCAGCTGTTCGTATCAACTGCTGGACCTTGCCGCACGTGATCTCGCCGTAGCCGTCGAGCGGCATTCGCCGCAAGGCTGACTGCCCAGATAGGCGCAGTTCGGATATTCCTACTCAGATTGGACGTATTTCATGAAAATCACAAAGCTGACGACCTATATCGTTCCGCCGCGCTGGCTGTTTCTCAAGATCGAAACTGATGAGGGTGTCGTGGGGTGGGGGGAGCCCGTGGTCGAGGGGCGCGCCCTGACGGTCGAAGCTGCCGTTCACGAGCTTTCGGACTATCTCGTCGGCAAGGACCCCTTCCTGATCGAGGACCATTGGAATGTCCTTTACCGAGGCGGGTTCTACCGCGGCGGCGCCATCCATATGAGCGCGCTCGCCGGCATCGATCAGGCGCTTTGGGACATCAAGGGCAAGGCCCTCGGTCAGCCCGTCCACTCTCTGCTCGGCGGCCAGTGCCGTGACAGGATAAAGGTCTATTCCTGGATCGGCGGCGACCGCCCGAGCGATGTCGCGAACAATGCGCGCGAGGTGGTCGCCCGTGGCTTCAAGGCGGTCAAGCTCAACGGCTGCGAGGAGATGCAGATCGTCGATACCAACGAGAAGATCGACAAGGCGGTGGAGACGATAGGGCTCATCCGCGATGCGATCGGCCCTCATATCGGCATCGGCGTCGATTTCCACGGGCGGGTCCATCGCCCGATGGCGAAGGTTCTCGCCAAGGAGCTTGAGCAGTTCAAGCTGATGTTCATCGAGGAGCCCGTCCTTTCGGAGAACCGCGAAGCCCTGAGGGAAATCGCCAATCATTGCTCGACGCCGATCGCACTCGGCGAAAGGCTCTATTCGCGCTGGGACTTCAAATCGGTTCTCTCCGACGGCTTTGTCGATATCATCCAGCCGGACCTTTCTCATGCCGGCGGGATCACCGAATGCCGCAAGATCGCCGCTATGGCCGAGGCATACGACGTGGCGCTGGCGCCGCACTGCCCCCTCGGGCCGATTGCCCTTGCCGCCTGCCTGCAGGTCGACGCGGTCAGCTATAACGCCTTCATCCAGGAACAGAGCCTCGGCATCCACTACAACGAGGCCAACGACATCCTCGACTACATCTCCAACAAGGAGGTCTTCGCTTACGAAGACGGCTTCGTTTCCATTCCGCAGGGTCCCGGTCTCGGCATCGAGGTCGACGAGGCCTATGTGATGGAACGCGCGAAGGAGGGGCATCGCTGGCGCAATCCGGTCTGGCGCCATTCGGACGGCAGTGTGGCCGAGTGGTGAGGGGATAACGTCGATCAAAGGGAGAGATGGGTTGAGCTCTCGGCTCCAAGGTAAGCGGATCATGGTGACCGGTGCGGCGCAAGGCATCGGTCTCGCGATTGCCGAAGTGTTCCTGTCGGAGGGGGCGGCACTCTTCCTCGTCGACCGCGACGGCCCCCTGCTCGAAAAGGAGGCTAAGCGGCTGCAGCGGCAGGGGCAGACGCTCGCCTACGCCGAGGCCGACATTACGGACGCTGATGCGATTGAGGCGGTGGTGCCGGCAGCCGCTTCATCGATCGGTCCGATCAATGCGCTCGTCAACAATGCCGGGGTCAACGTCTTCTCGGAGCCGCTAGAGATGAGCGATGCCGATTGGCAGCGCTGTTTCGACATCAACCTCCGTGGCGCCTGGAACTGCTGCAAGGCGGTGCTGCCTGGCCTGATCGAAGAGGGCGGCGGGGCGATCCTCAACATCGCCTCGACCCATGCCTTCACCATCATTCCGCACACATTTCCCTATCCAGTCGCAAAGCACGCGCTAATCGGCATGACGAAGGCGCTCGGCATCGAATATGCGTCGAAGGGGGTCCGCGTGAATGCGCTGGCACCGGGTTATGTCTTGACCCAAAAGGCGTACGACTACTGGAACAGCTTTCCGGACCCGGCGGCAGCCGAGGCGGCAACCCTGAAGCTTCACCCGGGCGGCCGCATTGCGACTGCACAAGAGATCGCCCGCGCCGCCGTCTTCATGATTTCGGACGAGTGCCCTTTCATGAACGCGACGTGCCTGACGGTGGATGGTGGGCTCAGCGTCCTGCATCATCCGGCTTGAAGCCGACGCCGCCACCGCAGGCGCCCACCTCCGTGGCTGACGACCCGCTCGCCCAGTGCCCGAGTAATAATGCTGAAGCACGTAGCGGACTGATTCCGATCGATGGTCCGAGTATGTCGACGGCGACGGCATGTCGTGTCGATGGTATCGGAATTCCTTGAGCTCGTGTCGCTTGGAACCGCCTTTCCCTGTCCGAAAATATCGGCAAACGATCGTTGTGAACGTCGCTAGAACGAGTCCACTGGCGGTCAGGGATTCCGCGGATTTGACAGGTGAGCGCTCCTGTAATTATCGATACTGGGCGCAGCGATAGTAAATGCGGGTGAAACTACTAGACCTCTGGACGACGGAAAATAGATGCGACCTCGCTTCCGTTTGTGAAAGCTAATTAGTGTCGTTAGTAGTTTCTAAACTCGTGTGCCGAGGCCGCTGCCGGAGTCGCGAGAGGCTGCGGCTTACCGCCGACTTCGATTGAAGCGGCGAGCTGAATTTCGGCCTCGATCTGAGCCCGCGCTTTCACGCGGAAGCAGGCGGCAGTTTGTCACACAGATCGGGCCGTCCCCGGCGGCAAGGGCGAAGTTGGACCAGCGCTTGAGTATGTAGTCAATGGGCGACGCAGCAGTCTTCTTGAAAGTTGCAGGACAATCCAAATTTGCGACCTATTCCAATCTCGAGTTGTGTTGGCGAAGGCAGGCTCATGAGTAGCAGTGCGGGAACGGCGGTGGACTTCAGCGAGCTTCTGGATGCGTTCGATTTCGTGAACTCCGCCGGCAGCGGTGAAAACGCGGCTTACCTGTGCAAGGAGACAGGCAAGATCCACTGGCATTGGGACTCGGCGGACGATGTCGACGTACTACCTGGCGACGTCGAGGACAGCAAAAAGTACATCCCCATTCCAGATAAGAGAGAGATCGACCTCGGCAAGCCGCTGGTGCTGGAGTTCGCGCGCCACCACCTGCCCGACGATTACGACAAGGTTCGCGAGATCTTCAGCCGGGCGGGTGCGTATGCCCGTTTCAAGGACCTATTGGCGCACAGGCACGCTACCGCTCGGTGGTACGCCTTCGAGCAAAAAGCCACGGAAATCGCTTTGAGGACTTGGTGCGAGGACAACCACATCGAGGTCAACGGCTGAAGTAAGCTGTGAAATTTGGTGTCAGGGTCGCTTTCATGACTGGCTTTGGCGAGTGCTTACACGCTTCGCATCGGTTGACGATATGTGGCGTCGGTCGAGCGTACCCGTCGCCTCGCTCGTCGAGGTGCCGAAGCCGATGCCGCGGCGGCGCTCTGGTAAATCCAAGCACCGCGCGATAAGTTTGCCGGGACGCCGATATTGAGCAGAGGCGGACGTCTCTTGCCCGTCTGGTTGTTGCACGATACCGACACCGTTTATGACCGTGCGGTCACTTCGAAACCATAGATGAAGGTACCAGAATAGAGCAGTTTAGCGGAAAGATGGCCGTCGCGGCTCGGTTTCGTAGGTGCTCTGCCACGTGCTCAAAAAATCTGGTCGTTGACAATTTTGATGAAAATGCCCCTCTTGCATTGCCTCGGAACCAGATTTGAGAGGCAAGTTCATGCAGCATTTTCCGTACATAGGCTCCGGTCCATATTGCTACGCGAACGCGTTCGCGATGATGTTTGGCAAACACGCTCCATCCACCGCAAGCATCGAGTTCGCCACCGGCAGCCCTTTCGGGATGCAGCTCGTCGGCGGGTCTCTGCCCTTCTTCGATCCCTTCGGCTGGACGCCTGAGGCTGGCTTCAATGCCGCTCTCGATGCCATGGGCTGGACGTCGTCCGTCATGAGTGGTGGGAATGCCGGAGATGCACTCGAGCGCCTCCGATCTCAACTCGTCCACGGTCCAGTCTGGGTCGGTCCCGTAGAGATGGGCTGGCTTCGGTACCAACCGAACAAGGACGGCCCCATCGGCGCAGATCACTATGTCGTCGTCATCGGTCTCGCGAGTGACCGGGTGCAGTTGCATGATCCGCAGGGATACCCATTCGCAACATTGCCGATCAGCGATTTCCTGACCGCATGGCAGGCGGAAACCATCGACTATGGAACGCCCTTCACCATGCGTTTCGGTTTCCGACAAGTCCGCGTGGTTGATGAAGACGATGGCATCAGAGCGTCGCTGCCTGCCGCGATCAGGTGGTTGTCCATGCAAAAGCCGCAACACCTCCCCGAAGGCACCATCGGTAATGGCGAGGCGGCCGAGGCATTGGCGAGCATGATCGACGCGAGGTGCGACAAAGACTTGCGTGCACACCTGATTCATTTTGCAATCCGCGTTGGCACTAGACGGCTCGCCGATGCCGCCACTTGCCTTTCCCGGATTGGCTATACAGACGCTGCTCATATCGCCTCAGTGCAAGCGGCCCTGCTAGGGGCATTGCAGTATCCCCTGGTCACCGGCAATGACGCGGAAGCGGCAGATCTGCTTAGGCGGCTTGCACCGACATACCAGCGTCTTCTGGAGGCTTTGCGGTCGTGCTGATTCTCGGGGGGCGTGGCCGTTCTCCAGGCTGCGAACCCAAAAGGTCAGTTGGCCCGAAGGAAGCTGGCTCGACAAAATCAATGGCCGAACTAAGCCCGGACCGCCAGATCGCCTGGCATGTGCTTGGTGCCGTGCTGAGGGCACTTCGCGACCGTCTGCCTGTCGATCTCTCGATCCACTTTGGATCGCAGCTGCCGCTCCTGGTGCGCGGTACCTACTACGACCCGTGGCGGCCGGAACGACAGCCGAATGAAGCCCGCTCGTTCGACGGGTTCCTCAAAGAGGTCGCCCGTGGCTTGGCAAGCATCCGCCCGGTCAATTCGCGGGATGCAACACAGTTGTCTTCCACGTACTTTCACAGCACGTCGATCGCTGTCAGGTGGAAAAGGTCCGCGAATCGATGCGCGAAGACGTGCGGAGGCTATGGTCGGAGAGCGCCTTGGATGATGCCCCCGGCAGAGAGGCATCCGGTTGTGGCAATACGAATCGACCGATCGGCGGAGCTCCGAACCCTCGAAGCTATGCGCTCGAATCCGTGTGCAGCGGTCAGCCCGCGAAGATTGCTCGATCCGACCGCCTAGCCATTGATTCTCGAGCGAAGGAACAAGTTGCCTGACGCACCGTTAGGCACTTGCTTTGTTACGCGCGCCTTAAGGAGGAACGAAGATGGTGAACCCGGATCTACACGAATCACACGATCTTATCGCCAGCGATAAGGTGGTAGGCACCGCCGTCTATGACATGAATGGCGAAAATGTCGGCTCTATCGAGCGGATCATCCTGGAAAAGCGCGGCGGCCGCGTAGCATATGCTGTGATGAGTTTCGGCGGCATACTCGGTATTGGACATGAGCATTACCCGCTTCCCTGGAAATGCTTGATTACAATACCGGCCTCGGTGGGTTCCAAGTGAACATCACCAAGGAGCAGGTCGAGGGTGCGCCGAGATATCCTGCGGGCCAGGATTACGATTGGAGTCCTGAGAGCGGCCGCCGCGTCTACGACTACTACGGAATTGCACCCTATTGGGTATGAGCCGCGCCGTTTGTGCGAGCCGACCACCGCCTCTTCACTGTTGAACGCTGCCGCGGAGGAGTCTGGGTCCGCCGTTCCTGTCCAGCGAAAGAGCGGGTGACGAAGAACTTCGAGGTGCGATGTACACTGCTGGGCACCGCCAGACAGCAACCAAGCCCTTGCTTTGGGCAGGTTCGCGGACGGGAGCCCAAGGGCTATCGCGCTCGGATGAACGCATCCGGGAAGACGGAAGCAATCGCCTTAGCCACAACAGTTCCATCGACGCTTCGGAGATCCAGGTTGGTGTGCAGAGAGCCGAAGTCATCCTGAGTGGCCGGGTCGACAGCCGGAAACTAGAGCGGTATGTATTTAAGCCCGTTCATATCCCGCCTCTTTGAAGTAGGCTGCGCATTCCTGTGGGGTGACGGCTTGGAGAATGTGGCGCAGTTCGTCATGGATTGCATCGCGTGATCTGGCCTGTGCCTCACGCAACCAGTGCTTGATTTTGGCGAAGAGCTTTTCGATCGGATTGAGATCGGGGGAATATTTCGGCAGAAAGAACAGGCGGGCGCCGGCCTTACGGATGGCGGCGCGGATCTCCTGACCCTTATGGGAGCCGAGATTGTCCAGGATGACGATGTCGCCGGCTTTGAGTTCCGGCACCAGAACTTGCTGGACATAGATGCGGAAGCGTTCGCCATTGATCGGGCCATCGAGGATAAAGGGAGCGCTGACGCGGTCGGCCCTGAGTGCGGCGACAAAGGTCATGGTGTTCCAATGGCCGAAGGGGGCGTAGCCCACCAGTCGTTCGCCGCGAGGCGCCCAGCCCCGCAGCGGCGCCATGTTCGTCTTCGTCCAGGTCTCATCGATGAAAACGAGGCGGGCGGGATCAATTCCGGGGCAGTGCTTCAGCCATCGTGCCCGGTGGCGGGCGACGTCGGGCCGCTCCCGTTCGCTGGCGACCAGCGTCTTTTTTTATAACTCAACCCCTCTTCGTGCACGAAGGTCCAGACGGCGCGATAATCCACCTTCAGGCCGCGCTCGCTCAACTCGGCGACAAGTCCGTGCAGCGTGAAGTCGCGCTCGCGGCAGCGGCAAAGCAGCCAAGCCCGGTGCGGACCGGAAAGCTTGCGGGGCTTGTGCCCACCCATCTGGCCGGGTGCGGCGCTGCCCGTCTCGCGAAACCGCCGCACCCAATCGATCGCGGTGCTGATGCCGATGCCGAAGCGCTTGGCCGCTGCCCGGCACGATAGGCCCTCGCCCGTCACCGCATCGACAACGCGTTCCCGAAGATCATTCGAAAAAGGTCTCGCCATAAAGGCCGGCCTCCTTCACCGGCCTGAATGGTGAATCTGATTTGCGCAGAAAAAGGAATCCCCTTTCCGATTCCGCCTAAATGCATCCCGCTCTAGCAGGTTTGGAACACGGCAGAGCTCTTCGGACGGCGACACTACTTCGTTCAGCGGTGAGCGACCCTTTCTGCACCGATTAAATTCGACAAACCGGTGGATGAGCTTCGGGCTGCTCTGGCAGCGTTTGACTGGGAGACAGAGCCGGTCATAACCCTTGGCGGTGGGAAATTGCCGCGATGCTGCGGCATTCGCGTCACCCCAACGCCGCCGCCGTTCCTGGCCAAGAATTTCGGCTCGCACCCCATACCTCGCCTAAAACACGTCGGTAACGGCGTCGTCAATGACGGCCACCAATGCGCTATCCGGCAGGCGGTGCCAATCGGGCGGTTAGCCTAAAAAGGGGGTGTTCACCCTGAAACCGTGTCAGCGAAGCATGATGCGATCATCTTGTTTGCTCCTAAGTTCCTTGCCCATTTTGCGATCTCGGGTTCTTCACTCTTCTCAGCGATGCCGCCCCACACATCCTTCAGCACGGGGTTTCCTGACGAAGAGTCGAAGAAAAAATAGCCTGGGTCGGCAACCGGGACATCGGCATACAATCGTCCATGTGCCGGCCTGCATAAAATTGATGATGCTGATCTTCGACGGTTGGACCTTCTGATCAAGGCCTTTGGCAACAAGCCTCGAGTAGTCGGCTTTGCGTTTGGCGCTGAGCTTAGTATCAACGCCTTTGCAGGGATCAGCCGCCAACACGGCATTTTGTGGCAGTTGCAGGATGACAGCAGCTAAACCGAATACGAAAAGTTGCCTTAGAAACGTGGACATCAGGACAGTACTCGCTCCAGAAAACTTCTGGTAGATAACTACACATCGCGTTCGCGGACAAATGGTAAGCTACCGCTCATAACCACGAAAGTCCGGGTTCGATTCCCGGGCCTTCAACCAACATACAGAGCGACCGTCCCGTTTCATCTTAGGGGCGTCTGAGGAACCACTTCCGGTACATCGGGCGGCACCTCATTTTCTGGAACGAACCCCAGGATGCTCACCACGAGAGCGATGAGAACGCAGATGAGTACGAGGAAGGCAACGCCGGCTCTGTCCATCCATTATTAGCAGTTCCGAATGTGAGGAATTCGAGGCAAAGACTAAGAGGTTCGCATCCTGTCGCCGCGACCAGACCCGCGCCCGACGGTACCGGGCAGATCAAAGGAGAAGAAGGTCGGTTAATTTAAATAATATTCCTCAAAGTGGACTGATCCGCAGCAATCAACTCTGACGCCAGCAGGGCAAATGGTAGGCCGAGGGCCATAACCTCGAAGAACGGGTTCGATTCCCGGGCCTGCAACCAGATTCGAGACGATGGCTATCTGCGTTAGTCTTCATCCCAGAGCATTTCCATTATCTCGTCAGGGGATTCCTTAACCTGTAACGTCACGCAATCTGCGTTTTTGGGAGCGAAGGTGACAAGAGTGGTGCGTCGTTGACCTTCAACCCGCTGGAAGTGCGTCACAGCGTTCATGTTGACGAAGACTGGTCCGTTGTTGTCGTGCAGTTCGAGCCACATGGTTTGTGTCCTCTCGACAATTCGTCGGCTCTCAGAAGTATAGCAGAAGGGTGACCGAATGAGCCGTATCGCGTCGCCGAATACAATTCCGGCCCTGAGGGCATGGAAGGGATGAAGCCGTCAGGAACGAGTGGGCTATCGCCTCGATCAGGTGGCCCGGAGATCGACTTACGAGTGGCTGCTGACCTTCTCCTCAAGCGCATTCCTTCCAAGGTTAAACCATGTCAGTCCTATAGAACGCGAGGCAGGAGAAGCTCGCGCAGGGACTCGCCAAAGGCAAGTCAGCCGATGAGGCGTATGCGTCCGGGGATATAAGCCGGACACGGGCAACGCTTCCCGCCTGACGGCAAATGACAGCATCAAAGACCGCGTGGCCGAAATCCAAGGTAAGGGCGCTCTCAAGGCGGAAGCGACTGTCGATCGTGTTTTGAAAGAGCTCTCCCGTGTCGGCTTCTCCGATCTTTGCCGCGTGTTCGATGCGAACGGCAGGCTGCTTCGACCTGAAGGGTGGGATGACGACACAGCCGCCGCGGTCGCTTCGGTCGAAGTGGTGACCGGCAACATCGGCGACCGTGAGGTCGAGCACGTCCACAAGATCAAGGTCTGGGACAAGTGCCTTGGAGAAGCTCGCTAAGCACCTCGGCTGTTCATCGAGCGTGTCGAGCACTCTGGGAGCATGAGCCTCAATGTCTCGCCAGAGGATGTCGAACTGTGGTGCATGCAGGTAGCTCGATTAACGGAGAAACAGCGGGAGGCGCCGACCCGGCGCGCAACATCATGCTCCGCGGCGGGTCTCGGTCCGGAAAGACGTTCGTTCTTTGTCGGGCGATGCTCCAGAAAGCGATAAATGCTCCGGGTTCGCGGCATGTCATAGTCAGATTTCGGTTCAACCACGCGAAGACGTCGGTCTGGTCCGATACGCTGCCCAAAGTTCTGGCCCTTTGCTTCCCGTCGGTTCGGGTGAGGGTTTGACAAGACCGACTTCTATGTCGAGCTGCCGAACGGATCGCAGATCTGGATAGCCGGCCTCGATGATAAAGAGCGCGTCGACAGGATCCTGGGACAGGAATACGCCGCGCTCTTTCAACGAGAGCAGCCAAATCCCCTGGGCATCCCGCCGTCCGGTGGCGTAGCTATGCCGATCAGAACACGCCCAGAGAGCTGAGCAACGAAACTGCGCCGACGATCAGAACCACGATCTGAGCCATCTGCTTCATCGTAGAGTCGATCGGAAGCTTCTGCACGAGATAGAGCAAAACGATGACGAATAGGATTGTGACGAGGATGTTGATTGCGGCGGACATGTCCCCCAGGTCCTTCAACTAAGCGCCTTGCGGCATGAAGGCGTAAATATGGCTGAGCTCTCGAAAAGGAAGGGAGGACGGATGGCGAACCCAATCTATGCCCGTCTGCAGGCGACGGCGCAGCGCCTCATCGCAGAATATGGGCCCGGCGAGGCCCGTCGCTGGAGGCAGGCGCCAGGCCTCTGACCGCCCCGTCCGCCACCGGGACGGCTGCGCGCGGCGTTAACACAATGCGGCTGCGGTCTCTACTCGCCTATTCGGGCTAAACCAAAGCCACAATCAGAGACCGTGCAGTCTCTGCAGCGGCGTTTGAAATTCTCAATTCGCGCGTATGTGAATTCGAACGCTCAGAAGCTGGGCCTCTTCTTTCGTCGAGAGAGAGGGGCCTTTTTGCGTCTAAGAGCAAAAGACACGTGATCCGGGCCGGGGTCACATTCCACGGCGTCCCGTCGCGCTTGTGGGTAGGCCGTCGGATGCTTTTTTGTTCCGGCAGCCCGAAATCATCTCTGTCGCGCATCGACCGAAATCCTCTCCGGTGCCCATTCGCAAGGCCAGTACTCCGGTGCGGCTAAGACGGTGGAGCCTCAGAGCCGTGGAGAAGGGGACGATCTTTACAATCTAAGCCCATCACTCACCCAAGGGGCTAGCGACGGCGGCCGCTCGGGGTGATAGCTCTAATATGACAAAAGGTTCGCGCGGCGGCCTGCCTAAGACCCTTGCCATCGTTGACAAAGTCTAATCAGCAGGCATTCAGGAGAATGCTGCAATCACTCGGGCTGCGGCAGGGGGATCAATGTTTTCGTCTTGCTCTTGGTCGGCTTTTCGCCCGGAACATGGGACATGGTCTTCGTGCGGCTCTGCAGTCCGTCGTCCGTAACCTTGGTCTTGGTCTGCGACTTGCTGAATGTTCCTTTGTCCATGGCCTGAGCCTTTGACTGCCCCTGCAATTGGGAGGGATTGTCGTTTATTTTCGTCTGGCTCTTTGCCTTTCCTTCCGAGGTTGCTGCGCTTCCGCCTGCGCCAATCGATGACGTCGTTCCGTCATCGGTTCTGCATGTGCCCGCCGTTCCGATCGTGCTGGCTGAGGTGCCACCGGCCGTAGCACTTCCGCCAGATCCGACGGTTCCGGCCGCATCGCACTCCTGAGCGTCTGCTGGCACGAAGGCGGCCGTTGCCGACGCGACGACGAAAAGTGCAAAAATCGTTCTTCGAAGCATCACGGCTCCTTTCATTTCTTCGGCTTGATGATTGCGCAGGTTCCATCCGACCGGCGCGTGATGGTCGTGCCGTCGGGGCGGGTCACGCTAGCGGTAGCAAAGCTCTCTCCACCGGAGGACCCGCTCGTCACCGAGGATGAGGAACTGCTCGTGGCAGAGCCACCGCTCGCGGTGGCGCCGCCGCCAACCGTCGTCGACGAGGATACGCTGCCGGACCCGGCTGTGACTGACGACGAAACGCCGCCTCCTTCCGACTGTTCTTGTTCGATGACCATGCACGTCGAACCGTCGTCGAGTTTGACCTCTTTCGCCGCGGCATGGTCAGGCGCCATAGCAGCCGCGAACAGTGCCGTGATAACCGGGACTAGAAATGAACTGGAGGTCATCGGGCCTCCTCCTTCTAAGAACGCTGGCTTCGGAAGGGTGCTCCGAAGCCAGCCGATTGATGTCAACAGGACGGTCTGTTGCCCTTGGAGCCATCCTTCTTGGCGAGGCCAGGAGGACAATTCTTATTGCTCTCCTCATCCTGGGCGGCGTCGCGGGCGCTGTTTTCATCGCCTTGGACACTGCCGGTGGTCTCATCCGATGTTCCGCCACCCGATCCAGCGGCTGAGCCACCGGTTCCAACGGAGCTGCTGGTGCTTCCACCGCCTGCGGAAGAGCCGCCGGTGCCAAGGGTCGAAGCGGAGCCGGCGCTACCCGAGCCGGCGGCTGATCCGCCCGTTCCCACGGAGCTGCTTGACGTACCGCCGCCGGCCGAAGATCCGCCGGTTCCCAGTGTCGATGCAGAGCCGGACTGGCAATCGCTGGTGTTCGGATCGCAGCCGCCGCCAGCCGAGCTTCCGCCTGTTCCGACGGTGCTGCTTGAGGTCCCCCCGCCGGCGCTGGTGCCGCCGGTGCCAATCGTTGTGCTCGATTGCGCGAACGCGCCCAGCGTGGTGCCCGCGAGAAGGCCTGCCGCGAGGGCCGTCCTGATGAAATACCGCATTGGAGTTCCTTTCCTCACGTTAATGTCCTTGTGGCTGCAACCTGCCTACCAACCCAAACCAGCATGACGTGTTCCGGGCTGGGACTTCGGACCGAAGGGATGCCGGCGCAAAGTCTGAAGGCCTACTCGGACCTTCGCCCGTTCGGCGCGCGCATAGGTCTGAGCGGCTATTCCGAATGGAACCGCGCGGCCGGATCGCTCGTTTTCTGCGCTCGGGCTTCGCGCAGCCCTGCTCACCGAATTGATTGTGATGGCACTTCGGGGGCCGCAGCTCTGTTTGTGTCTCACGACATTCGCCATCTTGTGGAAAGGGATGCCGCCGTCTTCTCATCATCGTCGTCTGGCCACCACCCCCATCCAATTATGAAGGAGCGCTTCTTTTGCCTGCTAACCATCGAGGCGGGATAATAGCCGCTGCAGCACCGGTGCTCCGAAATTCCGCCCCCGACGGCAGGTAAGCGGCGCTGTCCTTCCGGCAATCTCAGAACAGCTTTTGCACATTGAGCCCGTCGGCCGTGATCTGTCTCGTCGGTCGGTCAACAGCTGACCCCGCGTGTGCTTCCTGGCCTTTTCGTCATCCAGGACGGTCCCTATCCTTCATGTTTGATCATGGAGGGATGCATCACGACGATCCGACCACGGGCTCGTTTCAGAAAAGTAGCACGAGGTTACATACCTCAGGCGTGCGGGGGAAGTGACGCGGAAGAGGGCCATTGAAGCTATCCGTGGGGCGAGGTCGAACCGAAAAAAGCTGATGGACTATCTTCAGAGCAAATGAACATTAAAAAATGTGAGTGCCCGCACGAGGGGACGAGGCGGGCACTCTGAACAGGTTGGGGGACCTGGTGCCGCAGAGAAATGCGCGGCGCCGTAACAACTCATCTCTCGCCGCTTTTGTTCCAGGGCCTTTTGGGCTCAAAACAACAACGGCTCCGACGGTTTTTCCACGGGTAGAAGTGTCATCCGCTCGGCTAGAGCACGTCCACTTTAATCCGGGTCATATTCTGCTGCTGCGAAGTAGGTCGCACACTCTTGCGGTTCGAAGAGCTCGACGATGTCGCCAACGGTGTTCCACAGGGCGCCGACGGAGCGTTCGGCCCTTGCCCGCAGAAGCGCCTTGAACTTTGAGCAGGAGGCGTTTTCAATCGGGTTGAAGTCGGGGCTGTAGGGCGGGAGATAGAGCAGCGTGCGGCCGGCGGTTTCTATGGCCTGTCTGATGCCATCTGCCTTGTGGGCCGGCAGGTTCTCCATGACGACCATGTCGCCGGGCGTGAGGGTCGGCACGAGAACCTGCTCGACATAGGCCTTGAAAGCCACTCCGTTCATCGCCCCGTCAAGGACCATCGGCGCGGTCATGCCGGAGAGCCTGAGCGCCCCGGTGAACGTCGTAGTTTCCAATGACCGTGCGGAACGCCCGTTCGGCAACGCTCTCCGCGCGGAGAGCTACCGCGAAGTCGGGACATCTTCGTGGAAAGACCTGTCTCGTCTATGAAGACGAGGCGGGCTGGATCGAGATCAAGCTATCCATCGAACCAGTCCTGACGCCGCTTCGGGAGGTCTGGCGCTCCTGCTCCAATGCATGTGCGTTTAACCGCCACGCCTTATGCCCTCTATCTTCAACCCGAGGATTATGAGTAGGCCACCCAGGCGAAGGAAATCTTCTATCCCAAATGGCGTGTGAGTCGTGTAGCGGAGTTGAGACGACATCCAGCGGCAACATTCGCTCATATCGAAAATTGGCCGAGTTTCGGTAAGCTCCAATTGTGGACTTTTTCAACAGTATCGGCCCGAACAGGTCACCGTCGGCGTCCCATCCGCCGAATACGTTTCTCCACCAACATAAGCGTCATGAATCGGGAGAAGTTCGGTGAGGCTGGGCCTGCTTGATCGCAAAATTGGCAGGTCCCCCAAGTCGTTTTCCTGTGTCGGCCTCCACGACACTCGAAAAAATCAGACGTGTAGAAGCGGGTTTCTCAACACTGCCCGCCATAAACGGCCCCGCCAGCTACTACTTCTTGAACCGAACACCCACGCCGCCGCCATTTTCAGGAATGAACTCTATCCCGGCATCTTCCAGCACGCGCTGGACGCGTTCCAAGGTGGACGACCGGAGCTGATCTCCACGCTCAAGTCGGGTGATCGTCTGCGTTGAGACGTTGGCTGCTTTCGCAAGTTCAAGGACCCCCCAACCCAGCGCAACGCGGGCTAACTTACACTGAATTCCGTTCATATCACCATGCCATGGTGATTTTGGTTGCGCATGTTAGGGTTGCCCTGTATATGAGTGCACGTTAGCGGCTGTACCTGGTGTTACGAGCACCCGGCACAGCCTGACCACAACCAAGCTGTCAGGAGCTCGGATCATGGCTGATTCCGACAATAGCAGAACTTTGTCTACCGTCACCCGGGCAGACTTTCATTCCTTCGTGGCGGCGTCTTTACCCACATATCAAGAGCTTACTGGGACGAAACAGCTATCCTCGGAGGCGGGCGACGACGATCCCGTGCTCGCAGTCTGGCACCAATGGTACGCGGCCTGGGAGAGCTTAAGCGAATCAAGTTTGCTACAGCAGCGGCTCGAGAGATCGCTCTTTTCGGCTGTTTTGCCCCCACCGCTTGAGCAATCCGCGGGTTTGCGAGCTTACGAAAAGGCCCTCGAAGCTGAAGATCGTGCATGCACCGCGGAGGACCACGCCGCGGAAGCCCTATGGAGGACACCAGCGCGATCGGTTGCAGGCGCAACGGCCAAGCTCCACGCCCTCGGCACGAATTGGCAACCATCTTCCACAAGCGAAGAAGAACCCTGGTCACAAATCCGCTCCGTCATCGCCGACCTCCTGAAGATCGACACCGGCTCTGTTGCGAGCCGCCTGTCTATGCCCGCACGCCAACCCGAGCTTCAAGGCGATTGAATGGGAATGGTTCACCAGGACACGTGATCCCCGGCGCGCGGCCAACCTAACAAGCTATGCGCACCGCGCCTTTGCATGCATTTCGCCGTGGAAACACCGCGTTGGGAACTGCTTCCGATGCGGCGTTCCGACTCTACCAAAAACTAAAACAAGGAACTTCAAATGAAACTGGGAAGCCCATTTCGGCCACGCCTGCTTTCCGCGCTTCTGATCTCCATCTTCCTCGGGAGTGCTCCGGCGACGCCGGCGCAAGAACGCGGAGAGCTTCGGATCGCTACGTCCTACAAGCTGATGACGCTGGATCCGCAATATGCCAATCTCAACGAGAATACCTCACTGCTCTCCCATCTTTACGAGCGGCTCGTCTACCAGGACGAGAATCTCGGCCTGAAGCCTGGCCTTGCCACCTCCTGGCGACCACTGTCCGACACGCAATGGGAGTTCAAGCTCCGCGAAAAGGTCCGCTTCCATGACGGCTCGGCCACGATGTCCTCTACACGATTGAGCGCATCCGGGACTTCCTGAAACCGCCGAGCGGCGGCTTTCGCTCCTATGTCAGCGGCATCAAGTCGGTCTCGGCACCCGATCCTCTCACAGTCCTCATCGAAACCGACGACGCGGTCCCCAATCTGCCGCTTTCCTTCTCCTCAATCTTCGTGATGAACCGACCCTCGAAGGGGTTCGAGACGACGGAAGAGCTCAACGCAGGTTCTCCGCCTGTCGGGACGGGACCCTACCGGTTCGAGAGCTGGAGTTCCGGCGAGAGTCTGAGGCTTAGACGCAATGACGACTACTGGGGCGGCAAACCTGCCTGGTCCAAGGTTACCTTCCGGGTCATCGAGAACCCGGCAGCGCGCGTGGCGGCGCTCAGCACGGGAGAGGTCGATGTGGCCGACGCGATCCCGGCCCGCGACGTTGCCTCCTTGAAGGAGCGCGGCGCCAAGATCGCGAGCGTCGGTGCGGCGCGCATCAACTTCGTGCAGTTCGACGTTGCGCGAGATACGCTTCCAGGCGTGACTGACAAGGCGGGCGAACCGATCGCCAATCCGTTCAAGAGCCCCTTGGTCCGCCGCGCCCTTGCGCTCGCGACCGATCGCGGCATTCTCGTCGACAAGATTCTCGCCGGATATGGCACGGCCGCGGCTCAGGTCTTTCCGAACGGCCTGCCCGGTACCTCCGCAAAACTGCTGCCCGCGGCACCAAACTATGACGAGGCAAAGGCACTTCTTTCGAAGGCCGGGTTCCCCGACGGCTTCAACCTCGTTCTTGCCGGGCCGGCGGGCCGTTACCCCGGTGACGCCGAAAGCCTTCAAGCCATCGCGCAAAGCTGGGCCCGCATCGGCGTCAATGCCCAGCCATCAGCCGCACCCTTCTCGGTATTCAACACCAAGCGCGCGGCAGGGGATTACGGCGTCTGGTACGGCGGCACCTCCGGCGAGGCGGTCGACATCATTCTCCATACTCTGCTGGCATCCCCGGACCCAGAGCGCGGGACCGGTGCGCTGAACTTCGGGAAGTATCGCAACGAGGCCTTCGACGCGATGCTCGCAAGGGCAGAGAGCATTGCGGTCGGCCCGGAGCGGAACGCAGCGCTGGCTGAAGCGACCGAGCTGGTGATGGCCGACCAGCCGATCATACCGCTCTATCATTTCCATCACATCGTCGGTTACGGCTCGCGGATCGGCTCCTATGTGATGCACCCCCGCGGCTGGACGACCGCGATGCAGACGCTTCCGGCGATGGAGTAAGCGGTCATGGGCATGATCTCGGTTGCATTGGGAAGACTGGGCCAAGCCTTCCTGCTCCTCATCGCCATGTCGTTGATCGGCTTTATCGGCATCCACAGCGTCGGCAATCCGGTCTTCAACGTCGTCAACATCGAAACCGCCACGCCCGAAGATATCCGGCAGGCAACGATCGCGCTCGGTCTTGATCAGCCGATCTGGCGCCAATACCTCGCATTCATCGGCAATGTCGTCAGCGGCAACTTCGGCACCTCCTACATCTACCATCTGCCCGCCTTCGATCTGGTGATGAGCAAACTGCCGGCAACGCTGGAACTCGCCTCTATCGCGATGCTGATCGCGGCGCCGCTCGGGACGGGACTCGGTCTCCTGGCCGGCCGACGCAGCGGCACGCTGTTCGACAGAACCATGGTCAAGGCGAGCGTGTCGGCGCTGAGCATCCCTTCCTTCTGGCTGGCGATGATGCTGATCCTCGTCGGCGCCAACCTGACCGGCTGGTTCCCGTCCGGCGGCAGAGGGTCGACTTCGCGCTTCGTTGGTCAGGACTGGAGTTTTCTGACTGCAAATGGATTATGGCACCTTGTGCTCCCGGCCTTGGCGCTGGCGATACCGAACATCGCTCTGATTGCCCGTCTATCGCGATCGGGAACAATCGAAGTCGAGAACCTGGATTTCACAAGGTTTTGCCGCGCCAAGGGGCTTTCCTCGCGAAGGATCCTGTTCCGCCACACCCTTCCGAACATCAGCGTGCCGATCGTGACGATCATCGGACTGCAGTTCGGCGGCATGCTCGCCTTTGCCGTGGTGGTGGAGTCGATCTTTTCGTGGCCGGGCGTCGGCAAGCTTCTGATCGATTCGATCCAACTCCTCGACCGGCCGGTGGTGATGGCGACGCTGACCTTCATCGCGGTCGCCTTCGTGGCGCTCAACGCCCTCGTCGACCTTTTCTACGCCGTGCTCGATCCGCGCGTGCGCCTGTCTTCATGAAAGGTGAACCCGTCATGAAAGCCCAAATCGTAAACGCGCTGAAGAGGCGCCGACACGGACCGGTCCTGACCGCGTCCAAGCTGCTGCTGGCAAGCTACATCCTGGTTGCCATCGCTGCACCCTTAATCGCGCCGCAAAATCCCTATGATCCGCTGCAGATCTACGGCTGGGAGGCATCCTCTCCACCCGGTACACGTGGCAGCGGCGGCTATATCTACCTGCTCGGAACCGACGGTCTCGGCCGAGACATCGTCAGCACCATTCTCTACGGCCTGCGCATCAGCCTGGTGGTGTCGATCGTCAGTAGCGCGCTCGCCGCGCTGATCGGGCTGACCGCCGGCGTCAGTGCCGCGTATTTCGGGAAATGGGTCGACATCGCGATCATGCGGCTGGTCGACTTGCAGCTCAGCCTGCCGACGATCCTGATTGCGCTCATCGCCATTGTCACGCTCGGGCCGGGCATAGACCGGATCATCCTGGCGTTGATCATCGCGCAATGGGCGACCTATGCGCGGATCGCCCGCGGCGTCGCACTCAGCGAAGCGAACAAGCCTTACATGGATGCGGCCCGCTTGATGCGGCTGCCAACGTCCCGGATCATCTTCCGCCACCTGCTTCCGAACAGCATCGCGCCCGCCGTCACCTTGATACCGATCGAGGTCGGCCATGCCGTCGCACTCGAGGCGACCCTCTCCTTTCTTGGGCTGGGCGTCCCGATCGACAAACCCTCGCTCGGCTCAGCGGTCGCAAACGGGTTCCAGTACCTCCTGACCGGCCAATACTGGATCAGCCTGTTTCCGGGCCTCGCCCTCTTCGGCCTGATCGCCAGCATCAATCTCGTCGGCGAAGACGTTCGCCGCAGCCTCGATCCAAGGAACCATTCGCTATGACAGTGGAACACGTGACGACACCCCTGCTGCGGGTGCAGAACCTTGGCCTTCGCCATGTCTCGGGCTCGGCCACAACACCAATCCTGTCCGACGTGAGTTTCGAACTCGGGCGAGGCGAGATCCTCGGCATCATCGGCGAGTCCGGCGCCGGCAAATCGACCGTCGGCAATGCCATCCTCGGGCTGCTTTCGCCCGAGTTCCAGCAAACGTCCGGAACGATCACGTTCGATGGCAAGGCGGTCGACGCCATGATGGCCGGCGAGCGCGAGGCGCTTCGAGGGCGGCGAATATCGGCGATCTTCCAGGACCATACTGCTTCGCTCGATCCGCTGATGAGCGTCGGCGCCCAGGTGGAGGAAACCTGCCTCGCGGTCGACAAGACTCTCTCGAGGCGCGCGGCCCGCGTCCGCGCCATTGATCTCCTTGCCCGCGTCGGCATTCCCGAACCGGAGCGGCGATACCGCAATTACCCGCACCAGTTCTCCGGAGGGCAAAGACAGCGCATCGTCATCGCCATTGCCCTTGCCGGCTCTCCTGACATCATCATCGCCGACGAGCCGACGTCGGCGCTCGACGCCACGGTCCAGAAGCAGGTTCTGGAACTTCTAAAGATACTTGTCGACGAAACCGGTGTCTCGATCATTCTCGTCACCCACGACATGGGCGTGATCTCCGAGATCACCGACCGGGTTCTCGTCATGCGAAAGGGCCAGGTAGTCGAAGCAGATCACACTGCGGTCATCCTCGATCAGCCCCGCCACGACTATACGAAGAAGCTGCTCGCCGCCGTCCCAAGGCTTCGCATCCCGACAGGCACTGCTAAGGCGGAAGACGACGGCGGCCAGGCAGGCTCTTCCGCCCTAGACGGCGACCAGAACCCGCTTCTCATCGCGGAAGGCCTTTCGAAACAGTTCGCGCCGCAGGGTTTTGCCTGGGGCATCGGCCGGGGCAAGCCGAGATTCGGCCTGCGCGACGTCGGCATTCGGCTGGCGCGCGGGTCTATCACCGGGATCGTCGGCGAGAGCGGCAGTGGAAAGACGACCTTCGGCCGCATCCTCGCGGGCCTCGACAAGGCGCCGACCGGCAGGATCACAATCGGGGAACACGCCTTCGACGTTTCGCGAAGCGGCCGCCGCAGCGGTCTTCTCGGCCGCGTCCAGATGATCTTCCAGGATCCATCCGTCTCGCTCAACCCCCGAATGACCATCGGCGAGACGCTCGACGAAAGCATCCGCTTCGGCGGGAGGACCGGCTCCAGCAAAGAGCCGGCGGACCTGGCCGCAATGATGGATCGCCTTGGTCTTCCGCGAAGCTTGCTCGGCCGCCATCCGCATCAGCTCTCCGGTGGCCAAAAGCAACGTGTCTGTATCGCTCGCGCCCTGTTGGCACGGCCTGATATCATCGTCGCGGACGAGCCGACGTCCGCGCTCGACGTCTCGGTTCAGGCCGAGATCGTCGGTCTCCTGAAGGACACGATCGCGGAGCGGGCGATGACGATGGTCTTCATCTCGCACGACCTGGCGATCGTTCAAGCGATGTGCAGCGCCGTCTACATCTTCAAGGACGGCCGGATCGAGGATTTCGGGCCCACCGAGTTCATCCTCTCGCGATCCGACAATCCCTACACCCGCGCCCTCATCAACGCCCGCCCCCAGCGGTTCACATGCTGAGCGGCGCGGCACGCCTCACCGACAGGATCCAGGCAGGATCTGCCAATTTTTCGAAACGCGCACGCATAGCCACAGAAGGTCACCTCAATGAATGACAGGTTCACATTGGCCGTAACCGGCCAATCGCTCATCAAGCACGATATCCGCGACATTCTTGCTCCTGCCTTCCGTGAGGTTCAGTCCCTCCTTCGCCAGGCGGATCTCTCATTTACCAACTTCGAGGGAACGATCCTTGGGCGTCACGGCGGGTGGCCGCTCAAAGGTTCGTTCTTCGGCTGCAGCGATCCGGTCGTTCTCGACACCCTCCGGGCGATAGGGTTTCGGGCCCTTTCGCTCTCGAACAACCATGCTTTCGACCTCGGCCCGTCCGGCGTGCTTTCGACGCTCGAGGAAGTGGAGAAGCGAGGCTTCCTGCATGCCGGCCTCGGCCGCGATCAAGCGCAAGTCTCGCGGGCGAGCACCGCAACGATCGGCGGGCGGCGGGTCGCGATCGTCGCGATGGACGGGGGCCCCGGTCCGGATTTCATGTATGCTGCCGATGGCGACGACTACCGACCAGCACGCCCGGGCGTCAACCGGCTTCGGCTCACCCAGGTACTCGAAGTCGACGCAGCTGCATTCCATCAGATCCAGGCCATTCGCGACAAGGTCGGCTACACTGCGATCGATCTCACCAATGACAGCCAGCCGGACGATCCACGGCACCCTGCCCCGGATACCGAGATCGGCATCGCGCGGGCCGTGTTCAGGCGATCCAACCGGTTCGGACGCAGCGTCAGGATCGATGAGGCGGATCTTTCCAGGAACCTCTCAGCGGTCGCGACCGCCGCCAAGGACGGATCTCTGGTGGTCGCGTATCTGCACCATCACCATTGGGCGTCCGACTGGTACCAGGTCCCTGACTGGGTGAGCGGCGTCGCCAGAGAGTGCATCGATGCTGGTGCTGCCATGTTCGTCAGCCACGGTGCGCCCGTCCTCCAGCCGATCGAGATCTACCGGGGGCGGCCGATCTTCTACAGCTTGGGGAATTTCATTTTCCATGTGCGTTCGGAGAGGTCGACGTGGACGGCACCCGAAGTCTGGGAGAGCGTCGTCGGGGTCTGCTCGTTCGGCGAGGACAATAGACTTATCGAGATCACGCTTTATCCCGTCGTCATCGGAGGCGACGAGGCATTGACGGACAGGATGCTGGAACGACGCCTGGCGCCACATCTTGCGACCGGCGAAAGCGCTGAACGGATATTGCGCCGATTCTCCGAACAATCGGCCAGGCTCGGCGTCGACATCGAGGTTTCCGGCGGTGTTGGTCTTATCAGGCTCTAGCGAGCCCCGTGCGGAGCTCACGAACTTTCTTCGCAGTCCAAAGCGACTAGGAGGAGCGGCACTTGAGCCGCCCATTCTAGCTAAAAACACGAGCGACAAGCGTCGCATTTTCTGCATGAGGATGAAGAGCATGAGAGTTCGGGAAGAACTTGTCAGCCGGTTTTTTCGCTATGCCGCGATCGAGAGCCAAAGCAACGGCCGCTCGCAGTCGCTGCCGTCCTCGCCGGGACAGGCGGCACTTGCCGCCCTGCTTGCCGACGAGATGCGCGCCATCGGCCTAGAGGACGTCCTCATCGACGAGCATGCCATCGTGACGGGAGTCAAACGTGGCAACAGGCCTGCGGCACCACCGATCGGCTTCATCGCGCATCTCGACACGGTCGATGTCGGCCTCTCGCCCTTCGTCCGCCCACGAATCCTCCGCTTCGAAGGCGAGGACCTTTGCCTCAACCACCAAGAAGACATCTGGCTCCGGGTCGCCGAACATCCGGAAGTTCTTGACTGGGTGGGGCAAGACATCATCGTCGGCGACGGCACCAGCGTGCTCGGTGCGGACAACAAGGCCGCCATCGCGGTCATCATGACCTTGCTTGCCCGGCTCGACCAGCAGGTCGGCCGCGGCGACGTCTTCGTCGCCTTCGTGCCGGACGAGGAAATCGGAATGCGCGGCGCCAAGGCGATGGACCTCTCGCGCTTCCCTTGTGACTTTGCTTACACGATCGACTGCTGCGAACTTGGCGAGGTGGTCCTGGAGACATTCAACGCCGCGTCCTGCGAGATCGTCTTTATCGGCGTCAGTGCGCACCCGATGTCCGCGAAGGGAATGCTGGTCAATCCCCTCCTGATGGCTATGGACTTCATCTCCCACTTCGAAAGCGAGGAGACGCCTGAATGCACGGACGAACGCCAGGGCTTTTTCTGGTTCAAGGACCTCATCGCCAACGACAGCGTGGCGAGCCTGACCGCCCTGATCCGGGATTTCGACACAGATGGCTTCAATCGGCGCAAACACCGGATTGCCGAGGTCGCGGAACAAATGCGATCTCGCTATCCCACCGGAAATGTCCGGTATCAGATCATCGACACCTATCGAAACATCTCCACGAGCCTCGCTCGTGACGAGCGTGCCGTCGCTCTTCTGTTCAAGGCCATGGAGGAACTCGGCATCGAGAAGAAAGTAATTCCGATGCGCGGCGGTACGGATGGCGCGGTTCTCTCGGCCAGAGGAATACCGACACCGAACTTCTTCACCGGCGCCTACAACTTCCATTCACGCTACGAGTTTTTGCCGGTACCAGCCTTCGAAAGGTCGTTGGAAGTTGCGTTGAAGATTTGTCAGTTGGCGGCGACCGAGTGAGAACGTTGCTAGACAACTGCAGGTAGCAAAGTGGAGGCCAGATTGATGCACCGCGTCGATATAAGTGCCGCTCGCGAGGCAATTGGATACAGCGTCGACGACCTCCTGAACCTGTGCTCTCACTGCCGCCGACTGTACAAGGATCGAACCGGGTGCCGATGTCGTCTCCGCCGAGCTCAGGCGCATCGCCGCTGTACTCCAAGTGCCAACCTCCACGATCCGCCTAGCTTAGCAACATCGGGGTTCGCGATTCCTTCAGACACCACTCGCAAAGCGCCGAAATCCCGACAGGTCACATCGAGGTAGCGCAACCCGCACGCTTCTACTCGTACTCGCGTTTCAACGGGTTTTATTCGCCGACGCGTGTGGTGCAACCTCGCTATTCGGCAGAATGGTGGTCAACGCGGAACTGCCGGCCCAGACGGTCCGGCAATTGCTGGGCTTTGGCGGCTGAGTCCGAGAAGTACAGCTACGCCTCCTCGGGCAACGGGACGCCGCTTCATCGTTCCGGCGAGCTCTTCAACAAGATGGCCGGCGTCGAGATGCAGCGTATTCGATACAAGGGCTCCGGCCCGGCACTGAACGACGTTCTCGGCAATCAGGTGCCGATCATGTTCGACAATCTCCCTCGTCATCCGGTCACATATGCCACTGGTAACCGCGGCGGCGACGGCATGCCCCAGGCAGATTGATCAGCTCGCACTCGCCAGGACTGCGCGACGCTTAGGCGGACGCTCGATGGTAAACGCATCAGGTCTTATCCCGCGCTCGATGTCGCGCCAGGTAACCGGAGCCGCGACGGGAAATCCTGAGCGGGCCCTCGGAGAGTAGGTGCCGACGGCCGTAGTCCCGCGGCCGTTCCTCAGATAGTCGAGAAAAAGCTTGCCCGGTCGGTGCGAAAGCTGTGCCGACGTGACGTAGCGGTCGGGATCGGTGCTGGCGAACTGCTGCGCCAAGCGTTTGGCATAGGCGTGCGCCGCGTTATGGGTCATCTTCGCAGTCAGAGGGCTCATGAGGTGAACGCCCTTGCCGCCGGTGAGCTTTGGCCATGTCTTGAAGCCCTCCGCCTCAAGAAATTCCCGCAGCCGCAAGGCGGTTTCGACGACGAACGCCCATGACACGCCTTCGCCGGGATCAAGATCGAAGATCAGCGCGTCGGCGTGTTCGATATTGTCGACGGTCGCTGCCCAGGGATGCAGTTCGACCGCGCCGATCTCGACAAGCCCCAGCAATCCGGCGAGATCATCGACCCAAAGCCGAACCCCTGCACCGCCCTCTCGCTTCTCAATGCGAAGCTGATGGACCTCGGACGGGATCGGCGGCAGCGGTCCCTTGTGGTAGAAGGTGGTGCCGTGGATGTGTCGTACGAGCTTCAAGGGGCGGCCGCCGAGGAAATGCAGGGCCCGATCGGCGACACGCGTCCAGTAGTTTGCAAGCTCCTCTTTCGAGGGCACAACGGCTTCGGGCAGCAACTGCAAAATGTTCGCTCGCGGGACTCGGATCGAGGCAGGTGCAGTAGTCGGTCGCGGCTTTCCTGCAGCCGGCGACACATCCTGCAACCCTTTGAACACCGGCTCCCGCAGCAAGCCGTCATCCGTCACCCCGCCATAGTCGATCTCAGCGTAGACCTGCGGCTCGACCCAGGTCGCCTTGGGCTTGTTGATGGGATGGGAGAGGGGGCTCTTGCCGATGATCAAGGGATTGAGCCGCTCCCGCACCTCGCGGGCCGCCGTTAAGGTGTAGCCGGTTTGGGCCTTACCGGCATAAACCAGGCGATCGCCCTCCCAGCGTCCGAGATAAAGCGAGGCAATCCTCCGCGGGTGTGCGCCGAGTTTTTCGACGAAGGCGACGATCGGAAAGGCGTCGCGCTTCGTGCACTTCGTCTTTGTCCAGATTTCCTGCCGCCCCGACCGGTAGGGCGCGTCTTTGCGCTTCGAGACAATTCCCTCGAGGCCCATCTTGCACGCGTGCCTGTAGACCGGCTCTCCCTCTTCGAGCTCGAGATAGTCGACATAGGCGATGGTGCCGGCCGCGTCTCCGATTAGCTCGCGCAGCACTCTTTTGCGCTCGATCAGCGGCACGGGCCGGAGGTCGTAGCCGTCCAGATAAAGCAGGTCGAACGCTTGAAACGTCAGATTCGGCGACGAGCGTTTCGCGAGCTCTCGGCGAAGTGCCGGAAAATCGGGAAGCCCCGTCTTGCCGAAGACTGTAACCTCTCCATCCACTACCGCGTCATGAGCGGCAAGGTCCTCCGCAGCCGTCGCGATCGCCTTGAATTCCGTCGTCCAATCCAGCCCGGTCCGCGTGTAAATTGTGATTTTGCCGTCATTGATGTGCAGCTGCGCTCGATAGCCATCAAGCTTGATCTCATGAACCCAGTCTGCGCCATCCGGCGGCCTCTTCTTCAGCGTCGGGTGGCAGGGCTCAATGAATTCTGGGAAGGCGGATTGAGTTGCGCCGAGATCTGCCAGACGATCAACAGGGGACGCAGTCCGTCGACTGCCAACCGCGGCTTTTCGTCCCTGAGCACCATTTGGAACGCCTTCAGAGGGGTGCGGGGCTTTGGCACGCTGCCTCAAAATAGCCCTCCATTGTCGGACCACCCATTCAACCCTCGGAACGGTATTTCGTTCCTGGGCGCCCGCGGGTAGCCAGGGGCCGTTCTCACTGAACTCCCATCCGCATGGTGAGAGATGGAACTGACGACGGCCGCAGCCTTAAACCTTCGGCGGGACCGCGCCAGTGTGATGCACGGGTTCGTCCTTGCCGGCACCTTCCGTCGGCTTCTCCCCCTTTTTGGACGGGCCGCTTTGTGCCGGAGGAGCATCGGCGTCTTTGGTACCGGGTTCGGCCGCTTGGTCTGGCAACGGCACGGGTTCGAAATCCATCTCCGGTGGTACTGCCGTCCGCCGGGATGGCGTCTGCTGTTCGGTGAGCTTGCCGTCTTTGGGATCACTCATCGTCGTATTCCTTTCGTGTAGCGGTCTCAACCACCCGCAATCGGTAAGGTTCCGCGCAAGGGGGAGTAGCGTGTAATGGCCTAGTGCATCGCCAACTCCATCCGCCCCGATCCGACGCAAAAGCGGAAGCCCGCGAAGGGCAAGTATGGACGGAGGTCACAGGTTTGGAAGCTGTTACTTGGTCGGCCTCACGAGCGAGATGACCCGCGGCTTAGATGGCGCATCCAGCCATTCGATCCACTTGTCCCTTTCCTCGATCGTGTCGAAGAACCGCCAGAGCTTGTACTCTTCTTCGGTGGTCTCCAGCATCTCGCCGATGGATACGAGTTCTAGGGGCAGCGTAACCTCGTTTCCATCGAAGCGAACGAAATAGAGCCCTTCGGCAGCAAGACGGATCACTTGACCAGTGGCGTAACTTCCATCGGGGTCGTCGACCGTGAAGTACATGCCGGTCAAAGTCTCAAAAACTTTGTTGTTCATTTGTTTCACACGTCAGTCCAAGAAATGCGGGAAATCAGAACTTCTCCCAGGTCGTCGGCAAACACAAGAGATCACCATGACAGGTAAGCACGACGGGCCCCGCGCTAACTGAGTGGCCATAGAGCGCGAGTACGGCGCCGGCCAAGTGTCCCTTCGCGCCTTCGGGCCAAATCAACGACGGCTCCGACGGGCTTTCGACGGGCAGAAGTGTCATCCGATCGGTTTAGGTACGTCCTTTGCGGCGTTCTGGCATCCTGCCAATCAGCCGTCAGCCACGGTTCGACTTCCTCCGGTACGTCCCGGATGGCGGGCATCGCTTTCGGATGGACCGGATTGACGACCGGGTTGGCCTTACAGGTGAGAAAGGCGAACGTGCTCGCCGGGGTGGGTTCTTCACCGCGCCGCGGGCGCCTGCCATGGCGTCGAGATGCCGGCGAAGAAGGCGAGGCCCTGCCTGTCGCCGATCGCGAAACAACGTGTGGCTTTCTTAGGATTCGTCCTCATATTCGCAGAAGGCAGTCCATGGCACGAGCGCGGTTTTTGACACGGGTCCAGCCGCGCCAAGAAGGGGTCGAGGTTGCGAATCCTCGTGAGGCCGTAATCCGGCCTGCCATTGGTAACCGCTGCGGCGACGGCATGCCCCAGGTCAAATTGATCAGCTCGCGCTCGCCATCGAGTTTGTTGCGGATCATTATCCGTGTGACCGGCTCACCTCAAGGTGTTACGGGCACGTGGGCCAATGCCCGTGAGAGATGGATCGAGCAGTGGTTCGGCTTCGCCCCTGATTTCATCATCACGCTGGACGCCATATACTCCCATCCGTGCGGGAATGCCGAGTTCATGGCGCTCGTCGTGTACGGGCTATACCACGCTGCCCAAGAGACGGCATTCGGCGCGCCCAAGTTCACCAGCCGGCCGATCGTCACGGGGGCGGCAGAGTACGTTAGTGTTGTTCGTCGCTACGGCGCAGACGCGGGTGGCATTCAACCGGCCGCCTGAGTCGTCAACGCGCATATCGCCGATGCTTGTGGCACCTGTCGGCTCAAACAGGCGTGCAGATCATTCACCGGCGCGCACTCGTTGCCGATAGCGCTCTCGATCCTCTTCTGTCGCTCCTGTTGAGAGGTCCTCACCCACCTGCAACCGCTGTGCAACCGCAAGCCATGGTCGACTGGGGTTCTCTTGGGTCCAGAGTATCTTTGCTCGCCGTTCTATCTCGCGATCGTCCACCATCGCCTCCATCGGACGTCGTGACTTTAACACGGCGATGTGGCGGGAACGTGCTCACCTGGATGGAGCCTTCATAGAACCATTGCAATCGTGAAGAGGGGAGACTGTCAGGAGACGGCCAAGGAGGTATTTGCGGTCTCGGCCACCGCAAAAGCGGAGTGATAAAACTGAAAGAATGGTCAGAAAACCGAGAAGGCCGCCATGAGCAGTGCGGCCCAGAGCAAGGCTGACAGTTCAGCCGCTAGCAGAAACCCAAAAGCGGTGTCGCTCATATGATCCTCCTTGGGCAACCTCCATTGCCGCAAGGAGACTATAGGCGATGCCTGAAGATTCCGCCACCCAGCAAGTGTGGCCTTCACGTTTTAAGCGTTCCACTTCGAAATCACGTAAGCAGCCGATAGATCAGAATGCCGACTGAACCCCAGAAGCCAACCATTACCAGCGTCATCGCCACAACGAAGATCTTAATCACAGCAAACTCCACAACTATCACGTGAATTCAGAACGCGGAACGGAGAACCTACAGCAGCACTGAAAGCTTGGGTATCGGACTATGGTCCGTTGTTCGTGGGGCGTTGAGAACGTTCACAACTCCGTCACGCAGCTTCGAGGAAACTCCATAGATGTCCCGACACCGCACCGGTCAGGAGCACGCGACGGACTTCCGACGGCTACCTTGGAGCGCGCGTGTTCGCACCGTCCGCACCGGCATGCAGCTCTATGCCGGCCAAGAGGCCGGTAAGTCGGAAATGCAAGCTGTGAAGGTCAACACCCGAGGGACAGGTTCTCGATATGACGAGCCTCGGCAGCTATGCGCACGCGATGTCGCCTCCGTCGGCGGACGGCATCCTCACTGGCAGATCTTCACGAGCATGCCTGCCCGCTGTGGTTTATACCTTTTGTATTTCTGTATTTGCTGGAAGCTGACCCTGATTTTTTTCGCGAAGATTTGCTGACTTATGCCTAACACTTGGCGAGTGGACCGGAGCCGCGCTCCGATTTCTCGGTCGATCGACCGCATGTCGTTGGGTGGCTTCGTCGGTCGGCATGAAAACCTCGCGTTAGCAGGATGCCTCACGCTTTGCACGGGCGGCGCGAGCATTGCAAGGCAGCTCGAAATTGCCGCGCCAGATTCCTGCCCTATGAGACCGTGCGAGCTCTTGAGCATCGGCGTAGACGCCATTGCTATACCGCGTCCAATCCACAGCATTGCCACTCTCAACCAGCCAGTGATTGACGTCTCGGCCGTCGGCGCGGAAGCAGACTCCCACAAACCGCTTATATCGATCGCGCTGAACGAACTGGCAGCGGGCAGGGCGGGACTCGGCAAGAAACCGATCGAGTTCTTGGGCTGCCTCTCTTCCGCACCGATAGCTGCTGCCGTCGGCATTCTCGCATTTCTGCCAGCTCTCCGGCGCATCGACACCATGCAGGCGGATGCGCTCGCCTCGGATCTCGATCGTGTCGCCGTCAATAACGGTCGCGCGTCCGGTAATCGGGTCGGCAGCAAACGCGAAATGAGCGAAAAGTAGAAGAGCGAGCGTGACGCCAATTGACCGATGCGAGTTCATCTAGTTCCCAAAGTTTAAATCCGGTGGAACAGACGCCCACGTTTCGAGTTTTGTCGGAACACGTCCGTGTGAAGGAGGAAGGTTTGTGCCATGTCGCCCTCAACTTCATCTGTCCATGTCGTAGCTCCGGATGAGCACATTCTAACGGTCCAGGAGGCATTGGAGCCTTTATACATGAAACTCGAACAGGAGGCGGAGGCCAAGCTGCTGCAGGCGGCGGTGTCTGCAGGTTGGTCGGCCGAAGAAGCGCTCCAAGCGATCGACGAATTAAAACGCCATGAGCTTGAGTCAATAGCCACCCACCACTAGAAGTTTCCCCTGAACAACTCAAGGCGGTGATGCTACGTCACGATGCTCCCGTGCGCGTGTCGTTGCTCATGCCCCTGCCTAGTACGCTCATTTCACTTGATAGCCCTGGGCGGGCGGCAGCTGCACTGCAGGCATGCAAGACCATCCTCGCGCGTGAGACGTTGCAGGATCCAGATTAGCTGCTCGGGCATTCGCGGCGAGTTGACAGCGACAGGGTGGCCGGCGGTAGGGACTTGAGAAGTCCAGCCGGCCAAAGAGTCTGCTTTGTTGAGCCGTCATCGCGGCGGCGTCCAGGCGCTTAGCGTATGAATGTACAATATTGCTGCCTCGGGCCGATTCATGATCCGGCCGGGATCAAGGATCCGATCGAGCCGCGTTACGAGACGCGACTAGCGGCGCCTCTGAAACTGCTACTCGAACTTGCTCGAGGCTGATCGTCGGGGTCGAGTAGCAATGTTGACGGCGGCACGATTGGCTTTGCGGCAAGTGCCTTGAGGTCTTCGGCGAGACCAGCAAGTTGCGCCGCCAAATCCAGGAGATCTGAAGCGGCGCACTGTGCCGCACTTTCCAAGAGGTCCGAGGCAGGTTCATCGGCGTTTTCGCGGTCGCTCATGTCCATCTCTCATCAGTGGGGTCGCAGTCAATCCAGACGCCCTCTGCCGCAGTGAAAATTGGGCCAAAAGGGCCAAGGTCCGTCGCCTCGTCGGAAGCGGCGGACCTCTAACCATCTACCTACGAAAAAGACGGCTGCGAACAGCAAATCACGGAGAACGACCTCTGACCATTCGCCTTAAAGGCTTAATCGCGTCGCCCCTTCTGAGCCAAATCATCCAACAAAAAACAATCAGGAGAAGCCGACGAGCGCCATCACCGCTCAGCCGCTCCTCAGATGTCGCAAAACCCAAAGCAATGAGAGCAACCTCGCGTCCGTGTTTGTGGCGCTGGGCAAGTTTGGAGAGCGTTTCGGCACTGACTGCCGCATCGGCGTGCCAAATGCTTCGCCCGGTTCATGCATGAAAGCGGCGACTTAAATCATGAGGATAGATCTGGGACCGACGCCCCCGCAGCAGCGCTGTGACACCAAGACCCATCTCGGCAACACGCCGGGGAAGATGGAGACGGCTATCTCTGCCGCGGCCGCACAATGCATGAAACTGACCGGCAAGGACAACTATCGTCAGTACCGAAGCCGGTGCTGCGCCACCGGCCTTGAGACCGCAAGCGGACCACAGCAATTGACTCGTGTAAAGCCCACACTTGCTCCGTCCGAGCTAGTTCCGATTGGCTAAAAGCCAACCTCCTCCGCCTGATGTAAAATCAGAATGTTCTTAAATGAGAGGGGCGGCTCATGTCGAGGGGAACACTGTGCGCTCTGACGGCGCTGGCCATGTCGTTGGGAACAGTTTTCGGTTCGGAGGGCAGCACAGTCCAAATTCCCGGCCACAAGTTCAAGACCGCAAAGAACTGTGAGCGCACGGCGCCTGTTGGGAAATTTGACCATAAGTGCGACATTCCGATTGTCGGCTGGCGTGGTGCCGAAAGCCTTTGGTTGCCGAGCGTTGCTCAAGGTGCCCCTGGCGGGTTCGGTTTTTAGAAAGATCGAAGCGTCGCTAGCGCCTCAGTTGAGCTCCGTCGCGCTGGCTGGCCTCGACCCGCGAGGCGGGGCTGGAGCGCAAAAAATGGTAGGAGTACCTCCTATCGATAATGGCGGCGCCACGAGAGGCGGACGGCGCCACCGCCCCTTCCTCGCGAAGAGCTATCCTTAGGTCAGGAAACGCCGTTGAACAATTCCGCTCGAACGTTGCTCCTAGAAACACGTATTGCAACGATGGACCGGCTCCCGGTTGTCGTAATCGGATTTGCAGTCGGTATGTCTTAGTTTATTTCCCACTTCATTAGACTTTGGTATTATACCTTGGTTGTCCACTGCTTTGGGAGGAGCAAGTATGGAGCGCGTTGAAGCTGACAAGCTTCCCAAACGTACCTCTACTAAGGTCTGGAATGTTCAAGAGTTTTGCCGCCGGCAGAACTTATGTCAGAAAGAAGAATGGCGCTTGACCCGCCTCTTCGGCCGGTTCGCCACAGCCAGCGAGCTCCTGCACAACGCCAAGCGCGCTCCTAGGTGGAGATATTGAAGGTTCGCTCCCGTGTTAGCCAGGTCGGTTGATACTCAGAGCAGAGCCAATTCGGCTGCGCCCGTCCGACGGCGAAGCCGAAGCCTTGGCGTTTCGTGCAGCCCGGGTGCTCGCAATAGTAGAGACACGGCCGGCTTGGTGGTGAGGCTTCGCGCCCCTGTTCGTCATTCTGGATCGGTCCCCCGTCTCTCACACGGGCTCGAAATGATAGCGCCCGATAAGGCCGAGTGTATGCTCGCCATTTCCTCGCGCGCGCTTTTTGCCGTTAACCGGTTGCGGTCGCGCGCGGCCCTTCGCAGTTCAAGTGTTCAAGTGGGCATGCGTAAAGCCTCTCCGCACCCGAAAGATTGCCCTCAAGGATCCAACGGCGCTTGTGCACGGGGATCCTCCGTACGGACAGGTGTTTGCTTGTACCTCTGCAGGATGGCCGGTCAAAGGCACTGCGGGAGAAAACGCTCCTTTGGCTCGTTGGAATCTTAGATCACGCTTTTGACCGGGTCTCATTGTCTGACACACCTGCGTACAAGGCAGAATCCGCTTTGCAAATACGCGAAGCCAATCGACACAATCGCGAAACTACCTGACGGCAGAGGCGTTCTCGTCCTGTGCATTAACAATCAGGAGAAATTCGAATGGCCGACGACAGCAGCACTACCATACGAGCCACTTTCAAGACTCGAGAAGCAGCGGATCTCGCCGTCGAACATTTGGTTCAACAGTACGGCAGTCGGCGACAGACCGTAACACGGCCGGTTCGCGGCCGTCGGGCGGCGACGCCTCTCATGAACAAGGCGCTCGTAGCGATGCACCGCTCGAAGGTGAGATCGAGGTCTCGGCGGATATTGCGTCTAATCAGATTGCCGCTGTTCAACGCAGCCTGGGCGATGCCGGCGCGATCCGTATCTCAAGCCGCTAAGTAACCCGGAGCCGGTAGGAAATTCCGGCTTCGCTCTGGAGGGTCGACAGAGGAGACGGAGGTCGTCGGTCAGGCCGGCTGCGAAGATATCGTCGCCTGAATTGTCGGCGGCCTTGTTCGCCAACTGCCTTGAAAGGCTTACCTACGCAACGACGGCTTTTAAGCCGCTTTCACACGGGCCTGGCCCGAGCCACCACTTCGATGCCGCCCACTTGGACTGCGTGATGCCAAACCCGCATCTGACGCGGTTTACACGTTCAACCTGCCCCGCCCCCTTGCGAAAGCTTTGCGTGGCAAGACTATTGCGATGGTAAGGGCCACTGGAGGCCTCAAGCGTCTCGAAACAAGAGGAAAGGAAGGACCCGGGACGCTTGAACGGACGCGTGAAGCGAACGGGAGGCGGCCTTCCCGCGTTTTTGGCATTATGGACGAAGACCTGAATGACAACGCTCCCGCGCCACGTGTTGGAGCAACGACTGAGTTGCCGCACGACAGGGTGACGGTGGCCCGGTTTAGGGAAGCGTTTCCTCGCGCTCGCTGGAGCGACAGTCTGAATGCCTGGTTCGTGCCCGGCCGCACAGCTCGAAAACGC
This sequence comes from Ensifer meliloti, assembly GCF_030064585.1. Classification (NCBI taxonomy): domain Bacteria; kingdom Pseudomonadati; phylum Pseudomonadota; class Alphaproteobacteria; order Hyphomicrobiales; family Rhizobiaceae; genus Ensifer; species Ensifer meliloti. The sequence goes on from NZ_CP120364.1 coordinate 1,405,722, forward strand.
ATCAGTCGCTGGCTGGCCGAAATGGAAGCGGAAGCCGACGCGTTTGCCGACGAGAAGGGCAGGGACGCCTTCGCATTCGATCCGATCGAGAGCCGCTATCTCAAGGCAGCACCTGCGTCGTTCGAAATCCGTACACCCTGCTCACGCACCGTCGTCAACGAGATCCGGGAAATCCCGTATGTCGTCGGCTGTGGACCGTGCCTTACCGCTCGTTCGACGAGCTCCGCCGTCGGTGGCCAGCCATCGAGGCGGCCGCTGAGCGCAGTGAACCGGAGACGAGGAAGGCGCGGCGTGAGGCAGTAAGGGGAACCGAGGAAAACGAGGCGCTTAAGGCAAGGACGAGAGAACGCCGCTGCAAGCGATATCCGGTTCCCGCCGACGATCGCCCCCCCCCCGCTCGCGCGTGCAATCGGCACGCATGTCGGCGTCGTCTTCTTCATTGGCACGGAGGGCGAGCTGGTGGACCCAGCAACGATGAGCGCGTTCTATTTTCCCATGAACGAAGGAGGGGAATATGTCTGGGCGTCATGGCGACCGGGAGCGCTTGAGGAATTGGTAACAACCTGGCCGGCGCGAACGCCGCCGGGACAAGACGAACTCAACCGGGGCTGGTGGATACCGACGCTGGAGGAGCTGCGAAATGCGCGGCGCGACGCCAAATCCAGGCGGCGCGCCAGGCAGCGTCGGGATGGAAAGGTTTAATCCGGTGAGCGCACAGCAGACGACCCTTAAGGAATTTCAATTCCTGTCGCCGCTTGAGCCACGCGAAATCGTCGGACTATGGAGAGGGCGCGGCATCCCGACAGGGCATCCGCTCGACGGCGTTTTGGAAAACCTTGGCTGGTTCGGCAAGCGGTTTAACGCAGACATGCGCGCGGATGCGCTGCTGTTTTGGTCGGCAAGCGGCGGTTGATCGCCCTTGATCCCGGGATAGTACCGCTTCGCCTCCATAAGATTGGCAGAATGCGCATTGCGAGAAACTTGTTCTCGCATCTTCAGCGCGGACGACTTCGGCGAAAGGGCCCGTTGCCTCCCTCAGAACGATGCCGTTTAGCGGCGTTGCGAGCGCGGCAATGCTCTACGACGATCAACCGATTGTCGATTATTTTCGCCGAATTGATCAACACAGGATCATGGGAGCGATGACGATCAGGGGAGACGAGCGCATCTACTTTTTCGAACTTAAGCGGTTGGAAGAACCTTGGGCCTGGTGGCTGCCATTACCGGGCGGTACACGTATCTGGTGGACGTTCCAGCGGACTCCACGGTCCGGCGCGTAAACTGCCCGAAGCAATTCCAGGCTCTCGCCCAAGTCTTCTTACTGCAGGTTGAAAATGCCTTCTGCACAAGATCTCCAATGCTCATCCCGTATGGTGGGGAGATCTGCGCAGTGTTTTTGCCGCGCTGGCGAGATGTCGTGATTTAGATTGTCGCTGGCACGAAGGTGCATCTGACCTGCCTGCCGTCGATATGCGCCGCAAGGTTGACGGTCTGTCGAGCGAGTTTTGACCTGCCACGGGTAATTTCCTCCAGATTGGATTAGAGTCCGGCCTAGTAGAGGACGGACGCATGAAGAAGCAGAGATTTACGGAAGAGCAGATTATTGCGGTGCTGAAGGAGCAGGAGGCTGGCGCGAAGGTGGCCGACCTCTGCCGCAAGCACGGGATTTCGGAAGCGACATTTTACAACTGGAAAGCCAAATGCGGCGGCATCCAGCATCTGCTCGCTGAGCAGATGCTGGATGCCGCCGCACTCCGCGAGCTTCTTGCAAAAAAATGGTAGGGCCCGCCGCCAAGCGTGAAGCCATCACGCATCTGAAGGCCGTCATGGGCCTCTCGGAGCGGCGGGCCTGCCAGATCATATCCGCTGATCGGAAGATGGTGCGCTATCGGTCCTGCCGATCGCCGGAGGTCGAACTGCGGGCAAGACTGCGCGACCTCGCCAACGAGCGACGGCGTTTCGGCTATCGGCGGCTGTTCGTCCTGCTCAAGCGGGAGGGAGAGCCGTCCGGCGTCAACCGCATCTACCGGCTGTACCGCGAGGAAGGCCTGTCGGTGCGCAAGCGGAAGGCCAGACGGCGTGCCGTCGGCACGCGTGTGCCGATACTGGTCGAAGCGAAGGCCAATGCCCGTTGGTCATTGGATTTCGTCCATGATCAGTTCGCCTGCGGAAGAAGGTTTCGCGTGCTCAACATCGTCGATGACGTCACGCGCGAATGCCTGGCGGCGATCCCGGACACCTCGATCTCCGGTCGTCGTGTTGCTCGCGAACTGACGGCACTTCTCGAGCGGCGCGGCAAACCAAGCATGATCGTCTCCGACCACGGCACGGAGTTCACGTCGAACGCCATCCTTGCCTGGTCGAAGGAGCATAAGGTCGAGTGGCACTATATCGCGCCGGGAAAGCCGATGCAGAACGGTTATATCGAGTCCTTCAACGGACGGATGCGCGACGAGCTGCTGAACGAAAGCCTGTTCTTCGGTCTCGATCATGCCCGCAGCGCCATCGCCGAATGGGCGGACGATTATAACCATTCCCGACCGCACTCATCGCTCGGATATCAGACCCCGGCAAGCTATGCCGGAACCATCGCCGCAACCGGCTCCAACGCTGCGCAAGATGAAGGCTACGCGTTTCCGCCGGTTGCTCCCACCGCGCCAAGTGGCGTATCGAAAACCGCCGAGGCTCTAATCGCCGCTGGATGAAAGTTCAGTGGCAGGTCAGTTTGGCAACACGGTGAATGCCGTATTTTCTCGATCACGAGTTTGAGGAGTAGCGGGGTGTTCTCCAAAATAATAAGCCGGAGCGGCGAGACGGTTTTTTGCTCGTCTGCACAGCCTGAACGGGAATGACTCTAAAAAAGGCTTGGGCGGCGCCGTCTAGAGCAGACGCTCTGCGCGAATTCCCAGCGGCTGAGCCCGATAGCTGCAGGTCGGACGCCCAGTTCTGATTCCTGACTCCTGTTTCTTGGCGTGTGCGTGGGTAGCCGGCGCCTTCATGGGCCTTTTTTCGCCGACGCTGGTTAGCTCTTAGTTTTTGACGCGACGACGACGTAGATGGCATCTCCAACCGTGACAACGGCGTCAGCCGACTCGTCTGAAATTTCGATATTGAACTCGTCCTCGATCATCATGACAATTTGCGCCACTTCGAGAGAATCGGCGCCGAGGTCGTCGACTATGGACGCGTCGTCCGTAGCGCGGGCAGGGTCGACACCCAACTGCTCGATGATGATTGCCCTTACACGGGTTGCAACGTTGGAGTTTTCCATCCGGTGTCCCTTGGAGCGAGAGCACATTTGTCTCCCAGCCGTCGCTGCTCAGGTGTCGTGACGATGCCGTCAAACATAAACGTCGATTTCCCTATTCCAAGACACACGTCGTCGCAGGGCACTGTTCCCATCAGTAAAATCGGGCCTCAAGCGGGTGTTTGCACTACCGCGAGGCCCTGACCGAAACGAGCCGACAGGAGGCTCGAATGGCTGAGCGATTCAAAGCATGTCCCACTGAAGACTGCAAGCTTTCGCCTTCAAGAGATGAAGGATGCCGGCTTACCTTAGTCAGAGTTCGCGCAGGGCGGTCTCAAGGGAATACAGGCGTCATCAACGACGATGCGGCTGAGACAGGCGTCAATGGGCGCCATCGCGCAAGCTGATGCCCAGTAATCCAATATTGTAACCTGCCGCGTGCCCGCAAGGTTCCGGACACCGTCATCTCCTAAATGATGCCCGCAACAGAAGCGAGGCGGGGGCGCGACTTTGCAGTCTTCAAAGTCGGAAACGGGAGCGCAACGCCTTCCTATTGGCTTCCTGATGAGCGGCGCGCTTAACATGCTTCTACAAAAGGTGAATAGGCGATACCGGGCTTACCTCGAAGATGGTAGCGATGCCTCTCATTCGGTAATTGCCAAATGGCGCGCCACATCACTTAATTCGAAGGTTGGGTGATTAGACCTTGCGGCTGCATATTATTTTGAGGAGATGAAACGACATCCACCGTCGCCGGAGCGGAACAGCATAAATGCAGGAGCGTGTGACGTTCCCCTTTTTCGCGAACCCGATCGTCTTCGATGTGGGCATCTTGAAAGACGCGGTTTGCAACTTTGCCGACCAATTCGGCCTTAGTGGATGGGGGACGATTTGCTTTCGGGTCCGGCTGCATGCGCCATCGCCTATTGGATCAAGCGTGGCCGGAATAGAGCTGACCCATTGGGACAGCAGAGGACTCCAGTTCCAAATGTAAATCGTGGAGGCAACTCGCCGAGACGTATGCCCGCGATCCTTTTGGATGTCCTCTTCAGGACCATCTACTGGCAAATTGTATTGATTCTTTGATCTACGATGAATTTCGGGAGGTAACGGTCCAAGGGAATAAGCCGAGCTCGCGCAAAAAAGTCTATTTTGAAGTTCCGCAGGCATTGCTGCCTTGGTCCGTGCAGTTCTTTAGGAAACATATCTGCTTAGCGGTACCAGAGGGAATCGGCAATGGCTTCTTCAATACCAGATTTAGGGAAAGTGCCGGCATTCACGCAAGAGCCGTACCGCACGCAAAGTGTCTCGCCAGCGGCAAACGAAGAGGAAGAGCAGTCACTCGAAAACGCGGACAAACCGTGCTTGCTTGTCCTTGATAGTAGGGCGTTAGGTCGCGAATGCCTGGCCAGAACCCTCATTAATCACGGTATAGGCATGGATGTTGCCCCTTTCGGATCGGTTGACGATTGGCGGGAGATGAAGGGCAACCGTCCCCCCATTGCAGCGGTCCTACTCAATACCGGTGCCCGCAAACTCGGTGACATCGAGACAGAAATTCCTCGGCTCGTATCCGAGTTTCGCCCCGCACCCGTCGTTGTCCTGTCCGACAGCGACGACATTGCTCAAATCTTGCGGGTTCTTGAAAGCGGCGCGCAAGGTTATATTCCCACATCTGTCGGCGTGGACGTGTGCATTGAAGCAATCGGTTTGGCGATAGCGGGCGGCGTATTCGTGCCGGCAAGTAGCGTTCTCGCGGCACGCCACCTGATCGCGACTGAGAGGCAGGAAGTTTCGCCGCTAGCGGGGATGTTCACCGTACGTCAAGCGGAAGTGGTCGAGGCGCTGCGAAAAGGCAAGGCAAACAAGATCATAGCCTACGAACTCAACCTCCGCGAAAGCACGGTCAAGGTCCATATCCGCCATATCATGAAAAAACTCAAGGCTACCAACCGAACCGAGGTAGCTTGCAAGCTGAACGGCCTCTTTTCAGGCGATACACTCACCTCCTGAGCCGCTTAGTCTGTTCATGCCGATTGTACGCGCTTGCACAGGGTGGCACTGATCCAAACAATTGGGCAGGACTGCGCGATCAGCCCTAACGGGGCGACCAGTGCGTTCATCGAGCGTCCTTGGATGGCCTGGTCAGCCGCGATGAGGGACGGCGATCGGGCGATGGCCTTTGTTGGTCATCAAAATCGTTGCATTTAGCTACACATTTGCAACGCGCTTTGCGCGTGCAACTCGATCCGAACCGGTCGTTGCGCCAAGGTGGGCGAACGGAAGTGTTGAGGAAATCGGCAGGCCGTCGAAAAATGTAGGGGACCGAGGCTGCGACGGCGAACAAGTTCTTTGCCGAATGTGACAGCCGGCGCGGCGCTCCGCCTTTTCGGCACATCAATGAGTGGCGGGTCGGTAAGCCAGAGGCGCAGGCTGACCAAGCTGTATGGTGCGCAGTGTGGCATCTCTGCTTCTACGGGCATTCACTCTGCTCGTCGAGATCACGGCAAGAGCAATGAAGAAAATCATGCCCGGATCGGCACTCCCAGCACCTAAAGAGCCTGCGGCGACGGAACCCAGCGCGCAAGCTTGCACGCTCGATACCACCGCATTTGTTTCGGAATCGATGTGCCCCTTTAGGCTTCCCATGCCCCTGAGTATGACCAGTAGAAGCGTCACCATCATAACCCCGCCAACTAGGCCAAGCTGCGAAGCCACCGCAATCGGCCAGCTCGAGGCACGCGAACTGCCCAAGCCGACGCCGAGACCACCCGTCTCGACGAAAGCCTGGAGGCTCTTAATATTCCAGTAGGCACGCTCCTGACCGGACGCGGAACTGGCTTTGTTGAGAACCATGGAATCGATCAGATGGACAAAAGGCGCGAAGAATTCTTCATCGTATAGCACGATTGCCAGGACAGTGACGGCTGCGAGCGCAAGCAACGCGATGATCAGGATCTCGTCCTTGTCCATTCGGCCGGACAGAAACGACCACCAGATGGAAAGGGCCACGGGAATGCTCAGTACGGCTAGGCCGACATAGGCAACGGAAGACGTGGAAAGAAGCAAGAGGACGAGTAAGAGGAAGGCCAGTGCCTGGGCCACGCGCGATTTTGTCTTGCGCCAATAAACGTAACAAAATGAGAGGCAGACCAGTGAGCCGCCGCCGAAGGACGATGCCTCGGATGCGGCCCCAGTGATGCGCCAAAAGCCATTTTCGATGACCTCGGTAAGCATGGCGTAGCTGGCCGTGCGGATCGGCCACAAGATATCGCCGGCTCCAGCGATCTTGCCCAGCAAATCAAGGAATCCGAAGACGACGTGAACACTACACCACAGAAGAAATCCGCGTCGGATACTCTCCAATCTATTTTCCTGCAGGAGTAGGACGCATAAGGCGATGGCGGTGATGCCGCCCAGAACAAAATATCCGGTTTGGGTAATGTTGCCCGAGACCGGCGCAAGCGGAGCCTCGATGACCCCGCGCCTCATAGCTGCCTGAACGAATACGCTCGTCTGTCCCGCAAAGAAGCGCGGAAACAACCATGCGCCGACCACGGCATAGAGCATCAGGCCCGTGAGCACCCAAACCGGCCGAATTTTGCCGAACACGTGACCAAGGTCCCGCCACATGCGCCGTCTGCTGACAACTGCCGTTATCAAAAGTGCGGCGAAGAAGGTGTAGATGAGCGGCGACGAGCCTCCAATCGCGCTGAGAGTCATAACTGCAGTGGCACCGAAAGCCAGCGAGACAATGAGGCCAATGATCAAGGGAGCGCGGCAATAATAGCCGATTACCAATATCCCCGCACAGATTAAAAGGCCGACGAACGAGATCTGCATGGGCTGCCGGTTCCAACTCTGCAACGCAGACTGAAGGCAGGTGAATTAATCGCAACTTGCCTCACGCAATCGTTGGCAATTGTTACGCGAAATGCAAGGGCGCCAAACGGAGTAAGGACCTGCAATGATTTGGTAGGACTTTTCGCCTCAGGTCACCTCCGACCGCCGAGGTCTGCGGACGACGAGCCCGCCACCAAACGCCACTACACCTCAGCGAACCTATGCAAATATGCCGATGGTTGCGAGGTTGCTTCCCCCGTTGCCCCTTTCTCCTGGTTCGCGCGACATGCGATGGTCCTGCGAAAGGAGTGGGAGGGTTTACGCCCTCCCCAAAATGGAGAGATTTGCCTTCATCCCCCAGACCGCTAGCCTGATCGCACGCCACACCGACGGAATTTGGTAAGTGGCCGCGGACTTGCATGTACCAATCGGATCGGGCGAAAAGCACACGCCGTAGGAGATGATCCGCGCACATGCAATTTGACCTCCGAGATCCAGATTCCCGCGAATGTCCGAGGATCCGAGATGACTTCGCTAGGCAAAAAGGTTGTCAGCAGCGCGGCATGGGCAGCCGTCGAGACATGGGGGCGTCAAGTCGCCATGTTCGCCGTCTTCATCATTCTGGCTCGCCATCTAGGTCCGGAGGAATTCGGCCTCGCCACACTCGCCATGGTCGCTCCAACCATTCTAGCAACGGTGGTGACGAGAGGGATACCTGATGCACTTGTCCAGCGCGCGGAGATCGAGCCCATTCATCTGGATTCAGCGTTCTGGCTGCTTGTTGCGACCGGCGCAACGCTGAGCGCTCTCATCTGGGCGTTCGCCGGAGTGGTCGCCGAGCTCTTCAGCGAACCGCTTCTCGAGGGCCTCGTGCGCTGGACCGGCATAATTGTCGTGGTTCAGTCCTTGGCGGCAGTTCCAACAGCGGTCCTCAAGCGTGAGCTGAATTTTCGCCTCTTCACACTGCGCACACTGACCGGGACGGTGGTCGGCGGGACCGTGGGTTTGACCACGGCGATCGCCGGCTACGGCATGTGGAGCCTGGTCTTGATGCAGGTCGCAAAAGCGATTGTAGAGACAGCGGTTATTCTTCTCGGAAGTTCATGGCGGCCCCGTATGGCGTACTCTTACGCGCGCTTCCGCGAATTGTTTGGGTTTGCCGGCCCCATTATTGTGCAAACTCTATGGACTTTCGTGAACGAAGAGATTCCAAAAGTCATACTTGGCCTGTTTCTCGGGCCCGTTGCTGTTGGCGTTTACGCCATCGCCCGTCGCCCCCTTGACCTTTTGGGGGAGTTCCTACTCGGTCCTTTGGCGGCGATAACGATGCCCGCCGTGGCCAGAGTCCAGCGCGAACCGGACAAGATCGACCACTTCTTTAACACGAGCGTGCGGATGGCTGCAATTGCTGGCTTTCCCGCCTTCGTGGGCTTTGCCGCGATCGCGCCTGTCGCCGTTCCCTTGGTCTTTGGGCCACAATGGGCAAGCGCCGTGGTCGCCGTCCAGATCCTCATGATACTGGGATTGCAGCGTACGATCGACAGCTTGTGTGCGTATACGATCCTTGCGCTCGGCCATTCGAAATTGGTCCTGAAACTGAACATGACTTATACTCTTTTCTGTCTCGTCCTGCTCACCGCCGCAGCACAGATTAGTCTGGAGGCAGTAATTGCTGCGCTCGTCGCCTGCAACTTGCTCCTGCTGCCGGTCTTTCTCTTCTACGTACAGCATACGGCTCATATCGACGTGTCGAAGCCATTGACAATCTTCCCGAGATTGGCAGGCGCGGCCGCACTCATGTTCGCGATCGTTAGTGCATGGTCGCTGGCCGCCCCGGATGATCTTCCGCAGGCTGTCACAGTGGCAGCAGGGATTGCGATTGGCGCTCCCATCTATATTGCCGCAGCCGTCCTGCTGGTGCGCGCGGACCTGATCAAAGCTCGCGACATGCTTCTAAGCCTTCGCGAATAGGAGCAAACCCGATCATCGGGGAAATTGGCAGCGCTCTCACAAGCGCACTGACAAGGTCGCCGCGGTTTCCCGGTAACTACCTCAAATCGGCGGCTTGTCAGAATACAATTCGCTGACGCTCAAACGCAGCCTTGCAGTCGGGCAGTTTATGCCTTTACCACATTAGGGGCGCTCACATGGAAGCGTGCACAGACATTTCTGGTGTCGACCACCAGCTTTGCACCTTCAACGACGGTTCTCCAATCAATGGCATCATGATCTGTCGTAATGACAACGGCATCAAACGAGGCCAGGCGGTCGGCTGAAATATCCACCGAGCGCCGACCTGCTAACTCGGCATACTCTCTTGTGGCGGGAATCTCAGGTACGTAAGGGTCGTGGTAGTCAACAACTGCGCCCCGTTGCTCCATGAGGTCGATTAGCCGTAGCGACGGGCTCTCTCGTGTATCCCCCACATTCTTCTTGTAAGCCATCCCGATCAATAGGATCCGAGATTCGTTCAAGCCGCGGTGGGCTCTGCGGTCCAAAGCCTCCACAAGGCGGTCAACAACGTAGTGCGGCATGTTCGTGTTGACCTCTCCAGCTAATTCTATGAAGCGCGTTGCTACTTCGTACTCGCGAGCCTTCCATGTCAGGTAGAACGGGTCGATGGGGATGCAGTGGCCGCCGAGACCCGGTCCTGGGTAGAACGCCATATATCCGAACGGCTTTGTCTTGGCGGCTTCGATCACTTCCCAAACATCGATGCCCATCCTGTCGAAAATGACCTTAAGCTCGTTGACCAAAGCAATGTTCACGGAGCGAAATATGTTCTCTGTTAGCTTGACCGCCTCCGCGGTTGCGGTTGAAGTCACGGGGACAGTCCGCACGATAATCTGGTTGTACAGTGCCTGCGCAACTTCCAATGAAGGCGGATCGTCGGCGCCGATCACCTTGGGAACACTGGTGGTAGTGTGCACTTCGTTTCCGGGGTCTTCGCGCTCAGGCGAATATGCAAGAAAAAAATCCTTTCCAAGGACAAGGTTCGTCGCTTCCAGCAGCGGCCGCACGACTTCTCGCGTCGTGCCTGGCCAAGTCGTCGACTCTAAGACGACAAGTTGGCCAGGACGGAGCCGCCCAGCGATCGCTCTCGCGCTGTTTTCGACAAACGATAGGTTTGGCTCCCGATTTCTGGTAAGCGGGGTCGGAACCGCTATCAGGATCGCATCAGGCATGCTCAACTCAGAGAAATCGCTGGTAGCGCGAAACCGCTTGGCGTCAACAGCCTGTTGGATGGCTGGGCCAGGCAGATGCTTTATTCCGCTTTCGCCGCGGTTGAGCAACGCGACCCGCGACTGGTCGATGTCGAAACCGATAACCCTGAACCCCGCCTCAAGCGAGCTCATCGCGAGGGGCAATCCGACGTATCCAAGCCCCATGATGCCGATCGTGTAGTCCCGCGTCCGGATGCGGTTCAGCAGTTCTTCGGCATCAGGACCAATGTTCACATGTTGCATATGCTTTCGTCCCACTGTCGAGAATGGAGCAACGTCTCAATTATTGCAGTGAAGTAGTTCCCGGCAATGAGCAAATTGGATGTATTCTGCCAGGCGCTCTTCATCTCAATAAAGTTGAGTTGCGCCAAAAGGAGAACAGTCGAAATGCTTATCCCACCGAAGTTGTCAAATAATTCATTCGCTGCGACACTCGATCTCGATCTCGAGCGCAGCAAAGAGCCTTGAAGATTCTCCGCTTATGAGCGGGAAAGGCGTGTTGTGGATGGCGCCGACGCATCTGCGGCCTACATCGGCTGCTGCCACAGGTGGGATGATGACACAGTCAATTTTGATCACTGGAGGTGCGGGCAACATCGGCAGCGCACTCACTCGCGCCTTGGTCAAACTCCCTCAGACCCAAGTGGTCGTGGCTGACAACCTGTCGACCGGCAGTCGCGGAAAAGTAAAAATCGACGCCGGAAACCTGACCGTCATAAAGGCCGATGCGAACGATTTCGACGACATCTCCTCCTTGTTCTATCGCTTCCATTTCACCCATGTCTTCCATTTCGCGGCTGTCGTCGGCGTGCAGCGCACCTTGGCAAACCCGTTACTCGTACTGCGCGACATTGCCGGAATCGAGAACGTGCTGAGACTGTGCAAAAACACGGGCGCCGAGCGTGTGTACTTCGCTTCCTCATCAGAAGTTTATGGCGAGCCATTCGAGATTCCCCAGAATGAGAACACCACGCCGCTGAACTCGCGCCTGCCATATGCTGTCGTGAAGAATCTTGGAGAAGTCTATCTACGCACCTATCAGCGTGAATTCGGACTCCCCTTCACGATTTTCCGCTTCTTCAACACCTATGGACCACGCCAGAGCGAAGATTTCGTGCTGCCGCGATTCGTGCGTGCTGCACTTCTCGGTGAACCTCTGACCATTTACGGCGAAGGTTCGCAAACGCGCACCTTCTGTTATGTTGACGACACGGTTGACACGTGCATTGCGGTGCACCGAACTCGCTCGCACGAGAACGATGTCATCAACGTCGGCAGCGATCTCGAAGTGAGCGTTCGACAACTCGCCGAAATTGTCATCGGCGTGCTGGGCTCATCGTCGAAATTGGAGTTCCGTCCACCGCTCACAGAGGGCGACATGACGCGCCGGTGCCCTGACACGAGCAAGATGAAGGCACTCTTGAACCGTCCCTTGGTTCCACTCGAAGAGGGCATAAGGCGCCTTGCCGAACACGTCTCCAAGTCGCAAAGCTCTCATGAACTCAGAAAAGTCGCGTGAGCACACGTTGGGGGCATGAATGAAGCTGGTCTATGTCGGGCAGCCCTACGATAGACTTTTCCCGCCAGTCCAGAATTCGATCGGGCTGATTGTCTACAATACCGCGCTTCATCTCAGTAAAAGCTTGCACATCACGGTTTATGGAAGACACTACCGGGACGACAGAGTTCCCGCGGACCTGCCATTCGCTTTGCGGCGAGCTCCGGTACGGTGCGACAGGCTGCTGCAAAAGGTTATCCGCGAATTTCCTCGCCCGGCGCGTTGGACGCAACTGGACCGGAAGGCCGACGACCATTCCCAATATAGGAACGAAATTCGTCGTTATCTGGCCTTGGACCGGCCGGATGTCGTCCATCTGATGAACTATTGGAAGTGGAGCCGGGCTCTAAAGGCGCCCGGCTCATCTCATAGGCTCGTGCTCGAGATGCAATGCGAGTGGTTGTCGCAGCGTGATCGCGATCAGGTGGCCGCCCAACTTGAGGTGGTGGATGCCGTGGTCGCCGTCAGCGATCACATAGCCGAAACATTTCGTTCTGCATTCCCGGACTATCCCGGAGCTGTTGCCTCCGTCGGTAACGGCGTCGATGTCTTCCATTTTCGACCGAGCGAAGCGGGAGCATCAGGTGACGCAAGAACCGGGCGTGTAATCCTGTTCGTCGGGCGAATATCACCAGAGAAGGGACTTCACACGCTCGTAGAGGCCTTCAGTGAAGTCGCGCTACGCTTCCCGGACGTGGAACTGCGTATCGCTGGGCCCTATTCTCCTCTCCCTGTTGACTTCCTGACCAGCCTCTCGTCAGACCCGCGGGTCTTAGATCTCAACCGTTTCTACGACCAGTGGAACAGATGCAGATATCAGCAACACCTGGACGAACTCATGGATCGCCACAGGCTACGGCATCGGATCCGGTTCCTTGGCAATGTGTCCCACAAGGAACTCGTTGCGGCCTACCACGACGCCGATATCGTGGTGAATCCGTCGCTCAGCGAGAGCTTCGGGATTTCTGTCGTGGAAGGAATGGCCTGTGGAATTCCGGTGGTGGGAACGCGCGTCGGGGGTATGTGTGAATCCATCCTGGACGGACATACCGGGATGTTGGTGGAGGCCGATGCTCCGGGCGAACTGTCGCAGGCACTAATCACCGTTTTGGATGATCCCGCCCGCGCAAGAGGAATGGGGACCGAAGGACGCGAGCGCGCCGTCGCGCTTTATTCGTGGGAGGCGCGCGCGGAGCGGCTAAGGTCCGTTTATGAGCGGGTGAGCAGGTGAGCACAGCTAGTAGCTAGTCACCCGGAACTGTAATTCGTATCATTAATTAAAGTAGTTCTGAAGGATGATGCGATGGTGGGCCGGGTGGCGGACGAGGTTGTTCTGAGCGCGGAAGAACGAGTCTTCCTGGAGGCGCAGGTTCGACGACACAAAGCGGTGCGGTCGCTGTCGGACCGGTGCCGGATGATCCTGCTCTGCGCCGAGGGCCTTCAGAGCAAGGAGGTCGGCGCGCAGCTCGGGGTGCATGAGCACACTGTCGGTGGCGGCGGCGTTTTGTGAAGGACCGGATCGAGGGCCTGACCGACGAATATCGTCCTGGCCGGCCCCGCACGGTGTCGGACGCGCAGGTAGCCGAGGTGATTGAGCGCACGCTGAACAGCACGCCGAAGGATGCCACGCACTGGTCGATCCGCAGCATGTCCGCCGAGATGGGTCTTTCGCACACAACCATCCGCCGGATCTGGGCCGCGTTCGGCTTGCAACCGCATCGGAGTGAGACGTTCAAGCTTTCGACCGACCCGCTGTTTGTCGACAAGGTTCACGACATCGTCGGGCTCTACCTCTCGCCGCCGAACCGGGCTATCGTATTGTGCGTGGACGAAAAATCCCAGATTCAGGCGCTGGATCGGGAGCAGCCGGTGCTGCCGATGGCACCGGGTGTCGCCGAGCGGCGAACCCATACCTACACCCGCCATGGCACGACATCACTGTTTGCTGCGCTCGACATTGCGACCGGTGCCGTGATCGGCAAATGCTACAAGCGCCACCGGGCGACCGAGTTCCTGGACTTTCTCAAACAGATCGACCGGCACATGCCGGAGGGGCCGGACGTGCATATCGTCATGGACAACTATGCCACCCACAAGACACCCAAGATCAAGGCCTGGCTGGCGCGCCGCCCGCATTGGCATGTCCACTTCACACCGACCTCAGCAAGCTGGATCAATCAGGTGGAACGCTGGTTCGCCGAACTGACACGCAAGCAACTGCAACGCGGCGTCCATCGCTCCACCGCTGATCTGGAGGCGGACATCGCCGCCTTCATCGAGGTGCACAACGAAAACCCCAAGCCCTACAAGTGGGTCAAATCCGCCAACGAAATACTCGCATCCGTCAAACGCTTCTGCCAGAAAAGCCAGCAAAAACAATGTGCCGAACTTTAGATTCGGGTGACTAGGTCCAGGTTTCGTTTCCTCAATCCGTCCTATCCAATACTTTGAAATTAGACGTGTTTTCCTTAAAGGCCTTCCTGAAGGGCTTCAGGCTTGCTGAAAAACGTATAGGTGTGTCCGTAACTTGTGTCCGTCCGATGCTCGCTCACACCCAGCGGGGGAAATGAAGTGCGCGTAAAAGCCGCAAGCGTCGGGCTCTCCGAGGGAGGATAGGGCCGCAACTCGTCGATGTCGTTCCAGCCGAGAACGAACCAGCCGCCGGGGCGCAGACAACGCCAGCATGCCCGGAACGAGGCTTCAGCGTCGTCGCGCGTTTCAATTGCCGTTTTCATGAAGACGCCATTGCAGATAACCGCATCGAAGTAATCGGCGGGCCTATGCCGTTCAAGGTTCCTCAGAGCATCAACCATATGGCGTCGCGCACCGAAGCGGCGTTTATTGGGATCTATGTCGATCGTCCAATATTCCTTGCCGCGAAACTTCGATTCACAAGGCTTCGTGTACCACTCGCAGCCGACAAACAGGACACGTTTTACAGCAGGATCGTCGCGCAGATAGGGGAGAATAACCGTCTCGAGGAGTCGGCGGTCATCGGTGAGATGAAACGTACTGATGTAGCGAACCAGGTAGGGCGCGCGCGTCCGAAGAAGGTCGCGCACCGCATTTCGCGCTTGTCTGTACATGCTTTTCTCCGCCTCCCGTCATATCCCGGCACCTGGCGCGGTTACATTGCTTCCGCGAGCAAATGTTGGACGTGCCAAGACTGCTCGGTATAGGACGGCGGCAGTGCTGCGAGAACATAGCCGGCCGATGTCAGAAGCGCGGCGATTTGGCGAGCCTTACGTTCAAGACCCTCGCGCGTCGCGTCATCGATTTCGTAGATGATGCTCGGTCGATGGGCTCGCAACGTTTCCGTCATGCCGCGAAGGACTTCGATCTCGGCACCTTCGACGTCGATCTTGACCAGCGACGGGGGCCGCAGGCCGTGCCGGGAGATCGCATCGTCAAGTGTTGTCACATCGACTTCGAGATGGCCGTTCATATCGGGTGGTGCCTCGGCCGAGGCGAGTGCGGCCCCCCCGATGTGGCGCGCCAAAAGAAGCTCTGCGCGGCCGATCGTCGCCCCAACCGCCTCGGGGAACACCCGAATGGCGTCGAAGCCGTTGAGCTGCGCGCTTCGAAGGATCGCGGCGGCATTCCTCGGCACCGGCTCAAAGGCGTAGACTTGGCCTTCTGTTCCGACCCGGCGCGCAGCGATGAGGGAGAAGAAGCCGATATTGGCGCCAATATCGAAGAAGGCGTCACCAGGCGCCAATTTCGATGCAATCGCCTGTTGGATTGGCCGCTCATAGGTACCGCGCCCGAATTCCGGATCGGCATCTCTCGAGACCAGCGTCAATCCGGCGGCCTCTCCCGTGGCGACCACACGTCTTTCCGAAAAAGCGTCGAGCAGCCTTGAAACCAGTCTCATGGGCCCATTCTCCGTTGCGTCGGCAAATCATTCCTGCCTCGGCTCGGAAACGGAGCCGACTACCTTGAGAATGGCAAATCCGCAAAGCTCCATCGAGACCTACATCGGGTTGGTGGCAATACGCCGATTGATTGACCGGTGCATCCCCCACAGTGAAACAATACACCCTATCGTCGTAACTGGCCGGCTTCAGGGGCCGACGGCATTTGCTCGACCGCATCATTACGCCAGGCATGGATGGCGCCCGGGGCGTCCCATCCGATCGAAACGATGTCGAGATCGCCGTCGCCGTCGAGATCGACCGCGCGCGCGCCGAGATGGCTTTCGAAACCTTCCCCGATCAACTGCTCGATAAAATTTCCGCCGCCCACATTGCGCCAGACCGACATCCGAAGCGCGCCGCGGTGCTCGGCCATGACTAAGTCCAACCTGCCATCGCCGTCCATATCAGCGACCGAAAGGCTGTTGAGTGAGCCCCGCGAAGTGATTTCGTGCCGCCCCCAATTGAATGAGCCAGTGGCTGGGCCGCGCCACCAAGAGGCCCTCGCACCGTCAGCGGCGCCGTTTTCCTCCGTCACGACGATATCCGGGTAACCGTCGCCGTCGAGGTCAGCCGCTGCCACCCGATCCGGGTAAAACATTTCTGGCACTTTCGCGATGTCTCGTCGCTGCCAATCTCTCGAACCATCGCCCGGGTTGCGCCACCAGGCGACCTCCTTGGCTTCCCCCGTCGAGGCGACAAGGTCAATTAGGCCATCGCCATCGATATCGGTGAAGGCTATTCCCTCATCGGAGGCCTCTGCGCAGATGCGCGTCCTTGGCCAGGGGGCCGCCGGATCATCGGGGATCGTGAAATAGAAGACCCCGCCACCGCTCGAGACCGCCAGCTCCGGAAGACCGCCTTCGACGATCTGGGCGAATACATGGCCTTGCGAGCCAAGGTCATGCGTCGCTGCAGGCACCTCGCCAATCACGTGCTCCTCGAACTTGTGCGCTACGGCATCGACAGTCTCCAGCCAATGTAATTGCAGCGTTTTGCCTCTGTTGCGCTGGGCGGTGGCCTCCGCGCGACCGTCGCCGTCGAGATCGAGGGCTTCGACCGCGTCCAATCCTTCGCCAAGCCGGATCTGCTCCCATCCCTTCTGCCATGGCAGGGGTGGCTGACGGTACCAGAACGGGCCGGACACAATGTCCGTTCGCTCGTCGCCATCCATGTCGGCAAAGGCCAGCCCGAAAGAACGCACATGCGCGTTGGTGATCCGCTGATAGACCCACCTATCGAGCCGACGGATCGGGGTGGGCGGGTCGAGACGGTTGATCCATACCCTGAGGGGCGGATGACCCGCCCAGTTGACGCCATAGATATCGAAATCGTCGTCGTTATCGACGTCCGCGACAACGCCGTTGTGCAAACCGGTATCGTCTATGATCTGACGGGTCCAGCGCGTTCCGCGTCCGTCCCGGTTATAATGGACGGCGAGGGTCCGCTCCTCCGTCTGATGCATTTGCCCGACCACAACGTCGATGTCGCCATCCCTGTCCATGTCGGCTGCCTGTAGCGTGTGAGCACCTGCCACGGCTGGTTGAATGACATGGCGGACCCACCGGCCCGACGGTCCGTTTTCGGCGCGGAACCACGCGACATCAGCCGTGTGCTCTGAGCTCGACGACAGAATGTCGAAACGCCCGTCTTGGTCGATATCGATAACGAGTGCCTTGAATGCCGGGTTGAACGGGCCAACTAGATGGCTCTGCCATCGAGGTGCATCGCGTGCCTCGGCTCCGCCGGGATTGTGCGCCCATACACCGCACAAGACCAGGTCGATATTGCCGTCGCTGTCGATGTCTCCGATCGCCATGCCCTCTTCGCCCAGATTAAAGGAGGGAAAGGCGACACCGACCCAGGCGATCGGCTCGTTCTGGAAAAAGATCATTACTGCGCCGGGCGCTCGCACGACGATATCTAGACGGCCATCGCCGTCGAAGTCGGCAGCCTTAATGTCCTTGCCCCAACCGTCGGCTGCTCCGATCTCGTGGCGTTTCCATTTTTGACCATTGGCCGGGTCTCCGTTCGGGCGCGGATTTTCGAACCAGATTACGTTGACTCCGTCAGGCCCGTCGGCGGTGACAATGTCGAGATCACCATCGTCGTCGACATCGGCAAGCACGCCATCGGTGGTGAACTCGATGCGGGCCGTGGCGATGGTCGTCTTGCGCAGATCGGGACCGTGCCACCATGAGAGCGGATCCTCCGGAAGGCCGCCGAGAACGAAATCGAGTTGACCATCACCGTCAATGTCGCCGACGAGCTTTACATCTCCCGAATGATCGGCAATTTCCTTCCGCTCGAAGGTAAGGCCATTAAGAGCTATGCCTTCGGGATTTTCGTTGCCATGGCTGACCTTGCAGTTTGTTGTCGCGATGCTTACCGCAAGGATGAAGACCGCACGACGTAGGTCGCTAACAATTGACCCGATAGCGCGTGAACACTTCATGGTCTGCAAGCAGCCGCGCAACGAACTCACCGCTTGAGAGATCTGAAAGTGTCTGCCAGTCATCCTTGTTTTCCGAGCGTTGAGTCTGTGAAACATGTGCTGCCAGTGCGTGGCGCTTTACGTCGAGGAAGTCGCCGATCGGGACCAGCGTGTTGAGTGCGGACAGCGCACGCAGCCCGGCGGCGGTCTTGATCGTCTGCCGCAGGGTGGTTCGCCACATGCCGGGAAGATCGCCCCCCGTACGAACCCAGGGCCAGTGATACCAATACCATACCGGGTATTCGAAGACGGTGAGCGGGCGACCATGCCAGCGAAGTGCCGCCCGCACGGCGGCGTTGACAGCGATATGGTCGGAAGGCGGGTCCTTTGCATGAGTGACAAACACGCTTTGCGGCCGCCATCTTTCGAGCAACGGCACGATCGCCTTCGTTATCGCATGAATGTGATGAGATGCCTCCGCATCAGGAAAGCGTAAGAAGGTCACACTTTTGGAGGAGGCGCCGAGACGGTGGACCGCCTCCAGCGCTTCGGCCTCCCTCCGGGAGCGCAATTCTTCAGGACTGATGAGCCTCCGATGAGACGCTGCGCCGTCGGTAACGAAAACAAAGCGGACCTCGACGCCTGAAGCGAGCTTCTTGGCTGCAACGCCGCCGCAACCCAGCGTCTCATCGTCCGGATGCGGCGCGAAAATGACGGACGACGCGGACCAATCGGCTACATCAAAGGGCTTAAATCGACGCCGCATACGGCTATCGAGGATCGTGCAAAGGGCCTGCCTGACGTCCCAGGTGTGCGTGTCCATCATCCGTTCGCCCGTGTTGTTTGCTCGGCGCTGAACATGCATCGTAGCTGAAATCGCCTGCGTCAGGCACACAGTCTTCGTGAGGAGGTTCTTCATGAAAGTGGGTATCTTGGCTGGTGGCTTCGGCACGAGGCTGGCCGAAGAAACAGAGGTTCGACCCAAGCCGATGGTCGAGATCGGCGGCATGCCGATCCTCTGGCACATCATGATGCACTACTCTCACTTTGGTCATCGGGAGTTTGCGATCGCGCTCGGCTACAAGGGTGAGTACATCAAACGCTGGTTCAGCGACTACATCGCACTCAATGGCACCCTGACGGTCAACGCGGCGACCGGGAACGTGAGGCGTCACACGAATGCCGCCCCGGACTGGTCCGTCGATCTCGTGGAGACCGGCCTCAAAACGCTGACGGGCGGCCGCATCAAGCGCCTGATCGACTGGATGAACAACGGTACATTCATGCTCACCTGGGGCGACGGCGTTTCGAACATCGATCTGGACGAACTCGTCGCCTTTCACCGTAGCCACGGCAAACTCGCGACAATGACGGCGGTGCGTCCGCCTGCGCGCTACGGACACATTCAGTTTGACGGCAACCGCGTCGTGGAATTCACCGAGAAGCCGCAGGCCTCGGAAGGTTGGATCAACGGAGCGTTCTTCGTGCTTGAGCCGGGCGTGCGCGATTACATCGGCGGCGACGAAGACATGTTCGAGCACGCGCCGATGCAGGGGCTCGCGGCCGATGGCCAACTGATGGCGTACCGCCATGAAGCTTTCTGGCAATGCATGGATACGCTGCGGGAGAAGCACATCCTGCAGACACTTTGGGACAGCGGGAACGCGCCCTGGAAAACGTGGGAGTGAATAATGAAGGTGCTGGTCACGGGCCACCGCGGCTACATCGGAGCCGTTCTGACGCCGATGCTGCATCAGCGCGATCACGACGTGACCGGGCTCGACAGTGATATTTTCCGCTCCTGCACGTTCGAAAGCACCCTCGACGATACGCCGACGATGGAACAGGATGTCCGCGACATTGTCGCCAACGATTTGGTCGGTTTCGACGCCGTCATACACCTCGCCGGGCTCTCCAACGACCCTCTTGGAGACTATCGCCCGAACCTCACCCAACAAATCAACTGCGAAGCTTCCGTGAACCTGGCGCGGCTTGCAAAAAAGGCAGGCGTGCGGCGTTTCCTTTTTGCCTCGTCCTGCAGCAATTACGGAGCCGCAGGCTCGGATTTTTTGACCGAAAGCGCGCCTTTCAACCCCATCACGCCGTATGGCGTTTCCAAGGTGGAAGTAGAGCACGCGGTTGCCCCTATGGCGGACGAAAGCTTCAGCCCTACTTTCCTGCGCGCTTCCACGGCCTACGGCCTATCGCCGCGCATCCGTTTTGATCTTGTCCTCAACAATCTGACTGCATGGGCATTCACCACCGGGCAAATCTACCTCAAGAGCGATGGCTCTCCTTGGCGTCCGATCGTGCATGTGGAAGACATTGCTCGCGCCTATATTGCCGCGCTCGAGGCCGATCGTGAGCTTGTCCACAACGAGGCCTTCAATGTGGGACTGACCACCGAGAACTACCAGGTTCACGAAATCGCCGACATCGTCCAGGCCATCGTGCCAAACAGTCGGATCGAGTTCGCGCCCGATGCGGGTCCGGATACGCGATGCTATCGAGTTGATTGCAACTACATTGGTCGGCGCTTGCACGCCTTCAAGCCGCAATGGACTGCTCGGCGCGGCGTCGAGCAGCTTTACGAGGCGTTCTGCTCGGTTGGCCTCTCCCTCGAAGATTTTGAAGGCGAGCGCTTCAAGCGAATCGCCCATGTGAAGAAGCTGATCCGCAATGGCGAGTTGGACGAAGACCTACGCCGGGTTTCCGTTCCTACCATGGCGGTGGCGATCTAAAGCGCGCGAGGGTGGTACCAACATGCTGCATGAAAAGCTGAACTCTGTTACGGAGCACGCATGCCGGTCCTGCGGCGGAACGCGTCTCGAAACCTTTCTCGACCTGGGCGCAACACCGCTTGTCGATCGCCTTCTCGCCGACGGGGACATCGACAAGCCCGAACTGATCTTCCCGTTGCGCGTCGCGTTCTGCAGAGACTGTAGCCTCGCTCAGATCACCGAAACGGTAAGTCCAAATATCCTCTTTGCGGACGATTACCCCTACTATTCCTCATTCTCGCCCGCGCTGTTAGAACATTCGCGCGAGAACGCGATCGATCTCATCGCCCGCCGCAACCTGGGTCCGGAGAGCCTTGTCATCGAACTGGCGAGCAATGACGGATACCTGCTCAAGAACTATGTCGAGGCGGGAATTAAGGCGCTTGGAATCGATCCCGCCGATGGGCCTGCCGCAGTCGCGGAAAGGATAGGCGTGCAAACGCGCTGCACCTTTTTCACCCGAGATCTCGCCGAAACGCTTCGTGCAGAGGGCGCCGTTGCCGACGTCATTCACGCCAACAACGTACTCGCTCACGTAGCCGACACAAATGGCTTTGTCGCCGGGATAGCACGTCTCCTCAAGGAAGATGGTGTAGCGGTGATCGAGGTGCCCTATGTCGTGCCGTTGATCGAGCATTGCGAGTTCGACACAATCTATCACGAACATCTCTGCTACTTCTCCGTCACGGCGCTCGACAGGCTCTTCCGTCGCCACAGCCTTTATCTCAACGAGATCAAGCCTCTCTCGATCCACGGGGGGTCGCTCCGTCTCTATGTGGAGCTCAGGGAGCGCGTGGGAGCCGCCGTGAAGGATCGCCTTGCGCATGAAACGGCGCTGGGGATCGATACGATCGACTATTTCCGCAATTTCTCTGCAAGGGTCGACGTACTGAAGCGTGAGCTTTTGGCACTGCTGCGCAGGCTGAAGTCAGAGGGCTCTTCTATTGCCGCCTATGGGGCTGCTGCCAAAGGAGCGACGCTGATCAACACGATCGGGATCGGACGTGACCTCATAGACTTCGTCGTAGATCGCAACGTCCACAAGCAAGGCAAGTATATGCCTGGCCAGCGTCTGCCGATACGCTCGACGGAGAGCCTTGTCGAAGCCCAACCGGACTACGTTCTTCTGCTTGCCTGGAATTTTGCGGACGAAATTCTCGACCAGCAAGCCGACTATCACGCGCGTGGTGGAAAGTTTATCATTCCTGTCCCGGTTCCGCGCATCTTGTGAGAGTACGTGTGAGGAGCTGGCATGAAGAGCGCGCAGGCAGTTGAAACAGAGGCGATAGCGTCAGATCTTCGCAGCGAATGTCCAGTTTGCTGTGGGCGAGAGCTACTGCCTTCGGTCACGTTCGAGGCGTTGCCCGTGCTTTGCAACGCTCTCCATTCGAGCCCAGCTTCGGCACGCGCAGCAGAAACCGGCCGATTTTGCGGCGTCTTCTGTCGCCGTTGCACGCATTTCTTTAATGCCGCCTTCGAGGAGCAGCGGATCGGCTACACCCAAAGCTATGAAAACTCCCTGCATTTTTCTCCGCGGTTCCTGGCGTTCGTGGACGCTCTGGCGGGGCGACTGACCGATAGCTATGCACTCGCTGGCAAGACGGTCATCGATGTCGGTTGCGGCAAGGGAGATTTTTTGAAGCGCCTTTGTACGCTCAGCGGCGCCACGGGCATAGGTTTCGACAAGAGCTTTGAGGAAGACCGTGGCGCGCTCGTTCCCCACGTGCGTTTTGTTAGTGATTGGTTCGACGACCGCTATGCCGATTTGCGGCCGGACCTCGTGTCCTGTCGTCACGTCATAGAACACCTCGCTGACCCAATCGCCTTCTTGCGAGCCCTGCGCACCCACCCCGGCACTGGGCCCGAAACCATATTTTATTTTGAGGTCCCCAATGCCCTTTACACCCTGCGCGAATTGGGTATCTGGGATCTCATCTACGAACACGTGTCCTATTTCACCGGGCACTCACTGCGGGTCGCCGTCGAAGCGGCGGGCTTCGACGTGCTGAGTGCTGGAAGCTCATTTGGTAACCAGTATTTGTTTATTGAAGCGCGCGCCGGTACAGTGCACCCGCTTGCCGAAGCCGCAGAGTCTGATGAGTATGTGTTAATGGTCCGCAAATTCGAGGGACTGCATCGCGACAAGGTCACGCATTGGCAGAAGTTTCTTTCTAAACGCAACCTCGAAAGGGTGGTTGTCTGGGGAGCCGGTTCAAAGGGCATCACCTTCGTGAATGTGGTCCCGCCGGCAGCGGGGATCAGTGCGCTTGTCGACGTCAACACGTACAAGCAAGGGCGATTTGCACCGCGGACCGGAACGCCGGTTCTCTCGCCCGAGTCCTTGCGCGGCTGTTTGGTCGAGGCGATCATCATCATGAATCCGCTTTACCGCCATGAGATCGCAGGAATTGCGAAAGCGATCGGTCTTGCGCCGGAAATCGTCGTCGCTTGATGCGGCGGCTGCACCACGAGCTTTTTGTTACGACACGTCGATAGAACGGGAAGGGATGTCGATGACTGTATCGGTCGCAATCGATGCGGGGCCGCGAGATGATCGTGACGAATTGTTGGTCGCCGATGCCTTTTCCGACGATCGCGCCGCCGGCACGGTCATAGGAACCCATACCACCAACGGGGTGACTAGGGGCGGCTGTGATAGTGAACGGCAGATCGCTATCGACCATGGAACGCTCCGGTTTCAACCGCTCGTGAAACCTGGTTGGGCACGCCAGGGGATCGCCTATGGCCCCTTCCGCCGTGCGAGCGGGCTCGTCATGGCTGTCTCCGTCACAAACGGGCACAATACGTCACAGGGCACAACCATCGGAGAGCACATCCTGAGGCGAATTCATCGCTGGGCGTTAGGCCCTAATGCTGACCCTTGGCCGAACCGGCTCGTTTCCTGGGCGTGTGGTCCGCGCAAAAAAGGGACGCTCAGGCGCTTCCTTTGGTGGGCGCACAGCACAAGGACGACCTACAAACTTCCTGATTTCAACGAGAATCTCGCGATAGGCTGGTTTACGAGCGAAGCACCCCGCGACCCGCTTTCTGACGGTTGCGGCTTCATCGTGCATGCAGCGAAAGGGGAAAACGGAGAATTGTGGACGCGGGTCGGGACGCGCTGTCTCAGTGCATTTCGCGGCCTGAAGAACTTGCGGATCTACTATTTCGTCGCTTTGCGTGAGCGTGGCGCAATCTACTATGCCGCTGCCATGGAGGGAGCGCATGGGCTCGCTGCCTTCCCGATGATGCGGCCGATCGCCATTGATCCCTTCAATGACGACGAGATCCTCTACGCCGGCGTGCATCAATGTGTACTCGGCCAGATTGGATTTCGCGTCGATACGCGCATTCATGGCATCAAAGTGCACAAAGTGTCGGTTTTAACGTCTCGCTTTGGGACAACCCATGTCGGTGACCCGATGACGAGAGACGCCGTTGCCAGCGGTATTGCCGGACGGAGTACTTCTTGGCGTGTTTTACGCGGCAATGTCGATTGCACGGAAACGGGGGCCATAGGAGGTGATGGTGTCGCCCTGGCAACCTCCGACCCTGGCGTTCCGTCGGGGCTCATTCATGCGATCGCCGTGACTGGCGATACTCCGGGCGCTTGCGGCCTCGCGTGGCGCGTTCGGGATGGCGACAATTTCTGGCTCTTCAAGGTGTCGGGCGAGGGGAGTGCGCTCATCCGAGTAGAGCAGGGGGCAGAAGTCATCCTTGTCCGCGACTCGCGCCGAAGCCTACTGCCAGACACCCTTCATTCGTTGCAGATTCTCGACGGATATGGGCAAATCGGTTGTTACCTGGATGGCGATCGCCTTTTCGGCATTGACGATGAACCGCTCGAAGAAGCTACAGGCACCGGCATATGGTTTGACGGCGCTGGTGGCGTGGAGATGCGAGATTTCGAGGCGCATCCACGCGAGGTGCCCATACCGCCCTTTGTGCTCTTCGACGCGCCTTGGCTGCGGCTTGGCCAACGCGCCGAAATCGTCGATGACTTCGCTGGGCCGTTCGGGGATCTTGCGGGACGCGCGCCCAGGATCGGCAGAGGAACCTGGGGCAAAACCTTCGGTATCGGCTTGATTGACGTCACCGGTAACGGTGCGGCGCGCGTGCGGGGAACCCTAGAAAAACCCCATCCGAACAGAACATTGTACACGCTGCCGTGGGATGAGGTTGGCTTCGCCGATTTGGAAGTCACTATTACGCCGCCCGGTGAAGAGCGCGGCCAGGCGCATTGTTGCCGTACAGGGCTCGTATTCTGGCAGGACCGTGACAATTACCTCACGTTCACGGTTTATCTGGACGATGAATACCATGGATCCTCGATTGCGCTGTTTACGAAGCGTCACGGTTTTGAAGAGCTTTATGACGCGGTGTGGACAATGCTTTGGACCAAAATCGACTGGGGCAAGCCCTTCCGCCTCCGGATTCCCTTCGATGGAGAGCGCTTTGTGGTCTTTGTCGATGACGAACCTGTGATGCAGCGGGCTCTGACTGATCTATATCCGGATGATCCGCCGCTGCGAATTTTGCGCGTGGGCCTGGCGGTTAATTGGGAATGGGGAAATGATACCGGATCGACCCTTCAGTCGTTTATCGCGCGCCGGTGACGGCGTGCAAATTCGTCAGGAGTCGGTCCGAATTTCGCTTGAGCGCGGCGCGTTTTCCGCCATGGGAATTCGGTGAAGGTTGGTTGGGCGCACGAAGCAGTGGCGTGTATAATCAGTAACAAGCCTGACAAAATATGTTAAGGGCACCGGGGTTCTGGGCCAGGCCGTCCATGTCGCTAGTGAATGCAGCCC
Source organism: Ensifer meliloti (assembly GCF_030064585.1). Taxonomy (NCBI): domain Bacteria; kingdom Pseudomonadati; phylum Pseudomonadota; class Alphaproteobacteria; order Hyphomicrobiales; family Rhizobiaceae; genus Ensifer; species Ensifer meliloti. The sequence continues at coordinate 1,431,530 of NZ_CP120364.1, forward strand.
AATGAGATATCGAGATGAGACTAGGCGGTCGTGCTTATCTATTCCCGCGTAAGTGACGAATCCGCGAAACTCTGCTGCGAATCTCTTCAGCACGCTTTCGACTTGCCTGTCGTAAGGCTCGTTCGGGGCAAAACCCTGCTGTTTCATCGTCGTGCCGATCACCCTTGTGTGGGTCACGACCACCTCGTCAACAATCGCGTAGCGGAACCATGGATCGTCGTTAAGACGCGTCCACACAAGATCTATTCCCGTTTCATAGCCGAGACTAAATAACGGGAGTGCCTTACGCAGGTATTTCGCGCGGAATACAGGACACATCATCTCGACCGTGTTGGTGAACCGCAGTCGAAATTTGTGAATGACGAGCGTCGCCGCGTATGAGAAGTAACTGTCCCAGGACAAGGCTGGTTGAAACAGGTCGAGACGGTAAGCCATTCCGATCTGAAACAGGCGGTTGATATCCTGCTTTGTCGCTTTGATGTCATCGTCAATAAGTGCGATGTATTCGTAGCGGTCCAGCAGTTCAGGATATCGTTGGAAGAGTTCGTTATATCCGGCGATCTTTCGCCCAGGTAACAGGATGGACCACTGATCACTTGCGCCGGGCGTAAGCTCCTCATAAGCGGCCACGAGGAGATCAAACTCAGCCTTCCCCGTTCCCGCCATCCAGCCCGCATGCAAAGAGTTGCGGCCCGCGCGCACGATGACCAGGTTTTTCCGCCGCAGTCGTGCGGCTGAATCACCAGGCAATGCTGGTCGGGTAATCTTCATCGGTTGGAAAGTGAGGTGCGGCTTATTCATGTTCGTCCTGACGGCTGGTTCGAGGAACCCTGTATCGACTTTAAGGCGCGCAACCCGATGGCGCGGAGTTTGGCGCGAAGCCGAGGTGAAAAGGCGCCGACGCCCTCCAGGACAAGCCGGCCTATCAGAGGAGGATCCAATATCCAAAGCGCAAGATGGCAGAGCGAATGGTGAACCGGTGCTTGGCGTCTATGCCTATAGGCGATTACGACCAGGTGCCTCAATCGACTGGACAATTCGAAGGGATTCGAGCCTGACGCGTCCTGGTTGTGCCAGAGCAAGCGCTCACTGCTGTGCATATTCACCGACCGTGTGGGATGATCGCGACTGTACAGAATAGCGCTTGGCACACGGACGAATTTGCCAAGCAATGCCATTTCGGCAAGGAGCGCGCAATCGGAGCCGTAGTAGGGCTCATGGAGAGACGTCTGAACAAGGGAACTCCGGCGCCAAAGCCCGAACATCGCCGCATCGCATCCATGCGCGGCAATCAATATCCGGAAGCGCGATGCAGGCGGTAAATTCCTCATATTCGGCAAGTCGCGTTCCTGATAAGCAGTCATTGCGCCATACCCGTCGATGCCCAGCAAAGTAGGGTATGCGATCACGGCATCCGCATCCTCATCGAGAGCGTTTGCGGTGTCCGTGAGAAAGTTGGCGCTGATCAGGTCATCATGCGCGCACCATTTGAAGTAAGTCCCGCAGCTCAACGTGAAAGCCCGGTTGAAGTTGCCCCCCGCTCCAAGGTTCCGTGTATTTCTGAAATAGCGTATTCTGGTGTCGCGTTCGGCGAGCGACTGGCAGATTTCCGCCGTCCTGTCCGTTGACGCATTGTCCGTAATGATAAGCTCGAAGTCCTCGAAGTCCTGGTCGAGAAGCGATTGGATCGCCTCGGCTATGAAGTTCTCTCCGTTGTACACCGGCAATCCAAGGGAAACGCGCACCGACATGTTTTGCTCCGGTTATCAATTTCCCACTGCAACAATTTCCGGCTTGAGGCCCAGCGAGTTGAGCGTCTGGGAAACCTCATTGCTATAGATCGCGTTCATCACGATGACCAAATCCGGTGGCTGCTCCAACAATGCATGCGGCGAGACGACGGGGTGGCCGGTCCCCGGGGTGTACTTGCCCTGTTTGTAAGGATTGATGTCAACCGCCGCATCCACTTCTTCGCCCAGGCCGAGCGTCGTGAGGAAAGAGACTGCTTTCGACCCGCCACCCCACAGGACCACCCGGCGGCCAGAGGCGTGCGCCGCGGCAACACGTTCGTGCCACTGCTGCTGAAATGAGCTTACCCGGTTTGAAAAGGTTTCAACGAGGCGCTCCAATTCGGCAAGGTCATCCTCCAGCGGCAACGTCGGCCGTATTCGCCCGTCGGCCGGTCTGGCGTATTGGACGAGATATTGGCCTCCATAGACCAACTCGAGGCCGGTGACGTCGAAGCCCTCTTGCCGAAAGACACGGGCATGAGCGCCAGGGCTGAAATAGGAGCAGTGCTCGTAGTAGATATCCCAGAATGCGGCTTCCATGAGCACACGCTTTGCATCCGGCGTTTCAAAGACAATCCAGGTGTCATTATGCGTGCCGGCGAGTCGTCGAACTGAGCGGAGGAATTCCCGTACAGGCCCGATATGCTCGAGCGTATGACGGCAGAGAACTACATCCGCACTGAGATGCTCGTATTTGGGCCCAAAATGGTCGACGATGAAGTTCAGCCTGCGATCGCCGTCGCTGCCGCGTCCCTTGTCCGCCCGATAGCCCGGGTCGATTCCGAGTCCGGTCGCACCACCCACGGCGCAGAGTTCCCGCAGGAATTCTCCTTTGCCGCAGCCGATCTCGAGCACGTGCTTTCCCGCGACTGCGCATACCTCCACGATCTCTCCGGCAAGTTTCTTCGCGAATGCGCCGAAAGTGTCCGAAAAATGTTGTGATTCCTCGAAGTTGGTCGAATAGCCCATTACGGACTCGTCGAAGATACGGTTGAAGATGAAGCCACAAGCTTGGCAGTAGGCAAGCTCAAGATCGCGCACAGGGAACGCGCGGGCTTCCTCTGCGGATCCCAGCAGAATGCAACTGTGCACGGGAATGGAAGAAGCCCGATAGATTGGCCTTGTACCGGTCGACGCACAGCAGGGACAACCTCCCGGTGCGGCGACATTGGGCCTCATGGGCGCCACATTCAGTTCGAGCGAATTCATAACTTCACCGGATCGAGTTTGGGTACACCGTTAGGTGCGTCAGAAGGTTGCCCTTGGGCCGCATCAGTGGCACGGTCCCAGTTGTCTAAAGTGTGGATACCCTCCTGCGCTCCAGCAAGCTCGCCATTGGGAGTATGGGATCGCTGTTTCCCGGCGTCTAAATGGGTAGGTCGCCGATTGCGGAAGTCTCTCGTGTGCTTGGCAATCACAACTGGAAAAGGTCACCGGGACCGCTTGTACATCGATACTGGCAGCCCGGACCGCTACGGCCTAGTTTCCGTTAGCGGTCATCGGCAAGAAGATGCAGGATTTTTCTTCTACGTGTGATCTTTCGCCATGGATAAACCCAAGTCATTCTGCTTCTGCTACGCCGCCGATGCGCTATGCCTGCCCTAGTCTGGGCCTCCGGGGGTACCGGTGTAACTATTGTGCTTCCGTGCAAGCGCATTTCGGCTGCGCAATAATAGCGATTGAACGATTCATCCCACGGCCAACCGGGCATGTTCCAGGGTTTGGGGCCCCCGGTAAAGTGCCATATTGTGGGACCGATACCTCGTCTGCGCGGATCGAGGACCATCATGTGTTCACTCTGGTAGTTGTAGCGGAGGGACAGCATCGTGACGCGGCCACGCGCCGCGTGATTAAGCGCACTCTGATCCGAGGCGGGGCAATGTTCCGGGTGCTCGATCATGAACTTCATGGCGGCAGGAACAATGTCGTTCCACGCGTCGCGTGAGGCGTAAATCACGCCGGAGTTGAAATAAGTTTCGGCCCGGCAGCCTATGCCTTCCAGATGGGCCAGATCGCGCTTCTTACCACGACTGACCTCGTCCATGAAAATGTTCAGAAAATCTGGTGCGGCCATCAAACCTTCCGCTGGCGGCGTACGGGCCAAGAGGCTATCAAGCTCGCCATCGACCAGTGTGTCTCCGTCAATATAAAGAAACCGGTCGACCCCGGCATCAAGCAAACTGTCGATCCAAAATCTCGCGAGAGCTATAGGCGGCAGATAGTGATCGCGGTGGTATGGGGCAAGCTCGGCCAATTGCGGCAGCCTTACGGCAATGACTTTAATCTTGGTGCCAGCGACCGCTTCGTCAAATTGGCGGGCCCAGGTATCTTCAGCACCGACCACGAACATGCGAATTGCGATGTCTGCGCCTTTGGTGTGTTGATCAGCAGACAACGCGGCAGAAAATGTCGGTAGTGCATAATTCTGATCAGTGACCAGGACAATTGCGGCGCTCCCGGAGGAACTCTGCCTGTTGGGTGGAAGAACCGCGCCTTTGTCCATGTCCCGATGTCTCCGCTAGAGCATATCTGCCGGGAGTATCGACGAGGGCCCCGGGAACGAGGCTCGCTTGCGTCTTGTACCGAAGGCAGCATTTTCGTCTTCGCATGCGGTTTCACGCGCCAGGCATATGGCGATCCGGTCGGCGCTTCCAGCACCAAATTCCACAAATTCAAGCGAGAGGTCATGCTGGCAAATAGTAGGGGAGCGATCGTCCAAAGGTGTAGCGAACGTCGCCGCCTCCTCACTTTCGACGAATTGCCGCGCGGGCCGGGCGGCGGCATGGTTCGGGGATCGAAATGAAAAGGATTTGGTCATGTTTACTCGGCTGGCAATCGGAGCACTATATCTCCTAACCACGGCCGCCTCCGGCTCCGCAGACATACTTTGGGGGATCAACGGCCATCCGATAACGGCATATCCTGGCATTGGAATCGAACAACAACTCAACTTCCTCGAGGATCTCGGCATGAAATCTTACCGCGTCAACATTTCCGACGCAGTCAGAGTAGAGGACCTCGCGGTACTTGTGAAAGAAGGAAAGGCCCGCGGCATAAGTATCCTTCCCGTGATCACACCCGGCAACATTGACCTCGACAAGGACAGCGTGGGAGATCTTTACGAGAAAGCCCATAGGCTCGCCGTAACGCTTGGCTCCCAGTTCAAGGCCGACATCCGGGTCTGGGAACTGGGAAACGAGATGGAAAACTATGCCATCATCAAGGCTTGCGAAAAGCGGGACGACGGTAGTCAATATCCGTGTGAATGGGGTCCTGCCGGCGGAGTCGGTCCACTGGACTACTATGGACCCCGATGGGCGAAGGTGAGCGCTGTCCTGAGAGGATTGTCTGATGGAATGACCGCCGTTGACCCGCAAATCCGAAAGGCAATTGGCACGGCGGGCTGGGGGCACGTCGGTGCCTTTGAAAGGATGAAGCAGGACGGTATCGACTGGGATATCTCCGTCTGGCATATGTATGGCGAAGACCCTGAATGGGCGTTCAAGGAACTCGCACGTTATGGCCATCCTATCTGGGTCACGGAGTTCAACAATCCCCTCGGTAGTCAACGCAGCGACGAGCAGCAGGCAGACGGACTTAGGCAGGCGATGATGCGTTTGCGCGAGTTACACTTGAAATACAGCGTAGAGGCGGCGCACGTTTACGAACTCTTGGACGAGACATATTGGGCACCCAATTTCGAGGCGTTTATGGGCCTCGTCAAGCTCATCGCAAAGAGTGATGGCGGCTGGGCAATAGGGGAGCCCAAACCAGCCTACGCCGCGGCAAGGGAAGTCATTCTCGGGAAGCGCCCTGTGGTGCGCCCCAAAAGGGACTGTGAAATATCGGAAGTCAGGGCCTCCGAACCCCTCTCTGTACGGCAGGGGCGCTTTGCCTACTGTCTCGTGCTAGGACACACAAAGGATGCAGGAGCCATAGCCCGTTGGGCGGAGGCATTGGAGAACGGCGAGACCAATGTCACGGAAATGATGCTCACCCTGATGCAATCCGATGAATTCAATCGGCGTTACGCCACCTTTGGCTTGACTGACCGGCCCTTCATCAGTTTTCTCTATCTCCTGCTTATGGACCGGTCAGCCGATCCATACGGCCTCGACAGCTACGCGGGACATCTGAGTGGCGGAACTATGACCAGGGAACACGTCGCCTTGGGCATGATGCTATCGAGTGAGTTTCAAAGGAAATATGCCACGCACCTTGGTGCGGGTCAGTGACGTCTTCGATGTCCAATGCGACATCTATGTCCATGAGGAAAGAAGGTTGTCTCTCCGCTACGCGCGACTTGGCCTACGCCTGCTAGTTGCCTTCGGTGACGCGCCGCGCTGATGGAGCGAAGCTCCATCCAGATCTCAGCGGCACTCGCTGCTCATCGTAGATGAAATTGTCAATCGCTAATTTATGAAGGGTGTAGACCTACTCCATTTGGGGGCATTTCCGCATCCCGCCCTTGAGGCTAACCTGCAATTTCCGGGACAATTTGGATCTCAGCAGGTCTGCAAATCGACATGCACATCTATTCCGCAGCGCAAGAGGATTGGCCCCGCCGGTCGAGAAATTCACTAGGGGATGCTTGGCCGAGTGTCACTAGAATGTGCCTTACGCTTGCCCGGCACTTCCACATGATCCACGCGAACTGCGGGCGGACACCATGTTAGAGCGCCAAAGGTCGGCAGCGGCAGGCCAGCAGAATTTGTATGGACCAGCTAGGGACTCCGAGTTTATCGGCTTTGCCGATATCACCTCATTTGTCAGGCAGCGTATATTTCTGATCATGGCATTTCCGTTGCTTGGGCTGCTTGGCGCCGGCTTTTCCTTAGCTACCACGGATTCGATCTTCACGGCTCGTACCCAGATTCTCATCGAACCGAAGATCCCCGAATTGCTGCAACGGCAATCCGGGGAGATCAATTTGTCCCTGGACACGTCCCAGGTTGAAACCCAACTCGCGGTGCTCAGGTCCGAGAAGATTGCGTTGATGGTGATCGAAGAGTTGAACCTTGTCGACAACCCGCGTTTCAAGTCCGTGAGCAGCCCAAGCATGGTGGAGCGCGTCCAACGAATAAAGGAAATGGCCGTCGACATGCTCGCTCTCGACGGCGATCTGCAACATCAGGCGATGCAGAAGCTTGCTTCGCCAATCGAAGACCGGTCGGAAACAAAAGCCGTCACTGCACAACTACCGGAGTTTGAGCGCAGGCGCATCGTGGTCGAATCATTCAGAGAAAGCTTGGGCGTCCAGCGCGTTGGTGTCTCCTATGCTATCGATATAACCTTCCAATCCCACGATCCCGCACTAGCTGCAAAGGTCGCCAATGCCACAGCGGCAGCGTTCGTTCGCGAACAGCTGGAGACCCGAGCTGCAGCCGCACGCGAAGGCGTGGCATGGCTTGAAAAACGCATCGAGGAAGTGCGCACCCAGATGAATCTGGCCACGCAGGTGACCCAAGAGTTTCGCGCCAAGCACGACTACAGCGTTGGCCGTCAACTAGGGGCTACAATCGTGGACGGGGAGGTCGTGGCGTCCGGACAAGGGAAGGGAGTAACGCGAAACGGCCCCACTCTCGAGGAGCTCGAGGTCACCGCGGATACCTATCGAAAGATGTATGAAAGCCTCTTGGCCGCTTTCACAAGTTCTGTGAACCAACAACCTTACCTGATAGCAGATGCACGCGTCATCACGCAGGCCACGCGACCGCTTGCAGCCAGTCACCCGCGGAAGAAGCTTGTGCTTGCATTGGGGGGCCTTTCGGGGCTGATGGCCGGCTTCGGGCTGGCATTCGCACGGCATACACTGGACCGAACAATACGGACGTCGAGGCAGGTCAGGGACGAGTTGGGCTTTGACTGCGTCGGGGAACTGCCACCAGTGGGCTTTCTGCGAGGCTTTGGACAACTGGATGACGTACTAAGGCGGCCGGAGTCTCTGTTTAGCCGGAATCTCAGGCATACGAAGGGGGCCATTAGCCTGGCCGATGTCGCGCATCCCTTGCGATGCATCGGCGTCACCTCGGCCACTCCGGATGACGGCAAGAGCACGGTTGCGAGCAACCTTGCGGCGCTTTATGCCGTCTCCGGCATGCGGACTCTCGTAATTGACGCCGATGGATTCCACTCCACGTTGACCAAGCGCCTTCCACATTCGCAGTCACCGGCCGGCGAGAACCGCGATGGTGCGGAAATAGAAGGGCAGATCACATCCGTTCCAGGGTTGCAATTTGATCTCTTGCCAAGCCCGGCATCCGATGCGCTCCGCCTGATTACACCCAAGAATCTGGAAGCATTATTGGTCAATGAACTCGATAGCTATGAGATCATCATTGTCGACCTTCCGCCGTTCACCTCTGGGGTGCACGGTTTGGTGGCTGCTTCCGTGCTCGACGGTGTGCTAATCGTCGCGGAATGGGGGAAAACCCCCCTGGACCTTGTCAGCGAGCTTTCACGCATTTTGCGGGTTACAAAGACCGCGGTGATCGGCGTGGTCATGACCAAGGTCCGTAGCTTGTCGACGCGACAATATCGCAAGCGCGCCACTCAGACGGGGCATTGATTGCAGGTGCCTTGTAGAACGGCTCCACTTGTTCCTGGGCGGCAGACGGTGCGGCTCCGCGTATTGGCGAGATGCGGTCGCCGAGCCGCATTCGAAGCGCGTAGCCGATAGCAACTTAGTAGTAGGCAGCGGCGGCGGTTGCAAAAAACGTTACGCCCTTTGCCGTTCTTGCCTCGCGGCGGCGGCGGCTGAAAAATATCTGGGTGAGATGTCCTGGGGGCCGCTGAGATCATGACAGTCAACACTCCTGGTATTCGTCCAGACCGTCGCGGAATCGTCGCCAGGTTGCTCGGTAGCAACAGCTCGTTGACGGGCGTGCGCCGTTCCTCGCATTCGGAAGCCTCCTCAAAAGAACGACCGAGCCACAAATGGCCGCCCCTTCCGATTGAAGGCAGTTCCACCAGGGAGATTGACGCGAATGCTGAGGATCAGCCCTTGGCGATTGCAAGACCACATGGACCACATCTCCAGCCCCTTGGCGGTAGGTCCAAGAGAGGCTTGGACCTCGCAGTCGCTTCGACGGCTCTTGTTTTGGCCCTGCCATTAATGACCGTCGTCGCACTCCTCATCAAGTTAATCACGGGGGGGCCAGTCCTGTTCGTCCATCGCCGTATCGGTTTCAACGGCGCGCCATTCGATTGCTATAAGTTTCGAACGATGGCGGAGAACGCGGACCAGGTACTCAAGGAGTATCTTGCCTGCAATCCCCGGGCAGCCGAGGAGTGGCGGGAAACCCAAAAGCTCAAAAATGATCCGCGCACCACGCCGCTCGGCCAAATGTTGAGGAAGTCCAGCCTTGATGAACTTCCCCAACTGATCAATATCCTGCGAGGGGAGATGAGCTGCGTCGGACCACGGCCCATCGTGGCCAGCGAGATGTCGCGATATGGTGCCGTGGCGTACGAATATCTAAAAACCCGCCCCGGTTTGACCGGTCTTTGGCAGATAAGTGGCAGGAATGACATTGAATACGCGAGCCGAGTTGCCCTCGACGCGCAATACGTACGGAATTGGTCCATTTGGGCTGATCTCATCATCCTGGCTAAGACAGCCTACGCGGTCATGAGGTTCGATGAGGCGTCGTAGAGGGTCGCAACAGACGTGGCACGTCCGCTGGCTGCAATCGACCGCCTATCGCCGATGTCGATCAAAGGGCGACCTGTGCAACAACGTCGCAAAGAGAAGGCCAATGAGATAGGTACCTTGTAAGGTGAGAACGAGGTACAGCGTCGTCAAAAACGTGCGTTGGTCTGAAAACCCCAAGCACTGCATCGCGGTAGCGCTCACCATAATCGTTACTAAGGACGCGACTATGAGCGCAGGCACCCTGAGGCGAAGTCCGATCAGCACGCCGACCGCTCCGACTGCAAGGAAGCTCCAAAGCATACCAACCTCTCCGCAGGCGTCCGAAGGGAAACCAATCAAGCCCAGAAAAGCAGAGTCGCTTGGACTTGTGAACGTGCGTCTCAAAATTATGATGGCTTTTCATTGCCAGCGTGTGCAGCCATCTTAACCGGCCTGGCGAAAACCCCGTCGGCCTGTAGCGATCCGGCATCATGAGCTTGGATCTGGACCTCAATCTGCTGGCGGCTTATGGCTGCTCGCATCGCGAAGCGCATTCATTCAGGATTGCCGGGACGCACCTTGCTGTCCGCCACCGATGTGAGAGGTCGCCGTCGAAACAGTGAAGACGCCGCGATGCTCGACCGCTTGCCCTTCCATGGGTCACATAATGGGCTTACAGCCTGCGACCATTCAGTCGGCTGCCTGCCGACTACGGCCGCAATTCGCTTGCTATCACGGTATTGAAGAGCCTAGCGAACATTCGGTACTCTGGATATCGTCGGCGCGATCGAGAGCGCAGTGGTGCCCGGGTCGCCCGGGTCGGTGGCCTCGAAGTCCTCGAAGTCCTCGAGGTCGGGCATGGGAATTTCCACCTTCAAGGTATCACCCGGCTTGACCACGTTCGACTCGCCCGCCCGTAGTTCCTTGCTGTGGCCATTTGTCGTGCGCACGATGGTGTAGATCGGTTTGGCCTTAGCGGCCCAAGCCTGGCGCGCCAGAAGCCGAGGCGCTGAGATTTCCGACTCATGTAGCAGTTCAATCGCCGTCTCTGCCTTGCGACCCAGTGCATCGAGTTCCGCTTGTGTCTGGCGCAGAGTTGCAGTGACTTCGTTCACGTACCGATTGCGCAATTCCAGAATGGAGATCTCCGTCTTGCTAATCTCCTGTCGCGTGCGGAGAAGGCTTGTCTCACCCGCCAGTCGTTCACTTTGATACTGCGCGAGCGCGCGTTCCAGTGACATCTCTCGTGGAGCGGCCGCGAGGCCCTTGGAAACAAGCGATGATACATCCCCCAGCTCCTTCTGGATGAGTGCGATCTGCCTGTCGTGGAAAACAAGTTGCTTGTCCAATGATATGAGCTCCTTTTCCAGAAAGGCGCGAAGATTTTCAAGTGCACGGATCTGGGTCTCTAGCCCTTCGCGGCGGGCCTGGAAGATTGACCGTTCCTGCCCCATGAGAAGCGCGACCGCGTGGTCGTCTTGACGAGAAATCAGCGAGCCTGGAAAATTAATATTTTTTGCGTGCTTAAGCTCGGCCTCCAGTCGTGCCTTGCGGGCCAGAAGATTGATATTCTCAAGCCCGAGAAGGCTGACGTCTCCTCTTCCTTGGATCATTTCGCGCTCGAATCTGGCGATGCTTTCTTCCCTCGTTCTCACGCCTCCGGCGATGCTTACCGCTTGGAGAACCGTAAGCTCCGGCCTGTATGGAAATTCCCCCGGTTGCATCACATGCCCGACGATATAAAAGGGTCTGTACTGAATGACTTCAACTGCTGCATCGGGACGTCTCCCGAGACCCATATTGCGCTTCAAGTTATCGCCAATGGCGTAGGCGAGGCTGTTCGGAGTGAGACCGGCGGCAGGGATTGCCCCGACAAAGGGGAGTGACAATGTCCCGCCCGCGCTGACCGTGAAGGTATCATTCAAAGCCTTCCATTCAAAAATAACGTCACGCGAGGCGCGCCATTCATAAATCTTGACGCGCACCTTGTCCTGAGGTCCGAGGAGATATTCATCGTTGGCGATGGCGTCAATTGGTCCACATACGGTGAAAACGGAAAGCGCGGCGGACAAGGCGGAACGGCCAACGCAACGCCTGATACGCTTCGACAAAACGCGGGCTGGAACAAGACCCCGCGCTTCCAATGAAAAGGGCAATATGGATCTCGGGTGTTTGTGTGAGGGCATCATCTGGCCTCCTATGCGGCTATCTTGTGGATGTATTCGGGCTCGATGCGGCCCTTCAGCAGATGCGCGAGGGCTATAAGGTTGCCGCGAAGGCGTCCCCGCCGGTCGATGTATGGCTCCGGCCAAAGGCTGCGCACAAGATTGGCGGCTAGGTTGCGTCCCATCAGGGGTAGCGCGAAACTTGCCGGCACGCTTCCTTTTCTTATCAGGTAAATTGGATTGATGATCTGGGAGTAGCCAAAGCGCTCGCCGCTGACGCGGCCGATCTTGAGTCCGAGATGAACACCGTGCAGTGTACTCAGACCGATCACTCGACCGAATCGTCTCAACTGACTTGTGAAGTCGATGTCCTCCTGCCAACCGTAAAGGACCAGCCGCTCATCGAAGCGCAACTTGCCGATAAACTTCATTCGAATCGACATGTTGCAGCCATAGGCGCCGACATGATCAACGATTTTCGGCTTGGCAGGCATTTTCGATCGTTCAGCCGCAAGGACTTGAAGCCCCTCCGCCCAGCTCAGACCTGCAGTTCGGGCGCCGTCCTTGACGACGTGCCCCATCACCACCGCCCAGTCCTCATGCTCCTGAAACGCCCGATCAACAAGGCGGAGATAATTATCCTCGGGTATGAAGTCATCATCAAAGAAGGTGATCACATCAAAGCGCTCTAAGACCTGATCGAGCGCTTGGTTGCGTTGCGCGCACAGTCCCCGCCTTCCCAAGACGGTCGAGATCGGAAATTTGGGCGTCTCGTAGACCGGAACGTGCGTCTCGTCAGGAGCCGACACGACAACCTCGTCCGGCAGCCTTTCCTGCCTTTCGAGGTGCTCTAGAAGGTGGGCAAGCTCCTCTTTGCGGCCGAAAGTGGCAATGATCACGGCCAGTTTCATCAATAGCTCGCTCTCCTGCAGTTGACATAATCACGGGCCTTCGCCTGGCGAAATTCATCCTAGGCGAGCCGGGTTGGCCAGACAGCCTGTGAATAAGGCTACCGAGGTGCCGGGGGCTGGCCCATCAGACGTAGCCACCATACGCATTTCGATTATGTCCGCCTCGCAGGTGAGAACCGTCTAAGCCCGATTGCCACCTTGCCCGCGTCAACAGCCGAACACAGACTGTTTGGCGTGTGTGCCAGAACCGCGTTCATGTGGAGAATCTGGAGGCACATCGGCTGAGGGGGTGTTCCCACATGCATCATATGCGCCGGGACGAACTGGCCACGATCACGCGCCTTAGACCGCATAGACGCACTTCTGGTCGGCAGCCGCTCGCCCTAGTGGACCGCAGCGCAAGAATCGCCGTCGTACACGATTGGTGCCCAAATTTTCGCGGTGGTGAGCGTGTGCTTGCCCGCATATGCAAGCTTTTCCCAAATGCAGAGGTCTTCACTCTATTCGACTTTCTGCCGAAGGACATAAAGGAGCAGTATTTTCACGATGTCACGTTTCATTCCTCGGCCGCCAACCGATGGCCAATGGTGCAAAAATATTATCGCTCCCTGTTTTTTCTTTGCCCTTTTCTCATCGAGCAGTTCGATGTCACCGGCTATGATGCCGTCATCTCGTCCTCCGCCGCTTTCGCGCGCGGAGTTCTAACCCGGCCTGACCAACCACATTTATGCTACGTACACAGCCCCATCCGCTACGCGTGGGACGAACAGTTTTCCTATCTTGCGCAGGGCCGTCTCGGATTTGGCCCGAAGGGCCTGCTCTTCCGCTACATGCTGCATAATCTGAGGACCTGGGACACCCGAACCGCCCACGGGCCCGATCTCATGTTGGCCAATTCGAGCTATGTGCGCTCCCGTATCCAGCGAATCTACGGCCGGGGAGCTCAGGTCGTCTTTCCGCCGGTTGCCCTCGACGAACTTGAATTCATCGCCTGCAAAGACGACTATTACGTTACGGCCTCTTTTCTCGCGCCCTACAAGCGGACGGACCTTGTCATACGGGCATTCAACGACATGCCCTCGAGGCGATTGGTCGTGGTAGGAGAGGGGCAGCAGTCGCAGAGCCTGCGGGGCATGGCCAGCTCCAACGTCAGCTTCACAGGATATTTGCCCCGGCAGGAATATGTGAGGACGGTCGCCAGGGCCAAGGCGATGGTGTTTGCTGGATGCGAGGATTTCGGAATAGCTCTGGCGGAAGCACAAGCATGCGGTACGCCACTGATCGCTTTCGGCCGTGGCGGCGCGCGCGATATCGTGCAGCCGTTCGGCGAAGCCGAGCTTCCAACTGGTATTCTCTTTGGCAGCCAGGCGGTGGAGTCGCTCAAGGAGGCCATTCACGTTTTTGAGCAGAACCAGCCGGCGATCACACCGCAGGCGTGCCGATCGAATGCGGACAGATTTTCCGAAGACCGCTTCGACATGGCGATCCTGAAGGCGCTTGCAGTGGCGCAGGCCGCCCACGTCAGGCGATAGATACGGCAACCGGCCCGCCGGATGGCTTAGACAATCCGTCCAAAACGGCCATTATCTCGAGATATCGGCCAGCCGACGCCTTCCACTGGAAATTCGACGCTCGCATCCTGCCGAGGCCGATCATTTCATCGCGCATGTGAGGCATGTTGCGCACCCGCATGAAACGGTCGAACCAAGCTTCGGCGTCGTCGGGAGAAGCGTAAAGAGCCGCTTCACCGCAGATTTCCGGCAAACTGGCACGATTGGAAACAATGACGGGGCAACCGGTGGCCATGGCTTCGAGCGGAGGCAGACCAAAGCCCTCTATGAAAGAGGGGAACGCAAGGCACAGGCAGTCCTGGAGCAGCGCCGCCAATTCCTCATCCGACAGTCTTCCCAGCCAAATGACATTCCTGGCCGGTTCTTTCCGGCCGGCGGTCTTGAAAACGCGCGCGTCGGACATGCCTACCACCGCTATTCGTAACCCCACCGCGGCAAGCCTTTCGGCCATGCCGATGATCAGCCCGGTGTTCTTGTGAGGAATAGCGCTTCCCATGACGACAATCGTGTCCCGCCCAGCAACGGCCCGAGTCCTTTGGGAATGCCCCGGCTTCCACGAGGCTGCGTGCTCGTGCCCGTTTGGGATCACCATGATCTTGCCCGGTCCGCATATTCGATGACGGACGAGCTCGCCGGCAGAGTAGCGCGAGACCGTCGCGACCGCCGCGACTCTCCTCCCCAAAGCAGGCAGTAAGGTGCGGTAGAGCAGCCGGAACGGGAGCGAATAGCTCTGCGGGTAGGTTCGCGTGTTGACATCATGGATGCAAAGGATCTGCTTTCGGACGCTCAAGGGGCCTGTATTGCAGAAGCTGAGAAGTCCACCTCGAACGTGAGCTGCAAGCGCTGCCTGCTCCCAGAAGTGGCCGTGCATAGGAGCAATGGCAGTGGCGCGCGTTGAGATTGCTTTTAAGGAAGGGACCTTTGCCTCGTGAGGAACGAGCAATTCGATCTTGAGCTTGCTGGCGAGGAGGGGCTGCTCGACGAGAAGTTCGTCCAAGGCACGCACGATCTCATAAGCGTATCGCTGAACGCCCGTAAGAGTCTGCGCCAGAAAGCGTCCGTTAATCGTCCATGAGCGTTCCATAGTCCGCCACCGCGTGCGTTACACCGCGTCCGAGCCTACCCCAAACCATCCGCATTTTCTTCCCAGCCGCCGTCAGTCCTTGGAGTAAGGACCGGCGCTCGCTGGTTTGTCCTTGACGCGGCCAGGCAACCCTCGTTCCGGCGAAAGGCTCACCACGTCACCACCCTTTGGATAGCGCGCTTACTCATTGGCGTTAGACTCGGTGTAGGTCGCAGGAAGATGGCCGCCGGGCATGCCACCTTTACCTCCAATGGATTCGTTTCGAAGGCGCGCATGTGGAGGTATTTTCCAAGAGGTTAGGTTTAAGGACACAAGCCGACGGCATAACGCTTCCACGTAGACGATAAAAGGGCTCGAGCGATTGATGGGAAGTTGAACGGCCGGCGCCCAAATTGTCATTGGATGCTCCATTGCGTGTTCGGTGAATGTCGTCCGGTGGAGTAGCAAGCATGACCGATATCGGGGGCGCTCGCCCGGTTGACCAGCAGAATACTCGTGCGAAATCGGCGCCGCGGCATGGAGGCGACGAGGGGGTACCGGCCCTCGCGGCTCCTATTCGGAATCGGAGCCATGACTGGACCATCAACGGGGACTTTCTCGCTTTGCGGCCGACTGGTGTGGCCCGCTATGCGCGAGAAGTGACTTTGGCGCTCGACGCGTTAATAACGGAACGTCATCCGATGACCCGTGGGCTCCAGTTTTCGATTGTGGCCCCTTGCGAACCGCCTGGAGACCTCCCCTTGGAGTCGATCCCGCTGCGTGTGGTGCCCGAATACAGTCGACCTCGGCTGCCGCAGTTCTGGGTGCAGGCGCAATTGCCATTCTATGTAAGGGGCGGCTTGCTGAGCTTCTGCAATCTCGCACCGGTAGCTGTACGGCGGCAAATCGTATGCATTCACGATCTACACACCAGATTGATGCCGCAAAGCTACGGGCGAGGATTTCGCTTGGCGCACAGATTGATACTTCCAACATTGGGCCGCAGAGCGTCGGCGATCACTACAGTATCGAGTTTCTCACGCGATCACATCGCCGGCTTTGGCGTGGCTCCTTTCGAGAAGATTACTGTTACCTACAATGGAAGTGATCATGTAGCGCGCTGGGATGCGGCGCGGTCGTCAATCGATCTGGGGCAGCGGCCTTTTGTCTTCTGCCTTGGCCAGAGCCAAAAGTACAAGAATGTGGAACTTCTGTTGAAACTTGCCCCAACCTTGGATCGGCTGGGGCTGGATCTTTGTATGGCTGGAGATGTTGGTGCCGCTTTGCTGAAACGATTGGTCCCGCAGCAGCCATCGAATCTCCGCCTGCTGGGCCGCATCAGTGACGACGACCTCGCCAAAGCACTTTCGCATGCATTGTGCTTCCTTTTTCCATCCCGCATCGAAGGGTTTGGTTTGCCAGCCGTTGAAGCCATGGCACTTGGTTGCCCCCTGATTGCTTCGACTGCCCCCTGTCTTCCAGAGGTGTGTGGGGATGCTGCCCTCTACGCTGGCCCGGCAGATGCCGGATCATGGATTTCGGCCGTCCGCCGGCTTTGCAACGACGACAGTCTACGCCGCTACTTGGCAGAAAAGGGCAGAGCAAGGGCTGCGACTTATTCATGGCGCCGAATTGCTGAGGCGTATCTGCTCCTGATCGCGGACATCGGCTCATGCTAATCACATCCTGCGCGCGAACCCGCCGCACCGTCTGCATGACGCGCTGCCTTCACCAGGCTCCATGACGCCCAATCTCCCTTTTGTGGATTCCTCATCATTGGACTTCATCCGCGTCGACCATTCGGCAGTCAGGCAGCCACGATTGAGCGCAATCGCCTCAGACTTCGGGCCCAAACACGGCGGCTTCACCTTCCGCAGCGACGCAGGGTTTTAGCGAGCAAGCAGGGACCCAACTGAGTACTTCGCAAAAACGTGAGATTGCGTCGACGCTCGGTTACAACTCACTATGCGAGACAAGACCTCACAAAAGGGGGGAGCGCGTACCGATTTCGCATTAGCTCGGATTAGCAATCTTACGTTGTGGCACACTCCGTATATTATGCAAGTGTAAAGAAAGGGGGTCCCCCGCAAATGACAGTTGCGTCTGAAGCGTTTGCTCGGGTTCTGGAAACCTCGATACTCCGGGTTGCGCTCGACGAAAGCGATAAATCCCACTTCGGATCCCTGGGCTTCATTCCTAAGCGTTACCCCGCGCATGCCGTGATTACCCGACAGGGAGACGAGGAGGATCGCATCTTCGTCGTCCATTCCGGTTGGGGCTGCGTTTCCACAAATCTGATAAATGGCGAGCGGCAGATCCTTGATTTCCCCCTGAAAGGAGAGGTTGTAGCCTCTCGAGCCTTCGAGGGCGAAGGTTTGGAATCATTCACGGCCCAGACCGAGCTCATGCTATTTGAGGCGCCCGCCAAGGCGATCTCGTCAGGCCTCGCCCATTCCACGAGCCTTGCCGTTGGCCTACTCGGGGCGATCGCCCGCGAAAAAGCAATTCTTTCTCAGCACTTGACCAATCTTGGCAGAAGAAGTGCCCTGGTCCGTACCGCTCATTTTCTCCTTGAGCTGGGTACGCGCCTGCAGAAGGCGGATGCTGCAAAAACCCATGAGTTTGAATGCCCCCTAACCCAATATGATCTTGCGGCCGCACTCGGGGTAACCGCGATCCATGTCAACCGGATGCTGCGCGAATTGAGACAGAGGGGCTACCTGGATTTCCGACAGGGTTCCGTTCATTTGCTGAACAAAAAAGGCCTAGAGCACTTCGCAGACTTCGACCCAGGTTACCTCCGTTTGCCCGGTGAGACATGAAATGCGAATGCGAGATCAAGATGTTTGGGCTAACCCAGAATGGGTATAGTGGGAGCGACTTGCAAATCTGTAAAGTAACCTATAATTGCACAATATATTATATTTCTCCTCTATAAACCAAATAATAGCGCATATTAACTTATGTTAATGAATGATGACGGTTTAAGGCTTATTCTCGTTTTCTATTGGGGATTGGCGCTCTACCGGCGCCGTTTCAAAAAATGACATTTTTATGTAGCGGGTGACGTGAACCGTTCAGCGCCACCTCCTCATTTATTACGCCCGACTAATGTTGTGGTGGGGGTGTACCATGCATTCATTGACTCGAATTCACGAAAATGCCGCGCTCGAAGTCCATAGGCTGAGCTCATCCCGTCCTGGCAAGGCAACGAGTGAAACGCATAACAACACGGCAGCGGGCCCGGCTCTGCTCCTGCTGGACAACCGCACGCTCGATAGGGAATGCCTGTCCCAGTGTCTCGTGCTGCATGGTATGGGCATGCAAGTCTTAGCCTATGGTTCAATTGATGAATGGCGGAAGGACAAAGAACTTCATCCGCCCATCGCGGCAATCCTGTTGAATATCGGTGGTAGAAAGGCTGTCGATACCAGCAATGCGGCCGAAATCTCGGATCTGGTAAGGGAATTTGATCCGACCCCCGTCGTGCTCCTATCCGACCGGGATGAACTGCCTCAAATCCTCAGGGCACTTGAGTGCGGAGTCAGGGGCTATATACCATCCTCGATCGGCTTTGACGTCTGTGTGCAAGCCGTCAATCTGGCGCGAGCCGGCGGCATATTCGTCCCCGCCAGCAGCGTCTTGACCACGCGAATGGACATGGTCGCTGGCGGGGAAGTGCCACGGCCTATGGCGGGGATGTTCACGCAGCGCCAGGAAGAAGTCATCCATGCGCTCAGGCGCGGCAAGGCGAACAAGATCATTGCCTACGAGCTCAATCTGCGTGAGAGCACCGTAAAGGTCCACATCCGGAACATCATGAAAAAGCTGAAGGCTACGAACCGGACTGAGGTTGCTTACAAACTCAGCGATATGTTCGTCGTCGAGGGTGGAGCAGGGGACAAGCCGGGGCTGCCGCAACCACGATCCTGTTAATGGTTCCAAC
Organism: Ensifer meliloti; assembly: GCF_030064585.1. Taxonomy (NCBI): domain Bacteria; kingdom Pseudomonadati; phylum Pseudomonadota; class Alphaproteobacteria; order Hyphomicrobiales; family Rhizobiaceae; genus Ensifer; species Ensifer meliloti. The sequence goes on from NZ_CP120364.1 coordinate 1,450,609, forward strand.
AATTGGCGGTGCGCGAGGCGGTGCAGATGAATTTTGCTCGTTTTGAATCGGCGTCGGCAAATGGGCCGGCCCAAGAATCCGGACCCGACAAATTTACCTATGAGACGAGCCCGCTGATACGGGCGACGGGGTTTCGGGAATACGATGCGCGGTGGTGGTTCGGGCGCTCCGATTGCGGGAAGGCGCCGGAACTTAACCTGATGGGCGCTCAGGCACTGGGCATGGGGCTCGGCACATTCATCCAGCGCTCGGGCGCCGGTCCGGAGATCGTGACCGGGCACGACTTCCGTTCCTACTCGCTTGGCATCAAGCTGGCATTGGTTTGCGGGCTGATGGCCGCAGGCGCCCGGGTCAGGGACGTCGGCCTGGCATTGTCTCCGATGGCCTATTTCGCGCAGTTCGCACTCGATGTCCCGTCGGTCGCGATGGTGACGGCCTCGCACAACGAGAACGGGTGGACCGGCGTCAAGATGGGCATGGCCCGGCCGCTGACCTTCGGGCCGCAAGAGATGGCGGAGTTGAGAAGGATCGTACTGGAAGCTGACTTCGACCTGACCGGCGGCGGAGCCTATGAGTTCGTTCCTGACTTCCGTCGGCGCTATATCGACGATCTGACCCGCGGCAGGCGCATTGGCCGGAAGCTGAAGGTCGTTGCCGCCTGCGGCAACGGAACAGCCGGCGCTTTTGCGCCTGATGTGCTGCAGCGGATCGGCTGCGAGGTGATCCCGCTCGACTGCGATCTGGACCATTCCTTCCCCCGCTATAATCCCAATCCCGAGGACCTGAAGATGCTCCATGCCATCCGGGACAAGGTCTTGGAGAGCGGCGCCGATGTCGGGCTGGGCTTCGACGGCGATGGCGATCGCTGCGGGGTGGTCGACAACGAGGGCAGCGAGATCTTCGCCGACAAGATCGGTGTGATGTTGGCACGGGATATTTCCGCTTCGAATCCTGGTTCGGTTTTCGTGGTCGACGTCAAATCGACAGGGCTTTTCGCGAGCGATCCGGTGCTGAAGGCGAACGGTGCGCGCACCGACTACTGGAAGACCGGCCATTCCTATATCAAACGAAGGGTCGCTGAATTGGGTGCCATTGCGGGCTTCGAGAAGTCGGGGCACTTCTTCTTCAATGCGCCTCTCGGGCGCGGGTATGACGATGGGTTGATCACCGCGATCTCGATCTGTGAGATGCTCGACCGCAGTCCGAACAGAAGCATCGCCGAGATCTACCGGGCACTGCCGATGACCTGGAGCTCACCAACCATGTCGCCACATTGCGCCGATGAAGTGAAGTATGCCGTGGCTGAACGGGTGGTGGACCGGTTCCGGGCGATGCAGCGGGACGGAGTTCCTGTCGCAGGACAGATGATTGCCGATCTCGTCACCGTCAACGGCGTGCGCGTGGTGAACGAGGACGGCACCTGGGGACTGGTGCGGGCATCCTCCAACAAGCCGGAGCTTGTCGTCGTGGTCGAAAGCCCGGTCTCGGAAGCACGCCAGCGCGCCATGTTCGAGGCGGTCGACTGCGTACTCAGGGAAAATCCGGAGGTCGGCGCCTACAACCAGACCATCTAGCCGGAAGCGAGCAAGGGAAGAGGGCGAAGTTATGCCGGAACGGATTTCCTGCTTCGTGATGAGCGGCGGTGTCGGCTCGCGGCTTTGGCCACTCTCACGCGAGGACAATCCGAAGCAATTCCATGACCTTGCTGGCCACGGCTCAATGCTGGTCAACACCGTGCGGCGGCTGAAGGCCCGACCGGCTGGGGACACGCCAGTCCACGTGATCGCGTCGGAGCGCCATTCTGAGCGGGTGCGTGCCGACCTGGCCGGCATCGATTTGGCGGGTGGTCACGCGATCTTCGAGCCGGTTGGCCGCAATACGGCTGCCGCGGTCGCGGTGGCTGCACTCGAGACGATTGCCACCCATGGCGACGGACTGGTCCTAGTTGTGCCCTCCGACCACGAGATTTCGACCGAGGAGCAGTTCTGGAATACAGTGGAAAAGGGCGTACCGGCGGCCGAAGCCGGCAGACTTGTTGTCTTCGGCATCCCGCCGGACTCGCCGGAAACTGGGTACGGCTACATAGAGTCGGTTGGGAAGGGCAATGTTCGTGATGTCGCCCGCTTTGTTGAGAAGCCTGGACTGGAGATGGCGAAAGCCTATGTCGCCTCCGGAACCTTTTTCTGGAACGCCGGAATTTTTCTGTTCCGCGCCGGCGCTATGCGCGCGGCTTTCCGCGAGCATCAGGCCGCGATCTGGCAAAAGACAGAGTGCGCCTTCGCGGCGGCGGCGACCGAGGTGTCGGGCACCTACCTTCCAATCGAGCAATATTCGACAATCCCCTCTGCCTCGATCGACTATGCGATCATGGAGCATGCGAGCGGCATCGCGATGGTGCCGGCGAACTTCTATTGGAGCGACCTCGGCTCCTGGCAGTCGCTGCTCGATATCAGCCCTACCGACGGGAACGGCAATGTGGTGCTCGGCGACGTCGTCGCAATCGATTGCGAGCGCTCCTACCTGCGCAGCCAGGGTCGGCTGCTCTCGGTCATCGGTCTCCGAGACGTCGCGATCGTGTCCACGGCTGACGCCACCTTCGTGGCGCCAGTCGCTAAGAGCCAGGAGGTCAAGCGCATCGTCGAACAACTAGAGAAGAGCGGGCGTTTGGAGACGAAGTTCACCCCGGCTCACGCTCGCGTGCTGCAGCCGGGTGCCTGGCGTGAGCGGGTCGCTCACTGGTTGTTCGAGGAAACGCTGCCGCTGTGGTCTACGGCGGGTGTCGACGAGCGCCATGGCGGCTTCCACGAAGCCCTGAGCTTTGAGGCTGCGCCGCTGATGAAGCCCAAGCGTATGCGCACCATGGCCCGTCAGGTCTACGCCTTTTCCGTGGCAAAGCTACGCGGCTGGGACGGCGATGCCGACGGGCTGATTGCCCATGGCATTGCATTCATGGAGAAAGGCCGAACTCAACGCGGCGGTTGGGCGCGAGTACTTCAGGAAGACGGCACGATCGCCGATGCGTGTGAGGATGCCTACGATCATGCCTGTGTCCTGTTGATGCTCGCTCACGCATACCAAGCCGGCAATCCAGACGCTCTGCGGCTCGGCCAGGAGACCTTCGCCTTTCTCGACGAGCACCTGGAGGATGACAGGCTAACCGGTTTCCTGGAGACATCAGACGGTACCGAGCTGCGCCGGAGCAACCCTCATATGCATCTTCTCGAGGCCTTCCTCGCGTGGTACGCAGCAACGGGCGAGCGGGGTTACCTGCGCCGGGCTGCCCGCATCATCGATCTGTTCCGCAGCCATTTCTTCGATACTGAAAGCTGGACGCTCGGCGAATATTTCGACGAGGCCTGGAATCCGGCCGTCGGTCAAAAGGGCCAGTGGACCGAGCCTGGCCATCATTTCGAATGGGCCTCGCTTCTCGTCGAGTTTGCCGCAAAAAGTAGGCAGACGGATCTGATCGCTTTTGCCCGCAAGCTCTACGCTTCCGCGATAGCAACTGGGCTCAATCGGTCCACAGGACTGGCTTACGGCGCGGTGTCCCGCGCCGCCCTCCCTCTTGACCTCATCTCGCGCAGTTGGCCGCAGGCCGAGGCGGTCAAAGCCGCGCTCGCGCTTGAAGGCACGGGTGGGCCGGATCTCAAGCCGGAGATCGAGGCGCGTGTCGGCCGCCTGTTCCGTTGGCATATCGACCCGGCGCCGCTCGGCATGTGGATCGATCGCGTCGACGAGAAGGGCAGCGCCGTTGCGACTGAAGTGCCAGCTTCCATATTCTATCACCTCGTGACTGCCCTCATGCAGTATCTCGATAAGACGGAAGAAGCTGTCTATCGATCGCCTTCATTTCCTCAAAGCATTAATGCCGCAGAGCCTTTAGCGGCGCTCAATAGGGAAACCGTGTGATGAAACGACGAAGCGGTACCGACTAGGTACGCTGCACGCGTTCAACGAGTGGAGGCTCTGTTGAGCTCTTGCTAGTGACGGACAAGATTTTGTCGGCTCCCCGGGGAAGATGGTCTCCACATCACAAGGAGTATTATGTGAGCTTTCGCTCATATGGCTTGTTGATGCGGTTGCTTATCACTGCGGGCCAAAATGGTTCTTCGTAACCGGTGCGCTGGTCACAGAAGTTGTGCCGTGTGTAATCGTGGGGCGACGGCCGGGCTTCTAATCCGACACCGGGCCGTGCCAGTCCGAATCCAAGCACGAGAAGTTCGGCGATGCCACGCCGTTTCTGGTGGGCCAGATGCAGAGAAGCACCAATGCAATTCAACCTGATGATGGATAGGAGGCGGACAACAGCCGGCACCTCATGCAGCTCAGTACATCCGTGGTCAACGGCACGAGGGTGACTTCTAATCTGCGCATTGATTGTGACGGTCGCAAGCGAACGCAGTACGTAATTGGGCGTAGCGAGCGTTTCGCGACCAGGCGTGCGGCGACGTTGATGGTATCGCTGTAGGCGCTGTAGTCGAAAAACTTTCTCCTCCGAAATTGCCAACGCCGGCGGTTCCGACGTGGGCTCCAATGCGCGTGTGGCCGTGAGATTCGTCTTTCTTTGACAGTGCTCACGGAAGGAGCATGCGAATGCGTCAAGCTCGAGCGAGCAGGCAACAGCACGCGTGGCATGGTCCGGCTGATCGGAAGGAGTCCCGAAAGGCACGTGGAGCGAGTCGCCAATGATCTTTGCCACACTACCGTCACGGGCAAATGCAATGTCCGTCATTCCGGCTATGTACTCCACGACGCGGATTATACTATCTAGAAAGAGATAGTTAAATAGGCTAGCCTGCAACCGAGAAGCTGTATCGGCCCTGGCAGGCCGATCGGTTTGAGGGCGCAATATACGTCGCTGGCGCGACGTACCTGGACAGGTCTGGAGACATCAGTGGCGATCATGTTCGTCAGAGCGCAGGTGATCGGCAGGGGAGCGGGACGCAGCATCGTCTCGGCCGCCGCCTATCGCCATCGCACCCGGATGATAGACGAGCAGGCCGGAACCTCGTTCAGCTATCGCGGCGGCGCCTCTGAACTGGTGCATGAGGCGCTGGCGCTGCCGGACGATATCCCCGCCTGGCTGAAGGCGGCGATCGACGGGCAATCGGTCGCCAAGGCGAGCGAGGCGCTCTGGAATGCGGTTGAGGCGTTCGAGACGCGGGCGGACGCGCAGCTGGCGCGCGAGCTGATCATCGCTTTGCCGGAAGAGCTGACGCGGGCGGAGAACATTGCGCTGGTGCGTGAGTTCGTCCGGGACAATTTGACGTCGAAAGGCATGGTCGCCGACTGGGTCTATCACGACAAGGACGGCAATCCGCACATCCATCTGATGACCGCGCTGCGTCCGCTGACCGAGGAGGGGTTCGGGCCGAAGAAGGTCGCGGTGACCGGCGAGGACGGCGAGCCGCTGCGTGTCATCACGCCGGACAGGCCGACCGGCAAGATCGTCTACAAGCTCTGGGCCGGCGACAAGGAAACGATCAAGGCCTGGAAGATCGCCTGGGCGGAAACCGCCAACCGGCATCTGGCGCTTGCCGGCCATGAGATCCGCCTCGATGGCCGCTCCTATGCCGAGCAGGGCCTCGACGGCATCGCACAGAAACATCTTGGGCCGGAGAAGGCGGCGCTCGCCCGCAAGGGCATCGCGATGTATTTTGCGCCGGCCGATCTCGCCCGCCGGCAGGAAATGGCCGACCGGCTGCTGGCCGAGCCTGAGCTTCTCTTGAAGCAGCTTGGCAACGAACGCTCCACCTTCGACGAGAGGGATATCGCCAGGGCGCTGCACCGCTATGTCGACGATCCCGTCGATTTTGCCAATATCCGGGCGCGGCTGATGGCGTCCGACGATCTGGTGCTGCTGAAGCCGCAGCAGGTCGATGCCGAGACCGGCAAGGCGAAGCAGCCGGCGGTGTTCACCACGCGGGAGATGCTGCGCATCGAATATGACATGGCGCGGTCGGCTGAGGTGCTGTCAAAGCGCAAGGGCTTCGGCGTCTCCAACGCGCGGGTCGCCGCAGCCGTTCGAAGCATCGAAACGGCTGATACCGAAAAGCCCTTCCGGCTCGATCCCGAGCAGGTCGATGCGGTCCATCATGTTACGCGTGACAATGCCATCGCAGCCGTCGTCGGTCTTGCCGGCGCCGGCAAGTCGACGTTGCTGGCGGCGGCCCGCCTCGCCTGGGAAGGCGACGGCCGGCGGGTCATCGGCGCGGCACTGGCCGGCAAGGCGGCCGAGGGGCTGGAGGACAGTTCCGGCATCAGATCGCGCACGCTGGCTTCCTGGGAACTGGCCTGGGAAAGCGGACGCGAGACACTCCAGCGTGGCGATGTGCTGGTGATCGACGAGGCCGGCATGGTGTCGTCGCAGCAGATGGCGCGGATCCTGAAAGCGGTGGAAGACGCCGGCGCGAAAGCCGTGCTGGTCGGCGACGCCATGCAGCTGCAGCCGATCGAGGCGGGTGCGGCGTTCCGGGCGATCAGCGAACGGATCGGCTTTGCCGAACTTGCCGGCGTGCGCCGCCAGCGTGATGCGTGGGCGCGCGATGCCTCGCGTCTCTTTGCCCGCGGCAAGATCGAAGAGGGTCTCGATGCCTATGCGCAGCAGGGCCGCATTGTCGAGACCGAAACCCGCGCCGAGATCGTTGACCGCATCGTTGCCGATTGGGCCAATGCCCGCCGTGACTTGCTTCAGAAATCCGCCGACGGCGAACATCCGGGCCGCCTTCGCGGCGACGAGCTGCTGGTTCTCGCCCACACCAACGATGATGTCCGGAAGCTCAACGAGGCCCTGCGCAACGTCATGATCGGCGAGGGCGCGCTTGCAGGGGCGCGGGAATTCCAGACGGCGCGTGGGCTTCGTGAGTTCGCCGCCGGCGACCGGATCATCTTCCTGGAAAACGCCCGCTTCGTTGAGCCGCGGGCACGGCGGCTTGGACCGCAATACGTGAAGAACGGCATGCTCGGCACGGTCGTTTCGACCGGCGACAGACGCGGCGATACGCTGCTGTCGGTGCGCCTCGACAGTGGCCGCGACGTCGTCATCAGCCAGGACAGCTATCGCAATGTCGATCACGGCTATGCCGCGACCATTCATAAATCGCAAGGGTCGACCGTCGACCGCACCTTCGTGCTCGCCACCGGCATGATGGACCAGCATCTGACCTATGTGGCGATGACCCGCCATCGCGACCGCGCCGATCTTTACGCGGCGAAAGAGGACTTCGAGGCGAAGCCCGAATGGGGTCGTAAGCCGCGTGTCGACCATGCCGCCGGCGTCACCGGCGAACTGGTGAAAGAAGGGATGGCCAAGTTCCGGCCCAATGATGAGGATGCGGACGAGAGCCCCTATGCCGACATCAGGACCGACGACGGCACCGTCCATCGGCTCTGGGGCGTGAGCCTGCCGAAGGCGCTTAAGGATGCTGGCGTCGCGGAAGGCGACACGATCACGTTGCGCAAAGACGGCGTCGAGCGGGTCAAGGTCCAGGTTCCGATTGTCGATGAGCAAACCGGTGAGAAGCGCTTCGAGGAACGGCAGGTCGATCGCAATGTCTGGAGCGCAAGCCAGCTGGAAACCGCCGCGGCCCGCCGGGAGCGGATCGAGCGGGAAAGCCATCGGCCGCAACTGTTCGCTGCGCTGGTCGAGCGCCTGTCGCGCTCGGGCGCCAAGACAACGACGCTCGATTTTGAGGATGAGGCCGGTTATCAGGCGCAGGCCCGCGACTTTGCCAGACGGCGCGGGCTTTATCATCTCTCGCTGGTCGCGGCCGGAGTGGAAGAGGAGGTTTTGCGGCGCTGGGCCGGGATTGCCGAGAAGCGGGAGCTGGTGGCCAAGCTCTGGGAGCGGGCGAGCGTTGCGCTCGGCTTTGCGATCGAGCGGGAACGGCGTGTCTCCTACAATGAGGAACGGACCGAAACCCTCTCGACCGGAATTCCGTTGAGTGGAAAACATCTGATCCCGCCGACCACGACATTCTCCCGCAGCGTCGCGGAGGATGCACGTCTTGCGCAGCTCTCCTCGGAGCGGTGGAAGGAGCGGGAGGCGATCCTGCATCCGGTGCTCGCGAAAATCTATCGCGATCCTGATGGCGCGCTGTCGGCGCTGAATGCGCTGGCATCGGACGCCGCCATCGAACCGCGCAAGCTTGCCGACGATCTCGGCAAAGCACCCGACCGGCTTGGCCGCCTGCGCGGATCCGAGCTCGTGGTCGACGGCCGCGCCGCGCGCGACGAGCGCACCGCGGCGACAGTCGCGTTGTCGGAATTGCTGCCTCTGGCACGCGCTCATGCGACCGAGTTCCGCAGAAACGCCGAGCGCTTCGGTATCCGCGAGCAGCAGCGGCGCGCGCATATGTCATTGTCGGTTCCGGCGCTCTCGAAAACGGCGATGGCGCGCTTGGTCGAGATCGAGGCGGTCCGCAAGCAAGGGGGAGACGACGCCTTCAGGACTGCCTTTGCCTTTGCCGTCGAGGACCGCTTGCTGGTCCAGGAGGTCAAGGGCGTCAACGAGGCGCTGACCGCACGCTTCGGCTGGAGTGCCTTCACCGCGAAGGCGGATGTGATTGCCGAGCGCAACATCGCCGAACGCATGCCGGAGGATCTTGCCCCCGAGCGTCGCGAAAAGCTGACGCGCCTGTTCGCCGTCATCAGGCGCTTCGCCGAAGAACAGCACCTTGCCGAGAGACAGGATCGGTCGAAGATCGTCGCCGGCGCCAGTGTCGAGTTGGGGAAGGAAACTTTTGCCGTGCTGCCGATGCTTGCCGCCGTCACCGAGTTCAAAACGCCGGTGGACGAGGAAGCGCGAACACGGGCGCTCTCGGCGGCGCATTATCGCCATCACCGCGTGGCGATCGCCGAAACCGCCAAGCGCATCTGGCGAGACCCAGCAGACGCGATCGGCAAGATCGAGGATCTGATCGTCAAGGGCTTTGCCGGTGAGCGGATTGCGGCGGCCGTTAGCAATGATCCCGCCGCCTATGGTGCGCTGCGCGGTTCCGACCGCATCATGGACAAGTTGCTTGCCGCCGGCCGGGAAAGGAGGGACGCGCTGCAGGCCTTGCCGGAAGCGGCAAGCCGTATCCGTTCCCTCGGCGCGTCCTATGCCAGTGCTCTCGATGCCGAAACTAGAAGTATCACCGAAGAGCGCCGCCGGATGGCGGTTGCCATTCCCGGCTTGTCGCCCGCCGCCGACGACGCGCTGCGTCGGCTGGCGGCGCAGATCAAGAACAAGGACAGCAGTCTCGCCGTGGTCGCTGGCGCGCTTGCTCCCGCCGTCGCCCGAGAGTTCGCCAAGGTCAGCCGCGCGCTCGATGAACGCTTCGGCCGCAACGCCATCTTGCGCGGCGAGACGGACGTCATCAATCGCGTCTCGCCGGCCCAGCGGCGCGCCTTCGAGGCGATGCGGGATCGGCTCCAGGTCTTGCAGCAGACCGTTCGCGTGCAAAGCAGCGAGAAGATCGTCTCCGAGCGGCGCCAGCGCGCGATTAATCAGTCGAGGGGAATCAGGATGTAGACGAGGAAGGAGACATGATTGCAGTCTCTTTCCGCTCGCCGCCGCTACGCAGATGGCGGAGGGCGGCGGCGAATAGGAGCTCTTGCCCGCGCAAATAGTTCTGGTCTTCAACGAATCCACTCGTTCCAGCGCTGAAGCAGCAGTGACGCGTTTGTGCTGATCCATTCGGCGTCCGGCACGACGATATGATCGCGCACGTTGTCGCTTGTGGCATTGTTTCGCGTGCTTCCTCGGACATCATTGCGATAGGCGCACTCCGGTGTGCAGGAAAGCGCTTCGCAGGCCTTCGCCTGGGCTGCTGGCGAGCCCAGCTAGCAGGCAATCAGCTTAAGCACATTATCGCGATAGGTGCGCCTTTCAGGAGCGCTGTCCGGTCCTGCATCGCCTTGGCGCGAGTCTCCATCTGCGCATGCCTCTGGGTAAGCCAGCCGGCTTCTCCTGCCCCGCTCACGCGATACAGCCCGCCGTCCCCGGCCGACGACAGTCACCTGTATTTCCCGCGGCTATGTTGCGGGTGCACCGCGTTGTTGACTTGTCAAATCTACCTATATGTGAATTAAGTATTCAAATAAGAAGATGATCGTTTGGTCCAAGTGGATGGCGTCCACATCCGGTTGCCGCTGCATGAGGGAAGAGTAGATACGCATGACAACAGAATCCGAACTGCCGCTTTCCGGCCTGGTCGTCGTCGATATGAGCCAGTTTCTCTCCGGCCCCTATTGTTCGCTGCGGCTGATGGATCTCGGCGCGCGGGTCATCAAGATCGAGCGGCCGGATGGCGGCGATCTTTCCCGCCGGCTTTACCTGAGCGACACAGAGATCGGCGGCGACTCGACGATTTTCCATGCGATCAACCGCGCCAAGGAAAGCCTTGCGATAGACCTCAAGAACGAGGCCGATCTCGCTGCGCTGAAGCGGCTTCTCGCGCAGGCCGACGTTATGATCCAAAACTTCCGGCCGGGCGTCATCGAAAGGCTGGGGCTGGACTACGAGGCGGTCAGGGCCATCAATCCGCGCATTGTCTATGCCTCAATCAGCGGTTATGGCGAGGAGGGGCCCTGGGTGAAGCGCCCCGGCCAGGATCTCCTGGCGCAGTCGCGCTCGGGCGTCATGTGGCTGAACGGCGACGAAGGGCAGGGGCCGGTTCCCTTCGGGCTCGCCATCGGCGACATGCTGGCCGGCGCCGCCGCCGCTCAAGGGATTCTCGCGGCTCTGGTGCGGCGCGGCATATCCGGCAAGGGAAGCCTCGTCGAAACGAGCCTTCTGGAGGCGCTTGTCGATTTCCAGTTCGAGGTATTGACCACGCATCTCAACGACGGAGGCCGCCTGCCGAAGCGGTCGGCGTTCCGGAGCGCCCATGCCTATCTCGCCGCACCCTACGGCGTCTATGCGGCGAGCGACGGCTATCTCGCGATCGCCATGACGCCGATCCCGAAGCTTGCGGACCTGCTTGAGGTCGACGAACTCGCCCCCTATCGCGACGACCCGTCCTCGTGGTTCACCGAGCGCGACCGCATCAAGGCGCTGATTGCCGCGCGCATCGCGCTGCGCAGCGTGGACGAATGGCTGGCGGTGCTGGAGCCGGCCGACATCTGGTGCGCGCGCGTGCTCGACTGGAACGAACTCCTGGAGAGCGATGGTTTCCAGGTGCTCGACATGCTGCAGACGGTGGTGCGGGAAGACGACGTGTCGATCACCACCACCCGCTCGCCGCTGAGGATCAATGGCCGCCGCCCGCGCGTCGAGCGCGCCGCACCGCGGATCGGCGAGCATGGACGCTCGATCAGGAAGGAGTTCGGCCTATGAGCGTTGTCCTCAAGGGAATGACCTGGAACCACCCGCGCGGCTATGACCCGATGGTGGCCTGCTCGCAATCCTGGCAGGAAAAGACGGGCGTCGAGATCCGGTGGGAGAAGCGGTCGCTGCAGGATTTCGAGGCCTTCCCGGTCGAGACCCTGGCAAGGAACTACGACCTGATCGTCATCGACCATCCGCATGTGGGGCAGATCACCGGCGAGAATTGCCTGCTTCCCCTGGACGTGCAGGGTCGCGAGGCGGAGCGGCAGGCCCTCTCGGCGGCAAGCGTCGGCCCGTCCTATTGGAGCTACGCGTGGAATGAACGCCAATGGGCCTTTCCAATCGACGCCGCGACCCAGGTGCAGGCCTGGCGGCCAGATCGGACGGATCGCCCTCAGACATGGCGGGAGATGCTCGCGCTCGCGCGTCGCGGCGTCGTCCTCTTGCCGCTCCGGCCTCCGCATTCGCTGATGAGCTTTTACACGCTCTGTGGGAATCTCGGTCGGCCTTGCCGCAGCGCCGGGAAGGGGGATCTCGTCGACGCCGAAACGGCCGCCACGGCGGTCGAGCTGCTGCAGGAAATCTCGGCACTGATCGACCCCGCATGCTTCGGTATGGATCCGATCGCGGTGCTCGAGGCCATGGCTGTCGAGGCCTCGCCTGTCGCCTGCGCGCCGCTTATCTACGGCTATGTCAGCTACTCCATTGCCGGCTTTCGCCCGGCGCTCGTCCGCTTCGGCGATTTCCCGACCGTGGACGCCGCCGGGCCCGTCGGCTCGGCGCTCGGTGGGACGGGCATAGCCGTCTCGGCCTTTTCGCAGGCGCCGGGGGAGGCGATCGATTTCGCCTATTGGGTGGCGAGCGGCGGCGTGCAGCGCGGCGTCTATGCGGCATCCGGCGGCCAGCCCGGCCATGGGGATGCTTGGCAGGACGATAAGGTCAATGCGGCGGCCCACGATTTCTACCGCGCGACTCGGGCGACGCTCGAGGGCGCATGGCTCCGGCCACGCCACGACGGCTACATGACGTTCCAGCAGGCGGGCTCGGACCGCCTGAACGAAGGGCTGCGAGGCAGGGAGAGGCCGAGGCTCGTGGTTGAAGAGCTCAACCGGCTGTTTCATGCGAGTTTTCGCTGCGGGTGAAATCGCCCCTCATCCGCCTGCCGGCACCTTCTCGCCGCGGGCGGGGCGAAGGGACTCGCGGCGGCCTCCCGTGCATTATTTCGATCGAGCGCGTGTGTCCTGCTCGTCCCCTCTCCCCGTTTTACGTCGTTTCACGGGAAAAGGGTTAGGGTGAGGGGCAATCTTGACGGTAAAATCTCAAAGCCGCCTCGCAACTCTGTTCGCGTAAAGATTGGATTCAATCTTTCTTGGTAATTTCCCGTTAGCAAGTCTCGTCAGTGGGTCCTGGCGGCGCGGTTGCCGTCGGCTGTTGTATTGCGTGCGGGTCCTCATGCGTCCTTTTTCGGCTGTCTCAGCGATCATCATAACGTGCCTGGTTCTATCGAGCTGCGGCTTCGGGGGAAGCCGGCCGTCGCGGGAGACGACGAGCTCCGTTGTCCGTCCGGCAAGCCCGGTTCCTTCAGCGGCGATCAGTGCGGCCGCCGCGCAAGCGGCGCCTCAGCCGGAGGCGCTTGCCTGGGCGGGAACCGTTCCGCAGCCGCAGGCCTTCATGCCGGCGGAAAGGGCGGTGGGCATGCCGGTTCCGGCCGAGCGCCCCATTGCGATGCTCGCTCCGGAAAATCCCGCGCGCGAGCCACGCGGCCGCTCGCGCGTATACAGCCACAGCTTCCGCGATGCTCATCCGATCAATTTCGGTACCCGGTCGCCGCGCAAGCTCGCCGTTCACGGTGTCGACGTTTCGCGCTGGCAGGGCGACATCAACTGGGCCAAGCTGCGCACGCAAGGCGCCAACTTCGCCTATATCAAGGCGACCGACGGCGGCGATCATCTCGATCCCATGTTCAAGAAGAACTGGCGCCGGGCCGACGAGGCCGGGCTGAAACGCGGCGCCTACCACTTCTTCTACTGGTGCCGCACGGCCGGCGAGCAGGCGGACTGGTTCATCCGCAACGTCCCCCGGGATCCGAGCGCGCTTCCACCCGTCATCGATGTCGAGTGGAACGGCGAGTCGAGCTGCAAGCGGCGCCCGTCGCCCGAGCGGGTGCGGGAAAAGATGCAGGTCTTTATGGACAAGCTGGAGCGCCACTACGGGCAGCGCCCGATCATCTATACCGCACCGGATTTCTACCGCGACAATCTGCAGGGCGCGTTCCCCAATCATCCCTTCTGGCTGCGCTCGGTCGCGGCGCACCCGTCCAAGGTCTATCCCGGACGCAAATGGGTCTTCTGGCAATATTCAGGCTCGGGCCTGTCCCACGGCGTCGACGGGCGGATCGACCTCAACGTTTTCAACGGCAGCGAGGAAGACTGGCACAACTGGGTGGCGGCGCGCTCGAGCTGAGGGAATGAAGTTGACGCCCATCCGTCTACTGCAGGCAAATGACGCGGCCTTCCCCGCACTTGCAAACCTCATGGAGGAAATGCAGACGCATTACCGCGTGGCCTGTCCGCCGCGTGCCGAGATCATCGCGGGGCTCGAAGCCATGCCGCCGGGCGCGGAGATCCTTGTCGCAGAGGAGCGTCGTTCGATGCTTGGTTTTGCCGCCTTCTCCGCGATTTACCCCGGGCCGGGCTTAAAGCCGGGCATCTTTCTGAAGGAACTCTACGTCGGCGGGTCGCAGCGCGGCCGTGGCCTCGGCCGGGCTTTGATGCAGAGGCTCGCCAGCCTGGCGAGGGAGCGCGGGCTCGCGCGCATCGATTGGACGGTGGAGGCGGAAAACACGCGGCTCCTCTCTTTCTATGAAGAGCTGGGCGGTGCACGCAAACCGGACAAGCTCTTCTTCCGGCTCGACGGAGACGCGCTCGCACGGCTGGCGGGCTGAGCCGGCGCGCCACGGCCCGGGGCCTCAGTCGCCCATGCCTTCCGCTTCCGCCATCAGCCATGCTTCGAAGGTCCGCATGGAAGCACTCGGCGCAATGTCTCGCGGTTTTGCGAACCAGTAGCCGTAGCCGCTTCGATATCCAAAGCCGTTCGGATTGACGAGCTTTCCCGCCGCAAGGTCGTCGAGAATAAGACCGCGCGGGATCAAGGCCATTCCCTGTCCGGCAAGTGCCGCCCGGATCACCATCGTGTAATAGCCGAAGCGCGTGGTGTGTCGCACCGCGAGATCGTCCTTGCCTTGACCCCTCGCGAAATAATTCCAGTGCAGCGGCGTCTGCGGGTGCTCCAGCATGATGCCGTCGGCGAGATCCTCGACCGTCTCCGGAGTGCCGTTCTTCTCCCAGTAGGAAGGGGCGCTGACGACAAGAACCTCGCGCCCGAAGAGATAGTTGGTCTCCTCTTCGGCCAGCGGTTCGCTCAGGAAGCGGAATATCGCATCGGGCGTCTGGGACTGGGTAGGAGAAACGAACGTCGTGAACTGCACCTCGATCTCCGGGTGCTGCTCGGTAAAACGAAGGAAGCGCGGCAGCAGCCACCGGTCCCCGAAAATGGGCGGCACCTGCAATCTCAGCACCCGCGGGCCCGGCTTCAGGCGGGCGACGCGAAGGGCGGCGTCCTCCATCGCCTTCAATGCGGTGCGCGCCTGTTCGATATAGATCGAACCGACCTCCGTCGGGATCATTCCGCGCGGCGTTCGGGCGAAAACGGGACTGCCGATCAGGTCTTCGAGCGCCAGCAATTGCTTGCTGACGGCGCTTTGCGACAGCGCCGTGCTTTCGGCGGCAGCGCTCGTCGATCCCCTTTCGGCCACAGCAAGCAGCACCTGAAGCGCGGTCGTCGAAGGCAAGCGCCGCCGTCCAGAAGCCATGAAAATTCCTCCGTCAGGTTCTGCCGATGCGAGATCGCGCTTCGGCTCCGCCCCGTTCCTTGCGCAGACCCTAAATAAGTGCCCGGAGCAAGGCTAGTCGTTTTTGTCATAGCTTGTTGAAATAACTTCGCTTGCCGTGGCATGTGACCCGTGGGAGCTTCTCCGAAATAACGAACAAATAAAGGGAACGAAGATGACCGAGCCCACTCAGCTTTGGGGTGGACGATTCAAGTCCGGACCGTCCGAAGCGCTTGCAAACCTGTCCCGCGCGCCGCGATCTTACTTTCGGCTTTACAAGGAAGATATTGCAGGTTCGCGCGCCCATGCTTCCGAGTTGAAGCGGGCCGGGGTCCTGGACGAGGGTGAATTCTCCGCGATACGCGCGGCCCTGGAAGGCATCGAAGCCGATGTCGGTGCCGGCCGCGAGGAGCCGATTGCGGCTGACGAGGATCTGCATACCTTTCTCGAACGGCTGTTGATGGCGCGCCTCGGCACGCTTGGCGGCAAGCTTCGCGCCGGGCGGTCGCGCAACGACCAGACGGCAAACAATACGCGCCTCTATCTGCGGCGCATGGCGCGGAAGCTCTCCCAAGGCGTGATCGCCATCGAAGAAGCCCTGACCGAGCAGGCATCCCGGCATACGGAGACCGTGATGCCCGGCTTTACCCATCTTCAGCCGGCCCAGCCGGTCGTGCTCGGCCATCACCTGATGGCGCACGCGCAGTCGCTGCTGCGCGACCTGCAGCGCTTTGCCGATTGGGACCGCCGCTTCGATCGCTCGCCTCTGGGTGCGGCCGCGCTCGCCGGATCCGGCATTGCGCGCCGTCCCGACCTCTCCGCCATCGATCTCGGCTATTCGGCCGCTTGCGAGAACTCGATCGACGCCGTCGCCGCGCGCGATCACGTCGCCGAATTCCTCTTCATATGCTCGCTGGTGGCGGTGGATCTCTCGCGGCTTGCGGAGGAGATCTGCCTCTGGAGCACTAAGCAGTTCAGTTGGGTGCGGCTGCATGATTCCTATTCCACCGGCTCCTCGATCATGCCGCAGAAGAAGAACCCCGACGTCGCCGAGCTGACGCGCGGCATGTCGGGCACGCTGATCGGCAACATCGCCGGCTTCCTCGCGACCATGAAGGCGATGCCGCTCGCCTATAATCGCGATCTAGCCGAGGACAAGCGCAGCCTGTTCGAGACGATCGACGTTCTCGAACTGGTCCTGCCCGCCTTTGCCGGTATGGTGGGGACGTTGGAATTCGACGTGGAGAAGCTGCGCGAGGAGGCGCCGAAGGGCTTCACGCTCGCGACCGAAGTGGCCGACTGGCTGGTCGGCCGGGACGTGCCCTTCGCGGAAGCGCACGAGATTACCGGCGCAGTGGTGCGCTTTTGTGAAGAGCGCGGACACGATCTTGCCGGCCTGACGGCGGAGGACCTGCCGGGAATCGATCCGCGGCTTCACCCGGAGATGCTCGCGGCACTCGTGCTCGAAAAGGCGCTTGCGAGCAGAAACGGCTACGGTGCAACGGCGCCGGAGAAGGTTCGCGAGCAGATCGCCCGCTTCGAAACGGCGCTTGCCGAATGCTGCGCCTTCGCCGGCGGCCCGATCGGCGGCGGGGCCTTTGCGGGAGCGAAGGACGGCGCAGAGGAGGCGCGACGCCGATGAATGTGGCAAGCCTCGCAACTCAGCCTTCGGATTCCAAATACGAGATCGCCCACCTGAAACTGGTGCCGAAGCGCCATATCGGACGAATGATCGCGGCGGGCGTAGTGCTCCTGCTGTTTGCAGGCCTGGTGCGGGCCTTCAGCGTCGGGCAGATCGAATGGAGCTATGTCCGCGATTTCTCTTCGCACCCGCCATCCTCGCCGGCCTCTACAACACCCTGCTGATGACCGTTGCCGCCATGGGGCTCGGCATCGTCCTCGGCGTCGTCATCGCCATCATGCGGATTTCAGGCAATCCGGTGCTGTCGTCGATCGCCATCGGCTATATCTGGGTCTTTCGCGGCGCCCCGGCGCTGCTGCAGTTGATGCTGTGGTTCAACCTGGCGCTCATCTTCCCGACGCTCGGCATTCCGGGACTGTTCGAGTTCAGGACGGTCGACGTCATGACGCCCTTCGTCGCGGCCGTCCTCGGGCTCGGCATATCGCAGGGTGCCTATACTTCGGAGGTGGTGCGAAGCGGGCTTCTGTCTGTCGACAGCGGCCAGTACGAGGCTGCGCGCACGATCGGCATGACGCAGATGAAGATGCTGCGCCGGATCGTCCTGCCGCAGGCGATGCGCGTCATGGTGCCGCCGGTCGGCAACGAGGTGATCGGCATGGTGAAGCTGACGTCGCTCGCCAGCGTCATCCAGTATTCCGAGATACTCCACAACGCGCAGATCATCTATTTCGCCAACACCCGCGTACTCGAGCTGCTGTTGGTCGCGAGCTTCTGGTACCTGCTCGTCGTCTCCGTGCTCTCGATCGGGCAGCACTATATCGAGCGTTATTTCGGCCGCGGTTCGAAATCGATCCGCTCGTCCATGTGAGGTCGGTCATGAACCAGGATATTCTCGTCAAGGCTATCGACGTCACGAAGAACTACGGCACGTTCCGCGCTCTCGACAAGGTCAGCCTGGAGGTCGCCCGCGGAGAGGTGAGCTGCATCATCGGCCCCTCCGGCTCGGGCAAGAGCACGCTTCTGCGCTGCATCAATCTTCTGGAGCGCATGGACGGCGGAGCGATCTGGGTCAAGGACGAACTGATCGGCTACCGCCGCGACGGCAACAATCTCCACGAGATCAGCGATGCGGAGATCTCGCGCCAGCGGCGGCGGATCGGCATGGTCTTCCAGCGTTTAAACCTGTTCCCGCACAAGACCGCGCTGGAAAACATCATCGAGGGCCCGGTGCAGGTGCTCGGCGAGCCGGTGAAGGAAGCGCGCGACAGGGCAGCGGCATTGCTGGAGCGGGTGGGGCTCGCAGACAAGGCGAACCATTACCCTTCGGAGCTTTCCGGGGGTCAACAGCAGCGCGTCGCGGTCGCCCGCGCCATGGGCATGCGGCCGGATCTCATTCTCTTCGACGAACCCACATCGGCGCTCGACCCGGAACTGGTGTCGGAAGTGCTCGACGTGATGCGGGACCTTGCCGCTTCCGGCATGACGATGATCGTCGTCACCCATGAGCTCGGCTTCGCCCGCAATGTGGCGAATACCGTCACCTTCATGGAGACCGGCAAGGTGGTCGAAACAGGCTTGGCATCGGAGGTTCTCAGCACCCCGAAAAGTGCCCGAACGGCGGAGTTCATCAAAGCCGTTCACAGCTGAGGAACAGGAGAACGGCGGCAGACGAGGCCGCCGGCTCGAACCAGGACAAAATGGGGAACCACATGAACAAGCACATCGCAGCGCTCACGGTCGCATGCCTCGCCGCAACCTCCGCCAATGCCGCCGGCCTGCCCGAGCGGGTCAAGTCGGCCGGTAAGGTCGTCGTCGCCAACCAGCCGAACTATCCGCCGATGGAATATGTCGATCCGGCGACCAACGAACTCAGGGGTGTCGACATCGATCTCGGCGTTGCGCTTGCCAAGGAGCTCGGCACCACGGTCGAATGGTCGAATATCGGCTTCGAACAGATGATCTCGTCGCTTCAGACAGGCCGCGTCGACCTTATCCATAGCGGCATGAGCGATCTTCCCAAGCGCCGCGATACGCTCGATTTCATCGATTACATGAAATCCGGCGCGCAGTTCTACACGTCCTTTGCGCGCAAGGACGAGTTCAAGACGCTCACCGATTTCTGCGGCAAGACCGTCGGCATGAGCCGCCGCACCTCCTTCCCGGACGAGACGGCGAAATGGAGTACTGCCAATTGCGAAGCCAAGGGGCTGCCGGCCGTCAAGGTCGTCGGCACGGAAGGCTCCGCCGATGCCCGCGCCCAGCTGAAGCAGGGCCGGCTCGACGCCGCCGTCCAGGGTTCCGAAACGCTGCCCTATCTGATGGATCTCGAGAAAGACACCTACGCCGTCGTGGGCGAGCCCTTCACCGTGGTCTATCAGGGCATCGGTTTCGCCAAGAAGGACACGGAACTGCGCGACGCCTATGCCGCAGCGCTGAAGGCCCTGATGGAATCAGGCGAATACAAGGCGATTTTCGCCAAGTACGGCCTCGAGGGCACCTTGCTTGATGGCATTTACGTCAATGGCGAAGCGGTGAAGTAATTCGCCGCGCTGCGGCCCCGCCGAATAGGCCGGGCCGCAGCGCGGCGACGCGACCGATTCTCGACAAACCATGAGCAGTTCCATGCCCCGCGTTGCTGCCGACGCGCCGGTCGACAGGCTGGCATCCTTTCTTTCAGCCCTTCGGTTCGAAGCGCTTCCCGCCGATGTCGTCGAAAAGACGAAAGTCCACATCGCCGACACGATCGGCTCGGCCCTGGCGGGCGCGCGCTCGGCGGAAGCCCGCATCGCCCGCCAGGCCGCCGGCGCGCCCGGTAGCGCGCTGATCTGGGGCACCGGCGATCGCGCAGCAGCGCGAGAGGCCGCGCTCATAAACGGGGTTGCGGCTCATGCTTTCGAACTCGACGATTCCGGCGGCTGCGACCATTCGGGCGCCGTCGTCATTCCCGCCGTCCTGGCCGCGATTGCCGAAGCGAAGCAGCCCGTGACGGGCAGGGAGCTCATCGCCAGCGTGGCTGCGGGCTACGAGACCGGCCGGCGCGTCCTCGAAGCGGCGGGCGGATACGACAGTCACAACGGGCTCGGCTGGCATTCCACCGGCACCTGCGGCACGCTTGCCGCTGCGGCGGCCGTTGCCAGGCTTAACGGTTTCGACGATCTTGCCACGCGTGATGCGATCACGCTCGCCACCAGCTTCTCGTCCGGCCTCTGGGCCTTCATCCACGACGGGTCGCAGGCGAAGAAGATCCATGCCGGCCGCGCGGCCGAAGGTGGCTTGCTGGCGGCGCGGTTTGCAGGGGAGGGCCTTGCCGGCCCCTCCAAGGTCTTCGATGACGTCTGGGGCGGCTTTTTCCGGGCGTTCAACAAGGACGCCTGCGAGCCGCAGAAGCTACGCGAGGGACTCGGCGAAGACTGGAAGGTGAGACGCGCGGTCCTCAAGCCTTACGCCTCCTGCCGGGGCGCCCATTCGGCGATCGATGCGCTGGACGACCTGCTTTCCGAATCGGGCCGCGATGCAGCTGAGATCGACAGGATCGAGTTGCGGTTGAGCGCCATGCTGAAGGGCATGTGCGGCGCCCGGGAGAGCGGCGCCATGGCGCCCACGCAGATGAGCCTGCCCTATGCGCTTGCGGCACGCTGCGTGTTGCTGACGGCCGGGCTTCAGGCCTATGCCGCCGACCGGCGTGCCGATCCCCGTCTGCGGGCCGTCATGGACCGCATGCTGCTGACGGTAGACGATAGGATGCAGCCGCTGGATGAGCCGGTCGTCACGCTTCTCTTCAAGGACGGCGTCCGCCTGTCGCGAATGGTGCCCCGCGCGACCGGCTCCGCCGAAAGGCCGATGCGCCCCGCCGCCATCCGCGCCAAGTTCGAAGAGCTCGCCGCGATGAGCATCGAAACGGAGCAGGCGGACCGGCTCTGGCGGACGATCGCCGAGCTCGAACACCTCGAGGATTGCCGCGCTCTGGAGCCCCTGCTTGCCGGCGACGGCAACAGGCGTTCCGTCTTTTGCTGAGGATTTCGTCATGATCTACGACCTGACGCCGCGTCCGCTCAATCCGGCGCCGCAAACGCCGGCGATGACCTGGCCGAACGGCGCGAAGAGCGCCGTCTTCATCGGCTTCGACGTGGACGCCGAAACCGCATGGATCGGCAACAACCCTTCGAATGTCGACCGGATGGTGACCACCTCCCATGGCGGCTACGATGCGCGCGTCGGCATCGCCAGGATCGTCGAACTGATGGCGGAACTGGCGATGAAGGCGACATTCTTCACGCCCGGATGGACGGCGCTTGCCCATCCCGAAGCCTGCGAGAGAATAGTCGCGGCCGGACACGAGATCGGTCACCACGGCTTTCTTCACAAGATGCCGGATCGCGACCGGCTGGAGGAGACATTCGAGGAGATCGACCGCGGCTTCGAGGCGTTGCAGCGGGCGTTCGGAATCCGTCCCGTCGGTTACCGCGCGCCCTCGGGAGAGAACTTTCCCGAGCTGATCGCCTATCTTGCCAAATCGGGCATCCGCTATTCCAGCTCGTTTCGCGACGACATCCTGCCCTACCGGCACGCGTCGGCGGACGGCGTGCCGGGCCCAGTGGAGATTCCGGTCAATTTCGCATTCGACGACTGGAATTTCGGCATGTCCAGCCGCTCCAGCGGGCGGCCGCTCTTCGGCCGCGAAGCCGTCCTCGCCCTCTGGATCGACGAATTCGAAGCCACCCATGCCTGGGGCGGCGTCACGACGCTCGTCCTGCACCCGCAAGTGTCCGGTCGTCCGATGCGCTGGCACCTCCTTCGCGACTTCCTGCGCCATGTTCAGGCAAAAGGCGACGTGTGGATCGCAACCGGCAAGGAGATCGCCGACCATTTCGAAACGCTGGAACGGCAACGGCGCGCATCATGACGGCGCCTACCGCACCCCCTCATCCCCTTTGACGAGCATAGGGATGAGGGAGAGAAGAGCATCCGGCATACGTGCCGCGGTCGACTTAGCAAACCTGACTAAGCTGGGTGCGGCAGCACCTTTCCTCCGTCCTCATTCCTGTGCTTGTCACAGGAATCCAGCCAGGCCAAGTCCTTGGGCTGAATAGACTCTTCTGAGCTGCAGACGCGTCGCTGCTGGATCCCTGTGACGAGCACAATGGATGAGGTGGAAGCAACTATCAGATCAGATTCCAGATCCGTTGCGCGTTGCCGGAGAGAAGCTTCCTCCGTTCCTGGGGACTGCAGCCTTCGATGAGGGCCTGGGTGGCCGCGACCCAGGTCGAGAGGTTGCCGCCGAGGGTGCAGACCGGCCAGTCGCTGCCCCAGACCACCCGGTCCCATCCGAAAACCGCGATCGTGTGCTCGACATAGGGGCGGATGGAGTCTAGCGCCCAGTCCTCCTCCGCATAGGCGACCACGCCGGAGATCTTGGCGACCACATTGGGGCGGCGGGCGATCTCGGTCATATGGCCGCGCCAGGGGTGCTCCGCGTGACCCTTTATGTCCGGAACGCCGCAATGATCGAGAATGAACCGAACGTCGGGCGCGAGGTCGGCGAGCGCAATCGCTTTCGGAATCTGATGCGGCAGGACGCAAAGATCGAAGGTGAATCGGCTGCCCGAGAGCCGCTTGACGTTTTCGCGGAAGAGAGGCTGCTCCGAGAGGTCGTCGGCAACGACGTGCAGCACCCGCCTGAAACCCTTGACGAAGGCGTTCTCCTCCTGCCGCTCGAGATAGGCGGCGAAGCCTTCCTCTTCCGGGCGGCAAGCCGCGATCGCGCCTTTGAGGAGGCTTCCGGGTTCGCCCGCAAGACGCGCGACCTCGCGCGTTTCGAGTTCGATCTCCGCCGGGTCGACGTCCACTTCCATATGCAGCGAGGCGGCAATGCCGACGCGCTTTGCCTCCGCCGCATACGTGGCATAGAGAAAATCGCGATCGAGCGCGGGAACGCCGGCGAGCCACGGATAGTTGAGCGCGGATTTGTCAATCAGATGCAGATGCGTGTCGATGATCAAGGCTGCTCCTCCTCTTCGTTCAAACAAGAAGTCGATCTTTTCGGCGCGGATCAGCTCTGCGCGACATCGGCACCGGCGAGCGCCGAAAGCTGCGATGCTGTCTTGAGCAGGAGCGATATGGTCTCGGTGATGTCAGGGGCCGAAGGATTGTTGACCAGGGAGATATAAGGGCAGGTGAGCGCCGCGATGCTGCGCCCGTCGGGCCCCAGGATCGGGGCCGAGAGGTTGTAGACACCGGCGGTCTGGGCACTTGCCATCATCTCGTAGCCGCGCTCGCGGATCTGGTCGAGACGGGCGTAGAATTCCGGGGTGAGATTGATCTCGTCCCTGCTGCGCACGTGCTCGGAGATCATCATCTCCCGTTCCTCCGGCGAACGGAATGCAAGCAGCACGTGGCCCGATCCGGTGTCGAACAGGCTGATATGCGAGCCCACCCGGATCGAAATACCCCAATAATCCGGCGCCTCCTGCTGGGCGATCACGACGGCGGAGCCGCGGTCGAAGACAGCGAGTTGGTTGGCCTGCTTCGACCTCTGGGCGAGCTCACGCATCAGCGGCGTGGCGAAGGAAGCGAGCCGGCGCACGGGCGCGTGCAACTGCGCCAATCCGAAGAGCTTCAGGGTCAGCGAATAGAGATCGCCGTCGATACGGGTCACGTAGCCGCGGCGTACGAGCCTGTCGAGCATGCGGTAGAACTCGTTCGGGCTGCGGTTCAGCCTCTTCGAAATCTCCGCCTGCGTGAGGCCGCCGTCGACGCTGGCAAGCAGTTCCAGAATGTCCAGGCCCTTGTCGAGTGCCGGCGCGCGATACTTGTCGGACTCTTCATTGTCCATCCGCGTCTCTCCCAGATGAATATTCCTCTCCATATACGCATGAAAAGCGGAAGACGGAAGGGAATGCCCTTGACCATCCATAAATTTATCGTTTGTATATAAATCAGTCTCTCACAGATGAGGACTCATGCTCCTGGAGAAGGGCGTGTTCAGCGGAGGAAATACAATGAACAGGCTGCTTTCCGGCGTATCGGCCGGAGTGATCATGCTTGCTTGCGCAATGGGGGCGGCCAAGGCCGCGGACCTGCCCGGCAAGTTCGAGGGCGTGACCATCGACGCCAAACTGATCGGTGGACAGCAGTACGAAAAACTCTACGAGCGCATCGGTGAATGGGAGAAAGCGACGGGCGCCAAGGTCAATATCCTGTCGAAGAAGAACCACTTCGAACTGGACAAGGAGATCAAGTCCGACATCGCCACCGGCGGCCTCACCTGGTGCGTCGGTTCGAATCATTCCTCCTTCGCGCCGCAATATCCGGACATCTATGCGGACCTCTTCGGCCTCATCCCTTCCGAGGAAGTGGCCAAATTCGTGCTGGCGGTGATCGACGCCTCGACGCTCGACGGCAAGCTCGTCATGCTGCCGCGGGCGCAGTTCGACGTCTCCGCGCTGTATTTCCAGAAGAGCCTCTATCAGGACGAGGCGAAGAAGACCGAATTCAAGGCCAAATACGGCTATGACCTCGCGCCGCCGGACACCTGGGCTCAGGTGAGCGATCAGGCGGAATTCTTCGCCGCTCCACCGAATTTCTACGGCACCCAGTTCGCCGGCAAGGAGGAAGCGATCAACGGCCGCTTCTACGAAATGCTGGTCGCCGAGGGTGGTGAATATCTCGACAACGACGGCCGCCCGGCCTTCAATTCGGACGCGGGCGTGCGCGCCCTCGAATGGTTCGTCAAGCTCTACAAGGACAAGGCGGTACCGCCGGGCACCACCAACTATCTCTGGGACGATCTCGGACAGGGCTTCGCCTCGGGCTCGATCGCGGTCAATCTCGACTGGCCTGGCTGGGCATCCTTCTTCAACGATCCGAAATCGTCGAAGGTCGCCGGCAATGTCGGCGTGAAGGTTCAGCCGGCCGGCTCCTCCGGCAAGCGCACCGGCTGGTCCGGGCATCACGGCTTCTCGGTGACCGAATCCTGCGCCGACAAGGAGGCAGCCGCCTCGCTCGTCTGGTGGCTGACCAACGAGGACAGCCAGAAGCTCGAATCCGCCGCCGGCCCGCTGCCGACGCGAAGCGCGGTCTGGGACTTCAACATCAAGGCCGCTGAAGGCGACGCCTACAAAACCGAGGTCCTGCAGGCCTTCCAGGAAGCGGCAAAGCATGCCTTCCCGGTGCCGCAGACGGCTGAGTGGATCGAGATCTCCAACGCGGTCTATCCGGAGCTGCAGGCGGCGATCCTCGGCGACAAGACGTCGAAGGAAGCGCTCGACGCCGCCGCCGAAAAGGCGACCGGCATTCTCGAAGACGCCGGCAAGCTCTGATCCCGGTTGAAAGGCGGCGCCGGACCGTTTCGGCGCCGCGGCGCATGTGAACTCTTCCCAGGATCTCCGATGAAGCTCTCGAAACTGTCAGCACCCACGCATCTACTGCTTCCGGCCTTCATCGTCCTGGCAGTCTTCATCGTGCTGCCGCTCATCTTCTCGCTTTATTCCAGTTTCACGCCGTTCCGCCTGACGAAGCCGGACTCGCTTTGGGTCTTCATCGGTTTTCGCAACTATGTGAACGTCCTCACCAATGCCGAATTTTGGGTCGCGTTCGGCCGGACGGTGCTCCTGCTCACCGTCGCCCTCAACGCCGAGATGTTCCTCGGTCTTGGCCTGGCGCTGCTCGTCAACAAGGCGACTTACGGCCAGCGGGCGCTGCGGACCGCGATGATGTTTCCGATGATGTTCTCGCCGGTGCTGGTGGGCTTCCAGTTCAAGTTCCTGTTCAACGACAATATCGGCTTCGTCAACAACGCGCTGCAGTCGCTGGGCCTCACCGACCGCGCCATTCCCTGGCTGATCGACGGCAATCTCGCGCTCTTCTCGATCATCGTCGCCGAGGTCTGGTCGTCGACCGCGGTTTTTGCGATCCTCATTCTCGCCGGGCTGCTTGCCATGCCCAAGGATCCGGTCGAAGCGGCCCATGTCGACGGCTGCACGCCGTGGCAGACCTTCCGCTACGTCACCTGGCCCTATCTGATGCCCTTCGCCTTCATCGCGATGACGATCCGCTCGCTCGATGTCGCGCGCGCCTACGACATCGTCAAGATCATGACGGATGGCGGCCCGGCCAAGCGCACCGAACTGCTCTGGACGCTTATCGGACGCACCGCCTATGGCGACGCCCGCATGGGGATGGCCAACGCAATGGCCTATGTCGCCATCCTGCTGTCGATCTTCTTCACCGTCTATTTCTTCCGCAAGCTCGCCGCGGCGCGCCAGCAGATCGGAGCCGAGTGGTAATGGATACGAACGCGTCTCATCGCCTCAGGCGGCGGTTGCTGAAGGTCGCGCACCTGGCGGGGCTCTTTCTCGCCATGCTGGTCATCTGCCTGCCGGGTCTTTGGATCGTGCTTTCGTCACTGCGGCCGACGGTCGAGATCATGGCCAAGCCGCCGGTCTGGATCCCGGAGACGCTCTCGCTCGACGCCTACCGGGCGATGTTCTCGGGTGCCGGGCAGGGCGGCGTCCCGGTCTGGGACTATTTCCGCAACTCGCTGATCGTATCGGTCACCTCCACCGTCATCGCGCTGGCGATCGGCCTTTCCGGCGGCTATGCCTTTGCGCGCTACCGGTTCAAGGCGAAGTCGGCGATCTTCCTCGGCTTCATGCTGACGCGCGCGGTGCCGGGCATCGCGCTGTCGCTGCCGCTCTTCATGCTCTATGCGCGCACCGGCATCATCGATACGCATTTCTCGCTGATCCTCACCTATGTCGCGCTCAACGTTCCCTTCACGATCTGGCTGATCGACGGATTCTTCCGCCAGGTGCCGAAAGACCTCGCGGAAGCCGCGCAGATCGACGGCTGCACGCCCTGGCAGGCCTTCTGGCAGGTGGAGTTTCCGCTCGCCGGCCCGGGCATTGCGTCGGCCGGTATCTTCGCTTTCCTGACCTCCTGGAACGAATATGCGCTCGCTTCGCAGATTACCCGCTCCGTCAATTCCAAGACCTTGCCCGTGGGGCTCCTCGACTACACCGCCGAATTCACCATCGACTGGCGCGGCATGTGCGCGCTTGCGGTCGTCATGATCGTTCCGGCGTTGACCCTCACCTTCATCATTCAGAAGCACCTCGTCTCGGGCCTGACCTTCGGCGCGGTGAAAGGATAATCGTTCATGGCGCCCGTTACGCTCAAGAAACTCGTCAAGCGCTACGGCGCTCTGGAAGTCGTGCACGGCATCGATCTCGAAGTGAAGGATCGCGAATTCATCGCGCTCGTCGGACCTTCGGGCTGCGGCAAGTCGACGACGCTGCGCATGATCGCCGGGCTCGAAGAGGTCAGCGGCGGCGCGATCGAGATCGGCGGGCGGAAGGTCAATGACCTGCCGCCGCGGGCGCGCAACATCTCGATGGTCTTTCAGTCATATGCACTCTACCCGCATATGACGGTTGCCGAGAATATGGGCTTCTCGCTGAAAATCGCCGGGCGTCCGGCGGAAGAGATCAAGACGCGTGTTGCCGAGGCAGCGGCGATCCTCGATCTCGCCCATCTTCTCGAACGCCGCCCTTCGCAACTGTCGGGCGGCCAGCGCCAGCGCGTCGCCATGGGACGCGCGATCGTGCGGCAGCCGGACGTCTTTCTCTTCGATGAGCCTCTATCGAATCTCGATGCGAAGCTCAGGACCCAGGTGCGCACCGAGATCAAGAAACTGCACGCCCGCATGCAGGCGACGATGATCTACGTCACCCACGATCAGGTGGAGGCGATGACGCTTTCCGACCGCATCGTCATCATGCGCGACGGGCATATCGAGCAGGTGGGCACGCCGGAGGATGTCTTCCGCCGCCCGGCGACCAAGTTCGTCGCCGGCTTCATCGGCTCGCCGCCGATGAACATGGAGGAGGCGGTTCTGACGGACGGAAAGCTGGCCTTTGCCAGCGGCGCGACCCTGCCGCTTCCGCCACGCTTCCGATCCTTGGTTCGCGAGGGCCAGAAAGTGACCTTCGGGCTCAGGCCGGACGATGTCTATCCTTCGGGGCACGGCCTCCATGCCGGCGATGCGGACGCCGTCCACGAGATTGAGCTTCCGGTCACGATCACCGAACCGCTGGGCAACGAAACCCTGGTTTTCACTCAGTTCAACGGGCGGGACTGGGTCTCGCGCATGCTCAACCCGCGGCCGCTGCGCCCCGGCGAGGCGGTGCCCATGAGCTTCGATCTGGCCCGGGCGCATCTCTTCGACGGCGAGACCGGAAGGGCTTTGGCAAGCTGACATGGCTAGGATCGAGAAAATAGAACTGCGAATGGTGGATCTTCCGCCGAAGGTCAAGCGGACCGATGCCATCCAGAGCTTCGTGAGCCAGGAGACGCCGATCGTCACGATCACGGATGCCGACGGCGCGACCGGCACGGGCTACAGCTACACGATCGGCACCGGCGGATCCTCCGTCATGCGGCTGCTCTCCGATCACCTGGTTCCGATCCTGCTCGGGGAAGATGCGGACTGCATCGAGGCACTTTGGCAGAAGATGGAGTTCGCGACGCATGCGACGACCATCGGCGCCATCACGGCCTTGGCGCTCGCCGCCGTGGACACGGCGCTATGGGACCTGCGGGCGAAGAAGCAGAAGCTGCCGCTCTGGAAACTGGCGGGTGGGGCGAAGGAAAGCTGCCCGCTTTACACCACCGAGGGCGGCTGGCTGCACATCGAAAAACAGGCCCTCGTAGACGACGCATTGCAGGCGAAGGCCAAGGGCTTCTCCGGATCGAAGGTCAAGATCGGCAAGCCGAGCGGGGCGGAGGATTACGATAGGCTCTCAGCCATGCGCGCAGCCCTTGGCGACGGCTTTGAAATCATGACGGATTGCAACCAGGGCTTCACCGTCGACGAGGCGATCCGCCGCGCCGCCCGGCTCCGCGAGCTTGATCTCGCCTGGATCGAGGAACCGTTGCCGGCGGACGATCTCGACGGCCACATCCGTCTGACGCGGTCGACGCCGACGCCGATCGCCGTCGGCGAATCCATCTATTCGATCCGCCATTTCCGCGAATATATGCAGAAGGGCGCCTGCTCGATCGTCCAGGTGGACGTGGCGCGGATCGGCGGCATCACCCCCTGGCTGAAAGTGGCCCATGCGGCGGAAGCCTTCGACATTCCCGTCTGCCCGCATTTCCTGATGGAACTGCATGTGAGCCTCGTTTGCGCGGTGCCCAATGGGAAGTATGTCGAGTACATTCCGCAGCTCGATGATCTGACGCAGAAGGGAATGGAGATCCGGGAGGGCAGGGCGATCGCGCCCTCCGATCCCGGCATCGGCATCGCCTGGGACTGGGAAGCGGTAAAGGCGCGCTCGGTCGCCGAGTTCACCCGCGAGTTCCGCCGGTAGAAGGGAACGGTCATGCAGAGAATGGGAATGGTGATCGGGCTCGAGCCTTCGAAAATTGCTGAATACAAGCGGCTGCATGCGGCCGTCTGGCCGGAGATCCTCGCGCTGATCAGCGAGTGCAACATCACCAATTATTCGATCTTCCTGAAGGAGCCGGAAAATCTTCTCTTCGGCTACTGGGAATATGTCGGGGAGGACTTCGAAGCCGACATGACGAAAATGGTGGCACATCCGAAGAACCAGGAATGGTGGTCGGTGTGCATGCCCTGCCAGAAGCCGCTCGAAAGCCGCAGGCAAGGCGAGTGGTGGGCGATGATGGAGGAAGTCTTCCACCATGACTGAGACATTCGATCCCTCATCGCTGCGGCAATGGTGGCCGAAGCCGGTTGCGCCACGCCCCATCGTCATCTTCGGTGCGGGCAGCATCGTCGGCGACGCCCATCTTCCGGCCTATAGGAACGCAGGCTTCCCGGTGGCCGGCATCTTCGATCCGGACGCCGGGAAGGCGGCGGCGCTCGCGCGGGCGTCGGATGTCATGGCGTTTACGAGCGAGGAGGAAGCTCTTTCGGCGGAGAACTCGATCTTCGATCTCGCGACGCCGCCGGCAGCGCACGCCTCGATCCTCTCGAAACTGCCGAAGGGCTCCTTTGCGCTGATACAGAAGCCGCTGGGCAGCGATCTTGCGGCGGCGACCGGAATTCTCGAAATCTGCCGTGAGCGAAACATCAGGGCGGCGGCGAACTTTCAGCTCCGCTTCGCGCCGATGATGCTGGCGCTCAAGGATGCGATCGCCAGGGGCTATCTCGGCGAGGTGGTCGATTTCGACGCCTGGCTGGCGCTTGCCACGCCCTGGGGGCTCTGGCCGTTCCTGAAGGGGCTGCCGCGCATCGAGATCGCGATGCATTCCATCCACTACCTGGATCTCGTGCGCAGTCTTCTCGGCGATCCGCGGGGTGTTCACGCCAAGACCATCGGCCATCCGAACCACGATGTGGCCCAGACCCGCACCGCCGCGATCCTCGATTACGGCGATGCCGTGCGCTGCGTGCTTTCCGTCAATCACGACCACGATTTCGGGCGGAGGTTCCAGGCCTGTGAATTCCGCATCTGTGGGACGAGGGGTGCCGCCTATGTCAAACTCGGCGTCAATCTCGACTACCCGCGTGGCGAGCCGGACGAGCTGTGGATTCGCCCAGCCGGAGGTGCCGACTGGATTCAGGTGCCGCTTGAAGGTTCCTGGTTCCCCGATGCCTTCGCCAACCGCATGGCCAATCTGCAACGCCATGCCGGCGGCGAGGATGATGAACTCATAGGGTCCGTCGAGGACGCATGGCGGACCATGGCCCTGGTGGAGGCCGCCTATCAATCGAGCGCGCGCCCGGCAACGCCGATCGCTGCGCTTCCATTGGAAAATTAAAATGAGCGAGCAGACGATCTATTACGAGGACTACGAACAGGGCCATGTGCGGCTGACGAGCGGACGCACGATCACGGAAACGGACTTCGTGGTCCATGCCGGGCACACGGGTGATTTCTTCCCCCATCACATGGACGCGGAGTTTGCCAAAACGCTCCCCGGCGGTCAGCGCATTGCCCACGGCACGATGATCTTCTCGATCGGTGTCGGGCTCACCGCCTCCTTGATCAACCCGGTCGCCTTCTCTTACGGTTACGACCGTCTGCGATTCGTCCGCCCTGTCCATATCGGCGATACGATCCGCACCCGCGTCACCATCGCCGCCAAGGAAGACGATCCGAAGCGCCCGAGGGCCGGCCGGGTCGTCGAGCGGTGCGAGGTCATCAACCAGCGCGGCGAGGTCGTTCTTGCCGCGGATCACATTCTGATCGTCGAACGCAAACCTGAGGGAACTAACCAATGACAGCGAACCTTGCCGGAAAGGTCGTCCTCGTAACAGCTGCGGCGCAGGGCATAGGACGCGCAACCGCACTTGCCTTCGCCAAGGCCGGTGCCAAGGTCCATGCGACCGATATCAACGCGGACGCCGTTGGTAGCCTTGAAGGTGAGGCGGGCATCAGCACCCACCGGCTGGACGTCCTCGACACCGCTGCGGTCGAAGCGCTGGTCGCCGAGATCGGGGCCGTGGACGTGCTTTTCAACTGCGCCGGTTTCGTCCATGCAGGCTCGGTGCTCACGATGAAGGACGAGGACCTCGATTTCGCCTTCGATCTGAACGTGAAGTCGATGATCCGCACCATCCGTGCGGTGCTGCCCGGCATGATCGCACGCAAGGACGGGTCGATCGTCAATATGGCCTCGGTGGCCTCCAGCATTAAAGGCGTGCCGAACCGCTTCGCCTATGGCGTGACCAAAGCAGCCGTCATCGGGCTGACGAAAGCCGTTGCGGCGGATTATGTAGGCGACGGCATTCGCTGCAATGCGATCTGCCCGGGAACGGTCGAAAGCCCGTCGCTCGAAAGCCGCATGCGGGCACAGGGAGACTACGAAACGGCGCGTGCGGCCTTTATCTCCCGCCAGCCGATGGGCCGCCTCGGCACGCCCGAAGAGATCGCCGACCTTGCCGTCTATCTCGCCGGCGCCACCTACACCTCCGGCCAGGCCTACGCCATCGACGGCGGCTGGACCATTTGAACGCTCAATCAGGGAAAAGCACATGAAACTTCTTCGTTATGGCGAACCGGGCCAGGAAAAGCCGGGTCTTCTCGGTTCCGACGGCATCATCCGCGATCTTTCCGGCCACGTATCCGATCTCGCCGCCGGGGCGCTCGACCCCAGCAAGCTTGACGAACTCGCGAATCTCGATGTCGAGACGCTGCCCGCCGTGTCCGGCAATCCGAGGCTTGGTCCCTGCGTCGCAGGTACGGGAAAGTTCATCTGCATCGGCCTCAACTATTCCGATCACGCCGCCGAGACGGGCGCGACCGTGCCGCCGGAGCCGATCATCTTCATGAAGGCGACCTCCGCGATCGTCGGGCCGAACGACGATCTGGTCCTGCCGCGTGGTTCGGAAAAGACCGACTGGGAAGTGGAACTCGGCATCGTGATCGGAAAGACGGCGAAATATGTGAGCGAAGCCGAGGCACTCGACTACGTCGCCGGCTATTGCACGGTCCACGATGTCTCCGAACGCGCTTTCCAGACGGAACGTCACGGTCAGTGGACGAAGGGCAAATCCTGCGACACCTTCGGGCCGACCGGACCGTGGCTTGTCACCAAGGACGAGGTGGCGGACCCGC
The DNA here is from genome assembly GCF_030064585.1 of Ensifer meliloti. Lineage (NCBI taxonomy): Bacteria > Pseudomonadati > Pseudomonadota > Alphaproteobacteria > Hyphomicrobiales > Rhizobiaceae > Ensifer > Ensifer meliloti. The sequence continues at coordinate 1,483,035 of NZ_CP120364.1, forward strand.
AGGATCTCGCAATGTGGCTGAAGGTCAACGGCGAGACGATGCAGGACGGCTCGACCAAGACGATGGTCTACGGCGCCGCCTATCTCGTCTCTTATCTGTCGCAGTTCATGTCGCTGCGCCCCGGTGATATCATCTCGACGGGCACGCCGCCGGGCGTCGGCATGGGCATGAAGCCGCCGCGCTATCTGAAGGCCGGCGACGTCGTCGAACTCGGCATAGAGGGCCTCGGCAGCCAGAAACAGCGCGTTCGCGCCGACGCCTGAGCTAATCGAATGTTTCCTTCGGTCCTATTCGACTGAAGGACACGAACAGGCAGCATCAAAGTGCCGCAGTGATCTCCGCGCGCCCGAAAAGGCGCGCGGCGCTGCAGGTCTATTGGAGCAAACATGACCCGCATCACCGACCTTCGCGTCTTCGACCTTCGCTTTCCGACCTCGGCGAGCCTCGACGGTTCGGACGCCATGAACCCGGATCCGGACTATTCGGCGGCTTACGTCATCCTCGACACGGATCGGCCGGGGCTGGCGGGTCACGGCCTCACCTTCACCATAGGGCGCGGCAACGACATATGCTGCATGGCGATCGAGGCCATGCGGCATCTCGTGGTCGGCCAGGACATCAGCAACATTTTGAAGCATCCCGGCCGCTTCTGGCGGCACCTGACGAGCGACAGCCAGCTGCGCTGGATCGGCCCGGAAAAGGGCGCGATCCATCTTGCGACCGGCGCCATAGTCAACGCCGTCTGGGACCTCCTCGCAAAGCACGCCGGCAAGCCGGTGTGGCGTCTCGTCGCCGACATGCCGGCGGAAGAGATCGCCGACATCGTCGACTACCGCTACTTGACGGATGTTCTCACCCGCGACGACGCGGTCGAGATCCTGCGGCGTGCCGAACCCGGCAAGGCCGAGCGGATCGCGACGCTTGAGAAGGAGGGCTACCCCTGCTACACGACATCTGCCGGCTGGCTCGGCTATGACGACGCAAAGCTCCGGCGGCTTGCGCAGGAGGCGGTCGACGCAGGCTTCGATCACATCAAGATGAAGGTCGGGCGTGACCTCGACGACGATATCCGCCGGCTGAGGATCGCCCGTGAAGTGATCGGCCCCGACAGGTACCTGATGATCGACGCGAACCAGGTCTGGGAAGTGGGCGAGGCGATCGAATGGGTGCAAAAGCTCGCCTTTGCCAAGCCCTTCTTCATCGAGGAGCCGACGAGCCCGGACGATGTCGCCGGGCACCGAAAGATCCGCGAAGCGATCGGACCAGTCAAGGTCGCGACCGGCGAGATGTGCCAGAACCGCATCATGTTCAAGCAGTTCATCGCCGAGGGCGCGATCGATATCGTGCAGATCGATTCCTGCCGCATGGGCGGACTGAACGAGGTGCTGGCGGTGCTGCTGATCGCCGCGAAATACGGGCTGCCCGTCTGGCCGCACGCCGGCGGCGTCGGCCTCTGCGAATATGTGCAGCACCTTTCCATGATCGATTACGTTGCCGTTTCCGGCACGAAGGACGGGCGGGTGATCGAATATGTCGACCACCTGCACGAACACTTCCTGGACCCGTGCGTGATCCGCAACGCCGCTTACATGCCGCCCGAGCGGCCTGGCTTCTCGATCGAAATGAAGCAACAATCGATCAAGGACTACAGGTTTGACGGCTGATGTGAGCGCTCCGACCTTGTGAGGCTCGTGTGTGGATCCTCGAGTCAGGCGCGAGGATGACGACCGACTCGAGAATTGACGACGGAAGGAGCCCCAAAGGACTTGATATAGTCCTCGATCCTGCCCGGATCGAAGACGTGGCCGTCCATGAAGCGATCGCCGTCCGTTGCTCCTTCGAGCCTGCCCGCGTCCGCGTCGGCCGGCAAGGCATCCTTGCCGAGCGCCTCGCGATAGAGGTCCGGACGATAGGCGGAGATGGTCGCGTCAACTCGCTGCCTCGACAAGGATGTCTGGCCCCAGCGCACCATCTGGCTGTAGGTCCAGAGCGCCTGGCTGGGACGCGGGTAGTTGGCAAAGCCTGCGTGGAAGACGAGATAGTTCTCGACGACGCGGCGGTTTCCCTCGGGGTCGATTGCGAATTCGCCCGCAAGTACCCGGCGGATGATATCGGCCGGAGCTGCCACGTGACGCTCCTCTGCCAGGACTTCCGCAAGGCGGCCGCGGTTGGCCGGTTCGTCCGACCAGCGGGCGGCGCGGTCGAGCGCGACGATCAGGCGCGAGACCGTATCCCTATTGGCCTCCGCCCATTCGGGACGCATGCCGATGACCTTTTCCGGTGCCGAGGGCCAGATGTCCTGCTTGGTCGCGACGATGCGGCCGACGCCGCGTTCGGATGCGACCATGTTCCAGGGCGCACCGACGCAAAAGCCGTCGATCGCGCCCGCCGCCAGCGCGTCGGAGGTCATTGGCGGCGGCACCACGACGAGCTTGACGTCGCGGTCGGGATCGATGCCGCCGGCCGCGAGCCAGTAGCGGAACTCGTAGTTATGCGACGAGAAGGGGTAGGTGACGCCGAGCGTCAGCGGCGGCTTGCCGGCTGCCCCCGCGGTGCGGATGACCGCCGCCAGGGCCTTGGCGTTCTTCAACGCATCCTCGCCTCCACCGAGCCCTCCTGCCTGCTGCATGAGCCCGTAGAGCCGTGTCGAGAGCGTGATGGCGTTGCCGCCGCGCCCCAGGGAAAAGGGCGCAATCGTCGGCGACGGATTGGAGCCGAGACCGAGCATGGCGGCAACCGGCATGGGTGAAAGCATGTGGGCCACGTCGAACTGACGAAAGGCAAGCCTGTCGCGCACATTCGCCCAGGAGACGTCCTTGACGAGTTCGAGGGTGATGCCTTCGCGCTGCGCAAAGCCGAATTCGGCGGCGGCGATCAGCACGGCCGCATCCACGAGGGGGATGAATCCGGCGCGGACGGTGCGCGAACCCTCGTGGCGGATGCTTCCCGGCGCGGGCAGGGCGCCGCCGGCGGAGAGGTTCTCGCCGCTGAATTCACTTTTGTTCGTCAATATGTTCACTCCGGTGTCTCCCAAGGTACCGCAGCAAAAGAGCGGCCGGTCACCGGATCAGCAATCCGGCGGCGGTCACGACGCTTTGCGCGATCTCCGAAATCTTTTTCTTCTCGTTCATCGCCGTCTGGCGCAGCAGCGCGAATGCCTCGTCTTCGGAAAGACCGCGCATTTTCATGAGAATACCTTTGGCGCGCTCGACGAGCTTGCGCTCCTCGAGCGCGGATTTGGCCTCCGCCAGCTCGCGCTGAAGCCGGCTGAAGGCCTTGAAGCGGCTGACAGCCATGTCGAGGATCGGCTTGACGCGCTCCTTTTTCAGGCCGTCGACGATGTAGGCCGAGACGCCTGCCTCGACCGCCGCCTCGATAGAGGCCGTGTCGGAGCGGTCCACGAACATGGCGATCGGCCGGCCGACCGTGCGGGTCAGTTGGAAAAGATGCTCCATCATGTCCCGGTTAGGGTTTTCGATGTCTATGACGATCACGTCGGGCCGGAGCGTCTCGATGACCCGGGCGACGCCGTGAACCTCGTGGATCACGGTGACCTTGCCGTGTCCTGCTTCGCGCAGTCCTTCCTCGATGATCGAGGCGCGGATGGCGTTCTCGTCAATCACGAGAATGGTGAGGTCGCGATGGGTCATGCCGTATCATGATGCGATGCAGCAATTTTCGCAATATAGATATGCCTAAATATTTTGCGAAATACTTTAATGCCTAAATAATATGCTGATGACCGCCGGTCTGGCGTAAATTCAGGCAGGTTCACCTGTGGAAGACGGCAACGGGTCAAGCGCTCTTTTCCAGAGGCTCGTCGCATGGAACGTCCATTGGCATTTCACATGCTGCCGTTCAACCGGGTGGCTGCGCAGGGCTTCCAGAAGTTCAAGGCCGTCGGCCCGCTTCTGGTCGACATACCCCGCCCGCAGTTTCCCGATCAGCGCATCACCGCTCGTCATCAGTCGGGCGCGCGAAGCGATCGCACCCCAGGTCCGTTCCTTGTAGAACAAGGAGGAGACGGCTTCCTCGACGCAAGCGGCATCTTCGACGGAGAACGATCGCAGTTCCAGGAGCCGGCGGAGGGTGGCCCTGACATTGACGAGGGGAATGGTCAGCGGCGCGTAGCCGAGTTCCTCGGGAGCGTGGAGCAGTGCCACGTCGGAATCGTCTTCGGCCTCGCCGCTTACATATTGGCGAAAGATCTCGCCGATGCCTGCCATTCCGAAATCTGCGCATTCGGCCGCGCGCAGAGCACCCATGCTCGCTGCGCCGAAGACGGCCGCGCCCTCGGAAAGGGCGAAGAGAATTTCTTTGTGCCAGACGGGGGCGACATATTCGAAGTTGCCGTCGATCAGGCCGATCGCCGCAGCGCCGTCGCGCACCGCCCGGAGAACATCGCCCTGCCTGGCAGGCGGGCGGATCGTGAGCGTGTTGCCGGCCAGCCGCACTGCATCGGGAACGGTCGGGCCAACGAATGCGACTTTCATTCCGCCTCAGTGGATTTGAGAACGGCGGAGGCAGCCTGTCCGCCGCCAATCGTCGTCACGGACAGCTATGTTCATGGCGATCGTCAGCCATGGAGTGATTCCGCGTGCCGGCTTCCGGATTGGGCCGGGGTCTGCTCCGCCTCGGGCGTCTGCGCCATCGCCGCGACGAGAGAGATGATTTTCTTGCGAAGCACCGGGTCAGTGATCTTCAGGAAGGCCCGGTTGAGCGCGATACCCTCCTTGGAGGCGACGAAGGATGAAATCTCCTGGGATTCGTGAACATCGGCAGCGGGCTTGCCCGATTGTGCGCTGCCTTCGTCCTGCTGGAAGAAAAAGCTCGGATGGACGCCGAGTATATCGGCGATTGCCTGCAACCGGCTGGCGCCGATGCGGTTGGTGCCTTTTTCGTATTTCTGGACTTGCTGAAAGGTGATGCCGAGCCCGTCGGCGAGCTTTTCCTGGCTCAGACCTATCATCAGCCTGCGCATGCGAACACGCGAGCCGACAAAGGCATCGATCGGGTTAGGATCCTTTTTGTTCATCTGGTAGTCTCCTCGCGAGTTCGATTCAGCTTATGGCATATAAGTTTGCTTGAATGGACGCCGCGATGCAATCAGCACGCGCCGCTTTCTGTGGCAAAACTCAACTTTCCAATGATTGCCGAGTTCGAAACGCCGGCCGGCAGTGCCGCACCGGGGGCAAGGCGCAGCATTCATGTATCGAGACGTTGTCGTCGAATCGGATAGGATCCAAGGGAACATCAGTAGGGAGTGAAAGCCTGAGACAATGAGTGTTGAGTACAAATCAGAAGCAACCGCGGCACGGCGCTTTCCCGGCTCGATCGTCGTCATGGGCGTCTCGGGCAGCGGCAAATCGTCGGTGGGGGAGGCGATCGCCGAGGCTTGCGGCTATCCCTTCATCGAAGGCGACGCGCTCCATCCTCCGGAAAACATCAGGAAAATGTCCGAGGGGATTCCGCTCACCGACGACGACCGCTGGCCGTGGCTCGCTGCGATCGGAGAGCGGCTGGCGAGCCGGGAGCCGGTCGTCGTTTCCTGCTCCTCCCTTAAGCGCAGCTACAGGGACAAGCTTCGAGAAAGTGCTCCCGGTGGCCTGGCCTTCGTCTTTCTCCACGGCAGCGAGTCCGTGCTTGCGGAGCGGATGCACCACCGCACAGGGCATTTCATGCCGTCCTCATTGCTGCAGACGCAGCTTGAGACGCTCGAGGACCCGAGGGGGGAGGTAAGGACGGTCGCCGTAGACGTCGCCCAGCCGCTGGCGGAGATCGTCCGCGAGGCGCTTGCAGGTCTCGCCCGTCTGTAAGGTTGCGTTTCGCAATGCCTGCCGCCGTCTTTGCACATCGTGCTTGGCACGCCAGCTCTTTGGAAGGAAATTAGCCGACGGCGATGTTATCGTTCACGACGATAGGCGTGCGGCGGCGACAGATCGCAGCGGCTCGCCTCTGCTTGGCGATGGGGAGATCGTGGAGCGGGCGTCGGGAGGAGATGGAAATGTTTGAAGCCGGATTGAACTTCGCGCTCGGCGAGGAGATCGATGCGCTGCGCGCGAGTGTGCGCCGCTTCGCTTCCGAGCGAATCGCGCCGCTTGCCGACGATGCCGACCGCAGCAATGCCTTTCCCATGTCGCTCTGGCGGGAGATGGGAGAACTCGGCCTGCTCGGCATCACTGCCGACGAGGCACATGGCGGTGCGGGACTCGGCTATCTCGCCCATTGCGTGGCGATGGAAGAGATAAGCCGCGCATCCGCTTCGGTGGGCTTGAGCTACGGCGCCCACTCCAATCTCTGCGTCAATCAGATCAACCGCAACGGCAAACCGGCACAGAAGAGCAGATATCTGCCGAAGCTGATTTCGGGCGAGCATGTCGGGGCGCTTGCCATGTCAGAGCCCGGCGCCGGCTCCGATGTTGTTTCGATGAAACTCAAGGCAGACAAGCGCGGCGACCGTTATGTCCTGAACGGCAGCAAGATGTGGATCACCAACGGCCCGGACGCAGATGTCCTGGTCGTCTACGCCAAGACCGATCCGGCAGCCGGACCGCGCGGCATCACCGCTTTCCTGGTGGAAAAGGCATTTCCCGGCTTCTCGGCCGGCCAGAAGCTCGACAAGCTCGGCATGCGCGGATCGAACACGTCGGAACTCATCTTCACGGATTGCGAGGTGCCGGAGGAAAACGTGCTCGGCGGCGTGGGTGAGGGCGTCAAGGTGCTTATGTCCGGCCTCGATTATGAGCGGGTCGTGCTTTCTGCCGGACCGCTCGGGATCATGGCCGCTTGCCTCGATGTCGTCGTCCCCTATCTCCATGAGCGCAAGCAGTTCGGGCAACCGATCGGCGAGTTCCAGTTGATGCAGGGAAAGCTTGCCGACATGTATGTGACGATGAATGCCGCGCGGGCCTATGTCTATGCCGTGGCGGCGGCCTGCGACCGTGGCGAGACTGCGCGTAAGGACGCGGCCGGCTGTATTCTCTATGCGGCGGAAAAGGCGACCGCCATGGCGCTGGAGGCGATACAGGCGCTGGGCGGCAATGGCTACACCAACGATTATCCGGCAGGCCGGCTGCTGCGCGACGCCAAGCTGTACGAGATCGGCGCGGGCACGAGCGAGATCCGTCGCATGCTGATCGGACGGGAGCTCTTTGCCGAAACGAAATAGGCCGAATAGGTAACGCTTGGGGGGAGCATGACAGTATTGCGTTCGCACATTTCGCCATCCTCGGAGGAGTTCAAGGCGAACCGCGCGGCCATGACGGAGGCCATCGCGACGATCGAGGACGCGGTGCGCCTGGCCGCAGCCGGCGGCGGCGAGACGGCGCGCGAGCGCCACGTCAGCCGCGGCAAGCTCCTGCCGCGGGACCGGCTTGCTACTCTCATCGATCCGGGCACGCCTTTTCTGGAGGTCGGAGCCACCGCCGCATATGGGATGTACAACGACGATGCGCCGGGCGCGGGCCTGATCACCGGCATCGGCCGGATTTCCGGCCGCGAGTGCATGATCGTCTGCAACGATCCGACGGTCAAAGGCGGCACCTACTATCCGCTGACGGTCAAGAAGCATTTGCGCGCGCAGGAGATCGCGGCGGAGAACCGGCTCCCCTGCGTCTATCTTGTCGATTCCGGCGGCGCGAACCTGCCGAACCAGGACGAGGTCTTTCCGGATCGGGACCATTTCGGCCGCATCTTCTACAACCAGGCCAACATGTCGGCGGCTGGCATCCCTCAGATCGCGGTGGTCATGGGATCCTGCACGGCGGGCGGCGCCTATGTGCCGGCCATGTCCGACGAAGCGATCATCGTCGAAAAGCAGGGCACTATTTTTCTCGCAGGCCCGCCGCTCGTTCGCGCGGCGACCGGAGAGGTCGTCTCGGCCGAGGACCTTGGCGGCGCCGACGTCCACACGCGCCTTTCGGGCGTTGCCGATCACCTTGCGCGCGACGATGCGCATGCGTTGGCATTGGCGCGCCGCGCCGTTTCGGCCTTGAACCGTGAGAAGCCCTGGACGGTCGAGCGCATCGAGCCGGAGCCGCCACTCTACGATCCGGAGGAAATCGCCGGCATCGTCCCGGCCGACCTCAAGACACCCTATGAGATCCGCGAGGTGATCGCCCGGCTTGTCGACGGTTCCCGCTTCGACGAGTTCAAGGCGCGGTTCGGCACCACGCTCGTCTGCGGTTTCGCCCATGTCCACGGCATTCCAGTCGGCATTGTCGCCAACAATGGCGTGCTCTTCTCGGAATCGGCCGTCAAGGGAGCGCATTTCGTGGAGCTCTGCGCGCAGCGCAGGATCCCGCTCGTCTTTCTGCAGAACATCACCGGCTTCATGGTCGGCCGCAAATACGAGACAGAGGGAATTGCCAAGCACGGCGCCAAGCTGGTGACCGCAGTCGCGACCGTGAAGGTGCCAAAGATCACCATGCTGGTCGGCGGATCGTTCGGGGCAGGCAATTACGGGATGTGCGGGCGCGCCTTCTCGCCGCGCTTTCTCTGGACCTGGCCGAACAGCCGCATTTCGGTCATGGGCGGCGAACAGGCGGCAGGCGTGCTCTCCTCGGTGCGCGGCGAAGCCTTGAAGCGGTCAGGAAAACCATGGAGTGAAGAGGAGGAGGCCCGCTTCCGCCAACCGGTGCTCGATCTATTCGAACGTCAGAGCCACCCGCTCTATGCGTCGGCAAGGCTTTGGGATGACGGCGTGATCGATCCGCGCAAGAGCCGCGACGTGCTGGCGTTGTCTCTGTCGGCGGCCTTGAACGCGCCGATGGAGGAGACGCGCTTCGGACTGTTCAGAATGTGACGAGAGGTCCCGAGATGAAACGCGACAACATCAATGCCCTGAATGCACCGCAGCCGCGCGGGGGGTATTCACAGGCTGTCAGCATCGAGGATTTCCGGCGCGTGCTTTTCGTCAGCAGCCAAATTCCGGTAACGTCGGACGACGTCGTGCCGGAGGGCTTCGAGGCGCAGGCGCGCCAGGTCTGGCTGAACGTCGATGCGCAGCTCAAGGCGGCCGGCATGTCGAAAACCGACATCGTCAAGGTCACGACCTATCTCGCCGACAGGCAGCACGTCATGGAGAACCGCGAGATCCGCAACGACTATCTCGGCTCGTTGGCTCCGGCAATGACGGTGGTGATCACCGGCATTTTCGATTCGGCCTGGCTCATGGAAGTCGAAGTGGTCGCGGCGCAATAGATTGGAAAAGAGGCGTATGTTTTCGAAGCTCCTGATTGCCAATCGCGGTGAAATCGCCTGCCGCATCATCCGCACCGCGCGACGGCTCGGCATCCGCACCGTCGCCGTCTATTCCGACGCTGACGGAGACGCGCTGCACGTGGCGCTCGCCGACGAGGCGATCCGGATCGGGGGGGCGCCCGCCGCCGAAAGCTATCTGGCGAGCGCTCCTATCGTTCAAGCGGCAAGAAGCGTCGGCGCACAAGCCATTCATCCGGGCTATGGTTTCCTGTCGGAGAACGCCGATTTCGCGGAGGCTGTCGCAGAAGCAGGCATGATATTCGTCGGGCCGCCGCCGGCCGCAATCCGCGCCATGGGTCTCAAGGACGCGGCCAAGGCTCTCATGGAACGATCCGGCGTACCGGTCGTGCCCGGCTACCACGGCGAAGAGCAGGATGCATCCTTTCTTGCCGACAGGGCACGGGAAATCGGCTATCCGGTGCTGATCAAGGCGCGGGCGGGCGGCGGCGGCAAAGGCATGCGCCGGGTCGAGCGGCAGGAGGATTTCGGCCCCGCGCTGGAGGCCGCACGGCGGGAGGCCGAATCCGCCTTCGGCGACGGTTCGGTGCTTCTCGAACGCTATCTGACGAAGCCGCGTCACATCGAGATGCAGGTCTTCGGCGACCGGCACGGCAATATCGTCCACCTCTTCGAGCGCGACTGCTCGCTGCAACGCCGGCATCAGAAGGTGATAGAGGAGGCGCCGGCGCCCGGCATGACGGCCGAGGTCCGCCGTGCGATGGGGGATGCCGCGGTCAGGGCCGCCCAGGCGATCGGCTATGTCGGTGCAGGCACCGTGGAGTTCATCGCCGACGTGACCAACGGCCTCTGGCCGGATCACTTCTATTTCATGGAGATGAACACGCGGCTGCAGGTGGAGCATCCCGTCACGGAAGCGATCACCGGCATCGATCTCGTGGAATGGCAGTTGCGGGTCGCTAGCGGCGAGCCGCTGCCGAAGAAACAGGCCGATATTTCAATGAACGGCTGGGCCTTCGAGGCGCGCCTCTATGCGGAGGATCCGGCCCGGGGCTTCCTGCCGGCGACCGGCCGGCTGACGGAATTGAGCTTTCCCGAGGGGACTTCGCGGGTCGATTCCGGCGTCCGGCAGGGGGATACGATCACGCCCTATTACGATCCGCTGATTGCCAAGTTGATCGTACATGGCCAGAACCGTTCGGCGGCGCTCGGCCGGTTGCAGGATGCTCTCAAGGAATGCCGCATAGGCGGCACGGTCACGAACCGCGACTTTCTCATCCGCCTGACGGAAGAGCATGATTTCCGCTCTGGCCACCCGGATACGGGGCTGATCGACCGGGAGATCGAGCGACTGACCGCTCCGGTCGCACCTGGTGACGAGGCGCTGGCGCTGGCGGCGATAGTTTCGACCGGCGCGCTCGACCCGAACAGGTCGACCGATCCATGGTCGTCGCTCGGCTCCTGGCAGATCTGGGGCGACGCGCACCGCATGGTGGTGATCGCCCATGCGGACGTGCGCGCAACCGTCACCTTGGCTTCGCGCGGCCGTGACCAGTTCGCCGTGCGTGCCGGTGCGAGCACGCTGCCCGTCCTCGTGCTCGACCGCTTCGAGGGCGGTGCCCGGCTCGAGGTGGCCGGGCAGAAGCGCCTGATCCGCTTCTCACGGGATCGCGAGGCGTTGACGCTCTTCCATGGCGGGCGCAACCTGGTGTTCCATGTGCCGGACGGATTGACCGGCGGGCAGAGCAGCGAGATCGCCGACGACGAGTTGGTCGCGCCGATGCCGGGTCTCGTGAAGCTGGTGCGGGTCGGCGCCGGCGACGCAGTGACAAAGGGACAGGCGCTTGTCGTGATGGAGGCGATGAAGATGGAGCTGACGCTCTCGGCCTCACGCGAGGGCACGATCGCCAATGTCCATGTGGCGGAAGGCGCTCAGGTCAGCGAGGGCACAGTGCTCGTGACGCTGATGGAGGAGGCTGCGCAATGACGTCGCCGGCAAAGGAGCGCATCACGATTGTCGAGGTGGCGCCGCGCGACGGTCTTCAAAACGAGTCGCGGCTCGTTGCTACCGAGGACAAGGTCGGGCTCGTCGATCTGCTCTCCGACTGCGGTTACGAGCGCATCGAAGTAACGAGCTTCGTCAGTCCCCGCTGGGTACCGCAATTGGCCGACGCGCCGGCTGTCATGGCTGGTATCGTCCGGCGGCCGGGCACGCGTTACGCGGCACTGACGCCCAATATGCGCGGCTTCGAGGCGGCGCTTGCGGCTGGCGCCGACGAGGTGGCGATCTTTGCCTCGGCGTCGGAAAGCTTCTCCGAAAAGAACATCAACTGCTCGATTGCCGAAAGCATCGAGCGTTTTCGGCCGGTCGCCGAGGCAAGCCGGCATCGAGGCGTTCCCCTGCGGGGCTATGTGAGCTGTGTCGTCGAATGTCCCTATGAGGGCGCGATCGTGCCGGCGGAGACCGCCCGCGTCGCGCGGCTGCTTGCCGACCTCGGCTGCTACGAGATCAGTCTCGGCGACACGATCGGGCGCGGCACGCCGGAAGCGGTTGATGCGATGCTGGCCGCGACGCTCCGCGAGATCGATGCCAAGAAACTTGCCGGGCATTTCCACGATACGTCCGGCCGGGCACTGGAGAATATCGCGGTAGCACTGGAGCGCGGTATCAGGGTTTTCGACGCCTCCGCCGGCGGGCTCGGCGGTTGTCCCTATGCGCCTGGAGCGGCCGGCAATGTCGATACGCTTGCGGTGAACGCCTTTGTCGAGGCGCGGGGTTTTGCCACCGGCCTCGACTCGGAAAAACTCGACCGCGCCGCTGCTTTTGCACGATCGCTGAGGAGCACAGCATGACCTTCGATACGATCCGTTGTGCCATCGACCAGCGCGGCGTCGCCCGGGTGACGCTCGCCCGTTCGGAAAAGCACAATGCGCTTTCCGCCACCATGATCGGCGAATTGACCGCCGTCGCGGGCCGGCTGGCAACCGATGCAGCGATCAGGGTCGTTATTCTCGACGCCGAAGGCAAGAGTTTCTGTGCCGGCGGCGATCTCGACTGGATGCGTCAGCAGTTTTCCGCCGACCGGCCGACGCGGATCGCCGAGGCGACGCGGCTTGCGATGATGTTGAAGGCGCTGAATGATCTGCCGAAGCCGCTGATTGCGCGCGTGCATGGGAACGCCTTCGGCGGCGGCGTCGGGCTGGTCAGCGTCTGCGACACGGTGATCGCCGCTTCCGGTGCTCAATTCGGCCTGACCGAAACGCGCCTCGGACTGATCCCGGCGACGATCAGCCCATATGTCATTGCCCGGACAGGCGAGTCGCGGGCGCGGCCGCTGTTCATGTCGGCGCGGATCTTCGGTGCGGAGGAGGCGAAGGTCGCCGGCTTCGTGACGACGGTCGTCGACGGCACCATGCTGGACGGGGCCGTCGAAGCCGCGGTGACGGGCTATCTCGTCGCGGCTCCGGGCGCTGCCGGGCGCGCGAAGCGGCTTGCGCGGTCGCTGGGTCTTCCCATAACGGACGCCGTCATCGCCGCGACGATAGAGCAGCTTGCCGATACCTGGGAATCGGACGAAGCGCGGGAGGGCGTGTCGGCCTTCTTCGAACGGCGCAATCCCTCCTGGCGGCAATGAGCCGACTTTGCGCTTGAATTGACGGTAAATCGATCCTATTTTCATGGGGACCCGATCAAAACAGGATCGATTTCTCATAATGGCCGTCGATTTCCAGATACCTGCAGCCCGTTTCGGAGACGATCATTCCCCGTTTCTCTCGGCCCGCCTTGTCGCCGACCGGTTGGGCGTCACACTCGCCGAACTCGCGAAGCTGATCGGTGTCGCCCGCAATACGCTGACGGCGAAGTCCGGCGCCCGAAAGGTGGACAGCGCCTTAAGCAAGGTGGTCCGCATCCTCGCCATGGCTTCGGAAATGGCGGGCGACGAAGCCCGCGCCGTCATCTGGTTCAAGCACCAGCCTATCCCCGGCTGGGCAGGCAAGACGGCATTCGACCTGGTCGGCGAGGGCAAGGCCGACAAGGTGCTCGCCTATCTCGAATCGGTACGTGCCGGCGTCTACGCCTAAGACGGGATGGGGAAACACATTCCGCCCGCATCGCGACCCGATCCGGAACTGACGCCGTCGGTCGAGCGGATAACGCTCTGGCGCGCCTTCGTTCCACGCTGGGCGCATATGCCGTTATCCGGCGCGGGTGCCGCTCGCTTCGGTGGCCGCTGGAATCCCATCGGCGTGCCTGCGATTTATGGTGCGCGCGAACTCTCCACCGCCTGGGCTGAATATAACCAGGGTTTCGTCCAGCATCCGGCGCTCATCGTGCAGCTCGAGTTGCGCGGGGCGAAGCTCGCGGACCTCACGGATGCCAGCGTTCTTCTGGGGCTTGGTGTGGATGAGGCGATCCATCGCTGCGAATGGCGTGATGCGCTCGACAAAGGCGCGGTGCCGGAGACCCACAGGCTCCAGTCGGATCTTCTGGCGCGCGACTATCACGGGGTGATCTATCCATCCTTCATGTCGCCCGGGGGCACCTGCGTCGCGCTCTGGCGCTGGAACGGTCCGGAAGAACCGCGTCTCGACGTCATCGATCCCGATGGCCGGCTGCCGAAATCCCCCGCCTCATGGGTTTGAGCCCAAAAAAGTGCCCGACATCCGGCCTGCCGGCGACCTTCTCCCCGCAGGCGGGGCGGAGGGGACAAGCAGCGCCGACTTCGTCCCCTCTCCCCCATCGACGGCGAGAGGGTTAGGGCGAGGGGTAATTTTCCACGCTAAATCGAGCCCAGCACCTTGCCCGGATTGAGGATGCCGTTCGGGTCGAGCGCATACTTGATGCGCCGCATGAGTTGGAGTTCCGCCGGACTGCGGGAGCGATGGAGAAAGTCGCGCTTCAGGAGGCCGATCCCGTGCTCGGCCGAAACCGAGCCGCTATAGGTGCCGACCAGTTCGTAGACGGCGGCGTCGATTGCGTGCGCCGTTTTCTCGGTTGCGCCCGCAACGGAAAAGGCGATGTGAAGGTTGCTGTCGCCGACATGGCCGAAGAACGACACGTGCGCTTCGGGGAACTTGGCCCGGAGCGCGTCGCCGCATTCGTCGGCGAAGCGGCCGATTTCGCCGATCGGCAGGCTGACATCGAAGTTGAGGAGCAGGGGCAGCCGGTCCAGCGCGTGGCCCTCGCGGATACGCCAGAAGGTTTGAGCTTCCTTTTGCGATTGCGCGATCAGCGCGTCGCCGATCACGCCGTCCTCCAGGGCTCGCCCGAGAAACGCTTCGAACCGCTCGCGTTCCGCTTCATGGCCTTGCAGGTCCTCTTCCACGATGACGGCGAAAGCGGGAGTGGCTTTGAAGAGCCTGAGCCCCTCGGCCTCGCAGTTGAAGCGGAAATAGCTCTCCCACATCGCCTCATAGGCGGAGAGGCCAGCGAGCTCCTTCTGTGCCCGCTTGAGCAGGGCGACGACATCCTCATAGCTGCCGAGTGCGCAGAGCGCCGTCAGCCGCCCTGCAGGTAGCGGACGCAGGCGCAGCACCGCCCGCGTGATGATGCCGAGCGTGCCTTCCGAACCGATGAAGAGCTGCCGCAGGTCGTAGCCGGTGTTGTTCTTGATCATCTTGTTCATCGAGGAAATCACGGTACCGTCGGCGAGAACGGCCTCGAGTCCCAGCACATTGTCCCGCGCCACACCGTTGCGGATGACCCGGATGCCGCCGGCATTGGTGGCCAGATTGCCGCCGATCTGGCAGGAGCCGCGGGCGCCAAGATCGATCGGCAACAGGAAACCCGCATCCTCGGCCGCGCGCTGGGCGACTTCGAGCGGTGTTCCGGCGAGAACCGTCGTCGTACCCGCCGCAGCATCGATCTCCTCGATGCCGGAAAGTCTCTCCAGCGAGATGACGACGTCGCCAGCGCAGGGATTGGCGCCGCCGGCGAGCCCGGTCAAGCCACCCTGCGGCACCACGGCCTGGCGATGCGCGTTGCAGATCCTCAGCGCGTCGGCAACCTCGGCAACACTTGCCGGGCGAACGACCGCCAAGGGGAGGGCCCGGCCCGTGAGGCTCGCATCGCCGCGGTGACGTTCGGCGATCCGGTCGCCGGTGAGCACGGCATCGCCGAGAGCGCTCGTGAGATCATCGATAACAGACATGGAACGGTTTCTACCGCAGGATTCATTTGATCGGAACCGATTAATTCGGCAGATCAAAGCCCGGCGTCTAGACCGCGCGAATCCGCGCTTCCGCAGCCCAGGTCCACCGCCTCACGTGCCGGTGGCTGCGAGCACGGGCGCCTCCGCCTCTATCGGCGGTGTCGCCGCCTTCTGTCCCCCCTTGCGGAATAGCTTCCATCGCGTCGGCCGGAAGGCGATGCGCGTGTGGTCGGTGGAGGCGGCGCGTTCCGGCGGGAGTTCGATCTCGACCGGAGGGTGCGTACGTCCGAGATCGAGTTCCAGATGCCGGGTGCCCGCCACGCGCCGGCTCGCCGTGACGAGGCCGGCGAGGCAACCGCCGCAGCCGTCGATGAGCTCCACGTCGTGCGGGCGGAAATAGAGGGTTGCGGCGCCGTCCGGTTCGTTCCCGGCACGAAGGCCGATCGGGCGGTCCTCGTGCCAGATTTCGCCATTGGCGAGGGTGACGTCGAGGCAGTTCGACTGGCCGATGAAGCCGTAGACGAAGGGCGAGACCGGATGGTCATAGATCTCGTCGGGCGTGCCGACCTGCTCGATCGCGCCCTTGCTCATCACGACGACGCGGTCGGCAAGCTCGAGTGCTTCCTCCTGGTCGTGGGTGACGAAGATCGTGGTGTGGCCGGTGCGGTCGTGGATTTCGCGTAGCCACCGCCTCAGCTCCTTGCGCACCTGCGCATCGAGCGCGCCGAAAGGCTCGTCGAGGAGCAGAACGTTGGGTTCGACGGCCATGGCGCGGGCGAGTGCGACGCGTTGGCGCTGCCCGCCGGAAAGCTGGGCCGGGTAGCGTTTCTCCAGCCCGGAGAGCTGCACCAGTTCCAGCAGGTCGAGGGCCCTGCGGCGGATGTCGGCAGCCGCCGGGCGCCGTTTGGCGGGCCGCACCTTCAGACCGAAGGCGACGTTGTCGAGCACCGTCATGTGGCGGAAAAGCGCGTAATGCTGGAAAACGAAGCCGATGTTGCGCTCCTGCACGGTCTTTTTCGACGCATCCTCGTCGCCGAAGAAAATCGTGCCTTCGGTCGGGCTTTCGAGCCCGGCGACCAGCCTCAGCAGCGTGGTCTTGCCGGAGCCGGAGGGGCCGAGGAGCGCGATCAGTTCACCCGACCGCATGTCGAGGGAAACGTCTTCGAGTGCGGGAAAGCGGCCGAATTCCTTGCGTATGTTCTGGACGCGGACTTCCATGGAGGTCTGGACCTTTCAGTGCCTGCGGCTGGCAGCGATCTCGTCGCTGTAGCGAAGTTCAAGAGCAGTCTTCAAAACGAGCGTTACCAGCGCCAGGAGCGCCAGGAGCGCTGCCACCGCAAATGCGGCGACGAAATTATATTCATTATAGAGGATTTCGACCTGCAACGGCATGGTGTTCGTTTGGCCGCGAATATGGCCGGACACGACCGAGACCGCACCGAACTCGCCCATGGCGCGGGCATTGCAAAGAAGCACGCCGTAGAGCAGACCCCATTTTATATTGGGAAGCGTCACATGCCAGAAGGTCTGCCAGCCGGTGGCCCCGAGCGAGAGTGCCGCTTCCTCGTCGGCCGTTCCCTGTTCCTGCATCAGCGGAATCAATTCACGCGCAACGAAGGGGAAGGTCACGAAGACGGTGGCGAGCACGAGGCCCGGAACGGCAAAGAGGATCTGGATGCCGTAGCTCTGCAGGATCGGTCCGAGCACGCTATGGGAGCTGAAGAGCAGCACGAAAACGAGGCCGGAGATCACAGGCGAAACGGAGAAGGGCAGGTCGATCAGCGTCGTCAGGAACGCCTTGCCCTTGAACTCGAATTTCGCGATGGCCCAGGCAGCCGCCACCCCGAAGACGAGATTGAGCGGCACGGCGATCCCCGCGACGAGCAGTGTCAGCCGGATCGCGGAAAAGGTCTCGGGATCGCCAAGCGCCGTGAAGAACTCCATCGCTCCGTTGCGGAACGCCTCGATGAACACCGTGGCGAGCGGCAGAAGCAGGAAGAGCGCGACGAAACCGAGCGCAACGACGGTCAGGACCACGCGCGAAAGCCGCGTTTCCGACGTTGCGGCCGTCACAAGCGTATTCGAAGCGTAGCCGGCATCATGCGCCATAACCATATCTCCGTCTGCTCCACGCCTGGATCACATTGATGACCAGCAGCATCATGAAGGAAAGCAGGAGCATCACCGCGGCGATCGCGGTTGCTGCCGGATAGTTGAACTCCTCCAGGCGGATGACGATCAGAAGCGGCGCGATCTCCGAAACATAGGGAAGGTTGCCGGCGATGAAAATCACCGAACCATATTCGCCGACGCCGCGAGCAAAGGCGAGTGCGAAGCCGGTCAACCCGGCAGGCAGGAGACCGGGCAACAAGACCCGGCTGATCGTCTGGAAGCGGGTGGCGCCGAGGGTCGCAGCCGCCTCTTCGACTTCCTTGTCGATCTCTTCCATGATCGGCTGCACGGTGCGCACGACGAATGGCAAGCCGACGAAGATCAACGCCACGACGATCCCGGCCGGGGTGAAGGCGATCTTGATGCCGAGAGGAGCGAGCAGCGAGCCGATCCAACCGTTCGGCGCGTAAAGCGTCGTCAACGCAATGCCGGCAACCGCGGTCGGCAGGGCGAAGGGCAGATCGACCATGGCGTCGATCACGCGCTTGCCGGGGAAGCGATAGCGCACGAGAACCCAGGCGAGGAGCACACCGAAGACGAGATTGACGACGGCTGCGATAAAGGCCGTGCCGAAGCTGATCGTCAATGCGTTGACCGTGCGCTCGTCAAGCGCGAGCTCCACGAATTTCGACCATCCGAGGCCACTGGAGCGCCACAGCAGTCCGGAGAGAGGAATGAGAACAATTATGGTGAGCCATGCCAGCGTGACGCCGAGCGCCAATCCGAAACCCGGAATGACGCTCGGCTGCCGGAACCGCCACCGCGTGCTGCTGCGAGCGGCCATCGATATCATTGCCCCGGTCTGTAGATCTGGTCGAAGACCCCGCCGTCGCCGAAGAATTTCGGCTGAGCTTCCTTCCAGCCGCCGAAATCGTCGATCGTGACGAGCTTCAATTCGGTGAAGCGCGCGGTGTCCTTGGGATCCGCCAGTTCAGGCTTGAACGGCCGGTAGTAGTGCTTGGCCGCGATCTTCTGCCCGACATCGCTGTAGAGATAGTCGAGATAGGCCTCGGCGACCTTGCGCGTGCCCTTGCTGTCGACGTTGCCATCGACCAGCGCAACGGGGGGCTCGGCCTTGATCGAGATCGACGGCGTGACGATGTCGAAATTATCGGGGCCCAGCTCTTCCAGTGACAGATAGGCTTCGTTCTCCCAGGCCAGCAACACATCGCCAAGGCCGCGCTGGACGAAGGTGGTCGTCGCGCCGCGCGCGCCGGTGTCGAGAACCGGCACATGCTTGAAGAGTTGCGCCACATATTCCTGCGCCTTCGCATCGTCTCCGTTATTGGCGGCACGTGCCCAGGCCCAGGCGGCCAGGAAATTCCAGCGAGCGCCGCCCGAAGTCTTCGGGTTGGGCGTGATCACCTGCACGTCCTCCCTGACGAGATCGCCCCAATCCTTGATGCCTTTGGGGTTACCCTTGCGGACGAGGAAGACGATGGTCGAGGTGTAGGGCGCGCTGTTGTTATCGAAGCGGGACTTCCAATCGGCGGGAATCTTGCCGCTTTCCTTGGCGATCGCGTCGATATCCGCTTCGAGTGCCAGCGTCACGACGTCCGCCTCCAGGCCGTCGATGACCGAACGGGCCTGTTTGCCGGAACCGCCATGCGATGTCTGGATCGTCACGGTTTCGCCGGTGTCGGCCTGCCATTTTTCGGCAAAGGCCGCATTGAATTCCTTGTAAAGCTCCCGAGTCGGGTCGTAGGACACGTTCAGAATTGTCGTGTCCGCATGCGCGAGGCCAATCGAGCCAAGTTGCAGGCTTCCGACGATAAGCGCCAATTTCACTATTCCGGCAAGACTATTCGAGCTCATTTCGACCTCCATCTTTTGCCAGATAAAGCTACCGATTTGGTAGACTACTGCAACGCAAACTTATGATGCTTCGAGGTGGATTCTTGAAAAGTCCTATCAATATGCGAGCTGCTGAAAGAATGCCGTGCCTGTCATCGGTCTCGGGCCTCATCGCCGATAAGATAGCACGACATTTTGGAAATGCACTAAAATAGTGGACTATAGCTTTCGGCTGACGACGGGCCCTGAGCTCTCCCTTTGCGGCGTCGTAACCGGGCGCCGATCAGAGGACGCGGCCGCGGGCGACGACCGGCCATGTCCCTTTTGGCGCGCCGCCCTCGATGACGTGGACCGCGTCGACCATGTTGGTCACGACGCAGGCATGGTTCGGAACGATGCGGACCAGTTCGCCGACCTGGAGCCCGATCTGACCGTCCGAGACAAGGCGGCCATGCTCCTCGGAGAGCTGGTCGATACGTATGTCGTCGCGGCCGAGCACGTGGCCGTAGCCGGTGAGACCTAGCAGGTCAGAGGTCAGGACCTTGCTGCCGGCGTCGATGATCGCCCGGTTTTCACTGGGAACCGAGACCACGGTAGCGAGCACGGTGAGGGCACAGTCCTCCCATGATGCCACGCCACGGGCAACCAGCGACCGGTCGTTATAGATGTAGGTACCAGGCCTGTGCTCGCTTGCTATCGGCGCTTCGGCTGCCTGCATCATACCGGGCGTGCCCCCTGATGTAATGCACGGAACTTCGAGCCCCTCTGCCTCGATCAGCCGCTTCGCGTCGCTCATGAAGGCCTGGACGCGTGCGGCGCCATCGGCCGGCGGATAGGTCATCAATCCGCCGAAGCGCAGTCCCGGTGCCTCGGCGATGCGCCGGGCAAGGCGCGCCGCCTCGGACGGAATCCCGACGCCGCAGCGATCTGCTCCGGTGTTGCATTCGACGAGTACGGTCAAGGGCTTTCCGGCATCGGCGAAGAAGGCTGCGAGCCCGTCGACGACGGTCGCGTTGTCCGCGACAACGCTGACCGTCACCCTTTCGTTGAGCCGCGCCAGCCGTGCGAGTTTCTGCTCGCCGAGGAGGTTGTAAGTGATCAGCACGTCCTTGATCCGGGCGCCGCCGTCAACCATCGCCTCCGCTTCCGTCACCTTCTGGCAGGTGATGCCGATCGCCCCTGCATCGAGCTGCAGCTCGGCCATCTGCGGAAGCTTGTGGGTTTTTATGTGCGGGCGCACGCGGATGCCGTGCCGGTCGGCATAGGCCTGAAACGCAAGGACATTGCGCCGGGCGATATCGAGATCGACCAGCACGGCGGGGGTTTCGATCGGCAGTGTCATGCGGGGTTTCCTCGGTGCGAGCGGATCGGCGGCGAATGTAGCCGATCCTGCTTGACAAGTAATGACCCAAGGCATTTGATGGGTCAATCCGTTATTCAGGACCAGTGTCCAATATACCGGAATCTATGAGTGGGAACAAAAGGGGAGATCTTTCGATGATCAGCAGATTCACGGTCGCCGCGAGTTTCGTCGCGGCCGTGCTGGCGGCCATGCCAGCGCAAGCACAACAGGCACCGAGCAAGCTCGACGAAGTTCTGAGCCGCGGCCATCTGATACTCGGCACCGGCAGCACCAACGCGCCGTGGCACTTCAAGAGCGCCGAAGACAAGCTCCAGGGTTTCGACGTCGACATGGGCCGCATCATCGCAAAGGCGTTGTTCGGCGATCCGGAGAAGATCGAGTTCGTCAACCAGTCGTCCGATGCCCGTATTCCGAACATCACCACCGGCAAGGTGGATATCACCTGCCAATTCATGACGGTTACCGGGGAACGCGCTCAGCAGATCGCCTTCACCATTCCCTATTACCGTGAAGGCGTCGGCCTGATGCTGAAGGCGGACGGCAAGTATGCCGATTACGAAGCGCTGAAAGCTGCCGGCTCGTCGGTGACGATTTCCGTATTGCAGAACGTCTATGCCGAGGACATGGTCCATGCGGCCTTGCCGGAGGCGACGGTCGACCAGTATGAATCCGTCGACCTGATCTATCAGGCGCTCGAATCCGGCCGCGCCGATGCCGCCGCTACCGACCAGTCCTCGCTCGCCTGGTACATGACCCAGAACTCGGGGCGCTATAAGGACGCCGGCTATGGCTGGAACCCGCAGACCTATGCCTGCGGCCTCCGGCGCGGTGATCAGGACTGGCTGAACTTCGTCAACACGGCGCTGCATGAAGCCATGACCGGTGTCGAATTCGATTTCTATGCCAAGTCGTTCAAGACCTGGTTCGGCAAGGACCTCACCGCGCCGCAGATCGGTTTTCCCATCGAGTACAAGTGAGCCCTGCCAACGGCGGCTCCGCCTGTTGGCGGAGCTGCCCTGTCCCATGAAACGGCTGCTTCCATGACATACTCCTTGAACTTCGCGGCTGTGTGGCGCTCGTTCGACCTGCTTCTCGAAGGCCTGGCGCTCAGCCTCGGCCTGGCATTTGTCGCGATCCTCGCCGGTTGCGTGATCGGGTTGATCACGGCCTTCGGGCTCGTTTCCAGGAGGGCGTTGCTGCGCAAGCCTGCCGGGCTCTACGTCACCGTGATCCGCAATACGCCGATCCTCGTCCTCGTCCTGTTCAGCTATTTCGCGCTTCCAGAGCTCGGGGTCCGGCTCGGCAAGATCGAGAGCTTCGTGGCGACGCTTGCAATCTATTCGGGGGCCTATCTTGCCGAAGTGTTTCGCGGCGGCCTCATCGCCATACCGCCCGGCCAGCGCGAGGCGGGGCTCGCGATTGGGCTTACGGAGATGCAGATACGCACGTCGATCATCATTCCGCTGATGCTGCGCAGCGTCCTGCCCTCGCTCGGCAGTACGATGATCTCGCTCTTCAAGGATACCTCGCTCGCCGCAGCGATCGCGGTTCCGGAACTCACCTTCGAGGCACGCAAGATCAACGTCGAGACCTTCCGCGTCATCGAGACCTGGATCGTTGCGAGTTGCCTCTATGTCGCGACCTGCTCGCTGCTGGCCGCGCTGATGCGCGCCGCCGAGCGGCGTCTTGCAGTGCCGAGGTAACCGTCATGGATTTCACGTTTCTCGATCAGCTCTGGCTTGCCCGCATCCCGCTCCTCAAGGGGCTCGGCGTCTCCGTCTCGATATCGCTTCTCTCGATCGTCGTCGGCACCGTGCTGGGCGTCTTCGTCGGTCTGGCGCTCGTCTACGGGTTTCGTCCCGTCAAATGGATCGTGCGCGGTTACACCGATTTCATCCGCGGCACGCCGGTGCTCGTCTTGGTGCTCGCGAGCTACTATGTCCTGAGCACCATCGGTATCGATCTCGGGCCGTTCCAGGCCGGTGTCCTGGCCCTTGCCGTCTTCTGCAGTTCGCATGTCGGCGAACTGGTGCGCGGCGCGCTGCAATCGATCCCCAAGGGACAGACCGAAGCCGCCAAGGCGATCGGTTTGACCTTCGCGCAAACCTTCACCTATGTGCTCGGCCCGCAGGCGTTGCGGCAGGCACTTCCTGCCTGGGTCAACACAGCGGCCGAGATGGTCAAGGCATCGACGCTGCTTTCGATCATCGGCGTGAGCGAGTTGCTGCTGCGGACGCAGGAGCTGATCTCCCGCACCTTCATGAGCCTCGAATTCTATTTCTTCGCAGGCTTTCTCTATTTCGTCATCAATTACGGCATCGAGCGCTTCGGCCGTTACGTCGAGCGCAAGACCGCCGTTCCATCGTGAGGTTCGCAATCCGATGATCAATCTTCTCGAAATCCGCGATCTTCACAAACGCTACGGCACGGTCGAGGTGCTGAAGGGGGTCGATTGCTCGATGCGCCAGGGGGAAGTGATCAGCATCATCGGCTCCAGCGGCTCGGGCAAGACGACGATGCTTCGCTGCATCAACATGCTGGAGGAGTTTCAGGGTGGCACGATCGCCATCGACGGCCAGGAGATCGGCTACGAGACGGCAGGAGGCGCCCGGCGGCGCAAGCCTGAGCGGGAGATCGCCCGCCAGCGCGCACTGACCGGCATGGCCTTCCAGCAGTTCAACCTGTTTCCGCATATGACTGCCGCCGCCAATGTCATGCTCGGGCTCGTCAAGGTGAAGAAGATGAGCCGCGACGAGGCGAGGGTGCTTGCCGAGAAATGGCTCGACCGCGTCGGCCTGCTCTCGCGCAAGGATCATTATCCGGGGCAGCTTTCCGGCGGCCAGCAGCAACGGGTCGCGATCGCCCGTGCCATCGCCATGAATCCGAAGCTCATGCTCTTCGACGAGGTCACCTCGGCACTGGATCCGGAGCTCGTCAACGAGGTGCTGCAGGTCATCAAGGGGCTCGCCGAGGATGGAATGAGCATGCTGATCGTCACCCACGAAATGCGCTTCGCCTACGAGGTCTCGTCCCGGGTGATCTTCATGAACCAGGGGCGCATCGGCGAGGAGGGGCATCCGCGCGAGATGTTCCTGAAACCGAGGACCGAACGCCTGGCGGAGTTTCTGAAGACCTCGACGTTCAACTGAGCAACCAATGAATTTGAAGAAGAAGTGGAGTGAAGCGTGACGATCAAGCGTTATGGAACGGGCGAAACCGGTGCGGGCAAGCAGCACCTGCCATTTGCACGCGCCGTGGAGGCGAACGGGTGGCTCTATGTTTCCGGTCAGGTCGCCATGGAGGCGGGCGAGATCGTCGGCGGCGGGATCGTCGCGGAAAGCCGCAAGGCGATCGAGAACATGATCGCAATCCTGCACGAAGCCGGCTATGGGCTCGAAGATGTGGTTCGGGTCGGCGTCTGGCTCGACGATCCGCGGGACTTCTGGACCTTCAACGGCGTCTATGCGGAGTATTTCGGCGCCAACCCGCCGGCCCGCGCCTGCGTCCAGTCGCGCATGATGGTCGACTGCAAGGTCGAAGTTGACTGCGTCGCCTACAAGGCTAAATGAGGTCAATTCTGAAGGACCGGAATAGAAGCGGCAAGGAGGGCGCGGTGGCGGAGGCGGAAGACACGATCAATCGCAGGGCAAGGGGTCTCGACCGGGCTTTCGAGATCCTCGATTTCCTGCGTTTGCAGCGTCAGCCCTTGCGCCCGAACGAAATCGCGCAGGGGATCGGCGCGCCGCGGTCGTCGGTCTATGAGCTCGTCAACCTGCTCGTCCGCCAGGGGATCATCGAGTATCGCGGGGATGACGGACGCGTCTTTCTCGGGCGCAAGCTCTATTTCCTCGGCGCGGCCTATGCCGAACAGTTCGACCTGATGCGCGAAAGCGAGCATCTTCTCGCGCGGATCGCCGAGGAGACGCGCGAGACGGCGCAGATGTGTCAGCTCGAAGGTAACAAATATGCCGTCGTCCTGATGAACGAGGGGAGCCGTCCGTTCCGCATCTCCACCAATATAGGCGAACCGGTCGCCATTCCGTGGACCGCATCCGGCCGTCTCCTCGTGGATCACATGAGCGACGAGGAGATCCTGGCCTTCATACCGCAGGAGGATTTCGTCCTGCCGGATGGTACGCGTCTCGAGCCCTCCGAATTCATCGCCCAGGTCCGCAATGCAAAGAAGGAAGGCTATTTCACCTTCAACAGCATCGTCGACAGCTTCACGCATTGCTTCGCCGTGCCGGTCTACGACGCGGAAGCCATCTGCATCGCAACGCTCTGCCTCGTCGCGCCGAAGGAGGACGGGCTGCGCAATCGCGACGCCTATCTTCGCGTGCTGATCAAGGGGGCAGGCGAGCTTTCCGAGAAGCTTGGCTATCGTAACGACCACGCGGCTTCGGTGCGAACGGCTGCTGGCGGGTGACAGCCGCCTTCGCATTTGGTGGTGGTAGATCGGCCTGCTCTCTATTCCATTCTAAGCGAGCGGCCGCTTTCCGGATCGAAGAGGTGCAGGGCCGTCCCGTCGAAGGTGAAGGCATGAGCCGATCCCATTCCAACTGCCGTGCGCGGCGGCAGGCAGGCGGTGATGCGCTGGCTGCCGACCGTAGCCGTGGTCACGAGTTCCGGCCCTGTGAGTTCCACCACCTCGACATTCGCGGTCAATCGTTGAGCCTCTGACCCGGCTGCGAGCCGCAATGCCTCCGGCCGAATGCCGACCTTCACGCGCCGCCCCGCCCAGGCGGCCCCGTTGAAGGCTGCCGGCAGGGGAAGCACCTCCTCGCAGCCCTCGATCTTCAGGCCGTTTGCGGTCATCTCCGCGTCCAGAATGTTCATCGGCGGCGAGCCGACGAAGCCGGCGACATAGAGCGTCGCGGGGCGGTCGTAGACCTCGTCCGGCGCGGCGAGCTGCTCGATGCGGCCGTCGCGCATCACGGCGATGCGGGTTGCGAGCGTCATCGCCTCGATCTGGTCGTGGGTCACATAGACGACCGTCGTTCTCAGCATCTGGTGCAGGCGTTTGAGTTCGGTTCGCATCTCCATCCGGAGCTTGGCGTCGAGGTTCGACAGCGGCTCGTCGAAGAGGAACACCTGGGGGTTGCGCACCAGGGCCCGGCCAATCGCGACGCGCTGACGCTGGCCGCCGGAAAGCTGGCTCGGCTTCCGGTCCAGCAGGTTCTCGATCTGCAGCAGCCTTGCGGTGTCGCGGACCGCCTTGTCGCGCTCGGCCGGCGGCACCCGGCGCATTTCGAGGCCGAAGCCGATGTTTCGGGCGACGCTCAGGTTCGGATAGAGCGCATAGGACTGAAACACCATCGCGATGTCGCGGTCCTTGGGATGGACCCCCAGGACCGAACGCTCGCCGATCAGGATGTCGCCGCCGCTCGGTTCGGCAAGCCCGGCAATGATGTTGAGCAGCGTGGACTTGCCGCAGCCGGAGGAACCGAGCAGCACGAGGAACTCACCGCTTTCGAGCGCGATGTCGATGCCCTTCAGCGTTTCCACCTCGCCGTAGCGCTTGCGGATGTTACGGATTTCGAGAGCGCTCATCGCCTGGATTCCTTGAGGAAGGCCCAAAGGGGCTTGCCGTAGCGGCGCGGAAGGGTGGAGATCGCTTCCGAGGCGATCGTGACCCCGGTCTTGAGGCAGGCTTCGAGTGGCATTTCGGCGGCGAGTGCCGCCAGGAAGCCCGCATTGAAGACGTCGCCGGCCCCGATCGTATCGACGACCTGAACCTGCGGCGCCGGTACGGAAAAAGTTCCGCCGTCCCGATCGATGGCGAGCGCTCCATGGGGGCCGCGCTTGACGACGACGATGGCCTCCGCAGGCATTTCGCCCTTCAAGCTCAGCGCGGCTTCGGCCGGATCGGACAGACCCGTAAGCGTGGTCGTCTCCACCTCGTTGAAGAGGGCGCAATGACAGCGTTTCAGCCAGCCGAGCGTCCTGAGCCTGTTGGTCTCCGTCCAGCCATCGAGCGGCCACCCGGTGTCGAGTGCCACGGCGATCTCGTGGGCGTCCGCCCAGTCGAAAAGCGCGTCATAGGCAAGTGTAAGGGCATCGGTCAGGAAGGAACCGGAAAGCAGCGCATAGCCGCCTCGAAGTCGGTTTCCATCGAGCATCGAGTGCACTTCCGGAAAGCTGAACAGCGGCAGATGGCCGCGCGTGGTGAAGAAGGTGCGTTCGCCATCCGGGTGGGTGATGCCCACCGAAAGCGTCGTACCGACCGCTTCCACCGGCCAGTTACGGGAACGCTCCCCGAAAGCCTCCTTCAGCCAGGTGCCGAACTGATCGTTGCCGACATTGGCGGCAATCACGTAGTCCACGCCGAGCGAATCCCAGGCAAGAGCGTTGTTGCCGGCGCAGCCGCCGACGCGCAGTTCGTCATGGTCGACGATGACCTCGGTGCCGGGCTTCGGCCAGGGTTCGGCCGGGCCGAGTATGAGATCGACGTTGACGTTGCCGATGGCTGCAAGCGGACGCATCGTCATTCGCTCCGGGTGACCTTGGTGGACCGCACTGGCGTGCCGGCGTTTTCGACGCGCGCGTCGGCGAAAGCGATCATCAGGGATTGCGCGACTGGAAGCATAGCGAGGATCGCGGCCATGCCCGCCGCCGGCTTGAAGCGGATCGTCGTGGCACCCGCGGCCGGAGACTCGTCCGATGCGTCGAAGACGATCACCGGCGAGCCGGCTTCGGCTGCGGAGGTTGCCATGGCTCCGACGAGCTTGGCGGTCGGATCGGCGGCGCGGAAGAGGACGACGCCGACAGAAGCCCCCAGCATTTCCATCGGACCGTGGCGCAACTGACCGCCCTCTAGCGAAAAGCAGGGAAGACGGGAGAGTTCCGTAAGCCCAAGGGCGATCGCTTCGGCGAGACCCTGCAGTTTGCGGCCGGAGGTGACGATCGCGCCGACATCGGCGAGAGCTGCAAGGGCGCCATCGATTACCGGCGCTTCGGGATCCCTGAGGGCGCGAAGTGCGTCGGCCGGGTCGGCGCCGAGGGCGGCGAGGACCGCCAGGTGCAGCGCAAAGGTCACCGTCAGGCTGCGCGTGGCCGCAAAGGCCCGCTCCGTCCCGCCTGATCCGACGAGCGAAGGCACGGTTTTGGCCAGGAATGCGTCTTCTTCGAGCGTCAGCCCGAATGTCTCGCTCGTGCCGCCGTCCGTTTCGCGGAACCAGCGCAGCACTTCCGCGCTTTCGCCCGATTGCGAAGTGACGAGAATGGTCTTGCCTTCGATCGAAAGCGGCTGGCCGAGCTGTTCGGAAAGCGGCACGGCGACCGCTTCGATGCCAAGGGCGCGATAGAGCGGTTCGACGGCGCGGCCGACGGCGTGCGAGCCGCCCATGCCGAGAAGCAGAAGCCGGCCCGTCGACTTCAGCCATGCGGCGATCCGCTGCGCCGTGGCCGTCGCTCCCTCGTAGGAAGCGATCGCGTCGGCATGCTGGCGCGCCATCTCCCGGTCGATTGCAATGAGCCCTGCCGGGCGGTCCTTCGATATGCTCATGGTCATCCCTTGACGCCGCCGCTGGTGAGCCCGGAAATCAGGGCTCTCTGCATGATAAGGCCGATCAGCACCGGGGGCAGGGCGGCAAGGACCCCGGCGGTTGCGATCAGTCCGTAGTCGGAAACACGGCCGCCGGCGAGGTCGGCGATGGCGACCGTGAGGGTCTTGGCGCGCTGGTCGGAGGTGAAGAGCAGCGCGTAGAAGAATTCGTCCCAGGCGAGCAGGAAGGCGAAGAGCGCCGAGGTTGCCATGACAGGGGCGGCAAGCGGCAGCGTCAGTATCCTCAGGATCTGGTCCAGCCGCGCGCCGTCGATCATCGCCGCGCTCTCGATCTCCCGCGGTATCGAATCGAAGCCCGATTTCAGGAGCCAGGTCGTGAAAGGGGCGAGAATGGTGAGATAGACGAGCGCCAGGCCGAAGACGGAATTAAGCAGGCCGAAATAGGCAAGACCCATATAGAGTGGCACGGCCAGGGCGACAGGCGGCAGCATATAGGTGGCGATTACCGCGTAGAGCGACCAGGCGACGGCCGGCGTGCGCGACACGGCCCAGGCGGCCGGAACGGCGACCACCACAGCGGCAAGCGTCGCCATTCCGGCGACTTTGATGCTGTTCAGGAGCGAGGCGATGAAGGCCGCACCGGCACTGTTCTCGACAGCCGACAAAAGGGTTCGGTACCGCGAGAGGTCGATGTCGCTCGGCCACCAGGCAAGCGGCTTGGCACTGAGGTCCGCGGCAGGCGAAATGCTCATGATCAACAGCCAGGCGACAGGCGCGAGGATGACGACGGCGAGAAGCAGGGCACTCGCATGGATGAAGACGGAAAAGAGGGGGCTTTGGCGTTCCATCACGAAGCTCCGGCGGCCTTTCGGAGGAGCGCCGCGTATGCGGCGGCAAGAATTGTCACGAGCAGGGTGACGATGAGTGCCAGCGACGCGCCGGAACCGGCTCGCTGGAAGGAAAACGCTTCCTGATAGACGAGGATCGAGAGCGTGCGCGTGCTGTTCGCCGGTCCGCCGCGCGTCATCACCCAGATGATGTCGAAGACCTTGAAGGCTTCGATGGTACGCAGCACCAGCGCCACCAGCAGCGGGCCGGCGAGATAGGGCATGATGACGAAGCGGAAACGGTTGAACGGACCGGCCCCATCGACGAGCGATGCAGCAGTGATGTCGCGCGGCACGGCCTGGAGCGCGGCGAGTGCGATCAGCGCCACCAGCGGGAAGTTCTTCCAGCAATCCGCGACGATCAGCGCGGCAAGCGCCGTTCCCGGCTCGCCGAGCCAGGAACGATAGCTGTCCAGCAGGCCGAGCTGCGTCAGCGCGGCATTGAGCGCGCCATATTCCGGATTGTAGATGAGCCGCCAGAGCGTCGCGTTGACCACCGTCGGCAGTGCCCACGGCAGGATCATCAATGCACGAAGCGCCGTTCGCCCGCGGAATTGCTGGTTGAGAAGGAGCGCGGCAAGGACGCCGAGCACCATTTCTGCGGCAACCGAAATGACTGCGAACCAGGTCGTGGTGACAAGTGCCCGCTGAAAATTCGATCCGGTCAGCATCTTGATGTAGTTGGCCGTTCCTACGAAACCGCCCTCGGTGCCGACGAGCTTCGCATCGGTGAAGGAGAGCCGAACGGTGTCGACCAGGGGCCAACCGATGACCGCGGTCATCACCACGAGGAGCGGCAACATCAGGAGCCACGCGCGCGTCGAAATCCAGGTGCCGGTCATGAATGGAAACCTCTTCTTCGGTAGCTGCCGGCAAGGCTTCTCTCCCGCGCCGCGGACGCGGCGCTGCTGGATCCCTGTGACGAGCACAGGGATGAGGGAGGAGGAGAGTGTGCAATCCCCCGTTGCGTTTCACATGCCGTGGCGCGAGTGAACTTCCTCATTCCCGTGCCTGTCACAGGAATCCAGTCAGCCCAAGTCTTTGGGCTGAAAGATCCTTCCCGCAAATCAGGGACATGACCGTTCACGCGAGGATCGGATCAGAGACCGCTATTCTCGGCGGCACTCTTCAGGGCATCTTCCGCAGAAGACTGACCGAGCAGTGCTTCCTGGATCGCCTGCTGCAGCGCGGTCGAAAGCTCCTGATATTTCGGCGTCGTCGGGCGCGGATACATGGCGGCAAGTCCACGCTTGGCGGCGGCGATCAGCTCCTCCTGGCCCTTCGTCACCTCGGGGTCCTCATAGGAGGAGGCCCAGATCGGGAGGCTCAGCTTGGCATAGGCGTTCTGCGTCTCCTGGGAGGTCATATGGACGATATATTTCCAGGCCTCTTCGGGGTGCTTGCTGGTCGCGGTGATGCCGAGCCCCATGGAGCCGTTGACCGCCGAAACCTCGCTCTTGCCGGCAGCGCCCGGAGCCGGAACGACTCCGACCTTGCCGGCCACCTTGCTCTCCTTGGGATCGTTGGCGAGATTGTACATGTAGGTCCAGTTGAGCGCGAAGGCGGCTTCGCCGTTCTGGAAGACCTTCCGTACATCCTCTTCGAGGAATTCCTTCGAGTTCGGGTTGGTGAGCCCCGATGTGTAGCTCGTCACCATGTAGTTCAGCGCGTCGAGCCCGCCGCCGGTGGTGAAGGCCGGCTTGCCGCCGTCAAGAAATTTGCCGCCATAGGCGCTGACCAGCGTCGTGTAGTCGCAGATCGCCGCTTCCGCCTGAGACCAGCTCCAGGCGATCGGGCTTTCGAGCAACCCCTTGTCCTTGATCGCCTTGGCCTGCTCGGCAAGTTCCTCCCAGGTCTTCGGCGGTTGCTTGATACCGGCTTTCTCAAGGATTTCCTTGTTGTAGTAGAGATACTTCGTGTCGAGGATCCACGGCATTCCGTAACGTTTGCCGTCATATTCCACGGTCGTCCATGCTCCCGGCAGGACGCCTTTGTTCATCTCGTCCGTGACGCGGCCCGTGACGTCGAGAAGAACGTTGTTGGCCGCGTATTCGGCAGGCCAGATCACGTCGAAGAGAACGACGTCATAGCCGCCGCCGGAACCCTGGGCGAGCACCGTCTTGTCGTGCAGTCCCTCATAGGGAACGAATTCCAGATTGACCTTGATGTCCGGGTTGGCCTTGGCGAAAGCATCCGTCATGGCGCGGACATCGGCCTCGCTATAGGCGGCCTGCGCCATGAACAGCGCGTTCAGCGTCGTTTCAGCCTGGGCATGACCGGTGAAGCCGGCCCCGATGAGCGTCGCGCCGATCAAAGCGTTGCGGGTGGATTTCAACATTGTCGCCTCCAGTAGCTGACCGTTGCAGTCTTCGCGGCGCGCCTGGCGCGCGCCGAACAGGAATTCCGCCGCTTCTCGCGGCCGCCTTCGACAAATCAAACCGGAGCGTTCGCGGGCATTTCCAGCCCGCTTTCGTTCCCCCGAGGTTCTTCGACCCCTTATTAAGTCAATTGTCTTGACTTATTTTTTGTTCAATAGTCCAGATGTGTCAAGAGGATTTGTTCATGAACGAGATCCGCCCGATCCGGGCCAAGAGCGGCACCAATCAGGAAGGCGCGAGCGCACACAACCGCCGTGTCATGATCGACGCTCTGCGGCTGAACGGGCACCTGTCGCGGGCCGATCTGGCACGTGCGACCGCACTCACCAAGCAGGCCGTTTCCAACATCATCGAGGAGCTCGAGAACGACGGGCTCGTGGCGTCGCTTGCCGCGGTGCGCAAGGGGCGGGGACAGCCATCGACGCCCTATCGGCTGGTACCGGAAGGCGCCTTTGCCATCGGCCTTCAGATCGACCGACACGTGACGCGTACGGTCGCCGTCGACCTGATCGGCACAGTACTCGCCCGCAACGAGGTGATCCTGCCGGCCGGCGGTCCTGAGACGGGTGTCGAGGCCATACTCACCCTGATCGACGAAACACGGAAGGAACTTTTGGCCATCGCACGGCAATCCAGGGACCGTCTGGTGGGGCTGGGTGTGGCGATGCCGGGCCCGTTCGGCGTCGACGCCGACGCCGACGATCCCTGGATGATGGCTGCCTGGCAGAGCTTTCCCTTGCTTGAAAGCCTCGCGGCCGGGACTGGTTTCGACGTGCGCCTCCAGAACGACGCGGCGGCGGCCGCGACCGCGGAAAAGATGGTCGGCGCTGCCCATGGAGTCGACCACGCCCTCTGCGTCTATCTCGGTTACGGTCTTGGAGCGGGACTGATCCTCAATGGCGAACTCTATCGTGGCGCGCATGGCAATGCCGGCGAGATCGGCATGATTCTGAGCAGGCCGCGTGGCGGCGCCGACGACGGGAGGGCACCGCTGGAGCACCGGATATCGATCGCCTCTCTGTGCAAGATTCTCGAGATCGATCCCGCCGATGGCGATCTCTACGACCGCATCGACGCCGTCGCTCACTTGAAGGATCGTCGCGTAGCTACCTGGATCGCAGACGCGGCGTTCGAATTGCGGGCGACGATCCAGTTGCTCGAAACGGTTTTCGATCCGCAGACGATCATTCTATGCGGCGGCATGCCATCCGGGCTCGCTCGCCTTCTCATGGACGCTCTCCACCCGCTGCTGCCGTCGATCGCCGAGCGGCGGCAACGCAGCGCGCCGCGGCTGCAACTGGGTTTCACGGACCCGTGGGCGGTTGCGATCGGTGCCGCGGCCGAGCCGATCAGCCGGACCTTCGATCCGCGTTTTTCAGCGATCCTAAAGACGCGGGCCGCGGGGCCGCCCTGAGCGCTAACGGCGTGGCGAATCGCTCGCGAAAATACGGATTGTTATTCTTACTTGAAATATTGCCGATATAGCGCTTAAATGCGCACCAGTCGGCGGGATCACATTTAACTGCTGCACGATTATTTGATTGCGTCTGCAACATTTCGCAGACGGCTACATTTTTATTTGCATGCCATTTTTATTATTTAAAATCAGAGGGATTGCGATATGTCTCTTCCCCATCTTCGGCGGCTTGAAGCCGAAGCGATCCATGTCATTCGAGAAGTTGTTGCAACATTCTCCAACCCGGTCGCGCTTTACTCGATCGGCAAGGACTCCTCGGTATTGCTGCATCTGGCGATGAAGGCGTTCTACCCCGCCAAGCCGCCATTTCCATTCCTGCATGTAGATACCAAATGGAAGTTCCGGGAGATGATCGAGTTTCGCGACCGGATGGCGCGAGAGCTCGGCTTCGATCTCCTCGTCCACGTCAATCAGGACGGGATCGATCAGGGCATCGGCCCATTCACGCACGGCTCCAACGTGCACACCCATGTCATGAAGACGATGGGGCTCCGGCAGGCGCTCGAGAAATACGGCTTCGACGCGGCGCTCGCGGGGGCGCGGCGCGACGAGGAGAAGTCGCGCGCCAAGGAGCGCATCTTCTCGATCCGCAGCGCCCAGCACGGCTGGGATCCGCAGCGCCAGCGGCCCGAGATGTGGAAGACTTACAATACGCGGGTCGGGCAAGGCGAGACGATGCGGGTCTTTCCGCTCTCCAACTGGACCGAATTCGACATCTGGCAATACATCCTGCGCGAGGAAATTCCGATCGTGCCGCTTTATTTCGCGGCCAGGCGCCCGGTCGTCAAGCGAGACGGCATGCTGATCATGGTCGACGACGACCGCATGCCCATCCAACCCGAAGAGGAGGTTACCGAACAGCTCGTGCGTTTCCGCACGCTTGGCTGCTATCCGCTGACCGGGGCGGTCGAGTCCGACGCTGTCACCGTTCCCGAGATATTGCGGGAAATGCTGACGGTGCGCACGTCCGAACGGCAGAGCCGGCTGATCGACACGGATGAAGTCGGGGCGATGGAGAAAAAGAAGCGGGAGGGCTACTTCTGATGTCGTATGTTCAATCTATACCGCCGCATGACATTGAAGCGCATCTGGCCGAGCACGACAACAAGTCGATCCTTAGATTCATCACTTGCGGCTCGGTCGACGACGGCAAATCGACCCTGATCGGGCGACTGCTTTACGATGCGAAGCTGGTCTTCGAGGACCAGCTCGCAAACCTCGGGCGCGTCGGCTCTCCCGGCGCCGCCAACGGCAAGGAGATTGATCTCGCCTTGCTTCTCGACGGGCTTGAGGCCGAGCGCGAGCAGGGCATCACCATCGACGTGGCCTATCGCTATTTCGCCACGTCCAAACGCAAGTTCATCGTCGCCGATACGCCCGGCCACGAGGAATATACGCGCAACATGGTGACCGGCGCTTCTACGGCGGATCTCGCCATCATCCTCATCGACAGCCGGCAGGGCATTCTCCAGCAGACCCGGCGCCACTCCTATATCGCCTCACTCCTCGGCATCCGCCATGTCGTGCTGGCCGTCAACAAGATCGATCTCGTTGACTATCAACAACAGGTGTACGAGGAAATCGTCGCCGACTACATGGCTTTCGCCAAAGAGCTCGGTTTTGCCAGCATACGGCCAATCCCGATCTCGGCGCGAGACGGCGACAACGTCATCTCGGCTTCCACCAATACGCCCTGGTACAGAGGGGCGGCGCTGCTCGAATATCTGGAAACGGTCGAACTCGAGCCAACGGACCAGGCAAAGCCTTTCCGCTTCCCGGTTCAGATGGTCATGCGGCCGAACGCGGATTTTCGCGGCTATGCCGGGCAGATCTCCTGCGGGAGGATTTCCGTGGGCGATCCGGTCGTCGTCGCGAAGACCGGGCAGCGCACATCGGTCAAGGCCATCGTGACCTATGACGGGGAGCTTGCGACGGCAGGGGAAGGCGAGGCGGTGACGCTGGTCCTTTCCGACGAGGTGGATGCGTCCCGCGGCAATATGCTTGTCGCCCCCGGTGCCCGGCCCTTCGTGGCGGACCAGTTCCAGGCGCATGTGATCTGGTTCGATGCGAACCCGATGATGCCGGGACGAAGCTATATCCTGCGCACGGAGACCGACAGCGTCAGCGCGACGGTCACCACGCTCAAGCACCAGGTCAACATCAACAGCTTCATCCGTGAGGCGGCAAAGTCGCTGCAGATGAATGAAGTGGGTGTCTGCAACATCTCGACACAGGCGCCGATCGCCTTCGACGCCTACAAGGACAACCGGGCGACGGGCAATTTCATCATCGTCGACCGGGTGACGAATGCCACGGTTGGTGCTGGGTTGATCGATTTTCCGCTCCGGCGCGCAGACAACGTCCACTGGCATGCGCTCGAGGTGAACAAGAGCGCGCGCAGCGCCATGAAAAATCAGCTCCCTGCCGTTCTCTGGTTCACCGGGCTTTCCGGCTCCGGAAAATCGACCATCGCGAACGAGCTCGACAGGATCCTCCACGCTCAGGGCAAGCATACCTACCTGCTCGACGGCGACAATGTGCGTCACGGCCTCAATCGGGACCTCGGCTTTACGGAGGAGGACCGGGTAGAGAACATCCGCCGCGTGGCGGAGGTCGCCAAGCTCATGGCCGATGCCGGTCTGATCGTTCTCGTCTCCTTCATCTCGCCGTTCCGCGACGAGCGGCGGATGGCGCGGGAATTGATGGAGGAGGGCGAGTTCATCGAGATATTCGTCGACACTCCGCTCGGCGAGTGTGCGCGCCGCGATCCGAAGGGGCTCTACGAGAAGGCGCTCGCCGGCCAGATCGCGAACTTCACCGGCGTATCCTCGCCCTATGAGGCCCCGGAAAATCCGGAACTCCATATACGCACCGTCGGGCATGAACCGACCGACCTGGCGCTCGCGATCGAGGAATTCCTTGACCGCAGGATGGAGGACAAATGACGCCCCTTTGCGAAATGCTGGAGCGCATAGCGCTCGATGCGGGAGCGGCAATTCTCGAGGTCTACGACGCCGGTCCCCAAGTCTGCTACAAGGACGATCACTCGCCCGTCACCGAAGCCGACGAGCGGGCCGAAGCGATCATTCTCGAGAGACTTGCGGCGGCGTTTCCGCAGATTCCCGTGGTTGCCGAGGAGTCCGTTTCCTCGGGCCGCGTTCCGGATATCAGCGGCGGCACGTTCTTTCTCGTCGATCCGCTCGACGGCACGAAGGAATTCATCAATCGCCGAAACGACTTCACCGTCAACATTGCCCTCATCGAGGGCAATGTGCCGGTTGCCGGCATCGTCTATGCACCCGCGCAGCGCTGCGCCTATGTCGCCGACGGCGGCAGGGCGGAAAAGCTTCTGCTCGATCCGGCATGGGCACTCGAACACCGGCAGTCGATCCGCGTGCGGATGCGGGGTGTGGAACTGACGGCGGTTGCTAGCCGCTCGCACAACAGTTCCGAGACCGAGGCCTTCCTCACCGGCCACGGCGTCATGAACTACGCTTCCGTGGGCTCGTCGCTGAAATTCTGCCTGCTGGCGGAAGGCAAGGCGGACGTCTATCCGCGGTTCGGCCGCACGATGGAGTGGGATACGGCCGCCGGCGACGCGGTGCTGAAAGCTGCCGGCGGATCGGTCGTCCGCTTGGACGGCTCGCGCCTCCGCTACGGCAAGACGGTGCAGGAGGAGGACAGTGCCTTCGCAAACCCGCACTTCATCGCCTGGGCGGATATGTCCTTGCTCCACCTGTCCGATGCCGAGGGTCTTCAGCCGGCTTACGCGCTGTCGTGAACAGCGCGAGTCCGCCGCAGCGTTTGTCAAAGGGCCGAGTGACGCATGAATGGTCAGGAGAAGATACGTGCCGGCAGGCCTGTGTTCTGCCGCTATCGGGATCTCAGCCGAGAGCAACTGAACGTGGAGTTCCAGGTCCACACGAGTTGGACCGACGGGCAGGCGACTGCGCTTGAAATCCTGCAAACGGCCAGTGAACGCGGTCTCACGGCGCTGGCTTTCACGGAGCACGTGCGCGAAGACACGTCCTGGTTTCCTGAGTTCAGGGACGAGATACGCTTCGCCGCGCGTCGTTTCGATCATATGAGCGTCTATGTCGGCTGCGAGACGAAAGCGATGGATGACGACGGCAGGCTGGATGCGTCGCAGGACGTGCTGGATCGATGCGATATCGTTCTCGGCGTCGTTCACCGGCTTCCGGACGGCCGCGGCGGATATCTGGATTTCAAGCGGATTTCCTATGAAGAGACCGCCGGGATCGAGTTCCGCCTGTCGATGGGTATGGTCAAAAACGCGCCCATCGACGTCCTGGCGCATCCGGGCGGCATGAGCCTGAGGCGGCACGGGCGTTTTCCGGAAACCTATTTCAGAGACTTAATGAGCGCGACGCTCGAACGGCGAATCGCGATCGAGATCAACTCTTCCTACCTCGTCGACATGCCGGCGTTTCTGGCCCTGTGCGAGGAGGTCAATCCGTTCGTTTCGATCGGTTCCGATGCGCACCGGTTGAGCGAACTGGGCAATTGCAGAGATCAGCTAATCGAATTGGGAGCAGGGCGGTCATGAAGGTCTTTATCACCGGGGCAGGTGCCCTGCTCGGGCAAGGCATCATTCGCGCCCTGCGGCGCTCGACTTTGAACGCGAGGATAATCGTGGGGGACCCAAGTCCGCTCTCGGCCGGGCTTTACTGGGGGGATGCCGCCTATCTCGTGCCGATGGCCAAGGACCCCTCATACCTGGACCGGCTTGGCGAACTCCTGCATGCCGAACGGCCCGACATCCTCATTCCGGGAACAGACGTGGAACTTCCGATCCTCGCGGCGAACAGGGACGCGATCGAGAGAACCTACGGAACCAAGGTGATCATCAGTTCGCCGCGGGTGGTGTCGATCGCCAACGACAAGTGGCTGACCTCCGAGTTCTTTCGCGAACGGGGCCTCGGATATGTTCCCTCCTGTCTGCCGGGCGACGAAGACACGCTGATCGAGGAATGCGGATTTCCGCTCGTCGTCAAGCCGAGAGTTGGGGCACGTTCGATCGGCTTCAGCGTCGTTCGCAACCGCGAGCAGCTGGTGCGCGCAATCGAGGAGCAGCCCGACATCGTCATCCAGAAACATGTCGGCACCGAAACGACCGAGTATACTGCCGGGACGCTGACCTTCGACGGGAAATGCCGCGCGACGATCGTCATGCGCAGGGACCTTCGGGACGGCAATACCTACAGGGCATTTGCAGAGCCTTTCCCCGCGCTGAACAAGGCCATGGCGGAAGCTGCCGATGCCCTCGGCGCTTATGGCCCGGCGAACTTCCAGTTCCGACTGGACGACGGTGTCCCCCGCATCTTCGAGATCAATGCGCGGTTCTCCGGAACGACGGCGGTCAGGATCCATGCGGGCTTCAACGAGGTGGAGATGTGCATCCGCCATCTCCTCTTCGACGAGCCGATCGAGCAGCCGCAGATCACGCCGGTGACGATATTGCGGCACTGGTCTGAAACCGTGGTGAGCCCCGGCGACCTGGTCACTGCTTCCGCGAAACTCGACGAAACGGTATGAGGAAAATGCGGCTGGTGGTTACCGGCGCGACCGGCTTCATCGGTTCCAGATTGATTGATCGTGCCCTGTCGAGAGGGTACGAGGTTACTGCGCTTGCGCGCGATCCGGAGCGGGTCGCAGCCACAAACGGCGCGCGTGTCAGCGTCGAGAGATGGTCGATTGGCGATCCTCTCCCGCCGCTGGGGCAATCCGACGCCGTTCTTCATCTTGCCGCCTATATTCCCGCCGATCTCAGCGATGCGCGTCAGGCCGCCCGATGCTTCGAGATCAACACGAACGGGGCCATCCAGATCGCGATGGAAGCGGCATCGCGGGGCATGAAGCATTTTGTCCTGTTCGGATCGGCGCAGGTCTATGCTCCCGGCACGGGCCCCGCTTCGGAAGCGAGCCCGGCCTATCCCGTGCACCGGGCGAGCTACTATCTGGCGAGCAAACTCGCCGCGGAGATATGTCTCTTGGCCTTCGGCAAATCCAGCGCCATGCCCGTAACGGTGCTCCGCCTCGCATCGGTGTACGGTCCCGGCATGCACGATACCGGTATGGTGCCCACCTTCGTGCGAACGCTCGGAAGCGGTCGTTCCCTCGTCATTCAGGACGGGGGGCGATACAGTGTCGACCTCGTCTATGTCGACGATGTCGTGACGCTGGCGCTGCAGGCGGTGGAGACGGCGGAAGGTGGCGTGTTCAATGCGGGAAGCGGGCGTGCTTGCACGTCGCTCGAAGCCGCCCAGATCGTCGCCGATGCAGTTGGGGCAGAACGGCACCTCATTGCCGTGGAGGGCGGCAGCACCGATGCGGCGCCGCGCGGCTTCAGGGCGCTCGACGTTTCCAAGGCCGCAAACGAACTGAACTACGCGCCGCTCTCCTTCCGGGAAGGGATCGAAGCATGGAAATCGATGACCGGCCTGAGGGATTTTCAGGACGGGAACGTGCACGCGTAGAGGCTTCGAAACAGGCAAGTGGTTCGAAGCGCAGCGACGCGCGTCCAAAGATACGCGGCGCTGCGAAGACCCTTCCTTCACCGATCAGGCGAAAAGGAAATCGCTGCTCGAAAAATTCGCGGCGCTAAGGGTGCCGTTGGGATCGTCCACCAGGATGGAGAAGGCTTTGCCGGAGGCGTCGTAGCCCTTTACCAGCACGTCGCCGCCGGTGGCGTCATAGGCGTAGACGGTGCCTGCGGCGCCTGAGCTGGAGTATTGGTTGATCCCGAGCTTCTCTATGACGAGGAAATCGACACCATCCTGGAAATCCATGACGGTATCCTGGCCGCTGAGCACCGGGGCACCTTTGAAGACGAAACGATCGGAATCGGCTCCGCCCCATAGAATATCGGTTCCCGCCTCGCCAATGAGGACGTCCTGGCCGGCGTCGCCGCGCAGGGTATCGTTGCCGTCGCCGCCAAAAATGCGATCGTAGTTGTTGCCGCC
This sequence comes from Ensifer meliloti, assembly GCF_030064585.1. Taxonomy (NCBI): domain Bacteria; kingdom Pseudomonadati; phylum Pseudomonadota; class Alphaproteobacteria; order Hyphomicrobiales; family Rhizobiaceae; genus Ensifer; species Ensifer meliloti. Next base: position 1,522,964 of record NZ_CP120364.1, read on the forward strand.
GCTCAAAGAATCGTTGCCGGCTTCGCCGTACAGCATATCGTCGCCGTCATCCCCAAAGACCCGATCGTCGCCGGCACCGACGACGATCTTATCATTGCCGCTGCCGCCGTGGGCCTCGTCGATGCCGCCCTCGGAGTCCAGCAAGTCATTGCCGTCGCCGCCGTCGAGATAGTTGTTCCCGTCGCCGCCATCGACGATGTCGTTGCCGATGCCACCATAGACCCAATCATTGCCGGATTGGCCCTTGAGAGCGTCATTGCCTTCTTCACCATATATCCTGTCGTGGCCGGCGCCTCCGGCTACCGCCTGCTGCGTGACCTGGCCGGTTGCCGGATTTACGCGGTTGTTGAAGCCATCGTCTCCCGAACCGGCATAGATGATGTCGTCGCCATCACCTGCGTCGATGTATTCTTCGCCTGCGCCGCCAAAAATCTTGTCGTGGCCCCGGCCTCCCAGGATCTGGTCATGGCCGTCGCCACCATCGAGAATGTCGCTGCCGTCGCCACCGTCTAAGATGTCGTTCCCTAATCCGCCCTTCAGCGTGTCGTGCCCAAGGCCGCCGTCGAACCTGTCGTTACCCGTGCCGCCTTCGGCATAGTCGTCGCCGAGTCCGCCGACAATGAAGTCATTGCCATCGCCGCCAAAAAGCTTGTCATTGCCCTCGGCGCCATCGAGATAATCGTCGCCCGCGTAGCCCCAAAGCTCATCGTCGCTCAGAGCGCCGCGGATCGTGTCGGAAAGATTGGTTCCCTTCAGAATCATTTTGATTTCCTCTAGCTGTGGGCCGGAGGGCGGGTAAATTGAGAATAGGGCGCAAAGTGATCCTCAGCCTATAGTCGCTTGCCGCCACCAGGAATTAATTCACTTTTCAAATAAAACTATATATACTACTTATCTTAGAAACCATCAATTACTTTCAACTGCACAGGAAGGTTTGGCGAAGTCACATGTGGTTGTATGATGCTACCGTAAAGCGCCATATGTTGGACAGGGTCGCATCAATTAGTTGTGGGCAATTCCTTCATTTAAGCCATTAGGAATTCTGAATATTTGGTAGTCACTGCAGCAATCGCATACTCATTCTCAATGCGTTCCCGCGCCGTGCGCGCATAGCGCGCATACTCCGCCTCCGGCAGGTCGAGAAAGGCGCGCATTGCGTCGGCGAGAGCTTGCGGGTCGCGCGCCGGTACGGCGATGCCGGCGTTCCCGGCGACTGCGGCCGCGTCACCGACATCCGTCGTGACGATCGGTCTGCCGTAACTCATGGCCTCCGCGATGACGTTCGGGAAACCTTCGGTCCGCGATGAGAGGACCAAGAGATCGATGCTCTGATAGTATGCAGGCATGTCGCTGATCTCCCCCCGGAGATCGACTGCGTGGGCCGGAAGACCGGCTTGTGCCATCAGCTCGATGACCGCCGGGTTGTCGCGGACGAGTCCGTTGCCGGCTGCGGAAAAGACCGCCTGCGGGTGGGTCTTCACCACCTGAGCGGCCGCTTTGAAGAAAGTTCCGTGATCTTTCTGCGGGTGGAAGCGGCCCACAATACCGATTCGCCGGGCTGTTCGCGGTTCGGGGGCCGCGAGCTGCGGAATGTCGAAGCCATTGGGAATGACGACCGCGTTCCGGTTTGCATAGCCGTAGGCGCGATGCAGATCGAGCGCGCGGGCGCTGTTGTAGATGATGCCGGTCGGCCGGTGCGACAACAGTTTCGCGGCCGCAATCGCGACGCGGGAACTGCGCGTAAGGGAAGCGGGATCGTCCAGAGACTGGCGCACGTTCCAGAAAACCGGCGCCCCATGCCGCGCCATTCCCGCCGCCAAGGTGCCGGCGACCATCGCGTGGTACATCCAGCAGAGGATCACGTCGGGCTGCTCCTTGCGGATCAGCCGGGCAAGCCGCAGGATCGCGCCGGGAAGCGCCGCGAGCGAAGCCGCACCTAGCGAGACATAGGCGACCCTCGGATTGTCGGCGAGGCGGCGGTTCCGCTCGGAAACGCCGATGAGAGAGACCACGACGATGCGCTCGTCCGTCGCTCCGTGCAGCAGCCGTGCCAGCATCGTTTCGGCGCCGGCACTAGCGGTGAAATTGGTGATGACATGCATTATCATCGCGGTGCCCCAGGTCTGCCGCCCCGGCGACGTTCTACGTGGCTGATCTGCAGCACCATGAAAATCCCTCAAACGGCCAGGTGCATGCCGGCAAACAGCATCCTGTTGATCATGTGGACGTCAAACTTGGTTTCCGCGAGCTCTCGCGACCGCTGTCCCATTTTCTCCGCCAGGTCCGGGTCCTGCGCAAAGGCGGCCATGGCGTCGGCGAGCGCGGCGACGTCGCGCGCCTTCACGACCATGCCGTTGGCTCCCGGTTGCACGGTGTCTCGGCAGCCCGGCAAATCCGTCGTGATCACTGGCCGTCCCGTCGCCAGTGCCTCGAGAATGCTCCGCGGAATTCCTTCGCGGTAATAGGAAGGCAGAACGAAAACATTGCACGCCGCGAGATAAGGCCGCACGTCCACTGTCGTGCCAAGGTAGTCGAGTATTCCCTCGCGCACCCAGCCGTCGATTTCCTCGCGGGAAATCGCCGTCGGGTTGCTGTCGAAATGGCCGAGCAGCTGAAATCTGGCATGCGGGAAAGAGCGACGCACGATCCGTGCGGCTTCGACATATTCGACGACGCCCTTGTCGCGCAGCAGCCGGGCGACCATCAGGAAAGTCGGCCCGCCGCGAGGCGGCTTCGAGAATTCGAAATGGTCGAGATCGACTCCCGATCCGGAGATCATCGTCGGCGAGAGGTCGCCCTGCAACATTCGGTAGCGGCGAATGTCGTCGTCGTCCGCGTCGTTGTAAACGAAGACGACGCGGGCGCCCCGCAGCGCGGAACGGTATAGCCGGACGCATAGGTAGCGGATTGCCCGCGCCTTGAGCGAAGCACCGGCGGCCTCCGAAAATATATGGCCGAGCCCCGTCACGAGGAAGCAGCGCTCCTTTATCCCGAGCGTCCTGGCCGCGATCCCGGCATAGATGATCGGCTTCATGGTATAGGGAAGGACGATGTCCGGCTGGAGCCGGGCAAAGTGCCGCCGCAGCGTCCACAAGGTCCGCAGGTCCTCCAGCGGGTTGAGCCCGGTGCGCGCCATGGGGATCTGGATGAAGCGCACGCCGATGCGTGCAAGCTCCTCCTCGACGCGGGGGTCGTGTTCGGGTGCGAAGGCTATGACATCGTGCCCGGCGGCGACCAACCGCTTGAGCAGCTCGAGCCGAAAGATCACGAGAGATGCCGTCAGGCTGGCGACGACGGCAATAACGCGCTTCTGCCGAGACGGGCGCGCCATTCCGCCGTGTTTTGCCGAACAGTCCGCAAAGTGCTCGGCTTCGGTGCGAGAAACCTTTTCAACAAGATTCACTGCTCGTCTCCCGGGATCGGCTCCACCGTCGAGCGGTGGTATTCAACGTTCAACTTCTCACTGCGTCGGCCGCATATGCGGGCCGCGCGGGGGGCGCCGACTGGTCTGCTGCAAGATCGGCGCGTGACACTGCTTCCGATCGGCGGGCTCTCGCAGGCGGACGCAGTGCCGTCACGATGTCGTCGTCACCTCCCGGGTAGGCGGAGTTCCGCGCCGTAGCCGCGTGGTGATTTCGCTGCCTTGGCCTTGATCCGCCCCTTCGGCCGCAACGGCGTGCGCTTGCTCGCCGCCGCCATCTTGCGATCCGCCTCGTGCTCATATCGCGGCAGCAATTCGCGCATGACCGCCACGACGCTGGCCTCGTTGCCCCGTTCCGAATGGCGCTGCAGGCGCGCGAAAGCGTCCCTCAGCGTCGGCAGCGGAATGGGTTCAGGCACCGCTCCGAGGACGCCTGGCACCGGCGAACTCGTGCGCTTGTCGGTTTCGTCGAAAAGCTCCTCGAAGAGCTTTTCGCCCGGCCGGCAGCCGATGATCTTGATTTCGATCTCCTGGTCCGGCGTGAAGCCGGCAAGCCGGATCATCCGGCGGGCGATATCGATGATCTTGATCGGTTCGCCCATGTCCAGCACGAAGATCTCGCCCTGGCCGAGCTGCTTTTCGAAGCCGTAGGCGGAAGCCTGCAGGGTGAGTTCAACCGCCTCGCGGATCGTCATGAAGAAGCGCGTCATATTTGCGTCGGTCACGGTCAGTGGGCCACCGCGGGCCAATTGACGCTTGAAGAGCGGGATCAGCGAACCGCTGGAACCCAGCACGTTGCCGAAGCGGACGGTCATGAAGCGCGGGCCGAGGCCCGTTTCTAGCCCGTTCAGGTCGAGCGCCTGACAGTAGAGCTCGGCAAGACGCTTCGTCGCGCCCATGACGCTCGTCGAGTTGACCACCTTGTCGGTCGACACCTGGACCATCGCGAGAGTGCCGTATTTCTTGGCGGCATTGGCGACATTCATGGTGCCGACGACATTGGTGAGTACGCCCTCGCAAGGATTCATCTGCACCATCGGCACATGTTTCAAGGCCGCGGCATGAAAGACGAGTTCAGGCCGGTGCCGCTCGAATATCTCCTCGACCCGCTGGCTGCGGCGGACGCTGCAAAGATAGCTCCACCGCGGAACTTCGGGGAAGCTTTCCGTGAGCGTCATGTCGATTGCGTAGAGATTGTATTCGGTGTTGTCGATCAGGACGATCTCCGCCGGAGCGCAGGCGGCAACCTGGGCCGTCAACTCGCTGCCGATCGAGCCGCCGGCCCCGGTGATGAGCACCCGGCGCCCGCGAACGAGGCGACCGATCGCCTCCCGGTCGAGCGCTGCCTGCGGCCGTTCCAGGAGATCGGTCAGTTCGATCGAGCGCAGCTCGTAGGGGTTGTCGCCCTTGGCGCGCTTCAGCTCCGTCATCTGCGACAGGCGCGAAACGGCGATGCCCAGTCTTTCTGCGGATCTCAGCAGGCCGTCGGATGCCTCCTCGCCAAAGGCCGCAGGGGCCTCGGTGAAGACGATGTGACGCGGCTGCTTGCCCTGTTGCTGCAACTCTGCGACCACCCGCTCGAAGTCTTGAATACGGCCGGCGATCGGCACGCCGCGCAGGCTCATGCCGGTTTGATCCTCACTTCTGTCGAGGCATGCGACGGGCGTATAGGTCGCGTTGGGATCGCGTGCGAGAGCCCGAAGATAAAGGTCGGCGGCATCGCTCGCGCCGATGAGCAGCAGCGGAATTCGGTTGTCGTCCTGCGCGTCCTTGCTGCGCCCGGACTTGAAAACGGGCCGCCTCAGAGCGAGTTCCTCGGCGCGGAAGCTCAGCCGGGCAGCCGCCAGGAAGGCGATGAGCAGGAGCGACTGCATCGGAACGACGGTCCGCGGGATGTCGGTGAGCCTGGTCGAGAAAAACAGCAGCGAGACGAGCAGCAGCGAGGTCAGCAACACCGCCCGCAAAATGATGAAAAGGTCGGAAATGGAACCATACTTCCAATTTCGGCTGTAGAGGCCGGAGAGGGGGAAAACGAGTGCGCATATGGTGAGGTATTGCGCACCCGACCATAGCAGCACCGAGGCGGTCTCTGGTCGTGCGGAAAGTTCTTCGACGCCGTAGCGTAGCAATAATGCCATCGCGAGCGCGACGCCGACCGATGCCAGGTCGGTGAGATAGAGGGCAGGATATTTCTGAACGCTGCGGACCGCTCCCCTTATCCGCCTGAAGCCGATATCGAGGGCGGCTCCGCAGATCGCCCAGAACATTCTGGCCGGTGCTCCGCTGCCCCCCTCTCTTGCCAAAATAGTCGGTAACGCCAGGAAATGATTACGAACTGCCTTCGCGGCGGCGTGTATACGCTGCATGACGGCCCCTTCCAATACTTTTAAGCCCTACAGCTCCGCCGAACGACGAACGCACGACCCCCAAAGCTCTTATGGTGGCTAAGAACAGTGCGTCTGTTGTGTGTCTATTCGACCGGCTCGAAAGGCTAGATAAAATGAATTCAACAAAAATAGGCGTTCGCGATCATTCCAACCGCAACGCAAAATTCCTTGGCATATTCGAATACCGTAATAAAAAAGCACGTCTTTAATGGGTTGTAAACAGTTTTCCAGTATTGGCCCAATTATAGTTTTCTACTGTTCTTATGTATTTTGCGTAAGAGCCTGGACCAGGTCAGACCCGCCGAGCTTGCCGTGATTCGGAGGCCGCCTGTCCGAGGCCCATGCCCATGCGTGTGCCTCGATGCATTCCCCGTCACCGCAAAGCACGATGAACCCGCGCTCCGTATGCGCCTGAATCTGCCCTTTCAGGCCGATATATTGCCTGGAATTCTCGACCGGGGTTGCCGCATCAATGCGTATTTTCTGGCCTTTGTAGAAAGTAAAGGCGCCCGGATAGGGATCTCCGACCGCGCGGATCAGCCGCAAGATGGATGCGGCCGGGTCATGCCAATCGATCCGGCCGTCCTCCGCGGTGCGCTTCGCGCAATAGCTCGCCTCCGCCTCGTTTTGTTCCGTACGGGCCGCGGTTCCCGCTTCGACCTGTGCCGCCGCCTCGATGACCATCTCGGCCAGGTTTTCGGTGTGCCTTGTATAAAGACTGCGCGCTGTCTCGTCCGGGGCAACGGGAAACTGCCGCTGTAACAGAATCGGTCCCGAGTCGATGCCGTCGTCCAGCCAGAAAAGGGTCGAGCCCGTCCGTTCCTCACCCCGGAGGATGGTCCAGGGGATGACGCCGCGGCCCCTCAGTCGCGGCAAGGCTGCCGGGTGAAAACCGACGGTGCCCGCGCGCGCCACATCCCTGAACGGGCGCCGGCAGACTTGCGACCAGCCTATGACGAGCGAGAGATCTGGGGCGGCCGCTGCAACGGCCTCCAACGTCGCCTGGGAATTTATGTCCGTCGTGTAATGGATCGCGCTTCCGGCCGCCCGCCCGATCTCCCCGAGGTCCACAAAATCGGAATGGCGCCCCGCTGCTTCGGGCGGCAGCGTTATTACGAGCACCGGAGTGCGATTTGCCCTAATCAGCGCTTCCAAAGCGATCTTGGAACTCTCGACGGCGCCGACGAATACGATACGCATGGTCACACCATAAAGCTGAATATGAAATGAGTGACTGCCGCCGAGCCGACGGCATTTAAATGCAAGAATAATATCGGCCTATCGAACACAACTAAGGTGCGGAAGTCCAGTGCGGGATGAGGAAAAGTGTGTGGGATTTCCGCCCCGCGTCGCGGTCACGTTCATGTTTTAGCGCGACCCGACCTAAAATCATCGTGATCAATGCCGCAAAATAGGGCGCCACCAGCTAACGTTGCAAATTGCTGCGCCCCGGAAATTATGCTACGTCTTGCCTGAGCGGATGATGCCGCCAGTCATTAGATAAGATTTTGAATATAAAAACGCATAATTAAGACGCCACGTCGTGGCAATTTTTTAAGAGGGCGACTCCCGCCCTGCAACGGAACGGTGTTTCAAGTTCCGAAAAAATGTTCGCTTTTGGTTTAATGGATACGGATTGTTACGCCATGACCGTAAGTGCCAAGAAATTTTATTCATTGAGTTCCAACACGATCGACCTGGTATCGGAATCAGCTTTTTTCGCCAGATTGAAGATGCGCAATGGCACCTTCAAACTGACTCAGCCGTCCCGATTTCGAGAGCTGGAGGTCGCTTTTCGGCCGTTCATCGCGAAGCGCGCGGCATCCCTCCACCACATTCTGGATGTGGGTGTCTCCACCGGATTGACGACGGTGGAACTGTCCAAGTTCCTCGAAAGCTGCGGCGCCACGGTCCACATCACAGCGACGGATCTCTTCGTAGAGGCCCACATTGTCGAATTTGCTCCCGGGGTCACGGTTTTTTGCGATCCGGAAGGCTGGCCGCTGCAATATGATCTGCGCGGCGTCACTGTTCGTCCTTGGATCAGAAGGCTGGACTATGTGACGCTGGCATTTGCCCCACTGCTGCTGGCGCGTGTCCTGTTGCAACCCCGCCTGCGCGCCCGTGTACGGGCAGGCAAGAGCAGGCAGGTGCAGATGATCACACGATCCTTGCCCGAGAACGGCAAAATAAACTTCGTCGAAGACGATATTATGAGCCGGTCGCAGCACCTGGCCGGCCGGTTCGATCTCGTGAGAGCCGCGAACATTCTGAATACGAACTACTTCTCGCTGGACCAGATCCGGACCGCAATCGAAAACATCCACTCCTATCTCCGCGGCCCGGGCGCCTTGGTCGTGGTGACCCGTACGAACCGCGCGCAGGAAAACGCCGGAACCTTGTTCGAACTCAAGGAGGATGGTTCGTTCGCCGCGCTGGAGCGCGTCGGGGGCGGATCGGAGATCGAAAAGCTTCTGCTGGATTTCCGTGCATCGTGAGGCGGAGCCATACACGGCCGGAATGGAACGTCGCGGTCTCCCGAAGCGGAAATCAAACTTCTAGAGAATGGAAGGCTTCATGATGCCCTCGCAACCAGTTCGCATCGCTTATATCGCAGGTTACGGACGCAGCGGGTCGACCATACTCGACATTGCGCTGGGGCAGCATGCTGCCGTGGTGGGAGCCGGAGAGATAACGTCGCTCACACGTCACGTCTGGCGTCACAACGAATATTGTGCATGCGGCAATGCAATTCGCGACTGCTCCTTCTGGAGCTCGGTCCGCAGGGAGTGGTCCGACGGCCAGGATCCCGGGCTGATGGAGGAGTATTGCGCCCTTCAGCAAAAGTTCGAAGGGCTGTCGATGATGACGAGACTGCTCAGCAGCATGGGTCTCGGAAAACAATTTTCTCTGTATATACTTCATACGAAGCGCCTGTTCAGCGCAATGCAGTCATGTTCGGGCCGGCAGGTGGTCGTCGATTCCTCGAAGCTGCCGGGGAGAGCGATGGCCGTTGCGCAGATCCCCGGGATCGACATGCGGGTCATTCATCTGGTGCGTGACGGGCGCGGTGTAGCCTGGTCGTTGCTGAAGGGTTACGAGCGCGATGCCAAATCGGGCTTGCAGAAGGAAATCAAGCCGAAATCAGTATTCAGGACAGCCTTGCGCTGGAGCATGGTCAATCTTGCGGTTGAATATCTCTCGCGAAAATTGGGCTCTGAAAAGGTCATGCGTGTCAGATACGAGGATTTCGCCTCTGACCCTGTTGCCGTTATGCAGCAAATCGGGACGTTCCTCGAGCTTGACCTGAGTCAGGTGGGTACATCGCTGCAGAATGGCGAGGCCATGGGGCCGGGACATCAGGTGGCTGGCAATCGGCTGCGCATGAACGCATCGATCGCGCTCAACAAGGACGAAACGTGGCGAACACGGATGCCGGCCCGTCAGCAGGTTTCCTTCCAGCGGCTGGGCGGCTGGATGCTCCGACGCTACGGCTATCTGTGAAGGTCGGTGTCATATTTCTGCGGGATGGCGGCACAAGAGCATGACGGTAATCTACCAAGCGCATGACGTAAGGGCATTTGGTTTCACGATAGCGCGTTGCCTGATATTGGCAGGGTTGGTCTGCGGATCATGGGTCGGCTTCTCACGGCAAGCTCTAGCCCAGGCGGCACTGACCGAGCCACTTTCACCCAAGCTTCCAGACGGCAGACAACGTGCCTTTCCTACGGCCGAAGGCTTCGGGGCCGGCTCTCTTGGAGGGCGGGGGGGCAAGGTGGTCTATGTCGTCAACACGAACGAGTCAGGGCAGGGCTCCTTGCGTGCGTGCATCGAGGCATCCGGCCCGCGCATTTGTATTTTCCGCACGGGTGGCACCATTGTTCTTCGCGAAAGATCGCTGGTCGTTCGACATCCATTCCTGACGATTGCCGGAGAGACGGCGCCGGGCGGCGGGATCGCCATCCGGAACGGCGAGACGCAAATTCGTCCTTCAATCGAAATCGTGACCAATGACGTGATCATCAGGCACATTCGTCTTCGCCCCGGTCCGCATGCCGTGAAGGCTTGCTGTTCCGGAGGCCTCGGAATGTACTCCAGCTCGGCGAAGGACATCATGCTCGATCATATCTCCGCCAGCTGGGGATCAGACGAGACGATCGATTCGGAAGACGCGAGCAACTTCACCTGGCAGTGGGGTATTGCGAGCGAACCGCTGCTGCGGGGCGGCCCCGGGAAAGACAAGCGTGCGCGCAACATGTTGTTCACGAAGGGCGGCAACGTCTCCGTGCATCACTCTCTCTTCGCTTTCGGCCAGTTCAGAAATCCGCTGATAAAGATGAAAATTCCCGGCGCCGTCGCCGATGTCGTGAACAACGTGTTTTACTCGCCCAAGTGGCAATATGTCCTAAGCTTCGGCGATGAATGGGCGCGGATCCAGGCTAATGTGGTCGGCAACTACAAGATCGCGGGGGAAAAGCTGCGAGACGATCATATGGTTCATCTCTTCGAAGAAAGCGGACGCGGGCACGCAATCTATTTGAAGGACAATTACGACGAACCATATCGCACTGGCGCCAGCGAGGATGACACCCTTGTTTTGGCCGAGAAACAAAGAAGGTTCGTTTCAGCGTCGGCATTCGATGCACCGGCGGTCCGCGCTTCTGCGCCCGAAATTGCTTACGAGGACGTCCTCGCAGGTGCGGGTGCGACGAAGCCTCGGCGCGACGCCGTCGATCGCCGCATCACCGAGGCGGTCAGGAATCGCAGTGGACGACTGCTCGTGAACGGTCCGCAGGACGTCGGCGGTTGGCCGGAACTCGATGCCGGGGTGCCGTACCCGGACAGCGACATGGACGGTATCTCGGATGACTGGGAGGTCGAAAGCGGCACCGATCCGGCAGATGCCAGCGATGGGCGACAGGACTTGGATGGCGACGGATGGACAAATCTCGAAGCGTTTCTCCATTTCATGGCGGGCGATACCGCGGATTAGGTCCCGTTGAAATTCGGATACCCGCCGCGGCTTGCTTGACTTCCTCATCCCTGTGCTCGTCACAGGTATCCAGCCAGACCAAGTCCGTTTGTCAAAGAGATCCAGCAGCGCCGCGTCTGCGGGCGCGGGAAGAGTTGTTCTAAGCGACATTCGACGGGCGCGTGATCGAAGGTCTCGCCGCGGGAGCATGAAGCGTGTTGACGTCCGCGTCCGCCCGTTCGGGGAATGCTCCATTGCCGCGGACGCGATGCCAGCGGCCAGCCGGGATGCGCTTGGACGTGATGACAAAGCCGCCATAGTGGTGGCGCCTGTGGATTTCCGGATTGACCTGATTGATCACTGTGCCGATCAGATGCGCATGGTTCATCCGCAGCTGTGCAGCGGCTTCCAGCAACTGCTCTTCAGTCGTTTTACCCCAATTGGCTATAAGGACCACGCCATCGACAAAGGGCGCCAGCCAAGTCGCATCGCCGGAGGCGAGCACAGGCGGAGCATGCAGTACGATGAAGTCGTATCCGCTTTGCTTGAGGTCCATGATGAGTTCGCAGAGCTTGTCAGAGTCCAGGGATCTGAATGGCTCCATCATCACATGCGTCGCGTCGATGAACCCGAAACCGGGCAAGGTCGGGATGGACTGCACGATCTCGCCAATGACCGCTTGATTTCTGAGATAGCGTTCGATTGGCTCCGGTGAACGTTCAACGCTTTTCAGATAGGGAACGTTGTGGCGATTGAAATCGAGATTGACGAAGGCGGTAGGGCGGCCATCCGCTGCTGCGGCTGTCGCGATTCCCCAAGCCGTCGACGCGTTTGCGATGTTGTGAACGCAGGAGGTGACCATCACGATGCGCCGCAGTTGCTTTGCGTCGGAATAGCGACCGGCCATATAGACCGCCCGCTCCGCTTCGGCGGACGTGAAATTGCTCCAGTCCGGAATGCACGAGGATCGCTTGGCGCCCGGAGAGGTGAGATGCTTCGGTATCTTCGGTACATAGCCAAGATTGGGGATCCGCAGCAGTTGCGCCGCGCGCTGTCCGCTACGGACACGGGTGTCGGTCGTTTCCAGCAGGAGCGCGAGCACGCAGGCCAGCAGCGTGGAGCCGGCGAATGCGGCCGGAATGATAAGTCCGGGCTTGGGAAACGACGGTGAATTGGGGAGTTCGGCTGTCGATACGATTCGTGCGCTGGGTTTCAAGGACTCGGCTTCGAGATCGGACAGAATACGCTGAACTTCATCCTCGATCATGCTGCGGATGCCTGCTATCTGCGAATCCGCATCGATCATCTGAGGATGATTCTTGCCGTATTTGGCAGCGAGTTCGGCCTTGCTCTGCAGCAGCCGGGCCTCTTCGTTCCGCAACGTGATAAGAAGCGGCTGCGTCATGCTCTGCCGAAGAAAAGCCACTGCACCGCCGGTGTTGAGTGCACGTTCCTTGTCCGCGACCCGCTCGTCCTGCTTGAATTCGAGCGAGGCTTCGACATAGAGGGTGGCGATCGTGTTTGCGATTTCCTGGGCGAGTTTCGGATTCTGGTTGGTTACGACAAGCCGCACGGCGAGGCTTTCGCCGGTCCGGCTCACCTCGAACTGGGACAGCAGCGCGGAGATCGCGTGATCCCGTTGCGTCCTCACATCCGGTACGACCCGAACGGTTGCCGAAGAACTGCCGATACCGATGAATTCCTTGATCTCGTCAACCAGGCCCCGGTCGCCCGACTTGTCCCCGCCCGGCGCATAAGGATTGAAACTGGGATCACCGATGAGGTTCAACCGGTCCACGATGCGGCCGGCAAACTTGCGCGACTGCAACACGTCCATCTCGGTTTCCGCCGCCGAGCGGTCGCGGTCGATGGATGTCAGAGCTGCATCGGTGGCAAATGGCCGGACATCTTTGCGCTCCAGCACCACTTCCGAGCTAGCGGTATAGGTTTTGGGGAGCGAAAAAGAAGCAACTGCAGACAGCAATGTGCAGCCGATGATGATTGATGCAAGAAACCAGAACCGCCTCTTGACCACGGCCCAAAGGTCAAAGAGGCCGACCGTAGCCCCGCTCTGCTGAACGGCAAAATCAATGGTTTCTCGGTGATGAGCGCGGGCAGATAGGCTGCCATCGGGAACGAATGTCGTCATGGAAACCTGCTAATATTAAAAAATTTCTATATTCTGTTACTTTAGTAAAATATTGAATAAGGCGCAATGAATTAGTTCAATGCTACCAAGATCTACTTTGGCTGCACAAGCACGTTGTCTTTGACCAGCGCCCTCGGGCATGCCGCGGCGCAGATGAAGTCGCAGGTACTATGTCAATACGCCCGCATCAAAAACGAAGGGCGTCACGATCTTGACAATACCCCGGATTTCGCGGCACGGCCAGCAAAAATCGAGACCTGAATGTTCTCGGTTGCAGACGGCGCCCGTTGCATGGGCGTCGCTAGCATGGTTCACGGCATTTGAACCTTGGTTGATCCAGCACCTCTCAGCTGCGTAAGGCCTAGTCCGAAACACAGAAGAATTGGCATGGTCCAATATCGCGCATACATATGCGGATTGAAGAGGGCGATTACCAGGAAGACCAGGATTGTCGTCACCACCGCCGCGAGCGCGCGCTTGTCTCCGCCAACCTTCAAGATCGCGAGCGCCAGCAGCATGCCGACGCCGGAAAACATCAACCAGCCGACAAGCGCGAGCAATCCACCCTCGACCCAGAGGAGAAGATAAATATTGTGAACCGGGGCGCTTTGAACGCTTCTCTCACGAAATTGATCCGCACCGAGCCCCACGAGCCGGATCTGTTCCTCCGAGATCATATGAGCCGCTTCCTCCATCAGCGCGGCTCTGGAGAGGAACGTCCCCGCTTCGGATATGTCACCGGAGGACAACGCGCCCAAAACCCGGGTCTGGAATGTCTTTGGCAGCATCTCCTTACTGCCGAATAGTGCCGCGCCGCCAACGACGATGCCCGCGCCAAGCGCCAGTCGCAAGAGCAGCCGCGGCGTCGAAATCATCGCGATGAAGACGGCAAGACATAGCGCGGTTGAAAACAGGCCGCTGTTCGAACTTGTCAGGACGACCGTGACGATGACGATCACGAGGGCGGGCAAAGCGAGGTATGATTTCACGCGGCCCGAAGACCAGAAGAACAACAGAATCGGCAGCGTCAGGGCGTTGATCGCCGCGGCAAGGTTCGGATTTCGCAACACGGTAGCCAGGCGCTTCCCGCCGGTCACGACGCCTTTACCTTCTCCGGGCACATACCCGACCGTATAGAACGTGATGATACCGTGAATGTCGATGAGAATGACGCTGACCAGGAAAATGCCGGCCAGTCGATAGGCTTCCCTCGGGTCCTCACGGATGAGAATGACCATCAAGATCAGATAGGCGAAGAGATATTGCCCCATCACGATCAGTCCGCGCTGAGGACTGCCGTGGAACAGGCTGCCGAGCATGATCCCGATGAACAACAGCGTGAAAGCGCAGAGCCATATCGACGTCGTCTGTTCGAGCGGCCTGCTCCTGATGCGCCCGGTGATCAAAAGAAGGAACAGGCTCAAGCAAAAGAAGAAATCGCTAAACGTGAAGAAAAGTTCGGAAAACCGCAATGTCGCGTAGGGCGCCAGGAAAACGGCCAAATAGACGACGGCGCGTTCGATCGCCGCAAGGCGAAGGATCGTTCTGGTGGGCTGACCAGCAAAACAAAGTTGATGTGTCGTTGTCATACCGGTTTCACCGTTAATCTATTCCAATAAGCAAGAGCGGGATGTGGGCGGAACCGCACACACTTTTCCTCATCCCGCTTTTCCTCATCCCGCTCTTGCGGAGCGCTGCATGGCGGTCATGCCGCCTGTCAGCTCTTCGTAGACCGATGTAATCGCATGAACGTGGCGCTCGAAACTGAAACGGGCGCGTACTTCGCTGCGCGCCGTTTCCACGATGCGATCGCGAAGCGCCGCATCGCTGAACAGTTTGAGGCAAGCCCTGGCGAATTCATCAGGATCGTCGGCGCGCACGAGCATGCCGGTCCGGCCATCTTCAACCACTTCCGGGTTTCCGCCGGAGTCGGCCGCGATAACCGGAGTGCCGAGCAGCATCGCTTCGACAAGGGTTCTTCCGAGCGGTTCGTTGACCGCCGTCACCAGCAAAGCGTCCAGTCCTGCGATCCAGGGCTCGCCCGGGTACCGAAAGCCCATGAAGTGAATGCAGTCTGCAACTCCGAGCGCCTCGGCACGCGATTTTGCGGCCTCGTCAAGACCGTTGAGCGCGTTGCCGAAAAAGAGGCCGGCAACCTTGGTCTCAGGCGACAGCCGCTTCAGGGCGGCAACCGCTTCGACAAATAGGATCGGCCGCTTGCGGTCCACCAGGGTCCCGACATAACCGAGAAGCTTCGTCTCGGGCGAACACCCAATCGCGGCCAGCACGTTGTTGCGGGCTTCCTCGCGCTCGAACCCCGCCATCTTCGTGACGTCGAAGGGGCTGTGCACGACACTGCATTTGCTCGCGGCCGAGAAAATCCCGGGGCGGGGAGATGCGAATTTCGACACGGCCACCAATCGGTTTGGAAGCCATGGCGCCACGCGGCGCAGACCGAACGAAGTCGCGTCGCCGCGATGATGCCAGAGATGCTTCGACCCTGCGACGCGCGCAGCGAGACCCCAGATGAGATGTGTGCGGCCATCATTCGTGTGTACGATCGAGGCATTGCTCGCTCGCAGGAATCGGACGAGCGCGGGAAGTGTGCGCATGACGTTGACGACTGCGGCGACATTGCGCGGAGCCGCCCGCTCCAGGCGGTTCAGAACCGGAGCGGCGACAAAGTCGATGCCCTCACGGCGAAACAAATCCGCGACCGGTCCATCGGTATCGTGTAGCACGACCAGCGGCACGAAGCGTGACCTGGGGAGATTTCGTATCAGGCCGAGCGAGGACATGTGGCTCCCGCCGACGAGGTCTCCAATGAAGGGAAGGCACACAACCACCTGATGGGCGCCGCATGTGCCGGGCGTTTCCGGGTGGCGGAGATCAACTGCTGCAGAAGACGTCATTACCTTAGATCCCAAAGGAACCCATGAAAGGCCCTCTGACCTGGCGAAGCCGGGCCGGAAGTCATTTCTCGGGGCTTCTGTTTCTCAGCCAATCCGTCAGATCCCTTCCGACGAGGGCGCCGAGTTTTTCCGTTTCAGGCGCGAAGTAATCGGTCATCCGCGCGCGCAGGTCATGGCTGAGCGGTGCATATTGAAGCTCGCCGGCAATCAGCGAGCGCAGTTTCTTGAAGCCGGTATTCTGCCGGAATGGAGCAGCCACCGGCTTCAAGGGACGCAGGAGCCGGCGCAGGGTCGGATTGACGACCGGTTCCGATTTGTCCTTCACCTTTTTTGCAAGCGGCTTCAGCGGAACATCGGCTTCGAGCCCGAGGAAGCCGCGGACGCGGGCGAGTTGGGCGCGGGCGTCGATCTTCAGGTCCTCGTAGAGGAGGACCAGAATCTGCTCCGCGGGGAAACGGTCGAGATAACCCTGCAACTGCTGATAATAAAGACCACCGTTCAGGAAGCGCCCGCCGGCCCCTTGCCGTGGGTCGAGGTACTGGGCGATGTCGCGCCCGACCTCGGCTCGGCGATAAAGCATGCAATAGTCGGAATAGGCCCGGTCCACCGGATTGCGAAGCTGCGCTATAAGGCGGGCCTCGGGCAGCTTTTCCTTTATTCTTTCTGCCGCTTCCGGCACATCCATGTAGGAGTTGGATTTTTCGCCACGCAGCCGCCGGTGCTCCTGGCCCGCGAAATGTTCCAGATACCATTCGTCGCCGCGCTCGTAATAGCGGCTGAAATAGTGCAGTTCCGGATCGGGCATAAATATGCCCGGGTCCTGCTGTAACGATTGCTGAAGCCACGTCGTCGCGCTTTTCGTCGCTCCGATGATCAGGAAGTCGATATCCCGCATTTCCATCTTTGGCCCTTTCTCGATCGCCTCAAAGGGCGATTGCACCGAAACGATCGGTTCGCCGCCCCGCAAAGGGCTTTGGTCCTAGGTCAAGCAGTGCTTCCGATGTGCGCTAACGTGAACGAGGTGCCGCTACGGCCGGCCGTCGGTATGAATGTACAGGTTGAGGTTCCGTGGCGAAGCAGCAGAATTTGCGCGAAGAATCCGGAAAAAGCGACCTCAGTTTAAGTGTTAATCCCAGCAATAGTTGAAATGAATTAAATCTACCGGCGAATTTCACAGAAAAACATGCTGGAGGCAAGATGCTTCTTTAACTTTGAGTTTCAAGTCTCAGGCGCAGGGGTTCGGCGGTAGCTCAGCATCATCGTCGACAGCCAGATCGAGGCCATGACGATGTGGGCGACGTTCGCTCCCATCGCGCCTATGACCGGAATGAGGGCAAATGCGGTCGCATGAAAGCCAATTGCGGCGATCGTGACGCTGCGCAGTATCTCGTTTTCGCGTCCCATTGCGAGAAGCGCCGAGCGGATGACCGCGCCGCACAGGGTCATGGTCACCGCGACCGACTGCACGATGACGAGGGGCCCTGCGGCTGCGAAATCGGGCCCGGCGGCCCAGGTGAGTAGCGGGCCGATCAGGAGGTAAAGGCCGCCGATCAGAAGCAGGCCGAAACCGAGAAGCAGTCCCTGCATCTGCGCGACCGCGCGGTGGAAGGCGCTGAGCGCCTTGGTTGCCCATGCCCGGGCGAGCTCCGGATAGAGGACCGCCTGAACCTGCACGCCGGCCTGCTGCGCGATGCGGCCAATGCGTTTGGCGATGTGATACAGGCCGGCGGAGGTCGGATCGGCAAGATAGCCGACGAGGAGCGTGTCGAGCTCATTTGCGCTTGAACGAATGGTGAGCGAAAGGTTCGCCGAGATCGCGAACTTCCACAGACCCGGAAACCGCTTGGTAATACCGTGAAGCGGAGCGCTCATCAGGCCCGAAAGGACGCCCTGCCGGCGCAGTTCGGCCAGCGCAAAAAGCACCAGGATGAGGGTGCCGATGATCTGGGCCGACATCCAGATCAGCGTGAACTCGAACAGGCCTGCGCCGGTGGCGACGCCGATTGCGCAAAGAACGACCCTCAGCACGCTTGTGGCGACCTGACCATAGGCGATCGCCATGAAGCGCCCGTAAAGGCGCAGCACGGCGGTCGGCATGCCCGAGACCTGGAACGGCAGGACCGTGCAGTAGAGGATGGCAAGGTCCGCCCCGTCTCCCGATATGCCAAGCCAGGGCGCGGCCACCAGAATGAGCAGGACGGCAACCAGCCATCCCACCAGTGCCGCGGAAATATCGAGCAGCAGGCCGAACTTGAGCAAGGCCCGAAGTTCGGTCGCATCGTCGGCGTTCTCCGCGAGCGAATGGGCGCCGTACTTGATCAGTGGCTGCCACGACTGGAAGCTTACGATCCGCTCGACCGCGCGTGTGTAGGAGAAGCATAGCGCGAGGATTCCGTAGCCTGCCGGACCGAGTGCCCTGGCTGTGAGCGCAAAGCCGATAAGGCCGATGACCGAGCTCAAAATGTTTCCCGTGAGCAGGTGCGCAATGCTTTGCAGGCGCTCCAGCATCGTTTTCTCGCGACTGAGAATTTGCCGCAAGCTGCCGAATTTCTTGAGAAGCTTCTTTCGGAACGCCACTGAAACCGCCTATGATTTAAGAGATAAGTTAATAGGTATATGCAAATGCTGTGTGCGGAGCCGTTAGTCGTACGCCGCTCAGGGGCGGACGGTCCGCCATGATTTCTCGTATAGCCTTAAGTGAATCTCGTCAGAGGAAGAGCCGGAGAAAACCGTGCCGACAAGCTCGCAAGCCGTCGGCATTTGTCGCAAGGTTAACCGCCCTTTCCCCCGCCAATGCTCCTCTAAAAATGCAATAAGTTTCTGCAACGGTTTGAAATATTATGAAATTTTCATCCATGAGAGGAATGGCTCAAGGATCACATCCAACAATGAGGCCGCGAATAGTTAAAAACCTTTGACGTGATAGCGCGTCGAAGAATATAGTCGCCCAATATTTTTTGGTAGAGTTTTCTTTATTCCTTTTTTTGGAGGCTGTGAGATGGGGATTTCACCGGCCGTTTATAGGACCATTTTGCCCCGTTGGAAGCTTGGGGCGTTCCTGCTGATGGTTCTTTGGGCGCTTGCGTTCCCGATGATTACGTCTATGCCCGCTCAGGCCGGTGCCTACCGGCTCAACTCGGGAGATGTTCTGACCTTCGACTTCCTTGACGATGCCGAGCTGCCGGTTACCGCGACCGTGTCGGGCGCCGGCGTCGCGCAGTTTCCGCTCATCGGGGGGGTCGAGGTCGTCGGGCTCACGGTGCCGGAAGCGCTGGCTAAGCTCCGCAGCGAGTACCGCAGGCGCGACGTTCTCGTCGATCCGAAAATCTCTCTCGATATTTCGACTTTTCGGCCGATTTTCGTGCTCGGAGAGGTCAAGACTCCCGGCTCGTTTCCTTTCTACAGCGGGCTGACGGTCGAGCAGGCCATCGGTCTGGCCGGAGGCATGCAGGTCGCTGCGGCGAGCGCATCCGACCGGATCGTCGCACGCGCCCGTCTGCGCGCGGAGGCAGAGGCCGCCAACGCCGAGATCGTCCACGAGGCCATCTATGCGGCGAGGCTTGTGGCTCAGTTGAAATCCAGCGACAAGATCGACCTCGCCGATGTGCCTGAGGTGGCACGAGACTATGTGACCGGCGTGCCTCTCGATGGCGTGATAGAGCTCGAAGAAAAGATTCTGAAGGCGGACCTCGCCGCAAACAAGTCGCAAGCGCAGATCCTGTCCGAGGGCATAACCCAGTCCGAAGGCGGCATCGACATACTGAACCAACTCATCCTGCAGCAAAAGGACGTGGTTCAGAACAGCAAGGAAGATGTGGAGCGTATCGCTACCTTGCGCAAGCGCGGGCTGAACACCGAAAGCGATCTTTCCCGCGCCGAGAACAGTGCTTCGGCCGAACAGGCGCAGCTTCTCGAGACCTTCGCCACACTCGCGCGATCGCGCCAGGAGTTGAGCGGGCTGAAACTGCAGCTCGCAAAGCTTGCAGCCGACCGTGAGAAGGACATACTGACCCAGCTCCAGGCGCGTGAGATCGCCATCCAAAAGCTGATTTCTGGAAAACACTCCGCCGAAGAGCAAATACTTCTTATGGCCGCGGTGGCCGAAGACGAGACCAAGAAAAATCAGATCTCATACACCTATGAGATTCGCCGGAACCCGGTTGGCGGTACGCCGACCAGCATAAAGGCGTCGACCCTCACCGAACTCGTTCCGGGCGACGTGCTTATGGTGTCAATTGCCGGAATGTAAGACTTAATTCCAGAGATTTTGAAAACACGCTCTATGCGCTTCTGCGCCAAGGGAATATTGAGTTGAAAACCTATAGAGAACCT